>OMVY01000004.1:4877-276427 GCA_900314635.1 uncultured Methanobrevibacter sp.
TGGTGTTGTGATTAAGTACACTGTTAACGAAACTGCTGTTGCTAATTACACTGCTGTGATTACTAATGCGTCTGCTTATGATTGGACTGTTACCAATAAACATACTCATATTGATGTTCCTAACATGACTGTTCAGAAAATTGCAAATGATGTGATTGTTTATGTTGGTAATGAAACCAGTTTCACTATTGTTGTAAATAATACTGGTGAATGTAACTTGTCTGATGTTAAAGTTACTGAAACTTGGTTTAGTGAAGGTTTGGAGTTCATTGGTGTTTGGACTAATGGTAATCGTGAATGGACTTATAACGGTGCTAAAGTTTGGACTTTAAAGGGCATTCTTGAAAACGGCACTAATGCTAGCTTCAATGTCTTCTTTAATGTTACCAAAAACGGTACTTTAATAAACAACGTTTCTGCTGTTTCCAATTTAACTAATGAAACAAATGGTACTAACCAAACTAAAGCTTACTTGCCTAATATGACTGTTGAAAAACTCACATATGAAGAAACTGTTTATGTTGGAGACCAAGCCATATTTACCATATTTGTTAGAAATACCGGTGACTGTGACTTATCTAATGTAACTGTTACTGAGACTTGGTTTAGTGATGGTTTAGTATTTGATGATTGGGTTCATAATGGTAACCGTGAGTGGACTTATGATGATTCTACAAGAACATGGACTTTAGTGGGTGTTTTAAACACTACAGACCCTCTTGCTAGTTTCGTCGTCTACTTCAATGTTACTAAAAATGGTACTTTACATAATAATGTAAGTGCAAAATCCAATTTAACCAATGAAACCAATGCTACAAATAAGACCAAAGCTTACTTGCCTAACATGACCGTTCAAAAGGTAACACTCGATAAGGAAGTTTATGTCGGAAATACTGCTAGATTTACTATTGTAGTTGAAAACACAGGAGACTGTGTGCTTGATAAGGTTTATGTAGTTGATACAGACTACGACCATTCAGGTTTAGCTTATCGTAAATACGAAAACGGCAGTCGTAACTGGAATTATGATGGTAATGGCAATTGGACATTAATAGGTGCTCTTGCTGTAGGAGAAAAAGCCAACTTTACAGTATGGTTTGAAGTATTAACCAATGGTACTTTTGTAAACAATGTTTCTGCTGGTTCCAATTTAACCAATGAAACAAACGGTACCAATAATACTACAGGAAAACCTATCTGTGATCTGGGCATTGTCAAAATTGTAAACGCTACAAATTGTAATATTGGCGACTTGGTAGAATGGAATATTACCATTATGAATCACGGTCCAAGCGCCGCATCCAATGTCATTGTAAAAGACGTGCTGCCTAATGGCTTGGAATTAGTGGATTATAAAGTGGATGTCGGCATTTTCACTAAAGGCATTAATGAGTGGTCTGTCGGAACTTTGGAAAAGGATACTCCTGTATCTCTTATCCTAGTTACCAAAGTCCTCATAGATGGCACTTTTGTAAATATTGCTACTGTCAATACCACTACTCCTGAATCAGATTACACTAATAATGAGGCTAACAACACCACTGTGGCTGATCCTATCTGTGATTTGGTCATAAGCAAAATTGTTAACGCTTCTAAAGTTTATAAAGGAGATTTAGTAAAATGGACTATAAAAGTTACTAACAACGGTCCAAGTACAGCATTGAATGTTAAAGTCAGGGATGTCTTGCCTGACGGCCTTAAATTTGTTTCATACAAAGCATCTCAAGGCAAATATCAAAATGGTGTATGGACTATTGGAAAGCTGACTAATGGTTCCAGTGCAACTCTTACTTTAATTACAAAAACAACAAAGGTGGGCAACATTACAAACTTCGCTTCTGCAAGTACTGATACTCCTGAGTCTAATTATTCAAATAATGAGGCTAACAATACTACAGAAGTAATAAATGAGCCTTTACCTCCTAGTTGTGATTTGGTGATTTATAAATCCGCTGATAAGACAAAATATCATGTCAATGAGGTAATGCATTGGATTATTAAAGTCGTAAATAATGGACCTGATGGTGCAAAAGGTGTTTATGTAAAAGATGCGCTG
This sequence comes from uncultured Methanobrevibacter sp., assembly GCA_900314635.1. Classification (GTDB taxonomy): domain Archaea; phylum Methanobacteriota; class Methanobacteria; order Methanobacteriales; family Methanobacteriaceae; genus Methanobrevibacter. The sequence goes on from OMVY01000004.1 coordinate 6,934, forward strand.
CCTGTCAGCACTAAATTTATTAAATACTCTGCATCCAAGGGAACATTTGATGCGGCTAAAGGTGTTTGGAAAATTGGTGATTTAGATTATGGCGAGGAAGTTACATTGATTATAACTTGTAAGATTCTCTCTCCAGGAAGCATTACTAATGAAGCAGTTGTCAACAGTTCTACTGTTGATACAAATGTTTCAAACAATTATGATAATGCAACCATCATAGTCAAGGCGGATAATCCACCCGTACCTAATCCAATCGAACCTAAAACCAACGGTATTGATCTTAGTTTGAAAACAGGTAATCCTTTATTGCTTGTATTGCTTGCTTTCTTAAGTATCTTTACTGTAATAGGAATTAAATACAGGGAAGAATAATCAAAATATAAGTATATATTTGATAACTAGATTTTTATCTAGTTATTTTTTATTTTTTTATTTTTAAAATAATGTCTAATTTATTTTTAGTTAGTGATTTGAAATGTCGTCGTTTTTAATAAGTTATTTGTTGAAATTTCTAATTTTTTGTGATTTTCTTGATAATGATTTTAAATTGCTTTTTTTAACTTAAATAATCATTTTCTATAATGTTTAACTCATTTATTAACCAACTTATAACAGTTTTGTTGACAACAAAATTTAATATATTTTTACAAAAAACAGCTAATTAAAATATATTTGAAATAAGAATTTTAAAAAAAGAAAAGAAAAGAAGAATAAAATTCTTCTAAATAAATATTTATTTTTTACGTCCTAAAGAGACAGTTGAAACTAATGTCAATAATGCTAAAATTACTAAAGCAATTGGATTACCAGTAGATGGAAGTACAGAAACAGCTTTCACTGCATTAGCAGTGGAAGTTTTGTCTTCGGTACCATTGATTGGTTCATCGCCACCCTCCGGCTCTTCATCTTCACTAACTGTGATTTGGATTGTTGTGCTGGATGGGTTGTAGTATTCATTACCTAGGTAATCAATAGTTGCATCAGTACTTTCAGAAGGCAATTCAACATCTTTGAATATTGCTTTGCCGTCTTTGACTTCGGCAGTGTATTCCTTGCCGTTTACTTTCAAGACAGCAGTTCCGTTTTTAACAGGATTTCCATTTTGATCAACAATATCTGCAGTAATGTCTTTCTTATCACCAGAGTGGCCGGATACATCCTGACTTTCAGTAGTAGTGTTTAATGGAAGCACAATTACATCAGATGTATTTTCTGCTTCATTGTAATAATCACTGCCACTGTATTGTGCATATGAAGGATATTTTCCAGGTTCGCCAAGAGTAATATTTTTGAATACAGCTTTACCATCGGATACTTCGGCAGTATTGCTTAATGCAGTTGCCATTAATTTATTGGAAAGCTTTGTTCCAAAGTCTATTACAAGATTTACAGTACCTTCGTTTACAGAGTTTCCATACTCATCTATGACATCTACAACTATATCTACGACAGCTCCTGTGTAATTAATTACTTCTGGAAGAGTAACAATTACATCTACTTTCTGTACAGTAAGATTTAGTTGTCCGACAGATGGGTTGTAATAATCATTGCCCTCGTAATTCACTTCATAAGAGTAATTGCCTGGATTTGGCAGTACAATGTCCTCGAATGTAGCTTTACCTTCTTTGACTTCTGCAGTATATGGAGTGCCTTCAACTGTTACAGTCAGGGTTCCATTTGCTACAGGGTTGTTGTTTTGATCAGTCACTGTGAATTCAACACTGACTTTGTCGCCAGGCTTGCCTGTTGCAGACTCATTGGAAACAGTAGTGTTTAATGCAAGTATATGAAGTTTGGACTCGGCTTCTGATGGAAGGTAGTCATTGATTCCTTCATCATGATGATTATAATTGAATCTGCTGTATTCCACTTTATAACTGTAATCACCAGGGTTTTCAAGTTTGACATCCTTGAATATAGCTTGGCCGTCCTCTACATCAACAGTCTGAGTGTAAGTGTTGCCATTGCCGTAATCAATTGTTAAAGTAGCAGTTCCTCCATTTAGAGCTGCATTGTTAACATTATCAGTAATAGTTGCTGTAATGTCAATCACATCTTCAACATATTTTGTGATTTCTTCAAGTTTAACAGTTGTTTTAATGTCATAAACAGCATTTACATAAACTACTACAGTTTTTCCTGCGAATTCTTCATAACTTATGGTATAGGTTTCACCTGGATTAAATCTTTCCAGGGTATCATTTCTTTCCCAATATAAGAATTCTGCTCCAGATGGTATATCGGCAGGAGTTCTGAATGTATGGGTAAAATGTACGCCATAATTATGTGTACTGTTCCAACTACCGCTGCCATGACCAAGTTTATCGGTGTAGACTAAAGTAAAATTACCAATAACTTCTTCATCATACACTACAGTGTAAACCACAGTGTAATCTGTTCCATTAGGTTTTAAAGTTCTTTCATAACTTTCTGGATCAGTGATTGGTACACCTTCAGGATCTAAAAGATGTTTAAATGTATAATGGATTCCATTAGCATCATATGTATTATATCTGTCTATTTCATCTTCAAACATAGCGTAACGAATAATCCATGTAACACCAGGGTCAATTTTGTTAGTTAATTCAGAATTGACATCATTACCATTTACATCTTTTAAACCAACTACTTTAACAGTGATATTTGATGGTTTTTCCTCAGCCTTGTAAATAGCCTTAAATGTTACTGTTTGATCTTCTCCAGTATAAGGATATTCATGTTTAACAGTACCATCTACAGTATTGCCTTCACCATCTTCCCAATGATCAAAGATATAATGGGTTCCATCATAATCATATTCCTTATATTCATTCGACATATTAGTAAAGTTTTGCTTGGAAAGACTTATACTATACGGATGTTTAAGGTCATATGTCTTAACAACAGTTTTATCCTCACCATTGCTGTCTTTCATTTCCCAATTAGCAGTGAATACAGTATTTGGGTAAATACCAAAATCAGCAGTGTAAACTACTGTATAATTATATCCAGTAGCATATAAATATTGATATTGAAACTTAGGAACAACTTCCCCAGTTAAACTGCTTGTCCAGTTCTTTAATACATACTTAGTACCATCATACTCAAATTGACCAGGAATTGGTACAAACTTGCCAAATGTAGTTGACCAAGCGATTGATAACTTATTATTTTGGCTAATTTTATATTTATCCTTATAGATTGTCTCAACAGTTTGACCGTTTGTAGTTTCATTTATATATTCAAACTTAACAGTCACATAACTACTTCCATCTGAATTTTGAGCCGGTTCATCATCTGTTAATACCTCTGTTTCTTGAGCACTTGGAACATCACTAACTATCTCTTCAGATAAATCAAAATCGTCTTGGGTTTGACTGATTATCTCATCACTAGCATCATCAGCAGCTGCAACAGCGCCGATTGAAAGCAATGCTAAAATGATTAATGAGATAAACAAAACCTTGGTTTTCAATTTATCCATTTTTTCACCATTTTCTATGAAATATCTTTCATAAAATAAATAGCTACATTTATTTCGATGAAAAATACCCCTTAGTTATTTCATCATATGTAACCTTATTAGAGAAAAAATAGTCTATTAAATTAAGAAATTCAGCTGTGATTCCTTATATAATAAATAAATCGTACCTTTAAATCTAATAACTAATTTTAAATTGATAAATTTTAAAATTAAAAAGTTTAATCCCCACGAAAAAACCCTAGTTACATATAGAATTATATTGAACCAAACTACTATATAAACATATATTTAATTTTTTACTATTTTTTTTTATATATGTGGTGGCATATTAAACATTTTTGAATTGTGTAAATCTTATTAATCTCAATTCTGAATGAGTTCAATAATTTTTAATTTAAATTTCCCATATTTTGGAAACCGTATATTTCATTTTTTGTTTTTTAGTAAAAATACAAAATGGATTCTTGCCAATCTTCATTTTTTTTGAAAATCCTTATTAACTTAAAATAATAAATTTAATTTATATATTATTTTGTTAACTAAATGAGGCGTGTTTATGAAAAATTTAAAATACAAATTCTTTTCTGTTTTATTGATTTCAATAATGGTCTTGTCTTCAATGAATGTCATTGCTGCAGTAAGTGATGATTCTGCCATTGAAGAGGAAACTGAGGATGCTCTAATGGAAGTCGATAATTCAGATGACAATGATTTGAAAAAGGATGCTGAAAAGACTGATAAAGTCAAATCAGATGATCCAAAGGATGATGTCAGCGATGATGGACCATCTGCAGATGAGGAAAACAAGCTGACTGTAACCAATTATACCGGAACCTATGATGGTAATGAGCATGGCATAACCGTCAAGGCATCTAAAAGCGGCACCACTTTTGAATACAGTCTGGATAATAAGACATGGGTTAAGGAGGCTCCTCGATTCAAAGATGCCAATGGAACCCAGACAGTTTACATCAAGGCTGAAAATGGCGATGATACCATTTATGACAATGGAACTGTAACCATCAATCCGGTTAAGATTACTTTAACTGCAGACAGTGCTTCAAAAACCTATGATGGCTCTGCTCTTAAAAGCAATGGCTATTCTATAACAAAAGGATCTTTTGCATCAGGGGAAGGACTTGAAAAAGTTGTAGTATCAGGAAGCCAGACAGAGGTCGGCAGTTCTAAAAACCAGATTACAAAGTATTCCCTTAAATCCAATACCAAGGCTCAAAACTATGATATAACTTTAAAAGCAGGTACTTTGACAGTCAATAAATCAAAGGCCCCTGTTAAGAATGAAGAAAAAAATAAGCCTAAAAAGGAATCCAAGCGCAATAACGATACAAACAAGACAAATAAGACAAATACTACTGTAATTCCTCAGCAAAACACTGGAGTTCCTATATTGGTTCTGGCATTCAGCCTGTTTGTAATTGCAACCTTGGTTAAAAGAGATTAGATGATTTAAATTGAAGAGATTTAACTGTTTAAAAGAGTTATTTCTCTTTTTTTAATTTTTTTATAACTATTTTTTGCATAACAATTTTTTATATTCTAAAATATTTTTCTAAAATATTCTCTAACAATTTTTTTAAATTTTCTTAACTCATTTTACAACAATATTTTTTTAAATTTAATGAATAATTTTTTTAATGATTTTTTCAAAAATCCGATTTTTAAAACATTATATATTTAAAAATACAAAAATAAGGTTGTCTAGAAAAAATGATTTTTATTAAACTTATTTTTGGTGATTATGTGATTGATTTAAAGACTCCAATTACAGATGAGGATATAAACGGATTGAAAGCCGGCGATGTCATTACAATATCAGGTCAGATATTGACTGCAAGAGACCAGGCCCATAAGAGAATCGTTGATGAGGGCTCTCCTCAGGAGCTTGAGGGAGCAGCTATCTTCCATGCAGGACCTATAATCAAGGAGGAGGACTCCAGATATGAAATGGTTGCAGTCGGCCCTACAACTTCAATGAGAATGAACCCTTATGAAGCTCAAGTGCTTGATATGGGAGCAAAAATCATCATTGGAAAAGGTGGAATGGATGATAATGTTAGAGAAGCATTGAAAAGAAACAATGCGGTTTATGTGGTGGCTACCGGCGGATGCGCGGCCTTGTATGTTGACAGGGTGAAGGAAATCAAGGGAGTTGACTGGCTGGATCTCGGAATGCCTGAGGCGATGTGGGATCTTGATGTTGACAAGTTCGGACCATTGATTGTAGCTATTGATTCAAATGGCAAAAGCCTTTACGATTAATGATATTTTATTAAAGCATTTTGATTATGGGTTTCCTATCAAGACCAAATGATATTTTATTAAAAGTTCTATGGCTAATTTGATATTTCATTTGCAAATATAATCCTAAACTTTATATATAAATATTTTTAAATATCATAGTAATTTGATATTAAAAATTAATTTTTTTAATGATTAAATAGATTAAGATTAAAAATTACATTTATTGGTGATAATATGGCAGATATTGAAGAAGCTGCAGCAAAAAAATTAAAATCCAGAATAAGAAAATTCAAAAAGACTACAAAAGATGAAGAAGAAAAACAAAAGTTTTTCGAACAGTTAGGTGTCATGATAGCTATTGCATTGCCTAATAAGAACCCTGACAAGCAGGACGACCGCATTACATTGATTGCAAATCCTGAAGGAAAGCTTTTGTATGCTTTCTATGATTATGAAGAAAACGAAGGCCAGGATGCTGCAAGCATTGATATTGGGGAAAAAGACTTGAAAGTTTTAGCACAGGCTTTTGAAGACTTCAAAATCGAATTAGACAACTAATTTTTTTAACTTTCTATTCATTTTTTTTAATTTTCTTTTCACTTTTTTTTTATTTAATTATTATTCTCTTTTTTTTAACTTTCTTTTCATTTTTTTAAGTATTATTCCTATTTTATATTTTTCTTTTATTGATTTTTAGCTATTTTTTTAATTTAGATAATTTTTTCATTTTTTTTAAGAAAATTAAAATACTTTAAATAATAAATCCTTAACTGATTTTAAAAAATTTTTAGGTTTTAATCATGATTGTAAATAATTCCTTGGATGAAGTTAAAAAAAGAGAGTCTGCATTCAGGATAATTAAGAAAATCCTTGAAGAGAAAGGCAGAGACTCATTATTTGATGTTACAGGACTTTCAGGCGGTTTCATAGCAAGCAAGAAGGAATTGGAACTTCTGGAAACATATGTCGGGCCTGCCGTATTTGAAGATGAGATACAAATCGTGGGAAAAGAACATCTCGGAGGAGAGAAGGTTCTTCCCGTAAACAGAACAAGCGCAGGCATACTTGCAACTGTTCTTGCATTGGTGGGGGAAGGCTCCCATGTCGCTCATTTTCTTGCGGACTATCCGGGTCATCCTTCCATACCACGCTCCTGTGCTCTTGCAGGTGCAAGCTATGAGGAATTTATCGACATAAATGAATTCGCCATTCCCGACAACACTTCCCTTGTCGTCATAACAGGCTCTACAATGGATCTGCAGGTAATTGATGAAGATTTATTCACACAGGTAATCAGCAGGGCACATGAGAAGGATATTCCAGTTCTAGTTGATGATGCTTCAGGAGCCCGCCTCAGGACAGCTGTTTTCAATCAGAAAAGAGCAACAGACCTTGGAGCGGATCTAGTTGTAACCAGCACTGATAAATTAATGCCGGGTCCCCGTGGAGGCCTCATGGCTGGAAGAGCGGAACTGATAGATGAAATTAAAATCAAGGTTAACCAGTTCGGCCTTGAAGCCCAGCCGCCTTTGATTATGGCTATGATAAATGGAATCAAGGCATATACTCCTGAAGTTTTAAGAAAATCCGTGAGTAGGAAGGAAGAGTTTTATGGCTTGATTTCAAAAAAATACGAAATGTTTGAAAAAACACCGAATGGTATTAAAGTACAGGAAGCAAATCTTGCAAATCAATTGAAAGTCTTGAATATTGAAACAGAGCTTTCAGAAAAAGATTGTTGTTTCCTCTGGAGCATGGTTTTATTGAAGGAAGAAGGAATCATTACAATACCTGCTGTTGGGATGCCTGGAGCCTCCGATACAATCAGGTTCGATTTGTCAACTAAAGATGTTATTGATATGGACCTTGATGTCTTGCAGGATAAGATAGACAATTCATTTGATGTCTTCCTTGATTTGGTTCAAAAAGTAGAAATGGCTGAAAAACTCATATTTTTTGATGAATAGTGGTTAATCCATTATTCTTTTTTTAAATAAGTTCTTCTTATAGTGTAGTTCAGAATATCTTTTTTTAGTTTTTTAGTTTTAAAATGAGTTTTTTTTTAGTTTTTTAGTTTTAAAATGAGTTTTTTTTAGTTTTTTAGTTTTAAAATGAGTTTTTTTTAGTTTTTTAGTTTTAAAATGAGTTTTTAGTTTAAGGTTTTAAAATGAGTTTTTAGTTTAAGGTTTTAAAATAAGTTTTTAGTTTAAGGTTTTAAAATAAGTTTTTTATCTAAAATTAAAAAAATAATAAAAAAAAGAAATAAAGATAAGAAAAATCTTTATTTATTTAAATTAAAATTATTCAATCGCACGGCATCTGCCTGAGATAATCTTTTCCAAGGTGCCATCTGTTTTTTCAATAATCAGACTGCCTTCCTTGTTTATTCCAACAGCATAACCTATGCTTTTCTGACCCAAAGCCTGTGTGATTTCAACATACTTGCCTATGGTATCTGAATTGTCTCTCCAGTCTTTGAGTATTGCTTCAATCTGCTGGTCTGCATATAATTTGTAGATTTCCTCAAATTCTTTTAGCAAGTCTGCAATGATTATGTTTTCATCAACTTTTTCTATTTTCATTTCATCATGCAGGGTGGTTGCTCCAGCTTTCAAGTCCTCTGACAAGTCTTCAATATTCAGGTTGGTGTCTATTCCAACACCGACTATGACATAATCAAGCTTGTTGAAAGTGATATTTGCCTCGGTTAAAACACCAGATACCTTCTTGCCTTCAATCAGGACATCGTTCGGCCATTTGATCTTAGCATCTATTCCGCGATTCCTCATTGTTTTAGCTATTGCAACACCAGCGGCCAATGTGATTAATGAAGCTTTTGCAGGTTCCAGATTAGGCCTTAGGATGATGCTCATCCATATTCCGCCTTCAGGAGATTCCCATTTGGTTCCTGATCTTCCTCTTGCCTTGGTTTGAATCTCGGAAATTACGATAGTTCCTTCAGGAGATCCATGGTTTGCGAGGAACTTTGCAATGTTGTTTGTGGACAAGACTTTTCTAAAACAATAAATCTCTTTGCCTAAAACTTCTGTATCCAGATTTTCTTCAATTTTTTCCTGGGTAATGTTTTCTGTTTGGTTAAATCCTAATTCCTTGATGGATTTTGCAATAGTCTCTTCATTAATGGATTCTATTTTTTCAGCTTCTTCTGAACTTATGATGCCATATTCGAGAAGAAGTTTAGTCATTTCCTTTTTCATTAAAACCACATACTTATTGAATTTTCTAGTTTGTTTAATTGGATGAAATTAATTATATAAAATCAATAAAATTGAATTTTTTCAGGTATTAAATGAATACCTATTTAAATCAATAAAATTGAATTTTCTACTTTTGTTTAATATCATAAAAAAATAAATAAAGTAAAAATTTATTTTTTAAATTTAAAACCTCAAGCAAATTGCATGATTATTACCGGACAGTTATTTATTCAACTGCTGGGATTTTGCAGCAGTGAAATAAGTACCGACAGCTGTTGAAATGGCAGCTACCTTCTTTCCAGGCATGAAAGTGGATTTCATACGATTTACTGTTTCCAAATCTTCTTCAATCACATTTTCCATTTCCTGGTTGATACCGGTTTTATGCTCATCTACGAAGTGGGTGTGCAGATCTCCATTGATAAATGCCTCATTTCTTAAAATAGCCTTATGGAATGGGATAGTAGTTTTCACACCTAGAATGATATATTCGCTTAATGCCCTTCTCATTCTTGAAATTGCATCCTCTCTTGTTCGTCCGCTTACAATCAATTTGGAAATCATGGAGTCATAGAATGTTGGAATGGTATAATTCATGTATACTCCACTGTCCAGACGTACTCCAGGTCCTCCAGGTGATCTGTAACCTGTGATTTTTCCAGGGTTTGGAGCAAAGTCGTTCAAAGGGTCTTCAGCATTGATACGGCATTCGATTGCATGTCCGTTGATGTTTATGTCCTCTTGAGCATATTGCAGTTCCTCTCCTGCTGCAATCAGAATCTGTTCTTTTACAAGGTCTGTATTGGTTACGATTTCAGTAATCGGGTGCTCGACTTGAATACGGGTGTTCATTTCAAGGAAGTAGTATTCTCCGTTTTCATAAAGGAACTCTATGGTACCTGCGCTGTTGTAGTCGATTGATTCTGCCGCCTTGACAGCGCTTTCCCCCATTCTCTCACGCAGCTCATCTGTCATGATAGGGGATGGAGCCTCTTCGAGGAGTTTTTGGTGTCTTCTTTGAATGGAACATTCACGGTCTCCCACGTGGATTGTGTTCCCATGTTCATCTCCAAGAACCTGAAATTCGATATGTCTTGGTTTTTCAAGGTATTTCTCAATAAATACTGTGGAGTCTCCGAAATTGGTTGCAGCTAATGACTGAACTGATTCGATTGCACGCACAAGCTCGTCTTCACTGTAGACCGCACGCATTCCTATTCCTCCACCACCAGCGGAAGCTTTTACAATAACAGGATATCCGATTTTATCAGCCACTTTGATGGCTTCATCGATTTTTTCAATTCCGTCTTTTGTACCTTCGATGACAGGAACTCCTGCCTTTTTCATAATCTGTTTGGAGGTGATCTTATCCCCCATTTTCAGTATCGCATTTCCGCTAGGGCCGATAAGCTTCATTCCGTTTTTCTCACATTGAATGCCCAGTTCAGGGTTTTCAGCTAGGAATCCATAACCTGGGTGGATAGCATCTGCTCCTGTTTCGATAGCAGCATCGATTATTTTTTCAATGTTTAAATAAGATTGTTTTGGAGAAGGGTTTCCAAGCGGAACTTTTTCATCTGCATAATTAGTGTAAAGAGAAGTTTTATCTGCATCTGAATAGACAGCCACGCTTTTCATGTCAAGCTCACGACAAGCACGCATGATACGTATGGCTATTTCTCCTCTATTTGCAATAAGTACTTTTTCAAACATTTAAATGCCTCTTTTAATTTATTCGGAATTTATTATATTATAATAATGAATATAATATTATTTGTATTTGGTAAATTTATCCAAATAGGTCAGTTGTTTTGATACTTTATGATTTGATTGCAAAATAAAATTTAATATCAATCAATTAGTATAATACTATATATGTATAAAAGTTTATATTAAATCTTGTTATATCGAATTATATTATTATATTTTATACGGCGTTTTTTTATTAGTTAATTCAGATATTATTATAGTGAAATTGTGGTTCTATGAAGATATCAAAAAAGAAACATCTCGAAATGGCTTTGGAGAAGGTTCCAAGGCATCCTAATCCAAAGGTTGAGCTGGAGCAGTATTCAACCCCAGCTCCGATAGCTGCTGACTTGTTGTGGAATGCAGGCTCTCTGGGAGACATAGGGGGAAGAAATGTCCTGGACATTGGATGCGGATGCGGAATATTGGCTATAGGATCCTCCTTGATGAATTCCAATTTCTCCATGGGTGTTGATGTTGATGGGGAATCTATTGAAATGGCACGGAAAACACAAAATGATCTGCTCCGAGATAATTTGGATTTTGCAGTTGGAGATATTGATGAATTTGATGATATCCATGAGCTTTTAAATGCAAATGGTTCAAAAACCCTTAATAATATTGAATTTGATACTGTAATCCAGAATCCCCCTTTCGGTTCGCAGGAAAAGTCTAAAAAGCATGCAGACAGGAAATTCATGGAATTTGCAGTAAATAGTGCGGATGTCAGCTATTCATTCCATATGGCAAGCACTGAAGAGTTTGTTATAGACTTCTACAGAGAGCTTGGAGCCGAGGTCACCCACAAACTGGTCTACAATTTTCCGATACCAAGAATATATGACTTCCACACAAAGGACTCTCGTTATGTCAAGGTTGTTGTTCTCAGAGCAGAGAAATATTAATTTTTGATTAAAAACAGTCTGTCTGAGATTTTCAACTTAATAATAATATTTGATTTTTCTAGACTTCAAGAAGTTATTTTTCAGATTTCAAGAAGTTATTTTCCATAAAAAATTATATAGTAGTAAAATATAATATATAATATAATTATTTATTATTATTTTTTTCTGAAATTCCACAATTAAAAATTAAAAATATTTTCTGAAATTTTCCAATCCAAATTAAAAAATATTTATATATTTTTTGCTTTCATTTCTCAGATTTTAAAAAATTTCTAAAAAAAGCATCTGGGAAATCTTGAGAGTCTTTTTCATTCTTATTTTTGTACTGAAAAAAGCATAAGCTTTATATATAATAACGAACTTAAATACTATTAATCTATATGTCTATATTATGTAATTTATAAGAAATTTTTAAATTTTTTATTATTTTTCATATTGTGATTTTTAACATTTGTCTGATGTTAAGGTCATTTTTTTCAATTGTTATGATGTGTTAGCTATGGCTATAAACTTTTTTAGCATTCTAATCGCATTTTAATCAATCAATGGAAATAATAATTTTGAATGTATTTAATTATTTTTTATATTTTTTTAAAAAGGTATTAATTCAATAGCTGGTAATTTTTATCAGTGGAGAATATAGTATTTTTTGCTTGACCGTTTAGAGAATAAGCGGTTGATCGTAATATTGCGTATAGATTGGAAGTAAGATTATGAAGCAAAATACTAGATTGTCAGTCTTTATACCTGACTCATTTTTAGCGGAAACAAAGGATCTCAAGTTGAGAACCTCCAAAATAGGAGTTCTTGGCAGAGCTTTAGCTGTTTTCGAAGTGGATGACGTAGTGGTTTACAAAGACCTGACTGTTCAGGACGAGAAGAAAGAGGGAGACGGAGATTTCATTGCAGAAGTTCTTTCTTACATGGACACTCCTCAATATCTTAGAAAAGAAGCAATTCCAATCAAATCAGAATTGAGACACGTTGGAATACTGCCTCCTTTGAGAACACCCCACCACCCTTCAAGCAGCGAGCCTAAGATGGGCGAGTACAGAAAGGGATTCACCGTCAAGAGGAACAAGAAAGGTACCTATGTTGACATAGGCATCGATCAGCTGGCATTTTGCAAGGAACAGCTTACAGTCAAGAAAATTTTCTCTTTCAAGATTGAAAAGCTGTCAAAAAAAGAGGTAATAGTCACACCTGATGAACCAGATGACATTTACTGGGGATTTAAGACATTATCTACAAATAAAGGTCTTAAAAATAGCTTAAAATTAGTTAATCCCGACTTGGTCGTAGAAACAACCAAGTACGCAGATACAATAGATTCTATTTTTAATGAATTGAAATCTAAAGTAGAAAACTCAAGAAGTATTGCTATTGTATTCGGAGGTCCATACTCATCAATTGGTGAGAATCTGGAGAGTTCCTGGGATTTAGTGAAAGTCAATACGATTCCTAATCAGGGAACTGCAACAGTGAGGACTGAAGAAGCGGTTATTTCAACCCTGGCTATTTTCAACATACTTTAAGTTTTCACATAGACACTTCAATTAATGTTAATAGTTCATTATTAACTTGCTTTGCGTGGCAATAAACGCAACGCTTTTACGAGGCGACATTCGTAATTATAAAAATACATTTTATAAATGCATATGAGATATAGATTTGGCTTTAGCTATGTTTAGCTTTAGCTTCAAGGATTTGCCTTGTACTGGACATATGAGGTAATAACTTATAACTAGACATTATAAGAAATTTAGAGAATCAATCCTTGAGAAGTAGAAGAATAAAACAAGTTGAGCTTGTTTTTTCATGTTTATCTAGCTTTATTAGCTTATTTGCTGTTTGATTAGATATTCTTGATTGATATGATTTCAGATGCTTTGATCATATGGTTTTCAAGATAAAACGGCGGTCTGCTAGTATATGACTAGTTAGCTTGCTCTATGTTTAACTTAATTTTTCTTTTAAAATTTGAGTTTGGAGCTATCCTAGCTAGCGCTATCTTAAACTAGACAGTTTGCTGTAAGATTTTTAAAACAGCTGGAATTAGACACTCCAAAAGCTTGAAGCTATTTATTTTTGTTATCAATTAACTGATAATGATTATCTTTAGATAATTCTTATTTAATTTGATAATGCATGTTTTAAGGATAAAATCTTAAAGCATTGGTCTTTTAAAGACTGCAAAGCCTTTTTGGCTTAAAATAATATTCAATAAACTAAGGGTTTGTTGAAAAAAATGAAGATGTTGTTTGTTAATTAAAAAAATTAAACCAATCAATTTAGACTAATTAACTTACGGAAAAAATAATAAAACGGAGGTAAATAATGGTAAGACATCACCAACCAAGAAAGGGTTCTGTGGCATTCTCTCCTCGTAAGAGAGTGGCTAGAGAAACTCCAAGAATCAAGTCTTGGCCAAGTAATGAAGAACCAAAACTCTTGGGTCTTGCTGGCTACAAGGTCGGTATGACTCATGCTATGGTTGTAGACAATGATAAAAACTCTCCAACCAGCGGAATGGAAGTTTTCACTCCTGTAACTGTTTTGGAAGTACCGCCTATTGTAATAATGGGCATAAGATCATACGAAAAAACAAATCATGGACTTAAAGCTATCACCGAGGTTATTGCAGATAATTTGGATGAAGAACTCTCCAGGAAGATCACTCTTCCTAAAGATTACGACCAATCCGAAGCTATTGCAAAAATACAAGATGCTTTAGAGAAAACTGAAGAAATCAAAGTAGTAGTACACACTAATCCTAAATTAGCTAGTGTTCCTAAAAAGAAACCTGAAATCTTCGAAGTTGCTATCGGCGGATCTTCCGTTGAAGAAAAATTAAACACCGCACTCGAATTATTAGGTAAGGAAGTAAGAGCTAGCGACATCTTGAATGAAGGTCAATATGTAGATGCTATTGCAACTACCAAAGGAAAAGGATTCCAAGGTGTAATTAAAAGATGGAACATTAGAATCCAATATGGTAAGGCTGCTAGAAGCGGTAAAGGAAGACACGTAGGTTCCATTGGTCCATGGTCTCCTGAGAGAACCATGTGGACCGTAGCTCAAGCAGGTCAAATGGGTTACCATAAGAGAACTGAATTCAACAAGAAAGTCTTGAAGATTGGAGACGCATCTGAAGTAGATTTAGTCAACCCTGATGGAGGATTCATCAAATACGGTCTCGTTAAAAACGATTACGTATTAGTTAAAGGCTCCCTCCCAGGTCCTACAAAAAGATTAGTCATTCTCAGACAGGCTATCAGACCTAAGAAGGCTGATGATGCAGCAGCTCCTCAAATCAATTACATAAGTACCAGTTCTAAACAAGGAGTATAAGAGGGTTAGAAAATGAAAGTTAACGTTTATTCAATTACCGGGGAAGTAAAAGAAGAAATTGAACTTCCTGCAATTTTTAATGAAGAATACAGACCTGATCTTATTAAAAGAGCTGTACTTTCCGCACAATCTGCAAGAATTCAACCATGGGGTAACGACCCTGAAGCAGGTAAAAGAACCACTGCAAAAGGATGGGGAACCGGTAGAGGTGTAGCTGGAGTACCTAGAATAAAAAACGGTGCAAGAGCAGCATTCGTTCCTCAAGCAAAAGGCGGTAGAAGAGCTCACCCTGTAAGAGCAGCTAAAAACCATCACGAAAAAGTAAACACAAAAGAAAGAAGATTCGCAATCAGATCCGCTGTTGCAGCTACTACAAATGAAGAGCTTGTAGCAGGAAGAGGTCACCGCATTGAAGGTCTCGAACAAGTTCCTATCATTGTTGAAGATGAACTGGAATCTGTAAGAAAAACCAGTGAAACCCGTGAAATCTTCAAGGCATTAGGTGTTTACGATGATGTTGTAAAAGCCAAGGAAAGCAAGAAGATAAGAGCAGGCAGAGGAAAAACAAGAGGACGTAAATACAAATCCGGCAAAGGACCTTTAGTTGTAGTCGGCGAAGACAAAGGCATTAGCTTAGGTGCAAGAAACCATGCTGGTGTTGAAATCGTAGCTGTCGAAAACTTGAATGCTGAATTACTGGCACCAGGTACCCATGCAGGTAGATTAACTATTTTTACTAAGTCCGCTATTGAAAAAATCGGAGGATTATTCCAATAGATTCTCTTGAATTTATTAGATAAGAAGGTGGATAATATGGATCAATATTCAATTTTAGTAAAACCTCATGTTACAGAAAAAACAATGAATTTAATTGATAATAATAATGAGCTTGCTTTTGTTGTAAACAGAAAAGCATCCAAGGCTCAAATCAAAAAAGCTTTTGAAACACGCTTTGAAGAGGATGTTGTAAGAGTAAACACTCACATCACTCCAAAAGGTGTAAAATTAGCTTACATTAAACTCGTTGAAGACGGAAAAGCAGAAGACGTAGCTGTTAAAATGGGAGTATTCTAAGGAGGCTTGATTATGGGAAAACGATTAATACACCAACGTAGAGGAAGAGGAACTCCTGCTTATAGAGTAGCTTCTCACAGATTCAAAGATAAGATCCAATACAGGGCTTACGATGACCTTGAAAAAGAAGGAAGCATCAAAGGTAAAGTTGTGGATATTATTCACGACCCTGGTAGAACAGCTCCTATTGCACTCGTTAAATTTGAAAACGGTGAAAAAAGACACATTTTAGCTCCTGAAAGCATTCATATCGATGATGAAATCGAATGTGGTGTTTCAGCACCTATCAGCTTCGGTAACACCCTGCCTCTTGCAGAGATTCCTGAAGGAACTCCAATTTACGATATTGAAAACAGGCCAGGAGACGGAGGTCGCTTTGTAAGGTCTTCCGGAACTTATGCTTCTTTAATCACTCATGATGCAACTCAGGCTGTAGTGGAATTGCCATCCGGTGAACTCAAATCCTTCAACCCTCAATGCCGTGCAAGTATCGGTGTTGTAGCTGGTGGAGGACGCAGAGAAAAACCATTCCTTAAAGCAGGTGTCAGATGGCACGCTCTCAAAGCTAAAGGTAAGAAATCTATGACCGTTAGAGGAGTAGCAATGAACGCAATAGACCACCCACACGGTGGAGGTAACAGACAACACCCAGGTCGTCCTACTACTATTTCAAGAAATGCACCACCTGGAAGAAAAGTTGGTTCAATTGCAGCTAAACGTACAGGAAAAAGACGATAGATTTAAGGAGATGTGTCATTGGCTAGAAAAATATTTAAATATAGAGGTTACACTCTTGAGGAATTACAAGATATGTCCTTAGAAGAGTTTATTGAACTTTTACCAGCAAGACAAAGAAGATCCTTGAAGAGAGGCTTCCTGCCTAGACAACAGGCTGTGCTGGATAAAATGAGAAAATTATACAAGGAAGAAAAGAAAGGTGGAAAACCAGTAGTAGTAAGAACTCACTGCAGAGATATGGTGGTTATTCCTGAAATGGTTGGAAAAACCTTCGGAATCTACAATGGTAAGGAATTCGTTGAAGTGACTTTCACTCCTGAAATGCTCGGAGGATTCTTCGGTGAATTCGCACCAACCAGAAAGAGAGTTCAACACGGTGACCCAGGTATGGGAGCTACCAGATCATCTATGTTCGTTCCACTTAAATAAGGAGATTAAATTATGGCAGGCAAAAAATATGCATATGATAATAAAGAAGTAGACGAATCAAAAGTCGCTCGTGCAAAAGCTAGTTCCTTAAAAATTTCTCCTAAACATTCAGTAGAAATTTGTAGTGCTATTAGAGGAATGGAAGTTTCCAAAGCAAAAGCATACTTGAATGATGTTATTGAAATGAAAAAGGCTGTTCCTTTCAAAAGACACAACCGTGGCGTAGGTCACAGAAAAGGAATGAAAGGATGGGCAGCTGGTAGATACCCAGTTAAAGCATCCAAAGCTATTTTAAAAGTTTTAGAAAATGCTGAAGCAAATGCTGAATACAAAGGCATGGATGTAGAGAACTTAAAGATTGAGCATATTTCATCTCACAAGGGAATGGTCATTAGAGGAGCTAGACCAAGAGCATTTGGTAGAGTAACTCCATTCAACACACCAACTACCCATATTCAAATAGTTTTAGTGGAGGCTTAAATAATGATAGAGAAAAATTTCGTTACAGAAGGTCTCAGAAGAAACCAAATTGACGAGTACTTAGAAAAGGAACTCGAAAGAGCAGGATACGGTGGAATGGATATCCAAGTAACTCCTTTAGGAACCATGGTAACCGTTTATGCTGAAAGACCTGGTATGGTAATCGGTAGAGGCGGAAAAACCGTCAGATCAATTACCCAGCAACTTAAAACACTCTTCAACCTTGACAACCCTCAAGTTGAAGTAAAACAGGTTGATGTTCCTGAGCTCAATGCTAGAATCATGGCTTCTAAAATCGCAAACAACCTTCAAAGAGGTATGCACTTCAGAAGAGTCGCTTACTCCAACATTCGCAGAATCATGGCAGCAGGCGCTCAAGGTGTGGAAATTACCATTTCCGGTAAAATCAGAGGTGCAAGATCCGCTGTTGCCAAATTCGATGAAGGATACATCAAGAAATGTGGTGAACCAGCAAGCAGATTCGTTCAAGAAGGTTTTGCAATAGCACCTTTAAAACCTGGTGTTTTAGGTATTTATGTTAGAATCATGCCTCCTGAAGCAGTATTGCCGGATAAAGTAGAAATTCTTGCTCCTGTTCTCGACGAAGAGCCAATCGAAGTTGTTGAAGAAGAGGAAGAAGTAGAAGAATCAATTGAAGCGCTTGATGAGGATTTAGAAGAACTCGAAGAGCTTGAAGAAGATTTAGAAGAACTTGAAGCAGATACTGGTGATGAATAATGGCGATTTTAAGAAGTAAAGAAATTTGGGAAATGGAAATCGAGGACATTGAGGAAAAATTGGTGGAACTCAGAGCTGAATTAGCTAAAAACATTTCCAAAAGTGCTGCTGCAGGTATTAATGAGAATCCTGGTAAAACAAGAGAACTTAAAAGGACTATTGCTCGTGTTCTTACAATTATGAACCAAAAACAGAAGGAGAATTAAATGTCAAAAATCTGTGAAGTATGTGGTCTTCCTGAAGAACTTTGTGTTTGCGAGGAAATCGCAAGAGAAGTTCAAACTGTAAAAGTATATACAGTAAGAAGAAGATTTGGAAAACTTATGACAATTGTCGAAGGAATAGACGAACATGATATAGACATCAAAGACCTTACCAAGACACTTAAGGCTAAATGTGCCTGTGGAGGTACCGCCAAGAAGGGTCAGATAGAACTTCAAGGCGATCATAAGGTCAAGGTCAAGAAGGTTTTATCCGATATGGGATTCTCTTCCGATACTATTGAAATTCGTGATTCCGACAAGAAATACAATAAAAAACGAAGACGAAATTAAGCTTGAGCTCCGTTTTATTATAATTGCTTTTCATTGTCACAATGAATCATATAATAAGATATCAAGCTGATGTTTTTTATCTAATTCCAGTTTGCGGCATTATTTTTTAAAGTCGCAATCATAAGTTAATTATTAATTCACATATTGAGGCTTAGAATGATAAGCTCAAATAATATATTCTATCATGAATTGATTGGTTTGGAACTTAAAGTGGTTGACAGCTCCAATGATTCCCTCATAGGAATCAGCGGAACAGTTGTCGATGAGACCAAGAAGACTTTCTTAATTGAAGCCGAACCCAGGAAAATATGTGAAAATATAAAAGCAGAACCTGGTAAGAATGCTACAATTCAAGAAAGTTCCAATTTAAGTTCTGAGTGTACTCGAAAAGTCATGAATGATGTTTCAAAGAGTGCTCTGAAATTGATTCCAAAAGATGTTTCAATATTCGAGTTCAAGGTTCCCGATGGAACCATTGTTGAAATCGATGGAAAGATATTATTGAATCGTCCTGAAGATAGGATAAAAAAGAGATATAAAAAATTTTAATGGTGATAATATGATTGGCCTTAATGTTAAGGAACCAGAAAATACATGTGATGATCCTAACTGCCCTTTCCATGGTAATTTATCTGTTAGAGGACAAGTCCTTGAAGGAATTGTAACCACTAACAAAGCAGAAAGGACTATTACCGTAGAACGCAGTTTCTACAAATTCATTAGAAAATATGAAAGATACGAAAAAAGAAGATCAAGAATTAACGTTCACAAACCTGATTGTATTGACGTTGAAGTTGGAGATTCTGTAAAAATCGCAGAATGCAGACCATTAAGTAAGACAAAACATTTTGTTTTAGTTGAAGTCAAAGGAGATGAATAAGATGAAACCTAGTACTTCAAGCATTACAAAAGCCTTGCCTATTGGCGCTCGTCTTCAATGTGTAGACAACACCGGTGCCCGTGAGATTGAAATCATTTCTGTAAAAGGGTACAAAGGTGTACGCAGACGACTTGATGTAGCTGGAGTCGGCGACTTGATTGTTGCTTCAGTTAAGAAAGGTACTGCTGATATGAGAAGAGAAGTCGTTAATGCAGTTGTTGTAAGACAGAAAAAAGAATACAGACGTGCTGACGGTCTTCGTGTTAAATTCGAAGATAATGCAGCGGTTATCATTACCCCTGAAGGTCTTTTAAGAGGTTCTGAAATCAGAGGACCTGTTGCCAAAGAGGCAGCTGACAAATGGCCTAGCGTAGGTAGTGCGGCAAGCATTTTAGTATAAATTGATTATGGTGATATGATGTCAATACAACCAAGAAAACAAAGAAAAGCTCTCTACACTGCTCCTTTACACATTCGCCGCAAAATCATGAGCGCTAATGTAAGTAAAGACATCAGAGCTGACATTGGTAAGAGATCCTTGCCGATTAAAGTAGGAGACAAAGTTCAAGTTGTACGTGGAGATTTCAAAGGACAAGAAGGAAAAGTCGAATCCATCGATGCAAAAAGATACAAGGTAACTGTTGAAGGAGTTACTTTAAGCAAGCCTGATGGAACTGCTGTATCACTTCCTATTCACCCATCCAACTTGATGATTATTGAAGCTGATTTAAAAGATGAAAGAAGATTAAAAGCGGAGGAATAATATGGCAAAAATGGGATCTAGAAAGCATCTTAAAAGATACAAAGCACCTAAATCTTGGCCTATCCATCCAAAAGAAAACACTTGGACTGTAAAACCTGCTCCAGGTACCCACTCAATCAAGGATTCATTATCCTTACTCGTTATTGTAAGAGATATCCTTGGTGTTGCAGACAATGCAAGAGAAAGTAAGAGACTTATCAATACAGGAAACCTCCTGGTGGATGGAAGAGCTAAAAAAGATTACAAATTCCCTGTAGGCTTCATGGATATTTTATCCATTCCAAGAATCGAAGAAAACTACAGAATCCTTTTAGATACTAAAGGAAGATTAACCTTACACCCTGTCTCAGCAGAAGATGCAGAGTACAAATTAGCTAAAATCATTAACAAATCCCAAGTCAAAGGTGGAAAAACCCAATTACACCTTCACGATGGAAGAAATGTTTTAGTTGACGAAGATGAATACTCAACTTATGATGTAATTTCCTTATCCATTCCTGAACAGGAAATCAAAGACACCTACAAATTTGAAGAAGGTGCAACAATCCTTGTAACCGGCGGTAAGCACACTGGTGAAATCGGAAAGATCCAGGAAATCATAGTAGACGAATCTTCAAAACCTAACACAGTATTAATTGAAAAAGCTAATAATGATACATTCTTGACTTTGAAAGATTATGCATTCGTTATTGGTCGCGATGAACCTGTAATCGACTTATTGGAGGTTAATCAATGAACCCAATGAATGAAGTCAAAATCGCCAAGGCAACCATCAACATTGGAGTTGGAGAAGCTGGTGAAAGACTTGCAAGAGCTATGACTCTTTTAGAACAAATGACCGGTCAAACCCCTGTTAGAACCTTTTCAAAAGTAACAAACCCTGAATGGGGTATCAGAAAGAAACAGCCAATTGCATGCAAAGTCACTCTTCGTGGCGAAAAAGCTGTAAAGGCTATTGAAATGGTTTTAGATGGTATCAACAACAGATTAAGACCTGGCCAGTTCGATGCGCAAGGTAATGTTTCTTTTGGTATTAGAGAACATATCGATATTCCAGGTATGAGATACGACCCTGATATTGGTATTTTTGGTATGAACTTATCCATAACCTTTGAAAAACCTGGTTACAGGATAAAAAGAAGAAAGATTCAACAGAAGTCCATTCCAAAAAGACACAGAATCACTCCTGAAGAAACTATGAAATTCATGGAAGAAAACTTCAATGTAACTATTTCCGATGAGGAATAGATCAATATTATTAAAAGGTGATTATGTTGCCAAGAAAATACGGAAAAGCAGCAAAAAAATGTAGTCGTTGTGGAGATCACTCTGCTGTAATCAGCAGATACGGACTCAACTTATGCAGACAATGTTTTAGAGAAATTGCTCCTAAAATAGGATTTAAAAAATACAATTAAAAGGTGACTATTATGACTCTTATGGATCCTCTTGCTGATGCTTTAACAAATATTAGAAATAACGAGCGCCAGGTAAACGGCCACTGTACTATTTCTCCAGCATCCAAATTGATTGGACGTGTTTTAAGCACCATGCAAAAAGAGAATTATATAGGTGAATTTGAATTTATAGATGACAACAAGGCTGGAAAATTCGAAGTTGAATTGGAAGGTAACATCAACCAATGTGGTGTAATCAAGCCTCGTCATGCTGTAAAAAAAGATGAATTCGAGAAATTTGAAAAAAGATATCTGCCGGCAAAGAATTTCGGTATCCTTATCGTAACCACTCCTGAAGGAATCATGACCCACAGGGAAGCTAAAGAAAGAGGTATCGGCGGAAGACTGCTGGCTTACATGTATTAGGTGATTAAATATGGTATTAGCTGCAGCTATAAGGGAAGAAATTGAAATCCCTGAAGGCGTTGAAGTTATAATTGACGATGAAGTTTCTGTAAAAGGCCCAAACGGTGAAATTTCCAGAAAATTCACATACCCTAATGTAACTATTACAAAGGAAGACAATACAGTTGTTCTTGAAACAGCTTTCCCAAAGAAGAAAGACAAGTCAATGATTGGAACCACCAAGGCTCACATCACAAACATGATCATTGGAGTAACCGAAGGTTTCACTTATCACATGAAAATCGTATTCGCTCACTTTCCAATGACTGTCAAAGCTCAAGGAGATGTAGTTACAATCGAGAACTTTATTGGAGAAAGACATCCTAGAACTTCCAAAATCGTAGGCGGCGCTAAGGTTTCCGTCAAAGGCGATGAAGTTACTATTACTGGTGTTAACAAGGAAGATGTCGGACAAACCATGGCTAACTTGGAACAGGCTACCAAAATCAGAGGAAAAGACCCTAGGGTTTTCCAGGATGGTATCTATTTAGTTAGCAAGGAATAAATAGTTATATTTGGTGATAGTATGAGTAAAGATTTTAAAAGACAGGAATATGCTACTTACAAAAAATTAGGTACCAAATGGAGACGCCCAAGAGGTGACACCAGTAAGATGAGAAGATACCAGTCTGGTAAGCCTAAAATGCCTTCCATCGGAAGACGTACTCCAAGGGCAACAAGAGGACTTCATCCATCTGGTTTCAATGATGTTCTTGTTTGCAATATGAAAGAACTGGAAGCTTTAGACCCAGCAGCAGATGCTGCAAGAATCAGTGCTTCCATTGGTAAAAGGAAAAAACAATTGATGCTTGACAAGGCATCCGAATTAGGCATTAAAGTTTTAAATGCAAATATTTAAATTTTATGATCATTGGCTATTATAATTTAAAATAGTTGATTAAAATCTTAAAACTGTTTTATATGAATAGTTGATTAAAATATTAAAAATATAAAAATAAGAAAACGATGTTTTCTAAATTT
Source organism: uncultured Methanobrevibacter sp. (assembly GCA_900314635.1). GTDB lineage: Archaea > Methanobacteriota > Methanobacteria > Methanobacteriales > Methanobacteriaceae > Methanobrevibacter. The sequence continues at coordinate 30,381 of OMVY01000004.1, forward strand.
AGATGATTAAACAAGAAATTTTTTCAAGAAAATTTGTTATAAACAATTTAATTAGACTTATGAATTATGAAGGCTTACTTTAAGAAACTTACGGGCGTTATATAAAGTTGGTATGGGGTTATGGAAAAGCGTCTTTAACCTTGTATCACAACTTATATAATATTTTGATTCATAACTTAAATCGATTTGAAATATCAAAAAATGTATGGAAAAATCAAAAAACCAAATCAAATTTAAATTTAAGTTATAAAATCGGCTTGCGAAGGCAGGTTGATTGGGCACACTAGTAAAATCAATAGAATATTCATTACGTGGAGTTATTTGGTAAGCATCCAAGAATATAATTTCATATGAATATGGAATCCATTTTCTTAATCAAAAGCCATGCAATTAAATTAAAACAAATGGGATTTAATTTATATTGATAAATTAAAGGGAAACTTGAGAAATGTTTATTCAAGTTTATCAGCTAATAACGGAGGATTATTAATGAATCTTACTACACAAAGAAGATTAGCTGCTAGTATTCTTAAAGTTGGAGAAAACCGTGTCTGGATAGACCCTAATGAAGCTGAAGAAGTTTCCAGAGCTATCACAAGAGAAAGCGTTAAACAACTTATAGATCAGGGCATAATTAAAGCCAGACCAAAAACTGGTATTAGTAGCTACAGATCTAAGAAAATAAAAGCACAGAAAGCAAAAGGAAGACGTAAAGGAAGAGGTAGTATTAAAGGGGCTAAAAAAGCTCGTACACCTAAGAAGCAAGTTTGGATGAAAACCATCAGGGCTTTAAGAACCGATCTTAGAGAAATGAGAGATGCTGGTGAAATTGATCCTACTACCTACCGTAAATTATACAAGATGGCAAAAGGTGGAGCATTCAGAAGCAAGTCTTACATGAAGAACTACGCCAGAGACCACGAATTACTTAAATAGGAGGAATTAGTTTGGCACACGGATCAAAATACAAAGTAGCATTCAGAAGAAGAAGAGAAGGAAAGACCAATTATGCTACCAGAATGAAACTGGTAGATGTGGACAAGGCTAGATTGGTTGTTCGCGTATCCAATGCTAATGTTATCGTTCAAGTAATCAATGTTGCAAAAGACGGAGATGTCACAGTAGCATCCGCACACAGCAAGGAACTTAACAAATTAGGTTGGAAAGCAGGAAACAAGAACACTAGTGCTGTTTACCTGACTGCTTACCTTTGCGGTAAAAAAGCTGTAGCGGCTGGCGTCGACTATGCTGTTGCAGACATCGGATTAAAATCTCCTATTAAAGGAGCTAAAGTATTTGCAGCTGTTAAAGGTGCTGCTGATGCTGGTTTAAATGTTCCATATGGTGAATCTATTATACCTAGCGAAGATAGAATCAACGGAGAACACATTGCAGAATATGCAGAAAGCTTAGATGAAGATGAGCTTAAGGCTAAATTCTCCCAATACTTTGCAAAAGGTCTCAACCCTGCTGATTTACCTGAACACTTTGAAGAAATTAAAAATAAAATTGACGAGGCTGAGGTATAATTATGGCTTTTAATATTGATGATTGGGAACCTACTACCAAATTAGGTCAACAAGTTAAGGAAGGAACCATCACTGATATCGATGAAATCTTTCAAAAAGGTCTCCCTATTATGGAATTGGAAATTGTAGATGCTTTGCTTCCTGATTTAGAAGAGGAAGTAATGGATGTGAACCTGGTTCAGAGAATGCACAAGTCTGGTAGAAAAGTAAACTTCAGAGTAATCGTTGCTGTAGGTAACAAGAACGGTTACGTTGGTTTAGGCCAAGGCAAAGCAAGAGAAGTAGGTCCTGCAATCAGAAAAGCTGTTGATAATGCTAAATACAACATTATCAAGGTAAGAAGAGGTTGCGGTGACTGGGGTTGCGTATGTGGAAGACAGCACACAGTTCCATTCAAGGTAACTGGAAAAGCAAGCAGTGTAAAAGTCACTTTAAGACCAGCTCCTGCTGGAGTAGGACTTGCTATTGGTGATGTCGGTAAGACCATTCTCTCCCTTGCTGGAATCAAGGATGTATGGTCCCAGGCAAGCGGTCAGACCCAGACCACAGTAAACTTTGCAAATGCGGTCTTTGAAGCTTTAAAAGAATCAAGCAGAGTAAAAGCTTCCGAACAGGACCTTAAAAATATGGGAGTAATCCAATAAGCGGTGGTATCATGTATTTGGTAATTAGAATTAGAGGTACTACTGGTGTTCTTTCAGGCATTGCTAGTACTTTGGAAATGTTAAGACTCAACAGAATCAGCCATGCTGTACTTGTAGAAGAAAACCCAAGCTATGAAGGAATGCTTCAAAAGGCAAAGGACTACATCACTTGGGGTGAAGTCAATGTCGAAACTGTTGCTGAACTCCTTGAAAAAAGAGGCAGATTAGTCGGCGGAGCAAAAGTAACTGAAGAATACTTATCTGAAAACACAGATTACAAGAGCTTTGAAGAGCTGGCTGAAGCATTAGTCAACAGTGAAGTTAAATTACAGGACATTAATATGAAACCTTTATTCCGTCTCCACCCTCCTAGAAAAGGATACAAGGGAATCAGAAACTCTGTCAAGGAAGGCGGCTCCCTCGGTTACAGAGGAGAAGCTATTAATGATCTTGCAAAAAGAATGGCTTAAGAGGGGTTATCATGAAAAGAAAATCTAAGAAAATATTAAAACAAAGAGGTAACAGAACCAACGGTGGAGGATCTCTTAAGAAACGCCGAGGTGCTGGTAATAAAGGTGGTAAAGGTAATGCCGGAGCTGGCAAGCACCACTGGACCACTACTGTTATCGAAAACAAGAACTACTTCGGTAAGCACGGTTTCAAAAGACCTCAGAAAACAATCCACAAATACGAGCCTGTCAACCTCAAATTCTTAAATGACAAGGCTGAAGAGCTTCTCGAGAAAGGAATTGCTACCAAGGAAGACGATGTAATCGTTATCGATGTCACCGAACTCGGATACAACAAGGTCTTAGCTACAGGCAACCTTGATGCTCCTATGGTAATCAAATCTCCTGATTTCTCAGAAAACGCCAGATTCAAGATCGAAGAAGCTGGTGGAGAAGCTGTAGATTTATAATTGAAAATACAAGTTCTTGAGATGATTAATAATAATGGATAATTCTTGAATTGATTTTTAAATTAATTCCGAATTTGTTTTTAGACTTTTGGAATTGGTTTAGATTTATTCTTGAATTATTATTTTTCCATTAATCTTCTTCGAACTTATTATTTTTATTATTTTTCTATTGTTCTTTTTATTTATTTTAAATTCAAACTTATATTGTTCAATTATTCATTTAAAAAATTAATCATTAACAGATTGATTTTGCATGCTTTTTTTATTTTTCATTTTTTAAAATTATTCAAAATATCGAATACTTTATTTATAATGAAATTTATAACTATATATAATCTAAAATATTCATAGTTTGAGTAATGTCAAATAATGTTTATGCTTAAGGAAATTACTTATCATTTGTTTGCGAGATATTAATTCAAAAATTTAATATTTGGATTAGAATCTTGTAATATTTTGGATTTAATTTATAATTTGAGAAAAATTCATTAGAAAAATAGTATTCTATTGGATTGTTTATAATTTGAGAAATTCAAGAGAAAAATGTTCTATTGGATTTAATAGATAATGATGAACGGGGAAATTATGTTTTTAGAAAATTTTAAACCGCTGTTTAAGTTGCTTCCTGAGGTTAAAACTCCTATCCACAGGCAGGACTTCAATGAGAAACTTAAATGGACGGCTATTGTTTTACTATTATATTATTTTTTATCTGAGATACCTTTATACGGTTTAAGTCAAGCGGCAGTAGATCAATTCGCCCAATTAAGAGCTGTTATGGCAGGTAGTTTCGGGTCAATACTGACATTAGGTATTGGACCTATCGTTACCGCTTCAATTGTATTGCAGCTTTTAGTAGGTGCGAAAATATTGAAACTTGACTTGTCTCAGCATGAACATAAGGCGATGTTTCAAAGTACTCAAAAGATATTAGCTATTATTTTCACTATATTTGAAGCCGCTGTTCTGGTACTTACAGGAAGTCTGGTGGCTATAGACCAATCTTACTATCCAATCATGATCGGCCAGCTCGTAATCGGTGCGATTTTGATTCTCTACCTTGACGAGGTAGTATCCAAGTGGGGATTCGGAAGCGGTATCGGATTATTCATTGCTGCAGGAGTAGCTCAGACAATCATTACAGGTACATTCAACTTCCTGCCTGCATCTGTGGCATCTTCAACTGCTTCAGGTATTCTTCCTGCATTTATCCAATCAATAGTCGGCGGAGCTCCTAACTTTACAATACTTATTCCATTGCTTGCAACAATTGTTGTATTCCTGATGGCTGTATACGGAGAATCTATGAGGATTGAAATTCCTATCTCACACGGTCAGGTAAGGGGTCATGGAAGAATCAGAGGTTCTGTTGGTAAATATCCTTTAAAATTCATTTATGCAAGTAACATGCCGGTAATTTTAACCAGTGCTCTTCTTGTAAACATTTCTCTTATGACAAGCGTGTTCCAGAAACTTGGATTCCCTATTTTAGGAGAGGTTTCAGGAGGCCGTGCAGTTAGCGGAGTAGCTTTATGGCTCTCCACTCCAAACAGCTACACAGTGCTCTTCACCAATCCGCTAAGGGTGCTTGTTTACGCTATCTTCTTCCTGGGATGCTGTGTGCTCTTCTCATGGCTATGGGTGGAAATCAGCGGTTCATTGAATGCAAGGGAAGTTTCCAAGCAGCTTTATAACTCTGGAATTCAGATTCCAGGTTTCAGAAGCAGCAAAAGACAGCTCTATCAAATCATGAGCAAGTATATTCCTGCTCTTACCATTCTTGGTGGTTTGTTCGTAGGTATTCTGGCATTTATAGCCGATTTAACCGGAGCTCTTGGTGGAGGTACCGGAGTGCTGCTTACTGTAGGTATTGTTTACAGATTATATGAGGAAATTGCTCAGGAGCAGCTTATGGATATGCACCCTGCAATTAGGAAATTCTTAGGAGACTAGTTATTAAATTAACTGGTCTTGATTTTTATTTTCAAGATTTTTATTAATTAGATTTATATATAAAATAAATTGAGGGATTTAAATGAAATTAATAGTTTTAACTGGAATTCCAGGATCTGGAAGTACTACTGTGCTTAACAAGGCATTAGAGCAAGTCGATTACCTTCATTTGAACTATGGGGACATCATGACTGAGATTGCTATTGAGGAAGGTATTGTGGATGACAGGGATGCTTTGAGGAAATTGCCTGCTGATACTCAAAAGGAGATTCAAAGAAAAGCCGCTATTAGAATCAAGGAAAAATCCGAAACCGAGAATGTCATCGTGGACACTCATTGTACCATCAACACTCCTGCAGGTTTCCTGCCGGGACTTCCTAAATGGGTGCTTGAAGGATTGAATCCTGATACTTTTGTCATGATTGAAGCAAATCCTGATGAGATCTTATACAGAAGGCTTTCAGATGAAACCAGACAAAGAGACAGGCAGAAGGCTAGTGAAATCGAGCTTCACCAGGAAATGAACAGAGCTGCCTCCATGGCTTATGCTACTTTGACTGGAGCTACTGTAAAAATCATCTACAACCATGACAACCATCTGGACTCAACTGTTTCCAAACTCGTTGATGTCTTAAAAATGTAGATTGTCATATTAAAAAATATTTAAGAAGATTAAAATTTTTATTTTAATCTCCCTTATCATTATTTTAAATTATTAATTTATAGATTCTTTTATTTATCTTAAAATTAGAATTTATAAATTAATAGTTTATTATAACAAACACTGAAAATTTTAATGCTAAATGCAATTAAAATCATCGTGTTATATTTATGATGTTTTTCACATCAATGTATGCACATATAAATATATACATTTATACATTTGTGTGGTTATTTAGAATTTTAAATAACTTGGAAAATTTAATTTGGATGCTTGAGAAATAAATAGGCATTTTTTAAAATTGAATTTTCAAATTGAAAACTTATAAATTTATAATTTACTATTAAACTTATCAAAACTTATGTGAGGAATGAAATGGCCTATCAAGGTAGTTTTTTATTAGGAATATCCTGGATGCAACCAGTATTTGATGCGATGAATGCGCTTTTTAATCCTTTAATGGCTTTAGATCCTACTCCTAATAATCCTGTTTTAACAGTATTTGTTATCTCAGCAGCTGTTTCCCTATTGACTGTAACAGCTCAGAAGTTATTGGTGGATCAGGACAAGATGAATGAAATGCAAGAGAGAAGCAAGACATTCAATAAGGAATTAAGAGAAGCTCAAGCAAGCGGAGATGGAAAAAAAGTAGCTAAATTACAAGCTCAGCAAATGGAAATGATGCAGGACCAGAGCGAAGTCATGAAAATGTCCTTCCGTCCTATGATCGTAACCATGATTCCGATTTTATTAATCTTTGCTTGGATGTGGCAATCCGTAATCAAGGATATGATTATCGTTCTTCCTCCAGCGGTTTATTATTGTACTTTCACTCCTCTGTTCCATGCATTTGGACAATGGATTTACGGAGGTAATATTACCACCATACCTTATGGTATCGGATGGCTGTTCTGGTATTTCATTTGTACTTTTGGTATGAGTCAGATTATCAGAAAATTCATGGGATTCAAGAATGGATTCTAATCCCTAAAACTAATCATTGGTATTATTAATTTATATCATCTTAAATTATTAATCTCAAATATCTTATTGAAGAATTATAAATTAAAGTGTTTAATGCTTGGTTGTTGATAGTTGTGATTTAAGCGATTTTACTTTGATTTATTGATTTGAAAATAAGATTAATAATTAAGTACAATAATGTGTAATACTAAATTTCAGTGATTAATGGCAATTGGCATGTTAAGTGGCTGGAGCTACTTAATTTGGGTTGTTGTTAAGATCTGGGATTTTAAAATCCTTTAGAATTTAATTCTAAAATTCGTTGTTTTTTTTTATTTTCAATAAAGAACAACAGAAAAGTATATATTAGTTAAAATCATATTTAATAGTGTTATCATTTAATAGCGATATTATAATTGATATCTTTACTTATTTTATGATGAAATTATTCTTATGATTTGTTGTATTGATTAAACTTTTTAGGCAATACGACTGATATTTACTTCAATCTAAACAGCTTAGATTACTTGCTATTTAATTAGCAGACTTGTATTGTATAATTTGCTTTATGCATTAAGACATGTGTCAAGTTTAGAGATTTTGCTGTTTGGATTTAAAATAAAACAAATTAGGTGAGAACATGCCTGCAAATAGATTTAGATCAAGATCATATAAAAGAGTAAACAGAAGAACCCCTGGTGGGAAAACTGTTTTAACATATAAAAAGAAGAAACCATCCAAGCATGTATGTGCTGAGTGTGGTGCTGTATTACATGGTGTTCCAAGAGGACGTCCTTATGAGATTGCTAAATTGGCTAAATCTCAAAAGAGACCAAACCGTCCATTTGGTGGATACTTATGTCCTAAATGTGCTCGTAAACATTTCAAAGATGAGGCTAGAAAATAATGATAATTACGATCGGTGGAGTAGCTGGCAGTGGAACCACAACAGCTGCGAAGGTATTATCTGAAAAATTGAATTATCCATTTGCATCTGCAGGAGGCATCTTCAGAGAGATGGCTCGTGAATATGGGATGGATGTTGTTGAATTTAATAAATTCGCTGAAAATAATACTGACATCGATATTGAGATTGATAATCGTCAAGCCAAACTTGCAGAGAATTCTGAAAATCTTGTTATTGAAGGCAGGCTTTCAGCTTACTTCATTGATGCGGACTTGAAAATATGGTTTTCCGCTCCATTGGATGTAAGAGCTGAGAGAGTTTGCAATCGTGAAGATAAATCAGTTCAACAGGCACGGGATGAGATTTTGGCCCGTGAGGAAAGTGAGGCTTTAAGATATAAGGATATCCATGGCATTGATATAACCGATATGGATATTTACGATTTAATTATTAATACAAATACTTTTGATCCTGAAAGTATTGTAGAAATTATTTTAACAACATTAAAGGTGATATAATGGCTGCTATAGAAGTAGGTAGACAATGTATTAAAATTGCTGGAAGAGAAGCTGGTAAAAAATGTGAAATTGTTGCAATCATTGATGAAAACTTCGTTGAAATCGACGGAGAAGAAGTTAAAAACAGACGTTGTAACATTAACCATTTAGAACCTATTATGGAATAAGCTTGCTTCCTGGTTTTAAATGTCTATAATACAAACTTTTTATATTTTAAAACGTTTTAGAAAAATTAATTAAAATCTTCGGATTTTAATATATTTTTTTATTTTAAATCAATTCATTGTTTGATGAATTATTATCCAGTTTTACTGGATTAATCTTTTTCTTTTTTTATTTTAATTATTTTTAGTTATTTTTTAGTTTAGCTATTTTTTGAATTTTTTATTTTAATTATTTTTAGTTATTTTTTAGTTTAGCTATTTTTTGGTATTTTTTATTTTAGTTATTTTTTAGTATTTTTTTTAGTATTTTTTTAGTTTAGCTATTTTTTGAATTTTTTACTTCTCTAATTGCTTTTCGAATTTTATTTTTATGCAAAATAGTTATTTATAATAAAAATCTTATTTTATAATAGACTAGAAATTACTTGGAGAATTTAAAATGGATGACTATCTGATTAAATCAAAATCAAAAACTAATCCTGACTATGGCTGCAATCCATATGAAAGGCCTATTGAAGAACATATATCCAAAGGCGTAATCAATTTGGACAAGCCTTCAGGTCCAAGCTCCCATGAAGTGGACTCATGGGTCAAGAGAATTCTCCACGTGAATAAAACAGGCCATGGTGGAACGCTGGACCCTAAGGTAACTGGAGTGCTGCCTATTGGAATAGATACTGCAACAAGAGTCAGCCAACTTCTTCTACCTGCAGGCAAGGAATATGTATGTCTTATGACAATGCATAAGGAAATGCCTGAAGATCAAGTATATGAAATCTTTGACCAATTTACTGGAAAGATTTACCAGACCCCTCCAGTTAAATCAGCGGTAAAGCGAGAATTAAGGGTTCGAACAATCTACTATGCAACCATTTATGAAATCAAGGGCAAGGATGTTCTATTCAGGGTTGGATGTGAAGCCGGAACTTATATCAGAACTTTATGTCATGATATCGGAGAGGCTTTAGGCTGTGGAGCCCATATGGCAGAGCTTAGGCGTACTCGTGCAGGGCCTTTCAATGAAAGGAATGATGACCTGGTCAATCTGCATGATTTAACCGATGCTTATCACTTCTGGGTGGAAGACGGCGATGAATCCTATTTGAGAAATGCAATCAAGCCAATGGAAGTGGCTGCGGATCATCTTCCTCAGATATTTATCAAGGATTCAGCTGTAGAAGCAATCTGCCAAGGTGCAAAGCTTGCAGCAGGAGGTATCTCCATGCTTTCAAAAGGAATCAAGCGAGGAGACCTTGTGGCAATAAAGTCCTTGAAGGGAGAGCTTGTTGCATCAGGAATTGCTCTAGCATCAACTGAGGAGATAATGAATGCGGATTCCGGTTTAGTTGTGAATACAAACAAGGTGTTCATGCAGCCGGGTGTTTATCCTATGGCTTGGAAATAGTTATTTTTTCTTTTAATTGATTTATGAATTGCATGGTAAAAAAATAAGTTGAAAAGTAAAGATGTTTTTTTTATTGATGCTAGAAAAAAGATTTAATTTAATAGTAAATTGAGAAAAGTGAGTTTTATGGTTACAGCAGATGATTTTAAAGATTATAAAAAAGGTTTTAACAATCAGTTTGTTTGTTTTGAGTATCCTTTCCTCTGGAATGATATAAAATCTGAAGAGGAAGATGAATTTACAGATGTAGTCCTTCACGACAGGCAGCATAACTCCATAGTAAAGATTTCCACAAAACCATGCACATTCAACACAGTGGATGAATTGAAAGAAGCTGTTGAAGTTGAGTTGAAGGAAAACAATTGTGAAATCCAGCAGTCAGCTGTCGAATCCCTTGAAAAACTTGATATTTGGGATATTTTCTATACAACAGAGGAAGAAGGCCTGGAAATAGAGCAGTTCCATATCTTAAAGGACAACAACCTCTACACTCTTGAGTTATACACTAAAAACAACAGGGATCCTGTCATAGTCAATGAGTTTGTAAAGGTCATTCAAAGCTTTAAGATTTTAAAACCAAGTTACAAGATAACTGAAGATGGTTACGAGCACTTGGAGTAATCCTTATTTTTAAAAGTAGGAGTTAAAAACTCCTCTGATTTAATTTATTTATAAATATTTTTTTTACTTCATTGAAATGGGAATATTTTAATTTACTGTTTTTTTTAATTATTAATTTAATTTAAATATTCTAAATATGTCCATATTCAAATTTGATAGGTTTATTCAAATTTGATAGGTTTATTCAAATTTGATAGGTTTATTCAAATTTGATAGGTTTATTCAAATTATTTTTAAATTATTATTTCTTAATTCCCAATTATAAGCGGTTTTTATATAAATAAACCAATCAATATCATAATGGCTAAAATAATAAGACAAGCTATAAATATGCCTCCGCATCTGCTATTTTCATCACTTATAAAGGCCTTGTCGTCATTAGCCATATCATCGAGCAAAATCAGTTCTAATTCATCATCTATCATGTTTATGAATATTTTTAATCTATTATTAATTTTTTATGATATTGTTAAAGTTTTATAAAAATATTTTAGAAATATTTAATATGCTTAAGGAAAAAATAATTATTATATTGTTTGAATTGAAATTAAATCTCGATTATGGGGTTTAATTTAAAAAAAGATTATTATTAATTTGATATATGCATTGATTAAATAAATATTGAGGGATATCATGGAAAAAAAGATTACTGAATACCGGGCTCTTTTAATTGATGAGAATAATAAGAAATTCAATGGTGTGGCTGTTTTTGAAGAAGACGGTCTTGTTTTAGAAAAAAGAAGCAGATTGAATGGCAAATTAAAGGAATCTTTAAAAGTCTCTTATGACGATATTCCTCTTGATGGAATCAACAGGCCGGCTTTCAATAAAATAGAGTTTAAGCTGAAAGATGATCCATATGCTTTGAAAACAATAGATGAAGATGAACTGGATGAATTTGAAAGAAAGCTATCCAACAGGATTCAAGGCATTGATGATGATGTGGATGAGAATGTTAAAATCGTGTATAAGGCTCCAAAAGAAGACATTCCAGATCAAATAAGAAAATATCATGATTTGTATAAGGATGGAATAATTACTGAAGAAGAGTTTGAATCTAAAAAGAAGGAGCTTTTGGATTTATAATTCTTTTTTTTAATCGTTTATGTAATTTTTAAAGTCTTTTATTCTTTTTATAATGGCATATAATTTTTTAGTCTTTAATTTTTTATATTTTTTTAAAATTTCTATCAATTTTTTTTAATTATCATTTTCTTTTAAGTTTTCCAATTCTCTTTTTAATAAGTGGTAAATGCTTTCAGCGCCAATCAAGTCATCATTGATCTTCCAGTAGCTCGGATGCATGATAAATGGTTTAGTCTGAGTTCCTCCAAGACCTCCATGGCTTCCAACTAGCTCTTCAAATGAGGCCACTTCATCATTTTCCTTATCATAAAAGCTGTTTACCAGGATGTCTGGTACTGTGGAAAAGGAGTTTGTTCTTCTTAAATGGTCTGCAGCATTCTCTCCGAAGTCCTTTAATGGATTTTCACCAGTATAGGTGTCTGAATCGAGATAGTAGACTCCCTTGTCTGAAATGACAATAGGGCCTCTCTCTTCAGTGTCTACTAGTATGAACCCGATATAGGGATTGTTTACAAGTCCAGGAATCAAATCTGGAAACAGGCCGATAATTGATTCATATGTAAGCCTTGCAGTCCATTGTGTGAAATATATAAGCCCTAGATTGCCTGATGCAAGGACAATTGCCTCTGAATCTTCAAGTTTTGTTTTTTTATTTCTTTTTTTAGGCTCGTATTTATTGACATAGCTCAATTCATTGTCATAATCAGTTAATATTGTGTCTCTTTGTATGGAATATCTTTCAAAGAGGAGGTCCCTTTGCTTTTCATATTTTTCCACAAGATTGTCTTTCTGTCTTTCATACTTGTCTCTTATGTTGTCTTTCTGCTGCTCGTATCTCTCGACAATGTTGTCTTTCTGTTCTTCGTATTTTTCTATGAGGTTGTCTTTCTGTTCTTCGTATATTTCTATGAGGTTGTCTTTCTGTTCTTCGTATTTGTCCATTAAATTGTCCTTCTGCTGGCTGAATGGAACATATGCTCTTTTCATATTGGTGTTGTCGGGATCGAAATCACCAAATACATCCATGTCTTCAGGAAGAAGGGCGCTTACAAGAGCGTCCAATCCGACTCCATCGTTTCTCTGCTTGAAGGTGGCGCCATTGCTTTGCCCATGGTCTGACAGGATTACAAACTCGTATTTTCTTTTTGAATAAGATGCCGCATGCTCTATTCTTGAGAAGTGCTTGTCCAATTTTTTCAAATATCTGAAGCTGTCCCTGTCTCTTATTCCTGAGTGGTGGGCTATTTCATCATAGCCAAGATATGTTGCATAGATGATGTCAAGCTCTCCGTCCATCATGTCCCAGATAAGGGTTTTTGTATTGAATTCCCTGAGAATTACGCTTGCTCCAGCTCTAATGAAAGCATATACAAATCCTCTTGAGATTCTAGGTCTCACATTCAATACGAACTGCCTTATTTGAGATATGTACTCAAAGATCACATCTTCTAAAAATAAAACAAAAATACGTGTGAAGCTGTCAATGTTTGAAAATACCAGTCTCCATGCCTTATTATATTCCGCCTTGAAGTTTGAAATAATGTCTGAGGATACATAGATGAGGTTTTTGCTGTCGCCTGAAAATAAGTTGCATCGTCCAGCCCCATTGTGTTTAAGCAGTCCATCATGATTGGATATCTTTTTCTCCATTGAAGCAACATCGCTGAAGCTTCCGCAGCTCATTACTTTGTTGTGATTTTTCTTGTCGACCCATCGGTAGGCAACTATGTCCGTGTTGTTTCCATGCAGTATTCCTGCCTGGCTCGCTCCGGTCTGGCTTGACAAGTCGGTTTCCCATCCTGTTATGGAATGGCTTCCCCTTTCAATCCAGCTTTTTAGTGTAGGCATGTATCCTGAATCAATAGCTTCTTCAAGGATTTCCCTTGCAAGGCCGTCTATTTCGAGAATTATCATGCCCTTCTTGCGTTTAACATGATCTTCCCTTCTTTTAAGAGCATCTTTTGTAAATGATCTGTAATAAGTACTGTTGTCGTCAACAGCCAATATTTCAGATATTGCAGTTGTAATTATAGCCATCAAGAGCGGTGTGAAAAAGAGTGCATAGCCTGAAGCTGTAAATCCAGGTATCATCAATGTCAGAAATTTAAGAAGCAGCGCATTCAATATGAAGCTTCCAACACCCAGAGTCACAATTAGAAAAGGCATGAGAACTCTGGATACAATTGGCCATAAGAGGGAATTTATCAAACTTAAAGAAATTATGACGATCGCTCCTGTAAACAGGCTGTCCATGTTTATGCCTATATTTAATGGAACTAAGGCCACAAGACCTATGAAATTTCCTATTAAAAGTACGATTGTTCTTGTTATTCCCTTACGGTATGATATCTTCTCTATTTCAGGCTCATAGTCCTCAGGTGTTCTATCAATAGTTTTTTTAATACTTTTGGTATCAATTTTGAGTTTTCTATCCATAGAATCACCTAATTAAATCTGTTGCCGATTTAGTTTACAATAATTTAGTTTATTCCTTTTGGAATTTGCATTATTTTTTTTTATTTTATTTGATTTTTATTTAAAATATCTAGTTTCATTTAGGTTATTCGTTTTCTTTTCTCTCTATTTTCTCATTTAAATTCTAGTTTCTTTTAGGTTATTCGTTTTCTTTTCTCTCTATTTTCTCATTTAAATTTCTAGTTTCTTTTAGGTTATTCGTTTTCTTTTTTCTCTATTTTCTCATTTAAAATATCAATAGTCTCTTTAATAGCCGGATCTTTGCTTAAATCATATGCGATATTGAAATAAAACAATGCAGGAACCACTTTCTTGGCTTCGTCCAATTGGAATCCAAGTGTTTTGCAGATTGTAATTATCTCAATTGAAGCTTCATGAGGCAGGTTTTTGGATTTGAGATATTCCTTTATCTTTGAAATATCATACCCATCATCCCCTTTGAATTCCAAAATTGAATCAAGATCCAGTTTTTCCTCCAAATCCCCAAGTTCGCTAATGACTGTTTTTGACTCGCCGTCATATTCCCTGCTTAATATGAATAGAGAGCAGGCGGTTTTCATATCTTCAGCACTGTGTTTCTCCTTTTTATTCAAATAATAGTATGAAATGTTTCTAAGGGCTTTGGCAAGGTTTTCAAGTGAATAGCTGTACCTGGCGCATTCGATTGATATCTTCAAATATTCTCCAGGATTCTTATCCCTTTCAATTTCAGCAAGTGTCAAAAGAGCCTTTACATTTACCGGATTGTATTTCAAAGCAAGGTCCAGGCTTTTCAAAGACTCTTCAAATCTTGACATTTTAAAGAGTGCGATTCCATAATCAGCATAAAGGCTTGAATAATCCAGCATCAAAGGATATTTTCGCTTGATTTCTCCCTTTTTGAAAAACTGGAAAATGTACTCCTCGAGAATATTTTTAAAAGCATACTCTCCCTCGATGTATTTCTTGTTCAAATCAATATTCTCCAATCCAAAAGAGCACGCTTCCTCGTATTTCTCCTCTTGAACCATTTTGCCGATATCTTCTATTATCTTTGGAACAGGTTTGATTTCCATGATTTGACCTCTCAATTATGCTTTGTATTTTTGATTTTAATAATTTTACTATTTAGTAATCTATACATTATCGTTTTAATTTTTTCATATAATTTGTAGAATTCATTTTTGAAATTCTTATAATTTTCCTTAAAATGAGCATTGTCAGCCTGTTAATTTTCATTGACTTTCGAACGCTTGATTTTATATAAATTTCAAAGCTTGAAAAATTGCATCAATTAAAATTTTAATAACTTATATAAATACTTTTTCTTTATTTTCAAAAAAATCTTTAAATATTATGAAAAACTAAGAGTTATTTGGAAAGTTGATTTTTCAACTTAACTATTTTTTTTAAAAAACAGGCTTAAAAATACAAAGCTTTAAATACTATGATAATCTTATAGTTTAATAGTGTATTATATGCACACTTTATGCATATGATGCAGGCTATTGCCGAGATAGTCTAGCCTGGTAAGGCGCAAGACTGGAAATCTTGTGAGGGTCTCCTCTCCTGGGTTCAAATCCCAGTCTCGGCGTTTATTAGTATATAGCAATTTAATATAATTCAATGAGGATTATTATTGATGATTGATTTCATTAAATTTAAATCCAATTCAATAAGCTTTACGAGTTGGATTTAAAATTTGCTTTTTTTAATTTGTTAAATATAATCTAGCTATGCTTATCTATAGCAGTGGATTAAATTATTAAATTGGTCATATAACTGATATTTATGCACTCTTGGTGCAGTAGCAGTTGATTGTAGAACAAATCTTGGATTTGCTCTGAATTGATTCAATGCTGTATCAAGTTTTATATTGTTGAAAACTGTGCTTTAATTTAAAGCATTCGAATCCGCAATTTTTTGCGTCTCGCGGGTTCGCTCTATAATTATATGGAGGTTACTTTAATGGAAGACGACTTTAAGCACTTAGTGCGTATATCCAGAAAGGATGTAGATGGAAATAAGAAAATTGAACAAGCTTTAACCGAAATTAAAGGTGTTGGATTATCCTTATCTAGATCTATCTGTCTTACCTTAGGTTTAAACTTAGAAGAACAAATCGGTTACACCTCTGAAGAAGATATTGCTAAGATTGAAGAACTCTTAGAAAATCCTAAAGAATACGGTATTCCTGATTGGATGCTTAACAGACGTAACGATTATGAAACCGGTGACGATCTTCATTTAATTGAATCAGATCTCGACATGACATTAAGAGACGATTTAAACAGAATGAGAAAAACCAGAAGTTACAAGGGAAGAAGACACGAAGTTGGTTTACCTGTTAGAGGACAAAGAACTAAATCTACTTTCAGACACAGTTCTACTGTCGGTGTAAGTAAGAGAAGGTAAATAACTGGGAATTTTTAGAAATTAGGAGATTATGGCGATTGATTGTTTTGGAATATTTTCAAAGCAGGAATCAAGCTATAAAATCAATATTATTTAATTTACGGAGATGTAAGAATGGGACATCCAAGAAAAGCAAGGAAGAAGTATGATACACCACCACATCCTTGGAATGCAGAAAGAATTAAAAGTGAAAACAAATTAATGGCTAAATACGGCTTAAAAAACAAAAAGGAAATTTGGAAAGCTGATACTTTAGTTAGAAATTATAGTAGACAAGCAAGATACTTACTCGGTTTCTCTGAAGACCAAGTCAAAACTGAAATCGATGAACTTCTCGGTCACTTGAAGAGAACAGGTATTCTCGATGAAAGCGCTCCTTTGGAAAGTATTCTTGATTTAACTGTTGAAGACATTTTAAGAAGAAGATTACAAACTGTTGTACACCAAAAAGGTTTAGCTCGTACTGCTAAGGAAGCAAGAATGTTTGTCGTACACGGACACATTGCTTTAGACGGCAAGAAAGTCAACTCTCCAAGTTACGTAGTTAAAAAAGGAGAAGAAGATTTAGTAGGATTCTACCCTACCTCACCTGTCGCTAAACAAATTGAAGAATACAATGCAGCAAAAGCTGATGATAATGAATAAGTAGGTGTGTAATTATGGCAAAAGATGAAAAATGGGGAATAGCTAATATTTATTCATCCTTTAACAATACTATTTTAACTGTTACAGATATTACCGGAGCAGAAACCATCTGTCAATGGTCTGGTGGTAGAGTAGTACGTGCAGACAGACAACAATCCTCTCCTTTTGCAGCTATGGAAGCAGCTAACAGAGCAGCTGAAGATGCTAAGGAAAAAGGCTTTGTAGGTTTACACATAAGAGTAAGAGCTCCTGGTGGAAATGGTCCTAGAAGTCCAGGTCCTGGTGCACAAGCAACTATTCGTGCTTTGGCAAGAGCTGGAATCAAAATTGGAAAAATTGAAGATATTACTCCTATACCTCATGATGGTACTGGAAGACCAGGCGGTAAAAGAGGAAGAAGAGTATAAGAAGGGTTTAATATGGAAATTGATGTCAAAAAGCAAGATGAAAATTCAATGGTTTTCATAATCCGTGATGCAGAAGTTCCTTTTGTCAATGCAATCAGAAGAATTGCAATGATGAAAGTGCCTAAATTAGCAATTGAAGATGTCTATATTACAAAAAACGACTCTGCAATGTTCGATGAGGTTTTAGCTCATAGATTAGGTTTGACTCCTTTGGTTTCTGATATAGAAGCTATTGACGGTTTAATGACTGAGGAAGAATGCAAAGCTAGCGGCTTGCATGATGAAAGCCAGGATGGCTACTGCAAAAACTGTGGTGTAGCATTCACATTAGTGGAATCCGGTCCAAAAAGAGTTTATTCCAGGGATTTGTCTTGTAGTGACTCAAAGATTAAACCAGTATATGATACCATACCTCTTCTGGATTTGGAAGAGAATCAAGATGTTGAATTGGAAGCTATAGCTAAATTGGGAATAGGAAAGGAACATGCAAAATGGATGCCTACAACAGTATGCGTTTACAAGCAGTATCCTGAAATCACATTCAATGAAAATGAAGATATTCCATATGCAGCTGCTGATGCTTGTCCTAAAGGTGTTTTAGTGGCAAACAAGGAAGAAGAGAAAATAGAAATCACAGATGTGGAAAACTGTTCCTTATGCAAAAGCTGTGTAAGAAAGGCTAAAGAGCTCGGTTCCAGATACATCAAGATCGGGTATCGTGAAAATGATTTTATTTTTAATATTGAAACTGATGGATCAATGCCTCCTAAAGAGGTTTTATTAAGAGCTTGTGATGTTTTAAACAGTAAAACAGATGAGTTTATTGATTTTAGTAAAGGAGGAAGCGAATAATGGCTAGAGAAATTAAAAAATCTAATCCTAACCTTATTTCACTTATTTATAATCTTAGAAAACAATCTTATGAAGAAGGGGTAGCTATTTGGAAAGATGTGGCTATCAAACTCGAAAAACCAACAAGAAATCATGCTGAAGTAAGTATTGAGCATATTAACAAACATACTGAAGAAGGGGAATCTGTTGTTGTACCTGGAAAAGTATTATCTGATGGAAAGTTAGATCATAAGGTTACTGTAGCGGCATTAGGTTTTTCCAAAAACGCAGAGGCAAAAATAGTTAATGCTGGAAGCGAAGCTATTTCCATTGCCGAACTTGCAGAGAGAAATCCGAAAGGCAGTAATGTTAAGATTATGTTATAAGCTTAGGGAATGGTGTTTATGATGATTATTAACGGTGAAGGACATATTTTAGGAAGACTTGCTAGCGTAGTCAGCAAGAAGCTTCTAGATGGCGAAGAGGTTGTAGTCCTCAACGCTGAAAAAATAATGTTAACTGGTAATAAAGATTGGGCTTATGCAAGATATAAACAGCGAGTGGACAGAAAAAGTATTTCCAACCCTCGTGATTTAGGTCCTAAATACCCAAGAAGACCAGAAGATATATTCAGAAGAACTGTAAAAGGTATGTTGCCTACTAAGAAGACTAAAGGTAAAGTAGCTTACAAAGGTTTAAAAGCATTCGTAGGAGTACCTGCTGAGTATGCTGATGCGGAACTCGAAACCATACCTGAAGCTGAATATAATAACATTAAGAAAGGAATGGAATTAGGAGAAATTTCCAAACTTTTAGGCGCTAAATTTGAATAAGTCTTTTGGAAATTATCTTAATCGATGTTATGCGAATTATTTTATAACAATGGAGTGTATTTAAATGAAAGTTGTTCATACAAGTGGTAAGCGTAAAACAGCTATTGCAAGAGGTACAGTAAGAGAAGGTACCGGCAAAGTCAGAATCAACAAGGTTCCTATCGAACTTTACTCTCCTGAACTTGCACGCTTGAAACTCACCGAACCATTGGAATTAGCTGGAGATGTTGTCAATAATGTCGATATCAGCATCAAAGTCAATGGTGGAGGAGTAATGGGCCAAGCTGAAGCTGCACGTATGGTAATTGCTAAAGGTTTAGTTCAATGGACCGGCGACATGGATTTAAAGGAAGTATATACTCAATACGACAGAACCATGTTGGTAGGAGATCCAAGACGTTCCGAACCTAAAAAATACGGTGGTCCTGGAGCAAGGGCTCGTAACCAAAAATCCTACAGATAATTTTATTATCCAATTAAAGGCCTTTTGCTTTTAATTATTTTTAGCAGTTAAATTCAAGACATGGTTAAATAGACAGATTTTCTCTATTGAGTAGGTTATTTCTATGGCATCTGTATTGTTTTTAACTGTGTAAAATTATTTGTATTTGTAAAAAATTAAATTTTTTATCAATTTATTTACTTTGCAATAAATGGTTGAATGAATATTCAGGATTTAACATCTGTTGAATCTTGTTTTATTAAAAAAGGAATTGATGATTTAATATGTTTAGTAATATGATACCTATACGATGTATAAGTTGTGGAAAACCAGTTTCTGCATTTTTTGATGAATATCAAAGTAGATTGGCTGATGGAGAAAATTCAAAAGATATTTTAGATGATATGGGTATTACAAGATATTGTTGTAGAAGAATGTTGATTTCTCATGTGGATCTTGATTAATTGATCTGACTTTCATTTTTTAAAGTCTTTTGGGAAATATTCTTTTTATGAAATTTAAAAATAGCTAAAAACTATTAATATAATTAAAATTGTTTTAATCATTAATTGTTTGTTGACTATTAATATTAATTAAAATTGTTTTTAATCATTTAATTGTTTGTTAACTATTAATTATTCTTTAATAATTAGGAGTTTTATAATGGCTGCAGAAAAAACCGTATCTAAAAAATTAACAAGATTTGAAAAAGCAAGAGTTCTTGGTGCCAGAGCTATTCAATTATCCCAAGGCGCAAAGCCTATGAAACATAAGGAAATCGATAAGTTGCTCAAGAAGGATGATATTGATTCCATTGACATAGCTACTAAAGAACTTGAATTAGGCATTTTACCTTTAAATGTTAAACCTAAGGAATAATTAAGCATTAGTCGACTTAATTATTCATTATAAATTTTTTTCAAATGTTATATTATCAATTTGTTAAAAAAATCATTAATCAATTTTAGAATTTGTCCGAATCTTATGATTTGGATTTTCTAAGAGTAAAAAATTATTTTAGAATTTGTTCGAATCTTATGATTTGGATTTTCTAAGAGTAAAAAATTATTTTAGAATTTGTTCGAATCTTATGATTTGGATTTTCTAAGAGTAAAAATTAAAACAATTGTGTTTTAAATTACAAATAAGTATTTAAATAATAAAATACTTAATAAAACTATAAATAACTTTATTTATTAAAATTATTTATTTCATAAATTAAGAATATCATAAGCAATCTATAAATCAACCTTCTAGTTTTTTTATGATTATTATTAATCCATTATAGATTTTATGGTAGGAGAAATCATTCGACTTATTAAAATCACAGGCATGAGATAATAGTGAATTCTAGGTTTATAATCTAAAAGCTATTCAAAAGCCTTTAATAAGAAGCTGGAAGTTATGCTATTCTTGATTTTTATATCTAAAAAACCTTGCGAGGTGTTATTTTTGGATAGTGTAATCGAAGATGTTCGAGTTAGAAAAATATTGGATAGCAGAGGAAATCCTACTGTCGAAGTGGACATAATTACCTGGAACGGATTCGGCAGAGCAGCTGCTCCTAGTGGTGCAAGCACAGGTTCTCGAGAAGTCGCCTCATTCCCAAAGGGAGGAGTGGATCAGGTAATCAGCGAAGTAGAAGATGTAATTTCCTCTGAACTTATTGGAATGGCTGCAGAAGATATATCAGACATTGATTCCGTATTAAAAGAAATCGATGGAACCGACAATATGTCTGCTATCGGAGGCAACACAACCGTTGCTGTTTCAATGGCTGCGGCAAAAGCGGCTGCCATGAGCTACAATCTGCCTCTTTACGCTTTCCTAGGCGGAAACTTTGTAAACGAAATGCCATATCCATTAGGCAATATGATGAACGGTGGAGCTCATGCAGGTCCTAATGCGCCGGATATCCAGGAATTCCTGGTAGTTCCAATCGGAGCAGCCAACATGACCGAAGCGGTATTTGCAAATGTGGCTGTCCACAAGAAACTGAAAGAGCTTATCGCCAGGAAGGATTCAAATTTCACCGGCGGAAAAGGAGATGAAGGCGGATGGATTCCAAACATCACCAATGACCAGGCTCTGGAAATTCAATCCCAGGCATGTCAGGAAGTTGGAGACGAACTTGGCTTTGCCATCAGGCCAGGCCTTGACATGGCATCATCAGAATTCTGGGATGCAAAGGCTGGAAAATATGTCTATGGACAAGACGGCATTGAAAGAGATGTCGGTGAACAGGTTGAATATGTCAAGGATTTAATTGAAACTTACAACATGATTTATGTTGAAGATCCCTTTGATGAGAAGGACTTTGAAGGATTTGCCGAACTGACTTCAAAAGTAGGAAAGAGATGTCGCATCTGTGGTGACGACTTGTTCGTTACAAATTCTGAAATCCTATCTGAAGGTATTGAGAAGAAAGCAGCTAATGCAATCATCATCAAGCCTAACCAAATAGGATCTTTATCTGAAACCTACAAAACTGTCAAGCTGGCAAAGGAAAACGATGTCATGCCTGTTGTATCTCACAGATCAGGCGAGACTACTGACGAGACCATTGCCCATCTGGCAGTTGCTTTCGGCGCTCCAATGATTAAGACTGGAGCAATCGGAGGAGAGAGAATCGCCAAGTTGAATGAACTTATAAGAATTGAAGAGGAATTATCCAACCCTAGAATGGCTAAATTATTCTAGATTAAGTATCAATCTTTGATTTAAAATAAGTATTAAATTTAATCGGTGATTTGAATTAAAAATAATGTTAAATTTAGGTTTTGCTAAATATTTAAAGTTTATAGTTAAATTTATAAATTATAAATTCTTAAATTATTAATAGATGCTTGTATTTGGGCGATATAAGTATTTTAAGATAATTTAATGTTTAGCAAATCGATTGATTAATAAGCTTTAAGGTACTTGAGTATCATGTTTATTAATTAATTTAATTAATAATAAAAAAGAAGAAAATGGTGTATATTATGTCAACTGTAACTATCGATACTAGTAAATGTGAAAACGCTGATTGTGCTGAATGTGTGGACATGTGTCCTATGGAAATCTTCGCTTTAGACGGGGACAAAATCGTAACCGACCACGAAGATGAATGTACTTTATGTGAAGTATGTGTGGATATCTGCCCTAATGGTGCAATTACTGTATCTGAATAGATGAATTGTTATTATAGAATCCTTTCAAGGATTCTATTCTTTTATTTTGTTAAAATTAATTAAATTAATTATTGAAGTCTAATTCTTTAATTAAATAATTATTTATGGAAAAATTATAAAAATATGGTGATAAATTGTCAGAATTATTAATCCCTTTAGATAATTACTTAGCTGCTGGTTTGCACATTGGTACCCAGCAAAAAACTCATGATATGGAAAAATACATATTCCGTGTAAGATCAGACGGATTATATGTTTTAGACGTACACAAAACCGATGAAAGATTAAAATATGTTGCTAAATTCCTGGCTCAATACGAACCAGATGACATTTTAGTAGTGGCTACCCGTCAATACGGCCAGGCTCCTGTTAAAAAATTCGGTGAAGTCACAGGCTGCAAGACCATTCCTGGAAGATTCATCCCTGGAACCTTAACCAACCCTAGCTATGCTAAATTCATAGAACCTAAGGTAATTGTTGTAACCGACCCAAGATCCGACTCCCAAGCTATTCTGGAATCCAAACAAAACGGTATTCCTGTTGTTGCTTTATGCGACAGTGAAAACCTGCTTGCAAATGTGGATATTTGCGTTCCTTCCAACAACAAAGGTAGAAAAGCTATTGCTTTAATCTACTGGTTGCTCGCTAGACAACTCTTAAGAGAAAGAGGAGTCATCGGCGAAGATGAAGACTTGGATTTAGAACCTTCCGACTTTGAGTTAAAGTTCTAAGTTTGTAAATTTTTAGAAATTCTTTTGAATTTCTCTTCTTTTTTTATTTATTTTTCTATATTTTTCCTATTTTTAGCTATTTCTAAATGGAGATAGATGGTTTTTTATTTTTTTTCCTATTTTTAGCTATTTCTAACTGGAGATAGATGGTTTTTTATTTTTTTTTCATATTTTTTTCTATTTTTTTTAATGCTTTATTAAATTATAAGTACTATTAAATTAAAAATATTATTTAACGAAAAGAGGGATTATATGATTAGAGAAGCTTGTGTTGCTGGAAGATTTTATGAGAATAATGTCAAGTTGCTAAGAGAAATCATAGAAGACAGCTTTAATTGCAAAATGGGTCCGGGCTCAATACCAAAATTGTCTTTAGTTAAAAAAGGTGAAAGCATAGGCGCGATCATGGTTCCCCATGCGGGATATATGTATTCAGGCCCTGTAGCTGCTCATGCCTACTCAAAACTTGCCGAGGCAGGTTTTCCTGAAACATTTGTAATCATCGGGCCAAACCATACAGGTATGGGAAAGCCGGTATCTGTTTTCAACGAAGGGGCATGGATGATTCCTATTGGAAAAGTTGAAGTCGACGGCGACCTTGCAGATGCAATAATCTCAAAGTCAAAATATGCCGAAGCAGATTTTACAGCCCATATGATGGAACACAGCGTGGAAGTCCAGCTTCCTTTCTTGAAATTCTTCTCAAATGACTTTAAAATAGTTCCTATCTGCATGATGGACCAAAGTCCTCAAGCTTCCAAGGATTTGGCCCAGGCTATTTATGATGCGAGCAGTCAGCTGGATAGAAAAATAGTCATCATCGACAGCACGGACTTGTCACATTTCAAGTCCCAAGAACTTACAGAAGAGCATGACAGGCTTGTTTTTAATGAGATCGAGAAGGGAAACACAGAAGGATTGTATGAGACAGTTTCAAGAAACAATATCACAATGTGTGGATACGGCCCTACTATGGTTGCTATGGAGTATTCCAAGAAGGTTTCCAATTATGATTTCGAATTCCTGAAGCACGCAACAAGCGGAGACACCACACTGGATTATAAATCCGTTGTTGGATATGGTTCAGGCATTTTTAAAATAGAATGATTCGGAAATTTTTTAAAATCCTTTTTTTTCAATTTTGTTTTTTTATATTATTCTATCCCTTTTTTTAGTTTCATTCTTTTTATTCTATCCTTTTTTATACTTTCATTCTCTTTTTTCTATCCTTTTTTATGGCATTTTCTGCAGAATATCAAATAATTTTTTATATGATAGGAAATATAATTATATATATGATATTTAATTATGGAAAATCCATAATTGAAACAAACAATGGAGAAATATGATGAGACCTTATGAATCAGTAGCTACCGCCCCTGGGAAGACCATATTATTCGGAGAACACTCCGTAGTATATGACGAGCCTGCAATAGCTGGAGCGGTAAATAAAAGAGCTATTGTAAAAATTAGAAAGTCTCGAAACAAATACACTACTTTAAAATCAGATGACTTGGGATTTGAAGCTATTTTAAATACAAGGAAAGGAACTTACATCTTAAAAAGAGGACGGCCTGGAATTATAAGATACATTCTAAATGCAATGGGCAAATTCCATGACCACAGCGCCATAGATATGGATTTGGGGCTGACTTTGCCGGTGGGCTCCGGACTAGGGTCATCAGCTGCCGTCACAGTAGCTACCATTGCAGCCTTGCATGACTATCATAACGTGCATTTCACAAGGGAGACCCTTGCGGAAGAGGCACATAAAGTCGAGGAGGATGTTCAAGGCATAGCAAGTCCTCTGGATACATTGGTAAGCACCTACGGAGGTCTGGTTTACCTCTCAAGGGAAAAACGAATTGTGAGATTCGACAATAACCTTAACGCTCCATTTGTAATCGGATTTACAAATAAATACGGCAATACCGGCAAGATGGTCCGGGATGTCAATGCATTGAAAACCAAATATCCCGAACTGGTTGATCCAATTATTGAAACCATGGGAAAAATAGCAAATGAGGCAAGAATAGCTATTTTAAAAGAGAATATTGGCAGGATTGCAGACTTGATGAATCTTAATCAGGGATTCTTGGATTCCCTTGGAGTAAATACCTATGAATTGTCAAGAATGATTTATGCGGCCCGCAACAGCGGAGCTCTGGCATCAAAGATCACAGGCTCCGGAGGCGGAGGAAGCATCATAGCCTTATGCCGGATGGATAATGTTGATGAAGTCGCCGAAGGAATAAACCTGCATGACAGAACTATCAAGGTTAATTTCTCTAAAGAAGGTGTTCTGGTAAACAACAAGCCTGTTTATTAGTTGGATAAATAAGTTCAGGCGCGGATATTGAGGAAAGCGCGCCTATTTGATGAATTGAATTCAGTCGTGGTTTTTATGATAATTTTAAAAATTGGCGGAAGCATATTAACTGAAAAGGACTCAGCAAAGCCTGAAGTTGATTATGAAAGCTTGGAGAGAATCGCTGGCGAAATTGAAAAGGCCCTGTATTCGGATGAAATGAGCAACGACCTTGTGGACGGTCTTATTATTGTTCATGGAGCAGGCTCCTTCGGCCATCCTCCAGCAAAAAAGCACAGAATCGGAGAGCCTTTTGAAAGGCATGAATACCTTTCGAAAAAGCTTGGATTCGCCGAGATTCAAAACGATGTGAAAAAACTGAACTCAATCATCTGCGACTCCTTGATCAAGCATGGAATTCCTTGTGTTGGAATGCCTCCTTCCTCAACCTTGTCAATGTACAACAAGAGGATATACAATTTCGACCTTGACTTGTTGAAATATTATCTAAGAGAGGGTTATGTTCCAGTATTGTTTGGAGATATAGTTTTGGATGATGTTTTAAAGATGTCCATAATCTCTGGAGACCAGGTGCTCCAGTATGTTGCAAAGTTCCTGAAATCCGACAGGATAGTTCTTGGAACAGATGTGGACGGAGTTTATACTAAAAACCCTAAGACCCATTCTGATGCGGTGCATATTGACAAGGTAAGCTCATTGGATGATATAGAATCCCTTGAATCAACCACCAATGTCGATGTTACCGGAGGAATGGTTGGAAAAGTCAGGGAGCTTTTAGAGCTTGCAGACTATGGAATCGACTCTGAAATCATCGATGCCAACGAGCCTGGGGCCATTTACAAGTCTCTCCAAGGCATGAAAGTCAATGGCACATTGATATCTAAAAAATAGAGGATTTTGAAGTATATAAAATAACTTTCTAATTTTTATAATTTTTTAATTTAAGATATCTATTTATAATTTATAGAAATTTCCTTCTATAAATTTTTTAAAAATTTAATTTTATCAATTTTTTCTTAAACTGATATGTTTTTAACATTTTTTTAATGAATTGGCTTATTTTTTTTATTTTATTTTGATTAAATTAGAGTTTTTTTCACTTATTTAATCCAGCAGATACTTTTGTAGTGCGGAAATTTTTAATTATATTTATAACTTAATGTTTTTTATAAAATAAAATGGATGTCCAAAAGTATGATTAAACTTTTTATTATTTTTGAAAAATATTTTTTTTGGGAATTTTTAAATAGTATTTTATTTAAACTATTAGTATTACTTTATATTTTTTTTAAATCAGTAGTGATATGATGAATATTAAAAAACTTCTGTTATTATCATTTGCTTTGTTTCTTTTGATGGGTTTTGCTTGTGCTGAAAATCCTGTTGAAGCTGATGGCGGCTTTAAGGTTTCCAATTCTGCAGAGTTCCAGCTAAACTGCTCTTTTTCTAATGATTATGATGGCCTATCCTCTCAATCAGGGCTTGGTGAGGCTGATGCTGTTGTTTTGTCTGAGACTCGTGTGGTTGATGATGGCACATTTTCAGGCATTGAGGATGCAATTAGCGCTTCTAATCCTGGAGATACCATTTACTTGGGAAACAAGCGTTATGTTGGTGATGGAAGCGCTATTCATGTTGACAAGAATCATTTGAAGTTTGTTGGAGAGTCCAAGTCAAACAAGGCAACTCTTGATGCCAGAGGGCTTGGAAGAATATTCAACGTCAAGCAAGCAACAGACATCACCTTCAAGAACATACGATTCATAAATGGAAAGTATGAAAACGAGGGTTCCGGAATTGTCTCTTTTGGAACGGTTCATATTGAGGATTGTGAATTCATAAACAATGCTGGAGACAGCGGAACCTGCATATTCCTATCACAGGATGCAGACGGTTCAACCATTATAAACTGCACTTTTACAAATAATAAGGCATTGTATGGATGGGACGGCTGGGCTGAGGGGGCTGCGATAGACTCCCATGTATCCAATACAAGAATACTTGACTGCACATTCAAGAATAATTTTGCAGTAAACAGCGGCGGTGCAATAGCACTACGTAATGGAAAGAACAACATTATAAGAAATTGCATCTTCACCAGCAACACATCACCAATCGCCGGAGCATTATACCTTAAAAACACCACCGCACAGATTACAGGTTCAATTTTCAATCTTAACCATGGGAGTGACAATCGAGGTGGAGCCCTAGCTATCAGCGATTCAAGTGTGATTCTTGATGGTTCCAGTTTCATATCCAATAGTGCAGATTATGGCGGAGCAATATACAATTTCCCAGGCTCTGAGTTAACTGTTAAAAATTCAAACTTCATTAAAAACAATGCTGATAATGGGGGATGCATTTACAGCAGTGGAGAATTGTCCATCAACAATTCCAATTTCACAAGCAACGAATGCAAAAATGGAAAAGCAATCATATACTGCACAAAATCATCAAAGATAACCTATTCCACTTTTACAAGCAACTCCAGAGACACTGACTCCTATCTGCTCTACTTGAACTGCAACAAAAACATAATATCAAACAATAATTTTGAAAGCAATCAAAAAGCAACCTATGCCTTAAATGACAATGAAATCAGTTTTAATATATTCAAAGACAATAAGAATGGGCTTATTCTAAAAAACAATAATAAAATTTATTCCAATATATTTTTAGGCAATGATATTGCAGTTGATTCAGGAAATAACAATCAAATATATTTTAATGCCTTTGAAAATAATAAACATGCGATTGATTCTGATGATAATAACAGGATTTATTCAAATGTTTTCTCAGAAAACACTTTTGGAATTAATTCTGGAAATAACAATGAAATCTCATTTAATAATTTCTCCAATAATGAAAAGTCCTTATTTTCAAATAACAAGAACAATATTCTAAATAATACTTTTAAAAACAATGAAATAGGGATTGTTTTAAATGATAATAATATTCTTTCCTTTAATGGATTTTATAATAATTCCCTGGCTTTGAAAGGATTGAAATCAAACAAAATAAATAATAGCACATTTTCATATAATGAAAAAAGTGCTCAGCTTGCTGGTTCAAGCAATGAGTTATTTGATAATTCTTTTTCCTGTAATACAATTGGAATTCAACTTTTCAAATCAGATAATAATATTATAAAGTTCAATTCATTCTCCAGTAATTATCAAAATTCAATCAAGGGAACTGGATTCAGGAATCAGTTGAAAGGCAATAATTTCACTAATAATGGCTTAAGCGGAAAATACTGCAATGTCTACATAAGAGGAAATGAAAACAAGGCAATAGACAACATTTTCAAAAACAACAAGTATCATGCATTGCATTTCAATGGAAACAAGACAATAATTCAAAATAATGTCTTTAAAGACACTGGAAACATAAGCCTGCGCGTGAATGGAAACCATATCAAAATCAAAAACAACAGGTTCACAGGCAATAAGAACACCCAGATGCAAGTATTCGGCAATAACAACCAGATATACAAAAACATTATTAAAAACGGTCATGACAAGGGAATAAGCATATATGGAAACCATAATAAAGTCGTTAAGAATAAGATCAAATCCAACAAGCTCATTGGAATCTATGTTAATGGTAACCGGAACAATCTGACAAAAAATAATGTCACAGGCTCCAAAAAAGGAATCTTCATACATGGTGATAAAAACATAGTCTTTAAATGCAATATCAAAAAGAACAACAATATCGGGACACATATTCTCGGAAACAACAACCAAATATCAAAAAACAATATAACAAAATCCAATAAAGGATTATTCATCCACGGAAACCAGAACAACATTCTGCAGAATGTTATTAAAGGTAATAAAATGGGAGTGCACAACTACAAGTCAAAAAACAATAAAATCAACTACAACTATATTGTCAGTGAAAAGCATAATCTTTATGGGAACGGAAGTATTGATGCGGATTACAATTGGTGGGGAAAGAACAAACGGTTCAAGGTTTCCAAATCATTAAAAATCAAAAAATTTGTAGTGATGTACCTAAGCGCTCCCCACACATTAAAAATAAATAAAACCTACCAAATTCGCATAATTTTCAAGGACAATGAAGACAAAAAATTAAAATTGTCCATTCCTTCTCTTTCAACCAAACATTATTTCAATGATTATATAAAAACCAATAAAAGCAATATAAAAAATAATAATCTCAAAACTTCAATAAAAGTTATTAAGAAAAGAAACAATTATGAATTGAAGATTGTTTGTGACGGGCAGACACTTGTAAAAAATTACTATTTCAACAATGGAAAAGTCACTGACAAACAAGCAAGAAGCAATGCGGAATATGAGTTGCTTAAAAGTTTTTATGATTTCTTCAAGCTTTATGATAAATATCAGAAGGATTATGGAAATCATAAAAGTAAAAATTCCACATTTTCACCTAGGGAAGATTCTGACTTTTATCATAATCTCAACAGATTAGGGAAAAAGATAGAATCTTTTTCAAACAATAAGTTAATAATGTGGAATCCTGGACTAAGGGGGATTACCTATACTGTTGGCCGATTGATAAGAAATATTGGAGGTTCAAGGGGAGACATATGGTCATTCTTTTCACGACCATTCCTGACAATCCCAAATTATTCACGATTGGATCACATGCAAGGAGGTAAATTAATAAAAGCGTTAGCTTATGGGCTTTTTGACATAGATGAAAATGGAAATCTGAGCACAGGTGATTTTTTATTCAATGTGGTATGCCTGGTCCTTACTGTGTTTACTGGCGGAGCTTCAATACTGCCAAAATTAAGAAAAATCAAGAGTTTTAGTAAAATAGAATATAAAATATTTGGTTTTATTAGGAAAAGTAGGCCATATAAATACCTATCTAAAAATTGGAACAAACTATCTAATGTTTTTGGGAAAGTTGGTTTTGTTTATGAAATGATTTCAAATCCTATAAGAACTTCTGTTGTAAAAATTTTGAGTGTGTTTAGTGAAGATTTTAAGACATTTAAGTTAACTAAAGGTTATTATGATAATTTTTTAACTTTTATAAAAGATTATACATTTGGTTTCACTACATTTAAGAATAATGCTCTTTTTTTAAATAAGAGAATATTTTCTCAACCAAAGAAAAAATCAGAAGGTAATAAAGTCAACACATATATAAAAAAGCATCCGGAGAAGTTATATGTTGCAGCAAAAACAGCACAAAAAATAGTTTTTCCAAGTTATAAAGGTAAAAGAAATAAAAATAAAAACACCCTCCCTAAAAAACATTCCACAAGGAACATTCTATATAAAGGATTAAACTTTATAAAAAATAAAATTTTAAAAAATTCTTAAATTAATTTAAATAAACAGTTAAATGGTGGTTAAAATAATGTCTTATTTCGAGGAATTTTTAGAGGAAGATTTGGATAAATATTTTAAAAGATTAAATGAGTTTTCATATGTTGAGAATTTTGATTTAATTCATGATGGATTGTTGAATCTTCGTGATAATCAGCAGTTTATTGAGATGGGCCGTATTCCAAAGACAGGTTATAATAAAGAGGATCGTAAATGGAAGTTTGAGGAGGATAAGATTCCTTTTATAAAGGCTGCAAAAAATGGATTGTCTAATTTTCCACTTTTATATCTTCCTCCTTTAACCAAGATTGTGCAATATGATTTTTTCATTGCTCTCTATTCGATGATTCAGTTAAATTACATATATTGTGCTAATGAAAAACTGGATGATGATGATTATAAAAGCATTATCCTAGGTGATGTTGCAGCATATTTCACATATTTTGTTGAGGATTTCGAAAATCCTAAAACATTGCCTGAGCCTTCAGAAGATTTTTTCAAACAGATTACGAATATTAAGTATGAAACTAAGAATGTTAATAAATTTTTCAATTGCATTTGGGATATTATATCCCCATATACAAATGCTTATAGGACAGATATTAATTATTGCAGGACACTGGGGTTTGCCGCTCTTTACTTATGCGCCTGTTCGGCTTTGAAGAATAATCATGATTCAATCACTTTTGATGATGTTGTGACTGGTTATCTGACCATATTCAAATTGTTTTATATTGACATTCGGCCTCTTGTTAAAAAGGGCTATGCCAATTACAGAGGATTCTATTATAAGAATAAGAAGGCAGGTTATCCGAAAAAGATTCTTGGGGCGGATTATTACTCTACTGAAAAATAGATAAAGAATATGGATTTTGAGGATGTTATGTAAAGAATTTTGAGTAATGCAGTATGATATGTATTATGATTCCATAGTTAGGAAAATTGATTATTAATTTTTTTTCAAACTTTAGTCATTTCAGTTAATTTAATCGCTTGTAGGATGCTTAAAGAGGATGGGGAGGCATAATCTTTATGATGTTGTATCTGGCTAGCCGTGTTTAAGTTATCTAGGATGATGTGCTGCCTTTTGTGTATTCATTGTATGGATAGGAGAAGTCGATTCTCTAGAGTAGCTGGAAATAATATGGTTTTTTAAATTTTTAGTAATAATTATTGGAATCCCTTAACTTAAGCTTAAAAGAAAGAATTAATACCTCTTATGTTAACCAAATTTTGAATTTAAATTAAGGTGAATAAAGAAGGATTTCCTATATTCCCATAATTTTGCAAATTCATATGCTATTTTAAAACTTTGTTGATAATTTTTTATATATTATAATTTTGAATTTTCATGTTTTATCAGCAAAGTTTTTTAATCTCTCATTCTTCTAAAAATAAGTATATTTAAATATAATAATACATATAATATAAACTGATAAAAATCTATAGAACACTATTTATTTTTATTTTCAATTATTATCTAAACAGTTTTCACTGTTCTCAATTTTAAATATGCATTAGGGGATCCTAATTTTTGAAACACGCAAATGGTATTTAAAATGGATTTAAGTTATTCAAGGGGCTTAAACATATTATAATAACTTAAAAAATATCTTTATTTCCAAAAGTTTTTTGATGACTATTTAAAGGTTTACTAAACATGATAGTCCTTATTGTAATTTTATAAGATTTTTGAATAAATCATTTTATGCTGTTTTTTAATTAGGTCCTCAAAAAGAATAAACCAAGAGTATTAGTTCTGAAATTTCAATCAAGAACAATAAGCTCTCATTAATTAAAATTATCAAAGAGGAGAAAATGATATCCGATAGAAAATTAGAGCACATCATGATCTGCAAGAATTATGATGTAAGCTACAAGAAAAAGACTACAGGCTTTGAAGATATTGAGCTCATACACAGGGCATTGCCTGAAGTTCACAAGGATGAAATAGACTTGTCCAGCGAGGTTTTTGGTAAAAAACTGGATTCACCTTTATTTATCACAGCCATTACCGGAGGACATCCGGAATCCAAAAAAATCAACAAGGAACTGGCTATTATTGCTGAAAACAGAGGAATTGGGCTGGGACTTGGAAGCCAGAGAGCGGCTATCGCTCATCCCGAACTTGCAGACACTTACAACGTTGCCAGGGAATATGCTCCAAATGCATTGCTTTTAGGCAATATTGGAGCTCCTCAAAGCGAATTGGCTGAAAAAGCCATTGAGATACTTGATGCTGACATTCTGGCAATTCATTTGAATCCATTGCAGGAATCCATCCAGCCGGAAGGGGATGTGGATGCAAGAGGATATATTGATTCAATCGAGAGAATCTGCGACGAAGTGGATGTTCCTGTCATGGCAAAGGAAACCGGCACTGGCATATCTGCGGAAGACGCAGTTCAGCTTGAAAATGCCGGGATAAGCTTTATTGATGTTGAAGGAGCTGGAGGAACCAGCTGGGCGGCTGTTGAAACATACCGCGCAGAAGACAAATATCTTGGAGAGCTGTTCTGGGACTGGGGAATTCCAACTGCTGCAAGCACAGCGGAAGTTGTAAACTCAGTGAATGTTCCTGTTATTTCATCAGGAGGAATAAGGTCCGGCCTTGATGCCGCAAAGGCTATCGCACTTGGAGCCGATGCCGTAGGAATGGCATTGCCTGCGCTTAAAGGTGCTTACGGAGGTCAGGAAGCCCTTAATGAAATGGTTGACAGATTCAATGAATCATTGAGGCTTGCAATGTTCCTTGTCGGAGCAGACAATCTTGAAGACCTTAAGAATTCAAGCCTGGTTATCAAAGGAGAGACCAAAAACTGGCTTGAAGCAAGGGGAATAGACGTAAAACAATACGCAAGACGTTAAAAAATTATTATTAAATTTTTCTAGCAGCCAAAAGGCTGTTATTCATTATTATAATTTTTTGGAAAAAGAATTTATTATTTAACAGCAAAACAGCTGTTATTCATGATTATAATTTTTTGGAAAAAGAATTTATTATTTAACAGCAAAACAGCTGTTATTCATGATTATAATTAATTTGAAAAATACTTTTTTTCAAATTGGGGTAAATATAAAAAAGGAGGCAATTAATGACTGTAGAAGTTATTGCAGTAGGTGGATACGAGGAAGTCGGAAAGAACATGACTGCTGTCAAGATAGGAGAAGACGTAATCATATTCGACATGGGAATCCACTTGGATAGAATCAGCATACACGAAGACACTGATATTGACAGAATGCATAGTCTGGACTTGATTGAAAGGGGAGTCATCCCTGATGACACTTTAATGAAGGATGTGGACGGCCAGGTAAAGGCGATTGTATTCTCACACGGACACTTGGACCATATAGGAGCTGTAGCAAAGCTTGCACACAGATACAACGCACCTATCATCGGAACTCCATATACAATCGCATTGATTGAGAGAACCATCAAGGGAGAGCGCAAATTCAAGGTAAACAATCCAATAAGACCTTTGAATCCTGGAAGCAAGCTTAAATTGTCAAAGGACATAACTCTTGAATTCGTCCAGTCAACACACAGTATTCCACAGGCGGTCTTCCCTGTATTGCATACCCCTGAAGGAATCATCGTATATGCTCTTGACTTTAAATTTGACAATCACCAGAAGGTTTCTCCACCCCCTGACTACAACAGGCTTCGAGAACTTGGCCGCAAAGGCGTTCTGGTGCTTATTGTAGAGACAACAAACGCAACAAACCATACCGAGACAAAGACATACTCTGAAAAGGTTCCAAGAATCATACTTGAGGACCTGATGAGGGAGCCTTTGAAGGAAAAGGCGGGAATGATTGTGACAACCTTCTCATCACATGTTGAACGTATTCAAACCATTGTGGATATTGCAAAGAAAAGCGACAGGGAGATCTTCCTCCTGGGACGTTCCATGGAGAGGTTCTGTGGAATAGCTCAGAACATGGGAATCCTCAAGCTGCCTGAGAATGCCACAATATACGGCTCACCTAAAGCAGTAAACAAGGCTCTCATGAAGGCGGAAGATGACAGGGACAAGTATCTCCTTGTAACTACAGGCCACCAGGGAGAGCCTGACGCCCTTTTAACAAGGATTGCAAGTGGAAGAACTCCTTTTAATGTGAGAAAGGGTGACAATGTCATATTCTCAGCACCGATTATTCCAAACCCTACAAATGCTGCAAACAGACACATTCTGGAAAGCAAGCTCAAGTCAAACGGCGCAAGAATCTATGCAAACGCCCACGTATCCGGACACGCAGGTCGAGAAGATCATAGGGATTTCCTCAGAATGCTTCGTCCAAAGCATATCATTCCTGCCCACGGAAACCTTGAAATGCTTGTAAGCTATGGAGAGCTTGCTGAAGAAGAGGGATACAGGATTGGTAACAATGTCCATATCTTAAGAAACGCTCAAGCGCAGGTCTTCAATGGAGAGTAGACTTGGATTTGATTTTTATTTGTTAACTAAGTTAATCATCATTAAATAAGTATTTAATCGATTAAATCAAATATATAATTGATTAACTTTAATCCTTTAATTTGAGAATTTTATCAAAAATAATTAATTTAATAATTGATTTGTGATTTCAAGAGGGAAAATATGTCTGATGTTACTGATGTACTAAAAGAGTATTCAAAAGATATTATAAAAACTATCGAGGAAAATCTTGCTGTCATTGAACCTGAAGAGCTTCAAGAATCTTCCATTTACCTTACAAGGGCTGGAGGAAAAATGCTCAGACCTTCTCTTGCCTTGATTTCAAGCCAGGCAGTTGGAGGAAACAAGGAAGATGCTCTCAACACAGCAGCAGCTATTGAACTGATTCATACATTTTCACTCATCCACGATGATATCATGGATGATGACGATATGAGAAGGGGAATGCCTGCGGTCCACAAGGTATGGGACAATTCACTTGCAATTCTTGCAGGTGACACACTGTTTTCAAAGGCATTTGAAATGATCATATCCTCAAAGGACAACAATGCGGAGCCTAAGCGCGTTGCAGATGCTCTGGCTGTTGTTGCAGATGCATGTGTTAAAATCTGTGAAGGACAGGCTTCAGATATTGGCTTTGAAGGGGACTTCGATGTGAGCCAGGAAGCTTATTCCAATATGATTTACAAAAAGACTGGAGCTTTGATTGCAGCTGCTACAAAAGCAGGAGCTATCATGGGAGGAGCTGATGACGAGCAGGTCCATGCATTATACGAATACGGCCGCATGATTGGTACCGCTTTCCAGATTCAAGACGATTATCTGGATGTTGCAGCAGAAGCTGAAGACCTTGGAAGACCACTAGGCAGTGACATTGCCAAGGGCAAGATGACTCTCATGGTTGTAAAGGCACTTGCTGAAGCAGACGAATCCGACAGGGCAAGACTTGTGGAAATCCTTGAAGATGAAAATTCTTCACAAGATGATGTAGATGAAGCGATTGATTTATTCAATAAATATGGTTCCATTGAATATGCTCACAATGTTGCATTAGAAAACATCAATGGTGCTAAAGAAGTGCTTGAAATATTGCCCGACTCTGAAGCTAAACAACAGCTTATTGATATAGCTGATTTTGTACTTGAGAGAAAGTCTTAAATTAGTCTGATTTTTGAAAATTTAATGAATCTTATTTTAAGATTCTAACTTTTTTTTTAATTTTTTATTTTTCATTTTAGCTATTTTTTATGATATTTTTTTAATGGCTTGTTTTTTAGATTTCTATTTTTTCATGTCTTTTTAAGATAAGACAAAATCATGAATTTTTTCATAGATTTAAAAAAACTAAAAAAAAGTAAAAACACTATAAAACGTTATAAAAAAGTAAAAAAGTAAAAACACTATAAAACGTTATAAAAAAGTAAAAAAAGTAAAAACACTATAAAACGTTATAAAAAAGTAAAAAAAGTAAAAACACTATAAAACGTTATAAAAAAGTAAAAAAAGTAAAAAGGTTAAAAAACCTTTAAATTATTCAAGATTGCCGTCTGGATTTCCCAATCTGGCCTGGTCACCTTCGAAAGAAGATCCAATCAGTTCTCCGGTTACACTGTCATACTGACGGAAGTTGCCGTCGGAGTAGGTCACTTCCCTAATGTATCCTTCACCGGCCTGTCCGTTGAAATAAACTTCTTCCTTGACTATGCTGAGACCAGCTGTCACATCATCTCCGTCATTATTGTTTTCTTCGACAGTTGCATTTTTTGTGACTTCCTGAGGGGAATCCTCCGTGGTGTTGTTTGTAATATTTGTCACATTGTCATCGCTGTTGTCATTTGAATTGGAGTTAAGTACGAATATTCCTCCAACTGCAAGAATTATGACGATAACAAGCACAATTATTACGATATCCTTGGTATCCATGGTTAATTATTTAACAATTCAATATTTAAATATTATCGAAAAATAATAAAAAACTATTTAAAATATTCTTAAAAAAAGGAAAACTTTAAAATGTTCTTAAAAAAAGAAAAAAGAAAACTCTTTAAAATATTCTTATCGAGAAAGAATAATAAAAAAAGAAAAAATTTAAAATATTTTTAATAGACCATATCACCATGATGCATTTCTTTGAAATCAAGGTTCTTAAAGTAAGGCATGTGGATTATATTGTCTTCATAAATCAGTGCGCAGCCTGTTCCATGCTTGTTGGAAAACCTTACATTGTCTCCAAGTCCTTCTCCTTTGGACCTCTCAAACTTGGATTTTGAAATGCCTTCGGCGACTTTTCTCACTTCGTTTTCTATTTTTTCCAAGTCGTTTGGCAGGTTTTCAATGCCTTTTTTCTCATCAGCTATCTCATCAATGACATAACTTCTCAAAATCTTTTCATGGTACTGTCTGTAGATGCTTGGAGTGTAGAAGAACTCTATTCCTTTGATTTCATTATTCACAACAGCTATTAATCCGCACTGATTGTCCTGAAGCTTGAAATGCTTCAAGTAGTCATCCTGCTGTGATTTCAAATTTTCATAGCTGTCATTCAAGGCGCTGGTTTTGGATTTGAATGATATGTCGCATTCCAAATCGCTTATAGAAGACCAGACATCGCTTTGGAAGTCCCTTTGCTCGAATATTGCCTGATGTTTAGCTGTTCGGGTTCTGGAATTTGCAATGTAGTCTGAAGATTCGAAAGCGTTCTTGACTGTCATGTTTTTTAATCCCCA
Source organism: uncultured Methanobrevibacter sp. (assembly GCA_900314635.1). GTDB lineage: Archaea > Methanobacteriota > Methanobacteria > Methanobacteriales > Methanobacteriaceae > Methanobrevibacter. Next base: position 68,512 of record OMVY01000004.1, read on the forward strand.
GTAGTCTTCATCATGATAATGCCATCTTCCCTGCTCTGTGCAGCTTACTGATACTTCTATTGTTGTCTTTGGCGGAACAAGGGTTGTTGTGTTGATTATGCGGTTCTGCATGGCTCCTGTAATCTCGTCACCGTCAACCAGAATCAATGGTGTCACTGCCTTGTTGGTGACCTTCACCTTGTTTACAGTGCTTGGATTGCATTCCTCCACAATCACTATTCCCATATCAAGACCCTTTTTCAAGGTCAGGATGTCCTGACTGACTGTTGAAACGGTTTTAATCGGGACGATTGTAATGTTTCCATAAGTCTGGCTTGTCATTGATTCAATGTCGAATTGAACATCATCCAATGTGATTTCCATATTATCACCTCTCAATAAATTCTTTTTAAATCATTTAATTCATTTGATTTAAATGTTTTTTTAAAATCATGAAAATTTAGTCTAGAATGAAGTTTATGTCATTTTCAGGATCTTTTTTCAGCTCTTCAATCTCATCATCAGTGAGTATCTTGGCTATGATTGAGTCATTGGATATGAACTTGACCTCGGCGAAATCGGTATCAAGAATCTTATCATAGAGTCTTCCTCCGCTCATGGTGCCTTTTACAACTGTTCGAGTGCTGTTTGCAACATATGCTACTTGTCCGGCATATCTCATATGAACTCCTATCGCTTCAAGATCGTATTGGTTGTTTGGATCTTTTACAAGCTTCAGCAGTGAATTTATTTTAAAAGGTTTGGTTCCATGGAATTGATTGAATCCAACTAGAGTGATGTAGATGTCGTTATTGTTTTTATTTACTGTATCCATATTATCTCCCCCATAATATTTTTTTATTATTTTTAAAATTGTGTACTTAAATATATGCTTTTTAATATTTAATACTTGTTTTTTAAGGAGGTTTTCCAATTTAAGATTTTTCTTTTTTGAAATGCATTTAATTTTTCCATTATCTTTATTTATTTCCTTTTTTTTTAAGAAATGTCTAATATATTTTCTAAAAAAAGATTCTCTTTAATCATTTCCAGTTAATAATTTTATTAACAAGTATTATTAAATAGTATTAATAAAATTAAATATAAGAAAATAAGACTTTTTTAATAGTTTAAAATTACTTTGATAAAAATATTATATTTGGGATGGGTTGTGTTTTATGTTTTATAGAAAACTTGGAAGAACAGATTTGGAAGTGTCCAGCCTAGGTTTCGGATGCATGCGTCTGCCCCATGGGGAAAAGTTCTCAGATATAGACACTGTAGAGACTTACAAGATGTTTGACTATGCAATCGACCATGGCGTTAATTATTTTGATCTTGCTTATTCATTTCACAGCGAAGACAAGAAGAAGGGAGGAAATGCAGAGCCTGTTTTGGGAAATTATCTTGATGAGAGAGGCATAAGGGATGATGTGATAATCCAGACCAAGCTGCCTAGCTGGCTTGTAAACAGCAGGCAGTCAATGGAAGACATATTTGAAGAGCAGTTGAAAAGGCTTAAGACAGATTATGTCGATGTCTACATGCTTCACTCCTTGAAGCTTGACTTCTGGAACCAATTGAATGAATACGATGTACTTGAGTTTCTGGATTCCATTCTGGAGGATGGAAGAGCAAAATACCTTGGATTTTCCTTCCACGATGATTTAGAGGTTTTCTTCTCAATCATGGACTCCTATGACAAGTGGGATGTGATTCTAACCCAGATGAATTATCTGGATGAAAACTACAAGAGCGGTCTTGCAGGACTTGACTTTGTAGCAAGCGCCGGCCTTGCAAATGTCATCATGGAGCCTCTTAGAGGCGGAAGTCTTATTCAAAACATTCCAGATGAGGTGCATGCCCTATGGGATGGTGCGGATAAAAAGAGGAATCCTGTTGAGTGGGCTTATGAATATCTCTGGGACAAGCCTATGGTGCATTCAGTATTCAGTGGAATGAGCAATCTGGAGCAGGTGAAGGAGAATGTGGCCATTGCAGAGAGAACAGATGTGAATTCAATGAGCCAGCATGACAGGGACATTCTTCAGAAAGTCTGTGAGGTATACAAGCAAAGAGAGGAGATTCCATGTACAGGATGCAGATACTGCATGCCATGCCACAATGAAGTCAATATTCCTCATTGCTTCAAGCAGTATAATATTGCAAAAAGCCTGAATTATGTTGACAAGGTTTCAGCTCCTTACTTCTGGCTGGTGAGGGAAGAAGAGCGTGCTGATAACTGTACAATGTGTGATGAGTGTACAATCCGCTGTCCGCAGGGAATAGATATTCCATCCGAGATGGAAAAGGTGGCTAATTTCTTTGATGAGAATTAATATTCTCATTTTCTTATTTTTTAAAAATTAAATATTTTTTTGTAATTATTTAGAATTTTTTAGTTATTTTTCTATATTTATTAAAAATTTTCTAGTTATTTTTTTATTTTTTAATCATTAAAAATTTCTACTTATTTTTTTTATTGTTTTTTCCACCAGATTAAAACCCAGTCTGTTTTATCCTTTGGGTTGACCCAGTTTCCCCTTTCATTTTTTACAAATGTTTCCTTGAAGTATTGGATAAGTTTTTCCTTGTTTTCTTCATCAATGTCTCCAAGCTTCCAGACAGCTCTTTGAACCGCTTCATCCAGGCTGTGGTATTCCTTTAATTTCTCACATTCCAATTGGACTATGTTCGGCTCGATTCCAAGGGATTTTAAAATGAGTGCTGCAATGATATAGTCAGGACCGGGAGTGTATTCCTTTCCAGCAATCTGTGCTTTTTCCTTTCTATACTCATATGTTGAGGATCCGAATAGAGTGATGTAGACATATTTGTTTGCAAGCTTGTTGAGAAGCTCCAGCCTTTCCTTGATATTGTAGATTCCATTGAAAGACCTTGATGCAAGAATGATGTCGTGCTTTTTTGTATTTTCCAAACTGATGTCCTCGATATCCATCTGAACGGTTTCAACATTTGTAATTCCCTGTTCCATACACTTTTTATCAAGCTCTTCAAGCATTTTCTCCGCTCTGTCGAGGGCGGTGACAGATTTTGCTTTTTCAGCAAGCTTCAGGCTGATTGTGCCTTCAGCTGCTCCAAGGTCAAGAACAGTATCGTTCGGGGATATTCTCATGCTACTTATTAAAACATCTGGATAATCATCGTTTTCCAGCCATTTTCCAAAGTCTTTGGATACTGTGTTCCAGTCTTTTCCTTTTTTGCGGTCTTTTTGATAATTCTTTTGCCAGATATATTCCCAATCCAGCTTTGAAATATCTATTTGGTCTTCAATTCTCATTTTTTCACTAATTAAAATATTTTCTATTGTTTTTTCCACCAGATTAAAACCCAGTCTGCCCTGTCATTTGGATTGGATAATTTTCCGGTTTCCGGATTTGGAATTAAGACATCATTCAGATATTCCCGCAACTTCAGTATTTCATCGTCTCCAAGAGTATCCAATCTCCACTTTCCGCTTTCAATGGCCTCGTCAACACTTGAGTATTCTCGTGGACGGCCGATATCCAGATTTTCCACATTCGGATATATTCCCATATCAACAAGTATGTTAAATAGGTATCTGTGTGATGGAAACTCATTATATTCCTTGCCGAGTATGTATTGGTAGAATTCTTTTTCCATTCTCCAGTTGTTGGGTCCGAATAATGTGATGTAGACATATTTATTTGCTATCTCATCAATGTTTTTTAGTGTTTGCTTGATTGGAATTACATTATTCAATGACCTTGATGCAACTACGATATCATGGTTTCCAATATTGTCTTTTGTGACTCTTGTCAGGTCTTCTAGAATTGTTTTATAATTTGCAACATTCTCTTTTTGAGCTTTCATGTCAAACTTTTCAAGCATCTTTTCTGCTGAGTCCACTCCAGTTACAAATTTTGCTCTCTTTGCAAGTGGAACGCTGATGTTTCCATCTCCGCAGCCCAGATCCAGTATGGTTTCATCTGCTTGTGGGTTGATTCTCTCCACAAGATGTGTGTGATATCCGTCACGTCTTGCAGACTTTCCGAAATTGGGAGCTGCCTTGTTCCAGTCTTTCTGCCGGTCTCCTTTGGCTTTAAGCTTTTCCTGCCAGAATGACTCCCAATCAAGTTCCTCTGCATCGCTTATGCACTGCTTCATAATATCCCAATCAAGATTTTTTAAAATTGAATATGTTTTTTCTCACTGTTTTTTTAAATATGTTCCAATTTTAAAATTAAATATTCTTTGATAGTCTAATAAATCAATTTTTTTTTATTTAAATTAAATGATCGTTTTTTCCTTTCTGCTGTTTTTGCAGATTGTAAATGTCGATTATTCCAATGGTTCTTTGGAAATCATGGCATATGTTTCCAATGATTGCATCCAGTTCCGCCATTGTGTCATTGAATTTTTTGGTTTTAACAGGAATTCCAGTCATGCTGTCCATGCTCTGGCCCAGTTCCTCGATGTATTTTGGAAATGTCTGTTTTGCATGCTGGAAAAAGACCTGGTATTCCTCTTCTTTTTCCATGGTTTCATTTACGACATTGTATTCGATTTTTTCATAGAAGTCATGATAGTATTCATAGCACTCTCTGAAATTGTCAAGGAGGGCTTCAATTCTAAGAGACATCTTGTCAATGCAATTCTCTTTTGTCTCTTGTGTTGCTTCGCTTCCAATCAGTGGCATGTTTGCCTTGAATAATAATCCGACTTGGCCTAGATTTTCGTTGAGGCCGTTGATTGCTTTTTCAAAAGAATCTACATCTAATTCTCCACTCATGTTATCTCCAACATAATAATTTTTAAAAATAGATATGAACTATTGATTATATCTGTTTAATTGTATTTAGTTTATAATTTACTAAATATATAAGTTGTTAAAAAAGTAGGGATTTGTAATATACTAAATATATAAGTTGTTTAAAAAAGTAGGAATTTATAATTAAATAATGTGGTTTTGGATGAAAACAAGTAAAAATTAAAAAAAAAATAAAAAAGAAGGGGATTAGAAAGTATAGGTCTCTTCAATAGCCATCATGTTTCTGAATTCGGCAGTAGCCTCTTCCAGGTGGAAGATTCCCATTTTCCATCCGTTTTCATCATATATCTTTTTAAGGTCCGGCATTTTCTCGAATGCCTTGTCTGCAAGTGATTCATCCTCATCAACGACCACTTTTCCATAGTATCTGATGAATTTAGGGCTTTGGGTTGCTACGATTTCAACATATGGATTGGCTGTAATCTGTGCGTACACTTCCTTGAATGTTCCAACTCCGAAGTAGATTTTGTCTCCTTCCAGCATGTGGAATCCGAGAGGTCTGCATTTTGGCTTGTTTTCCTCAGTCACGCTTGCAAGGTAGAATACTTCGGCATCTGTTAAAAACTTGTCTACTTTTTCAATATCTGACATTTTTTATCTCCTTTTTAAATATTATAAAGATGTTTAATTCTATGATTTTCATGATTTATAAACTATTAGATTAAAAGATTTTCTTAAATTTTTTTGACTTTTTTTTTTTATTAAATTATGATTAAAATGTATTTTTTTCATATTTGAACTTTTATTTTGTTATTAAGATTATTCCAATTATGCACACAATAATTCCAATCAGCTGCTGGCTTGTCACATGCTCCTTGTACATTATCACGCCTACCATGACCAATGCAATTGCAAGACATATGTTCGCTATCAATGATGCTGAGCTGACATTCGCTCCTGCACGATATAAAAAGATATATCCCAGTTCCAGGCCTACAATACAGATTCCCAGGGCAATGCTTGTCCAGTTCAGCTTGGACAATTCCAATGTGGTGTTTGCAATATCCGTATTGTAAAAGAAGAAAACCGCGGTAATCGCGGCAGCTGTGATATATGTGACCAATAGTGATCCAAATGCGTTTGCATTTGCAGGTGTTGATTTGGTGCAGATATTATACATTGTATTTGATGTTACAATTAAAAGTAAAGGCCAGATTATCTTCCACATAATTTATAATTGGATTTTATCATATAAAATCAATTGGGAAATGGGGGTTTATTTAAATACTTTTTTTAATCACTTTTTTGTGTTTTTGCACAATTTCACATTATGGATATCTTTATAATTTATGAAAGTTATATTATCTATTGTAAAAGTGTTAAAAAAATCTTTTTGGTGATTAGAATGAATGACCGTATTGAAATTGCCCGTGAGTTTGCAAAGGCAATCAATGATGAGCATATAATTAGAATTATCCTATTTGGTTCTGTAGCCAGAGAAGAGGACACAGAAGATTCAGATATAGATATTCTAGTTGTGTCCAATTATGCCAAGTTGATAGAGCCTAAAATAAGGGAAGAGGTTTTCAAGGTTGTTCTTGATAAGAAAGAGTTCATATCTGCCCATGTGTTCTCTGAAGAGAAATTAAATAAGATCAGTGGCTTTTCACTGATGAAAAACATTGAAGAGGAGGGGATTGTCCTTGGATGAAATAGAATCCTGCATTGAAATAGCTATGGATGACCTTGAATCCAGCAGACTTCTCTTGGAAGCGGGAAAATATAGAAATTCCATAACCCTATCATATTATGCAATGTTTTCCATTGCAAGAGCGCTGCTTTTAAAGAAAGGAGTTATTCCAAAGACACATGATGGAGTCATCAATCAGATTGGAGAAATCTATGTTCTGGAGGAGGGCTTTGATAAGGATTTGGCTTCCAGATTCTCCAGGGCAAGAACCATAAGGGAAGATGCAAGCTACGCCAATTATGATGATTTTGATTTAGCCACAGCAAAAGAGAACATCTGGCTTGCCGAAGAGTTTATTAGCGAAGCTAAAAAGTTTTTATAATTCCTTCAAATCCATTTTTTCAAAGTATTGGCATAAAATAAGTTTAACTCGTTTTATTTATTTTTTTTAATCATATTTGTGCTTTTTCACTTTATTCGCTTTATGAAGATTTTTATGATTTATGATTTTTCACTTTATTCGCTTATGAAGATTTTTATTATTTATGAAACAAGGGATTTCAATTTCCTGACCCATGTATTAGAGGATGGTGTGGTAATTGGATGAAATTGCTCATGAAAGACCATATCAAATTAACTTTTTTTTAAAAAAAAGAAGATTAAAACTTGTAGGATAATGCTGATTGAGGCAATGCTTATATTTATATAATCTTAAATTCAAATTAATAATATAATATTTTATTAAGATATCAAATCTTAAATCTTATTTTTCGCTATTTTAATAGCTTATTATTTAATGACAATTTTTAGTGATTATAATGGATGAGTTAGAAGAAATCGTATTTAAACATGCATTATTGAATGCTGCAAAACATAAGGGAAGTGCCAATCCAGGTGCTGTCATGGGTTCAATCATGGCATCCGAGCCTGAATTGCGCTCAAGAGCCAAGGAAATAGGTCCTCTCTCAGGAAAAATCGTAGCTCAAGTCAATTCCATGAGCGCCGAAGACCAGCAGGCTAAAATGGAAGAACTGGGTGTTCAAGTGGAAGAGAAGAAAAAACAAAAGAAGGAAGAAGGATTGGCTGAACTTCCAGGTTCTCATGACAATGTGGTCATGCGTTTCGCACCAAATCCAAGCGGTCCATTGCATATCGGACATGCCAGGGCGGCTGTTCCAAACGGCGAGTATGTGAAGCGCTATAATGGAAAGCTGGTGCTGAGAATCGAGGACACTGATCCTAAAAGAGTATACGAGCCTGCTTATGAAATGATTCAAGAGGATTTGAAATGGCTTGGAATCATACCTGATGAAGTGGTATATCAATCCGACCGTTTTGAAATATATTATGACATCGCCCGCCAGCTCATAGAAAAAGGTGCTGCATACATGTGCACCTGTGACGGTGCAGATTTCAAGGAGCTCAAGGACAACTGCAAGCCATGTCCTCACAGAGACCAGTCAGTAGAGGAAAACCTGAAGCTCTGGGAGGAATTCCCGAATATGGAAGCCGGTTCTGCAGTATTGCGTGTAAAAACAGACATAGCTCACAAGAATCCTGCTATCCGTGACTGGGTGGCTATGAGAATTGTGGATGAGGAGCATCCAAGACTTGGAACAAAATACAGAATATATCCTATGATGAACTTCTCAGTATCCGTCGACGACCATCTTCTCGGCATGACTCATGTATTGAGAGGAAAGGACCATCTTGCAAACAGTGAAAAGCAGAAATACCTCTATGACCACATGGGCTGGGATATTCCTGAATTCATCCACTATGGAAGGCTCAAGATGGAGGATATTGCACTCAGTACATCCAAGGCCAAGGAAGGCATTGAATCCGGAGAGTACAGCGGATGGGACGACCCTAGACTTGGAACACTCAGAGCCATTGCAAGACGTGGAATCCAACCTGAGGTAATTACCCAGCTCATCAGTGAAATGGGAGTTAAAATGGCTGATTCCGCTTTAAGCTGGAAGAAGATCTATGGATTGAACAGAAATATCATCGAGCAGAAGGTAAACAGATACTTCTTTGTTCCAGAACCTGTCAAGATAGATATTGAAGGCTGTCCTGATGAGGAAATCGGAGTTGAAATCAAAAGGCATCTCCATCCTGATTTCGAAGAGCGCGGCGAGAGGACTTTTGTATTTGAAAAACAGGTTTATATTCCTAAGAAGGATTACAAAGACGGTTTTGTCCGTTTGATGGATGCTGTAAACATTGACATAGACGGAGATGATGTGAAATTCCACAGCAATTCATTTGAAGAGGCAAGAGAAGTCAGGGCCAAAATAATCCAGTGGGTGAGTGATGACTCAATTCCTGCAAAAGTAGTAATGGATGATGCTTCTATTGTTGAAGGTCTTTGCGAAGCTGATTGCAAGGATTTGGAAATAGGCGATGTTGTTCAATTCGAAAGATTTGGATTTGCAAGACTTGATTCAATTGAAGACGGCGAAATGATATTTTATTTTGCTCATAAATAAATTTACAGTTTAATCATTTGATTAAACTTTTTTCTTTTTCATTTTTGATTTTTTTATGGATTTTAATCGCTTTTTTCTTTTTTTAATAATATTGAATATAAATTTCATGCTTTTTTTTAAATAAGAATTCTTTTCTTTTTATTTGTAAAAATAGTAAGTCAAATAACAAGTTAATGCATAAAATTATTTTAAAAATAAGTATTTAATAATTTAAAAAAAAGGAATTAAAAAAATAATGAAAAAAAAAGAAAATAAAATAGTATGAAACTATTTTATCTGAATACTTTTTTGACATCGGAAGTTTTTACCCAGATTTTCTTGGATCTGTATTTGACTCCTATGTATCCAGGTTTTACCTTGAGAATGGTGCTTTCATAATTCTCATTGTTATGATTGAAGATAACGGATGTGCCTGCTTTAAGCTCGTATAATGTTCCGTCAATATTTACTTCTTCAACATTAGGAATATGATTGTGCAGTACCAGTCTTTCCTGACCCTTCTCTAATTTAGGAGCTGTTTTTCTCTCCATAGGGCCGGTAGCTCTCAGGATGCCGTCTTTAGGTTTTTCGGTTTTTTTCTCGCTTAAACCTAAAAGCTTTTTGGTGTTTTCCTCTCTAATCTTCTCTTCAGCCATGTCGTCTTCTATCTTCTTGTAATCCTCAGCAGTGTATTCCTTTGCATCAGTTTTATATGTGTCATCATCCACATCTTCAAAGGACTTGTCCAGCTCTTCATCAACGGTTTTATTGTAGCTTTCCTTGTTGATTTCCTTATAGATGTCATCAACATCCTTATTTGGCTGGTTGTAAGCAAGGTCTTTAGGATACTGGGCTTCCTTTTCCTCCTCATGAATAGGAGTTATGCTGATGAATTCATCATATTCGATGTCTTCGCCAAGGCTTTTATTTACCTCTTCAGCAACAGGAGGTTCAAAACTTTCAGAAGAAGATTTATTGTTGTTGCTGCCTATATTTCCTCGGATATTGCGAATGCTTGCAATGGCATCTCTGAATATATCGGAGCCTTTTGACAGGTTATCTTCGACTTCCTGAACTTCACTTTGAATTTCATCTTCAACAGGAGACTCTTCTTGAGTTCTTTTTCCAAGGATTAAATCCAAATCATCATGGTAGGAGTACTCATCTTCAATGACTTCAGATGTTTGGGTTTCTACTTTTGGAGTTTCCTTGATAGGTTTTTCTTCTACTTTTGGAGTTTCCTTGATAGGTTTTTCTTCTACTTTTGGAGTTTCCTTGATAGGTTTTTCTTCTGCTTTTGGAGTTTCCTTGATAGGTTTTTCTTCTGCTTTTGGAGTTCCAGTAGTTTTTGGAGTTTCATTTGCAGGTTTTTGAACTGTTTTTGGAGCCTCTTTTTTATCAGCATCAGCTTTTTCAGTGATTTTAGCTTCTTCTTTACTATCGGTGACTGGTTTTATAGATTTAATAACTTTTACATTATCTTGAGGGTTTTCTACAACTAATGCTTGCTTGGAATCACTTGAAATGAACTCTTTTTGCTTTTTAGTCATTGGAACTTGACGATGGTTGTTTTCAGCCGGTTTTCTAGCCCTGTTAATAGCTGCGGTATGTTCCGGTTTGATAGGTTCCTGTCTAGGTTTCACACCAGCACTGCCTGACTGTGGCTTTGCTCTTTGACTTGTTGGAGCGGTTCTGACTTGCTCTCTTCTTTTTCCATTGGATTTAGGAGCTCTTGCCTTAACATCATTGGCTAAAACCTTCTCCCTGCTGATAGGTTCATTGTAGTAATCATCAAATAAATCAGATCTGGATTCGCCGTTGTTTATGGTATTGGCATATATCTGAGCTTCGCTGTAGTTTCCAAATCTGTTGTTTTCCACTCTTGGAGCAGGATTGCTATTTCTAAAGCGCCTAGGTCTGGAACGGTCTATTTCATTCCTTGCAATGAAATCTTCAATTTCCTTGTTGTCATCATTGTTTCCTTCCTTGTCTCTGTAGTATAATTTTACAATTGCGATTGCTATTATTGCAATAACCGCAATTAAAATAAGTAAAATTGCTGTAAGTTCCCTCATTTTTTTCACCGAATTTTTAAATTTTATAAAATATTATTATATGATATATAACATTATAAGTTTATATTTTTTATTTTATTTATATATTGGTTTTTTAATATTTTTTATTAATGGTTTTTAATCTTTTTTCAATATTTTTTTCAAATCCTTTTTAATCTTTTTTCAATATTTTTTTCAAATCCTTTTTAATCTTTTTTCAATATTTTTTTCAAATCCTTTTTAATCTTTTTTCAAGATTAAATCTTCTATTTTACAATACTTTATATAATATTTTCAATAAATACAATTATGTTAGATTATTATCCAAATTTGACTTAATTTAAGAATAGTTTTTTAAATAAACTATTGAAAGGTGTGAAAATGGCTAAAATTAATGAAAACTATCTTTTATTGGAAAACAGTTACCTCTTTGTTGAGGTAAACAGACGTGCAGCTAAATACAGCGAGGAAAACCCTGACAAGGATGTCATAAAAATGGGTATCGGAGATGTTACAAAACCTCTCGCTCCAGCTATTGTGGATGCCTTCAAGGCAGCTGTTGATGAAATGGCTGATGCTGATTTATTCAGAGGATACGGCCCTGAACAGGGTTATGAGTTCCTTCAACAGGCAATTATCAAAAACGACTTCAACAAATGGGGAGTCGACTTTGATGTGGATGAGGTATTCATCTCAGACGGCGCTAAATGTGATACAGGAAATATCCAGGAGATATTCTCACAGGATTCCAAAATAGCTGTAACAGACCCTGTATATCCAGTATATATAGATACCAATGTAATGGCTGGAAGATCCGGCTTGATGGGAGAGGACGGAATGTATGAAAACATAACATATCTTCCATGCACAGAGGAGAACAACTTTGTTCCAGAACTTCCTCAAGAAGATGTTGATATCATTTACCTCTGCTTCCCGAACAATCCGACAGGTACAACCCTTACAAGGGACGAGCTTGCAAAATTCGTTGAATATGCAAGGGAAAATGATGCTGTGATTCTCTATGATGCAGCATATGAAGTCTTCATCACAGAAGATGATGTGCCTCACACCATTTATGAAATCGAAGGTGCAAAGGAAGTTGCTATAGAATTCAGAAGCTTTTCAAAAACCGCAGGTTTTACAGGAACACGCTGTGCATACACTGTGGTTCCTAAAGAACTGGTTATAAAAGACTCCGAAGGAAATGACCAGGCTTTAAACCCATTATGGAACAGAAGACAGACCACAAAGTTCAATGGAGTTTCATATCCTGTTCAAAGAGCTGCCGAAGCTGTTTACTCTGAAGAAGGCCAGAAGCAGATCATGGAAAACATAGAATACTATCTGGAAAATGCAAGAATCATCCGTGAAAGCCTGAGTGAAGCCGGACTTAATGTTTACGGCGGAGTGAACTCTCCTTATATATGGGTCAAGACTCCTAACGACATGAAATCCTGGGACTTCTTCGATCTTCTTCTTGAAGAGGCGAATATTGTAGGTACTCCAGGTGCTGGATTCGGTCCTAGCGGAGAAGGATACCTGAGGCTTACTGCTTTCAACACCTTGGAAAACACCAAGGAAGCAATGGCTAGAATATCCAAATTATCTTTCTAGATATTTGATTTTAAATAAATTTTTAATTTAACCATTTTAGGTTTTTGATGTCTTATCTAACTTTCTTTATAAAAATTAAGTCAAATTAGGTTATTTTAAGAATTAAGGTTATTATTTAATTAAATTTATTAGGTGATTGCATGGAAGGCAATTTTAGTTTAATCAGTAAAAGTGATGATTTGCAGGATATTTTTGCAAAATATGGGGCTTTTGCACTTGAAAAACAGGGCAATCTGGCTAAGCTTGTAGGAGATGTTGAGCCTGAGCTTGACATTGAAAAGGGAATTGTAAGCTTTGGAGACATGGAGTTTCCAATTCAATTGATCGGTTTTTTAAACCCTGAAAGTTCAGAATGGTCATGGGCCTGGGACAACGAGGAAATAGGTTTTCCAGAAGAATTGTTGGAAGAGGCACAAGCTGCAAAGGCATTCGGTGAGGAATATGGAATTCCTCAGTTTTCCGAGTCCCCAATCGAATTGGGCATTGGAGAAGCCCATATATTGGTCATGACTTTAAGTTCAATATTTGGAAACAGCGCTTACTGCGCTCCTATTTTCGGAGACTTCATATTTTTCGTAACAGTTGAATCAGACGAGATTCCATCTAGCGATGATGTTTTTGAATTCATGGACATCTACTATGATTTCTATACAAAATTTGAAGTGGACCATAGAACCGCCCTCAAGGGATATGCCGATTTGAAGGGTTATGGATTCAACGACCACGATGATTTCTCTTTTGTAAAAATGGGCGAAGACAGGTTCATGGTAAGCTTTTCTGAAAGAGGAAATGTTGTTAATCTAAAGCCTTTTAAAGTTAAATAAGGTTTTTTAATTTAAAATTAGCTACCTTGAACTTCAAAACAGCTAAATTAATTTCTAAATTTACTTAAATAATTTAAATCAGCTAAATATTTTTTAAGCTTAAAATTTATTTATAAACTATTTGTGATATCATGGATGAAGAGCTAATAGAAGAACTTGACTATGAGATAGGCCTTTTAATCAAATCTGGATTCTTCAGCGAGGATGAAATATTCGAAATCATTGAAGACGAGTTTATTGATGAAGATGTGGATTTGGATTTGTCTTATAGGATTGGGGAAAGATTCTCCCAATTAACCGAAGGCTTGAAGACAAGTGATGACTTTATCAGATTAGACAGTTCTTTCAAGCAGCTGACCCAAAAGAATATCATCTGCATCCACAATGCGGGCTTCGATATTGAAGAGGGAATTCAAGACTCTTTTGAATTGCATACGCATATCATTAACAATAAGCTTGAAGTTGAAGGTTTTTGCTTTTATAGTTTTGAAGATATTGAAACAGCTATTTATGAAAATGATTTAAACATAGCCTTCGGCGATTTCGAACTTGACGAGGCAAAGGCTTTGGAAATTGGAAAGGCAATTGCAGAGTGCTTGAAGGAAAATGGATTTAAAGTAAGATGGAATGAAACCGTAGACGAGCAGATCGTCATTGAGGATTTCAATTGGAAAAAGGCCTTTGATGAGAGGCAATATTCTATGGATGGTGCTTTCGAGGATTATGCAGCTGTTCATAGGGAATAACATATATGATATATTTAATTTGATAGCATGAATCATGAAACCATGGATATAATTGAAGATGTGATTTCCCAGGGAATATGGGACTGGCTTGAATTTAATTCAGCTTCAGACTCCCTTTATTTTGAATTCTTCAATCTCAAACTATCCAGCAATCTAATTCTGGAGCCAAGCTCCTATGATGGTGAATTAACCATCCGTTTCGGTGAAGGAGCATACTTGGCAGTTTATTATAATGACAAGGATGATTTGGGATTTTTGAATCTGGATGATGAAGCTCTTGAAAAAGTTTTTAATGAGAATATCCAGTTATCTGAGATTTATCCCTATTTTTTCAGAGATCTTGCCCAGAAAGTGGGTGATTTTAAATTCCAGGATTACGATTTCCTGAAAAGTTTGGATTTCCAATTTGAAAACAAGAAGGTTTTATTGGGCAAGCCATATATTAACAACGAATTTGACTTTTTACTAGCATTCACTGTTGACAATATAGCTTTAGTCGCAGGTGGAAACTTGATAAACTTCTTCAATGACAGCGAGTCTTTAAGTGATGAGGATATTAAAAAGGCTTCAAATAACTGGATGGTTTATTATTTGAAATACTGGCTGAACAAGGGAACTCCCAATGAGTATAAGAAGGACTTCCTTTGTGAAGAGAATCCATTAAAATGATTTTTGACGTATAGTCTTTTTCTGTGGAAAATTTATTGAAATTTTTTGCTGTTTTAAGCATAAAAAATTTTTTTTGAAATGATTTTTGATTATTAGTTTTGGTGTATTTATGGATAGTGTCGAGAGAGGATATGACTATTTGGAGGACAACACTTTATTCTATGGGGAGATTCCACATAGAAGAGCTGTTGAAATAGCCGATTATGAATTCTTCTGGGATAATTTAAACGAACTTGCTCCATTTGGAAGCGAGGAGGGCTATATCGCCTTTACAGAATTGGCCCAGTGGATGAGAAACAATCCCCGTGCGCCTATGATTGAATATATCAAATGGGTTTTAGAATGCTGGGACATCAATTTCAAGGATTTTGATGACAGCATAATCGAACCTGAAAACATATGCAAGATAATCAATGACCTTGATTTCGATGAGGAATTGATGATGCTTGATGTTACCATTATCGCATCTGGTTTCGGACAGCTTGTTCTGAAAGGACGAATCGATGAGAATGTTAAGAATGTCATTCACCTGTCTCTGCTTCGTCAAATGAATTCATATGTTTTAGATGCTTTTCTAGGTGCTGAAGAGGAAATGAAGTATGAAAGGTATTTATACCTTCAAAAATTGCTTGAAATACTTGAAGAAGCCTGATTTTACTCAATGCTTTTTTTATAGATAGTTTTTTTTTATTAATTCGTTTTTTGTATATGTTTTTTATTAATTCTCTTTTTTATTAGGTATTCTTTTTAGGGGATTTCTTTTTCAAACTACTTGGATTTGATTACCAAAAATCTTCGAATTTGTATTACTGTATGATAATATTTTGATTAAAATGATTAATTTTTTAAAAAATATTCATTTTTTTGATTAATTTTTAATAACTTTTTAATTTTTTCTAATCAAATAATATAATAATTTTAATTTATTCAATATGATACTAAACTTTATTAATGGTGAAAAATATAATATATATGGTTGAAGAGGTTAAATTCAATGAGTTTTTTTGAATTTATTTTTTTGCTTTTAACTTTATGAAAAATTATTAATTGTTACTTGAAAATCAATTTGCAGATAATATTTGGGTTTATCATCTGCTTGATTTTAAAAACATATTTGACTAGGAGATTTTAAATGACTTGTAGTATATTAGTTGGCGGAGCCTGGGGAGATGAAGGAAAAGGTAAATGCATTACCTATCTCTGTGATAATGACAAGCCGGATATTATTGCTCGTGGCGGAGTAGGTCCTAACGCAGGACATTCAGTTGAATTCAATGGAGAAAAATACGGTTTGAGACTTGTTCCGTCAGGTTTTGTGCAGACTGAAGCTAAACTGATGATTGGTGCCGGAGTACTGGTTGATCCTGAAGTGTTTTATCATGAATTGGAATACTTGAGCAAATACAAGGTTGCAGAACGTGTTTCCATTGACCCTCGCTGTTCCATTATTACTCCTGAGCATAAGGAGCGCGATGTAAAATCAGAATATCTTGCGAAAAAAATCGGAAGCACAGGATCTGGCTGCGGACCTGCAAATTCTGACAGGGTATTGAGAGTGGCTAAATACGCAAAGGATGTTCCTGAACTCGAAGACTACCTGCTTGATGTTTCCTTAGCTACCAATGAGGCATTGGACAATGGTGAGGATGTATTCATTGAAGGTTCCCAGGGTTTTGCATTATCACTCTATTATGGTACTTATCCATTTGTAACCAGCAAGGATACAACTGCAAGCAGTTTTGCTGCTGATGTAGGTATTGGTCCGACCAGAATCGACGAGGTAATTAATGTATTTAAATCATATATTACCCGTGTTGGAGAAGGTCCTTTCCCTACCGAGATTTCCCAGGAGGAAGCTGAAGCCAAGGGAATTGAAGAATATGGTGTAGTAACCGGCAGAAGACGAAGAGTAGGTTCTTTTGACTTTGATCTTGCCAAGGAATCCTGCAGAATCAATGGTGCTACTCAAATAGCTTTAACCTGTGTTGACAGATTATATCCTGACTGTGCTAGAACCCAGGACATTCAAGATCTTTCTGCTGATACAAGGGAGTTCATTTCTCAAGTGGAACAGGAAACAGGAGTGCCTGTAACAATCATATCCACTGGTCCTGATTTAAAAGACACAATCGACTTAAGAGATGAGTTATTATAATTCCACTTTTTAAAAGCAGATTTTTTCTTTTGAAAAGATTTGCTTAATTTTTTTTAAATATTCGTTTTTTATTGCTTTTTTTTAAATATTTAGTTTTTTTATTACTTTTTTTAAATCATTTTTTTAATAAATCTATTATTTCTGAAAGTTTTATTTATTTTCCTTAAATAGCTTGATTTTGCTTTTAATTGATTTAATAATTTATTTTACAATTGCTGCTTGAATTCATTCAAAAATTATATATATTCAAAAAGTAATACAGATTATTATGAATAGAATACCTAATCCTGACATTGAAGTTCCTGATGAGAAGGTAGCAATGGCATTTTTCAGAAGCATTCGTTGGGTGAATGGTGTTTATTGTCCCAAATGCAAATCTTATAATATAAACAACAGGGGAATTCAAGGAAGAACACGAAGATACTCTTGCAAGGACTGTGGATCTAATTTCAATGATTTCACCGGCACTTTTTTCCACAAAAGCAAGATTCCTCTTGGAATAATGTTGTATATCCTGTTTAATTTGGATAATAAAACAACTACCCAATTGTCTGAAGAATTAGACTACAGCAGGCAATGCATTTCAAGAATATCAAAGCTATTCCGCGACAAGCTATTAACCAATCCGGAATATTTTGATTTTGATGAAGAAGAGCAATAACTGTTTTTTTTAAATTTATTTCTTAATTCAATAACCAATATTTTTTTTTTAAAAATCAAGCTCTTTATTCAATAACAAAATCTTGATTGTAAGCATGTTATTACAGATTTTTCTATATTTGTTAGTTTGTTATTACAATTTTGTTAGCATATCAGTTCAAAAATTTATTAACAATTGTTAATTTATTCAAAATTTTTTTCTAATAAATTCCTCTTTTTGTAGAATTTCCAATGTTAGTTTAATCTTACATGAAAAGTTTATTGATTTTTCTTAATTGGATAGGTATAATTAAAAAATATATATTTTTTATTAAAAAATATTAATCAATTTATAGTTATTTTAAAATATTTTTAATAATTTTATAAAATTTCATTTATTTTGCTATATTCTGTTAGTGATATATAAAACTGTTATGTAATGTTTTCCTTAATATTTTAAAAGAATTTACATTGTTATTTTTTTAAAATTACTAATCTGGTTTCCTATTTTTTGTACTGTTAAAATAACAGTCCTTTATTCAATAAAAAACATTATATATGATGGTTTCACATAATATAAAATTAGATAATAAGTTTTTTTCGCTAATCATATTGGATTTTTGATAAAAAATTATTATTAAAAAAACTATGGTGAAACTATGGATAAAAAAATACTGGCTATTATTGCTGTAATTGTTGTTATCCTTGTAGCTTGCGGCGCATACTTTGCAATGGGATCCTCAGGGGATACTGTAAGAATCGGTCACCTGCAATCCGACCACGATTCAGCATTGTTTGTAGCAAAAGCTCAAGATCAATATGCTAAAAATGGAATTAATGTACAAATTACTCAATTCAACAACGGTGGAGACTTGATGACTGCTGTTGCTGCTGGAGACATAGATGTTGGTTATGTTGGAATCACTCCTGCAATGAGTTCAATTTCCAAAGGAGTTCCTGTAAAAGTAGTATCAGGTGCTCAAACTGAAGGTTCAGGCCTTGTAGTGGATAAAGACTCAAACATCAATTCAGTTGCTGACTTGAAAGGCAAGACTGTAGCTACTCCAGGTGCTGCTACTATCCAGCAAATGCTTTTAACAGATGTTTTAAACCAGAACGGCATGGATATCAAGGATTTAAAAGTAACCAATTTGAAAGCTGCTCAAATGGTTGATGCTATCAAATCAAACCAGATCGATGCTTTCATCATATGGGAGCCATACTCAACCATCGCTGTTCAATCTGGTGAAGGTAAGCTTCTCATGAACTCTTCTGAAATTGAACCCGGCCACCCATGCTGCTGTATTGTAGCAACCGATGACTTCATTGCAAATCATCCGGATGAGCTCGACACTATTTTGAAGATTCACGAAAATGCAACAAACTACATCAATGAGAACCCTAAGGAAGCTGCTGAATTGCTGCCTGATGACATCGTTCCTGACAGGGAAATCCAAGGACAAATCCTTGAAAACACCAACTTCATCTCAGGACTTGATGATGAATACAAGCAGAATGTCATGGACTTCATGAACCTTGAAGTAAAATTAGGCGTACTCGAAAAGCCTCTCACTGAGAGTCAAATTTTCGCTGATTTATAATTGAAATTGAAGAAATTTTTCTTTAATTTCTTTTTTTCTTTTTTTAATAATTCCTTTTGGGATTTAACGATTTTTCTTATGATTTTGGTTTTTATATTTGCTTGGTGTTTTATTATTTAATTTCTATCTACTTTACTTTTATTAAATCCTAAATTATATATATCATGTTTTAATAAAATTATAAAATGTATAAAATAACTTGAAAGTTAGATTTTAAATTGTTAATGAAAATTATTAAAATAAATAATGGCAATCATTAACAGCTCCTTTGATTATTTTTATTAAATGGCTAATAATATTATTGATTTCGCCTTTGCTTATTTTAATAAAAAACATTATTTAAAAAAATAGAATGTGATTTATGTGGATGTAAAAAATAAATTTCTACCTTTTATACTGCCTATTATAATTCTTATTGTGTGGTACTTGATTACAGAGCAATTGCATTTGATTCCATACTATGTATTGCCAAGTCCTGTTGATGTTTTAAGCGCTGCTTATAAAATTATAATCAACGGCAGTCTTCTTAAAAACACAGTCGACACACTGATTAAAGTGTTCCTGGGTATTGGACTTGCATCTTTGATAGCTATTCCATTAGGTATTGTCTTAGGATGGTCCAGGACTTTGGAGCGTTTCTGCTCTCTTATAATAAGTATATTAAGGCCTGTTCCACCTATTGCATGGATTCCATTCGCTATTCTTTGGTTTGGTATTGGATTGTCTTCAGCAGTATTCGTTATCTTTTTAGGATGTGTGTTCACTGTACTTGTATACACCATCGATGGTGTGAGAAGAACCGACAAGGTTTTAGTTGAATCCGCCCAGACATTGGGGGCAAGCGACTGGGATGTGCTGACAAAGGTCATATGGCCTTCTTCAATACCTTATATAGTGTCAGGATTGAAAGTAGGTGTGAGCATAGGATTGATGTGTACCATTTCATCAGAGATGATTGCATCAACCTCAGGTTTAGGTTATATGATTCTTACAGCAAGCCAGCTGTTCGATCCAGGTACAACTGTGATTGGTATTTTGGTAATAGGTGTAATTGGTATAGCATTTGACTTTGTATTCAGAAGAATTCAGGAGAGAATCTTCTGGTAGATGGAAGAGTTTTATTAGAATCCTCTTCTTAGATGGAGGAGTTCTAGAATCTTCTGATAATTATTTTATTGAAAGGTGTTTAAGTGTCAATTGATGTTAATAACGTTTCTAAATCATTTATAACTAAAGACAAGGATTTCACTGCTGTAAAGGATATAAATCTCCATGTTGATGATGGAGAGTTTATCTGCCTTCTAGGTCCTTCAGGCTGTGGAAAAACAACTCTTTTAAGGATGATTGGTGGATTGGAGACTCCCGATAGTGGTGAGATCTATGCTGATGGAAATCTTGTTGAAGGTCCATCCAAGGACCGTGGATTCATTTTCCAGCAATATTCCCTCTTTCCTTGGCTGAATGTTTTGGACAATGTTACTTTTGGTTTAAATATTACTGAGAATGATAAAAAGGAAGAGAATATTCAAGCTGCTGAGAGGTATCTTGACAGAGTGGGACTTTCCGACTTCAAGTATTCATATCCTCATGAGCTGTCTGGAGGAATGAAGCAGAGAGTTGCTATTGTACGTTCACTGCTTAACCATACTCCTATTCTGCTTATGGACGAGCCTTTTTCAGCTGTAGACATGCAGAACAGGCACAGCCTGCAGGAGCAGCTTTTGGGAGTCTGGAAAAGATTTGAAACTACAATCGTATTTGTAACCCACGATGTGGATGAAGCGGTATTTCTAGCAGACAAGATTGTCATCATGGACAAGAATCCAGGCAGGATTCAGCAGATAGTTGAAGTTGATCTGCCTAGAATTAGAAAACGAGATTCCAAAGAATTCCTGGATCTTCTTGAATATGTTGAAAGCTTGTTAGGTGTTTGGGAAGATTAATTTCCCTCTTTTTAATTTTTTTTTAAAATAAGTTTAATTATCTTTGTTTAATATTTTTTTCACGTTTTTTTTTTAAAAATAGTTTAGGACTGCTTTTTTTAATATTTTTTTCATGTTTTTTTTTTTAAAAATAGTTTAGGACTGCTTTTTTTTAATATTATATATTTTATAGTATTTTTTTTAAAAAATAGATAAAAAAGATATTTTTATACCTTTTTTTTATATTATGAACGGTTTTGAATTAAAATTAGGATTCAAAGTGCCATAACGGCCGTTTTTAACAGATTCATAAACAAATTTCAATGAATTTTGAATGGACAGCTCAAGATTGTTTTGACTTGAACCGTCAGCAATTTTCTGATTCTTATCCAATCTAACAAGATTGGCCGTAACAGCTGCTGAAAAGCTGCAGCCTGTGCCATGAACATTATCGGATTCAATCAAGTCCTGATGTATTGTAGTCAGTTCATCCTTTTGCTTGTTGTAGATTATATTTGTTCCATTCAAATGTCCGCCGGTTATGATGACACTGCAGTATTTTCCTATCTTAAAAGCGGCTTCAACAGCATCCTCTTCTGTTTCAATTTTCATGTTTGAAAGCTTTTCGGCTTCGCTGACATTTGGAGTGACCAGAATGGATTTATCAAGCAGGTATTTTTTCATTGAATCAGCGGTTTTCTCTTTTGCAAGACTGTCTCCTGCACTTGCCACCATCACCGGATCAACAACTATCTTTAAATCATATTCTTCGACCTTTTTGCTTACAAGTTGTATGATTTCCTTTGAGTATAACAAGCCTGTCTTTGCGTATTTTACATCATAGTCATCAAATATGGAATCTATCTGTTCGCTTATATATTCAGCCCTTACAGGTTCAACAGAAAACACTTTTTTAGGGTTTTGAGCAGTCAGGCTTGTAACTACCGCACATGGGTGAAGTCCGAAGGACGCCATGGTTTTAACATCTTCCAGTATTCCAGCTCCTCCAGATGGGTCGAAGCCAGCTATTGTAAGCCCTATCATAATATTCCTTACCTTATGACCTTAAGTCTTTCATGGCCGTGCATTGACTCCACAGTGATGCCCAGTGATTCCAGATAAGTCTTGGTTTCGGTTCCGTTTCCATGAAGCATGATTTCTCCCAGATCTTCTGGAGTGTTTACATCAAGAGCCATGAAAAAGGAGTCATGGACCATCGGATTCAGATTTTTCTTGTAGGCTTCATTCACATGCTTTTCAAAGCTGAAGCCTTCGAATTTCATATCAATAGCCAGCGGCTTCATGATGATTGTATTGGTTCCCCCTCCTTTGGATGGAACGATGATGAAATCAAGTTTCTTGGACTGCTTGATTAGTAATTCAATATTGGTCTTTCCAATAAGAGGAATGTCTGATGGTAGAATAATAACTTTCCTTGTCTTTGTCCTGCACCATTTCATTGCCTGCTTCAATGCCTTGTTCAAGTTTGAATTGTCATTTTCAACAATTGTTTCAAGCTCGAGCTCCCTTGCAAAGGATAATACATCTTCATCCTTGCTGATGATGACTATCTTGTCGACAACAGGCTTCAATGCATTTGTAATGTCCTTAAGCATGGCTTTAAGAAGGTGTTCACGCTCCTTTGGGCTTAAAAAAGGTGAAAGCCTTGTTTTAGCATGGGCGAACTGATTGACTGGAATTATTGCATAAACATTATCCATTTTACCATCCCAATATTGTGAATCGATTTTTAAGTTTCGGTTTATAGTTTTTAATTATTTAATATGTTTTAGCCATTAAAGCAATGTGTTTGGCTGGTTTTCCACAATGAGGGCAGACTTTATCTGTTTCAATATCCTCTTCGGTGATTCCAAGAACATCGACATCTGTTTCCTCTTCGATGGCTTTTCCACATTCCTCGTCTCCGCACCAGTGGAATGAAATGACTTTTCCATCATCAACCAAGCTGGCAACATCATCAAGTGAATCCACTTCAATCAAATGGCTTTCCTGAGACTTCCAGGCATTTTCCTTTAAATTGGAATCGATTTCGCCAAGGAGTTCGATGATTTTTGCAGGAATGTCCTCGTCAAGGTCGATTTCCATCTTTTCTTCAGTGTCCCTTCTTCCAATAACTGCCTTGTTGTTTTCAAGGTCTCTAGGACCAAGTTCGAACCTAATAGGAGTTCCCTTCAACTCCCAATCGAAGAATTTCTTTCCAGGACGGATGTCTCTTGTGTCCATGTCTACTCGAATGCCATTGCTCTCAAGAGCTTCCTTGATTTCCTCACATTTGGCCATTACCTCTTCTGCGCCTTTTTTAAAGATGATTGGAATGATGGTGACCTGACTTGGAGAGATTGTAGGAGGTAGAACCAGTCCCTTTTCATCGCCGTGAGCTGCGATTGCCGCTGCAATAACCCTGTCTGAAATACCGTAGCAGGTTTGATATGCATATTCATGCTCTCCTTCCTTGTTTTCAAAGGTTATGTCAAATGTTTCTGCAAATGTCTGGCCTAGGTTGTGGACTGTGCCTATCTGCAAGGTCTTTCCATCAGGCATGATTGTGTCGAATGCCATTGTGTATTCTGCTCCAGGGAACTTGTCCCAGACAGGTCTCTTGCTTATCAGGTATGGAATTCCCATCTCATCGAAGAGTGTTTTATAGATTTCTATTCCTGTTTCCACTTGCTCGGCGCACTCTTCAGCTGATGAGTGCACTGTATGAGCCTCAGCGAATGTGGTGATTTCTCTCACGCGGATAAGCGGCCTTGTGTGCTTTGTTTCATATCTGAATGTATTTACAACTTGATATTGCTTGATTGGGAGATCTATGTGGGACCTTATCCATAATGAAAACATCGGATACATTGAAGTCTCGCTGGTCGGTCTTAATGCTAGTTTTTCATTTAATTCAGTAGGTCCTCCATGGGTTACCCAGTATACCTCGTCTTCGAATCCCTTTACATGAATGCCTTCTTTTGCAAGCTCTGTTTCAGGAATAAGCATTGGGAAGAGGACTTCCTCATGGTCCTTGTCGAGCAATTCCCTGTAGATGTTCAAAGTGTGTTTTCTGATTTGAAATCCATAAGGCAGCCATACTGCCATTCCCTTGATAGGATATCTTGCATCTGTAATCTGAGCTACTTCCAAAATATTATGGAACCATTCGCTAAAGTTTGTTGCTTTATCTCCGTAATCCGCCACTATATCACCATATTTAATTAAAATCTTAATAAGAATAATATTTGTATTTAGTTATTGCCAGTCTTTATAAATTAAACAAAGTTCTAACTAATATATCAATATATATTTTTGGTATTTATTTTTAATAAGTTTAAGTATTTAATTTAGGTATTTTTAATATTTCAACTTAAGGCTATGAATTTTAAAATATCCTCCTTTAAATCTTATTTCTTTAAAAAGATGTTTTTTATGAATTTTTATGAATAAAACAAAACACTTTTAATTAAGTGCGTACATAAATATAAATGTATAATTTAAATTATTTGATTAAATAAAATTTTAAAAAGGAGAAATCATGTATTATAAAAAGATTCAAATGCCTAGAGAAGTGCATATAGGCCCTAATGTCTTGGATGCCGTAGGACCAATATGTAAAGATTTACGTTTATTTGATGAGGCTCTTGTCGTATCAGGTGAGCATACCTATGACATTGCAGGTCGTCAGGCTGTTGAAGCAATGGAAAATGCTGATTTTGGCGTGGACTGTATCACCGTCGCTGATGCCTCCCTTGACTCTGTAAAAAAGGTTCAGGATAGAATAGGAAATGCTTCTGTTGTTCTTGGCGTAGGTGGCGGAAAGATTATCGATGTTGCAAAGCTCGCTTCAACTAATGAATCCGTTCATTTCATATCCGTTCCAACTACAGCTTCTCATGACGGCATCGCTTCACCAATGGCTTCAATCAAGAAGGACAAAGGTTCTGTTTCCATGCAGGCCCAATCTCCTATAGCTGTTGTTGCAGATACTGAAATCATCAAGAATTCTCCTTTCAAACTGCTTTCTTCAGGCTGC
Source organism: uncultured Methanobrevibacter sp. (assembly GCA_900314635.1). GTDB lineage: Archaea > Methanobacteriota > Methanobacteria > Methanobacteriales > Methanobacteriaceae > Methanobrevibacter. Next base: position 93,668 of record OMVY01000004.1, read on the forward strand.
GCGGATATTGTTTCCAATTATACAGCTATACGTGACTGGCAATTGTCCCATAGATTGACAAATGAATATTACAGCGAGTCTGCGGCTTCCTTGTCTGAAATGACTGCTAAATTGATTTTAAAATCTGCTGAAAGCATTAAGGAAGGCTTGGAGGAAAGCGCCCGTATTGTTGTAAAATCATTGTTTTCAAGCGGAATGGCAATCAGCATTGCAAATTCAAGCAGACCTGCAAGTGGTTCCGAACACCTGTTTTCTCATGCATTGGATAGGATAGCTAAAAAACCTGCATTGCACGGAGAACAGTGCGGTGTTGGATGTATAATGATGATGGAACTGCAGGGAGGAGACTGGAGATTCATCCAATCAGCTCTTAAAGCAGTAAAGGCTCCAATCAATGCAGAAGGACTGGGAGTTGATCCGGAAGAGATTATCGAAGCACTGATGCTTGCTCCTAAAATCCGTCCAGACCGCTACACAATCCTCGGAGAAAGAGGGCTTACAAGAGAAGCAGCCGTTAATCTGGCTACTAGAACTGAAGTTATTTAATTGAATAATGAAAAATTCTTAATTCTTTAAAGAATCATTTAAAGAATTGTATTTGAATATTTTGTAGATTAGAACTTTAAATAGGGATATTTTAATATTTTAAATGAGATTATTTAAACTAAGCTTTTAGTTATAAAATTATATTTATTAATGATTATTATTTTTTCAAAAAAACTATGGGAGATGATTGATTGATAACTTTAATTGGTAAAAATATAGCTAAAGAAGGACTTAGTTTTGTATTTTACGGCCCACTTGAAGAATGCTCAAACTGCAGATTCAAATCATCTTGCGTAGATTCTTTGGAAATAGGTCGCAAATATGCAATTACTGAGGTTCGTGATGTGGAGCAGAAATGCCCGATTCATGAAGACGGCTATGTGAAGGTAGTGAATGTTGAAGATGCTGAAACTACCGTGTTGATTGATTCTAAAGGCGTATTTGAAGGCTCCTCATTTGCATTCAAGAAAATCGAATGCGATGACGAGGACTGCAGCTTCAGACATCTTTGTTTTGCAGAAGGAATAAAAGAGGATGACAAATGCATCTTCGTTAAGGATTTAGGCAAATTCAAGGACTGTCCTAAAGGCAATTCCTTCCATAAATGCATTATCAAACTGAATCGTTAAGTTTATCTTTTATTTGTTTATAAAATGCCTATGGTTATTAAGCCGAAGGCTATTTATGGCTATTTTTTTAAATGGTCTGATTGTTAGATTTATGGTGTTAATATGAGTCAAATGAAAAAGGACTGCGGTTATGCTGCAGCAGAAGAAGTAAAAGACGGCCAGATTCTAGGTCTTGGAACCGGTTCAACCACTCTCTATTTTATTGAAAAAGTAGGTATGAGAGTCAGGGACGAGGGTATTGAAGTAATGGGAATTCCAACTTCATTCCAATCATCATTGCTTGCTCGCGAGTGGAATATTCCAATCACATCTCTTGACGAGCATGAGATCGACCTTGCAGTTGACGGCGCTGATGAAATCGATCCTGACTTCAACCTGATTAAAGGGGGAGGAGCTGCACATACCCTTGAGAAGATTGTGGATTATTCAGCAGACGAGTTGATTATCATCGCAGATGAATCTAAACTTGTGGATACTCTTGGAGCCTTCCCGCTTCCTGTTGAAATTATTCCTATTTCACTCAAACCAGTCACAAAGGCATTGAATGACATGGGTGGAGAAGTAGCTATTCGTATGGGGGAGAAAAAAGACGGTCCCGTCATCACTGATAACGGTAATTTCATCCTTGATGTCAGTTTTGGCAGAATAGAAAATCCTATTGAAATGGAAGAGGAATTAAATACAATTCCAGGTGTAGTTGAAAACGGTTTGTTTACTCAAATGGTTGACAAGGTAATCATCGGCTCTAAAGACGGTGTGAAATACTTGTAATTCAAACTTTATAAAAAGTTTGAAAAAACCTTTTTTTATTATTTTTTCACTGTTTTTGATTTATTTTTATTTTTTCTATTTTTTCCTTATTTTTTATATTTAAACATTGTTTAGCTATTATTTTTTTTATTAAATTGTTATTTAGCTATTTTTTTTATCTAAAATGGATTTTTTAGCCATATTTTTTAAAAAATTTTCAGTTATTTTTTTTTATCGAAAAATGAGCCATAATCGTTGTTTTTTTAAAATATTTACTTTATTTATCTTTATAATTTTTTTAAAAAGCATAAAATTAAAAAAAGAAAAATGAGTTATTAATTTAAAAAAGAAAGAGAAAATGAGTTAATTAATTTAAAAAATAAAGAGAAAAAGTGTTAATTAATTTAAAAAAAGAAAAAGAAAGTAAGTGAATAATTTAAAAATAAAAGAAATTTAATGGAATTTCTTGCTTACTTCTTCTACAGCAAGTACCAGAGGATCGGTAACCATAGATACAGGAGGCGCATAAGCGAACTCCATATTACTTAAATCATAACATGTAAGTCCTTCGGTAATGGCCAGGGTCATGGTATCGATTCTCTCAGCCACACGCTCTTCAGCAATTATCTGGCATCCTATTATCTTTCCGTCTGCATCACAGATGACTTTCACATTCATAGGCTTTGCATTAGGATAATATCTTGCTCTTGTAAGCGCTTCAACTTTCTCTGTTACAGACTTGATGTTGTTCTGCTGTGCGAATATTGTTGTGAGTCCTACTGCACCGAATTCCAGTCTGCCGACTTTTGTAACCATGGAATTGAGAACAGGATTGAATTTTGATTTCCTGCCGGTAATTGTTTTAGCCAATGTCTTTGCCTGGCGGACTGCAGTTGTTCCAAGCTGGGATATGGTATTTGCTTTTAAAATTGCGCTGAATGATTCAACACAGTCTCCAACAGCATAAACATCCTCAACGCTGGTTTCCATTTGTTCGGAAACTATGATTCCCCATCTTCCTGTTTCGCATCCAATCATGTTTGCCAGAGTAAGTTCGGCTCTTACTCCAGTGGAGAGGATGATCATTTCGGCATCCACTTCGGTTCCATCATCGAATACGGCGGTTTTAACTTTTTCATCTTCGCCTTTAAGCTCTGTAATAGGCTGTCCAAGCATCAAGCGGATTCCCTCGCTTTCAAGGTATCCTTCGATGATTCTGGACATGTCTGGATCAAGTGAGCGAGGAACGATTTGAGGCAGCATCTCGCATAATGTGACTTCAAGTCCCATCTCCTTGAAGGCATATGCTATTTCGATTCCGATAAGTCCAGCACCGGTTACAAGTGCTGATTTGCAGTTTTTAGCATATTCCTTGACCTCTTTTCCATCATCAAGGGTTCTTATCTTGAATACTCCTTCAAGATCAACTCCTTTCATTGGAGGAACGAAAGGACTTCCTCCTGTTGCCAGAACCAGCTTGTCGTATTTCATTTTCTTTTCGACATTGTCTTTGACATAAGTGATTTCCTTTTTGTCCTTGTCGACTGCTGTTACTTCTGTTTCAAGATTGATTTCAATGTTTTTCTTTGCATAATCCTCAGGGCTTCTCATTACAATATCTTCAAAGGAAGGTATTGTATTGCTTATTACGTATGGAATAGCACATGGAGAGTAGGAAACATATCTGTCTCTTGTAAATACTGTGATTTCAATCTCTTCATCTAGTTTTCTGATATTTGAAGCTGTTGATATACCGCCAGCTCCGCCACCTATAATGACCACTTTCATTTGCTCAAATCCTTATTGAAATATTTCACATATTTAAAATACAAATGTTTTACAAAATTTAAAAAAATTATAAAAATGAAATAACGATTATAATTTTTGTAGTTTTTTTCTTCTAATTTTTTACTAACTGTTCAATTTATTATTTTTTTATATTCTAAAAATGAACATTTAGTTAGATATATTTTGTAAAATTATAATATATATACTCTTTTATTCTGGGGGATTTTTTAAATTTGAATTTCAAAATAAAACTATTTATAATAGTAGAGATTACTTTAATATAGATTAGCATAATTTTAACTATTTCAAAATATGAAAAAATATTTTTTTTAAATAAATTAACAGGTGATTAGATGCAATTTAATGGAGGACCAATTCCTTGGAACTACAGAGAACTTTTAACCAAGATTGGAATGCTGATAGGCGCAGTCATTATCATTTATGCGGTACTTTGGATACTGGCTGAACTAAAACTGATTCCAGTCATCATATTCGCGTTATTCCCTCAGGTTGTATTGCTTTTAGTAGGCATATTCGTATTTTATCAAGCCTACAAGCGCTGGAAAACTTTTTAAAACATCATTTTAATTTTTATTTTTTTTTATTTTGCTCTTTTTAAAAAATTTATTTTCTTTTCCAATTCTTATTTTTTCAAATACTCATTTTGCAATTATTAACTTTTATTTTACACAATCTTGGACATTTTTTTATAATTTTTTCTCACTTTTATACATTAGTTATATATAGATATTAAAACATAATTTATATTGTTAAATTATTAATCAGTATTATATTTTTTTTTGATGATAATTTAATTATTAAATAAAAATCATTTACTTACTATTAAACTTATAAAATGCTTTAATCGGAGGAAAAAGATGACTAAAATATTTATTTCATGTGCGCTTCCATATGCAAACGGTCCATGCCATCTTGGACATCTGCGTTCAACTTATATACCTGCAGACATTTATGCAAGATATAATAGAATGGCTGGAAACGATGTGCTGATGGTTTGTGCAACTGATGAACATGGAACTCCTATTGCTGTAAAGGCTGAACAGGAGGGAATCCCCCCTATAGATGTAGCAAAACGTTATCACGACATGATTGCTGAGGATATTAAATCATGCGATATCACATTGGATAACTTTACAAGAACCACTGATGACATGCACACACAGATTTCTCAGGATTTCTTCAAATATCTTTATGATGAAGGATTGATTTATGAACAGGCAATAGAGCAGCTTTACTGTGAAAACTGCAATAAATTTCTGCCTGACAGATATGTGGAGGGAATATGTCCCCACTGCGGTGCCGATGCAAGGGGAGACCACTGTGAAATGTGCGGAAGGGCATTGGACCCTGTCGAACTTGAAGAGCCACGCTGCCTTACCTGCGGCCATACTCCAGTAATCAAACAGACAACACAATACTTCTTCAAGTTGAGCGCATTCCAGAAGGATCTCGAGGAATATATTGAGACCAATGAGAAACTTCCTGCCAATGTGCGCAACTATGCACGTAACTGGCTGAAAGACGGCCTTACAGACTGGATTTTCACAAGAGACATGGACTGGGGTATTCCTGTTCCTCTAGAGGGAGCTGAAGGCAAGGTTCTTTACGTATGGGCTGAAGCGTTCCTCGGATATCTCTCATCTGCGGCTCAATGGTCCAGAAAATCCGGAAAAGCATGGGAGGAATATTGGGACGACTATGTTGTTCACTTTATAGGAAAAGACATTATTTACCACCACGCTCTCTTCTGGCCTGCAATGCTTAAGGGCCATGGATGCAAGCTCCCTGATGACATCTTTGCAGGAGAGTTCCTTTCTCTTGAAGGACGCAAGATGTCCACCAGCAAGAACTGGGTTGTATGGGTTGCAGACTTTGTGAAGGACTTCGACAGCGACCTGCTCAGATATTATCTTACCATAAACGCACCATTGAACAAGGATACTGATTTCTCATGGGATGAGTTCCAAAGAAGAATCAATGACGAGCTTGCAGACATAATAGGAAACTTCCTTCACAGGACATTCACTTTCACCAAGAAGTTCTTTGACATGAAAGTGCCTGAATATGCAAACCCTTCACAAGCTGATTTGGAATTTGAAGCTGAAATCAAAGCCCTTCCAGATACCGTTGCAGCATGCATCGAAGACATGGAATTTAGAGATGGACTAGTTGAAATTGAAAGGGTTACAAAACTTGCAAACAAGTATTTCAACGACCAGGAACCATGGAAGGCTGTAAAGGAAGACAAGCAAAAAGCGGCAAACTGCCTGTATTTATCCAATCAGATGTGCAAGGCTCTTGCAGTATTATTAAAGCCTTATATTCCAAGAAGTGCGGATAAGATCTGTGATATTTTAAATATTTCTAATGACAATTCATGGGATGATGCAAATGTATTCCTTGAAACAGGACATGAAATAAGCAAGGCCAAGCCGTTATTCAAGAAAATCGAAGACGAAGTTATTGAAGCTCAAAAGGAAAAGTTATATAAAAACCTGGAAAGCCAGGAAAAAGAAGTTGAAGAGGTAGATCATATGGATTTAATTACTATTGATGAATTTGCAAAAGTTGAAATCAGAATCGGACAAATCAAGGAATGTGAAAAGATTAAAAAGTCAAACAAGCTGCTCAAGACCCAGATTGATATTGGAGACAAGACCATTCAGGTCATTGCAGGTCTTGGAAAAAGATACGCTCCTGAGGACTTGATTGGCAAGAAAGTGCCTGTTGTCGTCAACCTGCAGCCTGCCAAATTAATGGGCGAGGAATCCCAGGGAATGATAATGGCTACTGAAAGCGCAGCTATTTTAACTCCTGACGATTGTGAAATCGGCGAATTATTGATGTAAATAAAATATTTTAAAAAAAGGATATTTTTAAATAGTTGGGATTTAATCATATTCTTAGAAGATTTTTCAAATGATACTATTTGAATATTATTCTTTGTTCAATTTTAAATTTTAACTGGTTATATTTTAAAATAAAACAACGGAGGTGAGCATATGGATGAATCTGGAATGATTACTGAGTCAGAACAATTTCTAAATGAAATTGAGAGAAAAGGAATTGATGCAGGTAATTTAAATGATCTTGACTCATTTTTAAAAGTTTACAATTATTTGTCTTCAAATTTGGAAAAGCTTCAGGAAATGAGAGAGCTTATGGATGAAAGTGGTTATACTGCTCCATATCGTTCATTGAATCGTTATGGTTCAACAAATGCCACCAACGAAGTTGTTTATGAAGATTTAACTGAAATAAACAGATATAATCAATATTTTAGGATGAAGGCTTCTGCAAAGCGCAACAGTCTTGACAGAGTCAAATCAGCTATTGCAGCCCATAAAATCGCATTGGGACACCTGGATGAATATGCTAAAATCAGATGCTGTGAGTGCAGAAAATCCTACCGCGCTTCAAGTTTTGTTGAACGTGGCATGGTGTGCAAATGCGGATGTGAGGACTTCGAATTTAAAATCAATCATTCAGGCATTCACCGCCTTGAAATAATTCAGTATCTTCCTTTATCTGGAAATTATATGGTTTTAATGTCTGGCTTGTCAAATTGGGCAAGGGAATCCTTTAAAAGAATCTTGAATCTGCTGAAGCAGAAAAGGAGGGGTGTTGTCAAAACAGTATCTCCAATCATTAAGGTCTTGGAGAATGGCCGATGGATTAGAAAAAGGGTTCCTCTTGAATCAGAATTCGCAGACACCTATGAAGAGGAAGTTCGAAGAAGATATGGTAAGAATGTCCGCATAGAGCGTTTGGAATTTCACAGAACCAAGCCTACAATTGTAAATGACAAGCACACACGCACAGCCTTGGCACTGGCTTATGCAAGACATGCTGAGGAGATTGTTGAAAGGCACGGTCATGAATATCTGGAAGAGACTTTTGAAAACCTTGACAAGCTTGAGATATATGATGAAATCAAAAGTTCTGTCAGGCTGGAGAATCCTGAGTTTATTGAAAACGAGGATGATCTTGAAGACTATAGACAAGACCGCGAAACCATGCTTTTAAAGGAAATGGGTCTTGTGGATGATTATGGCAATCTTTATCACAGATTGAGGAAGGATTTAATCAAAAGAGAGGATATCTATGACAAGCTATTTGCTGAAATAGCTCCTACTTTGATTCTCTGGGACATTTCCAAATATTACTTATGCACTTCAAGTGACAGGAGAAAGCGTTATGGAAGTCCATTCCCATATATTAGAACCGATATCGACAGACAGCAGCGCAGGGTCTTCCAGAATTCCCATTTCAAGGTAGTCAGATTCTTGAAGGAAAAGGAAAACGAGCATATACTTTCAGTTCCTGAAATGGATTTGCTTTTGTATAAGAAGTTTAAATTTGAACGCCAGATTAAGAATGCAAATATCAAGTTGAATTATGCCGCTCTCGGTCCTGCAATCATATATACGAACTCTGATTATTCAATCAATGAAGTCTCTCGTGCATTTAAAGTCGGTGAGAAAAGTGTTAAAAGGGAGATTGACAATATTCAAAGCTTCCAGAAACCGCGCAGTAAAAAATCAAGACAATTTTTAGATATGATCAAGAATTAAACATTTAAATTTTTTGAATTTTCATAATTATGGTTAAAAATTATTGAATTTTGAATTCCTAGCAAAATTTTAGATATTTTTTAAATTATAAATTATTTGCTCTTTATTTTTAATTTTTATAGTTTTCAGAGATTAAAATCAGAATCTATGGTATTATTTTTAAAATTCCTTTAAAAGAGGGTGTTTCATTTGGATGAATTTGATGATTATGATGATTTCGATGATGATTTTGATGATGACTTCTCCAGTTTTGATGATGATTTTGATGATGACTTCTCCAGTTTTGATGAGGAATACAATAAGGAGGACATTGATCTTTTCGATGAAAAGCCTCCGGAATCCGATTATGACATCAATGCGAGGGAAGTTCATATTTCAACACAGCTGACTTCACGAAAGATCATCGAGCTCATGGACAATTATCCCTCTTTGAAGAGAATAACATGTCCGCAAAGCATTTACAATAGAATATCACCGAAATATATAGATGTTTTATCTGATTTGGGGGTTTCAATCGGTGTCAAATACAATTGGGGAAAGAAGAAATATTCGAAAGAGGAGATTTCAGACGTCATCGATTTATTAAACGAGGGCAAAGATGCGGGAGAAGTTTCAAATCAGCTGGATATTCCATTGAAAAGAGTGAATTATTTCAAATCCAAATATTATTATATGGTTAAGGTGAATAATCGCAAAAAGAAGTATGATGATGAAACCAGAGACAGGTTGATATCATTAAAGGAAAATGGATTGAAGCCTAAGGAAATATCCCTTCAAGAGAATATTCCTCTTAGGACTGTTTATTATATTTTAAATAAAAAATAGTGCAATTCAGATTGCAATCAGTGTCACTGCAGCAACAATTCCTGCTGTTTTATTAAAGAATCTACTGTGTAATTGCTTGCAAGAACATCTCTTATTTTTTTTAATTTTTGAATGCATTTCATACCCATTCCACATTGGCAGTTGTAAAACTGTAGCTGTCTGAAAATGCTGGGTTATACAGTTTATTGCTGATGTTCTCGCTTTTAAAGGAATCAACTATGCTTTTTCGCATATTGTAATTTATTCGCTCTCCTAGTGATTCCTTTTCCTCTTTTGTTTGTATATTTGGAGAGCTTGCATAAACTTTCAGCTGGATTCTGGTTTTATTTAAGGAGTCTTTTCCTTTTTCTGTCTTTTTGATATTTATTATGTGTATGTATTTAGGATTTAACATCCCCTGCTTTTCGATATTGCCTGAGTAGTTTTTATAGGACTCCTGTGGAAATATTGCCATTCCATTGCCTGATGCTCCATTGAACGCACCTTGTTCTGCTGCAAGCATGGCCATGTTCAATTCATTCGCGCTGCCTGCAATGATTGTTATTGAAATTATGATTATGATTATAAAACTTAAAATCAAGATCAATTCGACTGTGATCTGGCCTTTATTGTTTAGTTTCATTCAAACACCTTTTTTTATTTTCTATTAATTTTAACTCTGTTTAAATTTCACTTTAATCGAGATTCTAATATGATTTTTTCAGCTTGTTATTGGCCTTATTAGAATGGAGCTTTGATTGAAAAGCTTGGTTTGATTGTCATCAACTAGAATCTTTTCTATGGAATAGCTGTTTCCACTATAAAGCTCTATTTCATCTAATGATTCGTTATTAGCATTTACAAGCTTGATGGGACTTATCTGCGTTTTTCCTTTTTTATTATTGAATTCCAGATCGACCTCATTGGATTTGACAGTAATTTTATAACTGTGGTTTGCTATTTTTTCCATTAAGTCAATTCTTTTTATAAATCCATAGCTGTTTGAATTCACTTCATTGATTGAACCGCTGATATTGTCTAAGAGAATCCTTGCTGATGCTTCTTCATTCAATTCAATATTTGCATTCAAATTGTCATCAAGCAGAGGCATAAGAGTTATAAGAAGCAATATTCCTATGATTATGCAGAATACATATTCGATGTTTAATAGTCCTTTAGAATCCATGAAAATACTTTAATCTTCATAATATTTAATAATTCACTTTAAATTCATATTATTTTTATTATTTGTTCTTATTTTTTCATTTTAATACTAATTTATTAATTTAATACTATTTTAATTAGTTTATGATATTTTTTGGGTTGGTTTTTATTTTGGTGTGTTTGTGTGGTTTTTTGGGTTGGTTTTTATTATGTTCTGTTTTTATTGCTCATTCTAATATTCAAATAGCTATTTTATTGATTATAACAGGTAAAAAATTTTCTTCTTTTTTTGAATAAACAATTATTTAAGTGGAAAGAATAATAATATTATTAGAAATGATTTATAATAATGAGATTAATTTTCAGCTATGAATCTGTCATAGTTTAAATTAATTTTTACTATTAATAAATCAATATCATTTTAAAAAGTTATTGAATTAATTATCATTATCTTAATTTAAATTAATCAATATTATTTTTAATATTTTTAGAATGATAACATCAACATATATCAATCTATTATCATATCATCTATTAAATTAAACGGGAGGAAGAAGACATGGTCATGGCATCATTTTTAAATCCCTTGTCTAATGAGGGACAGAGTATTATCAAGGAATTAGGCAGTCTGAATAATATCTCAATTGAAAATGATGAACTGCTGGATATTGTCACACATACTTCCCGCCAGACCATATCCCGGCCGGATGTTGTTCCACAGACCATTGTAGATCTGGCTCTTAATCGCTTGAAATGGTATATCGAAAGAAAAAACAACAAGAATTATAATTCAAATGATTATGCTTATCTATTCAATACGGATATAGTTGAATATGATACAATAGCCTTTCATATTCTAGCTCAGGCCATAGCCACTCATTTCAGGCCTAATTCTCGTGAAGTGCGCTTGTTTGTTGAATCCCAGGGATTGCTTATTGAAGACCGCTTAACAAAGCTTTTAACAAGCGAGAAAAGGGAGCTTGTTGAAGATGTATTATCCGGACTGCTTGTTGAAGACGGTCTTGAATGGTCTTTTTTAAAGGATGTAATAGCAAGCAAGAAGCTTTCCCTGACTGATCTTGTTCTGGATGAAGGTGAAATAATTCTTGACAGGGATGAATTCATATATGCTTACGGGGACAAGTTCGAAAACAGGGCGCCTGAGAGGATGTATGACATACTTATTGGTGAAAATCTAAGGGAGATGATTTTAACCAAATTGATCATGCAGAACAGCGAAAACTACATGTCCCATATTCATGAAATGCTGAGAACAATCGAGCCTCATCCAATAATTGTCGAGCTTGGCGAACAGGTTGAAAAGACAATAAATGATACAATGAGCGAATACAGCCCGTATTATGCAAGAGGTGGAGGCGGCTTCGGCGGTTCTGCTGGAAAACTTGTAAGCGAGGCGTTTCCGCCTTGCATTGCAAACACAATCAAGGGGGTATCCTCAGGTGGAAGAAACGATGCGATAGTTCTTCTTCTTACATCGTTCATTTCCTATGCCCGCTTGTATCCTGCAATATTTGGTGCGGATACCACAGTAAAGGTATCCGATATAGATGCAGACTTGAATATTACATTGAATGAGATACTGCCGATAATTTATGAGGCTGCTGAAAACTGTAATCCTCCACTGTTTTCCGACCAGCCGCAGGAAAAAGTAAATATCACTTCAAAATTAGGTTTTGGAATGCATGAAGAGCCTGATTTGGAAAACGAGGGCGAGACAACATGGTACACTCCGATGAGCTGTGAGAAGATAAAAATGCACCTTCCTCAGTTATGCAAGGAAAACAAGGACTGCGCCAAGATAAACAATCCTTTGTCTTATTATTCAAGAAAGAAATGGCTGATGAATAAAAACGGAACTCAAAACGGAGATTCAAATGGGAAATCTTCTCAGGATGGTAATTAATTGCTTTTTCTTTGTATTTTTCTGCTTGAGAGAAATCTTCTTTGGATGGTAATTAATTGCTTTTTCTTTGTATTTTTCTGCTTGAGTGAGAGAAATCTTCTTTGGATGATAATTAATTGCTTTTTCTTTGTATTTTTCTGCTTGAGAGAAATCTTCTTTGGATGATAATTAATTGCTTTTTCTTATCTTTTTTGCTCTTTAAAAAACATTGTAGATTTATTTCTTTATTTATAATAAAATTTAATTTCATAGTTTATCAACAAAGTTCTTGAATCAGCCTCTTTTTTTCTTAATCAAAATTATATATATGACTAAAATTATACTATTATATGATATTGAAAAATCAATCATTTAATGATTGATGGCTATTGCTTTTTTATGAATTTAAATAATTATCTGATAAAAATGTTTGCTCCAGCTAGTTTGAATGAAAGAAGGTTGTATTACAGGGAGGAATGGTCCGACAAGGATCTTCCGGATTTCATATCCCAGGGAATCACTAAAAGGGAGTTTGGTTTCGACCATTTAGGCTACGGTCCTAACGACAGGTACAAGACTTTTAAAGGACCTCAGGCTCTCAGAAGATTTTTAAGATATAAAACCCCTTTTGCAGCATACATATCAGTAGCTTTCTATGAAAATCCTCGCAAGCGCGGAGGATGGGAAAAGGCGGAATATATTTTTGATATAGATGCAAAGGACCTGCCAATACGCTCCTGCGGCTGCGACAGCGTCTGTGAAATCTGCTTGGGAGAAGCTCTTGAACGTGTAAATATCATGCTTGATACTCTCCAAGGTGATTTAGGCATTAAGAACATTCATTTGATATATTCTGGCAGGGGTTTCCATATCCGTATTCTTGATCCTGTCATGATGGAGGCGGACAGTGACCTGCGCTCTGAAGTTTTAAAATATGTTGCAGGAGCTGTTGTTCCAAAATCACAGTATCCTAACAAAGATGTTGGAGGCAAGCCATATAATTTCGAGCATTTTTCCATACCGATAGCTTATCCTCGTGTCTTCACTGAAAAAGTAAAGTATAATGTTCTTCATTTGAGAGGAGACGAGCAGATTGATGGAATAAATCCCAGATTATTGAAAGACCTCGTTAAAAACAGTGATTTTCTTTTAAATGATGATTGGGGGCAGTTTAAAAACAGCATAGGCCCTCGAAGATACAAGGACATGGTTCATGCCATGGCCAATATCAATCTGGCCACCATCGATGCAAAGGTTACCATAGATTTGAAGAGAATTTTACGGCTTCCTAGTTCTCTCCATTCCAAAGTCAGCATGAAATGCATGGAGGTCAAGAATCCTGAAACCTTTGATCCATTCAAGGAAGCGGTTCCTAAATTCGTATACGAGCGAAAAGACGAGGAACTGCCTGAAAATTAGTTTTTTCAAAAAGTTTTAAATAATTTTAAAAAGCACTTTTTTTTATTTTCCATTTTTCCAATGGATTATTCTTATTTTTTCAAAATATCAATATTTTAAAAATAGAATTAAAGAGTGACTTTTATAAAAATTAAGATGCTTTAAAAAAGAATAAAAAATAATTTTTTTAATATTTACCGTTTAATGTACTGTCCGGGATTCAAGAAGTCGTCCAGGAAGTTTAAAAGGTCTGATTTTGAATCCTCTTCAATATCCAGATTATTTAAAAACTCGTCTATTTCCATTAACCTGTAGTTGCAAAGATTCTCAGTGATGTTTTTGCCTACCTTGATTGTATGGATGTTCTCCAATGTAAAGATGTGTTTTATATAATCCACAGCTGTTTTGAATTCTCTTTCTTTTGTAAGCACTAAAAATTCGTCTTTTGGATAAACTGCATCTTCCCATTTGGCTTTGAAGTTGTCGCATGCTTTTTTAGGCCATACTTTTGGTCCTTCATGTATCTTGTACTTGCTTTGACGGAATACATTCAATTCAAGAAGGAAAATAGCAGCATTCTCCTCATCGCTCCAGTAATCGCTTTTGAAAACTGAAAACTCCTCATTATTGATTTTTTCAGTCAGTGACTCTACGGTCTTGTTCAATTGAGGATGAAGTGAGTCCGCTGAAATATCCGGAACATCAAAGCTGATTACAAGGGTCTGTGTGCCTCTGTCCTTGAAATCTTCCAATAATTCTCTTTTTATCTCATCTTCTGACCTTTCTTTAAAATGAGCCTTTTCAAGTGGATTGAAGAACTTTTTTATCTTTGATTCCTTTTCTTCAGGGCTTAGAGAGTCATCTTTGACGATATCCATGAAATTTCTGCTTGCAAGGATGAAGTCAACCATTTTTTCTGTTCTAAGAGCTGCTGCAACATTTCTGTTCATGTCTGTCGGATCGATGGTGATTAGAGGGTCATTGAACATATTTGCAGTATTGTAGTCTTCAAGGTCGATTACGGTTCCATATTTCCAATACTGTGCTTCATTTAAAGCATGCTCGAATGTTCCATACTTCAAAATAAGCAGCTCGCAGAGATAGCCTGCAAAGCCTCCTGTCTTATACTCTGATCCATAGGTCTTTACGCAGTCCATGAATTTCTTGAGAAGAAGGACCTCGTCAATTTGATCCTCTTTGAGATGGGATTTTATGTACTGGGTGTGGAGTATTGTCCTGTCTACAGCTGATTTAAGTTCTGATGCGTCTTTAATCAAATAGCAAGGCACGAAATCCACTTCTATGCCGTCAATCTCGCTTGTGAGATATGGATGTGATGCGAAGTGTTCGGAGGGTGTTCCATTGAAATAATCGCTGGTTTTGTAGCCTAGGTATAATCCTTTTTCCTTTAAGAAATCTATGTCCGCATCCAGTGGGAAATGAATGAATATATCTATGTCTGATTTTCCGGAAAGCCAGGTTTTCTTGGAGAATGATCCTACAAACATCGCTTCTGCAGGAATGTTTTCTTCCCTGCAGGTTTTATTTAAAAAATCAAGTATGCTGTGGGCTGTTTTGCTAACAGTTTCAATTTCCTCTTTACTTGGCCTTATATCTTTTAAGATAAATTCATAATTCATGTTGGACTTTCCTTTTTTGTAAAATAAGTTAAATTTTATATAATTTAATATTTGTTTTTTAGCTATTAAATATTTGGCACTTTTTAAGAAGATTTTAAAGTTTTTTTCAAGCTAATCTAGATTGAAAACTTTAATGTCCTCATAGATTGGACCTTGTGGAGTTAAAGTGCTCTTTTTAAGGCTTATTTTAGATACTCTCATTGTGCCTATTTTCAAATCTTTCAGGGAATTGATAGTATCTTTCATCTGTTTCTTGTTCTTGCCGTTTCTAGGTCTGCCTATTGTCAGGTGTGAGATATAGTTTCTCTCTTTTTTAAATCCTAGCTTTTTAAATTCCATGTCAAGATCCTTTTGCAAATCGGCTATTTGGGAGTTGCTGTCGATTCCAATCCAAAGCACTTTGATTGTGTTTTGATTTGGAAAGCTTCCGCATCCTCCTATGGATAAGTCAAAAGAGGAGTAGTTTCTTATAACCTTTTCAACAGCTTCTGATATCTCTTCAACCATGTTCTCATCGATATTACCGAAGAACTTCAATGTAAAGTGCATGTTCTGGGATGGAACATATTTGATGTTGGCCCCTGTTTTTTTAAATTCCTTTTGGACATCAGCTATTTCAGGCTTTAAATCCTCTGCCAAATCGATAGCTAAAAAGCTTCTGATTGTTTTTGACTCTTTTTTCATATTATCCTCTTTTTAAAATCAGTTAATATATATTTTTGCAATTGGAATTTAAATAATTTCTTTTTAAATAAGAGGATTCTAATTTTATGTTTTTTTTAAACAGTTTATAATTTTATTAAAAAGTTAATTTGTGGGTTTTTTTTTAAACAAGTTTATAAAAGATAATTTGGAAGGTTTTTAGTAAAAATAACCAGTTAAAAAAAGTTTTAGAATATTTTAAAGTAAAAAAATAAAAAAAGAAAAAATAAAAGTTTAAATTAGTTTAAACCTTTATTATTGTTCAATGATATTCTCATCAATCGCCATACCGAAATGTCTTGCGCTGCTGTCAATATATCCTTTGACTTTCATTCCGCTTTCCAGTTTGGAAACGGAAACAGGCTCTCCATTTTCATTAACTAATCTTATGGTTTCAGCATTTTGAACGAGTGATTTCACTTTGACATCTTCGTACTCTGCTTCTAAAAGAAGAAGAGGTCTTTTTTCTATTTTGGATCTGCCTACGATTGACTTTTTAGTATGGCCTTCCGCATCTACAATCAGGACTTCATCACCGGTTTCAAGTTCGGACAGGTATCTTGTCTTATTGCCAGGAACCATTACATAAGCTTGAACTGGGCCTGCATTCACTCTGAAAGGTCTGCTAGCGACATATTCGCTTTCCAGGCTTTCGCTGTGAATGAAGAACATTGCTTTTGAATATGAACCGATTAACATTCCCTCTCCAGGCTTCATCATTGTTGTTGTATCAATGCAAACCCTGTCTCCGGAACCTAGTGATTTGACATTGGTTATAGTCATGTCGACAAGCTCATAGCTTTCAGTAGAAAGCTTGTCAATCAGATTGGCAATGTCCTTGATGGTAGCAAAGTCCTTAGGCTCAAAGATGACTCCATCTGTGCCTACTTCCAGGGTTTCAAGAGCTGTTTTAGCTTCTTCCACATTTGATGCGGCGGCTACGATTTTCACATTCTCTTTCTGGAGGTCTGCAATGATGTTTTCAAGAGGAATGATGGTCCAATCTGTTCCAACAAGGATTATATAATCAACAACTCTTCCAAGACTTACCGCCAGCTGCTCGTGCAATTTGTCGGTAATCTCTATATAGGCGCAAACGGTTTTTCCTTCGTTTTTAGCTTCCTTTGCCTTGTTCAAGTCATAAGACTCGTTCAAGTTCTCCTTAAGCTCGACTGTTCCGTCTCCTTCACCATCGATGCCTATTAAATAGATGTCTGCATCCTCTTCATTTGATATGATGCTGAAGTTGCCTACTTTTCTAATGTTTTCACTATCCTCCAAATCAAGAATGCAGTCGATTCCGGATTCAAGTGAGGTTGTGATCAGTTCTTTCTTATCTTCCCAATCTTTCTCAGGGCTCATAATCCAAGCGAATTTATTTGGCAATGAAAAATCTCCTTTGAATTTTTTTCTGCTTTCAATTCTTTATTTATTATTTTTAATAAGAATTTTATGCTTTAATTCTTTAATTAATAATTTGATTATTATAAACAAGAATATTGATTATATTATTTCATCTTCGTCGTCGCTTTCAAGAATTTCCAGAGCTTCATCCACACTCATTTCATTATGCACGACTTCTGCAATTGCTCTAGTGATTTTTCCAGGGTTTGCTGCCTGGAAAAGGTTTCTTCCGAAAGCCACTCCTGCTCCGCCAACGCTTAATGATTCTTCAACCATTTCCAAAAGCTCTCTGTTGGTTTCGACTTTAGGTCCTCCTGCGATGACGACAGGAACCAATGCTCCTTCAACCACTTCTCTGAATGATTCAGGATCACCGGTATAATTGGTTTTGACAATATCCACTCCAAGTTCTGAACCGACACGTGCAGCATGTTTTACCATGTTGACATCATGTTCGCTTTCCACTTTCTGTCCTCTTGGGTACATCATTGCAAGAAGAGGAATTCCCCAGTAGTCGCAGGTTTCAGAAATCTCACCAAGCTCCATCAGCATTTCAGGTTCGGTTTCGGAACCTATGTTGACGTGAACTGATACTGCATCGGCACCTAATTGGATTGCTTTTTCCACAGATGTAACGGTTACCTTGTTGTTTGGGTCAGGGCTTAAAGATGTGCTTGCAGACAAGTGGACGATGAGTCCGATGTCATTACCGTATCCCCTGTGTCCCTGGGCTACAATTCCCTTGTGCATTAGAATTGCATTTGCTCCTCCGCGGGAGATGCTCTCCACAGTCTTGTCCATATCTATTATTCCTTTAATTGGTCCGCTTGAGACACCATGGTCCATTGGAGCAATTACGGTTCTTCTTGTTTTTCTATTGAAAATTCTTTCTAAACGAATCTTTTTTCCTATGCTCATAAGATTAGTCTCCTTTATTTTACAAAATAAAATTGGTTTTCAAATTATATATCTTGTAAAAATTGGTTCAAAATGTTATTAAACATTATGATGTAATATATGTATCTCATAGTTTAAAAGTCTTTTATAATTTGTCATTTTTTATTGGGTTTTTGAATGTTTTGTTCAATTTTCAAGAATGATGAAGTTTATAAAAAAACTTCAATGTATGTTTTTATACATTAATGTATATTTATAACATATAATTATTTGTCCTTATTTTATTTAAAGTTTTTCAAGTTTTGGAGGTGGGAATGTTTTTGGCAAAAAGCATTTTTCAAATTTTTCAAATAGGAAATATAAATAATTATTAACTAAGAAGATTAGATAATTAAATGTTTAAAAAATTTTTAAAAATTTTTTTAATTAATTAAATTATTATTATAAATTCAAGGAATCACTACTATGAACAGTGAAGAGCTATTCAATGAATCCAAAAAATATATTCCAGGGGGAGTCAACTCTCCTGTGCGTGCATTCGAGCCTTATCCATTCTTTGTAAAGGAGGCAAAAGGCTCACATATTCGTGATGTTGATGGAAATGACTATATAGACCACTGCCTTGCATACGGCCCTATTCTTCTAGGCCACTCTGACGAAGATGTCATGGCTGATGTAAAGGCTCAGATGGAAATGGGCACAGCCTATGGAGCACCTACTGAAAATGAAATAAAGCTTGCAAAAGAGGTTATCGACAGGGTGCCTTGCGCCGAGATGGTTCGTTTTGTAAGCACTGGTGTTGAAGCCACAATGGCTGCCATCCGTCTTGCAAGAGGATACACCCAGAGGGACAAGATAGTCAAGTTCGAAGGAGCATACCACGGCGCCCATGACAATGTTCTGGTAAAGCCTGGAGATTCCTATTCCTGCGTGCCTGACAGCCTGGGTGTGCCTGCTGATACTGCAAAGAACACATTGACTGTTCCATACAACGACGAAGAGGCTTTGACCAAGTTGATTGAAGAGGAAGGAGAAAACATAGCTTGTGTCATTGTAGAACCTGTAATGGGCAATATAGGATGCATCCAGCCTAAGATCGGATACTTGAAATTCCTGAGGAAAATCACCGAGGAAAACGACATACTTCTCATATTTGATGAGGTCATCACAGGTTTTAGAGTATCAAGGGGCGGAGCACAGCAGTACTTTGGCGTTACTCCTGACCTTGCAACATTTGCGAAGGTTCTTGGAGGAGGATTCCCGATTGGAGCATATGCTGGAAAAAGGGAGATCATGGAATATATAGCACCTTCAGGACCTGTTTACCAGGCTGGAACCTATAGCGGAAACCCTGTTTCTGTTCAAGCAGGACTTTCAACATTAAAGAAGCTGGATTTCCAGTTCTATGGTGATTTAAACAAAAGGAGCGATGATTTCAGAAACAATATAGCAGATATTGTGGAGGACTTGGAATTGAATATCAAGGTTGTAGGCCTTGCTTCAATGTTCCAGATTTATTTCTCACCTTTCCCTGTCATGAACAATGACCTGGCTCAGATGTGCGACAAGAAGAGATTCCTGACATACTTTAGGGAGCTGTTGAAGAATGGAGTATTCATACCTCCAAGCCAGTTCGAATGTAATTTCATCTCAGGAGCACATACCGTTGAAGACTTGTCCAAGACTGCTGAAGCTGTTGAGGCTGCATTGAAGGTTGCCTGGGAATTATAATTATTTTTTTTTAAATACATGAAATCATATAAGGTTGCTGATTGATATGATTAATATTGTAGCAGGTTATTTTGAAAACAGGAATATTCTTGAGGCAAGCAAGGAGGCCTCTTCAATTGAAGATTTGAATGTGAGCATTGCAAATTCAGAGCAGGAGCTCATCAATGCATTCAAGGATCCCGGCGTTGATGCCGTTGTCAGGGGCTCCTTGAAATCCCATGAAATCATGAAATTCCTGAAGGAATATAAAAAGGATAATGCAATAAACAGGGCTACTTTCATCAACACTTTTGATGATGAAGACTTCCTTGAGGATTATGAATTCCTTCTTGCCCCTGTGGGAATTGATGAAGGAAAGACTATTGATGAAAGGCTTGAGATTGCAATTCAGGC
Source organism: uncultured Methanobrevibacter sp. (assembly GCA_900314635.1). Lineage (GTDB taxonomy): Archaea > Methanobacteriota > Methanobacteria > Methanobacteriales > Methanobacteriaceae > Methanobrevibacter. The sequence continues at coordinate 114,012 of OMVY01000004.1, forward strand.
TGCATTGTTTTTAAAATCAATTAACAAGCAGCCGAAGATAGCTATTCTAGCGGCAGGAAGAAAGGATGACTTCGGCAGGACACTTGGAATTGACAAGAATCTCAAAGAGTCTGAAGACCTGTGTGAGAAGATAACTCAAAAATTAAATGATTTGGATGCCTTTGATAATGACAGCGATGATGAAAGCAAGCATTTTGAGGTAAAGAATTATTATATTCTTATTGAAAAGGCCATTAAAGAGGGAAACAATATAATTCTCGCTCCCGATGGTGTAACAGGCAATATAATATTCAGAACACTAGTTCTGCTTAATTCATGGCCGAGCAATGGTGCCGTCACTCTAGGAATTGATGAGATCTTTGTAGATACAAGCCGAGACCAGAGTGTTGAAGGATATCTCAGAAGCATAAAGCTGGCTTATGATCTGGCTAAGGCTAAAAAGGAAAGTTTATAATTAAACTTTTTTTTTTTTTTTTTTTTTTAATTTGTTCTACATATACAAAAATTATTATTGTCATTTTAAACTTTTTTCATATTGGTTTTATAACATAATTGTTATTTTAAACTTTTTTTGATGTGGATTTATAAATACAAAAATTATTTAATTGTTTTATTTTCTTCCATTTCTTATTTTTTTGACTTTGGAGTTCTCTTTTTAAAAATTCAAAATATTTATATGCTAATTAATTGATAGATTATAATAACTGTTGCAGTTATCAACTTTAATTTTTGCTAGCTGTTTGGATTATTAGTTATTTGCTAGCTGTTTGGATTATTAGTTATTTGCTAGCTGTTTGGATTATTAGTTATTTGCTAGCTATTTGATGATAATTAATTAATTGTTAGAATTTAGATATTTTTTGATTGTGTTAATATGAAGTATAGAAAACTTGGAAATACAGGACTTGAGGTCAGCGAAGTGGCATTCGGCGCTGAGTTTTTAGTGGGAAAGACTTTGGAGGAATCAAGGGAACTGATTGATTACTGCCACGATGAAGGTATTAATTTCCTTGACTGCTGGATGAGCGAGCCTAATGTAAGAACAAACATAGGTCTTGCTATTGAAGACAAGAGGGATGAATGGATCATCCAAGGTCATTTCGGTTCAACCTGGCAGGATGGCCAGTATGTGCGCACCAGAGAGATGGATAAGGTTAAAGAAGCCTTTGAAGACTTCATGACTCGGATGAAGTTAGATTATCTTGATTTTGGAATGATTCATTATGTTGATGAGCTGAATGACCTTGAGACAATATTGAATGGCGAATTCATCGAATATGTTAGAAAAATGAAGGAAGATGGAATCATCAGACATATTGGATTGAGCACTCATAATCCGGAAATAGCTAAACTGGCTACTGAAATTGAAGATCTGGAGCTTATAATGTTTTCAATCAATCCTGCATATGACATGCTGAGCTCATTCACTATCGAGAAATCACTTGAGGAAAACGTATTTGATGATGATTTTGAAGGCATCGCGCCTAACCGGGCTGAATTATACCAGTTATGTGAAGAAAAGAACATAGCAATCACTGTGATGAAGGCCTTTGCAGGCGGAAGGCTTTTAAGTGATGATTCTCCATTCGGAGTGGCTTTGACACCGGTTCAATGTCTTGAATACTGCTTGAGTCGTCCTGCTGTAAAGTCTGTTTTTGTCGGCGCAAAGAATATAGAAGAGATGAGTGAATCAATCTATTATGAGATGGCAAGCGATGAAGAAAAGGATTATGCAAGCGTTCTTGTCAATGCTCCTAGAAACTCTTATGAAGGCCAGTGCACTTACTGCGGCCATTGCGCTCCATGCCCTATGAAAATCAATGTTGCAATGGTAAGCAAGTTCTATGACCTTGCAAGAGTCCATGATGATGTGCCGGATTCCGTAAGGGAGCACTACAATAATATGGAAGCCAATGCATCCGACTGCACTGCATGTGGAGACTGCGAGAAGAGATGTCCTTTCAATGTTGATGTGGTGGACATCATGGAAAAGGCCGACAGCTTGTTTGGTGGAACTTAATTTCTTTTTAAAATTTATTTTCCCTCTCTTTTTGCTGACTCTATTTTTTCCTTTTTTTTAAATCTATTTTTTTCAAATGAATTTACAAATCAAATATAAATTTTTTTATACTAATAACTAGAAATATATTTACAATGTTAATTCAATAGCATTAAGGCTATTTTTAAAGCCTTGCAAATTGAAATAAACTGCTGTTGAATATAAAAGGATTAATTTGAAATTTAATTTAAATAAATATTTTTTAACTATTGGGGAATTTTATGGCTCCGGATTTTTTATATAAGATTTATGAAAAAAGATTGCTGAATGAATTGGATCCCGCGAGGATGCCCAAGCATGTAGCTATTATCATGGACGGCAATAGAAGATACACCAGGGTTCAAGGAAACATGGAGGTTACCAGAGGTCACGAATTAGGCGTGGACACTCTGGAAAAGGTTCTTGACTGGAGTATCGATCTGGGTATCGAAATCGTTACCGCATATGCCTTTTCAACCGAAAACTTCAACAGGTCTGAAAAGGAAGTGAAAGGACTGATGGATCTTTTTGTAAAGAATTTCAAAAGGATTGTCAATCATGAGAAGATTCACAGGAACAAGGTTCGCGTCAAGGTTGTTGGAAGATTGGAGCTTCTGCCTGATGATGTAAGGGAAGCTATTCAGGAAGCGGAAGATGCTACCAAGGATTATCATGACAGGCTTTTCAATCTTGCTATTGGATATGATGGTCGTTTGGAGATTGTAGATGCTGTAAAAAAGATTTATAAAAAGATTGAAGCAGGGGAGCTTTCCATAGATGATGTGGATGAGAAGCTCATCAATGACAATCTTTATACCGAAGGATTAGCTGATCCGAACCTGATTATAAGAACAAGCGGTGAGGAACGTTTAAGCGGGTTCCTGCTCTGGCAGTCATCCTATTCCGAACTCTACTTCTGCGACAGCTTGTGGCCTGAGCTTAGAAAAATCGATTATCTAAGAGCTATTCGTGACTATCAAGCTAGAGACAGACGTTTTGGCGTATAAATTTAATATTTTTTTTTTTAATGATTCAATAGAATAATCATTTTCTTTTTTTAAATTTTATAAATTTTATATTTCTTAGAGAATTGTGGTAATTATGATAGACACTCATTGTCATGTTAATTTCAAGGATTATGATGAGGACAGAGACGAAGTTGTCGAAAGAGCCAAAGCCAAATTGATTGGATTCATCGACTCAGGTTTCGGCTATGAAAGCAATATCAAGTCATTGAAGCAGTCAAAAGAATATGAAGGCTTTGCATACTCCACTTTTGGCTTCCATCCGGTTTCATCTCAAAACTGCACTCAAAAAGAGCTGGATGATGTAAAGGAACAGGTCATCACTCACATGGATGAGATTGTGGCCATAGGCGAAGTCGGAATGGATTTTTACTACTGCACAGACAAGGCCTTGAGGGAAAGGCAGAAGGAAATATTTTTGGAATTCGTAGAGCTTGCAGATGAATATAAAAAGCCATTGGTGATTCATGGAAGAGATGCCGAGAAGAAGATCTTCAATATGCTTGAAGATTATGATGACATTCCAAGGGTGGTGTTCCACTGCTATGGAGGAAGCGCTAAACTGGCTCGAAGAATTGCAGACAAGGATGAATACTATATGAGCTGCTCCACACAGGTCTGCTACAGCACGGCCCATCAGGAGCTTTTCAGCAAGATTCCATTGGAGAGAATCCTGACTGAAACAGACAGTCCATATCTTGCAATGACCAAGGAAGAGAGAAACGAACCTGCAAATGTGGCTCTTGCAGTTGAAAAGCTTGCGGAGATACAGAATATGGATGTTTCTATCATCGATGAGACAACTGAAGCTAATGCACATCATGTTTTTGGAATCTGACTTTTGTATTTCAGTTTAGAGAAATTTAGTTGAAATAGTTCAATTTAACTTAATATTGTGATTATAAAAATTTAGTTGATAATTATGAAACCTTATGTAATTTTAAATGCTGCAATGACCTTGGATGGCAAGATAGCTACTAAAACAGGAAGTTCTGAGATCTCAGGTCCCGAGGATCTGGAGCGTGTTCATGAAATCCGTAAAAAAGCTGATGGGATAATGGTTGGAATTGGAACCGTGCTGGCAGATGATCCGCGTCTTACAGTGCACAAGATTCCATCAAGCAAGTCAGACAATCCGATTCGTGTAGTTGTAGACAACAAGGCGAGGACTCCTATTGATTTTAGAATCCTTAATGATGATGCAGACACAATAATCGCAGTTGGAAGCATCTGCGATGAGAATAATCCGAACAGCGATGAGGGTGCCGTTTCAAGAGCCAAGGCTATTTCACAAAAGGCGGATGTATTCTATTCATCCAAGACTCCTGTTGATCTTGTGGAATTCATGGATTATCTCTATTCAAAAGGAATCAAGACACTAATGCTTGAAGGTGGCGCCACCTTGAACTTTTCAATGATAAAAGATAATCTCATTGACGAGGTGAGGATATGCATTGCTCCTATGATTGCAGGAGGAAAAGACGCCAAGACATTCTTTGACGGCGAGGGCTTCGACTACATGAAGGATGCTGTAAAACTAGAGCTGGTTAAGTCTTATTCCTGTGGAAAGGACTTTGTTATGGAGTACAAGGTTTTAAAATAAGTTTTTTTAAAGAGTATTTTTTCCTTTTTAAATTTTTTTAAAAAGAGTTATTTTTTTAAATAATTTGGATTAGTTTTTTATTTTAAAAAGAGTATTTTTTTTTTGAAATTAGTTTTTTTTATTTTAAAAAGAGTATTTTTTTAAAGTTTTTTCTATTTTTATTAAAAAGAGCTATTAATTTTTAAAAAAGATTATAAAAGCAAACAAATATTCCTTGTTTGCTTTTACTAAGTTTCAAATGTTGATTTTACTTTTTTGGGTTTTATTTTTTTAATATCTATTTTTTCACCCTCAATAAATTTTGATTTGTCGATTTGTTTAAATTAGATTGTATTTTTAAAATATTAAGAAAGAATGATTTTAGTTTAGCCTTGTTAAAATGCATTTTTTAATTTAATATTTTTTATTTTTTTTTTTTATTGAGTTTTGAATTCTACATTCTTTTTGCTTTTATTGATTATTTGAAAATTCCTTTTACCACCTCTGTTTTGATATTTAGGCTTTTTCTATGATAGTATTCATTTTTTTATTTTATTTTTCCTAAATATCTATAATGGTAGTTTTGTTTTAATAGTATATAACTGTTTCTATATATTAAAACATTATTATAATTATAAAACAATTTTATTTTTTTGGGTTTGGTCTTGAGAAAAGGTTTAAAAATAGTTTTTATGAATTTTAAAATAATCTTTTGTTAATAACAGAAAATAAGGTATAAATTAAATGAAATAGAATACTTATATTCTATCTCTGCTAATTCTAAAAATGGAATTAAATGCTTTTTTAATAGGGTTTTTCTTGGCTTCTTCTTTTTTTCTTTCCCTTTCCAGGAATTCTTTTCTTCGTTGTGCTTCATTCGCCATTTAATCACCAAATTAATATTGATTAATCATTGTTGGTTTTCTTATTACAGCATCCAAAGAAATAATTTCTAACCTTGTGCACTGGTTTTTTAGCATCTTCAGCATTTTTTGCTTCTCTGGCTTTTAATTTCTTTCTCTCTTCTGCTATATTGCTTGTCATGCTTCGCCTCCTTTTTCATGGTTAATGTTTTTTTATTTTTAGGTTTTCCTAAATATATTAATATATGGTCTTGTTATTATATAACTTTTTTTATTATCATTCTGCTGTATTTTTTTATGAATTTCCTAGAGATCCTGTTAAATCAAGGGATTTTCACTGAAAACATATAAGATAAGTTAAAAAACAGATGGGATAAGTTAGATTACAGATAAAGTAAGGGGGTATAATGGGAAAATAGTGTAAATAAGATAAAATAAGATAATAAATCAATATAAATAAAAATAGAGTAAATTGCAATAATATAAAAATAATATGAATTCAATATCTTTTGATAATTAAAAACTTTTTTAGATTGATTTGATTTGATTTTAATTCATAAATGAATTATGGATAATTTGTTTAGCGAAGATAATATTTTAGATATGGGGGTTTTTAATTATCGTCTAAAAGATACTACTTTGGGATCACGTTTTCTTTTAGCTTTTGATTTTTTTTGTTTCTTGCCGGAAATTCCACTGCGACTTACCAGTGTTACACCTCCATTTTTTTAAGATATTGGTCCTAATTTAATTGAATTTTTTTTTTGAGTGATTTAATGATTTGATAGTATGTTTTTTTGATTTTACTTGTGCTTTTCAATTAAATTTAGGCACGCCTAAATATCTTTAATTATAGTTTGTTTTCATAGTATATAAATATTTAGGTTTGCCTAAAAATTTAGAGCTTTTTATCAATACTTTTTTTTCAAGTTAAAAACTCTTTAAAACTGGTTTATAGTTTTAAAAATAGTTAAATTAGATTTTTAAATAAAATTAGTATTTTTTTAACAAATGAGGGTAATATATTAAGGAATAATAAAAAAATAAGTAAAAAAAGTTAAAAATAAAAAAATAGGTTAAAAAGTTAAAAATAAAAAAATTAATGACTGGTTGCTATGAATCCTTTAAATTAGATTAAAGGTTGGTTGCTATGAATCCGATAATCAAAATAATAAATATCAGATAGTATAGAGCAATTCTTGTAAATTTATTTGTTTTAACCTCATCGATAAGCAGAATCAAAAGAACAATCAACAGAATTATCTCTATAATACTCATTATCAGCAATAGAATATTCATTGTCATCACTTAGTAAACGCCGCGTTTTTCAAGTATCTTTCTTGGATTGTCAACAGTTGCAGTCATAGCTTCTTCCCTGCTCATGCCTGCGCCTAAAGCAATTTCAATAGCTCTATCAAAAGTGATTAAATCATCAGGAGCATGGGTGTCGGTATCCACTACCAAGTCGTTTCCGACTTTTCTTGCAATATTTGCAACATGTCCGTTTCCAAGGCAATGTCCTTTTCTTGCGCTTATTTCAAGAGTCACATCATTTTCCAGGGCGATTTCTGCTTCTTCTTCGGTTATGAGTCCCGGATGGCCGAGTATATCCACATCCTTGCAGCTGACAGCAGCAAGATTTGTTCCTCCGATAACAGGCTCGTTCAATGTTTCCCCATGAACCACAACGATCTTTGCACCGAGTTTGCGGGCCTTTTTAGCAAGTGGCGCGATTGATTCGGTTGGAGCATGTGTGATTTCGGCACCAAGTACAACTGTGATGTCCCAGTTCTTGTTGATGTCATCGATTGCCTTTTTAATGTTCGGTATGGTTTCTATGTTTGAGTAATCAACATGATCTGTAATAGCTATTGTTTCATGGCCCAGCACAAGAGCACGTCTTGCAAGTTCTGAAGGCAGGAGCTCTCCATCACTGAAAAGTGAGTGCATGTGCAGGTCTATTCTTTTATGAGTCATTCTAATTCTCCTTATGATTTTTTTGATTTCTATTGAGCAGTTGCTCTTTGATATAATAAGTTTCATATATTTTAAAATTTAAATAAATATATGATTTAGTCGTTTCAATGAATAATTCAATAATCATATTAATTTTTGATTTTATTATTTATATACTTAATAGGCTACTGCCATGATTTAATTTTTGAAAGTGTTAAAATGATATCCGTATTCGTGCCCTCTCATATAACTGGTTTTTTCAGTATTCTTGATAATGAAAATCCGCTAATCAAAGGCTCTCTGGGAGCAGGCGTCCTTTTGGACAAGGGAGTTGTAACAGAAATCTCCAAATCCTCCCGTGAAAATGATAACAATTCAAATCATCCATCCATCCTGATTAATGGAAAGGTCGATGATTATAATCAGAATATAATCCTTGCAACTATAGATTTGATGAAAAAGGACTTCGACTTTGATTTGAGTGAAGTTGAAATCAATCTGACCATTCAGGTTCCAGTAGGATGTGGACTTGGAACATCAGCAGCCTCAGCTATAGGTTGCTCCATATGCATCAATGAATTCTTTGAACTGGGACTTTCCATGGATGAATGCGGACAATACGCCCACCTTGCTGAGTTGGAACTTGGAACAGGACTTGGGGATGTGATAGGAGAGATGTCCAGGGGAGTAGTTCTCAGAACTAAACCTGGCGCACCTGGATACGGAGAGGTCCGCTCACTGGTTCCTCATGAGAAAACAGGAATAGGGGAATTCATCGAGGATGATAATGAATTCTACGTGCTTGTAAAAACCCTCGGCGAGATTTCAACAGCTTCAGTCATACAAGATTCAAAGTATAAAAAGATCATAACCGATGTGGGCCTTGCAATGAACGAGGAGTTTACTAAGACTGATGACGGTGTTTTGATTGGTTCAAAATTCAAAAACAAGTTTAATGTGGCTGTTGGTGATAAATTCAATGACGAAGAGGAGATAAGGAAGTTCATGAAGTGCTCATACCAGTTTGCTAAAAAAACCAATCTGATTAGCGATGATTTGATTTCAATCATTCATAGCTTGAACGGCAAGGTTCTTGGAGCTTCAATGGCAATGCTTGGAAATACTGTTTTTGCAATACTCACTGAAGAGCAGAAATACAAGCTGGAAGCCAGTCATTACGGTGAATTTGAATTCTACAAGATGGAAACTGAAGGGATTCGGATTAAAAAGGATTGAATAGGAACCGCTATATTAAATGATTAATAGGATTGCATTTTAGTTTGAGGAGTTCTAGGATAAGTCAGTTATGATACTTGCATTTTTGTTTGAGGAGTTTTATGATAAAAGTCAGTTATGATATGAAAGTTTACAGAAAGCATCTGGATGAGGTTGTTCGAGAAAATGATGTTGTTGTAGAGCTTGGAGCTCATGTCGGCAGGTCCAGCCTGGTAATTCTCGACAAGTTGTCAAAGGATTCTCCAGTTAAAAATCCGATTCAGCCATTGGATGATTCACTAGACCTTTCCAACGGATATTTGATTAGTTTGGACAACAGTCCTGAAGCAAATGATCCAATGGAAAAGATAGCATCAGATTACGGTAATTTCACTTTCATAAACGACGATGTTCGCCTTCATGACTGTTTGGAGAAGGTTGCCCGCATGATTGATAAATGCGATGTATTGTCTATCGATCTTGGCGGAGGATATCATCCGGATACTGCTTTTAAAGTTTATTATATATGGGCTTCAACCTTGAAACCTAGAGATACATTAATTAGAAACAGAGGCCTTGTCGATTTTGTAAATTCTTCAAAAACAGATGAGGATATTTTCTCTGATGATGGATGGCTTGAATCCTGCCACAGCCAGGGAATGCCTCCTCAAATCAAGGAATTCAAGTTATGGACAGACAAGCTGGATAATAAATAGAAAAATTGGGATAATTTTTTAAATTATTTAAAAAAGAAAAAATAGGGAATTTGAATATTTTAATTTTTAAAAATAGAAAAAATAGAGAAATTTAAATATTTTTTAATAATTTGAAAATAGAATAAATAGGGAATTTGAATATTTTAATTTTTAAAAATAGAAAAAATAGAGATATTTAAAAAGTATAAAAAACATTTTTTGCTATTTAAACTTTTTTTTACTCCTTCAATCTTTTTGCAGCTTCCTCCCCTGCAAGGTATCCTGTAGCAAAAGCTATCTGCAAATTGTATCCTCCGCTTGGCCCTGCAACTTCAAGGACTTCTCCTGCAAAGTACAATCCTTCAACAAGCTTTGATTCCAGGGTTTTTGAATCTATTTCCTTGGATTTGATTCCTCCAATAGTAACTTTTGCAAGTTCTTCCTCGAGAGAGGCTATTTCAACAGGGAATCTTTTAATGTTATCTGTTATCTTGTTCTTGTCCTTCTTGGTCAGATTTGCCATTGTGAGTTGGGAAGACATGTTCAAGCTCATTAAGAAATAATCTATGAAGCTGTTTGGAAGGAATTTCTTCAGATAATTCTTCACAGTGGTCTTTCCATTATTAGGAGTGTCCTTTGTAATCTGACTTTTAATATCGTCCTCGCTCATGTCAGGACTGAAGTCAATGCTTATTTTGTTTGTATAGAGTTCATTAGTTCCGCTTAAAAGATCATAATCGGATTTTTCCAATAATCTGCTGCTTAAATCCATTATCGCAGGTCCTGTCAGTCCGAAGTGGCTGATTAAAATGTTTCCTTTAACGTTTGTCTTCTTTTTTCCATCCTTGAAGCTTACTACGACATCTTCAAGGGCAAGTCCTGACAATCCATTCAATAGGAAGTCATCGATTTTAAATGGAACAAGCCCGGGCTTTATATCAGTAATGCTGTGGGATAATGTTTGTGCGATTTTATACCCGTCACCAGTTGAACCTGTGTTCGGGTATGTCATGCCTCCTGTGGATACTATAATCTTTGATGCATTTAAAGATAGGTTCTCAGTTTTTATTTCAAATACTGGCTCCATCTTTTCATTTAATTCATGCTCAATTGAATTTTCATCGATTGAAATACCATAGTGTATATCAACTTCTAAATCTTCAAGATATTCCACTAAAACATCCAGCACATCCTCTGCGCTTTCAGTATCTGGAAAGACTCTTTTTTTATCTTCAGTGTGAAAGTCAAGGCCTTTCTCTTCAAAAATGGCAAGCAACTTGTCTTGAGGAAGTGTGTATAATGCATGCTTGAGGAAGTTCTTGTTTTTAGCATGGTATTCAAGCTGGTCGTGAATTCTTGTCATGTTTGTAATATTGCAGCGACCGCCTCCTGTTAACATGAGCTTTCTGCCCAGGCTGTCGTTTTTCTCCAAAATGCATACTTCATGAGGTCCCAGTATCTGTGCCGCCTTTATTGCAGCCATCATTCCTGCAGGTCCTCCTCCGATAATTGCTACCTTGTAATCTCCCATTGTCCTTCCTCATAAATGATAAAATTGATAATATGAAAATTCTTTAATATTTAACTGATATATGATGATTTAACTGTTTTTTTGATAATTTTTTAAGATTTAACTAATAATTTGTAATAAATTATGTGCATAAAATAAATTCTTGTCATAAAAATGAAAATATTTAAAAAAAGCTGTTAATTTAAAAAATAAAATAAAAAGATAAATAAAAATTTTTATTTATCCAAAACAAGTTTCAGTAATTAATTTATCTAAAACAAGTTCCATTAAGGAGTTAATCGGTGTCTGTCTCTTGGGAAGAGAACAGTTTCCCTGATGTTTTCAACACCGGTTAAAACCATTGCAAGCCTGTCTGCTCCAACACCCCATCCCGCGTGAGGAGGCATTCCGTATTTAAATGCCTGGAGATAAGCTCCGAAACCATCTGGATTGAGGTTTCTCTGTTCCATTTGAGCTACTAAAGTATCATAATCGTGCATACGAGTGGAACCTGATGAGATTTCAAGGTTCTTGTACATTAAATCGAATGCATGGCTGATTTCAGGCCTGTCTTCGTAAGGAACAACATAAAATGGCTTGATTGCAGTAGGCCAGTCGGTGAGGAAGTAGAAACCTTCCTGAGTATCTCCTAAAGCTTTTTCTGCTTCTCTGGACAAGTCTTCTCCCCATTCCATGTCAATGCCTTTGGAGTTTACGATATCTACCGCATCATCATATTTGACTTCAGGGAAAGGACCTTCTGGAATAGCTGCAAGGTCATAATCCAGAATTTCAAGCTCTTTAGCACAGTTTTCCTTAGTGGATTGAAGAACAGTGGTAATCATGCCGTCCAATATGTTCATTACATCCTTGTCGTCCTTGAAGGAAGCTTCCATATCGATTGAAATAGCTTCGTTCAAGTGTCTTAAAGTGTCGTGCTCTTCTGCTCTGAAGATCTGTCCTATTTCGAAAACCTTGTCGAATCCTGCGCCCATCATCATCTGCTTGTATAATTGAGGAGATTGGCCGAGGAAAGCCTCTTTTTCAAAGTATGTGATTGGGAAAAGCTCGGTTCCTCCTTCAGTAGCTGATGCTACAAGCTTTGGAGTGTTGATTTCGATGATGTCATTATCATCGAAGTACTGGCGAACGGTTTTAAGCATGTTTGCTTTTATCTTGAAAATTGCAGAAACATTTGCTTTTCTTAAATCAAGGAATCTTGAGTTCAGTCTTGTGTCGATTTCAGCTTTTACCTTTTCGGTTGGATCCATTGGAAGTGGCTGGTTAGCAAGGTTGAGGATTTTTACTTTGCTTGGAATGATTTCCACGCCGTTAGGAGCTTTTCCAGCTTCCTGAGCTGTACCTTTGATGGCTACAACAGATTCTTTTCTTAAAGCTCTTAAATCAGCCAGGATTTCAGCATCCACTTTCTTGCTTGGTGCGGTTACTTGAATAAGTCCGTCTCTGTCTCTGATGATTACAAAGATGATTCCGCCTAAATCTCTAATTTCATGTACCCAACCCATTAACAACACTTCTTCTCCGCTGATTTCAGGAGAAATGTCACTTGAATAATGAGTTCTTCTTAAATCGCCTAATAAGTAATCCACGATATCTACCTCATAAATGTGATTTTTTTTCTTTTAATAATGAATTTAAATTTAATTTATAATTTAAATCAATCATAAATCAAATTCTAAATTTGTAAGTTTTATTAATTTTTTTTAATAAATCGCTTATTTTAAAGTTTTTTCTTTTATTAAAAGAGATTTTAATTATATTTTTTATATAATAAAAACTAAAAGTAATATTTATTTTTAATAATTAATAAAGTTTTAAGCTATTTTGATTAATTTCATTAGTTTAAACTTTGAGCAGTCTATTCCTTATCCAATCTCACTTTGATTGAGTCTGCATGTGCAAAGAAGCCTTCATACTCTGCAATCGGCAGGACTGTTTTTGACAGCTCCTTGATTCCATCTTTTGTAAGAGTCTGAACAGTAGGCTTCTTGATGAAGGTCTCGGTTGATAGACCTGAATACATCTTAGCTCCGCCTCCTGTCGGCAGGACGTGGTTTGTTCCGGAACCGTAGTCTCCAGCTGCAACAGGTGAATATTTTCCAAGGAAGATTGAACCTGCGTTTTTAATTCTATCCAGAACAGTCTTGTCCTCCTTGGTTGAGATAATCAGGTGTTCAGGAGCGTATTCGTTGGTAAAGTCAATAGCTTCATCCATTGTATTGCATAAAATGACATGACCATGCTGTTCAAGTGATTCTGCAATGATCTCGCTTCTTTTCGCCTCTTTTGCAAATTTTTCAATCAGCTCATTGGATTCATTTGCTATTCTCTCGCTGTCGGTTACTAAAAAGCAGGATGCATTTGGATCATGCTCGCTTTGTGAGAGGAAGTCATAAGCGATGTATTCTGGAATAGCGCTTTCATCTGCAAGGATTAAAACCTCGGATGGGCCTGCAGGGAATTCTATGTCGACATCTCCGTAAACCAGTTTCTTGGCAGCTGTAACAAAGATGTTTCCAGGGCCTACGATTTTTTCAACTTTTGCTATTGATTCTGTTCCATAAGCCATTGCGGCAATTGCCTGTGCTCCTCCGCATTTGTAGATTTCATCCACTCCTGCAAGGTCAGCTGCAACAAGGATTGCTGCTTGTATTTTGCCATCTGGACCTGGAGGTGAGCATGCGATGATTCTGTCCACTCCAGCTATTTTTGCTGGAATCACAGTCATGAGAATGGTTGAAGGGTATACGGCTCTTCCACCTGGAATATAGCAGCCTACACTGTTTATAGGTCTTATGATCTGTCCTGCAGTAATGCCTGGAATCACTTCCATTTCCCATTCCTCTGGAATCTGGGCCTTGTGGAATTTTTCAATATTGGATGAAGCTGATTCGAGGGCTTTAATCAGTTCGCCATCAAGTTCATCATAGGCTTTTTTGATTTCCTCTTCACTTACCTTCAAGTCATCAAGCTCCGCCTTGTCGAATTTGGCGGTATATGCCTTCACTGCATTGTCCTTGTTTTCTCTCACGTCGTTTAGAATATCTGAAACTGTAGTCAGAACACTGTTGATATCTGCTTGAGACCTTTTAATCAGCTCTTCCACAGTCTCCTTATTATAATCAAGAATTTCCATTAAACTTCCTCTTAATTAATTATTAAATTAGTTTTTATTTATACATCATTAAATATATAATTCATATATTATATATTTTCTTGAAGTTTTGTCTTGTGAATTAGCTTGAAGTTTATTTATTGAATTTGTTTTTTGCTTTTTATCATTTATTTTGAAAAATTAATGCTATTTGCTATTTTTTGACATTTTTATATTTTTTTTATAGTTTTTTAATAAATTGTTTAAGTTTTAAAAAATTTAAATTTTATTTTATTTTAATTGGCACTCTTTATTAATGCCTGATTTTTAATTTTAATAATATTTTTTTATTTTTTCAGTTATTTAATCATTTTAAATGGATTTAAACCATATTTAGGGATAATTTGTTGATTAATTATAAAGAATTAAATATAAAAATTTATATAGTGAATAGATAATTTTAAATATAATTTTATAGTAAAATAAGTATATAATTTGCAAATAGCTAAAAAAATTATAATTTTTTTATAGGGTTATTTAAATTATTAGAAGAATAAAATATGTATGGATATTTTATTGGTAAGCAAAATGTATAATATTTTTTGAAATGATTTTTAATTTATTTTCAAAATTTTAGATTTTATTTATTTTTTAATTTGAATTATAGGAAAGGTATTATATGTATAAGGATGAAATGATTCAATTACATCAATTTTTAGTATATGTATTAAAATATTTGGACACCGATGAAAATGCCCATAATCTTTGTCAAGACTATCTTGCTCTAAATATTAGTCCTCATCACATTCACAAAACAAAAGCAGAGCACAAACATGCAATTTTCGTGCTTTCAAACACAATTTCCAAGGTTATATTAAGCAAGGAAGAAGGATCTATTCCAACCAATGTATCCAATGCTTTAGTGGACCTGGTTAGAAAATCCCAGAAAGAATTAAATGAAGTAGGCTCTCAAGCCAAATAATTCTTTTAATTTTTCTTATTTTTTTCACTGTTTTTGTTTTTCTATTTATTTTGCCGTTTTTACTTTTTTTCTTTATCTGATTATTGTCGGTTAATTTGCTGTTTTTTGGCTTTTTTTTTAAGAATATTTTTTTCAACTATTTTTTGATTTTTAGGATTTTTTAAAATAGGTTTTAAAATGTTTCTTATTCTTTTTTTTTAAAAAAAATAGATTTTTCCCATTTAATATGGTATTTTTATAATTAAAAATGCTTTAATTCCTTTTTAAAGCATAAATGCAAATTGGAAGGGCGAGCAGAGTAATCAGGGATGAAATAAAGTAAACAGGAGCATATCCGCTGCTTAGAGATACGAAGCTGCCTAGTATGGCAGGTCCTATTCCCATTGTCCCGTCGCAGAATATGAAAAATGTTGAAATGGCATAAGACCTGCGGTTGGCAGGAGTGTTTCTTGTAACGATTGTTGTGCAGGCTGAATTCAATGTTCCAAATCCAAGAGCCGCGCAGACCGCGCAAATCAAAACAGTAATTGTGGATGGGGCAATGGCTATTAAAAACAGTCCGATGGTCTGAGCGATAATGCCTGCAACACAGATTATCATGTCCCCATGCTTGTCCTGGATTCTGCCTGCAACAGGTCTTGATACAACCAATATGATGGAGTATAGGATGAAAAACCAGGAAAATGCAGCAGTCAAGTCTGTTTCAACGGCATATAACCTGTAAAATGACAGAATGGAAACATATCCAAGGCTGGTAAGCGCAGTAAAAAGTGAAACAGGAATTGCATCAATTTCAAAAATCTTCTCAAGAATGCTGTAATCATTTTCTTCGCTTTGAGTCTTTGGAGGCTCATCAACTTCAAGCAGGATCATTGCCATCAAGGCTATTGCTGAGAATATGGCTGCAAGTGCGAATGAAGCTTGATGTCCGAAATAATCACAAGCCAGACCGCTGATGAATGGTCCGATTCCAACAGCAATTGTGGTTCCCAGCATGAAATATCCAAATGCCTCTCCATAGCGTTTTTTAGGAAGCACCTGGGAGGCTATGGTTACAATTGCATTTGCTGAAGCTCCAAATCCTATTCCGTGGATGAATCTGACTATCAAAAGCAGATTCACATCCCTTGCGAGGAAATACAGGAGGCATGCAAGGAAATGGATTGTCATGAATGCCAATGCTGTTTTCTTCCATCCATTTCTCTCCAATGCGTTTCCAGAGTATATTCTTGAGCAAAGCCCTCCGAATATGTATATTCCAGATACAAGTCCTGCAATTGCGGCGCTTGTTCCAAGGGAGCTGGCATACTCTGTAACTGTTGACATCAGTGCATACATTACAAGAGCAGTGAAAAGGAGGGCTGTGAAAATCAGAATGAATGATTTTGTGAATATCTTGTCTTCAGCTTTCATTGTTTAGTAGTTTTCTTGCTTTATATATAAAATATTTGTTTAATTTTTTTCATTATTCTTCAAAAATTTTCAAAATTGTGGGGTTTTAGTTTTTTATTTATTCTTCTAAGATTTTCAAAATTGTGGGGTTTTAGTTTTTTATTTATTCTTCTAAGATTTTCAAAAACAGGGGATTGACTTTTTTCAAGATATTAAAGTGCCTTTATTAACAACACTTAAATATTTTATTAACATAAATAGTATTATAATCATTAAGATTGTATTATGGATGAATTTCCAAATCAATTAATATTCAGATTTAAAACTTATACTTGCTAGATACTATAAAAATTTAAATGGTGATAACTTGAATGTTATTATAGATGCAGCGAATGTTGCTTTTTATCACAAGGGTGAAAACTCCAAGGCAAAACTCAACAACATAATCCTGGCTGTGAGAGCTTTGGAGAAGGAGAATCACAATTTTCTCATTATAGCTGATGCGTCACTGCGTCACAGCATAGATGACAAGGAGACATACCTCAAGCTTGTCAATGATGACATAATCGACGAAGTTCCTGTAGGCACAATTGCGGATCATTACATACTGACTCTTGCAGAAGAGGAGAATGCAAAGATATTATCCAATGACAAATTCAGAGATTTCTCATCAGAATTCCCTGATATTCAAAGCATGAGGATATCCTTTTCAATAGAGAATAACAATTTTATTCTAGGCAAGGCCAAGAAGCCTAAAAAGGTGAAAAACCTGCTGCAGAATATCTGTGATGAAACTTTGAATGAACTTGAGAGGAAGCGCTGGTCAGTTTACAAAGGCAAGGAAACCACCAAATTCACACCTTTGAATGTTGCAAAGCAGGCAATTCTGGTTCTTGACCAATCAGAGCAGGACAGCATGTCAAACAAGATTGAAGGCATCTTTTCCAAGCTCCCTATGTTTGATAAGGTCATGGAAATGGTTGATGATGTTGAGACATCAGTTCCATATGTTATCTTCGTGCTTGTTCACCCAAAGGACTATAAGGCAGCTGTCAAGGATGCAGGTAACATTTCAGTTACAATTGCCGACAGATTGAGGCTGGTTCACAAGCCTTTGATTGCAGTTAGAAATGACTTGTTTATCAAACCAGGTTACTTCGGCTTGAACATAGTGCTTACCGATGAAGTTGTGGATTTTGCTCCATATGATGTCATGATTCAGACCAATACATATGACGAGAGCTTCATCAAGAAGAATTCAAGAAATATTGCAAGCACAATCGCAGGACGTCTGGGCTCCTGGAAGTTCCCATTTGTTTCTGTCAGGCCTAATATGGTTTTAGAAAAGCCTGGTGAATTCGAGATTTATCTTGAAAAGAGTTCAAGAAAGGACAAGGACAAGAAGGACAAAGGCAAAAACAAAAGCAAGGATGATTAAATTTTTTCATCTGCAAGTGAGCTTTTAGTTTATAAATAGGAAAGATGATTTTTTATTAAAGAAAAATATAGAAGATTTTTTATTAAAGGAAAATACATGATTTTTATTAACTTATTATTTGATAAATTTTACAGGGGGTTTTAAATGGCAAACCATAGTTTTGTAAGACGCATTATTTCCATGATCACAAAACATGAAATCATCAGCATCGGAACAAAGTATTTCCCTACAACTCCGATAGAAACAGAGTATGTGGACATGTTCAATTATACTGAAACAATGCTTATGGAAGTCGATAAAGCTCATATCACTACAGAAAGCATTTTCACTAATCTGGTCAGGGATGTGGGACGTGAAAATATTCCGGACCACCACAGCTTCTATGAATTGCTTCCTGCTGAAGACAAGGTCGAGG
This sequence comes from uncultured Methanobrevibacter sp., assembly GCA_900314635.1. Taxonomy (GTDB): domain Archaea; phylum Methanobacteriota; class Methanobacteria; order Methanobacteriales; family Methanobacteriaceae; genus Methanobrevibacter. Next base: position 132,238 of record OMVY01000004.1, read on the forward strand.
AATATGCTCTTGTCAGCAACATCATAATGGGTAGTGACCGTTATATGTATGTGGAGCTCTCAGAACCTTCTTATATTATAGATTTATTTACAGATATCATTATCTCAGAAAAAGGAGAAATCATAGAGCGTAGCGAAAGCGAAATCGTAGCTAGAATGGCTTCAAAGAATGATGCCATCCGTGTGGCGATACGCCTTGTCGGAATCGGCCTGGATAATAATATACGTGTCAGAGCGGCTGCTGGAATGACCGGTGCTGCAGCTATCGAGCGTTCAATCAAGTTCAACAAGGAAGTAGGAGATTCTCCAGGTGTTGCTTTCACCAAGCTTGGAGGTGAATATGCTCTTGTACTGGATCAGCCTTTCAAGCTCGGCTCATCCGAACGCTATGATTTTGACAGATACCTCTTTATTGATATAATCGATTCTACTGGATTCATATCCAAATATGGAAGAACCAAGCTAGTTGAGCTCATGACAAGCGTCAAGGAGTTCATGGAGGACTGCGGAGGTACTATTGAAGGATACCGTGAAGGTGGAGACGACCTCATAGCACAGTTCCCGAGCAAGGATACTGCAATTCGCGCAGGCCTTGATGTGGCATGGTTCATCATGAACAATGGAGCCAATGTGAAGATAGGTATTGGAAAAAGCAGAAGAGAAGCAGGGGAGCGTGCAAATATTGCAGAAGGAATCAAGGGATTCGGTCCTTTGTCTCTGGTTGTATTCGACCTTGCTAATGGATTATATGCATATTATATTCCATCAGATTTTACAAGAACTGTTCTGGACCTCTTGTTTAATAAGAAGGGCCAGCTGATAACAGTATTTGCTGTGGTATTCATTTTAGCATATTTCCTGGCTATCTGCGGATTTGGAATCTATGCGATTCTGATTCTCTTGATTGTAGTGGCTTATGCTTCTTTGAAGTAGATTAAAACTTTTTTGAAGTAATTATACTTTTTGAAGTAGATTAAAACTTTTTTGAAGTAATTATACTTTTTGAAGTAGATTAAAGCTTTTTTGAAGTAATTATACTTTTTGAAGTAGATTAAAGCTTTTAAAGTAGATTAAATTAATATTATATTTTTATATTATTAGAAGGGTGGTATAATACTGCTTTTTTAATTAGGTGAATTTAATGAGTAGAAGAAAACAAGATAAATTGCGAGATCAACGGCTGAATAGTGGCCCATCCACTAAGCTCGTTTCCAAAGGGGGAAGATCCAAATCTAGGAAGTCCCACTCAAGGAAGCGCTCCAGTTCAAATGGAGGCCTTTATACAGGTAATGGACAGAGCCAGAAACCCCGCAATCCTTATAGTAGAAAACAGATAGCCATTATGGCACTGATATTGATTGCATTCATATGCGGTATTTTAATGGGTGCGGCTTACATTTTCGGTGACGTTGAGGAACAGGTCACCAATCCCGAACCACAATATCAGAATGTAACCAAAAACATATCCCAGTATCATGAAAATGAGAATGTAACTTACGAAATCAATGAGACTGAGGTTAATAACACTACTATAAAGAACAATACTCATATTCGAAATAGGACAAATATGCAGGAGAATTCATCAAATTAAGATTTAGGATTTGAATGGATTGTGATTTGAAATACTGTTGAATTATTATTTAAGCTTTTAAAGCTTAATTTTTTCTTTTTTTATTTATAATCATGTTTATTAAAATATTATTTTTTGTTAAAATTTATTTTCAGGTGATTAGGTGTCTGATTTGGAAAATATAAAAGTCATTGATGGCGGAATTTGTGCTGTAGAAGGTGTGGGTGCAGCGGGAACTCGTGAAGGAAAATACGGACTTGCTGTTATTGAAGCAAAAGACAGTGCCGCAGCTGCGGTTTTTACAAAAAACAAGGTTGTAGCTGCTCCTGTAATGCACACAAAGGAAATGATGAAAGGCGGAAAGCTTTCCCTGATTGTTGTAAACAGCGGAAATGCAAATTGCTTTACAGGGCAGGATGGAATCGACGACTGCAACAGGATAGTTGAATTTGCATCCGGCTTGACAGGAATTCCATCAAATGAAATTGTCACAGCTTCCACTGGAGTCATTGGAAGGAGAATGCCGATGGACATAATCCTGCCTCTCATTGAGGAGGCTGTGCCTAAGGTGGAGCACAGCGCAGAGGCATCAACAGATGCTGCTAAATCCATAATGACTACAGACACATATCATAAGGAGTTTGCCGTTGAAGTTGACATCGATGGTGAGAAGGTAACTGTTGGAGGAATTACCAAAGGAGTTGGCATGATTGCTCCAAATATGGGAACCATGCTCGGTTTCATTGCAACAGATGCGGTAATCGAATCAGACATGCTTGATGTGGCTTTAAGAAAAGCTGTTGACAAAAGCTTCAACATGATTGTCGTTGATGGCGATACGAGCACTAATGATACAGCTATTTTAATGGCTAATGGAAAGTCAGGAGTCGATGTAGTAAAGGATGGGGAAATAGATTCCAGATTCCAAGAAGCCCTTGAATATGTGGCTGTCAGTTTGGCTAAGATGATGGCTCATGACGGCGAGGGAGCTACTAAATTCATTGAATGCAAGGTGATTGGCGCTTTGAATGATGAGGATGCCATCAAGGCTTCAAAATCTGTAATCAGTTCCTCATTGGTTAAATCAGCTATTTTTGGCGGAGATCCAAACTGGGGAAGAATAGCCGCTGCTGTAGGCTATGCCGATGTTGAGATGGATCAGGATATGATTTCAATTTCCGTATCAGATGATGAAATATCTGTTGATTTGGTAAAAGAAGGGGAGATTTTGGCATTCGATGGAACAGAAAATCTCTCACAGGCTGAAAAGGTAATGCAGAATGAGAATGTGAATATTCTTGTAAATCTTTATCAAGGCGATGGTGAGGCTACAGCCTGGGGTTGCGACCTGACCTATGATTATGTTAAGATAAATGCGGAGTATACCACTTAGGTATCTCCACTTTTATATTTTTTTATCTAAAGACTATTTTTTTATTGTTTTTCTTATAGGCTGTTTTTTTATTGTTTTTTATTTTATGGACTTTTTTTTACCCTATTTTTTGTTTTAACTTGTATTTACCAGTAAAATCCTCGTTTGTTTTCGGTTGTTCTTGTATTTTCCTCAATTAAGTCGTATAGGTAATCTTCTGATTCCTCATCATATTCCTGAATGTAGTTATCACGAGCCCTTTCTAATTTTCCATAAAACAAATCATTGCTATCATTCGGCTTCGGAGTGTGCTTGATCATCTCCTCCACATCTGAAGTCAGTTTAGTTTCATTATATGAAATGCAGTAGATTGAGTCTCCGGTTTGGAAGTAAACTTCTACGACATCATAAGTTTTGTATCCTGTGCCGTCCATTTGATTAATTGAGACTTCCTGGTAGATTATGGCTGCAGGATGGCCTGAAATTGTTTTGTTTTCATCATAAATTGTATATTTGCTTGATGAGTCATCTCCATAGGAGTCCTTCAGGAATTCATAGCTGTCAATGTCTCTTATTGCAAATGTGTATACGTTGTCTATTACAAGATATGTGTCGCTTTCCAATGTGGCATTATCGTATTTTGGAGGTATTCTGAATTGAGTGTCCCCTACGCTTACCTGTCTCCAGGTGGAGCTGTCACTCGCATCTCTTTCAACATTTCCATTATCTGTATTGTGTTTGGTCTTTACAAGGTTCTGATAGCTCTTATAACCATTTCCTCCACCGGTGGCCTCTTTTACAGAAGTGTCCATCTTCTTGAAAAATGTTTTATTGTCTATTGATGAGTCAGGAGAAGTCTCGATAATTTTTTCAATGGCTTTTATCTTTTTTTGATCGAATTTATTGTGGTAATAGCGGTATTCTATCATGTAAACATTGTTTTTATCGCTTGTTTGGAAATAGTAATCTCTCCTATCCTTTAAAAACAGTATTGAAACGGGATGATTTCCAATCATCCTGTTTTCAACGTCCTGGATTTCATTCCCTGATGCATCATCGCCATAGTAATACTCTAAAATGGAATTGCTATATGGCCAGATATCTATGTAGTTATATGATGAAAAATCACATATGGTTAGGTAACTATTGCTTGAATTGATTATGAATGTGTTGTTGATCAAGCTCAATGGGATTTTAAAGTTTATGTTTTCAACCTTGTAGATGGTGTAGTCTTCATTCTTTGGAATGTTTAATTTAAATCCGTCATCGCTTGTGAATTTGACTCCATTTGAATCCGCTGCTGAAATGGCGCCAAGGCACAGTGTTGCCATTAGTAAAATCAGTAGAATGGAAAGTGTTTTCTTCTTGTTCATATACCCACCTTTTATATTGCTGATTAATTTTTTATTTATTATCTGTTATAATTGTTATGATTTGATTTTTAAATGCCATAATATTCGTTTTTAGTATCGATTTATTTTTAATATTCATTTTTTTCTTAAACTTTTTTCATATTTTTTAAGTTTTTAATCTTATTCTCAATCACTTGGTTTTAATGAATCCTTAGTATTTTTCACTGATTTTTTTAAAATTTATCCACAACATTTATAAACCTTGAAAATCAAAATATAATTAAGTTTTTTTATAGGCTAATATTTTAAAGCCGAATTAATCTAAAAAAAGCTTTTTTTATTAAGACTTCAAGTCTTAAATTATTTGATTATTAAAACGATGTTTTATGAATAATTTTAAATTTAAAATTATTTAATCTAATCAATTTATTTATTATTAATTATAGGAGGACATATAATGGCTAAAGTTAAAGGTACTAACAGAAGAACCAGACCTAAAAGACATTACAAAAAACCAGGTAGTAAAAGAGGCAGAGGAGTCAAACAAACCTGGAAAAAATAGTTTTAATTAACTATCCCAATCTTTTATCTAGTTTTTAATAATTTAATACATATTGTATATTTTAATTAAAATTAAGATAACTAATTTTAGAATTAGTTTATTTATTTCTTAAGGTAATAATATGACAGATAAGAAAAGAAAAACTAAAAATCGTTCTAAATTGGTTATTCTTATTATAATTCTATTTCTCATTTTAGCGGAAGGATTGATTCTCTACTATGACCACATCGCAGATGATTCAAGCATCCTTGGTTCGACAGAAGACAGCATTACCAATACGACCGACAGCTATTTGGAAGTTGCTTTCAATTCAGTTCCTGTTTTAAACGATACTTTAGGAGAGTATTTGCCATCAAATGATGTCAACATATCCGAAATCCAATTGGAGCGAAGTTTAATCGGCGAGGATGAGACAGGCAGGGTAACTGTCGAGGGACCTTATGGAAATCCAAACTCACAAGTCCGAGTTGCTTATATTCTGGGCCAGCACCCGCGTGAATCAAATGCTCATGATGCTCTCTATGAGTCTCTTTTGAAGTCATCAGACAGTTTGAATTACTCATATTATGTTTACTGGATCAATGTGACTGGTGAAAGCGATGATTTTGAACAAAGCAGAATGAATGGGCAATTGCTTGCTTTGAATATTGCAACACCTCACATAATCAATGAAAGTTATGATCTTGTTGTTGATATTCACGCTTCCAATGGAGGATATGTGCAGGATCCATATATTTTCGCTCCTGTTGACAATGACACAGTTGCTAATCAGTCTGCGAATAATCTAACTAAGGTCCTTACCGACTTGATTTATTATGAGCCTGCAAGCTATTCAAGCCCTCAGTATTCAACTATTCCTATTGGGGAAGCAGGAACACCTGCTCTTGTATTCGAGCTTAGAGGCTCACCTGATTACAGCCTTGAAAAGCAAGCCAGCGAATTTGTTCGTGCTGTTGATGGGTTATTATTAAATTAAACATTAATAACTCTTTTTTTCTAATTTTTATTCTTTTAACTCTTATTAATTTTTTTCTAATTTTTATTTTTTTAACTCTTTTTAATTTTTTTCTAATTTTTATTCTTTTAACTCTTTTTAACTCTTTTTTCTATTTTTAACTATCTTTTAAGTTTAATTTTTCATTATGTTTTCGTTATGAAAATAATTATATAACACTTAAATCAGATATTTTATTGTATAGAATAATTTAACTTTATTCATATATTGTAAATTATTAAATTAATCATTATTGGAGATTTTTAAATGAAAAATAATATGATGCCTTCAAACGGTCACAGGATTCATGGTTTTTCCAGTGAAACTTTCATAGATGCCCGAGAAATAATCAAAAGCTTGGGTCTTAAGGGAAATGAAGTCTTTATGGATGCAGGATGTGGTGACGGCCATGTGGCAATGATTGCCCATGATCTATTGGATGAAGATGCCATTATATATGCTGTTGATATATATGATGCTTCAATAGAGGATATGCAGAATGAAGTGGATGAAAAAGGCATAAAAAACATTATTCCTATTTGCGCCGATGCGACTGAGCATATCGATGTTGAAGACGATTTCGTCGATGTGATTTTGCTTATAAATGTATGGCATCACTTCAATGTTGCAAGAAAGATGGATGAAGCCACCCTTGAGCTTAAGAGGATTTTAAAGCCTGGTGGAAGAATAGCAGTGATGGAATACAAGAAGGAAGAGGCAAGACATGGTCCTCGCTATCCAATGAGGGTGTCTCATGAGGTTATTGGTGAATTATTCAAGAAACATGATATGAAATTTGTTTCACTTGACTGCGATGTAGGCGAGGATTTGGGAGACCATATGTCTCATTATTTGATTGTTTTTGAAAAATAGCTGTTTTTTTTAAAAACGAGTGTTTTATTAAAAAAAAGAATATTATAAACTAAAAATTTATTTTTAAAAAATTTTTTAAAGCAAAAATAGAAAATGAATAACTATTAAATAGTTATTCAATTTTTTTTAATTTTAAAGCTCGGTGGCACTTGTCACATTGTAATAGAACTGATCAGGTTCTTCATCTAATTTTTTATTGAAATCAATTTCAAAAGATCCGCCTTTTGTTTGATTGATGTCAACTGTTTCTGTGTCAAGTAGTTTTCCATTTTTGTAAAATAGAATATCCAAGCTTATGTCTTTAAATTCCTTTTTATCAAAGGTTTTCACTTTCTGATTGAATTTGTATTCCTGTGTGTTCGCATCCCATGAAGTGACAGGTTCGCTTGAAAAATCAAAGCGTCCAGTAATGTCGCTTATTTGAGATTCAACAGAGTTTGAGCTACTTATTACATATCCCCCAATCATTATTGCTATGAGAGCAATGAGGGCAATAAAGGCAATTATTCTTTTATCCATTATTTCACCTCTTGATAAATATTGATTTATCATTAGTAGTTAATTAATATATCTGTTCATTTTTTTATCTTTTTTGTTTTCTTGGTGTTATTTGATGTTTTCTTAGTGGTTTTCTTCGCTTTTTTAGAAGCTTGAATTTTTTTGGCATTGCTGCTTTTCTTCAAGGTTTTTGCAGTTTTCTTCACATTTTTCAAAGGAGCACTGGTCAATGCTTCATCGGATATGTAATAAACTTTATAAATAGGTTCTTTTACACTATACCATCCAACTGTGTAGTAAACTCCCTTAACATATTTCCATTGTGAAAAATGAACTTCTCCTTTTGAAACCACTGGCATTAGCTTCCATCCGTAATGGGGTATGAAACCATATTTTTTAACAGTTTTATAACCAACTACTTTTTTAACCATCCTTTTTCCAAATATTTCCAAGCTTTCATCATCGCTTAATATTGAAATGTTTTTGGATTTCAATTCCTCTTGGAGGATGTTGTCTGCCTCATTGAATATTATGATAGCGTTTCCAGTGAAATAGCTATTGAATTCATCCAATGTGAAATTCACATGTCCTTCATTAGGATCCATCAGGAACACATGTTCACCATCAATGCTTTCAATGACGGACCAGTGTTCGTTTCCTTCAATATTCATGTGGACAATGTAGTTTTCCTTCAAGTCAAGAGCATCAAGCCTGGCTCCTGCAGCATCAAATCCGAAATGTTTTGAAGCATTGATCAATGAGAGCATGCTTGTTCCCTTTTCTTCTGTGGTGTCTGTATATTGGGATACCTCTTTCAAGGTGAGTTCCATTCCTAGTCTGTTCAGCACGGTTGCAAGGGAGGCAGGTCCGCAGCTGTAACTGTCATCTGAGATTACAATTCCATCAAAGTTTTTTATTTCATCATTTTCACATTCCTCTTTTAGGGAAGTATTGATTCCTTTATTATTATCTATAGAGTTATGCTCATTTGGTTCTGTAGCTTGCATTTCATTATTTTCTTTGGTGTAATGCTCATTATGTTCTATGGCTTCTATTTCATTATTTTCTATGATTTTTTCATTACTCTCTAGGGAAGCGGATATCCCATTTGCATTTTCATTTATTGAATCATCAGATGCTGTCTCTAAGATGGTGCTATTGACTGTGCAGTCTTCTAGAATTATTTGGTTGCTATCTAGAGTATCAACATCAAAAGCTGTGGAGCTGCTCATGAATGTCAATAATAAAACCATGCTTAAAACTAGCATTATCTTGCCGTTTATTTTCATATTTTTCTCTCCAATTTTTTCTAAATTAATGATTTTACCACCATTAATTTGGTAACAATTGGTTTGTTTTCATAATATTTAAATTTAAAGGATTTTTAACCTTTATTTTTTAAATTAAAGGTAATTTAATAATTTTAAACTAATTTAACAACTAAATATTTAAATTTTAAACAAATAATAAAATTTTAATAATCTATTAATGAATTAAAGATTAACTAATAATTTTTATATATGTAAAAATGTGGGGTTTACTAAATCTAAAAAAAATAAAAATTTTTTATTTTAGAAAAATTAGAAATGGTTCACTATTCATAAAAAAAGGAAAAAACAAAAAATTAAATTTTTGTTCGAGTTAATTGAAATGAATTAAAAAAATCAAAATCGTCAATGAAAAAATCATTTAAAAATTATTTTTACTTGCTGTCGAAAACCATAATTTAAAAATCAGTATTCATAATTAGATATTTATATAAGTATAAACATATTTTAATGTGTTATATTTTTAAAGTACTATTTATTATTTATATTTATTTTTATTATGTGATAAAATGGAGAAAGTTAATATTCTGGTAGAAGCTCTACCTTACATCAAGCAGTTTCATGATGAGAAAATCATGATTAAATACGGAGGCCATGCAATGATAGATGATGGAGCCATGGCTTCAACAGCAAGAGATACTGTTCTTTTGAAATATGTGGGTATGAAACCTATGGTCGTTCATGGAGGAGGGCCTGAAATTACCCGTTCCATGGAAAAACTGGGAAAAGACCCTAAATTCATCAAAGGATTGCGAGTAACTGATGAGGAGACAATTTCAATCGTTAAAATGGTTCTTGTTGGAAATATAAATACCGATATCGTGTCTCAAATCTGCTATCATGATGGAAAAGGCGTTGGAATTTCTGGAAAAGACAATGACCTTCTCAGAGCTTGCAAGAAGATTCATAAGATAAAAGACGAGGAAACCGGTGAAATCGAAGAGATTGACCTGGGTCTTGTTGGAGAAGTTAAAAAAATCAATCCGGAAATACTGGAACTGTTTACTGAAAACGATTACATCCCTGTCATATCCCCTATAGGTGTGGCAGATGATGGAACTACCTTGAATTTGAATGCTGATACAGTGGCAGGCGCAATAGCCGGCGAGATGGATGCTGAGAAACTGATCATTCTAACTGATGTTCCAGGGGTATTGAGAGATCCTAACGACCCTACATCCTTAATTCAAAAAATCCGCATTGAAGAGATTCCTCAATTGATTGAAGATGGAGTCATTACCGGTGGAATGATTCCTAAAATAGAAACATGTGTTGATGCTATTAAAAATGGTGTAAAATCAGCGCATATCATTGATGGAAGAATAAAACATTCATTGCTCCTTGAAATCTTTACAAAAGATGGTATAGGAACAATGATTTTTGAATAAATGTTTTTCTCTTAAAATAGCTTTTCAGCTATTTTCTTTTTTTATTTTTGAAAACTATTTTTTTCTTATTTAAAGATTATTTTAAAATTATAAATTCAAAAATTTTTTTAAAAAGCTTATTTTTAAATTTCAAATTCAAAATTTTCTTTTTAAATGATAATTTTAATTTTTTATAATTTTCAACTATTTCTTCTCAATATCAGAGTACATCTCCCTTAATTCCCTTCTTAGAAGCTTCCATCCGTTTACTCTTGGAAGCTCGTCCATGGAGAATATTTTTCTTGGAACCTTGTATCTTGCCAGATACTCTTTGGCATAGGCAATCAATCCATCAGGATCCTCCTTATCCTTCCATACGACTGCTGCAACAGGAAGCTCTCCCCTATGGCAATCGCCGATGCTGAAAACAGCTATTTCATCAACTTCAGGGTATTGAATAAGGATTTCCTCAACCTCGGTTGGATAGATCTTCCATCCGCTCATTACAATCATGTCCTTCTTTCTGTCTGTAATGAACAATCGATTGTCATCGTCAATGTATCCTATGTCTCCAGTTAAAAACCAGCCATCTTCAAGAAATGCTGCTTTTGTAGCTTCTTCCATTTTCCAATATCCTTTGGCTATTGCAGGGCCTCTTAAAGCTATTTCTCCCTGTTTGTATTTTTCAATTTCAATATTTGGGTCGTCTTCATCAACGATTTTTACTTCAGAGAAGCATACAGGGTGTCCCACGCTTTCAAATCTATCGGCTTCGGCATAGTCTTCAGGACGTATGACTGTTCCGGTTCCTATTACTATGGTTTCGGAAAGTCCGTATGCGTTTATGATTGGAATTCCATACTGTCTGTGGAATTTCTTCCAGATGTCCTTGTGCAATGGTCCTCCACCGCTAATTATCTCCCTAACGGTATCAAGATTGCCTGTTTTCTCCTCTTCAAGGTTTGTAAGAGTATGGATTACAGGTGGCATTCCGCTTAGGACGGTTACCTTTTCATCCTTGCATAATTTAAGGTATTCATTTATTTCAAAGAATTCCTCCATGATGTATAATGCTGCAGAGCGGAGGGCTGCGATTCCCCATAAAAGACCTACATGAGCCATTGGATATATTCCAAGGTAGACATCATCCTGCTTTAATGTCAAAACATCGCAGGCGTTGTGTATTGCAGTAAACCAGTTTCCATGGGTCAGCATTGAGCCTTTCTGCCTTCCTGTTGTTCCTGAAGTGTATTGGAGCTGGCAGAGGTCGTCCCATTCGGTCTCTTCTGCAGGCAGCACTTCGCAATCCTTGAAATCATCATAGTTTTCAGGAATATAGTATTCTGCAGGAAGTTTTTCAGCTATTTTTTCAGCTTCTCTATCTGTTATCACAAGCTTGGCTCCGCTGTCGGTGATCATGTATTCAAGTTCTGAGGCGGTCAATATTCTGTTGGTTGGAATTGCAACAGCTCCGATTCTCCAAATAGCAAACAAGGAGAAAAGGTATTCCGGAGAGTTGTTCAAGTAGATTAAAACCCTGTCTCCCTTAGCAATTCCTTTGGATTTCAATATTCTTCCAACTTCAGAGACTATGGATAATATGTCCTGTGATGAGTATTTGGTTTTTCTGCTTGGACAATAGAATACATCCTTGTCCAGTCTGCGTGAGTTTGCATCTAGAAATGTAGTGATATTAAGCATGTTTTTTCCTCTTTTTGTTTTAATAGTATTTTTAAATAGTTTTATGAAATAGTTTTTTAATTGCTTGAATTAAGTATGTATTTTGAATTAATTTTTTTATTCTAGACTATTGATTTCCTTGATGACTTCGTTTGCAACATCCATTGTTTTGCTGCTTCCTCCAAGGTCGGGAGTTAAAACCTTTCCCTTCCTTAACACATTTTCGCATGCGGTTCTGACCTGTCCTGCAAGATAATCCTCATTGAGATAATCAAGCATCATGGAGACAGACAATATCATGGCAATTGGATTTGAGATGTTTTTCCCTGCAATATCCGGAGCTGAACCATGCACCGGTTCGAACAATCCGTGCTCGTCGCCGATGTTTCCTGACGGCGCAAGTCCAAGTCCTCCTACAAGCCCTGCTGAAGCATCTGAAAGTATGTCTCCGAAGAGGTTGCTTGTGACTATGACATCGAATTCCTGAGGCTTGGTAAGCAGGTACATTGCAGTAGCATCCACATAGTAGTCCCTTGTCTTGATTTGAGGGTACTCTTCAGCAACTTTGTAGAAGCATTCCTTGAATACTCCATCGGTCTTTTTCAATACATTTGATTTATGAACGCAGGTTACTGACTCCTTTTCAAGTTTGACGGCCTGGTTGAATGCAAGGCGGATGATTCTCTCGCTTGCTTTTCGTGTGATTACTCTTTTAGCTATGGCTTTTTCACTGTCTCCCTCTTCAAGTCCTGAGTACAGTCCTTCAGTGTTCTCCCTCACAATAAGAAAATCCAAATCATCAAAAAGACAGTCTACTCCTGCATAGGACTTTATCGGCCTTAAGTTTCCATAAACGTCCAATTCCTTTCTAAGTGTTACTATAGGGCTTTTTTGTCCAGGAGTTGATGTGATGGCCCCGAACAAGGTGGCTTTTGACTTTTTAGCTATTTCGATTGTTTCATCAGGCAGTGTAGTTCCATTCTTTTCAAAGCAGGCCCTTCCTGCTTCGGCATCAACATAATCCAGATTCAAATCCAGTGAGTCAAGAACTGCCACTCCGGCTTCCATGACTTCGCGGCCGATTCCATCTCCTTCAATTCTAGCAATTTTAATCATTATCACATTTTCCTTTTAATTTTAAAAATTATTTTATAATATAATTTATTGCTTATGATATAAAAGTTTAATTTTTTATTCATTCCTTAATAATTTTGTAGTTTAATGTATATATTTATACATTATTTTATATTATACAAATGTTCGTATTATATGGAAAGATATATATACATTAAATGCAATAAAGAATATTAATTAAATATGAGTAATAAAAATCACTATTGAGGGAATGAAAATGGAAAGAACTATTGAAGATTTAATTGCTGATTTAAAAAGCACTGATGATTTTACAAGAGAAGAAGCAATAGGCGAACTTGAAATGAAGGGCGACGAAGTTGTCGATCCTCTTATTGATGCTTTAAGCGACAGAAACAAGAATGTTAAAATCGCTGCAATTCAAATTCTTGCAAATATCGGGGATGAAAAAGCTATCGAACCTATCATTGGCACATTGAAAGACCCAAACAAGCTTGTAAGACGTGAAGCTTCTACCGCTTTAACCAATATGGGTGATGCTGCAGTCGAGCCTTTAATCGGTGTATTGGATGACCCTAATTGGAGAGTAAGAGGTGCAGCTTGCTGGGCTCTTGGAGGCCTTAATGCTGCAGAAGCAGTTCCAAAGCTTGAAGAATTACTTGATGATGAGAAATCATTTGTAAGAGCTGGAGCTGAATTCGCTATTAAAAAACTTAAATAATTATTTTTAGTTAATTTTCGATTAATTTTTTAAAATTAACCATATCATTTTTTATTTTTTATATAATTTTATCTTCTTTTTAATGATTTGATGAATAATACTTTTTTTAATAATATTTTTAAAAATTAAGCTATTAAATTCTCTTTTTTCTTATTTTCAGTTAATTTCATCAAGACTTTTTTTAAGATTTCATGATTCTATAACTTTATTTATAATGTGTGATATAATATTTAATAGATTAAAAAGAATCATTTTAAGAAATTTTTTCAAAAATTTTAAAATTTTCAAGTAAGGTTTATCTATGAAAACAATAACAATAAAAGAAAATGAAGTTTTAAATCAAATCAAGGTTTTTTCAGGAGATTCAAAGGAAGCAGTTGCTTTTTCATCCCTAAAGGATGCTCTTGGAATCTATGAGCATAATCTGCATGACTTGTTGAACAGTCTGGATGAAAAGGGAATAATCAAATATGACGGATCCAATATTCAACTGCTTGAATTGGATGGGGAAATAAGAACCGTCAACTCAAATGCCGATGTTCTATCAGCAGAACTCAACAAAATGGAAAGGGATTCCTTTGAAATATTAAAAAGTCTTGTGGATGAGAACAACATGGTTTCAAGGTATATTCTAGAGGGTGCTCTTTTATATGGCGATTTGGGCATATCAGATTTTAGAATGTATCATATAATCCTGTCCTTGGAGAACAAGGGTCTTATCAAGAGTATTCCAAAGGAAAATGGAGATTATTACCGATTGTTGGTATAATCAAATTATTTTTTTTTTAATTCTTTGACTATTTTTTTTTTAAAAATTTACTTTGTTTTTCTTATTTCCATCGCTTTTTTTGTGCTTTTTTTAGCTTATTTTTGAAAACAATTTTAGTAATATTTATATTCTATAAAGTATTAATATTATAACATAGTATTAAAAATTATTTTTAAGGTGTTTAAATGATTAGAATCAGCATGTCATTACCAAATAAATTACTTGCCGATTTCGACGAGGTTTTAAAGGACAGGGGCTATCAATCACGTTCAAAAGGTATACGTGATGCTTTACAGGACTATATTTTAAGGTATCAATGGATGAATGAGATGGAAGGTCAGAGAGTAGGTGTCGTCACTGTTATATACGACCATCATTTCTCAGGAGTTATGGAGAAACTGGCTGACATCCAGCACGATTACAGGCAGGAAATCAGTGCAAGCATGCACATCCACATGACCAGGAAGTACTGCATGGAGGTCATCATTGTCAATGGTGAAGTCACCCACATCAGAGACCTCACAGAAAGAATGATGAGACTCAAAGGCGTTGAGCATGTAAAATTAACAAGTACCGCAAACGGGGAGAAGCTCGACCCTACCGATACTTTAGAGCACGACCATGACCACAGTCATTAATGGTTTTCTTTTTTTATTTTTTTAAATAGCTTTTTGCTATTTCTTTTTTTATTTTTTTGGTGTTTTTGTGAAATTCAAGGTAAATTCCTATCATTACAATCTTTTAAAGGATCATGAAAGACTTTCCGCATTCAAGGAAGCCATTTTCGATTTTATGGAAAATCATGAAGGAGACAGTCTGGATAAGACTGCTTTTGATTTAGGATGTGGAAGCGGTGTGATGAGCTATTTTGCCTCCAGCTATTTTGATAAGGTCATATCCATTGAAAAAGAATCCAGAATTGCTCATTTTGCAATGGAGAATCTAAAAGATTTTCAAAACATTGAAGTCTTCAATGAGGATGCTCTGGATTTTGATTTTGAATCAAAGGCAGACCTCATAATCTGTGAAATGCTTGATACCGCTTTGATTGATGAGGAGGAAGTTCCCGTACTGAACCGTGTAAGAAGCTTTTTGAAAGAAGACGGAAAGATTATCCCGCAGTCCATCATAAATGTGGCAGAGCCTGTTTTCATGAAAAACCACTATATCCAGTATGAAGACCTGGACTCCCATCCTAAATATGAGGTTTTAGGAAAATTTGTTGTCTACAGCGATATTGATTTTCTAGAGAAAATCGATGAGAGCTTCCAGAAAGATATAAATCTATCCTTATTTGATGGTGAGTTTTTCAATTCAGAGGAATATGAGGCTAAAGATTTAATCGATGAAGATAAATATATTAAAGTAAATGGTATTAAAATCACCAGTTTCACAAGGCTTGGTGAAAATATTATCTGCGGTCCGACTCCAATGTTAAATCCTTCTCTTCTGGTTCCAATTGAAGAAATCAAGTTAAAAGCAGGTGAGAGCTTTGAAATATCTCTGAGCTATGTTATGGGCGGAGGAATAGAAACAATTGAAACAGACGTTATAAGCAGATAGCTATTGAAACCATTGTCGTGATTTTTTAAAAAACGAGTGCTATGTGCATGATGATTTGAATATTTTTTGAATAGGTGCTAATATGGATGATGATTTGGAAAACATTAAAATTCAATTGAAGGATTTCTTAAAAGGAGCTTCTTCTTTAGTTATTTTGGGAATAGGCAATGATATCCGTGGAGACGACGGCCTTGGCCCTTATATCATTGAGGAATTATCCAATAAAAAGGAAGCGTTGGAAGATAATTCTGATATTGACTCAATTTTTGATTTGAAAGACTTGTTTTTAATCAATGGAGGTTCTGTCCCTGAGAACTTCACATCAAAAATCAAATCATATGACCCTTCCCATATCATTCTCATTGACGCTTCACTGATGAACAAGGAGCCTGGAGATATTGAAATTGTTAATAAGGAAAATATATCCAATGTAAGCATTTCAACTCATTCCATGTCTCTTGCTTATTTAATCAAGTTTTTAGAGCTTGAAAAGCCATTTGAAATATTGTTTATTGGAATAGAGCCGGAGATAATGGATCTTTCCTTTGAATTGTCTGATAAGATACAAAAAGCCTCCGATGATTTAGTTGAAATACTGTTTTCAGTCATTTTGGATAAATAGTATTTATCAGTATTTTAAGGGATATTTTCAGTATTAATGGATATTTTTATCAGTATTTTAGGGGATATTTTCAGTATTAATGGATATTTTTATCAGTATTTTAGGGGATATTTTCAGTTTATCAGTATTTTAGGGGTATGGTTTTTTATCACTTATTTTCCTTTTTAATGGGAGCAATCATTTTTCCTAAAAAATTGAATTTTCATCTATTTTCTTAAATTCTATTTTTATTCTAATCTTTTTTTAAATAGTCCTTTTCTTATTTTAAGTAAATTTTATTAAATATTATTCCAAATATATTATTAATCGATTGAAACATATTATTCAATCTTAAAAATTATTTTTGTGATTTTATGAAAGTATTGTTTATCGGATCTCGCTTGTATGATGATGTGGCATATCATGTAGATAAATTGGATATTGAATCCATAATTACAGAATCTAATGAGAACGCTCCTAACCTGGATTTGCCTGGAAAATATTTTATCGTTCCTCGTGGAATGGATGAGCCTGCAAGAATTGCGGTTCAAGAGGAAGTCGACGGCATCGTTCCACTTCTGGGAATAGATCCTCCTTTAATGAATGTTGCTGTCATGAAAGAGGAAATAGAGGCAAGCCATGGCATTCCGGTAATCTCATCAAATGTCAATGCAGTGGCAATAGCATCAGACAAGATCAAAACCAAGGAGTTCTTCAAGTCAATTGGCATCGATGTTCCTGAGGCCAAAGTAGTAAAAAAGGAAGACTTTTCAAATGAAGAGGAGTTCCTTGACATATTGGGATTCTCCTATCCGATTGTTTTAAAGCAGGGTGAAGGCCAGGGCGGAAAGGATATCTGCATAACAAGCGATTATGGCGATGTGGTAAGCTACTTCGAGAATTTCAACCAGTCTCTGGTTGAAAATTTCATAGAAGGCGCAGAGGTTTCTATTGAAGTTGTAGGATGGAATGGGGAATACCTGCCTCTAGTTCCGGTATACAAGGGAGATACAAGCCTTGAGGGAATTCATCCAATCAAAAGGCTCCGATACGGCCCATGTGATTTTGAAGGCATTTCCAATGAGCAGTTCCGCCAGCTTGCTAAGAAGATCGCCGTCAATTTGAAATCTGAAGGCACAATTGATATGGATTTGATTTATTCAAGAGAGGAAAACAAGGTTTATGCAATTGAGATAAACACACGTCCAAGCGGAACCAGATATCTTTCTTATGCCTGCAGTGATTTGAATCCATTAAATCTCCTGGTGGATATTGCAATAGGGGATTTTGATGTGGAAGCCCTTGAAGAGAAGATGAAACATTACTGCTGCCTGGAGATTCCTATAGGAAATTATGAGGGTCCTGCTCCACAAGAGCCTTTGAAGGAGTATGTAAACGGCAATTTCATTGTTCATGGTCCTGAAGGCTATCAAAGAATCACAATCCGAGGAAAAACCCGTGAGGAAACCTTAAAAATAGCCAAGGAATTAACTGGCAATGATTATAGTATTGGTGAATAGCGGATTCCAAGATTTAAAATCTTTTTTTTAATATTAAATCTTGATTATTTCTTATTTTTTTAATTTTTCAACTTTTATTCTTTTTAAATCTTCATGCTTATTTCTTATTTTTTTTTCAATTTGTTAACTTATTTATTTTTCTTTAAATCTTCAAAATTTTAGTTTTAAATAACTTAAAATTTTTCTTTTAAAATTTCGAATTTTTTTAATTTTTCCAATTTTTAATAAAAATATTAAAACTTGATTTTTTTTCTTCTTTAATTTTAATTTAATCTAATAAAACTAATTATTTTTATAAATATTTGATTTTAAATAAGTTTAATATTTTTTTACACTCAAATAATTTTTTAATTTGATTTTTAAGCATTTTAATAAATCTAATTTTTAAATGATAATATCATTGTAATATCATTTTATTTTAGAATTTAATTAATAAAACAAACTTTAAATAATATTAAAATCAAAGATTTAATAGATTAAAATTTAATTTGTATGTGATTAAGATGAACATGATTGAAATGGTAATATTATTTTTCCTAACCTTTTTTGCCACAGTCCTATTTACATATTTTGTTAGGATGACATTAAGGGATGCGGATATTTCTGATAGTCCTATTGTTAGCGAACACAGACATAAAGCAGGCACACCTACCATGGGTGGAATCGCTTTTCTTTTTGCTGTATTATTTGTGGTCTGCTTATATTACCGAAACACACATGTTCTTGTCTTGTCATTAATTATGATTACAGGCGGAGTAATGGGAATGCTTGATGATCTCCTTGGCCTTAGGGTAAAAGAGTATCAAAAAGTAGTTAAAAACATTACAGATGACATCGTGCCTATCGGCCTGCTTGACCTCGGCCCAAATGAAGAGGCAAGAATTACTACAGACAAGGCTAAACAGCAAGTCACAGGTCTAATTGAAGAGAAAAAGCTCGAGCTTGTAGCTGAAATTCCAATCAAGTACGAACCTGGAGAGAAGGTGAAGATTCTAGTTCAATTGCTTCCTGGTTTATTCCTAGGTCTGACTGGAGTCGTCACTGTCTGCGGAGGATTCACTCTGGGCATTCTGGCGATACCATTCTGCATAATTGCTGTTTTAGGGGCTATAAATGCAGTCAACCTCATTGATGGAATGGATGGTCTTGCTGCAGGAATCATAGCTATTGCTTCATTTGCATGCTGCATTTACGGATATCTCTTTGGAAGACCGGACATTATTCCAATGTTTGCCATTTTAACAGCAATCTGTCTCGGTTTCTTGGTATTCAATCGTTATCCTGCTTCAATCTTCATGGGAGACACTGGATCATTCATCCTGGGTACAGGATATGCGGCAGCTGTCATTTTAGGTGATGTGCCATACTTTGGAGTGCTGGCTCTTGCTGTTCCAATAGTATCCGTTATCATAAGCTTATTATACAGGGCAGGTATTGTCCATCTGGCTGTTGAACCGCTGCACCACGATTTGAACTACAGGGGAATCTCTGAAGTGAAAATCGTTTTAAGCTACTGGCTGCTTACAGCAGTTGTCTGCATAATTGGAATACTGGCTAAAATGTATTTATTCAGCTAAAAACATTTATTTTTATTTTTTTCTTTTTATTATCAAACTATCAGGGGATTATCATGACCACTACTTATTTTTTAAATGAATTTGCAGATTCCATCAGTTCAAACAAGACTTTCACAATAGAGGAGCTTGCTCAAGCCATTGGAGGTGAAATCCACGGCTCTTGCGAATATAAGTCTCCTAAAGGATTCACAGGGATTTTTGAAACATTGAACGAGGCTGTAGAAGGGGATATAGTTATAAGGCACTGGATCAATGGAAAAGGTGTTGAAATAGCAAACGACAAGAATGTTGCATGCTTGATAACACTCACACCAAAGGAAGACGCTTTGGAAGTGGCTAATAATCTTAAATTTCCTGTAATAGTGGTAGACAGGATTGAATTTGCAAATGCCTTCGCCCTTAAATGGGTGATAAGCAATCTCCTTCCAAATTCTAAAAGGGTGGTTATCAGCGGAACCAACGGAAAATCAACTAGTTCCCATTTGATTTATCACATATTATCCCATGCAGGATACAAGGTATTCACAAATACTGATGCTAAATCCGAATTCAATACTTTAATCGACCCTATGGTTGCCAAATTAATCAGCGAACATGCAATAGCCTGCCAGCCTGTTGATGCGCGAAGCCTTGACTGCATTGCAGACATTCCAGACAAGGAGTTCTTTGACTATCTTGTCATTGAGGTATCAGAAGTCCAGGGCTGGGGCGAGGACTTGATGGTGGACCATGCATTCATCATGTCTAGTGCTATCGAGCCTGACGTGGCTGTTGCAACAAATGTGGCAATGGATCATATAGGGCTTGTGAATTCAATCGAGGAAGTATTCCGTGAGACATCTGGAATTGTAAGGGCAACTGAAAAAGGAGGCGTCGTGCTGAATCTTGATGATGAGAATGTCCTGAAAATGGGAGATATGGTGAATCCTGGGGTTCAGACCTATTACACTTCAATGGACAAGGATTCTATCGAAAGCTACGATGCCGATGAAAAGTCAAAGGTATACTTTGATGATGACAGGAAAGCAATAATATATGATGGTGAGGCTATTCTCAAATACGAAGAGCTGCCTTTTACCAGCACCCACTTCATACGAAACATACTCTCTGCAATATCAGCATGCATATCCCTCGCCGTGCCGATTGAAGATATAGCAAGTGGAGTCAAGACATATAAGCCTCTTAGCCGCAGATTCACAAGACTGCAGGATGACCCTATAATCATAGATGATTTCGCACATAATCCTGACGGCATCAAGAACACTGTAAGAGCAGCATCAGCATTGGTGGACGAGCAGGATAAGGATAATCTGCATGTGGTATGTGCAATCAGAGGCTCCAGAGGCAAGACTTTGAATGGATTGAATGCTAAGGCTCTAACTGAGGTCATCCATGATTTGAAACATGAAACTGGCCGCAAGCTCAACTTGATTCTATCATCTTCTGCAGATGTTGTGGACCATTTGAATTTTGTCAATGAATGCGAGCGAAAGGTCTTCATGCATCATCTTGATGAGGGAAGGATAAAATACACACACTATGAGTATTTGTTCGATGCTTTAAGCGCTGTTCTGGAATCAGCTTGCGAAAATGATGTCATATTGCTTATCGGAGCTCAGGGAATGGATCCTGCTGAAGAAGTTCTAAATGACATTCGCGGTTCAAATTAAGTTTTTTTTAAGTTTTTTTTTTAAAAACCCATTATTTTTATTTTTTAATTTCGGTGTTAGAATGAGTGATTTTTGTTTTAGTTTTTTAGAGATGCAGTACAGGGATATCTACCTCGACTGCGCCAGGATGGATAAGAACCTTATCGAAGGTGACGGCGTGGAGTCAATTCTCATTGCAGGTAGAATCGCCGAGAAGGTCACCAAGGCTATTTTTGAATATGAGGGCTTCAAGGAATCCAATGAAAGCCAGTACAAGCGTCTTGAAAAATTGAAAAATGTTAACATACTGCCAAAAAATATCTACAATGACTTTCGAGAGCTTAGAAGACTTAGAAATGATGTCTATCACAATACCTTGACAAGCAGGACTCTTGGATTGAACAGCAATCATGACAAAGGATACAATAAATATTCTAAGATCACTCATCAGGGCTCTTCAAGCGGATTGAAAGATTATAAATCCTCCTCAGGAGGCTTGAGGGACTATAAGACAGGATTCAGTGTGGAAAAGAAGGAAAAAATCAACAGGTCATCCAGAACTAAGACTCCGAATCATATCAAGTTTCAAAAATCCAGGCCTAATTCAAAGTATGACCACTCTTCAAAATCTGATTCTCAGGATGGAAGCTCCTCCAAAACCAATTCAGATATTGAAAAGTCTTTTGAATATGATGGAAATTCAAACAGTCAATATTCCACTTCTTCAAGCTCTGCTTCAATGGATTTCAGTGCTGAAATGGTGGCTGCCCGTGAGGCACACAAGCTCACATTCAATATATGTGTCTGGTTTTATGTAAATTATTCCGGAGACAAGGATTTCATTCGCCCTCAATACAAGCTCAATAAGAGAACACAGGACAGTGATTTTCTCATAAGGCTCAAATCAGCAGTAAATGATGGTGATGCATTCATCAAGCTTGCAAAGTCCAATCCGAATAATGAAATAATAAGCATACTTAGAGAGCTTCATGTTCCAAATGAAGAGGATGAAAAGGATGATGACCTTGTTTACGGACTGGATTCAAGCTTTAAGATAAGACAGCCCAACGGTCCTTATTCAAAGGAAGTGGGAATCCATTATGATGATAATGTCTTCATGTGGGAAGCCCGCCATGGCGGAAAGAGTCTGGGATATTTCCAGTCATCCAAAGAAGCCTTTGAAGCAAGGGAAGTCTATATTCATTCACTGCCAATTCCTCCAAAGGTGGATGGAGGATATTCCAAGGAGAATGGAATATCATTCAGCAGGATTCAGAAGCTTTGGACAGCAAGTGTGAAAGGCCGTTTGATTGCATATTATCCTAGTGAAAAGGCTGCTGTTAAGGGAAGGAAAAAATATCTGAAGGCCCATGACCTTGTAGATATTGAAGTTGAGAATGGATATCGAACTGTGAGCAAAAAAGAATATGAAAACCTCAAATCAAAATCTCTCTCAGATTCAAAATCTAAAAAAGAATCTCTTGAAAGTTCCAATTCAAGGAAAGCTTCATCTAAAAGTTCCAGTTATCAAGATGGTTTCAAATCAAAATCAAATGAGAATTTGAAACAAAAATCCTCTAAAAACTCTAAAAAATCCAAAGTTAAGGTTGAAAAAGGTTCCAAGGTCTCAAAAAATACTTCTAAAAAAGTCAAGGTTTCAGGAGGACAAAGAGTATCCAAGAAGAAGAAATCAAAGTCAAAAACCATTTCCAAAAGGAAATCATCAAAATATGAGGGGGTTTATTATGAAGAGGGCCTCTTTATGTGGAGTGCCGAGGTTGACGGCAAGCATCTGGGATTGTTCTCATCCGAGAAGGAAGCTCATCAAAAAAGAGAGGAATACTTGAACAGCAGGTCTTAGGTGATTAATATGATGTCTGAATTTAAGTTTTGTCCGATGTGCGGTGTGGAAAGGAAAAGCAGTGAGCAGTTCTGCCACAGCTGCGATTTCGAATACTTGACTGGCAGATATGTCAAGTCAGAAGATGGTGCTCAAAATTTATCTTATTCAATTGATGATGATCAAAATTTAGCCTATTCAGGTGATGGTGCTCAAGATATCATCAAGTCTGAAGTGAATAATTCTGAGAAGAAAATTGATGTTCAATTGGTATCCCAGGAAGAGTTCGCTGCAGCTAATGATTTAATTAAATCATTGAGTGCTGAAATTAATGAGTCAATTGACAAGTGCTTGAATAAATTAGCCTTCGACTTGGAAAATGATGTGGATTTAAAAAAAGCCAATTCCGATTTCGATGCATGCATATTCATTAGTGAAAATTTGAATATTTCAACCATTAGTGATGTAGACAGTAATGAAAATTCGAATATTTTAGCCATTAATAGTGATATAGAATTTTCAGATTTGATTGAAGGGATTGATTATTCCAATGAAGAGCTTTTAAATGCTCAAAATACATTTTCTAATTGGATAGTATACAACCAGAGTCATTTGCCTGGTTTTATTATAAACAAGTACAAGGAGCCTGTAATTGCAAATATAAACAGGCTGAATTTGATTATAGAATCTTTGGGATCTATTGAAAATTATGAGGGTCTTGACAGGTTCTTGGATATTTTAAAGGATTATCTGAATAATCAGGAATCATTTTTGAATAGTTTTTAATATTTGAAAATCCTTTTAATTTTTTTCTTGTTTTTTTCTAAACACTTTTTTTTCTATTCTAAAACTTTTTTTAGCTATCTATTTTAATTAAATTAAAACCCAATATTTATATTAGATTTTCTATGAAAGAAGCAGAATTAGCTTTAAGAAATCGTGTTTTTAATGAGGTCATTTATGAATAAAAAAGAGAATGAATTTATTGATGCAATGGAGACAATATGTTCCTGCTCAATAAAATAAATTAAAATTGAAATTATTTTTTTTATTTTTTATCGATTAATAGTTCTCCTGCGACTCCTATGTTTTCAGGAGGGTACTCTTGAACTAGAACGGTTATGGCCTCAATAGGCAGTCCGTAGCTTTCAGCTACGATTTTACTTACTTCATGCACCATTTTTCGTCTTTCATCGTCACTTATATTCGGATTTCCAGCTATTGTTACAACAGGCATTTCATCACTTCCTAATTTTTAAGACTAGTCTGTTTTTCATGATAAATTAAGTTTTCTTTTAAGATTAGTTCATCTAGCATTAGATTTAATGCTTGATTTATTACTAGTTTAAAAAAAGGATTATTGTCTTTGTTTTATTTTTATCACTTATCTTAAAAAGAGGATTATTGTCTTATCTTTTAATTTTATAATATAATCTTAAAATATAATAATCTTAAATGGCATATAAATTATTATCTATCAACATATCACATAAATTATGAATTTGAGGTTTTTAAAATGGGAAAAAGGAACCCTCCAAGTTTGAGAAAAAATAATAATAACCACAGTGCAAGAAGGCCTGCAAGCTTAAAAAGGCAGAATCCATATGCTTCCAGAGGTGGAAGACCTCGAAGACGATCCAGAATCAGGAATAAGAAATTAATTTCATTACTTATGGTCCTGTTGTTGTGTCTCGTTGCAGTTGCCGCTTTTTTAACAATATCCTCTGTGACCCTTGGAAATAATGTGGACCTTGGAAGCGACAATGTGTCTATTGCCGTAACAGGAGATGTCATGTTTGGACGCAAGATGCCGGGAGTGCTTTCTTCAGGGGAAAGCCCATTCAGATATGTTGAAAATGTAACTAAAGCAGCTGATGTCCTGCTTGTAAACTTTGAAAACCCCGCTACAACCACATCAAATGCTGTCAAAGGAGATGTTCCACTCAAAGCGGATCCTTCATATCTGCCTCTTCTAGCTGGCGCCAACAAGATAGTTGTCGCATCACAGGCAAACAACCATGCGCTGGACTACGGCGAAGAGGGAATGAACGACAGCTTGAAGAATTTAAATGATGCCGGAATCACCGCAATAGGAGCTGGAGCAAACCAGGAGTCTGCAAGCAAGCCAGCAGTGGTTGATGTTGGAGACCGCCACATAACAATTTTGAATTACATGGATGCGGATAATTTTGCGGAATATGCTTCAATAATGCCTCCTGCAACTGCAAATTCATCAGGATTTTCAGCTTATGATGAGGAATATGCAAAGGAGCAGATTCAAGAGGCACGTGACAACGGTTCTAGCATAATCATAGCTTATCTACATTATGGAAACGAGTACAGCCGCTCTCCAAACGAATACCAGGTCAACATTTCTCATGAACTGATTGACAATGGTGCAGACATAGTAATTGGAGCCCATGCCCATGTGACCCAGGGAGTGGAGATGTATAATGGAAAGCCTATTTTCTATAATCTTGGAAACTTCATATTCGACCAGTCAAATCCTGCCACACACAGGGCTTATTTCCTGAATCTTGATTTGGTCGAGGACAATTGTACAGTTACTCTCTATCCTGTCAATATTATCAATTACCTGCCTCAGTTCATGTCTGCCGAAGATGGAAAGGCATTGATTGCAGAGCTGAATCCTCAATGCGACGAGCTGCAGGTTACTGATGATGGTACTGGAAAGCTGACCTTTAAGCTGGGAAATCTAACTGAAGATGCTAATTAAATCAGTTTTTTATTTTATAAGATAAAGTTTATTATATATATGAATTAATGTGATACAATGCTTGGTGAAAAAGAACTTATAAAACTCTTTCCGGATTTTGCCGACTTGGTACAGCCTTCTGGAATAGACCTCGAGCTTGATGAACTCTTTGAACAGAAGTCATCAGGCTCCCTGATTGACAATGAGAAAAACCTGCCTGAAATAGAGGCAATGGAAGGTCCGGTTTACACATTGAAACCACATACCGCTTATCTTGCTTCAATCAAGCGCAAAGTAAAGATTCCAAAAGGATACACAATGCTCTATCTTCCACGTTCAACTCTGCTTCGCTCATTTGTTTCAGTTCAGACTGCAGTGGGGGATCCTGGCTTTTATGGAACATTGATGTTCATGGTTTATAATCATGGAGACTTTGAGTATAAGCTTAAATCAGGAGACAGGATAGCTCAGGCTGTGGTTTTTCCTGTTGAAGGTTCTGGAGAGTATGACGGATCCTACCAGGAAGAAGAGTGATTTTATAAATTTGACATTTTGGCTAATATTTTTAGTTTAACAGATATTTTTTCATTATGTGATATTGTTGATTAATATTTTTCATTATTTATTGTTTAACAGATATTGAATTGTTTAATAATATTTTCCATTTGATATGGTGATAATTATGTATGAATATAAGATTAGCGTTATTCTAGTGACTTCAAATGCTTCAAAAAGCATTGCAGGTTTGATAAATTCAATAACGCTTCAGGATTTCAAGGATTTCGAACTGATTGTAATCGATGATGCATCCCAAGATGATACATTAAATATTGTTCGTGAGAATCTTAAAGGTTCATCCATTAATTATCGAATATATCTAAACAAGGAATCAAAAGGACTGGAGGCTTCACGAAATTATGCTATTGGCCTTTCCAAGGGAAGATATATAGTTTTTGTTGAAGATGATGGCATGTTGTATTTCTATCATCTCTCACGTCTGTGGGGGCCATTGAATCCTGATAGAAACAGTGAAAGCTTTAAGAATACCCGAATAGATCTCTCCGCTTTGGATGGAGAGGTGGATTTTGAGAAGCTGGATGATGAGTTCGATTTGAATTCAAAGGAAAATTCTATATCTCCTGATGATGTAGACTCTGTTTTCATCAAGGGTCTGACATTGGATTCACAAGATGAGTTTGTTGGATTTGATTCCTATGATTTTGATTCAATTTTGAATCTGGCAAGAAGAAACAATCATAATGTGAATTCTCTCTCATTGATCAATCTGATTTCATTGCATGAGCTGCCTTTTTCCATCAATTACATGATTTATGACAGGGAAATCCTGGACAGGCATGATATTAGATTCAGAGAGGATTACAGCTGTTTTTCAGATTTGGATTTTGCAGTGAGATACCTGCTTTACTGCAACAGGATAAGGTTCATCAACACCTATACTTATTATGAATATCTTGATCTGGAAAATATGACTTTCCAGGATGTTTTGAATCCTTTGTACCATTTGGATGAGCTGGATGGCATAGCATCATATCTTGATGGTTTGTCTTCCAAAAACACTGATTTTGGTGTCATATCCAGTCAATTTGAAACTCGCCATATTCCAAAATTGGTTTTTGACAGAATCAATTCATTAATCGACTATAATTATCCAAAGGAAGAGATAATGAAAATTATGAAGTCTCTGGATTTGAGCTCAAGGCTTCAGAAATTTAAGCCTAAAAGCAGGTCTGATTACAAGTTCAAGGTTCAGCTGGACTTGATTGTTCGAAATTTCAGTCTTTATCACTCTATGAGAAAAAGATTTAAGAGAGATAATACAAAAACAAATAAAGAATATCTGGATTTATTGAAAATCTAATCATTTGATTAATTTTTTTTAAATTTATGGTGAAATTATTATTTGACTGTCTTTATCATTTAAAGTATAATGTACTTTGATTAGTTTGAGATGGATTGAATTAAATCATTTGATTATTTTTTTTTAAATGATTTATTTTTAAAAAGACTTAATATTATTTAATTTTATAAAGAGGATTAGCATGGTGGAAATTGTTTTAGGGCTTCCAAAGGGAAGCTTGAATAATGTGAAAAGAGGAAATACCTATCAATTGTTTATAGATGCAGGTTATGAGGTTCAAGGCTATGAGCCTGGAGATGAATCCTATGAAATCGAAATTTTAAACGATGATGAAATCAAGGCTTATCTTACCCGTCCGCAGAGTTCTCCTGTTGAACTTAATCGTGGAATGGTAGATATTTCTATCGTTGGAGAAGACTGGGTCAAGGAAGAGTCCGTATTAAGTGAAAACGATATTGTGAAAATCGGCGATTTGAATTATGGCGAAACCCGTCTTGTGGTTGCTGTTCCAAAGGATTCTCCATATGAAACATTGACTGACTTCTTCAGAGCCAACAAGGATAGGGAC
The DNA here is from genome assembly GCA_900314635.1 of uncultured Methanobrevibacter sp. Lineage (GTDB taxonomy): Archaea > Methanobacteriota > Methanobacteria > Methanobacteriales > Methanobacteriaceae > Methanobrevibacter. Next base: position 160,328 of record OMVY01000004.1, read on the forward strand.
ACTCCGATCTTATGCTTTACAGAATATCCTAATTTAACCAGGCAGTTCTTCATGGAAAATGAGGCTTATAAGGAAATCTACGGGGATTCAATTCCATATTGCCAGGTAAGAGGTCTCAGAGATGGAGACAATGAAAAAGTTCAGGTGATCAACTCAGACGGTGCTACTGAAGTTTATATCGCAAAAGGCGCAGATTTAATTGTTGACAACACCCAGACAGGAAGCAGCCTTAGAAAGGCAGGTTTGAAAGAGCTTGAAACCATATTGCACTCTTCTGCAGGTTTGTATGCCGGAGTCAGCTGCAAGGGCGAGAAGATGGAGAAGGCTCAAAAGATCTATCAGCAGTTGTTAGGCGCCATCACAGCTAGAAAATACTTTGATGTCAAATTCAATATTTCAAACGACTCCCTTGATGATGTCTGCAATTATCTCATTGACAATAAGTTCTGCAGTAACGAGCCTACTGTAAACAAGGGCAGCAGCTTTTCACAAGTCAATGTCATGATTCCTAAAAACCACTTCCCTGAGATGCTTGAAGGAATCAAGTCATTTGGAGCTTCTTCTGTGATTAGAAGCGGTGTAAAGCAGTATGTTTTATAAATCAGCTATTTTTTTATAGCTTTTTTATTATTTTTTCAGGTTTTTTTTTAAAACTTTTTTAATTATTTTTAGCGAGCTATTTTTTAATAGCTTTTTATATTTTTTTTAGAGTTATTTTTTCTTTAAATCCATTGCCTATTTTTGTATAACTTTCAAATTAATAAAAAGTAATAAAAACAATATCTTTTTATATCTAAACATATAAATTATATATAAAATTATGATAAATCGTTATAATTTTTATGAGGAATCATTATAATTTTTTGTATATTTTTTAATTAATCATGATAGTTTTTAAAAATTTTTATACAGTTGATGAAAAAATAAAGGTAATGTTGTGAATTGTATAAACGATTTGTCATTTGGGCATTTAATCAATTTTGATTAAAAATAATTTTGTTGACTTTATTTTCATGAAGGTGTTCATATGCTAACATCTGTGCAAAAGGAAATCTTACAAACATTAATAAACTTATATCAGAATTCCGATAGCAAATCCATCAAAGGGGAAGGGATTGCAGAGGTCATGAACCGCAATCCGGGAACTATTCGGAATCAGATGCAGTCTCTTAGAAGTCTGGGACTTGTAAAAGGAGTTCCGGGTCCTCGCGGAGGCTACAAGCCGACCATAGAGGCATATCATACATTGAATATTTCATTTACTGACAATAGTGCGAATGTTCCCATTTTTAAAAATGATAAGAAACTTGAGGATGCTTCAGTGGCAAAGATAGAATTTACAAGCATCACACATCCTGGTGAATGCGAGGCGGCAATAAAGGTATTGGGAAACATTAAAAGCCTGAATATAGGGGATACAGTTCGTGTAGGCCCTACTCCGGTAAACAATCTGGGATTGATAGGCACAATTGTCGGAAGGGATGACATGGACAATATCCTTCTTCTGGATATCAGCACTATCAGAAGCATTCCTAAAAACAGCGTTTATGAAATCGCCTCACTTGATCTGATCTACCTGGAACCTGGAGATTCAATCAAATATGCTGCAAATCTCCTTTCATCCAAACACATCGATGGAGCTCCTGTAATTACCGAAGGGGTTGCCATAGGCATGATTTCACTAACAGACATAGTGAATGCGCTGGCTAACGGAAGGGAAAACGAGGAAGTCAGAGACATAATGACCAAGAGGCTGTTCTTCATCAACAAGGATACAAGAATAGCAACAGCTGTTTACAAGATGTACAAGTTTGGAATCAGCAGGCTGATTGTCGTGGATGACGAGCACTCTCCTATTGGTGTTGTTACACGTACTGATTTGATTGAAACTATTACAAACTTGAAGAATTTCCCTGTTTTAGGCGAATCTGACCTGGAAGATGATATTTAATTTAATTATTATTTTTTTTCACTTTGAAATGATTTGAAAATTTTTTCTAGTTTAACTAGAGACTGATTTAACAAATTGCTTCTTTTATTTATTTTATTATTTTATGACTTGTGATTTTTATGAAAGTTAATCAATTGAGAATTAAAAAGGACATGAAGGTAAGCGAGCTAATGGAACAATTTGATGGCTCTGGTGTACTGGGTTCAGGAAGAGTAGCAAGAGCCGGCAACCTGATTGTGAAAATGATCGAGGATGAAGATATGGGAATCTTCATGAGCGTGGCAGGACCAATGGTTCCCGGCGGAATGAGAAATATAATCTCAGACATGATTAAAGCGGGCTATATAGATGTCCTGATGACAAGTGGAGCCAATATCACACATGATCTTCTGGAAGCTTTTGGAGGACGTCATTACAGGGACCTTGGCAATAATGACGAGGAGTTGAATGATGCGGGAATTGGTAGAATAGCTGATGTCTATACAAAATCAGATGATTTCGAGCTCTTTGAAAGCGAAATTACCAAAATATTCGAAATAATTGACAAGAAGCTGGACAATGACAAGGACAAGCATATCATAAGCATCCAGGCCTTATTAAGGGAAGTCGGTCTTTTAATCGATGATGAGAACTCAATTTTAAGACAGGCTGCCTTGAATGATGTGGACATTTATGCTCCGGGACTGATTGACAGCATGTTCGGACTTCAACTGTGGATTTTCTCACAGGATCATGACATTGTGGTGAGTGCTGCAGGAGATATGCCTAAATTGTCCGACAAGGTTTTCGAGTATGAAAAAATAGGTGCCATCATGCTTGGAGGAGGTCTTCCAAAGCATTACACTCTTGCATGCAATCTTTTAAAAGGCGGAATCGATGCTGGAGTTCAGATTGTGATGGACAGGCCTGAGACAGGCAGCCTGAGCGGTGCTCCTCTTGAAGAGGCGAAATCATGGTCCAAGGCCAAGCACGGCTCAAATCTGGTTACTGTCATAGGTGATGTGACTATAATATTCCCATTGATAATGGCATCTGTTTTAGACAAGCTGGAATGATGTTCCAGTTTAATTTTTTTTTACATATTTGGTGCTATCTGGGATTATTTATTTTTCTTATAACTTTTTTTATTAATTTATAAATTCTATTTACCATGTTCCAACTCATTTTAAGTTTTTTTATAGATTATTTTAACAAGTATTTTTCAAAGGTTATTCTAGCTATTTCATAAGCTATTTCAAAGCATAAGAAGTAAATAAAAGACCAGCCTTCTAATAATCCCGCTATAACAAGCAGTAAAATAACCACTTTAAGAGCAAATCTGTAATCAAAGAAGTATTCAAGGAATCTACTTTTTGCATAAATAGCTTCATTGTCATTACCTATCTCGTCTATGATTGCTCCAATCATGCATATTAGGATTATCAGGATGCTTGTCATTGTGAAATGTGGAAGTCCTAAGATAAAAAACAGGATTAGAAATGATGCCATTGTGGCTATGTGGTGTATTCCATCCACCTTCAATGCGAGAATGTTGCCGATTAGAATGGCTATGAATATGCAAGCGGCATCCGTATTGATTGATGAGGCATATGCTGTAAACGCTCCGCATATAATTCCGAGCAGGACAGCACTAAAAATGCTTGACTTTTCATCATATTCATCGTCTGAAAGTTTCATGAAAAAGCCGCTCATCATATATGATGCTGCAAGAATGATATTAAACAAGATATCTTCTCCATTATTTTAAATTATTGCTTTATGATTTTATAGTTTTGATTTTATTTTTGTTATTCTTTGTTGTTAAATGGTTTATTTTATGTTCTTTTTTATTTGAAAAATTGCTATTTATTTAATTCAATTTTTATTTTTTAAACTTTTTGTTTATGTCTTTTGTTTTGAAAAATTAACTTTCTTTTCAATATTATTTTTAAGTTAACATTATATATTTTTTTGTTTTGAAAAATTAACTTTCTTTTCAATATTATTTTTAAGTTAACATTATATATTTTTTTGTTTTGAAAAATTAACTATTTTCTCTTTCATTTATTGGAGCTTAGGCTTCATTAATTTTTAAATGATTTATAAAAATGTGAATGTTTTTACTGGAACAAATAGAATATCCCCTTTTTTCTCAATCGCATCGGTTTTATTTGAAATTATGATTCCATAATCAGAATTGTAACTGTTGATGGCGTATTTCATTTGTCTGATTTTTTTGCTGCCTCTTCCAACTTCAATAGGTATCGGCGCTCTGAAATTTTCTTGAATAAGAAAATCAACATTATTGCGGGAATTAGGGTCATAATATGTTGATATCTGGGAGAATTCCTTATTGGATAAATTGAAAAGATTGGATGCGATTTGATTTTCTATCAAGATTCCTTCATATTCAGCCAGATTATTTATAGTATTACCAATGCTTGTTGATAATGCATTTTTAATGCTGCTTGTTGCAAAATAGTATTTCCATGGTTTTTTAGCACGTGCAGAAGGGGATCCGTAGGGTTCGCAATGGAAAATCAAATGTGTTTTTTCTAAAATATTCAAAATGGTATTTATGTTTCCAATTGCAGTATCAAAATAGTTGGCCAGGTTGTTTTGACTTACAGTGCCTGCTTGCTGTGTTGCTAAAAATCTCAAGATCCTGTTTGCAAGGGTCTGATTATTGAGGCTCATGTTTTTGATTGTCATCATGTCATGGTTTATGATTTTCTCGGTTACATTAATCAGCTCTTCAATAGTCTCCTGAGGATCCTTTTTATCAAGCAATATTGGAAATCCCCCATATTTCAAATATAAATCCCAGTCATTGAAATAATATTCTGGAATATTGCTTAGTTTGGCATATGTCCTTGATTCGCTTTCCATAGCATTTTCATATTTTCCTGTGAAAATCAATTCCTTGATTGATTCGGACATCTCTGTGCAGTCTAGATTATACTTCAATTTAATATGTTCGGCATAATTGAGAGGAGTAAGCGGTCTTTTTTTTATTCTCCTTGCAGCATCTGCATTATATTCAAGATGCAGTGCCGAGGAACCTGAAAAAATCATGAATATCTTTTTTGTCTTGTCGTAAATGATTTTTCCGGATTCCGCCCAGTTATGGTCGTACTGGCATTCATCTATGAATATGAAAACATTTTGGCTTAATGTTCTCAGACTTGCATTGAATTTGCTTTCCAAATAGATTTCAACGGTCTCCTTGATGTTGGTTTCAACCATATTGTTTATTTCATCAAATGATATGTATAGTATGTTGCTTAGGGGAATGTTTTTTTCTTTTAAAAGGTATTCGTATATTTGGTAAATCAATGTGGTTTTTCCAACTCCCCTAAGACCAGGCATCACTATGAATCTCTTTGATGCATATCCTTCAAGGAAATCGTCGATGTTGCTTTTGATTTCTCCGAATTCCTTTCTGATGTTTAATTTTTGATTGTTTTTTGTTAATTCGTTGTTAATTGAATTCGGGACTTCAATCAATTCCCTGTTTATGAAGTTTATTAGTATTTCATTTTTTTCCATAACAATCTTTCCTGTTTTTTGCTATCAATTATTTTGAATATTCCTTATCCATTTTTAATCTAAATTTTTAAATATTAATTTAAAAAGTTATCTAAATTTTTAGATAATAGTTTATAAATAGTTATCTAAATTTTTAGACAACTATATATAAATACTTATCTAAATTTTTAGATAGTTGTTTATAAAGAGTTGTCTAAATTTTTAGATAGAAAATTTTCTTTAAAAAAATTAAAAGTTTAGAGTTTATTATCTGATTGACTCTAAAATGTCTTCAGTGGCCTTTTTCGGATCTTGGGCATTGTATATGGATCTTCCAATGATAAGGGCGCTTGAGTACTTCAAGGTTTCCTTCGGATCTCCTCCCTGGGTTCCAACTCCCGGAGATATTATGAAAGCATCTTTTCCAACGATATCCCTGATTTCTGCAAGCCTGTTGATTCTAGTTGAAGGAGCCACATAGTTTTTGATTCCCATTTCAACACCCATTCTTGCAATCTCATCTGCATCGCTCTGAAGGAACTTGACAGCTCCTGGATGTGACATTTCAGTCAAAAGGAAAACATCTTTTCCATGGTCTTCAGCAGACTCCTTGCATGCTTCAACGGAGTCCGGACCTACGAATCCGTGGCAGATTATGGCATCCGCTCCGGCATCGAATGTCTGGTCTGCTATCTTTTCATTTGTAGCTGGAATATCTGCCACCTTGTAGTCGCATATGACTTTGTAGCCGAGGTCTTCCTTGAAGTAGGTCACAACCTCCAGCCCTTCGGCGAGTGTGAGGGGATAGCCTATTTTGATAGTGTTTATATAATCGCTTACAGAATTGCATACCTCTTCTGCAGCATTTAAATCCATTAAATCCATTGCAAGTATGATGTTATTTTTTACTTTCATAAAATTCCCTTTTCCTTTTTTTTAAAATTGTATTGGCTTTTTTAAAAGCTATTAATTATACTAATATTTGTTTTTATTTAATTTATAGTTATTTTTTAAAAATAGGATTTGGTTATGGTATTTATTTAAAATAGTGATTTGAGTTATGGTTATTTATTTAAAATAGTGATTGGGGTTATGGTTATTTATTTAAATAGTGATTTGGGTTATGGTTATTTTATAAAAATAGTCGATTTGTTTTGTATTAAAAAAGTTTTAAAAAAAATAAGGAGGCTTAGTTAATGAATAACTAAGCAATTGATTGTAAATAATTAAAATTCAACTCTAGGGGCTTGTGCAGCGCCTTCTGGAGCATTGAAGAAGTCAGCTGTCTTAAAGCCGAACATTCCCGCAAAGATATTGCCTGGGAAGGTCTCGCATTTGTTGTTATACATTAAAACAGTATCATTGTAGAATTGTCTTGAATAAGCGATCTTGTCTTCAGTGTCTGAGAGCTGATTCTGCAGGTTCTGGAAGTTTTCGCTAGCTTTAAGTTCAGGATACGCCTCAGCCACTGCAAACAATGATTTCAATGACTGTGTCAGCTGGTTGTTGGCATCTGCCATATCGCTTACGGTATTTGCGTTCATTAATCCGGCTCTTGCTTCTGTGACTTTTGCAAAGACGCCTTCTTCGTGGCTTGCATAACCCTTTACAGTTTCAACAAGATTAGGTATCAAATCAGCACGTCTGTTGAGTTGCACTTCAATTTGAGCCCAGCTGTTTTTGACTCTGTTTCTAGAGGAAACAAGGCCGTTGTAAAGGAGAATAACAGCCGCTACAATTATTATTATGATTACAAGTAATATGATTAGAATTATGCTCATATTTTCACCTTTAAAAAATTTAATTGATAATATTTATCTTTTCCTATAAAATATAGTTTTCTTTTGTTTGCTTCATTTTATTAAAAGAGGGTTTGAAAAAATTTAATATATGATAAAAAATAATTTATTATTAAGATTATTCATTTTTATACAATTCCAAGGAGACTTATTATGAAAAAAGAAGCCAATATTCAAAAAGTACCTATTTTAAACATGATTGTAACCTGCCGAAAGGATGGCAGAGACAACGGTCTCGTTGTTGGTTTTGGAGGAAACGCAAGTTTCGATCCTCAAATGATTGCTGTCGGCATTGTTCCAACCCGTTTTTCATATGACATGGTAAAGGATACAGGAGTATTTGTTGTCAACTTCCCTGCTAAAGGATATGAAGAGGAATACAAGGTATTCGGATTCGAATCCGGCCGCGATGTAGACAAGTTTGAAAAATGCGACATCAAATTCACCGACGGTGAAGTTGTGGATGCTCCGGTTCTCACAGACTGTCCTGTCAATTTTGAATGCACAGTAGTGGATTCCATCAAGCCTGGAAGCCATGAAATGTTCTTCGGAAAAATCGAGAAGGTGCATTGCGACGAGGAATATCTCGACGACGATGGAAACATCATGTGGGATAAGATAGACTTGTTATAATCTTTACTTTTATTTTTTTTTAAATAACTTTTTTTTATTATTTCGGAGTGGTTTATTTGTTTTTAAAGCATAAGATTTATGGTTTGATATTCAATCTATTCAGGGCTTTTCCTGTTAATGACAATAAGATAAGCCTGATTACAAATAAATCAGCCTCCTTTGAAAGCAACTTGCGGGAGATTGCTCTTGAACTGGACAATAGGAATGATATTGGCAGAAACTATGAATATCATTACGTTCGCAAGGACCAGATATCTTTTAAGAATTTTTATCATTTGGCTACTAGCAGGTACATTTTCCTTTCAGATAATTTCTTCGCCCTTGCATTTATGAATTTCTCTCCAAAACAGAAAATAATACAGCTATGGCATGCTCCAGGGGAATTCAAGAACTTCGGATATGATTTTGAGTCAAGGGAGTCACAGGAAGTCATTAGAAAGTTTGCAGCAAAGACCACAAATCTCTTTATCAGCTCTAAAAACTTCATTGAAAGCCTTTCCCATAGATTTGCATTGGATGAGTCCAAGACTATTCCAACAGGAATTCCAAGAACAGACTACTATTTCAGATGTGATGATGAGTTCAAGGAAAGCTTGAGGGCGAATTTTGATGAGAAGTATCCTTTTGCAAGAGGCAAGAAGATAGTTCTTTATGCTCCTACATTCCGTCAGAATCCAGTAAACAACATGATTTTTGATAATTTTGACATTGATGCCTTCAATGAATCACTAGGAGATGATTATGTCCTATTCATCAGACTGCATCCAAACTATAACCGATTTGCAGACAAGGAGCATTTCATAGACTTGGAATCTGTTGAAAATGAGCATGAATTCGTCAATTGCACTCATTACAGCAATGAACAGGAGCTTTTACTACTCTCAGATGTCTTGATAACAGACTATTCATCCGTCATGGTCGAATATTCCATTTTAAACAAGCCAATTGTCCTTTTTGCCTATGACCTGGATGATTATCTCTCAAAAGAGAGAGGATTCTACTTCGACTACAGGGAGAATGTTCCTGGAAGAATCGCCTATGACATGGACGAGCTCATAAGAGTCTTTAAGGAAAAGGACTTCGACTTGGAGCGTTTAAATGATTTCGCACATTATCAGTTTGATTATTTCGATGGAAACTCCAGCAAGCGCATACTGGACATAGTTTTAGACGATTAATCTTATCTTATTTCTTTTTGTCTTTTTTCATCTTTTAAAGAATACTTTTTAATCTTTTTCATGAGTACTTTTTTGCAGCTATTCATTTTAAATTCCATTTGACTTTTTATAAACTTAGTTAAATTTATAAATGTCTATTTAAAAAATATATTATATTAATAAAGTCTTAGGATTTTATTTTATTTTTATCAATTTTATTCTTTGCAGGAAAATTCCTTTTGGGGATTTTTTTGCGGATTCACGAGGTTTAATATGGTAAGAAAGAAAGCACGACGTAAACCTAGGCAGGAAGAAGATCCGATGGCAGGTACTACAAACCTTACAGATGCAATGCTTGTGCTTGCGCTCGGCTTTTTAATTTTTGCGGTTGTCGGTTGGAACCTGCAAAGTGTTGTTTTCAGTGACATGACTCAAGAGCAAAAACAGGATGTCATGGAGTCAATCACCAATATCACTAAGGTGACACAGGGCGAGAAATTAAACAGCACTCCAGATACTTCCGACCAGTCTGGCGAAGGTTATGTTGAACAAGGAAAGGTCTACAAGGATTCTAAAACCGGTGATTTGATCATGGTTGAAAGCTGATGGCGCTTTGTATTAAAATTTTAAAATTATTAAAATCAAAATATCTCTTTCGAGATTTCAAACTTACTTGGCTTATAGTTTCTCATTTGGGATTGAAAAATCCTTTTTGAGATGTAAAAAAGTGATGATAATATGGATGTCTTAACTACTGCAACTTACTTCATGATTCTGCTTGCTCTTCTTCTCCTGGGAGGAGAAGTGGGATTATTGTCCAGATATTACAAAAATGCCCCAAAAGAGCATTTGATGATAACAGCTGTTTTTGCAGTTTGCTTGATGGCTGTGGTTGCAATATTTTCAAACTCATATGAATCAATACTCAATCTGGCTTCTACAAGCTTTTTCTTCTATCTGGGCATAGCGATATTAAGTTTAATCATAGGAGCTGCAGTATTATATTTCTGGGACAAGGATGAGACCTATGATAGAAAGATGAAGATTCTTCTGTATCTTGGTTTTATTCCGGTATCTTTCGCTGTCATTCTGATTTGCATATCTTCTCTTGCGCCGGTTATCTCACTGCCTATTGCAGGAAAGCCAATGAATTTTTCAATGCTTGAAGCTGGAGTCATTGTTGGTGTGGTACTTGCAGTAATAACTCTATTTGTTTATTTTACCGCAGATTTTATAGAGGACTATCTCAATATGGAATACAGCGTGATATTCGGAGGTGTGATGGTTGTATTTGCATTTGTCTTCCTTACAATTGCGTTTTTCCTTCCAACTCTTGCAACAACTTTGAATGCCCCTGTTTCAGAGCTTGAATTGATTTCAATATCAAAAATAGTTGTTTTGCTTCTGGGAGCATTGGTTCTAGCAGGAATCGGAGTGGTACTCAAGAAGAGAAATAACAGGCTGGTTTAATTTGGAAAAATGAAGTATGATCTTAATTGATGCTTGCTAAGAAAAGTTAGATTTTAAATGAAGTTTTTATTGATGCTTACTAAAAATTAATTAATATATAAAATACGATTATAGGTGATTGTTTTGGCAATAGCGATTCCAGGCGGTGCGTTTTTAACAGCTGCCTTAAATTTGATTTCACAAAGTCTTTTGATACCTGTTGTGATTATTCTATTGATTTTTGTTATATTTGTAATCATTTCTCTTGGAGGATTGATTTTTGAATACTCCTCCAGAACAAAGGTTTCAGTAAACGATGTCTCCAATTTGATTCTTGACATTTCAAATTGCGATTCAATTGAATCTGTAAAATCCACTATTCAAAACGCGAATATAACAAACACACAAAAGGGAATTCTACTCAAGATAACTGATACCGGACACATGTCCAGCGCTTCAAGAGAGGCTTATGCCCGAAAGCTTGTTGAAAACGAGGAAGAGGTAACCGACAAGTCCTTGAGAATTACAGACATCATTACCCGTATCGGACCTACTCTTGGTTTGATGGGTACTTTGATTCCTCTTGGAACAGGTCTGGCGGCTCTGGGGTCCGGAGACATCAATACATTGTCCACAGCTCTTATTGTTGCATTCGACACAACAGTAGTGGGTATTGGATGCGGTGCTCTTGCATATGTTATCTCTAAAATCAGATACGGATGGTATGACGAGTATTTATCCAATTTGGATGTCTTATCCGATGCTGTCCTTGATTTCATGAATATTAACTGTTGATTTTTCTTTTTTTATCTTTTTTTATTTTTTTTTCATTTGCTAGATGATTTTTTTAAAAGGTTTTTTAACTGAATTTCAGATTTCTCTTTGAATATTATTTTTAATGTTATTCCTTCTGTTTGAATGGTTGTTTATAAATGGTTGTTCATTCTGTTTGAATAATATATATTTCTTTTACAAAGATCTTCTTAATTTTTTATTTAAAAAATTTTTAACTTTTTTTATTTTTTTTAATCAATTTAACTGTCTATTATTCAATATTTTTTTTAAAATTCTTTTAATTACGCCTTAATTTTTATCAAATGCTTTGAATAATTTTATATATATTGAAAAATAAAAATTAAGTCAATAATTATTGATGGAGGTGAAAAATGAAGGAGATTAAGATATCTTATTTGATTATCTTAATCGTTCTTGTCTTTTTATCTTTAAGCGTAGTTAGTGCGGCAAATAATGGTTTGAATGAAGATTTGAACGAATCCGATGTCTTATTGGCTTCAAGTGCGAGCAATGAGATTCCAATATCCTCTGAATTGGATTCGTCCCATTTGGATGATGCATCCAATGACTTGAATGAAAGTGAGGGGGAAATTCAATCAGATGATGCTTCAAAAGCCGATGTGGATTCATCAAAGTCTGGTGGAGATTCTTCAAAATCCGATTTGAAACTAGGATCTGCTGATAATAGTAAACCGAATTATGAAAGTTCCCTGATCGTCATAAACCAATCAACTTATGCAAACTACTTCAACAGCTCCAATGGGGCTATTTTAGATGGCAGCATTAAAGACGGAGACACTATCAAAATAGAAAGCATTTCAGATGCCCTATTTGTCATAGACAAGCAGGTAACCATCATTTCAGATTCAGATGCTGTTTTGACTGATTGTCTGATTCGCCTTGTAAAGGGAAGTTCCAATTCGCAAATAAAGGGTCTTACAATAATAAATACTAAAGAAAAGCTTTCCGGATTTTATCTAAGCGGCATACATCTGATTGATTCCTGGAACAATACTATTGCCAATAACAAGATATCTGTAAGTGGAAAAAACTCCTTTGCAATAGCTTTGGAGAATTCCAGCTATGATGAAATTAGCAATAACGTATTTGAGTCCAAATCAAGCTATGTTATTCCGATAACAGGTTCCAGCCACAATCTAATAGCTGGAAACAATCTCACATCCGGCGGTTTAAATTTAATATATTATTGTCCTTATACAGTTGGAAACCTTTTCAGCCGATCTCAATACATCAAGTCAACAGATAATGTTATTGTTAACAATACATTCACAAGCACTGATTCAAGCAGGAATCATGCTGTTTATCTGGATGGAGAAGTGGCGGGTTCTGGAAATCTCATTGCAAATAATACCATCTCCAATGTTTTCTGTGGAATAAGGACTTCAGTCAAAGGTGCGGTTATTGAAAACAACACAATCCGTGATGTTTCAAAAGGAATAATTGTTGAAAGCGATGATGTCACAGTGGACGGCAACCAGATTGAGATTGATTCTGGAATCGCTGCAATTGAATCAGCAGGAGATGATGTGAAAATCATAAACAACATCATTACCCTCGCCGGTGAGACTGCAGTAAACTTCACAGGTTCACGCAACATAATAGAAAACAACACTATAAATACTCAATCCGGAAGCGGAATTTACTATTACAACTTCAACAGCAATGCTGGCTACAACAACATAAGCGGAAACCATATAAATTCCACAAATGCTATTGTAATGTCAGCATCACGTGACAGCACAAAAGACAGGATAGAAAATAATGATATCTTAACAGATGCTAATGCTATTTGTCTTGCAGGTCATTTAAATCGTCCAACAGTAATTAACAACAATATAACATGTGCTATTAGCGGAGATTCCATAAAGATTTCCAGCTACAGCGACAAGGATCCAAGCTCTCCTCAAAACTACAGCGTTTACAACAATACAATCAATGGAGTCCAGTCAAATCTTACAGACGGACCTTGGATTAATCCAAACATGGAAAATCTTACAGTCTCATTGGAAAGAACAGTATTGGAAAGCGGAGAGTCTTTGATAATTTATTTGAAAGATAAAAATTCAAATCCTGTAATTGGTGCAGGCTTGTCAATCGAACTGAGAGGCAAGGTTTATAATCTAAGCACTGATGATTTAGGAAGCGTTTCACTTAAAATCAATGAGCCTGTTGGAAATTACGGATTGTCCGTTGCTTATGATGGCTTGGAAGATGTCTATAATTCATTGAACCAGTCATTCAACATCAAAGTGACCCTTCCGACAGTATTTGATATTGGAAACACATATGTCTCAAAGGGAGGCTATTTCGAATTTAGATTGAAGGATTCAAATGGAAATCTTCTAAAAAACAAGAAGGTCTCCATCACTTTAAATGGAAAGAAATACACAGTCTCCACATATTCCAATGGAAAAGCGAAAATTCAGGTAAATCTGTCTCCAAAACAGTATGATTTGTCTTTAAGCTACAGCGGAGAGTCAAATTACCTCTCCACAAGCAAGACTGTGAAAATCACTGTTGTAAACAAGGAAGCAGGAACTCTTGATCCATCAAAGACCTATGTTGTAACTGAAAAGAACTTCAACACCTTCTTCAATAGCGAAGGAGAGTTGAAAAAGGCATTTGCAAATGCGAATCTGGTGTTTGTCGGAAGCTTCAGCAAAAAGTCAATAACCATTGGCCATCCGGTGAAGATCATTGGCTCTGGAGCCAAATTATACGATTCAACTGTGCATGTTTTATCTGATGGTGTTGTCGTCGATGGATTGAACATTGTCAACGAGAATGATGTGACTACCGCAACCCAGTCCGATTTAGCTAAAAACAATAGGAAATTCGGCATTCTGCTTGAGGGAGTAAAAAATGTTCAAGTAACCAATAACAACATCAATGTGGACAGTTATGACAATGCCTATGGCATTTATCTATACGAATCAAACAACAATGTAATCAAGAACAATGTTGTAAAGGCAAAGGCTCGGAAGTTCACATCAGGAATCTTCCTTTATGACAGCGATTCAAATAAGATAGGAAGCAACAAGGTGAGCGTCAATGGTACAGGCAAGGTTCACAAATACGAATCTTCAATAAAAATCGATGATGCGGCAAGCCTCATAGACTATGACTCTTCCGGCATGATTGTTCCCGAGGTTTTCAAAACCTACGGCATAATATTGTTTGAATCATCAAAAAACGATATTTCATACAACAATGTAAGCGGAACAAGTGGCCTTGCAAAATATTACACTGCTGTTGACGTATCCACAAATGCGGTTGTCGGAATAGACATATACTACGACAGCCATAACAACAAGGTACACCACAACAATGTGAAGATTGTTTCAAAGGATCCATACCTATATGGTCTTGGAGTGCTTGGAGATGAAACAGGACAAAGCGACACTGCGGCTCGAAACAATAATTTCTCCTACAATTACGTATATTTGAGGGGAACATACGACGCCACAGGAATAATCGTCGGTTTCAATTCAATAGGCACTGTGATTTACAAGAACAAGCTGGACATCCAGGCTACAAATGTAACCTATGGAATTGTTCTGGAAGGTTCCAAGAAGTCTGTTGTAAGCGGAAACGACATAAAGGCCAAGGCAAGAATCAATTATCTTCTTGAAGGCTATCACAGCGATGACAATCTGATTTCCCAGAACGTTCTGGATGCAAGAGGCGATTTTATTGCAAACGTGGTATTGGATAATTCCAACAACAATAGAATCATCAACAACAGGCTGAGCTATTATACAAATGAGAACCTGTTTGATCTGGCTGCTTTAGGACTTTCCTCACACCCTGATGTGATTCTGCCGAGAAATACAGACTTCTACCAGCAGGGAAAGTCTACAGGAAATGTCTTTGAGGGAAACACCATAAGCGGTCCTCCTGGAAGCGGCGGATCCAATGGCAATGGAAGCTCAAATGGAGGCTCCAGCAATAATGGAAACTCCAATTCAAACGGAGACTCCTATCAGATTGATACAAATGGAACTGGCGATTTAGAAGGTTCCCAAAGCTCTGTTAGCGGAAACGGATTTTCATCCACTTCCGAAAACACTGAAGGAAACACCGTCGGTACTTCATCATCCGCTCCGGTTTCTGAAGCGGCAGCTTACAAGCTGGACGTCGATGAGATCGCTGCGGCTTCAAGGTCCTTGACTTCAATCAACCTATTGTTCCTCTGCATGATAGTTCTTCTTATCATAGCAGGTGCTTATGAGCTTTACAAACAGTCCAGACGCGATATAAGGTAATGAATGACAAGATGATGAATAGCATTCAAAATCGATATTTGAGGTGCTAAATATTAAATATTAGAAATGACAAAAAGGTACTTACTGCTTATGAAAATATAACATGCTCATGTTCCCTATTTTAATGGGCGGTGTTTGCGAACAATATTTTTGATTATGGGCTTAAATATTGTTCCAACGACTTTTTTAATTTTTTAAATTTAATTTTTAGCTATTTTACTATTTTTCTATTTTCAACGATTTTTATTAATTGCACTTTGACTAATTTTTGTTATTTAGCTATTTTTTGATTATTTGCTGGTTTTTAACTTATTCATTGTTTTTACTTTTTTAGGCTATTTTTGCTGGTTTTTAACTTATTTTCTGAATTTAATGATTTTTAACTATCTTCTTTTTTTAAAAACTTTTATTAATTACTTTAAATAAAAATAATTACATATTCAATTAAATTTTATTAATTATAAAATAAAATTTTAAATGATTTTAAATCTTAGTACAAATTAATAAAATTCTTTTTGAGAAAAATTATGGAGGATTGCTTTTGAAATTGAAAAAAATAAGTATAATACTGATTATTTTTATTGCATTCATGTCTATTGCTACTGCTAGCGCTATGGATGATAGCTCTTCAGTTTCACTAGATGATTCTTCTAATTATAATGCATCTGATCTTGACTTGAATAGTGCTGATGCTGGTTCAAATCTTCTTTCCAATCCGGATTCAATATCCTCAGCTGATTATGAGGATTCAGCTTCCACATCTCTTGAAGAACTGGAGGTTTCTGATTTGGATTCAGAGTCAGGAGTTATTTCCAGTCATAATGAGGAAAGCGGCAATTCCAATAGTGCGGGTTCAGATTCAAATATCTTGTCCAGTTCAGGTTCTGATGTATTGTCCAGTTCAGGTTCTGATGTATTGTCCAGTTCAGGTTCTGATGTATTGTCAAGCAGCGGTTCAAATGTGCTGAGTGCAAGCGAGTTTGTAATATATGAAAAGGACTACAACACCTACTTCGGCTCAGATGGAAAGGCAAAGGCTTCAATAAACAAGGCTGGAAACATCATCAAGCTTGCTGGAACCTTTAAAAACAAGACTTTCATCTTCACAGTTCCTTTGACTGTGACAAGCTACAACAGCAACACACGTCTTTATGACTGTATTGTAAGCTTTGCAGGTGGAAGCGGCACAAGCTCAAATTATGCCAAGGTCTATGGCCTCAACATATACAGCAATGCAAGCAATGCCTTTCAGCGTCCTTGCATATACATAAACGAGTTCGATTATGCCTATGTCTACAACAATACGGTTTTCAACACAGGCCAGTCAAGCTATGGAATCTATGTATACTATTCTAACCACTGCAATGTCACAAGAAACAATGTTCAAACTCGTGTGGGAATTGGAGGATGCTGGCAGCATGCTGGAATCTGCCTTACAGGATCTCATTACAACTACATAGCCAGTAATAACGTGAAAGTTGAGGATTCAAATGCAATCTACCTTTCCAGCTACAATGGTGCCGATTCAAACAACAACATAATCTTCAACAATACTGTCCGCTGCACCTTAAGCAGCTCAACTCCTTCTGTAACAGGACTCACTCAGCCTTCAGCATGGTGTTATCTCATCCATACAATGGGTGACAACAATACCATAATGAACAACACAATCCTCGACGGATTTGTTGGAATCTATGCCGAAGGCGCTTATAACAGGATAACCGGAAACCATATCTCAGGCCTTCACGGCGCATATATGGAAGGTACAGAAGGCAATGAAGGAGGAGAGACAGCTATTTACAGCAAAACCTATTCCTATGTTGCAAACAACACTATAAGAAACTGCAGCATACATACCGAACGCCTTGCAGGAGGTATTCAGGTATACCAGAACTCAATAGTCATTGACAATTATGTTGAAATAGTGAATAACGGCTATGCCATGTATGTCACTTCAAACTGCACAATCAAGAACAATACCTTAATCAGCCTGGGCGGAGGCATAGATGTTGCAAGACTGGATAATTACAACAATACAATCACAGGCAACAACATCACCTGCCAGAATGGCTACAACATCAAGATTACAGCATCAGGCAACCTTATTGAAAACAACACCCTGGTGAATACAAACAGTGCAAGCGGAACCAAGATATCTGTTGTCTATATTTATGGAAAACAGGCAATGGACAACAACAGGATAATATCCAACACCATTATAACAAATACTGCTTATGTGGCATATCTTCAGGGAAATGCAACCAACACATTAATAGCATATAATCATATAACAACCAATAATTCAAATCCGTTTTATGAGAGAAATTATGGTAGTGGTGCAAGCAATGCCCAGTATCCAGTAAACACAACAATAATAAATGATGATATCACACTTCCAATCATGGAAGTGAACATTACCGATGAAAGCTATTCCATCTATTTCGAGGATAACGGCTATTTAATAAATGGAGCTCTTCCTGAAAAGCCTGGACTTCAAACTGTCTTGATAATTCATAACATTACAAACAAGAGCATGATCTTTAACAGCAGGGTGTCTATCGACGGCCAGTCACTGGGAAATATCACTAATTGCACAATAAGTTTTGAACCAGGCTCATCAGGCTCAAAGCTTGAAAATCTTATCATGAATTATGTTCATGATGGTGAAAACAGTTTGAATCTGATTTCAATAGGTCGTGATGTTTCCAATCTGACCATTTCCAACAACAATCTCTTCATTCGGTCTCTTAGCGAATCACTATCCAATATCAAAGCAATTGACATGGAAAAGGGAGGAAATTCAAACATCGACATTCTAAACAATATGATAAATGTTGAAGCAATGGATTCCAATATCTACGGCATTTACATATCCTCTTTCGACAGGCAGATGGATGATGTTTATGTTTTGAATAACGAGATAGATGTTTCTGGATTTAACAAAGTTGTGGGAATAAGCTTGAATGGAGTAAACGACTCAAAAATCGAGTCCAATGCAATATCTTCAAAATCATCAGGCGATCTCCCATCTTCCAATGCTTATGGAATCGAAGGATATGACTTGAATGGAATTGAAATCCTGGGAAACTCATTCGATATTGAAAGCGGGCTTTTATCCTACTGCATCTCTTTGAATAATCCCCAAAACACAGCTATTCATAACAACAGCCTCGATGCCAAAGGCAGCGGAGCTATTGGAATAGATTTGACAGGTTCCAGCAACAGAGCTAATAAAATATATGAAAACACTGTCAGAATCATCGGCGGAGACTTTTCAGATATTGATGCCATTACTACTGTTGGAAACTATCTTGTTTCAATTGGTGATGATGTTGATGCAAGTGTTTATAATAATACTTTCATTGTCTTGAACAGCACTCCTTTGAAGGCTTCACAATCCAAATTGAATGGAAACTCATTCCTTGTCAATGATGAGACAATCAATGTCCTCTTTGACAGTGTTGATGGAGTTATGACCATCCGTCCGGATTCAAGTGTAAAATCAGGGGACATACTCGTATTTGATTCCCTTGATAATGAAGGTTTAATCAGATTCGTCTTGGATATTCCATTGACCGTGAAAAGCTCAAATGACGAGCTTGTCTTGAGCAACATGGAATTTGAATTGAATAATGTTAAAGGATTCACATTCGACCATATCGTATTGAACAACACATTAGGAGATTCAGCTATTGTCTTGAAGGGATGTTTTGATGTTCTTCTTGATGGAATCATCATCGAAGCGAATGCTGGAGATTACACAGGTGTTGGCATAATCGATTCAGGCAACGTATCAATGATCTACAGCACATTCAATGTCACAAGCTCCAATATTGCATGTCTTGTCAAATCTTCAAGTTCATCCAATCTGGACATTTCCAATAATCGTCTGGAAGCCCTTTCAAAATCTGCTTACGCTTTTATAGGCAGTGATGTTGTAGGTGCAGTATTCAAATCCAATATAATGAGCATTCGTGGAAGCGGAAATGCTGTGGAAAATGGATTTAATGTTCTTCAAGCTGGAATCTACTTGAACGGCACTTCATCAGACATTTCCATTGCAGATAATGAAATCAAGTCTTCTTATGAACCTGGAGGAGATTATGCAATTGTTCTGGATTTAAATGGACAATCCTCAAACATATCTCTTTCAGGCAATGATCTTGCTTCAAATAATTCCTCTTCTTTAGGAATATGGGCAATCTGTTTAGGCGATGATGTTGATGAGATTTCAAACAAGATAAGCATATCTTCAACAGCTCCAGTTGACAAGACGGTCACAGAATTTGAATTTGCCAACATAAGTTCAATTTTCACTGTTGTCTTAAACAATGGAACCAAGACATTAGGCGGATTTTTCAAATTCAGACTAGCTACTGTCGACGGCGATGCACTTGCCAATAGAAATGTCTCTTTAAGATTCAAAGGCGTCGATTATCACCTTATAACAGATGATGAGGGATATGCGAATGTAACACTTGCCTACGACTATGGATACAATGGTCCTATCAGCTTGAAATATGATGGTGAATATCCTTTATATGCAGCAAGCACCAATGCTTATGTCAATGCTCCGAAATTCCAAACCAAGATTGTCGCATCCAATATGAATACACAGACACTTGTGAATGAGGCATACAATACAGATTCCTACTACAAGTTCTACTTAAGAGATATAAACAACAAGGCTCTTGTAGGAAAAACAGTCAAAGTCACTTTAAATGGCAGGACTTACAATGTGAAAACAGACTCAAAGGGCATGGCAAAGTTGCAGGTAAATCTTAAAACTGCAAAGAATTATGATATCAAGTTCTATTTTGCAGGAGACAATTATTATGCTGCTTCTCAGGCATCTGCCAAAATCAAGGCTGTTAAAAACAAAGTTGTGATAAAGGCTCCGACCGTCAAGGTCAAAAGGTCCAAGGCAGGCAGGTTCTATGTCAAGGTTACTCTCAAGAGCAAGTCCGGAAAGGCTTTAATCAAGAAGACAGTCAAGCTCACTATAAACAGTAAGACCTACAAGGTAAAAACCAGCAAGAAGGGAGTTGCCAAGTTCAAGGTCAAGCTGCCTAAGAAGCGCAAGACCTACAAATACAAGGTCAAGTTCTCAGGTGACAAGCAGAACTATGCCAAATCAAAGAAAGGCAAGGTCAAGGTATTATAATTGCTTAAATTCATATTTCAATTCAAGATTTTTATCTTGATTTTTTCTTTTTTATATTTTTCATTGTATCTATTTTTTCTATTTTTAAATTTTTAGGGTTTATTTTATTATTTTTCTTCTAAAAAATCAAATTATTCGTGTTCAAATTTGTTTAAAAACTAGAAAATAATGAAAACTTTTATAAGGGATAAAGACATATAATTAAATAATCAAATTTATTTTAATTTTAATAAAGTAAATTTTAAATCATTTCATATTTGTAAAACATTGATGAATAAATCCCTTCGTTAATTCTCATTAATTCATTAAAAATGTATTAATGTATTTTGGGATGCTAAATTTGTCATTTATTTAAATTTGTTAGATTGTTAAATAAATTGATGAATTCCTGACTAGTATCCCAAATTAGTTTGATACATGAAATTTTCCTCTAGATTATTAAATCCAAATGGTCCTCCTTTATTAACATAATAAATTTGATTACTTTTCTTTTTTTAACTATATTTTTCTTCAAATCAGTCTTATATTTTTTAAAGAAATCTTTATATATCTTACAAATTATATATTATTTTAATTATAGGGTAGGGAGATATAATGGAGCTTACAGAAATTCATCCTGGCATTTTGATTGTTTATTATCTGATTCTGGCCCTATCCGCTTTTTTATTCAGCAATCCATATTATATGATCACATTCATTGTTTTAATGCTGTTTTTGATTTATCTTCAGGGAGTAAGATCAGAGCTTGTAAATGTAATGAAGATATTCATTCCTCTTGGAGTCTTGATCATAATCATAAATCCCTTATTCATCTACGAGGGAGCTCACAGGATATATCTCTGGGGAAGCTATTTCATAACATTGGAAGCTCTTGTCTATGGATTCCTGATGGCTGGAACATTTTTAATAGTTCTTCTCGCACTGTCAAGCTACAACAAGACTGTGTCTTATCAGGAAATGCTTTACATCCTATCAAAAAAGCTTCTGGTAATTTCCATGGTTCTTGTCATGGCGTTGAGGTTCATTCCTCTTTTAAATTCCCGCGCTGTCGAGATTGAAAAGCTTTTCAAACTGGAAAACAGGGAATATTTGAATTCAGAAGATGCTCTTGAATCAAGTTCTGAAAATGAAAATCTTATTCAAGGTGTTGAAGGTTCAAATCTTATTCAAGGGGATGAAGGCTCAAATCTTATTCAAGGTGTTGAAGGCTCAAATGTTTTCCGTGAGGATGAAGACTCAAATCCAGATTTGAAAAATGGAGAAGAAATAGAATCCGTGCCTGTGGGGATAAAAACAGATTCAAAGATTATCAACAAGGTGGCTTCAAGCAAGAGAGGTCGTAAATTAATTGAAAAAGCTCGAAATGTTGGAAACATCATGGGGGTTACCGTATCATGGTCCCTTGAAGAGGCAATGTTTACAGCTAAATCAATGAAAGCAAGGGGGTACAATGCCACTCAAAGAAGCAGTTATCTTTCATTCCATCTCAAGAAGGCGGATTATTGCTTCATAGCATTTCTAATCATTGTTCTCGCTATTCTAGCTGTCGGACTGACTCAGGGCTATGGTTATATCAATGTATATCCCTCCCTTGACTTTTCATTCCATGACCTGCCTTTGAATATTTATTATCTGGCTTTTGTACTGCTTTTGATGCCTTTGATATATTTGGAACTCAAGGAGGTGTGGATTTGGCGAAATCACTCTTGAACCGTTCCTATTCGATTTCAAATTTCAAACTTTTAAAACTTCAAGATTATTCTTATAATTTATTTAAACTTCAAAATTACTATTATAATTTTTTTAATCTTCAAAATTATTCTTATAATTTATTTAAACAAAAAAATTACTATTATAATTTCTTTAAACTTCAAAATTATTCTTATAACTTATTTAAATTAATAAACAGGGAGGTCTTAAATGCCACTAATTGAACTGAAGGATTTTAATTTTTCATATGCCAGCACTGACGGCAGCGATAAAACATTCGAATGCCTGCATGATATAAACCTTGAAATCAACTATGGCGATTTTGTTCTTCTATGCGGACCTTCAGGATGCGGAAAAACCACTCTTTTAAGCAATCTTAAAAAAGAACTGATTCCAAACGGCCTGAGATCAGGCATAGCCAGATACAACGGCATTGGAATCTCCCAGCTTGATGATGAAACATCAGCATGCGACATCGGATACCTCTTTCAAAATCCAGACAGCCAGATTGTCACAGATACTGTTATCCAGGAGATTGCATTTCCACTTGAAAACATAGGAGTTTCAAGTGAGGAGATTAGAAACAGAATAAGCGAGCTTGCAGCATTCTTCGGCTTGAACGACATACTGCACAAAAACGTCAACGAGCTTTCAGGGGGACAGAAACAGCTGGTTAATCTTTGTTCCCTGCTGGTATTGAGGCCGAAGGTATTGCTGCTTGACGAGCCTATGTCACAGCTGGATCCTATTGCATCATATGACTTTTTATCAATTCTTCGCCGTTTGAATGAGGAGTTCTCCATCACAATACTCATCAGCGAACACAAGTCAGACAATATATTCTCATTCGTCGACAAGGTTGTCTTCATGGAGAATGGAAGGATAAAATATGACAAGAATCCAAGAGAGGTGTCCAAGACAGCTTTCGAGGATGATGTTTTCAAGCATTACCTTCCACAGGTGGCAAAAATACACAACCTTCTTGGAGCAAGGCATTCTCAATTAAGTAAAATGGAAATGCCTTTAAGCATTCGAGAGGCAAGACGATCTCTCAATACAATTCATGATGATTTAATCAAAATAAGCGAAGATGGTGAAAAAAATCAAAATCCTGATTTGGCTCATGTAGATAGTGATAACAATTCCCATAAAAAATCAATATTTTCAAGAAAGGCCAATGATTCCATCATTCGAATGAATGGAATTTACTTTGCATATATCAAGGGCCATCTTGTTTTGAAGAATCTTGATTTCGATTTGAAGAAGGGAGACTTCATTGGAATAATCGGTGGAAACGGAGTGGGCAAATCCACATTCCTTCAATTGATGTGCGGATTGTTAAAGCCGATTAAAGGAAAAGTAAAATATCAAAAGAACTTGAATATCGCCTATGTGCACCAGAACCCTATGATTCATTTCTCAAGGGACAATGTAAAGGCAGAGCTTGTAAAGAATCTGGATATCGATTCCGATGTAAAATCAAAGCTTGTTGAGATGGATGATGGGGATTTCATCAATTCAAAGACTTTGAATGGCTTGAATTTCAATAATCTGAATTTCAAATTCAAGGATTTGATTGAGTTCTTTGGAATCTCACACCTTTTAAGCCAGCATCCTTATGACTGCAGCGGAGGAGAGCAGCAGAAAATCGTAATCATCCAAGCACTGCTCAAGGATGCAGATGTTCTGGTTCTGGACGAGCCAACCAAGGGGCTTGACCCGATATCAAGCCTTAACCTATCAAAAGAGCTTAATGAGCTTAATGGAAATGGTCTTACCATAGTGATGACAAGCCATGACCTTGATTTCGTTGCAAACAACTGCAGGAGATGTCTGATGTTCTTTGACATGAACATTCAAATTGATTCCCCTCCAAAGGAGATATTCAGGGAGAACAATTTCTATACGACTTTTGTGAACCGTATGGTCAAGGATTACATTCCGCAGGCTGTTACTATTGATGATGTCTGCAGTTTGTGGGATTTGGATGGTTCTTCTCTTGAGTGAAAGTGAGATTCTGCAGTTTGTGGGATTTTGGATGGTTCTTCTCTTGATGAGTGAAGTTTTTTTACAATTTTTCCTTTGAAGGATTTAAAATTATTTTAAGATAATTTATTTTAAGATAATTATTTTGAGAAATTTATTGAGAGTTATTGCTATTCAAACATGATGGAGATATTTTAAATCTTTCAATAGTTTTTTTAATGATTAAATTTAATATTATTATATTGAGATTAAAATGAAAAGTTAGATTTTATTTTAGGAAGTGTAGATCAATGGATGTATTTATGATTACAATGCTTATCACATCAATCCTGCTCATCTTGGGATTTGTGTACATGGCATTCAAAATGTTCGAGAATTCTAAGCCTACTGTCGAATCAATTGTTCTTCTGGCTATTCTTGTAGCCATAGCAGTTCTAGGACGACTGCTTCTTTTGTCCATTCCAGGTATCCAGGCGGGTTCCTTCATTATCATAATGGTTGGAGTCGTATACGGCCGTGAAGAAGGATTCCTTGTCGGAGCCCTTGCAGCCCTTGTAGGCGACCTCTTTGTTGGAATAGGATACTGGGCTGTATTCCAGATGCTTGGATGGGGTCTCATGGGCGCCACAGCTGGAATGCTTGCAGAACGTTTTGAAAATCCATGGTTCAGAGTTGTTTTCGGTTTTGCATGGGGTTACCTTTACGGATGGATTACAGATATCTCAGCAATCTTTTATACAGGAATAAGACTGGAATTGGGACCTATACTTGCTTTATACGCCAACGGTATAGCATACGACTTCGCACACGGTATGGCAAATGCAGTTCTCTTATTCGTCTTCTATGACTGGTTCAAGAAGATCTTCCTTCGTGCTAAAACCAAGTATCTTGATGGAGCTGAACAGGTTCCGGTGGAATCTGATTCCATTGATTTATAGATTTTAAATTTTATAATTTTTTCTTTTTTTTTAATTTTTATTTTTCTTTCAATTCAATTCTGGAGCAATATTATGACTAAAGATGGAGATTTCGAACTGATATTTGAAACCTGTGACGGTGATAAAGTATTGAGGGATGAAAGTAACGTCCTTGTCAGATTTGCTCAAAAAAGAAATGGAATAGTTACTTCCTGGATAAATGCAGGCTACAGGGAAGATTTAGAAGCTGTTTTCAATCATCAATTGTCCCAGGATACTCTTGACGAAGAGGAATCCGAAGAGATAGAAATATCCGATTATTTGAAGGGTTTATCTCATGAAATGGCTTCTTCTCTTGATTTGGATGAAAATAGGATAAGCGGACTTGTCACATCAGCTAAAATGACAAATGTCGGCATATCAACTGAGAGATTTAGAAAACTTGAAGTCACAGCTATTTCCACTGCAGGCACTAATGTCAATGCAGGTTCTGCAGGCGATCCTGCAAGTTATTACGAGGAAAACGGCCATTTTGATTTGGATATCAATCAAAGTGCTGGTGATTGTAGTGAAAGTCTTGATGATGAGGTAGCTGGTGGCGAGGATAATAGAACTGTTAATGATGATGGTGTTTTTCCTGAAAAGCCAGGTACCATAAACTCAATAATTCTCATAAATGCCTGTTTGGATGAAAGTTCAATTCTTCTAGCTGAAATGACAGCTGTAGAGGCTAAAACAGTAGCTCTGCGTGATTTGATGATTCCAAGCTGCTATTCAAATGAAGTAGCTACTGGAACAGGAACCGATGGAATAGCTATTTTTTCTAATATGGAAAGCGAAAACCATGTTGAAATTGCTGGAAAACATTCCAAACTTGGTGAGATGATTGCAAAAACAGTAATAGATTCAATCAAGACAGCTCTTGAAAAGCAGATCTGGCTGACTCCTTCATACCAGTCCAATGCACTTGTGAGATTGGAAAGGTATAGGACAGACCTTGATGCTTTTTATAATGATTATCTTGGTTTGGATGAGTGTCAAAAGCAGGAATTCATCAAGTCCTTGATTGAAGTCGACAAGAATCCGGAGCTTATAGGCTATGTTTCCCTGGTTTTATCAATTCTCGATCAGTTCCGTTCAGGATTGATAAGCAAAAATGCCGCATCTGTTGTTATAGGATCTCTTTTTGATAATCAATTCAATAAAGAACAATGGCATAATATGAGGATGCTTGTTGAATATATTGTTAAAATCAATTTAGGGGATATTTAACTATTTTTAATTTTGCTTTTAATTTCATTTATTAGATGTGATTTTTTAATTTAGACAATTTTCACTAGGAATTTTTAATTATTTTTTAAAAATCAACTTAGTTTATATAGTTTTAAAAACATATTTAATAACATATTTTTTATTAACAAATAATTAAAAAATATTATTAATTAATTATCTAATCAACTTAACTATGCTAATAACTATTATAAAGGTGAGTAAATGAGAATAGGAATTTGTGATACTACCTTTGCTCGATATGACATGGGTGCTGCAGCCATTGATGAATTGAAGAAAAATGCGTCTGATATAAAAATCATTCGCGTCACTGTTCCCGGCGTCAAGGATTTGCCTGTTGCAAGTAAAAAGCTTATTGAGGAGGAGCACTGCGAGATTGTCATGGCTCTTGGAATGCCAGGTCCGATGCAAAAGGACAAGATGTGTGCTCATGAAGCGTCAACAGGTTTAATCAGGGCACAATTGATGACAAATACACATATTCTGGAAGTGTTTGTCCATGAAGACGAAGAGGAAGACCCTGTCGAGCTTAAGAAACTTGCAGACAACAGAGCACGGGAGCATGCCTTGAATTTAATCAAGATGATGTTCCATCCTAAGAAGATGATTAAGGAAGCAGGTACTGGTCAAAGAGAAGGAAAAGAAGACGCAGGACCATTATAGAATAAATTTATAAGCGAATCGGGTTTGATGGATGGATTAAATTCGGTTCATTGGATGAAATCCCTTAGAATTATTTTTGATAACATGTCTGATTTAGAAAACAAAATTGATTTTGATGAAGTTTTTCTGGTTATTCCGGCTTATAATGAAGAGAAAACAGTTTCTGCCATTATTGAGGAAATAGCCAGCCAGGGATATAATGTCGTTTTAGTAAACGACGGCTCCAAAGACAATACCCTTGAACTTGCCATGCAATCCCAGGAAAAATTTCCGAATAAGATATTCATAGTCTCCCATATGATAAACAGGGGACTGGGAGCTGCTTTAAAAACAGGAATGTCTGTTGCACTCAAGCATGGAGCCAGATACATCTTGACATTTGATGCTGACGGACAGCACGAAATAAGCGACATTCCAAAGGTTGTCGAGCCATTGCAAGCTGGAAGAGCCGATGTTGTAATAGGTTCCAGGCCCTTTGAGGACATGCCTATTTCCAAAAGCTTTGCAAATTACATAATGAATTTCCTCACACTTGTTTTCTATGGATGCAAGGTGAAGGATTCCCAATCAGGTTTGAGAGGCTTTACCGCCGATGCCGCTAGCAAGATGGATATTGTATCTGCAGGTTATGGAGTTTCATCAGAGTTCATCAAGAAAATCAAGGATAATGATTTGAGAATGGAAGAGGTTATAATCACAACCATTTATACTACTGAAACTCAAAACAAGGGAACTGATGCTATTGTAGGGCTTAAGATATTATTTAAAATGACTATTGACCTTTTCAGGCTTTGAGTATTTTGGTGATTATAGGTTTATTCGGACTTTGTGATTAATGATTATATGTTTATTTGGACTTTGAGATTAGTGAGTATAGATTTATCAAGCTAAGATAAGGAAGTGTTAATATTATTTTCGGAATACGCATTTATCAATTCATAATGATTCTGCTTGCTATTGCTTTTATAGCTTTTGTAGTGAATAGGGTCAGATACAATAAATCCACCATTCCTACTTTGATTTTAAGCATTCTCATGTGGGTGGTCATCATATTCTTTGCATTCGCACCTAGGATGTCTGATCCATTAGCAGGGTATTTCGGATTGAGCAGAGGATTGGATTTGCTGCTTATCATTGGCTTGTTCATATGCTTGTATGCCATATTCAGACTGTATATGCATATTGAAAGCCTGGACAATAAACTGACTGATCTGGTCAGGGAACTGGCTATTGCAAATGAGATCATTGCAAAATATGAAGAAGATAAGGAATCAGAGAATGAAGATGATTCCTGATTTATTTATTTATAATTTTTTTACAGATTAAGATTATTTCATCGAATTTTTATAATTCATTATGCTTTGTTGACTTTTTACAAATTAAGGTTATTTTATTGAATTTTTATAAATTCATTATAAATTGTTGACTTTTTACAAATTAATGGTTATTAAAGATTGCATTGAGTTAGTATTTTTATAGAAGGCGAATATTATAAAGATATTATATTGCGGTTTTATTATGTTATTGTATTTTAGAGGTTGTACTGCGAGGGAGAGGTTGAATTCAATTGCGGAATCAACTGAAGCTATTTTAAAGGCTGCAGATATTGAATATGAAACTTTGGATGATGAGAAATGCTGCGGCTCTGTTCTGCTTAGAACTGGTTTTCGTGAGGATGCAATCAGCCAGATGAGGCTGAATGCTCGTGATTTGGAAGGCAGAACCATTGTTACATCCTGTGCAGGCTGTTATAAGACACTAAAAGAAGATTACAAAGATCTTGTTGGATGCGAATTGGATGTCATGCATATTTCCCAATTGCTTGATAAGTTGATTGAAGATGGCAGATTGAAGCTTAAAGCTAATGATTTGAAGGTCACATACCATGACCCATGTCATTTAGGCCGTCATGCCGGAGAGTTTGAAGCTCCTAGAAATGTAATTTCCTCCATTTCCGATTTGGTCGAGATGGAAAACATTAGAAACAAGTCCCGATGCTGCGGCTCAGGGGGAGGAGTGAAATCCGCTTATGGAGACCTTTCAAATTCAATAGCAAGGCTTAGAATAAGCGAAGCCGAGGATACTGGCGCTGATTTGTTGGTATCTGCATGTCCTTTTTGTAAATTGAACTTGTCAGAAAACTCCAATGATTTGGAAGTGCTTGACTTGTGCGAATTTGTTTTGAACAATCTGGACTGTGATGATAGTAATGATAACAAATCTTCTAATGAGAATGAGGAATCCTTGAAGGAGGCAGATTTATGAACGAGCATGAGCTTGAATCAATGAGAAAGGTTTTCAATAACCTGAGAAAGAATATAGAGCCTTTGTCCGAGTCTCCTAAAATACTGAAGCTAAGGGAAAGAGTCACTAAGATAAGAAAAGACTCAATAGATAATAATGAGGAACTTCTTCAAACTGCAAGGCAATCATTCAAGGAGAATGATATTGATTTGTTTTATGCAGAAGATGACAAGCAGGCCCGAGACATTCTTTTAAATTTAATCAATGAGGAAATTGCTTCAAATGATAATATAAATCCTGATGAGGTATTCATAGCAAAATCCAAATCAAATACCCTGAGGGAAATAAATGCAAGCGAGTTTTTAGAAGAGAATGGCATGGTGATTGTGGATACTGACCTTGGAGACAGAATACTTCAGCTTAAAAAAGGAGACAATTCTCCAGTTCATCCTACAGGCCCCGCATCTCATCTGACCGTTCAGGATATTGCAGACATTATCAATGAAAGCATGGGCCTTGACCTTCCAGCTGTTCCAAGGCCGATTATGGAAGCTGTTAGAGAGGATGTGTTATCCCTTTTAAGCAAATCATACATAGGCATAAGCGGAACCAATGCAATAGCTGCTGAAGACGGCGCCTTTGTCATGGTTCACAATGAGGGAAACATCAGCATTGTTCAATCTAAAAAGCTCCATATTGTAGTTGCCGGTATTGAAAAGTTAGTTCCTACAATTGAGGATTGCGTTTCAATAGCCAAGCTTGAAACAGCTTATGCAACTGGAAAGACCACTACTTCATATATGAATATAGTGTCTGGACCTTCAAAGACTGCGGATATTGAAAAGAAGCTTTTAAAGAATATGTATGGTGCAGAGAAAGTTGCCCTTATACTTCTAGACAACGGCCGGAAGGAAGCTATTGATGAAGCCTTGTGGTGCATCGGATGTGGAAACTGCATTGTGAGCTGTCCTGTTTATAATATCGTAGGAAATACCTATGGCTATTCCAGTTATCTGGGTGGACGTGGAATAGCACTTGCAAAATATCTTAAAGGAGATGAGGCAAGCGTGGATTCAGGTCTTTACATGTGTACCTTATGTGGAATCTGCACGGAAAACTGTCCTGTTGCTACTCCTACCAATGAAATGATAGAAAACTTGAGGGACACTACTCAAAAGGACGGTTTCGCACGAGAAGAGCACAAAAAGATCCGTGATAACATAAATGAAAGTGGATCTCCTTATTAGCGAATCATTTCCTTTTTTTTATTTTTTTTAATTAATTAAATCTTTTTTTTAAATAAGAATCTCATTACTTTTTTAAATAATTATAATCTTTTTTTTTAAATAATAATCTCATTACTTTTTTAAATAATTATAATCTTTTTTTATAAATAATCATCTCATTATCTTTTGTTGAAAAATTTTTCAGGTTTGAAATTACTCTATTTTCTTAAAATTTATTCTTGTTTTGTAAAAAATTTTAAATTAAGAATTTTATTTTAATTTTGAAAATTTTTTTTAATTTGTAGAAAAATTCAATTTTATCATTTTATTTTATGTTTAAACTAATATAATAACTTTAAATCAATTTTACAAGTCTATAAACTGCTTATTTTATAAATTATGACTTACTATTTAGTATTGGAGAAAAATCTCTTTGAAATTCAAATTTTTAATAGTGAATCGAAGCAAGAATTTTGTTTTTTGATAGGTCTTGATTGGAAGCAATAATCTTGTATTTTTGCTTATTGATTGTCTTGATTTGGATGCAATAACATTATTTTTAGCTTTAGATTCGAATTTTAAATTAAAATCAAGTAGAAATTGTTTCTATTAAATATTATTCATAAATAAAGGTTATTTAAAATTTTTAGATTAAATTTTTTTCTGATTTGAAGTAATCGGCATTTCTTAGAGATTTTCTCTTTAATTTATTGAGGTGTTATATACATGAAATTTAAATCAATTTTTATTATTTCATTGATTTTCTGTGTATTTTTAACATTTTCAACTGTTAATGCGATAGATTTGGATAATTCATTAGATGATGCAGATTTAACTACTTCACCGTCTGAATCTATTAAGTTAAATGTAAGTGAATTGAAGACTGATGAGAGTGTTAAAAATCTGGACGATGTAGTGCCGGGGATTGAGTTGCAGAACTGCGATGAAAACACAAATGAATTTGATAAATTTTCTGATGACATGCAATATTCACAGCAGGATATGAATTCTAATGGTTTAGAATCTGACATGGATTCAAAAGGTTCAAAGTCAAGTGTGAATATTCAAAATTCCAATTCAAACAGGAATATCTTATCCAGTTCTGTTGACTCCAATGGTGGCACTCTTCAAGCAACTTATACTGTAAGCGGAAATACATTTGATGATATTCAAACTATAATAAACAAAGCTAAATCTGGTGATGTCATAAATCTTGCCGGAAAAACCTATTCAAGCAAGGGCAATCACATCAAGATTACAAAATCAATCACAATCAATGGAGGCAGTTCAACTGCCACTTTGGATGCGAAAAAATTGTCCAAGATCTTTGATGTGAACAACAATACAATTTCATTCACCATAATGAACTGCAATCTTATCAATGGAAATGGAAGGGCAATAACAGCATTGGCCAGCTACTGCAAGATTTCCAACTGTACTTTTAAAAACTGCAATGATACTTTCTGCGGTGCGATTTATATAAAAAACGGTACAAACACATGTATTTTGGAAAATTCCAATTTTCTGGACATGAGATGCATCAACGGAAGCAATGCAGGAATAACTTCTGCCCATACCTATGTCAGCAATTGCATCTTCCTCAACAACAAGGTTGGTGGAACTGGTGCAATGGAAGGATATGGTGCGGCTCTTCAAGTCGGTCAGAATCCTCTGACTCTTAATGACGGCTATGTGAAGAACTGCATATTCATGAACAATTCTATAAATATTCCGGACTATGCCTGTCATGGCGGTGCATTATGCTTCCGTCCTGGAATCAAGGTTTATAATTCAAGCTTTATAAACAACTACTGCAGCGGCTACGGAGGTGCGACCACACTTCATGCTGATGGAGAATTGTTCGACTGCATTTTCATTAACAACTCTGCAGGCCAGTTCGGCGGTGCAATTACAACCGGCTTGTCAACAGATGATATCAGCGTGAACATGACAAACTGTTATTTCGAGAATAATTCCGCTCCCCATGGGGGCGCTATTCTCATCAAGGGAGAAAGCGTTCATGTAATCGATTCATTTTTCAAGGACAATAAGGCGAATACAAGCTATGGCGGAGCTATTTACATACTTGGAAAAAATGCCATAATTACCAATACCAGTTTCTTGGAAAACAGGGCTTTAAAATTTGGTGCAGGAATATTCATAACAGGTTCAAACGCCAGCATTTCCAACTCAACCTTCACTAAAAACATTGCTGATGTAGGTGCTGCAATCTACATCATTGGAGAGAATGCAAGGGTTGAAGATTCCATATTCGATTTGCACAGTGTCAAAAATGGAACTGTCTACATCAAGGGAAACAGCTCTCTCATCAATCAAAGCAGTTTCCATGATAACATTGGAGAATATGGTGCTGCAGTGCTTATCGAAGGATACGGGACTTCAATTGACTCTTCCAACTTCACATCCAACAATGTTACAAAAAACGGAGGGGCCATATATATCCTAGGTTCCAATACAAGAATCTCCGATTCAAGCCTTGAGTTCAATAATGCGATTCCAGACAAGGCCGACATCAGCCGCGGTCTTGGAGGCGCCTTGTACATCAAGGGAAATGACAATATCGTTGATGGCTCCAATTTCACATTCAACACCGCTCGAAACGGATCAGCCATCTACACTGATGGTATTAACATGATTTTAAACAACACGGTTTTCGATAAGAACCAGGCATGGTCCTATGAATTGAATGTGGATGCAAGTCCAAAAACCAGCGATTATAATGAAAGCGATATTTTGATAGATATCAAACATATAGGCGGAAACAACATCGCAAATGCGATTTACAATACTGCTTCAACAGAGGACATCTACTTCTACAATGTGCAGTATGAATCCTCAAGAGGCGTTCATACAACAGGTGAGAATGAAATTCACCCTGTTTTAGGTGCCGAAAACAGTAAAAACGGCACTTTATTGTATCAGGACGACCGCGAGGACAACCAGCTTGTTGAAGTAGTTGTTTTAGATAATTCCACAGGAAGTGCTATCCTTAATGAAAGCTTTAAAACAGGAATTCTCGGAAACATAACTTTCAATCTGAGTTCAAAATATGATGAAACATTAAATCCTGGAAGATATTCAGTTCATGCGATGCATGTGGAAGACCCCTACTACAAGGAGATATCAAACCTGGATGATTTTGAAATAGTGGCTCTTGTCGACTTGTCAATAGACAAGATTTGTGATGTTGATGTTGCAGACATTAACGAAACTGTAACCTACACAATACACATTATAAACAAGGGTCCAAACAATGCAAGCGGAGTCTATGTTGATGAGGTTCTTGAAAATGGACTGGAGTTAGTATCATCTGAAGCTTCAAAGGGTTCTTATGCAGATGGCCTTTGGGATGTCGGTTCTCTTTCAGTTGGCGAGGAGGCATCACTAGTCATCACCGCTATAAGCAGGGAGATAGGCGAGCTATTTAATGAAGTTAATGTTGTTTCTAACGAGAAGGAAATCAACGAGTCAGACAATTCAGCAAACAAGACAATATTCATCAAGTCAACCGATTTGTCAATTGACATAACTGCTTCACAAAAGACTCTCAATTTAAACGATGCTGTGGATTTCACAGTGTTTGTGGAAAACAGGGGATTTTATGATGCAGACGATGTGAATGTCTCCATTGCCGATTTAGAGGATCTTGGCTTTATCGTATTAGGCGATTTGGACTACAAGACATGGTTCATTGGAGATTTGAAGCCTGGTGAAAACAGAACCATGAACATCAAGGCCAGGGTAAACTGCACAAACAGGACTGTAGTTGTTCCCGCTGATGTTAGATCAAGTACTTATGAAACAGACTATTCCAACAACTTCGACGAGGATTCCGTGGAGATACTGCCCCTTTGTGACTTAGCCATTTCAATTAATCCGGATAATGAAGTGGTCAATTCATCAAGCGGTGCTGTTGTCAAATGGACTGTTGTTGTTGAGAATAATGGGCCTGATACTGCGGAGAATGCTACTGTAATCCTCTCACATTTGGATGACCTTGTGGTTCTGGATTCATCTTTGGATACTGTCGAATCAGGTGAAGGCTTAAGCTTCAATATTGGTAATATTCCATCAGGAGGGAAGGTCAGCTTTGTTGTTTCAACACATCCGAATGTGACAGATAAGACAATAACAGTAAATTCCAAAACAGAGACTCCAACACCTGAGTTTGTTTTGACCAACAATGTCGATGACGGTTCCGTTTTGGTCATGCCTCTGTGTGATTTGGTAATTGATGTTGAGGTTGAACCTGGAGTCGTTAACTTAAGCGATGATGTAGTGGTCAATATTACTGTAACTGTTTCAAATGAAGGTCCTGACAAGGCTGAAAATGTTTCTGTCGACTTGAATTCATCTCTGGTTAATCAGACAATTGATATTGGTGATTTAGA
Organism: uncultured Methanobrevibacter sp.; assembly: GCA_900314635.1. Lineage (GTDB taxonomy): Archaea > Methanobacteriota > Methanobacteria > Methanobacteriales > Methanobacteriaceae > Methanobrevibacter. The sequence continues at coordinate 195,517 of OMVY01000004.1, forward strand.
GCCTGGAGAGAATAAAACAATCATCATTCCAGTTGTTCCTGATGTTTCCAATGTCAATGTAACCGTTGTTTCAAATGTAAGCGGAGATACTTATGAGGAGGATTTGACCAACAACAAGGATGATGATATTCTTGAGGTTCTGCCTTTAACCGATGTGGCTGTTTCAATTGTCTGTGATAGAAATCCTGTTAATTTCACCAATGATTCATCTTGTATTATCAATTGGACCATTACTGCAGTCAATAATGGTCCGGACAAGGCATCAGATGTATGTGTTGATCTGACTGATTTCAAGACTTTTGGTTTGGTTGTTTTAAATTCATCAGACAATGCATATGACCAGGATGTCAACACTTGGACCATTGGTGATTTATCTGCCGGTGAAAAGATGGAATTGATTGTTTCCACCATGCCTGGAGAGTCTGACAAGTCAGTTGTCATTTATTCCAACATATCCACTTCCGATTATGAATCCAATCTGGAAAACAACAGGGATTCTGCAGGAACAGTCATCCTTCCTTTATGTGATTTGATCATAAGCATAGAGTCAAATCCAGGCGTTGTCAATTTGACTAATGATTCCTGCTCAGATGTCAATTTAACAATAAACGTATCAAATTCCGGTCCAGACAAGGCTCAAAATGTCACAGTATGCCTGAATGACTTGGAAGAGCTGGGATTCGACATCGTTGATTCTACAGTTGATGTTCCTGGCGCTTCTTTTGATAAGGAGAACAAGACATGGTCTATCGGTGACGTTGATTCAGGAGATGGTGCTATAATCATCGTAACCGTCAATCCGAACAAGTCCAATATGAATGTGACAGCTATTGTTGAAACACGCACTCCAACCTATGAGATAAGCTTGGAAAACAACAAGGATGATACAGTTATTGAAGTCCTTCCTATATGCGATCTTGTAATCACTATTACAAGCGACAAGGAAGTCATCAACTTGAGCGAGATACTTCAAAAGATAAATTCAGGGGAATTAAGCATTGAAGAGTTTGCAAATTCAGATTTAACCACAGTCAATTGGACTATTACAGTCACTAACAATGGTCCCGACGATGCTCTTGATGTTGTAATGCACAATATTTTGCCTGAAGAACTGGAATTCATTTCCTATTTAGCTAGCCAAGGAATATTGAGAAATGGTCTTAATGAAAGTGTTGAGAATATTTCCAATGATTCCAATGAGTCTGGCGAAGTGTATTATGACTTGAATGGAACTGATTTCGAGGATTTGAATGGTACTGATTATGAGTACTTGGATGATGATAATGGGGATTATGATGGAATGGAAGATAATATTGATGATTATGAACTAGATGATGATTCTGCTTCAGGTGATTCAAGTGCTGGTTCCGCTTCTAGTAGTTTGGATAGTGAAGATGGTGCTGATGATGGTTCAACTTATGATAAATCATCTAGAGACTTGAGCTGGAGCATAGGCACATTGAAAGCTGGAGAGTCAGCAAATCTTGTCTTGTCAACAAGAGCGCTGAGTACTGGCTCCATCATAGAAAATGTAAGCGTATCCACTTCAACCTATGAATCAGATTTGACAAATAACAATGATTCAGCCATTGTAACCGTCTTTGAAGAGGAGCCTCCTCAAGAGGAACCTTCAGAAAACAACACAGATGATGGTTCTTATGATGAAACAGAAGAGGAGATTCCCGATTTTGCATTTGATTATCATGTTCCAAAAGATGCAGATGATAAAAATAGATCTGATTTGAAAAAAGTTTCAAATAATCCTGCCAAGACTTCCAAGGTTAAAGCTGTTAATAAAAGCATTAACATGAAAAATACTGGAAATCCATTAATTGTACTTGCATTAAGCATCTTAGGTTTATTTGTGGTACAATCCAGACGAAAAAATTAATTGATTTTTGGGTTTAATCTTTAAACCCATTTTATTTTTTTTATAACATTTTTCAGGTGATTAATTGAGAGACTTTACAGTAAAAGAAGCATATGAAATAATCAAATCTCTTGATAGTGGATCCCAGATTTACATGACAAAACATTTTCACTCTTCAATTAATTTAAGGCATAAAAAATCAGATATTTGTATTGAAGCATTATTGAATCAAGAAATTCTGGGTATTCAAAAACAAGAATTTAACAAATTTAAATTAACACACGAGCATAAAATTAGAAAAAGTCAAGATTTATATTTGATTATTGTGATAAATGATAATGAGACTATAAAACTAATAACAACTTATGATGGAAATAAAACAAGGAGACTGGGTGAAAATGAAGGCCGATAACTGTTTAACTTGGACTTATGACATTGAAACAGATTCTTTATTCATTTACAGAAATGAAAAATACGATTATGGAACCAGCTTGGAATTGAATGTAGATGTCATTTTGGATTGGATGATAAGGGAATGCCTTCCGCTTTTGAATTCTTAAATGCTTCCAAACTTTTTAAAGTTAAAGCTTCATCATTGAACAGCATCAAAGAGATAAATGTTTCCGTGTCAATTACAGAAAAGTTAATCGAGTTGAATACTGAACTTACTGTGCTTGTGATGGATGAATTTTCTCAAAAATACTTATTTAACATGGCTGCAAACTGTTACAGCATTCCAGAATTCAATGAAGTTTTAAGTTTTGCTTGAAATTTTAAACTTTCTATTTTTGTTTATTTTATTCTTTTTTACCTTTTTTCACTTTTCAGTTATTTCAACATCTATTTTTTTAAGGCATTGTAACAAGAGGTATTATTTTGAAAAATTAGTATTTTTTAAAAATCTAAACCTTTTTATAATATTATTAATATAATTATAACTAATCTAAAATTTTTTATATGCTTTTTTATAAAAGATTTTTAGTTTTAAAAAATATTTGGAGATTTTTAATAAATCTTCAAGACATGACTTAATTTTATTGGAGATTATAAAATTTAATAATTTATAATTGGAGGAGTATGTTTGCTTTTATTAATTAGTCCTATAAATCATGAAGAAGCTATTGAATCTATAGAAGGCGGAGCTGACATCGTAGATGTCAAGAATCCAAAAGAAGGATCCCTCGGTGCTAATTTCCCTTGGGTAATCAAAGACATCAGAGAACTTACCCCAGAGGACAAGCTTGTAAGTGCGACTGTTGGTGATGTGCCTTACAAACCAGGAACTGTTTCTCTTGCAGCTATGGGTGCATTGGTTTCCGGTGCTGATTATATTAAAGTAGGATTATATGGTCCTAAAGACTATGATGAAGGATTAGAAGTAATGAAAAACGTTGTAAAATCTGTCAAGGATATAAAGCCTGATGCAATTGTTGTGGCAGCAGGATATGCTGATGCCCACAGGGTTGGAGCAGTCAGTCCATGGGACATTCCTAAAATAGCTAGAGATGCAGGAGCAGATCTTGCAATGCTGGATACTGCTGTCAAGGATGGAAAAACTCTCTTTGACTACCTGGACATCGATGATTTGAAGAAATTCACAGATGAAGGCCATGAATACGGCTTGAAAGTTGCTCTGGCAGGTTCTGTTAAAAAGGATCAGTTAAAACCTTTATATGACATCGGCTGTGATGTTGTAGGATTAAGAGGAGCTGCATGTGTTGGTGGAGACAGAAACACAGGTCATATCGACCGCAATGCAGTTCGCGAGCTCAAAGAGCTTGTAGAAAGCTTTGAATAGATATTTTTTATTCAAAATCAAAAATATAATGATTTTTTCATTATTATTTTTTTTAATCTTTTTTTATTGATTTTTATAATTTCATTAGTTTTTTAATATATTATCAAGGAGGAAAACATGTTTCGAGATAAAATTCAAAATGCAAGACATGCATATACTTATGATGATTTTTTACTTGTTCCAAATGCTTCATGGGTGGAAGCAAAGGATGTTGACACCAGTGTTAATCTAACAAAAGACATTAAGCTGAACATTCCTATAATGAGTGCTGCAATGGATACTGTTACCGAGTCCGACCTTGCAATAGCCATTGCTCGAGAAGGTGGTGTTGGTGTGATTCACCGTAACATCACTCAGGAAGCCCAAGTGGAAGAGGTCAGGAAGGTTAAAAATGCGGAAGACATCACAGTCCGTGATGTAATAACAATCAGTCCGGATTCTTCTGTAGCAACTGTACAGGAATTGATGGAAAACGAATCCGTAAGCGGTCTTCCTGTAATGGACGGTGAAGAGATTATCGGAATCATCAGTAAAAGGGATGTAAGGCCTTACTTGAAAAACGGCTCTAAAACCCTGGTCAAGGAGATAATGACCTCTGAAGTAGTAACCATTACTGAAAAGGCAAGTCCTGAAGAGGCATTGGACCTTGCTTATGAACACAAGGTTGAAAGGCTGCCGGTTGTTGATGAAAACAAGAAGCTTGTGGGAATTCTCACCATCAAGGATATTCTAAACCAGGACCAGCACCCTAATGCCGCACTTGGAAAGGACGGCAAGTATCTTGTTGCAGCTGCATGCGGTCCATTCGATTTAGACAGAGCTATGGCATTAGACCAGGCAGGTGCCGATATTATTTCAATCGACTGTGCTCATGCTCACAACATGAATGTGGTCAAGTTTGCTGAAACCATAAAGGAAAACATCGATGCCGACTTATGCATGGGTAACATTGCAACCCGTGAAGCTGCTGAAGACTTGATTGCACATGGCGCAGACGGCCTTAAAGTAGGAATTGGTCCAGGTTCCATTTGTACAACCCGTATTGTTGCAGGAATTGGAGTTCCTCAATTGACAGCTATTGCAGATGTTGCTGATGTTGCAGATGATGCTGGAATTCCTGTCATTGCTGATGGAGGTCTTAGATATTCCGGAGATATTGCAAAGGCAATAGGTGCAGGTGCGGATGTTGTAATGCTTGGAAGCCTGCTTGCTGGAACTTATGAGTCTCCAGGGGACCTTGTAACAATGAATGGAAGAAAATACAAGCAATATCGTGGAATGGGTTCCATGGGAGCCATGACTGGTGGATCCGGAGGCGGAGCCGACAGATACTTCCAGGAATTGGAGAAAGGCAATTCAGGACAGATGAAACATTCCAAACTTGTTCCTGAAGGTGTTGAAGGTGTAGTTCAATACAAAGGCAGAGTCAGTGAAGTCGTATTCCAATTAGTTGGCGGTCTTAAGGCATCCATGGGATATTGCGGAGCTCCTGACATTCCAACTATGAAAAAGGTAGCAAGATTTGTGAAGATATCTTCCAGTGGAATCAAGGAATCCCACCCTCATGATTTGTTAATCACTAATGAGAGTCCTAACTATCCTACTTTGGATTAATTGTTTTTATTTTTAAAATAGTATGCATGGTTATTTTTATAGCTATTGCATTTTCTTTTTTTATTTTTTAAAAATTGTGTAGTTGTTTTTTAAAATAAGTTGATTTTATTTTTCTGTTTTTTAATTTATAATTTTTTATTATTCAAATGATTCAATATCCTCTTTTCTATTGAAGTTTTTAAAATCATCTTCAAATAGAACTTCATTGTCCACTTCTACAAAATTCACACATTTAAGATTTTTGATGAATGATTTGACATATAGGTTATCATCCTCTAGAAGTTTTGAAATAATATCCAAATTGTCTTTTTTATAAATTGAATGAAGAGGCTCGCTGTTTTCTATCTTCATATCGCGTGACATCTCTGAGCTGCTCTTGAAGTTGAATTCCTTTTTATTTTTTAATCTGTCCTTGTTTGCCTTGGTGTGGTATGGTATGACTGCATCCGTATTTTCACTAGACTCTAAAAGATCAAACATGGTTTTGATATTGTCCTCGCTGATAAATGGTGAATCGCAGGGAAGCACGAGTGCATAATCTGTTTTTATATTTTTCAATCCGGTCATGATTCCTGCAACAGGTCCTTTGTCTTTGACTTCATCTTCAATGAATCCAAGTGAATAAGTGAAATTTTCTTTTATTTCTACCGGAACATATGCATCTAGCAATTCCTTATATGAATTTATTCTCTCTTGATTGTTTAAAACGATTACAGCATCATTTATTTTACCATTTAATCTCTCAAGTATGTGTAAAATCATAGGTTTTCCTTGAATAATCATGGAACCTTTGTCTTCTCCCATGCGTCTGCTCATTCCGCCAGATAATATGATGCAGGAGTATAATTTCTCACTCATAAATTTCACCTTGATTTTAATTTTATTTTTGAAATTTATAAGTTTATTTAAAATTCGTGGTGTTTTATTATTGAAAAAATGAGTTTTGTTTAATTGAAAAATAGGATATTGTTTTTATAAAAAGAGAATTATGTGAAGTAATTTTTAATAAAAAAAGAAATAGAATAAATTTAAAAAAAATTTATTCTTTCACACTGGCGTCTTCACCAGTCTCATCAAATGGATTTGTACGGATAGCCAGAGAAATCATGTAAGGATAATGCTTGTTCAAATATGACAGGTAGTAGATCCATTCATGAATCAGCTTGGAGTAGATTCTTTTCATGTCTCCATTCAAATGATTGAAATCGGCATCTTTAACATTGCTTAAGTCGGACCTGTGTTCAAGCTCCTCGTCCAAATGGAAAATCGCCATAATCAATGAAGTGAACTCGTCCTTTTCAAGCAGATTTGAATTGTTCATGAAATTTATAAGCAATTCCCTTTTGCTAATAAGAAGGTCTCTCAGTTCATTCAGGAACTTTTCTCTTTCCTCTCCACTAAGTTCTGCTTTAAAATCAATAGCTTTATCATCAAAATTTTTCAACCTTTGTGTGTAGTCGTCTTCTGTCCATGAATTAATGGATTTTAAATATTCGGTATCTGCCTTGTATTTGTTCGCAGTGCTGAGCAGGGCAATCAAGTCATTTCCAATTTCAGAAAAGAAAGTTCCCATAAGCATGTCCAGCTTTTCCATGACAGCTTCATGTTCTTTTTTGCTTATTATCTCATCAAGCAGGAATGCAACAAGCAGAATATCTACTGGAATAAAACCTAAATGTGTCCATATATATGATATAACATGTTCCGGATCTTTTAAAATCAGTATGTTGGATCCGTAGATGATAATGATTAGAATTATCATAAGTATGGAGAATTTAAATTTCCAGCTTCTCACATCTATTTTCATTTTTAAATCTCCAATTGTATTAATATTTTTTTTAAATTTAATCAATATGTTAAATATTTTTTTAAAATTCCTAACTTCTTATTATATTGTTTAAACAATACATGATTTATTTTATTTTTTTAAGATTATAAATTATTTGTTTTTATCAGAATTATTAAAATCTATTTTTTTAAAATTAAAAATTTTTATATCATTTCTGCTAAAATAAAATTATGAATGGATTCAAAGACAGGCTATCTGATTTTTTAAAAGAGGAGATAATTTTTTCCGTATCATTTATTCTTGCTTTAGCTTCCTGTTTTTTTGTAAAGCCAAGCATGGATTATATTGATTATATCAACTGGGAAACAATTTTGCTGCTTTTTGCCATAATGCTTGTTGTTGAAATCTTGAAGAATCTGGCTGTTTTCGAGATGCTTGTGCGCAGATTATTGGCAAAGGTAAATGATTCACGCACCCTAGTATGCTTTCTTACTTTCACCTGCTTTTTCTCTTCAATATTCATTACCAATGATGTTTCTTTGATTGTCTTTGTGCCATTTACCATATTGACTTTAAGAAGAGTCGGACGTACTGATTTGATAATATTCACAGTCAGCTTGGAGACGATTGCTGCCAATGTAGGCTGCATGGTCCTTCCAATTGGTGCTCCCCATAATATTGTTCTCTACACTGCATCCAATATTCCATTTGATTCATTTTTCCTGGTTCTTTTGCCCTATATAGCTGTTTCATTAATTATGCTGCTTGCACTGACTTTCATTGTTTCACCGGAGGAAATCAATATTGGCAGTGTGGAAAAAATAGAGCCTGATATGAAAAATTTCTTGAAAAAAGTCTTCTCAGGAATAGACTACTACCTGCTTCTGACATTCATTGCCCTCTTTATATTAATCGGCAATCTGGAATGCATTCCATTTTTCAATACCTTTTTCAAGAGCCATATCATGGGAAACGAAGTGTTCTGGGGAGTTGCGGCATCACAATTCATATCTAATGTTCCGGCTGCAATTCTGCTCAGTTCTTTCAGCAGCAATTATGAAGCCATAATTATAGGAGTCAATATTGGAGGTCTTGGAACCCTTGTTGCATCCATGGCTAATCTTATTTCATACAGGATTATTCAAAAAGAGTTTGATGGGATAAAAATAAGATATCTGGTGGAATTCACTCTTTTGAATCTATTATTTATGGCAGTAATGCTTGGTGTTTATTTTTTAACTTAAGGTCTGGAGTTTTGGATATGGCTTGTATTTTGTATGATTGGTGTTTATTTTTTAACTTAAGGTCTGGAGTTTTGGATATGGATTTATTTTCATTTAATGAATGAATCCTCTTTTTTCAACCAGTTTTTACAGCTATCATCATGTCTGATGAGCTTTTCATGGAGTCCGCAGAAGTACTGGGTGCACAATCCTATGTCAAATTCCATATAGTGGCAGTTATAACACTCTTTTTCTTCCATATTATCTCTTTAGTAAAAATCGTCATGTTTTCATGGTTAATGGAAAATTATCTCTTTTTCACTGATATTATTGCAGTTGGATTTAGAGATTCCATTTTTATGCCTTTATTTAAGAGAAGCCCTCTTGATATTGAAATATTTGTAATCTGAGGATTGTAGCCAAGTTTGTCCAATGCTTCAATTGCAGTGTATTGGATGTTGAGAAGATTGCTTATTATGAATATTCTTCCCTTGGAATTGATGTTTTTGTGGATTTTCTCAAGCAGCTCTTCAATCAATTCCTCTTCATCACATCTTAAAATGGCGATATCGAAGTTGTCTAGGTATTCAAGCATGTTTTTCGCATCATTTTCTATTAATTTGACATTTTCCTTGCTGCCGTTCTGTTTTAAGTTTTCTTTTGTCAAATCCATAGAAATCGGGCTTTTATCAATGGCTATGACTTCCTTTGCCAGATTTGAAAACTCTGCGGTGAGCTCTCCGATTCCGCAGTTGATATCTAAGACAACATCCTCTTCTGTCACTTTGGATTTGTATAATAGTATGGCTCGAGCTTCTTCCTTTACAAATCCTGAAACATCACAGCTTTGTATCAAATCAAAATCATTTATCATATTATCACTTGAATTTTTTTCAAAATTTAAATCTTCGGATTCTATTCTTTTTTCCATCTTTGAAACATTTCGTTGTCTATGTTTAAAACATCCAATATCTTTCCAACAATGAAATGGGTCACGTCATCAATGCTTTGAGGATTGTGGTAAAATGCAGGCATTGCAGGAAGTATTATTCCACCTTCATGGGATATTCTTGCCATGTTTTCAAGATGGGTTGTCCTAAGAGGAGTTTCCCTTGGAACGATTACGAGGTTTCTTCTCTCTTTAAGAGCAACATCAGCCACGCGTGTGATTGCATTTGACGCATAGGCGTTAGCTATTGCAGATAATGTTTTCATGGAGCATGGAACTATGACCATGGAATCGAATTTGAATGAGCCGCTGTTTACTGAAGAGTCTATTTCATTTGCCTCGAAGCAGTGGCTTGCAAGTGATTTGATTTCATCCAAGTCCTGCTCTAGTTCATATTCGATTACGATTTTTGCAGGATCGCTTATGAGCAGTCCTGTTTCAATATCCAATTCCTTCAGGGCCTTTAGAAGTTCGACTCCATATATAACTCCGCTAGCTCCTGTGATAGCTACTATAATCATGATATCATCAGTCTTTTATTTTTTTCACTTTTAGTATTAAATATGATATAATTATTTTTTTTTCATTTAATCATAAATATAAGAATAATTATTTTTTTTTATTTTTCTTCTACATCAATCTGACCTGGTCTGTATGAATTGTATCATATTTTCTAGTTGGCTCCGGCAGATCAAGATAGTTCTCTATTTTCAATCTTCTGACCTTTTCAACATCCTCTTTGTCTACAAAAAGACATAGGTCTGATGAATTGAATCTTGCATTGTTTAAAGCATCCACAATGCTTGAAATCTCGCTTAAATGATATAGCTTGTCACCAAATTCAACAAGGGTTTTCATTTCCTCGAAGCGAGGATATTCCGCGATATTCAGTATTGTATAGTCCCTGTTCAGATTGAAATCCTCGCTGATTTCCTCTTCAGCCTTTAGGATGTCTTCTTTTTCTATTTTAAATATTTTTTCAGGTTCTTCAAAGAGGTTGACTGGCAGGACCTTGGCTCTTTTCAAGAGGTTTCTATTGTCTATTTTTTCCATCATTTCCCTTGATAATCCTTCTGAATGCCTGCATATGCTTATCATGTCGGCGTCATCGTATTTGTACATGTCTTTTGGATCAAGACTGTCCTGATTGATCAAATCCCTCAGGCATCTTCTAAACATCGCATTTATGATTCTGGTGGTGTGATGCTGGTAAACGCTCGGATACATCAGGTAGCGTGCAGTCAATGCTGATTCTGCAGCCTGGACTCCCTTGATGTCCAGAATAAGCTCTCTTTCCAGTTTAAGATTGCTGATGATTCTTTCAGTGTCTATTACTCCGTATGCAACTCCGGTATAGTGTGAGTCCCTGATAAGATAGTCCATTCTATCCATATCCAAGTCACCGGAGATTATGGGGCCCAGCTTGCCTTCTCCGTTTATTATGTCTATTATCTCTTTCGTATCAAATTTCTCGCTGAGCTTGTCATGTATGGAAGTCTTTTCTATGACAAATGCGGTTATTTCTTCGTGGTTGACTCCCAGTACTGCTTCTGAAACATGGGAAAAAGGACCATGTCCTGCATCGTGGAGAAGTCCTGCAATTCTTACAAGATCCTTGTCCTCTTTGCTAAGCTCCAACTGGTCTGCAAGCTTTGACGCCAGATGCATGGTTCCAATAGAATGTTCAAACCGTGAATGGTTTGCTCCAGGATAGATGAGTGATATGAAACCCAACTGCTTCACTCTTCTAAGCCTTTGAAGCTGAGGATAGTCCAGGACTTCAATTTCAAATGGATCCAGTGGCAGATTGCCATGGATGCTGTCTCTTATAAATTTGGTAGAATTTGACATAATAAACACTAATTTTATTTATTAATTCTTTATTAAATAAAGTTTTCTAATATTTTTGCTTTTTATTCCTATTTTATTTAGATTTCTAAAAGAATTTTACTAATTTGGACAATTTTATTAACTTGCATCAATTTTTAAATGTTTTTAAAAATTTTTACTTTTTTTAGTTTCGCGGCATTTTATTTTAAATTTTTATTATAATTAGTTAATTTTAAACATTTTTCAGATGTTTTTTTTTAGTTTTTTGATTTCTTGATTTAATTGATTTCAGTTAATTTGCTCTTTTGTTTTTTGAAATTTACTGATTTTATGTTTTTATTACATATCCCCATTTTAATGTTTGATTTCAATCCATGTATGCATTAGCCATCATTTAAAAAAAAGTTTCGATAAAAATTTTTATCTAATTGTGCAAAAAATGGTTATCGATAAAAATCTATTATTTTTTTATAAAAAAAGCATATATTTATATACTATGAAAACAAACTATTAGTTAGATGTTAAAATTAAAAAAAAGATTTAAATTTAATTATTTTTTTAATTAATTAAGTTTCAATCATTTTTATTTTTATTGTTTTTCGATATGAATGAAAAATATCAATTGGATTGATAATTAAAAAAGTTGTTAGATTTAAATTTTTTAAACAAATAATTAAAATCAGTTTTTTTAAAAAATAATGATTTTAAGACATTTGAAAAAACGTTTTTAATGATTTGTAATATTATTTTATTAACATTTAAAAATATATAGGAGAAATTATTATGGTACTTAGTGCAAGAAACGGAATTAAAGGTAAAGTAACTGATGTTAAATTAGGGGAAGTTATGGCTAGTGTTAAGATTGAAGTAACCGAGCCTGGCGTTATTACTGCTGTTATTACTCGTGAGTCTGCTGAAGCTTTAGAATTAGCTGCTGGCGATGATGTTGAAGCTGTAATCAAATCCACTGAAGTAATGGTAGCTAAAGAATAAGTTTCTTATTTTTTAACTATTTTTTATTTTTTTAATTATAATTTTTTAAATTTTTTAGACTACTTTTATTATTTTTAAATTCATAAGCATTAATGCTTTTTTATTTAACATTTTTTAACTCTATTTCATTTCAAAAAAAGGGCTGGGCTGTTTTTTTCAATGCCCATTATGTTTTATATATGACGAACTAATATTTATTTTAAAAAAATATAGGAGGATTATCCTCCAGCCATTATTGTCTTGGTTCCCTGATTGGAAATTTCCTCTTTTTTAAAGTCGACTTCGTGCTTGACTCTCTCCACTACTTCATTGAGTGCCTGATAGGTCTCGCCTCTGTGGCCTCCAAGTATGACAACGAGGAATAAAGGATCTCCGGTGTAGAATTCACCAACGAAGTGGACCACGCTTATTTCAAAAACATTATATTTTATTTTTGCGCTTTCTATGATATTATTGATGTCTTCCAAAGCCTTTTCCTTGTCTGGAGTGGAAAGTATGAGCTTGTCGAGCTTGAAGTTTTCCTCTTTTCCTCTGACAAATCCTTCAAAGCTGTAAATAGCTCCGGCTTCATCGACTCTTCTTGATTTTTTTATATCTTCTATCAAATCACCTATGGTGAAATATTCTTCATCTTTTTCTACAAGTTTCACAATAGCCATTTAATCAATCCTTGTATTTTTTATATTTGAATTTAAAAACGTATGAGATTATTTGCGATTATTTTTGAAATTTTAATTTTTGTTATATGATTATATGATTTCGCTTTTTTCCTTGACATTCAGATTTCTGATTCTTTCAGCGCCTTTGATTTCCTTCATAATTTCAACTGTTGCCTGTGGAACGAGAGACTGCCAGTCCTCTCCATTCAGGATTCTTTTTCGAATTTCAGTGCCTGAAAGCTTTTCACGATCGAATAGAGGAGGCTGGTGGACTTCAAAACCCTCTTCGCTAAAGAGTTGCTTGACAAGAGAGTTTCCACTGTAGACCTCTTTGAATGGAGGTGTCATCATCTTCACATGAGCCACCCAGAGGGCATTGCGGTTTACATCCTCCATTGGTATGATGTAGTAACGATTTCTTTCTATATCGTTTTCCGCCAGCGCCTGGTTGAGCATCATAAGTCTTTCACCTGCAGTAAATGGGTTTTTAAGCTCATGGCTTAATTGAGCGCTTCCAATTCCGATTATTATCTCGTCGACTTCTTCAAGTATCTGCTTAATAATCTCAATATGGCCATTATGTACAGGCTGCATTCTTCCTATTAACAAGCCACGTTTTTTACTATTCATTAGATAAAATTTATTTCTTATATTATTTAATATTATTTTTTTGATAACAAATGATTATTTAATATTATTTTTTTGATAAGAAAAGTGGGATTTCAGTTTTTATAAGTTCCAATTTTTCACTGTTTAACCCCCAGTTAATCAAATAAATATAAAATATGGAAAACTTTATATTATATGCAATATTACATATTTTTATGTATACTAGAATGAACGTGGCATCAAAAACTAGAGAAATTTTAGATAGGTCCTTTGATGAACCTATCTCAGTTGAAGATGGGAACTATTTAATGAACCTGAAAGGTTCAGATATCTATGCGCTTTTAGCTACTGCTGATGCAGTACGCCGTGAAATTGTGGGAGATACTGTTACTTTTATCAATAACTGCAACATCAATTTCACCAATGTCTGTACTGTAAGATGTGGCTTTTGTGGTTTTGGACGGGATATTGATGATCCCGATGCGTATATCTTGAATGATGAGCAGATACTTGCAAAGGCACAAGGTGCGGTTGATACAGGTGCTCGTGAGTTCTGTGTAATGGGTGGAGTCCTCAAGGATGCGGATATTGAATATTATGAGCATATATTAAAATTATTGAAATCCAATTTTCCTCAGGTTGATATTCATGGATTTTCACCTACAATGATTGCAGATGCGGCCAAGGTCAGTGAAATACCTACTTCTGAAGCCTTCAAGATTCTGAAAAAAGCAGGTCTTGGAACCATTCCTGGAACAGCTGCAGAGATATTGAACGACCGTACAAGAGAAATTGTATGTCCTCAGAAGGTAAGCACTGAAGAATGGATTCGAATTATAAAGGAAGCTCATAATGCAGGCATCGATGGTTCTGCAACCATGATGTACGGCCATGTGGAGACAATCGAGGAGCGTGTGGAGCATATTGATATCCTTCGTCAGATACAGCTTGAAACAGGTGGATTCAATGAATTCATACCAATGACATTCATGCCTGATTATTCTCCTATGTTTCTGGAAGGTCAAAAGGATCTCGGCGCAACTGGAACCGAAGACTTGAAGCTTCTAGCTGTAGCTCGTCTGATGCTCAGGGATATTATTCCAAACATTCAGGTGTCCTGGGTGAAAGTTGGATTCAGATTCGCTCAAGTCGCCCTTCTTGCAGGTGCGAATGACATGGGAGGAACCCTTGGCGGTGATGAATTGTCTGAAGCTTCAGGAGCTCCAGATGGTGTGGATACAAGCATTCAATATTTGACTAGAATAGTTAAGGACTTGAATAGAAAACCTCTTGAGAGAAATTCACATTACACTGAGTTTTATCCAGTAGAATAATTTTTTTAAATTATTCTCTTTTATTTTTTTAATTTTGTTAATATTTTTTCTTATTTTTAATTAATTGATCTAATATCCGTTTGGGATATTTATATGGTTTCAAATACTCTAAAATAGTTTTTGGAATGTTTTTTAATCTAAATTTTTTTAATCCAATTAAAAAAATATCTTTTAATTATTTTCAAAAACTACTTTCATGATGTGTTAAGATTTATTTTTAAGTGGTTTTTAATTCTGGTGTAGTTTAAAATGGTGGTTATTAATGGGGGGTTATGAATAAGGTGCTTTTTTAAATAGAAAAAAATTAAGATTGTATGAGGGGAATAATTTGGGAAATCTATCAATAGAAGATTAATTTAAAATTCAATTCCCTTTTCAATCATTTTATCTTTCAACAAGCTCATGGATTCCTTGATATCCTCGGATCCCACTCTTTCTATAAGGCTTTCATTTTCCAGGAACCTGTCAACATATTTGTCCTTCGCTTCATCATCTATCAAATCAAGTCTGGAATAATTGACAAGACATTCCAGGAATGCAAAAAGGCCTCTGTTGATTGCTTTTGCTCCCTGCCTGTTTACAACTATCTTCAATACCTCTGCTTTGATGATAAATGCTTTTCCTTCAGTGCTTATCTGGTCATTTTCCAATGTCTGCTCCTCAATTGATGTGACAAGTGCGATTCCATATGCATCAGTATTTTTAAGAAAAACTATGTCGTCGTCTTTTTTAAACTGGCTCTCATCGTAAGTTTTAAAGAGAGTTTGCGCATAGAGCATTGGATTGTCAGTTATGTTTATGCAGAAAACCTTTGTCTCTTTTATGTTTTCAAGTGTTGTGCTTCCTTCGAATATGCGTGCTGCAATTTCCTCATCTCCAATGCATTTGACTCCTATTGGAGCGGCATCCATTTCTTCATTCTGATTCATGGTGGTGAAGATTGACTCATATCTTCCACCTTCTTTCATTCCTATGCTTTCAAGGCTAAATCCCATTTTTGCATCTCCTTCATCGTTATGTAAATTATGTCATTCGATATATTTAAAATTTTTTTCATAACAGACTTGGTTGTGCTGATTAAATAAAAAAAGATTTGAGAATTGCTAATTCGTTTAAGTAAAATAAAATATTGCTTGATAAAATACATGCTTGTAAAATTTACTTCAATATTTTTTATTCTGATTTCAATTAAATGAATCTTAAAGTGATTTCAGTTATTATGGCAATAATTCATCCACATAAGTGAATTAAACCATGAATTAAGAATGAGTTGTAAAAAACTGCAGAAAATGGAAATTTCTCGAAATGATATTTTTTATAAAAAAGAGAATAGTGGAAATAATTCCATTAGATCTCTTTAAGTTTGGTCATGAATTTGTCTTCCCTTTCATATCCTTGAATTCTATCTATTTCATTTCCCTCATAGTCAAGGAATACTTCTGTTGGAGTTCCAAGAATCTTGTATTCATCTGCTAATTTATAATTCTCGTTCATGTCCACAAATGTGACTATGAAACGCTTGTTCAATTCTTTTTGAACTTCTGGGTTTGACAGGACTTTGTCCACCAGTAATTCGCACCATTCACAGTCTTCCTGCTGGAAAACTACAAGTATTGGCTTCTTTTTGGATTTTGCAAGAGATAATGCGTGGTCTAAGTCCGGACTTGTTTTCAATCCGTCTATCTTTATTTCTTCACTATCGCCGGCTACTAAAAGTGAGCTTGATATCAATGGTAGGATATGTGTAATTGTTCTCATATAAACACTTCTTAAGATTTTTTCAGTTGATTTGATTTTTTAAATTAAGTCAATCATCTAATTAGCTAGATATCTATTTATTTTAACAAATTAATAAGAATATCGATATGTTGGTTGAATAATTAAAAAAAGTAGTGGATTAAAGTTTGAGTCTCTTAATAGTTGTTAATAATTATAAAAAAAGAATTAAATATTTTGCCTAAAAGAAAAAAGAAAAATAATTAAATATTATTTTCATAAAAAAGGCATATGTCCCACCCGCCTGACCCAAAATAAGCATTTTTTATGATGTTTTTTTTAATTAAATCATTTGAATATGCACATTGTCTCATCCTTGTTCATGTCATGGTAAAGCTCAGCCTTGTCCTCACCAAACTCCACTACCTGAACCATGCTGTATTCCTCTTCGCTCAGATTTGGATTAATGCGTTTTAATATGTTAGGATGTTCATAAAGCATCTCCTTGTTGAATTCCAGCCTTTTCTCGTTTTCAAATATGGCTCCGTAGTATATCTCCGCTTCAACAAGGTCTTGGAACATGTGGCTTCCGAAAGAGAGTTCCGGCATATATCCCACTTCGCTGTATGACTCTTCGAGAATCGCATTGAAATGGCTTATATCTGCAAATACAACCGGAATTCCAAGTTCAGGAGATGATGTGCCTATTCTTCCGGGAACCATCAGGATCGCTGTCTTGTCATTGTTCTTGCAGTAGGCGTTGACATCGCTTATGACCCTTGCAATCATGCTTTTCTGGGCATACGGATATTCATAATACTTGTGAGGGTCCACATAGCAGATGACATCTATCTCGTTCTTTCGTGATATTCCCATGGAAGCCTGCTTGATATGGAAGAAGACATTTTCATCTTCAGGAATTTCAATCGCCTCATTGCTTGTTGAAACTTGAAGCGGACGGCATTGCAGGAGGTTTATGTTGAATGAATCGTTTGCAGCAACATTAACGGTATACTCTATATCCACAGGATAGTCGTAAGCGTTATCCAATGTATTTAAAATATTATTCATGACTCCTATGAATTCATCGTTGTCAACAAGCCCCTGGCAATTGACAAATGCTATCTCGCGGCGCTGTCCCCGTTCTCTAAACATTCTCTCAGCATTATAGTCATGTTCGATTAAAGCTTTTTTTGCATAGCCTGGAATCAACTCAAGTCCTTCATCAACTGGAATGTCATGAAGGCTCTTTTCTTCCAAGTCGATTACATCCAGATATCTCTGTGAATATTTGTGTCTTTCGGCAATATCCTTCATCATGGTTAATTTAGGCTTGTCTAGATTGATTATTCTTGGATAGTCTGTTTTTGTCCGGTCTACAGCCTTGGTACCAAGACCCATCACAAGACGCAGCATTCCCTTGCTGTTGTCCATATCAGGCAGCGGAGAATAAGGACTGTATGAAAATCCAACACCTGCGGCTGTAGGGAAGAGATAGTTTCCACAGTATGAACCTGAAACCCTTTGAACCAGAAGAGCCATCTGCTCGTCGGTATCATCAAGATTGTTTATTTTCCGGTATTCCAATGCGGAAATATTCATAGTGCTTGAATATACTACTTTAACAGCTTCTTCAAAGGCTTCCAGACGCTCTTCCAGAGTGCCTCTGTTTGCGCAGAATACTGATTCGTATTTTCCAGCAAAAGCATTGCCGAAGCTGTCTTCCAAGAGACTGCTTGAACGGATGATGATAGGGTTCTGCCCGAAGTAGTCCAGTATGTTTATGAACTGCTTCTTGATTTCTTCGGAGAAGGTTCCGTTCTTAAGGCCTTCCTCCAGTTCCTTGCCGTATTTATAGTATCCTTCAGGGGTTCTCTGCTGAACCCTTAAATCCCACAGGTCATTTGAAACGATGTATGTATAGAACAGGTCTGATCCGATATAGAATGAATCGTCAGGTTCGAAAAAGTCATAGTAAATGTCCGGGCGTTCTCTTTCGATAATTTTTCTTGCAAGCAGCATTCCACAGGTCTTTCCTCCAACCAGACCGCTTCCCACTCTGCGATCGTAGATTGTTATGTAATCCTCGAAATTGAAGTACTGCTTGATTTTGGAAAGCATCTTTTCGTCTTTTGTCATCATCAGCTCGCAGATTCTCTCGCAGTCATCATCTATGTTTCTGCCTTCAGCATATTTCATTCTGACTTTGAGCATGTAGCGCTCCCAGCTGTCCAGTATCTGTCCGTTTTGATGCTTGTCTGAATCGTTAACTGTTTTATAGAACCTGCTGACCTCGCTTCCTTCCTGAAGGACCTTGATTGAACCTGTTTGAGGGTTGAATCTATGTCCCAGGAACATGGTGTGGGAGTACCTGTTCCAAACCTTAAGAGGGGAGATATAGAATTCCACATCCGAACTTGAATAAACATTCAAAAACAATTGGGTGGTTTCGCGGATTTTTGCTATTGCATCGAATGAGTGCCTTCCCCTTATGATAGGGAAATATGCAACTGTGTCAAGCTGGAAGAGGAAGGGGCATGTTACTCGGAAGAAATTTCCCATCATCAAATCTGTCGACCAGACTGCTTGAAGGTCGCTTAAACAGTCAAATACATAAAATGCATCATAACCTTCCTTTTCTATGATTCTATGAACTTCCAATGTAAATGTTTCAAATTGATTGTATGGGTTTACCTTGTAGATCTTGATCCCATCCCTTTCAATCATGCAGAATTCCTTGTCAGGATTGTCTTTTTCCGCTTCAAGCAGATCGAAATCCTCTTCAGACATTTCTATCAATGGATCATGGTTGGCGAATCTTATGTATATCAGGTTTCTATTGTCTGCTTTTGCTTGTCTTACATAAGGTTTTACAAAATATGAGAATTCGCTTAGATTTGTAACATTCCAAACCACATTGTCCCCTAGGCGGATGTTGTCTAAAATGTTGTCAAGCCCTGGAATTCCTGATTTAACTCTATCAAAAGCTGCCATAATGAATTTCTCCTTTTATATTTTTCCTTTTTAATTAGGATTCACATTTTTTAAATTTTACTTCTTGCAAATCATTTTCATTTTTAACTAGGATTTAGAAATCATCTAATTAAATTATTTGAAATCATCTTTTAGCTTGTTTTGAATACGCTGTTTACCTTACTATAGGCACTCCTGTTAACTGTGAAGCTTCCATGGTCAATGCAACGAGATCCTGGCGTTCAAGTTTTTGAATGTCTGTATTTCCCGCCTGCTGGGTAAGTGATTTCACTTCCTGAGTCATGGCTTCTATGTAATTTGCAACCTGTTCTCCTTTTCTGATAGGATCCAGCCTTCTTCTAAGCACTCTCTCCTGTGTTGCTATTCCTTTAGGGCAAGTGCCTTCTGAACATGTCTGGCAGACTTTGCATCCTATTGAAATCAAGGCTGATGTGGCAACATATACAGCATCCGCACCTAAAGCTATTGCCTTTGCAACATCTGCTCCAGACCTTATTCCTCCTGCAGCAACAAGGCTCACTTCACTTCTAAGGTTTATGTCCTTTAAGGCATCGTCAGCCTTTACAATGGCTTCGATGGTTGGAATTCCTGCATGTTCGGTTACCACTTCAGGTCCTGCGCCTGTTCCTCCCTGCATTCCATCAACTACGATTATGTCTGCTCCTGCTTTTGCAGCGATTTTGACATCCTGTTCCACTCTTCCTGATGCGAATTTTACAATAATTGGAACTTTCCAGTCTGTAATCTCCCTCAGCTGGCCGATTTTCATTCCCAGATCTTCAGGTCCTACAATATCCATATGACGGGCAGGACTCAATGCAGAAGTTCCTTCAGGTATGTTTCTAACTCTAGCTACTTCCGCAGTAACCTTGTGGGAAAGAAGATGTCCTCCCATTCCTGATTTTGCACCTTGTCCTATTTTTATTTCAACAGCTTCAGCATTGTTCAGATAGCTGGCTGAAACTCCAAAACGGCCTGATGCATACTGAGCTATCAATTTATCTGCATAATGCCTCTCTTCTGGAAGCATTCCCCCTTCTCCGGTATTTGTTATAGTCCCCACTTTGCTGCTTCCAATTGCCAGAGCTATCTTTGCCTCCTTGCTTATTGCACCAAATGACATTGCGCCGATCATTATAGGGGTTTCTATTTCAATTGGATTTTCAGCAAAGCGATCTCCAAGGACTACTGAAGTCTTGCATGGCTCTCTGTAAGAATCAATAGGAGGTCTTGACACCTGTGCAGGCAGTATGCTCAAGTCATCGAATGTTGGAATAGGCCTTGTCATTCCACATCCCCTGACCTTGTATGAGCCGGTCTTGCTTTTGCGCTTGATTTCAAGCATTGTGGCATTTGACCAGACTCCCCTTCCCTCATCTGCAAGAGGCCTGACATATATTGCATGAGTAGGGCACATCTCCTCGCATATCTTGCACCCTACGCAGTTTTCCTGATGTATTGGCTGAGGCTCGTCATTGATTACCTCATATACATCATGAGGACAGTTTGAATAGCAGCTGTAGCAGTTCTTGCATGCTGATTTCTTAGGATTGTCACATAAGTACCAGCAGCAGCCTGGCCTGTCATTGCTCTGCTTGCATATTTCTGATCTTCTCTCGACAGTGAATGTCATTTAATCCACCTCCTCGATATTCTTCAGCGGCTTGAATACCGGACAGACAGAATATTTTGTTCCTCCGGATTTGACGACCTCATCGATGTCGCTAGTTATCTTTGCATAAGGCTTCCAAGCCAGATGGTCCTCCTTGTCGACAATGAGGGCTTCTGTTGCTATGCCTTCGCTTAACAAATAATCCAGAATAGTTGTGACGATGGATCCATCCTGTCCCTGGGTATGTCTTACTGATTTTGCTGTAAATATTTTCCTGTAGTCTCCAATAGCTTTGCTGTTGTCGTTTCTCAAGTTTTCAGGTATGAATGTTCTTGGACAGACGCTGAAGCATGCATGGCAGTCTTCAACACATTTTCCCTTCATCCGAGGCTTTGTATCGTCAATTATTATGAGATTTTCAGGGCATGCATATTCGCAGGCTCCGCAGAGCACGCATGCGCCGATATCTATGACATTTGATTTCAAATCCATAAAATCTGACTCGGAGATTTCTTTCATGATTGAATCATCAGACTTTTGCCTTTGATAGAGAACAGGCCTTGCGAAAAACTCCCTTTCCTCTATGTTTTCTAGATTCCTTTCGATTTTGCTGGAAGCAATCCTCTCAAGCAAGTCAAATTGAGCATCAGAAAAGTCCTTGACTTCAATGAATCCGTTTTTGACAGCTCCTTCAACTATATTTTCACCTTTTTCAGTTCTGATTATAAGTGTTGACCATCCATCTTCAGATCCAATAGATCCTATTGAAATGTCTGATGTTTCTGATGTCAGCTCAACACATATGTCGCAGTTTTTTCTGATTATTCTTCTAGCTACTGAGAGAGGTATTCTCACTTCATCCTTGTTTTTAAGAAGCAAAAACACGAATCCCTTTTCTATCTGGAATTTTTCAATATCCTCCATTTTCAAATCATATTCCTTCAAGAGGTTTATAAAGTACTTGTATGAAAAATTCTCCATGCAGAACAAGCCCAGTTTTACTTCAATAGGGCTGTCTGTATAATGCTGCAGCTTGGATGCTGCCATGATTTCGCATGGTGTTCCGACCATTGCTATTTTATGTTCGCTCATTTTCAAGCCCCTATTGTATATTCACTATTTTTTTAAAATTTGCATAATCCTCATCGCTTAACTGGAAGCCGTATTTGCTCAATACCTCTTCAAGTTCTTTTTCCTCTTCAGGAGTGGTTTTTGCTATGGTTGCGTTTTTTCCAAGGCTTTTAACGCTTCCAAGAACATATATGGTTCCCCTCATGATGGACTCCCCTGCATCATCAGTTACATCGCCGAGTATGATCAGTCTTCCACCCATCATAAGCAGCCCTGTCATGTATCCGCTGTTTCCGCCTATGATTACGGTTCCGCCTTTCATGATTTCTCCGGTTCTTGAACCTGTGCCTCCTTTCACTATCACGGTTCCGCCGTAGATTCCCTGGCCTGCGCCGTCTCCAGCTGTGCCTTCAATGATCAATTCCCCATTTGTCATATTGTCTCCAGCAAACCAGCCGGCATTTCCATTGATGTGTATTTTAGCTCCATTTACCATTGTTCCTACAAAATAGCCTGCAGAGCCGTTGATTTCTATTTCAACATCTTCAGATAATCCTGCACATATGTTGTGACGGGATTCCGGATTGTTGATGATGATTTTATCATGATTTGGAGCCTGTTCCTTTATGGTGCGGTTCAATTCCTTTTCACCCAGATCCTTTGCATTGATAATGTATTCGCTCATAGATAAAACTCCTTTTTAAAGTATTTCTTAAAAATCCTCCTAGATAGTGTAAGCTCTTGTTTCTCCTGGAGCTATCTGCTCTATCCTGTCGGAATCGGTTACATTATGCAATGCCATCTCCTCTGAAGCTATTGCAAATATCTCATCTGTTTCCACCATCACGCCAGGTCTGAGTCCCAGCTTGTCCTTTGCAATTCCTATTCCATCAGGTGTTCCAACCAGAATTGAAAAAGGGCCGTCCAAGTCTATTACCGCCTGGTCGAGAGCTTCTTCAAGCTTATAACCTTGATCGAGCTTGTCTGCCATGTAGTGAACAATGCACTCCGTGTCATTGAATGTTTCGAATTCATGTCCTTTTCTCTCCAGAGGGTCTCTTATTTTCCAGTAGTTTGTTATCTGTCCATTATGCACTACTGTAATGTCTGGTATGATGTAGCTTTGATATGGATGTGCATGGTATCGGTCGACTCCGCTTTCAGTTGCAAAACGGGTATGTCCTATTCCATGGGTTCCGACACGGTTTTTCACATTGAATCTTTCTGCAATGTCTTTGACTTTTCCGATATCCTTTATCATTTCGAATGAATGTGACCCGTTTATCACTTGAATCCCTTTCAATTCATCCAATTCGCTAATCAGTGGTTTTAAAAGAGAGAACCTGTCCAATGAAATCTTGCATTTGTATACATCGCTGTCTCCTACTGATTCGATTAGCTCCTCTTCGAATATAGGGCTTATCTGATTCAAATAGGATTTTAAATTGTCGAGTGTGCCTCGTCTTCTATTCACTTCGATGTTTAACTGATAGAAGTTTTCAGGAAAATTAAGTCCGCCGTAGATGGCATATCCTGCTGAATCAGGTCCCCTGTGCTGTAGTGACTCGAGCATTGAAGTCAATGCCTCTCCGACCTGGTGGGGTTTTCTGTCCTTGTATATCACACCTGCTATTCCACACATTTTCTTACCTCCAATAATAGGTGAATATACATATTTTAAGTTAATTAGAACAGTTCAATCAAATATCAATATGATCAATTTTCATTACTAGTCCAAATTTACATATGCCTTAAATAAAATGATAATTTTGATTATGCAAATGCTGAATTGATTCTGTTTTCAGCTTTTTTAGATTTTTTAATCCTTTTTCACCATATAACGATTTAAATTAGTTATCATATGCCTGTAAAAACAATTACAATATGCCTGGAATAATGATATTCTTAAGTCTTGATATTAAATGATTCTTCTATTCTAAAATCATTAACTTGATTATACATATATTCCTCATGTTTTTTTTTAAAAAAAAATAATTTTGCCAAGTATCGAAAATTGGCAGCCAATTGATATGATTGGCCGCCAATAGATCAAGGAATGATTAAAAGTTATACGTTCAGGTACTCATCTCTTTCATAATCGAATACTTGTATCCTGTATGCATCCCATTCAGCTCTTTTGATATTGTAGAACTGATTGTATGCCTTTTCTCCAAGGGCATTCTTGATGACATCGTCTTTTTCAAGTGAGTGGTATGCCTCCCACAAGCTTGTAGGCAGGGTTTCAATTCCCTTCTCGGCAATCTCATCATCAGTGTATGCAAACAGGTTTTCTTCTGTTGGTTCTCCAGGGTCGATCTTGTTGTCCATTCCGTCCAGTCCTGCTTCAAGCAATACGGCAAATGCAAGGTACGGATTGCATGAAGGGTCGGCTGACCTGCACTCTATTCTGGTACCTAATCCTCTTGATGCAGGAATCCTGAGAAGTGTTGATCTGTTTTTAAATCCATATGCAATGTAGCATGGTGCTTCATAACCTGGAACTAAACGTTTGTAGGAATTGACAGTTGGTGAGAGAATAGCTGATAAAGCTTTTGCATGTTTCAGTAATCCTCCAATGAAATATAATGCCTCCTGTGATATCTGCTTTTCAGTATCAGGGTCATAGAAAATGTTCTTTCCATCTTTGAAAAGGCTTTGGTTGCAGTGCATTCCGCTTCCGTTGATTCCAAGGAAAGGCTTAGGCATGAATGTTGCTTTGTAGCCTAATTGGTGGACGGTAGCTTTTACAGCTTCTTTGAATGTTATTACAGCATCAGCAGTCTTTAAAGCATCAGCATATTTGAAGTCGACTTCGTGCTGTCCATGAGCCACTTCGTGGTGGCTGACTTCAACATCGAAATCCAGCTTCTCCAGACCCAGTACGATTTCCCTTCTGATATCGGTACCCTGGTCCAATGGTTCGACATCAAAGTATTCGGCATCGTCTGCAGGAATGTAATTTCCATTCTCGTCTTCTTTTATGATGAAGAATTCAGGTTCCGGACCCATATTGAACTGGTATCCTCTTTTCTCCGCTTTTTGCAGTGATTTTTTTAGCACTCCTCTAGGGTCTCCCTCATATGGGTCTCCTTCTGTTGTGAAGATATCGCATATGAATCTGCATGTACCTAATGCTTCAGGCCTCCATGGAATTGTAGAGAAAGTGTTGATATCAGGTTTTGCAAGCAAGTCGCTGTCATTGATTGAAGCCAGTCCTGCAATGGATGATCCGTCGAATAATAATCCATCTTCAATAATGTCTTCAACATCATTTGCTGTTTTAAGTGGTACAGCCATGTTTTTTGGCAGTCCGTTTATGTCGGAAAACTGCAGTTTTAAAAATTTAATGTCATTTGTTTCGATTGTCTTGATTATCTGGTCTATTTTATTGTCTTTTGCTGACACTTTAATCACTCCTATAGAAATTTCCTAGATGAATCCATTATATTGGAGGAAGGAAAAAATTTCCTTCCTATAATAATGTCATACATTGTCGGAAGGAAACTTCCTTCCTACTAATAAATTTGACTTGGTCATATTTAAATGTTTTGAACAAAATTGAAAAAATCAAGTAGAATTATTATGATTTTAAATGAATTGTTAAATTAGTTGAATAATTTTTTACATATGTGAAAAATATGAATTTGCAGAGATTTCCAGCATATAAAAGTATTTTCAAAAAAAGGGATTTATCATATCTGAGCTTAAAGAGTTTTTGCCGGAAGGATTTTTTTAGAAAATGAATTAAAAATAATTTTTTCAAATACTTGAAAATATATAAAAGGTTTTAAATATAATCTTGAATAATATATTTAATGTATATTTAATTATTGGAAAAACTCAAAATCTTATAATTAATAATAAAAAATTTAGTAAAATTCTTAATATTATCTAATAAATCATTAAAATTCAATTTGTGATAACATGAGCGATAAAAACGTAGTAAGCATAAAAAATCTTTCTAAATCTTATAAATTGGATAACGGACACGAAGTTCAGGCATTGAAAAACATCAGCCTCGATGTTAAAGAGGGAGAAATACTTGGTGTCATCGGAACAAGCGGTTCAGGAAAATCAACACTCTTAAGAATTCTAAGAGGTGTGGAGGAATTCGACGAGGGAGAAGTTACCGTCGGCAGATACACCTTAAAGCCGGATTCAACCAAATACTTCTTCAATCAGGTGAAAAGGGAAACAGCAATCCACCTTCAAAGATCCTTTGGAATATGGCCGGAAACCGCACTTGAAAACGTAGTTAGAAAATTATATGCTAAAAAATATCGCGATGAGTCAGGATGCGAGCTTGATGTGGCCATAAAGGAATTCGGCGATGAGGCTATGGAGCTGCTTAAGCTTGTGGGGCTTGACCACAAGTCAGACCATCTTGCATCAGTATTGAGCGGAGGTGAAAAGCAAAGGCTTATCATGGCTCGCCAGCTTGCAAAAAAACCTAAAGTGATGCTCCTTGACGAACCCGCCACAATGGCATGTCCTAAAACTAAACAGGATATTTTAAATGCGATTAAAAAAATCAATGACGAGCTTGGAATCACTATAATCATCGTTTCACACCTGCCTGAGATTCATAAATACCTTGCAGACAGGGTCATTCTTTTAAAAGATGGCGAAATTGAGAAGGAAGGAGATGCCGAGGAAATCATAGAGGAATTCCTGGCACCTATCGATGATGTCTGCGATATTGAAATCAAATCAAGTGATGAGACTGTAATCAAGGCAATCGACTTGAACAAGAAATTCATTCTGCTTCACGGCGGAGAGGTATTGGATATTCGAGACATCAGTTTCGAGGTAAAAAGACATGATATCCTCTCTCTTGTCGGAGTAAGCGGAGCTGGAAAAACAATTCTCCTTAGAATGCTTGGCGGACTTGATGTTCCTGACAGCGGAGATGTATTATTCGAGCTTGAAAAAGATGATGAGAAAAACTGGATAAGCATTGAGGAAGCCGGTCTTGACAGGATGGAAATAAGAAGAAACCTTGGCTTCATGCATCAGGAATTCGCTTTGATGTATTATGCCACAATTCAAGAACAGCTTGCTCGAAAACTTGGTTACAAGCGCTGGGACATGGTGGAGGAAGCTAAGAAAAAGGCAAAGGAGGAAGGACTTCCTGACCAGCTTCTGGATGCATTGTACCAGTTGACCGACCTGCCTCTTAGAGAAGCAAAGGCACGTCTTGAACAGGTTGGCCTTGATCCTGATATCCTGGATGAATTGTTCCCTAAATTCCCTGAAACTGCAGTAAGGGAGGAGGTTGAAGATTTATTCGAAGCTCTGGATCTTCCTATCGAGATATTGCATAGAAAATCATATGAATTATCTGGAGGCCAGAAGGTAAGGGCTATGCTTGCAATTGTGCTTGCATCAAAGCCGGATATTCTCCTGCTTGACGAGCCTTTCGGAGACTTGGATCCTATAACACTCAGAACTGTATCAAATTCCTTGAAGAGAATCTGTGATGAGTTTGGAACTACTATTGTGATGGTTTCACACAATACTGACTTCATCAAGGAGCTGAGCAACAGGGCGATTTTCATGGATGACGGACTTGCTTTAGATGATAGCAAGGATGTGGACGGCCTTGTAAACAGGTTCATTGGATTCTGCAATGCCGAATACCTGATGTAATTTTGATTAAAAACAAATTTTTAATTGAAATTTTAATAATTTTTTTATTAAAATTTTATTTTATAAATATTATTTACTTAAAATTCTTTATTTTATATTAATTTTTTTTTATAAATGATTCTTTTTTAATCTGGAGATAATATTGATGTTTAAAAATATTCTAGTAGCTAGTGATGGCTCCAAATGCGGAGCAAAGGCAGTTGATTTAGCTATTGACATGGCAGCTAAATACGGCGCAAAGATTTCCGCCTTGTATGTCATGGATTTCGACTCAGACTTCTCTTATGATGAGCTGGATGACATGGGTGGAGCTGTGCTTGATGATATAACTCTAAAGGGAAAGGAAAAAGGAGTAGTGGTTGTAGAGCATATCATTACTGCAAATCCAGTTTTTGACATGGAGACCATGATTAGAAAGATCAATCCGGAAATAGCTGTTTTCGGAGCTAGAGGTCTTGGAGCAGACAAGGAGGGGGATGAGAGTCCTTCAAGAATCGGGTCTGTTGCGCTCAATGCATTAAAGGTTTCCAAAGTTCCTGTCATTCTGGTTAAGTAGCATATTTTTTTTTAATTCAGTGATTTTTAATTTTTCTAATTTTTCTACTTTTTAATTCATTATGATTTTTAATTTTTCAATTTTATCTTATTTTTATTTAATAAGTTGTTTCTTTATAATATCAAACGGTTTTATGTTTTTTAAACAAAAACTTATATGTAAAAAGAATTATATTTATATTCAAGGAACATTTTTTAAAAAATAGTTTCATACTTTGATTAATTTAAAATTTAACAAATAATAATGTGTATTTTCAAAATTATTTGTATTTTTGTTTTATTTTAATCTAAACTCTATGGAGGAAAATATTATGGCACAATACAGATGTTTAATTTGCGGATATGTCTATGATGAAGATAAAGGCGAAGAAAAGAAAGATGTAGCTCCAGGAACTGCTTTTGAAGACCTTCCTGAAGACTTTAAATGCCCGTTATGCGGTGCTGCAAAAAGCATGATTAAAAAGATCTAATCCCTATGATGAAATAATTTTGGAGATAAAAAACATTATTAAGGTGTTAAAATGGCAAAAGTATGTGATATATGTGGATATGTCTATGACCCTGAAGCAGGAGACCCTGATAACGGAATAGCTCCAGGAACCGCATTTGAAGACCTTCCTAAAGACTGGGTATGTCCAACCTGCGGTGCGGATTTAGACATGTTTGTAGATGAATAGATTTCATCTTTTTTTTTAAAAATTTTTTATTTTTTTTAATTTATTCTAGCCAAATATTTATAAAATTAAATTATTTGGCATTTTTTATAAAATTTAAGCCTTTAGCTAGGGCTATATAAAGTTAAGGTGATATTATGGTAAGTGAAGCAATGGAAAAGGCATTAAACGCTCAATTTAATGCAGAATTATACTCTGGATACTTATATTTAGCAATGGCAGCTTATTTCGAAGACAATGATTACTCTGGATTTGCTGCATGGATGAGAGTGCAGGCTGATGAGGAATTGGAACACGGTATGAAATTTTATGACTACATTCTCAGAAGAGGTGCAAAAGTAAACATTGAAGCTATTGCAAAACCTGAAACCGAATGGGAATCTCCTCTTGCAGCATTTGAACAGGCTTTATCCCACGAAAGATATGTAACCAGCCTGATTAATGATTTAGTAGCTCTTGCACGTGAGGAAAAGGATTTTGCAACTGACAACTTCCTCCAATGGTTCGTTGAAGAACAAGTTGAAGAAGAGGAAAATGCAATGGAAAATGTTTCAAAACTCACTCTTGCAGGTGAATCCAAAGAGCTTTTATTCAAAATCAATGAAGATATGGGTACCCGTACCCGCGGTGGATCCGAGGAATAAGTGTTTTTGTTTTTTAATGAATGTGATTAATTCACATTCCTATTTTTTTTATTGATTAATTTCAATCTTTTTCTGTTTTAATGATTTTATATTGTTTCAATTGGAGCCCTTTTTTTAGCAGTTTTTTGCATCTTCTATTTTTTCATTCTATATGATTCTTCATAGCCTTCTTTGAATCATTTTAAGTATTCTTTTTTTAAGGTTCTTTTGTGAACATTTCGTAAAAAAATTCTCTCTTTAGATTGTCTTTTATTTTGCTGCTTTTATAATTTGCAGGTCTTTTTGAGTTAGTTTTAGTGATTCTGTTATTATTTCAATTGAAACTCCATTTTTAAGGAGGTTAATTGCATTTTCTATTTTATTTTCTTGTTTTCCGTCCTTGTGTCCGTTTTCATAAGGTTCTTTTACAAACATTTCAAAAAATACTTCGTCGGTCATTCTAATCACATTATTCAATTTTCTTTTCTTGCTTGCTTTTTTTACAAATTTTTGAACAGATAATATCTGTGTTGATTTAATGCAATGCAATAACTCATCATCTTTAACTTTTACATCATTTGTTATTTTACATGCTTTTTCCAATACATCGTCAATTTTTCCATCATATCGGGCAAATGGTATCACTCCCAGGTAGAAAAGATCGTATTCGTTTAAAATTTCATTATTTTCAATTTTTTTCTTGATTTCCTTTAGAATCCTCTTAGCAGACAATTCCTTAAAAGTTACCAATCTTATTGCATAAATGCTTCCTCTATTAACTTGATGGATGCACCATCTGTTTCTTTGTTCATAAGTGCTTATGACTATGGTATATACTGACTTGTGGTATTTTTCTTCTGCGGCTAAGGCATAAGTGTGGAATCTGATTTTATCCTTTTTAGTTAATTTCGTGCTCATGAATTCTAAATTTATCAGTGTTCCATCAGTTGTTTCGATTAGAAGGTCTAAAATATGTCTTGTACCGTTTAAGACTATTTCGTTAGGCAGGATCTTTTTATATTTGAAATCGTATCCCATATGCCAGAAGAAAATATTTAGGAATGGTCCTAGGAAACTTTTAAAGAATTTGTCCTCTGATTTTTCATAATCCATTTATTGTCTCCAATATTAATCAATTAATATGTGTTGTAAATTAATTGTTAATATTGCTTTAAATTACAAAATATTTAAATTTAACTTATTTTTAATGCTAATTTAATTAATAAATATTATTTTTTTAAATTAAAGTAATTTTATAAGTTATTATTAAAATTAAAAGGATATAATAAAATTTCTAATTGAAAATATTTTCTAAATTTGTAACAATTTTGCCAATCAATATGAATATTTAAATGTTTTATTTGGATTAATAATAATTATAATTTGATCATATTTAAATTTACTTATTTTTTAGACTTATTTTTAGTATTTGAGTTTAATATAGTAAATTATATATGTTTTAAAGTCTTTAAATTAGTTTTTTTAATACATGGTTTACTATCTATTAAAAGTTTGAAAAATATAAAATAAAAATGAGCAATATAAAAAATTAGTTATCTTTTAAAAATTTAAAAAATAGTAAATTTTAATTGTATTTTATTGTTTTAATGAGTTTAAAAAAAGAATTTTAATATTTAAAAACTGTATTCAGAATAAAAAATTTAAAAAAAAGCATTAGATAGTAAAAACTATCTAATTATAAATCAGAACAAGTTTTCTTTTCATACATCGCCGCCATTAGTTGTTGGTATGAACGGCAGCAGGGCATCGGCCAGTTTGCTTATTGGCATGGTCTGTATCCATACTTTTCCAGGGCCTGTCAGCTTTCCAAAAAAGAGTCCTTCTCCACCAATGAGCATATTTTTAGCTCCTTTCACTCTTTCAATGTCAAAATCAACTGTTGACTCCATTGCTGCAAGGTGTCCCTGATCAATAAGCATTTTTTCGCCAGCTGCAAGATCGTATTCAAGCACTTCACCATCAATTTCCAAAAACACCATTCCATTTCCGCTGAATTTCTGAAGAATGAAACCCTCTCCTCCGAAGAGGCCTCTTCCTATTTTCTTTTTAAAGTGTATTGATATGTCCACATCCTTTTCAGATGCAAGATATGAATGTTTCTGGGCAATGATTGTATTTCCATTCAATTTGAGGGGAATGATCTTGCCGGGATATCCTGATGCAAATCCGATTTCCTGATTTTCTGATTGAGCGGTATAGAAGTTTAAAAAGATTGTATCCCCAGCTAATGCTCTTCCAAGACCTTTCAGGATTCCACCTCCTGTGTTGGTTTCCATTTTTATCTGGGAGGTCATTAGAGCCATTGAACCGCTCTCATTTTTCATTGTTTCCCCTTTTTCCAATTTGCAGATTACTATTGGGAAAGATCCGCCTTTGATTTCATATTCCATTTTTTTCACCTCTTAAAATTTAAATTATAAGTTGTATACGACATCTGCCGGAACGATTTTGACATTATTTGAATCCAGGACATTTATCATCTCGTCCAAGTCATTTGCATGCAGTAAAAGAATGGCCTTGGATGTTTGATCATGTGTGAATGCATAAAGATATTCCAAATCGATGTTTTCATCATTTAAGATCTTCAGAACCTTTGTAAGTCCTCCAGGAGTATCGTCAAGTTCAACTCCTATGATGTCAGTCAGCTTGACTATGAAATTGTTTTTCTCTAGAATCTCCATTCCCTTCTCAGGGCTGTTGACAACTAGCCTTAATATCGCGAATTCTGAAGTGTCTGCCAGGGATAATGCCCTTATGTTTACATCTTCCTGTGCCAGTATCTCCAATGCCTTGTACAACCTTCCAGGTTGATTTTCTATGAATATGGATAATTGCTTGATTTTCATTTTTTCTCCTCTTTATGGTTTTTTAGTAATTTTTATAAATTCATTTCTTATTAATGCAGGTTGCGCTTGTCGATTACGCGTTTTGCTTTTCCCTTGGTAGCTCTCGGCAGGCTCTTAGGCTCTACCAGAGTAACTTTGACACGGATTCCAATCTCGTTTTGTATGTAGTCTGCAATCTTGTTTTGAACATTCATCATTTCCTTCACTCCATCGAAGAAAAGGGATTGTGAAGCTTCCACTTTGACTTCGATTTCATCTAGAATGTCAGGTCTTGTGACAATGATTTGATAATGAGGCTCGACATCGCTTACTTTAAGAAGCGCCTTCTCGATTTGTGATGGGAATACGGCTACTCCTTTAACCTTGATCATATCGTCGGCCCTGCCGGTTATCCTCTCCATTCTCACATGGGTTCTTCCGCATTTGCAGGTGTCATAGTGAAGGGCTGTGATGTCTTTTGTTCTGAATCTGATGACAGGCATTCCCTCTCTTTCAAGGTTTGTCAGAATCAATTCACCTTTCTGGCCTTCTCCAAGTATCTTGTTGGTGTTGGTGTCTATGATTTCAGGATAGAAGTAATCTTCTGCAATATGAAGGCCGTTTTGAGCGCAGCATTCCATTCCCACTCCAGGACCCATGATTTCAGTTAGTCCGTAGATGTTGTAAGCTGGCGCATTGAAGGATTCCTGGATTCTCTGCCTGATTTCTTCGGTATAAGGTTCGGAACCGAATCCAATTGCCTTGAGGCCTACTTTGGTAGGGTCCACTCCTTCCTCTCTGGCTACTTCTCCAAGGTGAAGACCATATGACGGAGTGAATATGAGGCAGGTTGTGCCGAAGTCGTTCATGATTTCAACTTGTCTTCTTGTCTGTCCGGTTGATATTGGGATAATGGTTGCACCAATCTTTAAAACACCATAGTGAACACCGAATCCTCCAGTAAACATCCCGTATCCGTGGGTATTTTGAATGATGTCGTTTTCATCAAGACCCATCATTTTAAGGCCTCTTGCTATCAGCTCTGCCCATATGTCCAGATCCTTCTTGGTATATCCGCTCACCACAGGCTTTCCTGTAGTTCCGCTTGATGAATGGACCTCGACTATGTCCTTTTGATCTACTGCGAACAATCCGAATGGATAAGAAGCTCTCAAGTCGTCCTTTGTAAGTATTGGAAGTTTTTCTATATCCTTCAAAGTTTCAATGTCTTCTGGAAAAACCTCGCATTCTGTGTATTTCTTATTGTAAAAAGGGACCTTGTCGAAAGCCCTTTTAACAGTAGCTTGCAGTTTTCTTAGTTGAAGTTCTTCTATTTCTTCCCTAGACATGCATTCCGCTTTTTCATCCCAAAACATAAATTCTACCTTCACTATTTTTTTAATTTTGAAATCATAATTGGATTTTTATAATTGTTATAATATTATAGTTTTGTTTTTTCAGTTAAATATATTATAGGTTATTTTTGTCAATTTATCTGCTTTTAAATTTTAAATTCAGATGACCTTCAATTTTTGTCATTTTATCTGCTTTTAAATTTTAAATTCATATGACCTTCAATTTTTGTCATTTTATCTGCTTTTAAATTTTAAATTCATATGACCTTCAATTCCTTCATGTATTCAAGACTTTTTTTGATTGAATCCACACTATGAAGCTCCAGCATGTAGATTCCATCATAGCCTTTGCTCATGAAAACATCAAAGAAGTCATTTACTGCAAGAGAGCCTTCACCTAATGTAAGGTGTGTGTCATCATCGCCAGGATTGTCATGCACATGTATGTGTTTGACGCAGTCGAAGTACATCTCCTCAGGAGCAAATCCTGCAGTGTGGGCATGTCCTATGTCAAGAGTCATTGGCATGTCCAGTTCGGTCAATGTTTCATTCAAGAGATTTATGTCCTGATACATGAAACCTTGAATTGCTGGAAGGTTTTCAATGCATGGATTGACTCCCTTGTCATTGGCATAATCCCTCAGTTCGATTAAAGAGTCCCTTCCAAGTGAATAGACGAAGTCCACTTGATTTCGTGCGGTATAGGATACGATTCCAGGGTGGATGACTACAATGTCGCTGTCAATGTCTACAGCAAAGTCTATAGACCTTTCAATTTCATTAATTGATGCCTTTTGTATGGCTTTATTGAAAGAGGCTATGTTCAAGTCGGTATAAGCTGAGTGGATGGTGTATTTCAATTCATAGGAATTGATCAATTCAATCATGTTTTTATCATCGCTTATTTCTCTAAATGGCCTCTCATGAGTTATTTCAAAGTATTCGATTTTATTCAGGGCTTCAAAGATTTCCAGGGACTCCTCAAGTGGAATATCCTCGCTAGCCAAATGGGATGCTCCGATTTTCATTTTATCTCCTTAAGATTTTATAATATATTATTTTTATTTTTAAAGAATATAAATTTTAATTTTTATTTATCTAAAAAGAAAACGCGCTTACGGTTAAATCAGGTGATTTCAGGATTTATGTTATGGGAAGTAATAGAAAAATTATATAATAGTTTAAATAAACTAAATTATAATGATTTAAAAAGAGGCTCCAAATGTTTGCTAAGTTTAATGAAATGATTGAAAATGAGGACAATTCAAAAACAGATCTGCTTGAAAACCTAAAAGAACTGGCCAGGACAATAAGCATTTATGATCAGATGAAGGTTGCTGGCGAGCTGAGGGAGAATCTGGATGACATCCAAGGTCCTTTAAAGGAAGAGTTCTACAAGGTTTACGCCAAGTATTTTGTTGTGCGGATTACCGAAGTCAGAGACAATGACGATGACTTTGAAGGAGAGACTTTTGATTTCGATGAATTTGTCAAATCAGTTGTAAATCTGGAGACCAACTACAATGAGCCGATTGAAGAGGATGGCAAAAGCAGCGAGGAGTTCAAGAGAATCTATACTGCCATCTCATTATACACCACATTTGTCTTGGATGAGCCTATTCATCCTGTTGGAACAAAGTTTCCAGGTCACTTGGAAGTGGAATATCATGACGGAGTCTATTATTGTCCGGTCAAGAAGAACAATGAGGACAATCCAAGAGCGGTATGCCAATTCTGCATTGCCGAGCAAATGGAGTATGATTAATCATTATTTTTAGTTTAAACTATTAATTCTGATTTAATTTTGTTAATTTTTTTATTACTTGTTTTTAGTT
Organism: uncultured Methanobrevibacter sp.; assembly: GCA_900314635.1. GTDB lineage: Archaea > Methanobacteriota > Methanobacteria > Methanobacteriales > Methanobacteriaceae > Methanobrevibacter. The sequence continues at coordinate 231,115 of OMVY01000004.1, forward strand.
AAGTTTTTTTTGGTTTTGTTTTTGGTTTTTAGATTTTTTTTTAGTTTTTTTTAGTTTTTTTTTTAGTTTTTTTTGGTTTTTGGTTTTTAGTTTTTTTTATTTTTTCTAAAAACTATGTTTAAATCAGTCTCTTACCTTTGCAATAATTCTAGCATCCTCTTTCATTGCATTCATTATCTCATTGGCCATATCCAGATTCTTGTTCAATTTAACAGAACCCTTCTTGCCTACAGTTGCTGTAAAGAGGAAATCGTCTTCAATTAAAATGTCAAAGGAACGGCCTATGTGTCTTTTTCCAATAGGAAGAACCACATGATCCTTTCTAATGTCTGGAATGACTTCGAATCTTTCATAGACTATCTCATCTTCAAAATCTTCTTCTTCCTGCATTTTGAGCTTGTAATCAATCATCTGGTCAAAATAATCTTTTTTGGACTTTTTAGACTTCTTGTTTTTCTTAGCCTGCTTTTCAAGTCTTTTCTGGAAGCTGTTAGGTGAGTTTTCAAGAGAATCCACATTTATGCTTATACCGATTTCATTTTCAAGCTCGTTTATTCTCTTTCCCTGTTTTCCAATTATTCTAGCCTTGTATTTGTCTTCGACATAAACATTAACCCTCTTGTCGCTTGCAAGGGATACTTCCAGATTTGCCTTTGGAACAACTCTTTTCAATCTTCTAAGTATTTCTGCTTCAGCTATTTTTTGAACAGGGGTTTTGTCGCTGTTCTTTTTAGCCTTGGATGCTTGAACCATTCCTATATCCATGACAATTGTCTGGTCTCCATAGGTATATATCTCATTGACAAGCTCTCCTGTTTCAAAGTCCACAACTTCTATTACAGGTCTTGACAGGTCACGCTCTTCCATTCCGGTTGGAACCTTTACTGTAAGTCTGTTTTCATAAATTGCAGCTATTTCACCATCTTCAATGTAGATTGTAGTATCCACGATTGATGGGATGGTTCCAAGATCCACCCTGCTTGCAATTCTCTGAATTGCATCAATAGGTCTGGTTGCATGGACAACCCCTATCATCCCGACTCCTGCAAGACGCATGTCTGCAAATATTTCGAAGTCGTGGTTTTTTCTAAGCTCATCGTAAATTGTAAAATCAGGCCTTACAAGAAGCAGTATGTCTGCAGTATTTTCCATGTCCCCTTCCAGAGGAGAGTACTGTGTGATTGTATCCGCTACCTGCAGGTCCCTTGGTGATTCCATTGTTTTTACAATCTTATGCATCTTCTCATCATAGAACTGTGCAATGGCCTGTGCGAAGGTACTTTTTCCAGCTCCAGGAGATCCTGAAATCAGTATTCCCCTTGCGCTGTTTTTGAATCTGTCTATTATTTCTTCAGACAAGTCGTAATCATCAATTGTGACTTTTGCAACAGGTCTCACTGCAGTGATTTCAAGGGCTTCTGAGAATGGAGGTCTTGCTATTGATATTCTTAAATCTCTGGATTGAACGACAATGGCTCCTTCCATATCTGCTTCAAGGTATGATTTTGGATCGTATCTCTCCTTTTCAAGGATTTCCTCTGCTATGTTTTCAATCTGCTTGTAAGTGAATTTCTCTTCTGCCAGCTGAACAAGCCGGATATTTCCAGGCTTTCCTTTTTTAGCCATAGGAGGAATGTTTTCCTTTAAGTGAACAGACATTGTGTCCTTGTCAAAGAACTTGCTTATCTTGAGGTCTATGTTTCCCTTGTACTCCTGTTCATAGTAAATGACCGGAATTCCTTGCGCTTCTGCTGTTTTAGCCTGTATCTTGTCACTTGTAATGAGCATTGCACGATGTTCTCTTGCAACATCTCGAATGAGGCTGTCAACCTCTCCTAGTTTTGCAGTCGCCTTTTCAAAGTTTGTAGGACGTCTTCCTGTAATGTTAATTGAAATTTCACCGATTTCAGCCTGCTCTTGGAGTCTTTTAATTTCTTCCAGTCCTTTTACTCCAGTTGGTCTCTGATTGTTTGCCTGATGTTCCAGCTCTGCTATTGCCGCTTCAGGTATTATTATTTCCGGATAGCTCAGTTCCTTTTCCTTAATGAGTTTTGCTACATTTCCTTCTATGATGGCACTGGTATCCGGAACTATTCTCTTTATTTCATCGCTGTCGTCAATATCATAATCATATTGACCATAATCATCATAATCCATTGTTTCACATCCTTATTGGATTTTATATTTTATGGTGTTGGGTGATGGTGGTTTTTATAATTTTGAATACAAATCTTAATAGAAAAAATTACTTGCTTAAGCGGATAAGTGAAAATCATCCGTACATTTCCTTAGGGTCGAATAATCTTTCGGATATGACTTTTATTTCATTGTCTGTGATATTGTCCAGATCAATCTCCTTGTCGATATCGAGTTGTCTGAAGAAACAGGACCTGTAGCCTTCATGGCAAGCTGCGCCTTTTTGGTCCACTTTCAATATTATTGCATCGGCGTCGCAGTCGACATATATTTCCTTAACTGTTTGAATGTTTCCAGAGCTTTCCCCCTTAAGCCACTGCTTTCCACGGGAAGTGCTGTAGTAATGAGCCTTCTTTGTTTTCAAGGTCTCTTCAACCGCCTGTCTGTTCATGAATGCCACCATGAGCACTTCATTGGTCTGCCAGTCCTGTGCAACTGCTATAACAAGGTTTTCTCCATTCTTTTCAAGTCTAAAGTTCAATTCCATAATTCCGCTTCCTTGTTTTTAGATATTCTTTTTATTTTTTTTAATCCTTTTTTAATATCTGCTATTATTTGCTGATTGCTATGACCTATAAATTTGATTTTATATATTCCGCAACATCTTCAACAGCTACTATCTCCTGCTCTCCGGATTCCATGTCTTTTACAGTAACATTTCCTTCTTCAAGGTCGCGCTCTCCAACAAGAACAACATTCTTAACATTCAGCTTGTTTGCATAGGAGAGAATCTTCTTGAATTTCTTTCTAGACAAGTCCACTTCAGTTGGAATATCTGCATTTCTTAAATTCTGGGTAATTTCAAAAGCCTTCTGCCTAGTGGAGTCAGAAATAGCTGCAACATATGTGTTCACCATAGGAGGCAGTTCCTTTTTGCCTCCAAGCTCTTCGATTGCATTCATTAATCTGTCGAATCCGAGTGCGAATCCAGTGGAAGCAACATCTTCTCCTCCGAATAATTTGACGAGATTGTAAGTTCCTCCGCCGCATACCTGTTTTTGTGCTCCAAGTCCCTGGACATATACCTCAAACACAATTCCAGTATAATAATCCAGTCCTCTTGCTACTCCAAGGTTCAATTTGTAGTTGGTCACCTGGAAGCTCTTCAGAGTGTCTACAAGCTCCTTGAACTCTTCAAGTGCATCCCTTGCCTCTTCATAAGGAGATACCAGCTCTTCAATATCCTTGATGATTGAAGAGTCTCCAACCATGTCGATTAGCTTGAGAAGAACCTCATTCAATTCTGAATTGTCCTTGATTATCGGATTTTCTCCGATTAATGACTCCTTAAGCAGTTCCTTGTCGCCCTTGTCTATGACAATCATTATCTCTCTCTGGGTGGCTTCATCGATGTCGAAGTGCTTGAACAGTCCTCTGATTATTCCAAGGTGGTTGACATTGATTTCAGCTGTTGTGATGCCCAATGCTTCAAGAGAACTGTTGCACATGGCGATGACCTCAGCTTCCCCTTCTGGAGATTTTGCGCCGATAAGCTCGCATCCGAACTGCCAGAATTGTCTGAATCTTCCCTTTTGAGGTCTTTCATATCTGAAACAGCTTCCATAGTAGTAAAGCTTTATAGGCTTTGCTGATTTCTGCATTTCATTAAGGTATAATCGTGAAATAGGTGCTGTGATTTCAGGTCTTAGTGTGAGGTCACGACCTCCCTTGTCTTTGAAATTGTAGAGCTGGTCGACGATTTCCTCGCCTGATTTTGTAGTGAACAGCTTCAAGTCTTCAAAAAGAGGAGTCTGCACTTCTCCAAAACCGTAGTTTTCAAACACTCTTCTTAATGTGTTTTCAGCTTCCTTTCTTTGTCTCATTTCTTCAAAGAGAAAGTCTCTAGTTCCTCTTGGTCTTTCAAATTCCATTATATTCCTCCAATGGTAATAAATAATAAGAATGATTTTTGATTTTTTAAATAATTTTTAACTAGTAGTTATTTTATATATTATTACTAATAGTTTAACAATAATAATGTATGATGGTTTTTCTTTATAATCTTTTTTAATTATTGCATTTATTTTTTTCAAATGGTGAATGGAGTGGGAAAAAAGAGATTTTATTTTGTTTTTATGGTATGAAACTAATATTTTTTTCAATAAAAAAAGGAATTCCGAAGAATTCCCTCCTTACCCTATTATTGAATACACCTTGACAAATAATTGTCAATAATATTTTATTTATTTGAATATATATATTTTTCTAGAATAGTTGGGAACTTATTATATGTGTTTATTTCATTGTATAGAAAAGGAGTAACATATTATTTTTTCAAATGGTGAATGGGATTTTAAAAAAGAGATTTTATTTTGTTTTTATGGTATGGAACTAATATTTTTTTCAATAAAAAAAGGAATTCCGAAGAATTCCTTCCCATATCAAATTATAGATACACACCTTGACAATTTATTGTCAATAATAGTTGTTTTTCTAAATATATAAATTTTTTCTATAATTGTTCCATGATTAATTATAATCTTTTTAAAAATGTGGAGGAACTATTTTTGGTGTGTTAGATTTAAATCTGTATTAGAATAGGTATAAACATATTATTTCTACAATAAAAATAATTACTTCATAATGCATGAGCATGAAGTAGAAAAAATTAAAGTATTTTTTCATGCTACCACCTCCAGACTCTATAATTTGATGTGGGTAGTTCCTCCAATAATAAATTAAATTTATTTATATTTAAATTAAACGATAAATATTTATTTATTTTTAAATTACTATTTGTATTTCAATTATTTGTCAATATTGACTTTAATTTGGAATATTTGTTTAATTTAAACAATTATTATTGCTTTGTTAAAAAATTTTAATTTTAAATAATATTTCCAATTTGAAAATTTTTATTAAATTAGAACAATTCACTTAAATGAGAAAACAATACATAGAATTTTAAATAATAAACTACTATACTTTATTATAAAATATTTAAGTGTGAATTATGTTTGAAGAATTGCATGACCTCGTGGATAATAAAAGGCTTACAAAGAACAATTTATTGGAAGTCTTGAAGGAGAAAGCCCAGAAAATATCAATTTTCGACCTCATGGAGGCGAACCAGTACATACTTCAGGATGTGGAGTTTGTGCAGGAAAGATACCAGGATGACTTCCGCCAGGCTTATGTCAAGCAGTTCATAGGCCATATCAACCATATCAAAAACGACAGGACAGACTACGACAGCAGGGGCAAAAAGGAGAAAATCGACTACAAGCAGTTTGAAGAGTCATTGACCACCTTGCATGAAGTCTATGATGGCGTTGACTTTGACAGCGACAAGGTCCAGCTCATATACTGTCTGGTGTCATTATATGCGACTTTCATATTGAACGAGCCTATTCATTCACTTGATACTCCTTTCCCAGGCAATCTTAAGATAAAGAAGCTTGGAAAGTACTATTATTGTCCTGTCAAGGGGACTCAGAAGGATACGGAAGGCGCAGTATGCAATATATGCATATCCCGCGAGATCGATTATGATCCGAAACTGAATTCCAGCAGTTAGATATTTAAATGATAATTTTTAATAGCTTAAAGTTTAGAAATGCTTAAATTTATTGGTGATTTTTATGGTAAACGGCAGAACTAATGTATTAGGAGTAATAGGAGACCCTATAGAACACACATTCTCTCCGGCCATGCATAATGCTGGATTGAAAGCGCTTGGATTGAATTACATTTATCTTCCATTCCATGTCCTGCCTCAAGATCTTGAATCAGCTGTTTGCGGGGCCCGGTCTCTTGGAATCAGGGGATTGAATGTCACAATTCCACACAAGCAGAATATAATTCCCTATCTTGATGAAATCGACCCTATAGCTGAAATGATAGGTGCTGTAAACACCGTAAAATTTGATGATGATAAAACCATAGGCTATAATACCGATGGCTATGGATGTCTTAGAGCAATCAGCGAAGTTGCGGATGTGAAAAACAAGAGGGTGACAATCACAGGTGCCGGCGGTGCTGCAAGGGCTGTTGCATTTCAAATAGCTGCTTCTGGAATAGATGAAATGTCCATTTTAAATAGAAATCATAAAAAAGCAGAGGAACTTGCTTCTGATTTGAAGAGCAATTTGAAAAAGATCGATGTTGATATAAATATAAATGCCTGTATGATGGATGATTTGGATAAAGAGCTTTCAGAATCTGATATTCTTATTGACACAACTCCTCTTGGAATGCATCCCCATGTTGATGATGAACCTATTGCAACTGCGGATATGATGCATGAGGACCTGCTTGTAAATGATATTGTCTACACTCCAATGGAGACATCTTTAATCAAAGAAGCCGTAAAAGCCAATGCAAAAGTGGTTTATGGTTATAAGATGCTATTGTATCAAGGCATTCGAAGCTTTGAGATATGGCTTGACACTAAAGCACCTGTTGATGTGATGGAGAAGGCATTATTGGATGTTTTAGGTCTTTGAAACTATTTTTCTAATGCCTGAAAAACTTTATTTTATTTTTTTTAATAATTTTTAAATTATTTTGATTCTTTTTTAGAAAATATTTTAAAAAGCATTTATTTTAATTATTTTTGGATGATAAATGCTTATTTTATATTTTTTTTTTAATTATTTTTGGATGATAAATGCTTATTTTATATTTTTTTTTAATTATTTTTGGATGATAAATGCTTATTTTTTATATTTAAATCACTTCAAAGCCGATAAGATTTATTTTATTGGAAATCAGTTCAGGGTTTTCATCAACAGGTTCTGATAATTTTGTAGTTATGTATTTCTTGTTGTCGTCAGGAAATACTGTAGCTATTGTCCTTTCATCATTGTTGCTTAAAACACTGGCCAGGAAGTTTGCTCCGCTTGAGATTCCGATTCCAAGTCCGAATTCTTTGGCTAGTCTTTTTGACATGTTTATGGCGTCTAAATCCTCAATCAATACAATGTCGTCGATTATGTCCTGATTGACTATTCCTGGAATGAAATCATCTCCGATTCCTTCAATGAGATGGCTTCCCTCATCCATTCCCATTTTGAGAATTGAAAGTGTGCTAGGCTCCAATGCTATGATTTCGGAATTTGGATTGTGGTCTTTCAACCTTTTGCCGACACCCATCAGGGTTCCTCCGGTTCCGATTCCTGAAACGAAGGTGTTTACATTAGGAAGGGCGTCGATGATCTCCTGTCCGGTGGTTTTATACTGGGCTTCCTCATTGAATTTATTGTCGAATTGAAGAGGCTTGTATGCTCCTATTTCTTCTGCAAATTCATCTGCGATTTCAAGAGCTCTTTTGAAACCTCCATCATCTCTTGATACGAGATGGATCTTGGCCCCATACATTTCAATCAGCTGCTTTCTCTCTAAAGACACCCAGTCCGGCATTAGGATATGGACTTCATGACCGAACAATGCGCCTATGGCAGAGAATGCGATTCCTGTATTTCCACTTGTTACCTCCACAATAGGCTGGCCCTCTTTCAGATTGCCGTTTTCCCTTTCCTTTTCAATGATGTATAATGCGATTCTGTCCTTTATGCTTCCTGAAAAATTGTAGTATTCGAGCTTTGTGTGTATGCTTCCCTTGTAACCTTCATATTCATAATTGATTTTAATCATCGGTGTGTTTCCAACTAAGTTTCCAAAATTCATAATATCATCCAAAATAATAAAACATTATATTTTATGTTTTTTGAGTATAATATACTTTATTAATTTTTAAAAGACATATGATAGTTTAAAGAATTATTTGGTGATTTTAGCAATATTTTTAAACTATGATTTAAATAATAAGTTTTAGATTTAATTTTTACACTTGATTAAATAATAAGTATGGATTAATTTTTAAACTATGATTTAAATAATAAGTTTTAGATTTAATTTTTTGTGATAATATGGACATGGACTTTCTAGCTGGCTTTGCAAGCAATAACCCAGAAGAGGAGTTTGCATACTCCAAAGGGGACATATTAAAGGTTTTGAAAAGAATAGGTGTGGATACTCGCTTTGTTAGCTATTTTGAAGATGAAGAGGGTTCAATAAAATTATATATTGAAAACCTGAGGTTTTCCAAGTTTTCCAGAAATAGAACCGCCGTCTTTAACAGGCATTATCCAGACATAAAGGTTGTAAGATCAACTCTTTTTCAAAAAATCTGCGCAAGGTCTTCCAAGACGCTGGCGGAATGTCTCCATCCAAGGGACAGGCTTTTAATTCCTCCTATTGAAGATGATTATTCAAGGCTTTTATATATTGTATTAGAGCCTTATTCTAGAAAATACGGCATTGAATTTGTCGAATACGGGGGAAAAGCAGATTATGGTGATATCGACTCCATTGTCTCCACCTTGAACCTGAACCAGGAAGTCAACCACATATTAAATGATATCTTCAATGGCAGAGGCATTGACTGGCAGAGGAAGTTCAACAGCGCATTGGAAGAGTATGGATTGAATGAAGGCAATGTGGTGTTTCCTTTCATAAATGTGCCTGAAGAGTGGATTAATGATTTTTTAGGCATTGAAAAGGAATATGCTGTTGATTATGACAATGATGATATCGCTGAATCCTTTATGGGATTTCTAGGAGATATCAATTCACAATTCAAGGAAAACGTATTGGCAACCTCCTCCTTTTTGGAAGAAAAGCATCAATGATATTCCAATTCATTTGATGTCTTTTTAGGATATCTGGATTTTAATAATCAATGATTTAAGCTATTTTTTGATTACCGTATTATGCATATATTATTTTTAGTTTTTATCAAATATTATAATTAGTTGATTTTTTTAACAAATTCTATAATTCATATATTTTTATGTAAATTATGTATTTGTATATTTTTTAGTGCAAATTGTATATACTATTTATTTATAACAATGTTTTTATATTGGTTTAAATAAATAATTATTTAGGCAATATATTATATTTATAAGCAATCCTTTTTTTATTTTCTTCATTGTCTTACTTATAAATAAATTATCATTGTCTTCTAAAAGAAGGTCATAATCGGTATTTTTTTATTTTTTATTCCTGAAATTTTGTTTGATTCCAATTATGATATTTTATATTTTAAGCATTTGGGATTAAAAATAATTTCTTAAGTTTTTTCTTTTAGTAGTAAATTAAATGAGGTTGTAACATGAATTTAAAATATAAGTTATTATTTTTAACTGTTTTGTTCATGACTTGTATTGGTGCAGTTTCTGCTTCAAGCATTGTAGATGACAGCATTTATTTGGATACTGCTAATGATATGGGGGAAATTAGCGCCGATGATATGAGTTATGAATCGAATATGGAAAATAAGCTGGTTTCAAGCCTTGATGAATCTTCGCTATCTGATAATGGTGATTCGCAAGACAGCCCCGTCACAACGGACACTGGGGGAATACGAAACATAAGCCTGTCTGATGGATACAATGGGTACTGCATAGACATGGCTCTGCACGGCTCAGAGCCTGGACAGTCATTTGATGTAGTCGACACTTCAGTAATAAAAAGCCATATCTATGATGAGCCTGTTGGAGAATACTTGAAAATACTCTTCTACAACTATTATGATGAAGTAAAAGATGACAAGGACAAAACCAGCGAATTGATATGGACTTTTACAGACAGGTACTATAAGGACAGCACAAACGAGCTGATCTTAAAAGTTTTAAGTGACTATGAGGGCGGATTGAGAGTTCCAGATCACGGAGCAGTCAAGAAACTGGATGATGATCATGAAATGGTTTTTGATTTTGAAACATTGATATCCGGTGAGGAGTCCATTCAGAATTACTTTGGCTATAAGGTTTCAACTAGAGAAATAGAGGACTCAAGCAGTACAAATGATTCGTCTGAGGACAATGGAACAGAAACAGACAGTTCTGATAATGAGACGGATAGTGATAGTTCTGATAATGAGACGGATACTGATAATGAAACCAATGCTGCAAGTGATTTGGATGAAAGTTCACAATCCAGTTCAAACAGTGCTGATGCTGGAAATGCTAAAGAGCTATCTCTTAAAAAGAACATGGCGGTATCAGGCATTACTGCAGGAAATCCATTGTTCGCGCTCTTATTGGCTTTGGCATTTATAGGTCTTGTGCCTTATAAAAAGGAATAATCTTTAATTTTTTATTCTTTTTTTTATTTTCCATTTTTTTTATTCTTTTTTATTATCGGTTTTTTCCTAGGTTTTTATTATCTGTATTTTTCTAAATTTTTATTCTATTTTTTTAAAACAAAATAGTTTTAAGCAAATTATATATAAGATTTTAAACTAATAGTTTATTGTTATTATATTAAAAATTACAAAATTTTTTTAAAACATTAGGAGTTGTTTTTCTGACAAAATATATCATTATAACTGGTGGAGTAGTTAGTTCAATTGGTAAAGGAATCACTTCTGCTTCTTTAGGCCGAATTCTTCGTTCTTACGGCCTGAATGTTGCAGCTATTAAGATAGACCCTTATTTAAACTGGGATTCAGGCACTTTAAACCCTTATCAGCATGGTGAAGTGTTTGTAACTTATGACGGAATGGAAACAGACCTTGATCTAGGTCACTATGAAAGGTTCTTAGACGTCGAACTTCCTGGAATGTCAAACATCACAACAGGAAAGGTTTATTCCTCTGTAATAACTAAGGAACGTAACGGCGACTTTTTAGGCGCCTGCGTGCAGATTATTCCACACATAACCGACGAAATCAAGGAAATGATTCGAACAACTGCTGCTCTAAATGATAATGATGTGGTTTTGGTAGAGCTTGGAGGAACTGTTGGAGACATTGAAAGCCAGCCGTTTTTAGAAGCTTTAAGACAACTCAGAAATGAAGAAGGCCATGACAATGTCATGTTTGTTCATGTTACATTTGTTCCTTACCTTCAAGCTGCAGGTGAATTCAAGACAAAGCCTACACAGCACTCCACCAAGGAACTGAGAAGCATGGGAATCAATCCTGACATGATAGTGCTCAGAAGTCAGGAACCTGTCTCCAATGAATTGAAGGCTAAAATAGCTCACTTTTGTGATGTTGCTCCTGAAGCTGTCGTAAATACTCCTGATGCACCTTCAATTTATGAAGTTCCGCTGGTTCTGGCAAGAGAAAATGCAGCACAATTGGTATCTGATAGAATAAAGCTTGGAATCGATGCGGAAAATGATGAAAACACTCTTAATAAATGGGAAGTTGTAGTTGACTCACTTAAGATTCAAGATCCTGTTGTAACAATCGGAATCGTTGGAAAATATGTTGAGCTTGAAGATGCTTATATCAGCATAAGAGAGTCTCTTCATCATGCGGCTGCTGCAAACGGCTTGAAATTGAATCTCCAGTATTTAAGTTCTGATGTCGATGTTGATGACAGTGATGCTGTTGCAGAGTTTGAAAAGGAGCTTGCAGGCTATGATGGAATTTTAATCCCTGGTGGATTCGGAGAGCGTGGTGTTGAAGGAAAGCTCCATGCCGTAGATTATGCAATAGACAACGAGGTTCCAATTTTCGGAATATGTCTTGGAATGCAGTCCATGGTTATTCAATTTGCAAGAAGAATGGGCATGGATGGAGCAAACAGTACCGAGTTTGACAAGGATACTGAATTCCCTGTAATTGATCTTATGGAAAAACAGAAGGAAATCAAGAAGATGGGCGGAACCATGCGTCTTGGTGCTTATGACTGCAGAATAATTGAAGGCACTAAAACTGCAGATGCTTACAAGAAGTCTGATATTCAGGAAAGACACAGGCACAGATACGAGTTCAACAATGAATACAGAGACGAGCTGACTGAAAACGGTCTCGTGATTTCAGGAACAACTCCTGACGATTTCCTGGTCGAGATTGTAGAACTGCCTGACCATCCTTGGTTTATTGGATGCCAGTTCCATCCTGAGTTCAAATCTAGACCGAATAATGCTCATCCATTATTTGCTTCATTTGTTAAAGCAGCTTTTGACAACAAATAGCTGATTTAACTTACTTTTTTTTATCTATTTTTTTAATTATTTTTTCTTTGATTTAGTTTGCTTTTTTATCTATTTTTTTTAATTATTTTGATATTCGATTTTTTAAAACTAATATTTTTAATGTTTTTTAAATTTTTATATTGATTGAAGCTATTTTTGCTATGTTTTCTATTTCAGAACGAGGATAGCGGGTTATTTGCTGAATATAATCAATATCTTTAAATTCATTCAGCAAATTAATAATTATGTTTTGTTCACCCTGTTTTATTCCTTTTTCTTCTCCTATTTTTATTCCTTTTTCTTCTCCTATTTTTATTCCTTTTTCAAGAGATTCCTCTTTTACTCTTTCTACAAATCTACTATGTATATTACCCATCAAATCACCTTCATATTGCATATATTCTTTTTCAGTTTTTATGAAATCATCTAAAGACCATTCCAGCAAATCCATTATTTCGGCCTTGTCTTCAGGATCAATTATTGCCTGATGTGTTAATTTAACAGAAATCACATATAACTCCTTTTGATTGTAAGTATTGCTGGTCATATAGGGAAGGAATATTAAATCAAAGAGATCATATGGATTTAATCGATGTTTATTCTCAATTTTATTGCTTATTGTATATATAACTTTGTCTGCATCCTTTTCAGTTAACGTTGCGACATCTATAGTAAACTTTTCTCCTTTAGCAATTTCTCTTATTATTTTTCTAGATTTCGGCTCGACTGTGCTTAAAACGAATGATTCTACTGGCAAACCATACTCTAATGATGATTTGCTTGCATAATTATGTGAGCGTCGAATTAAATATTCATTCATCAGTGTGCTTTGTATTTCGTTATTAAATAAAAATGCTCTGTTTTCATCTTTCATATCCCTTAATCCATTGATATAATCCCAAAAATCATCTTCTTCCACTTCCAAAACTTTCATGGCTATGTCCATACGGCTTTCTTCACCAATGCTTCCAAAGACTACTGAATCTTCAAAACCTAAAAATACATAATTCTTTCCTGAATATATGAGATATTCCTGAGGGTACTTTCTTATCATTCGCCTGAAGACTTTATCCTTTGCCTGATGTACCATAAGAATTCTCCATTATTTTTTAAATTTTGAAAATCAGTTAATGACTTCTAAATGTTTTGTAATTAATTCTAGTTGCTTGTATTATTTAAATATTTTCTTAAAAGCCTTAATAATATTATTATTGACTTAAAATATTTTTTTTAATTTATTAAACTAATATAAACTTATAAAATTAGTTTTTAATTGAAATTTTGTTTTATTTTGGGAAAATAATGAAAATTAATTAAAAAATTCTTAGTTAGGAATTTTGTTTCATATTTGGAAAATAATGAAAATTAATTAAAAAATTCTTAGTTAGGAATTTTGTTTCATATTTGGAAAATAATGAAAATTAAAAAAAGGATCAAATTAATTTTTTTTTTAAAATTGAAAAAATCAACTGTATTTTGGATTTAATTGTATAAAAATTAACAAATAAACATGATTTTTTTTAATAAAATATATTAATAATGGCACTAAAAAATAGTATTAACTAATTAAAAAGAGGTGTATCCATGGAAACTGATACTATAATGAGCATTATTGCGATTATCGTAGGTATTATAATAATGGCTTTCCCAATTTTAGGTGTAGCAGCAACTTCACTCATATTCGGTTTGGGCTTCATCATCTGGGGTGTTATCACTTTATTATCTTCATACATGCTTGAACGCATTACCGGACCATTTGCAGCTTCCGGAATAATTATCGGAATCTTGATGATAATATTCGGTGCGGCTTTAATCTTCAGTCCTGAGTTATTTGCATCAGTATTGTCCCTATTGATTTACATTGTAGGTATTTTCATATTAATCATAGGACTCATATCCATTTTCGCTTCACCAGACAAAATTGGAAAAACTTCCGGTATTGTCGGAGTGATAATAGGTATTATATATCTTATTTTGGGATATATTATAAGCAATCCTTCCGACTTTGGATTCCTGATAGGTCTTGGAATTCTTATTATGGGAATTCTCGGCATATTAAACAGATAATTGTTTTTTGATTTAATATTTTCTTTTATTTTTTACTTTTTTCTCTTTTTTAAATTTTAATAATCTTTGTAAAATTAGCTATTTTTTAGGCGCTGACAGTTGAATAATTGTTTTTTGTCAGGCATTAAAATTAGCTATTTTTTATTTTTTTTATTAAAATTAGCCGTATTTTAGCCGCGGTATTAAAATTTGTTTTGGTGTTGGTATTTAAATCTGCTATTTGGTGTTAAAATTAAAAATAAGAAAATTTAAGAGTTTGCACTCTCAAATCTATAAAAATCTTTCAAATCTCTCTGAGTCTGCCTTGCATATTGGACAGACATCAGGAGGGTTTTCCCTGGCGCAGAGGTATCCACATACCTTGCATCTGTATACAGGATATTTCAAATCTCCAATAAGCGCTGAATCAGGACGGGTTTTATTGTCTTCTTCAATTGTTTTCTCTTTTTCAAGCTCATCAAATCTTCTATCTGGAATTGATTCAATCTCCTTTCTTCCTTCATGAACATCTTTGCTCACATATAATGCGCAGTAGCATGATCCATAATCATTCAAATCCATGTCTCTGTAGTCGCATGGACAAATCAGATCCTTATCTGCCTCTTTTATCCCTGTGGAAAGCCTGCAGGGACAGGAAGCATATCCATAGCGCTCTTCATTGGTCTTGAGGTTTTCAAGAAGAAATTCAACGAACTCAACATCTCCGTTGACAAAGTATCCTGATTTCTCCGCTTCAGCCTTGAAATCATCGTATAAGATTCCCATTTAATCACCTATAATATTTAAAAAAGCCAAAACATATTAAAAAAATTCTATTATAAATTTAAAGCTTCCTTCATTTCATTTTCCTTAAAGCCTATCAAGACGGTTTCCCCATTAATGACGAGGGTTGGAAATGAAATCTTTTCATTGTATTTTTGAACTTCCTTTACTGTTTCGTTTCTTTCATCGCCTGAAGTCAAATCCACATAGATAAAGTCAAATTCAACATTGTTGTTCATAAGGAAGTCTTTAACTTTCTTGCACCAGCCGCATGTGCTTAATGCAAAAAGCAGGACTTCTCCTTTGTTTTCACCATCCACATGTGTCAGATTCATATAAAACCTCCTTTATTAATACTATTTTGCAATTAGTATAAATATATTGCTTTAACTGTCTTTAAAGTATGTGAATTAAAAATTGAATTCATTAAATATCTGGAACTTTTTGAAAAATTAGATGTTATCTCTTAACAATGGAAAAAAATTGTATTTTTATTAAATGAGATTTAATCATTTTTACTTGAATTAAATCAAGTTAATTTTAATTTAAGCAATTTAAAACCGTTTATTTTAAATACTATAAAATCATATGTCTTATTATAACATAAAGTTTATTTTAATTTAAGTAAATTTGAATTAAGTTAATTATATTTGATAAATGCTTATGATAATTTTACTTGGAGGAAAATTTTATTATTGGAATATAAATCTTATTTGGAGAAAATGGTGTAAAAATGACTCAGATAGAAGATGCAAAAAAAGGTATTTTAACAGAGGAAATGAAACATGTGGCTAAGATAGAAAACAAGTCAGAAGATTTCATTTTAAGATCAGTCGCTAACGGAACAATCGTAATTCCAAGCAATGTCCACAGAGACATAGAAGCTGCAGGTATAGGTGCAGGCCTTAGAACAAAAGTCAATGCAACTGTTGGAACTTCAACAGACATCGTCAACTTCGACGAGGAAGTTCAAAAGGCTCAAATCGCCATAGACCATGGAGCAGACTGTCTCATGGAGCTAAGCATAGGCGGAGACATGAATGTGATAAGAAGAAGGGTCCTTGACATGTCTCCTATCCCAGTAGGTTCAGTTCCAGTATACCAGGCAGCTATTGAATCCATCAGGGAAAAAGGCTCAGTAGTCGACATGGATGAAGACGACTTGTTCAATGCTATTGAAAAACAGGCAAAGGACGGAATCGACTTCATGGCTATCCATTCAAGCATCAACATTGAAACCCTCACAAGACTTAAAAGGCAGGGAAGAGTAACCGGACTCGTATCCAGAGGAGGTTCCTTCATGAGCGGATGGATTGTTGAAAACCAGAGGGAGAATCCATTGTATGAAAACTTCGATTATGTTCTTGAAATTGCTAAGGAGCATGATGTGGTATTGTCCCTTGCAAACGGTATGAGAGCAGGTTCAATTGCAGATTCAACCGACAGGGCTCAGATTCAAGAACTGATTATTCTTGGTGAATTGATTGACAGGTCCCGTGAAGCTGGGGTTCAATGTATGATTGAAGGACCTGGACATATTCCAATCAATGAGATTCCAACTAATGTCATGATTCAGAAGAAGATGTGTTCCAACGCACCGTTCTACATGCTCGGACCTATTGTATGTGATGTCGCACCTGGATATGACCATATCGTATCCGCTATCGGAGCCGCTGAATCAGCAAGAGCTGGAGCAGACTTCATCTGCTATGTAACTCCTGCAGAGCACCTTGCTCTTCCAACTCCTGAAGATGTAAAAGAAGGAGTAATCGCTACTAGAATAGGAGCATACGCAGGTGACTTGTCTACTGGAGCAGTAGACGGCTCACAAGACCTTGCAATGGCAGAAGCACGTAAGAGACTTGACTGGCAGGCTCAATACAATGCTGCAATGTTCCCGGAAGCTGCAAGTGCAAAAAGGAATCAGAGACCTCCTGAAGACGATGATGCTTGTACAATGTGCGGTGACTACTGTGCAATCAAGATTGTAAACAACTGGCTTGACAAGACAGGCGATGATGTATTCGACAATATGTAAGCAATTAATTTTTTAATTGCTTTTTTTCTTTTTTTATTTATTTAATTGTTTTTGTAATTTTTGCTTGTATTGAACTTCTACTAATTACTTGCTGTTTTTCGCATATTCTTCAAGATATTCATCAAACAATTCAAACAGTTCCTTCTGATTATCTATTTGAAAGAGTCTTCTTTTGACATCTATAGCATTCGGCATGCGGTTTAAATAGAATGAATTAGGACTTCTCATCCTCTTGATCGCCCATTTTTCGCCTTTCAATTCAACAAGCATTTCTGTATGCTTCTTCATCATTTTGACCTTCTCTTCCACAGGAACCTCTTCTGGTTCTATTCCGTAATCGATATAATCAATACACTCTTTAATAATCCATGGATTGCCAAGAACAGCTCTTCCTATCATGACTGCATCGCAGCCTGTCTCATCAAGCATTCTTTTTGCATCATAGCATGTTTTCACATCTCCGTTTCCAATGACTGGAATGGAAACAGCATCCTTCACATCTCTTATAAGGGACCAGTCGGCAGGAACTCCATAAGTATCGCAGCCTGTACGTGGATGCAGGGCTATTGCTGAAGCTCCAGCATCTTCGATAATCTGGCTTATCTCGACGGCGTTTATGCTTTTTGAATCCCATCCGCTTCTGATTTTGACTGTCACAGGTACTGATGAGCTTTCAACTGCAGCTTCAACCAGGTCGGATACCTTTTGAGGGTCTTTAAGAAGAGCGCTTCCGTTTTGTGAGCGTATAGCCACTTTTGCAACTGAACAACCCATGTTCAAATCTATTATATCAGGCTTCACCTCATCGCAGATTATCTTGCATGCTTTTTTAACGGATTCAACATCTGAAACAAGTATCTGCTGGGAGAGAGGCCTTTCATAATCGGTCATGTAGAGGACGTATCTTGACCTGTGGCTGCCGTTTGCAAGGGACTTGTCATGAACCATTTCAGTTTCTATGAGCCCGCATCCCATTGACTTGACAATTCGGCGGAATGTGGAGTCTCCATACCTTGCCATTGGAGCCAGGACTATCTGATTGTCAATCTTTACATTTCCGATTTTCCATTTCATGTTTTCACGTTTTATAAAATAAGTAAAATTAAATCTTTTTTTAAAAGGAATTTTATCTTTTAATGATTAATAAGTAATTTAATAATATCATCAAAGCATAATTATTTTATTGTTTTTATATTTTAATTTAGTTATATTTATAATTATAAACCAATAAAACTATAATCAACTAGATTAGATTTAAAAAATTTTATTTATTCTAAGAGGGATATCATGTATTTAAATAATGAAAATCTGGCATATATCGCTAAAAGTGACAAAGAGATTTACTTAATTCCAAAAATGGCAAATCGTCATGGTTTGATTGCAGGTGCCACTGGTACCGGTAAGACAATCACCTTGAAGGTTCTTGCTGAAACATTTTCAGACATGGGAACTCCTGTTTTTCTTGCAGATGTCAAGGGAGACCTCACCAGCATGATAAAGGCTGGAGACAAGGAAAAGATCCAGGAAAGGCTTGACAAGTTTGGAATAACAGACTTTGAATGCAAGCCATATCCATCCAGATTCTGGGATGTATATGGAAAGAAAGGCCACAATGTAAGAACCACCATATCTGAAATGGGTCCTGACTTGATTTCAAGGCTTCTTGAACTTACTGAAGCCCAGGAAGGAGTAATGAATGTGGTATTCAAGGTAGCGGATGACAGAGGCCTTCTTTTAATTGATTTGAAAGACTTGAAATCAATGGTGAAATATGTATCCGACAACAGCAAGGAGCTTCAAACCACTTATGGAAATGTTTCACCTCAAAGTGCAGGTGCTATTCAGAGAAATCTTTTAAAGCTTGAACAGGCTGGCGGAGACATATTCTTTGGAGAGCCAAACCTTGATATCTTCGACTGGATCCAATGCAATGAAAACGGCAAGGGATATATCAACATTCTTGAATGTTCAGAGCTTGTATTAAGTCCTCTGCTTTATTCCACATTCCTGCTTTGGATGCTTTCAGAGCTGTATGAAAATCTTCCGGAAGTGGGAGACCTCGACAAGCCAAAGATGATCTTCTTCTTCGACGAGGCCCATCTTTTATTTGATGATGCGCCAAAGGCTTTGGTTGACAAGGTGGAACAGGTTGTAAGGCTCATCCGTTCCAAGGGTGTGGGAGTATACTTCATTTCACAAAAGCCTGATGATATTCCTGAAGATGTACTGGCCCAGCTTGGTAATAGAATTCAGCATGCTTTAAGAGCATATACTCCTAAGGAGCAGAAGGCTATCAAAGCTGCTGCAGAATCATTTAGGGTAAATCCTGCTTTCGATACCAAGACTGTGATTCAGGAGCTTGGTGTGGGTGAGGCTCTTGTGAGCTTCCTTGATGAGAATGGTGTTCCAACTATTGTAGAGCAGGCAAAGATTCTTCCTCCTCAATCTGCAATGTCTGTTGCAAGCGACGAGGATGTTCAAGCAGCTATTTTAAGCAGTCCGTTCAATGCCAAATATTCTGCTGCAGTAGACAGGGAGTCCGCCTATGAGATTTTATCTGGAGAGGCTCAGGCTGCTGAAGAGGCAAAAGCCCAAGAAGAAGCTGCAAAAGCTGAGGCTAAGGCACAGGCTGAAGTTGCAAAGGCTCAAGCAGAGGCTGCAAAGGCCCAGGCTCAAGCTGCAAAGGCTCAAGCGAAGGCTGAAGCAGAAGCTGCCAAAGCACAGGCACAAGCCAAAAAACAGAAGACAGTTCAGGAAGAGCTTGTGGACAAGGCAATCAAGACAGCTACTTCTCAGATAGGCCGTGAAATAGGCAAATCAATTTCCCGTGGTATTTTAGGCGGAATGAAATTATTCTAAAGATGAAATAGATTTTTCTAAAAAATGTATTGGATTAAATCTATTCTAAAAAATATATTGGAATTAGATTTTTCTAAAAAATGTATTGGATTAAATCTATTCTAAAATATAGGGAATTGAATTTATTCTAAAAAATTGGATTAAATTTATTCTAAAATATGGGAATTGAATTTATTCGAAAAATAGAAATAGGATTTATTTATTTATAAAAATAGTTAAAAAGAGTTTTAAACTCTTTTTTATTAATTTTTTAAAAGTTTTTTACTCTTTTTTATTAATTTTTTAAAGTTACTCTTTTTTTTAAAAGTTTTTTTCACACTTTTTAATGAACATTTTAATTGAAAATATTCACTTTTTGTAATCCAATTGTTCAAGAACCATTTCAACTGCCTTTGGTATTGCAGCTTCTACTTCTTCAGACAATCCTATCACAACATCAGGCTCGGTGACTTCCTTAAGCTTGCATCCGACTATCGCTACTTCAACACCCATTCTAGTCAAAGTCAGAAGGGACTGGTCCAGAGGCACTGCATGTGCTCCTCCATATTCGTTGATTACCATATTGTTTGGTGAGTAGATTCTCAATTCTCCAGGCTCTCCATTGAATTCAAGGGCATCTATTACAATCACTTTCTCCCAGGATGGATCTGGAAGTGAGAATATGTACTGGGGAGCTCCAACTCCTCCATCGACAAATTTAGTATCTTCAGGCATTTCCTTATCAGCAAAATATTCATTCAATGCTTCTATGACGCGAGGACCGAATCCATCATCCTTGAAAAGAATATTTCCACAGCCTACTACCAGGTTTTTACAACTGTAACTCATATAATTCCTCTAATCTTTTTATATAATACAATTTAGTCTTAAATACTATATAAAAAGTTTGTTTTAATAACAAAGTTTCTTGAAATGTATTCGATGATACTTAGTTTAATTATGGGTTTTATTCTAAAGCATTTGATTTTCTAGCTAATGATTAAATTTTTATGTTTATTGAAGCTAATTTGGCTACATTAATTATTTCTGAGCGTGGGTATTTGGTCATTTTGTGAATAAAATTTATGTCGTCTGTTTCCTTAAGCATATTGGTAATTACTTGTTTTCTTTCTTCCATTTTTCCTTCTATTTTTCCTTTTATTTCTCCTTTTATTTCTCCTTCTTTTATTCCTTCTTTTCGTGCGTCTTCTCTTTCGTCTTGTATGTATCTTGCTCTTATGTCGTTCATCATTGCTCTTATGTCGTTCATCATATCACTTAATTAAATTTTTATGTTTATTGAAGCTAATTTGGCTACATTAATTATTTCTGAACGCGGGTATTTGGTCATTTTGTGAATAAAATTTATGTCATCTGTTTCATTAAGCATATTGGTAATTACTTGTTTTCTTTCTTCGTTTTTTCCTTCTATTTTTCCTTCTATTTTTCCTTTTTTTATTCCTTTTATTTCTCCTTTTATTTCTCCTTCTTTTATTCCTTCTTTTCGTGCGTCTTCTCTTTCGTCTTGTATGTATCTTGCTCTTATGTCGTTCATCATAATTCATAATCCTCATTTGTTTTTACCAGGTCTTCAAAATACCAATCCAAAATATCCCTAATTCCCACCTTGTCTTCAGTGTCCTTAACTCCCTGGGCGCAATTTTTAAGTGAAATACTATATAATTTAACTTGGCTATGCTTTTTACTTGTCATGAATGGCAGAAATGCTAAATCAAAGAAGTCATAGGGGATTAATTCCTCATTATTCTCAAGTTTCTTGCTTATTCTATTTAAACGTTTGTCTGCATCCATTTCGGTTAACGATAAGACATCTGCGGTAAACTTTTCTCCTTTTACAATTTCAACTGAAGCCTTTCGGGATTTTAACTCCACAGTGCTTATAAAAAATGGTTCTACAGGC
This sequence comes from uncultured Methanobrevibacter sp., assembly GCA_900314635.1. Lineage (GTDB taxonomy): Archaea > Methanobacteriota > Methanobacteria > Methanobacteriales > Methanobacteriaceae > Methanobrevibacter. The sequence continues at coordinate 252,873 of OMVY01000004.1, forward strand.
ATTCCATACTGCAGGCATGCCTTGTTGCAGTAGCCATGGGAGCGAATCAATATTTTTGGTGTAACCCATGAGCTTTGTATCTCCGGGTTAAAAATGAATGGAAGGTTTTCAGTTTTCTCTATTCCCTCCGGAAGTCTTTTTATGACTGTTATCAGCCCATCTGCTATGCCTTCATTTCCATCGCTGTCCATAATCACAGGGCTCTTGCATTCTATGACTTCATAATTTTTTCCAATCCAGTCAACCAATGACTGGGGGTACATATCCATAAGCTTTCTTGGAACTTTGTCTTTTGAATGATGCACCATTGGAATTTTTCTCCTATCATTTTTTCTAAAATCTTTTTTTCAACATGTCTTTTTTCAAAAATCATTTTTTATTTTCAAAATGTTTTGTAGTTAATTCTATGTGCTTGTATTATTTAAATATTTGCTTAAAATACTTGTTAATATTATTAAAGGCTTATAATTTTGTTTTAAACTAAAATAATAATTTAAATCCAAATAAATTTTCAATTTTGAAAATTTTTACAAGTTTGTATTATAATTTTCAAATGGTAATAATTTCCAAGTTCATACTTTAATGGCCTGCAGTTATCGCCAAGGAATTCCACCTATAATTAAATTTTAATACAAGTAGAAATAAACTATCATTAGTTAGATATAATAGGAGTTAAACCGTGACAGACAATAAAAAATCAATTCTTTCCTCATTCAAATGGGGCAGGGATATTGGAATATCTCCAGACCGTCTCATGGCATTTACAGATGGAGTGTTTGCAATTGCAATCACCCTCCTCGTGCTGGGACTCGAACTGCCTGAGACCAATTTCACATCAGGATATTCCCTATATGCATTCATGCATTCAATACTGCCCTTCATAAGCACAATAAACATAAGCTTCATACTTCTTGGAGGATTCTGGATATACCACCATGAATTCGTACGTGTAAAAAGAGTGACCGTGCCATTTTTATGGATCAGCATAATCTATCTGCTTTTTGTAATGTATCTTCCATTCACAATATCAGTAGTGGGAAGGTATGTTGAATTCGCACAGGCCAACATACTCTTCGGAGTGTCACTGACACTCACTGCATTGTGGCTTCTCTTTATGTTCTATTTTGCAGAAAAGACAAATATCCTCGAAGAGGACCTGATATTCGACAAGCACTACACATACGAGACAATCACAATAATCATGCTCCTTGTTGTAGTGGTGTCTCTTCTTTCATATTTCGTATCAGATGTCTTCCAGGGACTCTATCTTCTGATGCCTGTCTATTCATCATTAAGGGCTGTAAGACATGAAAGGGTTAAAATCAACAATCAAAGGACTTCAATAGAGGACCTGCTGAGAGAGCCTGCCCAAAAGGACATCATCAATAGGGAAGACGCCGTACTTGTTCAAACCCTATCACAGCAGTTTTCAGCTCAAAACGAGGAGTCATTTAAAAACGAGATAGAATTCCTTGTAAAGCAGGAGATTCTAATAAAGATCCAGGAGCTTGGAGACTCCTTTGCACACATGGGCCGTGATGATAAAAACAGAGAAATTGCCGATATGCGAAGAAATATAATGAGCATGGTAGATGAAGCTGTAAGTGAAGAGCTAAAAAAGTATGAATAGTATTTTAATTAATTCTTCTTTTAATATTTTTGATACTTTTTATTGTCTGTTATATTTTAATTGGTGGTTTCTTTAATTATTTTTTATAATTTTTTCTAGCTGTTTTTTTAATTATTTTTTTATAATTTTTTCTAGCTATTTCTTTAATTATTTTTTTATAATTTTTTCTAGCTATTTTTTTAATTATTTTTTATAATTTTTTCTAGCTATTTTTTTGTTTAATTCTTTGGTTTTATTCTAATTAATTTTTTTATTTTTTCATTACAAAATATTATCCATTTTAATAAAAAAATAAAATAATTTCATTGAAAAAATAGGATTTGATAAAAAAGGTACCTTATTAAAAAAAAGAAAAAAAAGAAAAAGGACAAAAAATTCAGCAAATCCTTTTTCCCTCCATAGAAATATAATAGTTAAGACGAAATGTATAAACTATTGTGTTTGATAATATGTTTTTAAACATTATAAATCTATTCATTCAAATTTTTCAAATTCAAAAAATGCGGAAAAATGGAAACTTATAAACTAAAGGTGAAGGCCTTTTGTTTTAGTAAATGAAAAACCGTTTATATAATTTTTTGCATGAAAAATGTAAAAACTGAATGAAAAATAGTTTTAAAATTTTTAAGAAAAAGGACAAAAAATCCAGCACGTCCTTTTTCCCATCATCAAATAAAATAGTAAAAAATGTTATATGGAAACAAACCATATGCTTAATAGTAGGATTTTATAGAATATAAATTTATTGTTTTTTCCAATTTTTTTCTATTTTTAATTTTTCAATTAAAAAATAAGGTAAAATGGAAACTTAAACAAAAGGTGCTGGCCTTTTGATTTAAAAAAATGAAAAACCTTATTCGTATAAAATCATGTTACCATATTTTTAAAAATGCATCAATACATATTAGACTGTTGCCATAAAAAATATGTATTTCCACACTTTAAACCCTCCTATGATGCTAGGTAGGAACATGTGATGGTTTGCTTTACCAAACATATTTTTTACCTTATAATTTGATGAAAGTTTCCATTTTATGTAAATGTTATATGTAAAAAGATATTTATAAAGTTTTTTTCAAAATCAAAAGTATTATTGCTCTTAATTTGTAAAATTATCTAAATTTATAATTTTTTTACAAGTTTAAAGCAATATTAAATTTTTCATGAAAAAATAGTAAAAATAAATGAAAAATAGTTTTAAAATTTTTAAGAAAAAGGACAAAAAATTTGGAGTGTCCTTTTTCCATTTCTAAAAATAAATCCGGTAGAAAATATTCTATGAATTCTGTATTTAGTAATATAATTTTATAGAATATAAAGCTATTGTTTTTTATAATTTGGATCCGCATTCAACACAATAATTGCTGTCTTCTCCGACTACAGCTCCGCAGTGTGGACATGTTAGAAGAGAGAAGTTCAAGTCAACATCTCCTATGTCATTCAATAGTTCTGTGTATAATTCCTCAATGCGTTCATTTGATAGTTCCAGTTCTTTTTTCAAGTTCTTGATCTCTTCTTCTGCAAGTTTGTTTTCTTCTTTAAGTTCAATTATTTCCTCGTTTTTTGAGATGATTTCAAGATTCAAGTCAATGATTTTTGATTCGCTCTCTCTTTTCAAGGATTCATAATCCTTTATTTTATTTGCAGCATTGTCATTATCAAGTCTGGCATCTATTTTAAGAAGGGCGATTTCATTATGGCTTTCATCAAGGAGCTTGTTAAGGTGTGATATTGTATATTCCAGGTTTTCATTTTCAAGTTTAAGGCTTTTGTTTTCCACTTTGAGTGTTTTCATTTCTTCCTTGAGAGTTTTTATTCGTTTGTCTCTGTTGTCTATCTTGCATTGAAGCCTTTTCTCATTTTTATACAAGTCTTTTAGGAGTTTTTTATTTACAACTTTCTCATCACTTGACTTTATTTCCTGAAGTTTGTTTTTGGAATTCATTTTATCACCTTATACGCTTAGCCCCACATTCTGTACAGAAATTATCGGTCTTTTTAAATTTTTTACCGCAAACTTTACAGTGGTCAGATTTTGAATTTTTTGACTGTTTATTAGAATCTGAGCTGGAATTTTTTTCTTCTAATTGAAGTTTCAAGTCATTATTCTTTTTTTGTAAAGCAATGATTTGATTGTCATAGTTTTCTTTAAGTTCGGAATAAAGATTAACATACTTGTTTATCCTATCATCACTTTTTTCAATTTCAGAATTCAAATCTTTTATTTCTTTTTTAAGTTTCCTTTTTTCAGCAGTATTCTTTTTATGTTTTTTCTCTAGTTTTTCATTTTTAGATGAGATATTTTTCAATTCTTTTTCTAAATTATTGTTTTGGATTAATAATTCCTCAAATTCTTTAGTTTTATCATTAAATGATTTTTCGGAATAATTAAGTTTATTTTTTAAATCATTATTGGATTTTTTTAAAGTTTTGTTTTCTTTAGTTAATTCATCTAATCTGGTTTTTAAACCTTTATTTATATTATTTAATGATGATTTTTCTTTATTTAATTCGTTTAATTTCTTTTCGGAATATTGTTGTTCTTTTGTTAAGGTTTCTTTTACTTTTTTCAGTTCCTCTAAATTTTTTTCTAGTTCATTGTTTGCCTTAATTAGAGATAATTTCCTATTAGCTAATTTTTCTGCCAGGTCTTGTCGTGATTTTATTAAGGATTCATTTTCTTCAGATGATTGTTTTAGTTTAGTTTCCAAGTCTTTATTGGTGTTGGCAAGTGTTTCTTTTTCCTTTATTAGCTTGTCTGATTTTGTTTCAAGTTTTTTATTAGTTCTACTTATGGATTGGTTTTCTTTAGTCAATTCTTCTGATTTGGTTTTTAAGTCTTTAATGCCATTGTTTAAACTTTTATTTTCTTCAGATAGTTTATTTAATTTATTTTCTAAATCTTTTTTAGATTCTAAGGTTTCAGACAATTTATCATTAGACTTTTTAATCGAATCTTCTAATTCGGAATTTTCAGATAAAACAGCTTGATATTTGGCATTTAGCTCATTAAAAGACTTTTTTATTTTCGTATTTTCCTCATTAGTTAATTCTAGCTCTGAATTAAAACTGTTGAAAACTTCTTTTAATTGCCTGTTTTCTTCTTCCAATTCAGATATCCGTTTATCTTTGTCTTCAGCCATGTAAATCTCTCATAAAAAGTTCAAATAGTTAATAATTGTTTTGTTTTAAATATTTAATAAATTTTTATATATAATACAAAGTTCAAAAAGATTTGATAAAAATTTTATAATATTAAAGATAAAATATAATATGGATTTAATATAGGGGGAATTTTAATTACTGCTAAAAATAATACTCTGAAAACTAATTCTAATACATTAAAAAAATCAGATACAGAGTATAAATTTTGGATTCATAGAATTGATTTGGATATTATAGGTCAATTGAATAATGAAAAGCAATTGGGTTCTAAATCAAAACGTTCCCACAGTATTCATAAGATTCATGAAAATGACAGGATTCTTATTTTCACAAAAAGAAACAACAACCTAGAGTTTATCGCATATACCAAAGTAGATAAAACATATCAAGACTCCAAGGAGTTGTATGATTATTATATTTCAAGAAAGAAGCTTAAACTGAAGGGCATGAAATATTTCATTGAACCGTTGCAGACTTTGGATATAGGAAAGGAATTGGATTTTGTTAAAAACAAGAATGCGATATCCGGCTCTTTCACATCAGAATATCGTGAAATAGATAAAAAAGACTTCTTAAGAATTATAAAGCGTTGCGGAAAGGACAATTTAACTAATGAACTGCCCGAATACCTTGAAGAGGTTAATATGTTCAAGGATGAATTCATCATTTCAACAGCCAATTCAATGAATAATGTGTTCCAATCCTTTAGAAACAAGAAGCCTATTAATTATAAAAAGGTCATCACAGTACTTGAAAAAGTTTTAAAAGAGGAATATGGCATAGAACAAGGTTCTGAAGAATTATTGGAACTTTTATCCAAATCAGAAATGTCTAAGTTTATTGAAATTCCTCAAAATATTGAATTGCAATCAAAGGATGATGGTTCAAAACTGGAAGAAAATGAGATTTCAAATGCGGATTCCTCAGAAGACATGTCTATAAAATCTGAGTATCCTGCTCCTGAAGAACAAAGCAAAACATTCAAGCTTGTTAGGCAGGAAGAAACTCATTATTGGATTCATAGGACCCTATTAAGTGTTTTCAATCAAATAAAAGATGAAAAATTAATAGCTGCCAGATCTCCAAAGGCAACCAATATCAATAAGATAAGAAAAAACGACAAGATTCTTTTCGTTGCAAAACCAGGCAATACTCTTGAATTCATAGCAAGCTCAAGAATAGAAGGAATAGATATAACAAAAGACTTGTTATATAACGATTATTACCAATCAGAGAAGAAATTAATGCTTGATGAGATTTCATACTTTGAAAAGCACCTTACCACATTGGAGGTTGGAAAAAAACTGGATTTTGTCAAGGATAAAAACAATGTTGCAGGATCATTTAAAAGCGAATACAAGGAGATTTCCAAGAAAGATTATGATACAATCTTGAACGAGATGACTTTGACAAGTGAATATCCATTGCATCTGGAGAAGATTCATATTCCATTGAAAAGCATAATATTGCACAGCATAAAAGTATTGCACAATATTCTTAAAAATTATACAAGCAAGAATCTAATTGAAATAAAGAGATTTGTCAGTCTTTTAAAAGAAATGCTCAAAGGATACAAGATACATAAGACTTATGACGAGCTTCTGGACTTCTATTCAAAAAATGTGCATGAAATAGAACTGAAGCACGTTCCTTCTAGAGATCCTGATAAATTCGTGCCTTTATACACTGCATCAGGAACCAAAAGGAATTTCACATTCATTAAAATAGAATAATTTTTTAAAAAAGGTTTTATTTAGGGAGATATTTAAAATGAACTATGAAGATGTAATAATGGCTCTTAAAAACGGAAACGTCCCCGCTGAAGGAGTCAAGGACATATGCATGGGGCGTGATGATGAAATAGCCGAGTTTGAACGCCTGCTTGAGAAGGTTAGTGAGGACAAGGCCATAACAAAATTCATCAATGGTGAATACGGCGCTGGAAAATCATTTTTCTTGAAAGTCATCCAGGAAATGGCTTATGAAAAGAATTTTGCAGTATCTTTCATCACACTTGGAGAAGAGGTGCCCTTCAACAAGATGGATGTTGTATACAAAAACATAGCAAAAACACTCAAATGCAAGACAGGAACTTCATTGGAGCACATCATTAAAAGATGGATTACTAGGCTTAAAATGGAGGCATTTGAGGAAACTAGCGACCCTATGGAACAGAATCAAATCATAAAGGATTCAATAAACAGGGATTTGAAAGAAGTTAGAGAATATTCCAATTCCTTCGCAACAGCTATTGAAAGCTACAACAAGTTGATGAATGAAGAAGATTACAAGACTGCCAATTATTGTCTTGCATGGCTTAGAGGAGACTCCAACATTCCATTTACTGAAAAGAAGAAATTCGGTGTCAAAGGAGATGTGGACAAGCACAATGCATTCGATTTCCTTGAGGCTCTGTCTGTTTTCGTCAAATCTGTAGGCTATTCCGGCCTTGTGGTTTTGATAGACGAAGGCGAATATATAATGAACCTACACACCGCGAAACTCAGAGACACTGCTTATGACAACCTTAGAATAATTTATGACAATTGCAATCTAGGCAAATTCAAAAATACTTTGTTTGTATTTGCAGGAACTCCTGAATTATATGAAGATCCTAAAAAGGGAATTCCTGTTTATGAAGCATTGGATGACAGGCTCAGGGATGTTTTAAACACTGATTATGTTGATGTGAGAAAGCCTATTTTTGAATTAAAAGGATTTGACAGGAAAAATCTGATTGAAATCGCTGGAAAAATAATGATAATGCACTCTGAGGCATATAATTGGAATGCTTCCGATAGGATAAATCCAATCATTTCAGATCTTGTGGACATGCATATTAACAATGCCAGCTTGATTGGAGGAAAAGTTACTCCTCGAGTATTCGTCAGATCATTTATAAGCGTCCTGGATACCGTTCAGCAAAATCAATCATCATTCAAGGAAAGCGAAGACATATTGAAATTATTTGAAAACAAGGAGAAAGAACTTGAGGAAGACTTCCTTGATGACCTTGATGACGACTGGTAGATAATATTTAGGAGAAATCATTATGCCTGAAGTAGACCTAGCTGAAAAATTGAATCCTAGACTTACCCACTTTCTTGCAAATAGACTTGGTTGGAAACAGCTCAATCCAATACAGGAAAAAGCAATACCTATTATTTTTGAGGGTAGGGACACTTTAGTACTAGCTCCAACTGCTTCAGGTAAAACAGAAGCTGTCTTGATTCCTTTATTTAATGAAATACTTAATAATAAATTAGAACCTACAAGCGTGCTTTACATATCTCCCTTGAAAGCACTTATCAATGACATGCACAACCGTATCGAAAGCTGGGGAAATCATTTTGGCATTACAGCTGCAAAATGGCATGGCGATGTTGATTTAGGAAAGAGAAATAAATATTTAAAGAATCCTACAGATTTCCTTTCCATTACTCCAGAGTCATTGGAAGTCATAATAATGAATAAGTCCTCTTCAGCAAAACACAGGATATTTCAGAATGTCCGATATATTATTATTGACGAAATCCATTACTTTGCAGACTCTGATAGAGGCATCCAACTGAATTCAATTGTAAATAGGATATCAAGATATTCTAATCATGATATTCAGAAGCTGGGACTCTCAGCTACTGTTGGAAACCCTGAGCTTATTGCTGAATGGATGGACAAGGAGAATCCAGCTACAATAGTAAAAGACGATGATCAAAGGGAATTTAAATCTAAGATTCTAAATATAGACTTGGCTGATTTTTCAAAATTGATAAATAAAATAAAAAATAAAAAAATTCTTATTTTCGTTAATTCGAGAGCCGGAGCGGAAAATATACATTATGAACTAGTAAATAATTCCCATTATAAAAATGTATTCATCCATCATTCATCCATTGATAGAGACCGAAGAGAAGAAAGTGAAAAGAAATTTAAAGAAGCTAAAACAGGAATAATGATATCTACAACTACTTTAGAACTTGGTATAGATATTGGAAACATTGATACAGTTATTCAGGAAGGCCCACCTCCAAATATCAGTTCATTTTTACAAAGAATCGGTCGTAGTGGACGCAGATCTAAGATTCAAAGAGCTATTATCATTGCTCAAGACTTTGAGATTTTACAAAGTTTGGCAGTATTGATGTTAACTAAAGAAGATTCAATAGAAGAAATAAAAGTTTCGGACAAATCTAAGGATATTTTATTCCACCAGATATTATCTCAAACATTTGAACTTGGCAAAACTTCAAGAAAAGAGTTATATGATAATTTACATGGATGCTATTCTTTCTCAGGTATAACAAAAAAGGAGTTTAAAATATTGCTTGATGAAATGGTGCGTCAAGATTTTATCAGACTAGGTCCTGATAAATCTGTTACTTTAGGTTATGAATTTGAGGAGAAATTTGGAAAGGATAATTTCATGAGTTTCTACTCTGTCTTTTGTCCGAATACAGAATATAAATTAAAAGAAGGTCGAAAAGAAGTTGGAAGCATAGATTCTTCATTTGCCATTGGCTTGAAACCTAAACAATTATTTTTACTGGGTGGTAAAACTTGGAGAATTAAAAATATAGACCATGAAGACAAGATTATAAGAGTTCAAGCATCAAGACCTAAAAGGAATATTCCTCTCTGGATTTCAGATGGCCCGCCAATCAGTTATTTAATTACTCGAAAAATCTATGATATTCTCCTGGGTAACTTTACTGAAGAAGACCTAATTGCATTTGGTCAAAAAGCAAGAAAATACCTTGACAAATTTGTCGAAGAAGCTCAAAAATCTGGCTTTGCTGAAGGAATCATACCTGTTGAAATAATTGGAAATAGAGTATACATTAATACTTTTGCAGGAAATAAGGCAAATAACTTATTATCTTATTTATTCAGACTGTACTATGACATTTATTCTGTATCATGTACCCCCGAATACTGTTCTTTCATGGTTAAAGAACATGAAATATCAATTGAGGATATTGAAGAAATCATGTATAATGCATCAAAAACATTAGAAGACCCTGAATCCCTATTGAAAATAAACGATGAAATAGGTACTTTCTATAAGAACAAGTTCATTAATTTCCTTCCGGAAGAAGATGAAATCAAATTAAAAATGCATTTGTTGTTTGATCAGGAAGGTTTGCTTGATGTTATAGAAAACAACACCCTTGTCCTCATACATAACAACTCATTTAGAAAATTATTTGATAAAAACAAGGACAAGATGGAACAGGGAAAGAAATTGATGTCCAAGGAATTCCTGGAAAGTGAAAAAGAAAAATATCAATAAAAGATTATATTGTTTTTCTCACCCTGTAGTTTCATGGAAGTTAATAATATCTATTCACTATTATAACATATCAGATTAAAAAGTTATTCACTTAAACCAACATAAATCAATATTGCTTCTATCTGGTCTTCCTCTAAAATTTCTGAGGATTTGTTATAACAGTCGTCAAGAACGTCTTTTATATTATTATCGAAGTTCCAAACCTCTTGGAGCAGGTCATAGCCATATTTTTCAGCTATTCTATTTAAGACATAAACTGAAATATAAATATCATCAATGTATCCATAAGGGCCGTAAATGGTTTCAGGAATCACATCCATAGGTACTACATAATATGATATTGCTGCACTTACTTCTAGTCTTGTTTCCCTATCAAGGGCTTCCTCCTCCAGTACGTCGCATAATAATTTAAACAGATTAGGTCCGCAGTCAATGAATGATGCGTATTCTCCATTATAAGTTTCCAGGTTTTCTCGAAGTGTTTGATAAAAATCTTTGAATTCTGATGCCATGTTTTCACCTTTTCAATCTTTTTAATTTAAAATTCCCAAGTTCTTTTTAATAATATTTACATTTAATTCTGTGGTTTTAATTTCAATCAACAAGTCCATTTTATCGTTATCTACTGAATTTGTAACTATTTTTGTTATGCATTCATCGAAGCCCTTCAACCCATTCAAGGTTGAAATCAAATCTCTATTTTCTATAATTCCCTTAATCAGGATTTCGATTTCATCTTCACTTTCATTGATAACGAATGATTTCAAGGATGATTTTTCATCCGGTTGAGTTTCAATCTCTTCTTCTTTTTGAGATGTTTTTTCATCTTGTGAGCTGTCGTATGTCTCTTTGGTTTTTGAAGATTCTTCTTTTTGAGGAGTTTCATCATCAGAAAATTCTGGTATGATTTTTTTATCTTCTTCTGCATCAGAGGATGACTCTACACATTGCAGATAGAATTCCTTATGATTTTTATCTCCAAATTTACCTGCAGAGTACCAATTCAAGATATCATTTTCATTTTTGCCGTCATTGACTAGTTTAGCCGCTTCTTCTAATGTCTTTCCATTTTTAATCAGTTCCACAGCTTCATCTTTAAGTTTCTTATTGAAATCGGATTCCTGACTGGTGGCAGACTGTCTTGCCTCCTTGTATTCATTAGCTATTGATACATAAGGTTCTTTTCCTTGATTTCCCTTGCTGATCCATTTATTGATAAGCTTCAGATTCAAATTAGCAATCTTTGCAGCCTGCTTTCTGTTTTTGCCAAGTCTGATTGCATTGAAGAAAACTACAATCTTGTCCTTGTTTTTAGCTAATTCCTTATCTTCATTTTCGCCGAAAGCATTGGTTTTAAGGGCAATGTAATCCATATAGAATGAGTAATAAGGATTGCTGTGGGCGTTTACAAACCAATTGTTTAAATCTTCAGCACTTATGCCTGCAGCATCAGCAGCTTCATCCTGACTTTTGCCTTCTTTCAATGCTTCTATGACAAGTTTATGAGTCTCTTTAGAGTAATTGAATCCGTATTCTTCTTCATCAGATGACTCGGTTATTTCAGATTCAGCATCTGGTGATTTGGCAATTTCTTGTTCATCGCTAAATGATTTGGAAATATTTTCCCCCACTTTATCACTAAAACTGGTTTCCTCATTATTTTCTGATGCCTCCTGGCATTGGTAATAAAATTCCTGATGACTGGAATTTCCAAATCTACCTTCATTATACCAAAACAGAATATCTTTTTCTGATTTTCCTTCATTAGCCCGTTTGGATGCTTCTTCAAGGGTATTACCTTTTTTAATTAAATCAACTACTTCTGATTTAATATCTTCTTTTGTTTTTAAGATATTTGAAATGGAATAATCACGAGCGGATTTATATTCTTCAGCAAAGTTTACATATGGTTCTTTTCCTTGATTTCCTTTTGTTATCCAGGTGCTGATGTCTTTTAATGAAAGTTCTGCAGTTTCTGCAGATTCACTTCTTGTTTTTCCATTTTTAATTTCTTCAATGAATGTTCCAAGTTTGTTTTGAATTTCTTCAGATTCAAATGCCTTGTCTTCACTTTTTTCTTTTGAGTTTTTCTGTTTTTCAGCATATTCTCTTGCATTGGTGTAATCCGCATAATACTGTGCAAATGGTTGTTCACCATTCTTTCCTTTTTGATACCACATTTGCAAATTGTTTAAATCAATTTTGGCTAGATTTGCAGCATCTTTTCGTGTTTTTCCCTCTTTAATGGCATCAATTATGATTTTATGCCGTTCTGGAGTGTATTTATGAGGGTAATATTTACTAGAATTTGTATTGGGAGTTTTTTCTGGCTTTTTACCAGTTATCTTGTTATATTCTTCATAGAATTTAACATAACGTTCATTTCCGCTTTCACCAGATCTAATCCATGCGCTGACAATTGATGGTGTGACATTCGCAGCATCATATGCAATTTTTTTAGATTTGCCTTCGCTTAATAATTTAAGCACTATATTCATTTTTTGATTGACAAGCTTGTTGTAATGTAACTCTTTTGGCTTGTATTCATCTTCAGTTTTTATTTTATCTGATTTATCAATATTTGAATCTTCATCGACAACCAACTGGTTGTATTCATTATAGAAATTAACATAAAGCTCATTTCCACGAGAACCGAGGGTATTCCAAGCCATGACAGAAGAGATATTTACGCCTGCAAGCTTCATTGCTTCTTTTCTATCTTTTCCTTCTTTTAATGCATTGATAAGTATCTGCATTTTTCTGAATTTGTCTTTATTCTTTTTATCCAGCTTATCAAATTCCTCTTTGCTGATTAAATGTATTGAATTATGGTCTTTTTCTTGACCAATTTCTTTAGTATTTGTTGTTTTCTTAGGTTTTTCATTTCTATTGTCATTATCTTCAGAACTTGAAATATCTTCATTTGCAGTATCTTGTTTCAGATTTTTAGAATCTGTTTCCATCTTAGGTTTTTCATCAGGATTTTCCTGCAGATAACTGTCCATGAATTTTCTTAAAGTTTCTTCATCAACGAGAGCATAATTGTCTCCCTTTTGATTAATCAAGCCAAACTCTTGCAGAGACCATATCTGACCATACAATATTTCTCGAGCAGGATAGTTTTTTTGCATTTCATCAATGCCAAACTCCTGTTCTGGTTTTACATATCTTAATAAGTATTCAGCATAATCAGCTGCTTTAACTTGCTTTTTACAAGATTTGCAGTAGTCTTCATATCCATCTTGTGATTTTTTTGATTTGTGGAAATGACTTATAGAAAAAGTTTTTCCGCAGACACTGCAGGTCTTGCTTAATTTTTCAACATTATCCTTCTCATCTTCCGGATTATCATCTTCACTCTTTGAATCGGAATCTGGAAGGATATGTTGTTTAAGAATGTCTTCGCTTTTTAGGCAGTATTTATCTTCACTGGTTTTATCAATCAAATCAAATTCCTGCAAAGTCCAGACATAATCCTTAATGCGCAAGTCAGTATAGCCGATTTTCTTGAAATCCTCCATGGTGAATTCCACTTCAGGATCTATATGTGACAGCATGTCTTTGATAATCTTGCTGAGATATTCCTTTCTCTGGCATGTCTTGCACTTATCTTTTTTATAATCATTTGGAAGTGTTTTGCCGCAGGTTGCACATCTTGATTCATCAGATTTTTTAGAATCCTCATTGCTTGAATCAGATTGAATATTTGAATCATTAAATGATGATTCATTCTCTTTGCTTTCAATATATGAATCATTATTTTTATTATTTATATTATCCTTTCCTTTTTGATTTAAAGTGTCAATATCAATGTATATGTTTTTATTTAAATTATCCAAGAATTCATCCAATTCTTTGTAGTTCAAGCTGGTGACGATATGATTTATTATTATTGATCTGTTTTTCTTTGAGAACTTTTTATAATCCTTTTTAGAGAGCAGTCTTAACATCTCATTTTTAGACAAGAGGGTTAGTTTTTTTAGAATTGCTCTTCTTTTAGAATAAATATCCTCCAACAGATTTAATGATTTTTCCATTTCATCATCAGACAGTTCATTAAAGATGATGTCCAGTTTCTCATCCCTATTTTTCATTAATGCATAATCCAGATTATTGCTTTCAAGGATAATGTCCAATTCAGAAGAGCGCAGATTATTAATTTTATTCATAGGGATTTGTTTGTTTTTGCTTTCGATATTCTGATTTTCAGTATTGTCCTTTTTCTCTTCTTTAACATTACTTTCAGATTCAATATTTTCTTTTGTTTTGGTTTCGACATTATTTTCAGTTTCAATATTTTCTTTTGTCTTGTAAAAAAGGTCATATGGGGTGATATTCATCTTGCCTAGATAATACCAATTGGTCATTTGTGATTCTGGAATTTCTAAAATCTCACAGATTTCTTCTTTGCTTTTTCCCTCTTCGAGAAGCCTGCATGATTCTTCAATCAGTTCCTTTTTGGTTTTGACTCCTTTTGAATTGGATTCTTGGCTTTCAGATAAAGTTTTTTCTTCATTTGGTTTGGATTCTGGGCTTTCCTTTGGAGAATCACCATTTTCAGAAATTGCAGTATTTGTGCTAGAACTATCAGTATTCTCATCAGAGTCTTTTTCTCCATTTACAGACATTATTTCATTATACTGATTATAAAATACATCATAAGGAGAAATATTTTGTTTTCCAAGCTTCAACCAGCTGTTGATTCTATAAATATTGATGTCCAATAATTCAGAGGTTTCTTCCAATGATTTTCCTTCTTTCAATGAAGTCAAGACTTTAATCAAAGTGTCATTTAATTTTAATTTACTTTTGAAATCAGGTTCATTTTCAAGCTCTGAATTTTCTGCTTCCTTTTCTTTTTTATCCGGATTCTTCTCCATTACATTGTTCTCATTATTCTTTTTTTCTGTAATACTTGAAGTATTGATGATCTTTGCATTATCATCTGTATTATTGGTATTTTTTGATGCACTTGTAATACTAAAACTTTTTACTTTAATGAAAGGGGATTCTCCATCATTGTCGAATTCTATGTTAGATAAAACTTTCTTAAGATTATCTATTAGTTCATTACCCTCGAAACCACCTAAAATAATTAAGTAATGATTTGAATCAGCATCTTCTGCAAAAACATTGAAGTTGTTTTTAAAAATAGGTATTGCTTGACTTGATAAACTGCTCAAATCAATGCGCATGCAGGTATTTATTTGAAGTGTTTCATCATCCTTAACAAAAACCAGTTGTGATTTTTCAATTGTTTCAAAATTGATCTCTAAAAAAAGTCTCTCTTTCAAAGCAATTACCTTGGTTTTATCGGATTTATAAAAATCATCGTCCTTACATAATCCAAAATAATATCTGTAGATGTCTTTTGATAAAAAACGTTTATCAACCCATATTGAATCTTCTTTAGGAGGCCAATGAGATTTGTCTTCAGATTCAAAATAAATGGTTGTGAATAGTTGGGGATTATGATCTAATTCTGGATATTTCAAATAAACTTCGGTAGTTTGATTATTAAAATATTTTAAATATTTGAAAAATTTATTATCATAAGTCGAATTTTCCCAATTTCTTTCAATGATTTTATACATATAACCACCCCAAAAAGATATTAACTTATTATGATTTTATTTTTTTATAATTTGAAAAATTTAAAAAAGAATCATGCATATAATTCAAGAAAAGGTGTTGAATAAATAAATTCTTTAAATTTATAAACTGGATACTGAAAAAGAAAGAAAAAATTGAATATTGCCTTAATTTAAGACTCTTCAATATTTTCTTCAATGAATTCAATTAAATCTAAAGCCATATTGTCCAACATGGTTTTGCCATAGTCTTTAAATTCGGAATGAAGGAATTTCACACCTGTTTTCGCATATTCTTCGGCAATAGTGAAATATTCATCTTCATCTAATAAAACATCTATGGATTGTTCTTCTTCAACTGCGATAGCCATCATAAGATACTTGACATTGGAATTAGCAATGGTGGATTCCCTTATCCTACCAATATTTCCTTTTCCTAATTTTGTCCTAACTCCTTCTTCTTTACCGTATGTTAAAGCTATTGCAAATAAATCGATAAGGCTCATGCCTTTAAAAGGACCTGAAGATTGTCTTAAATAATCATATAAAACCTTGTCTTCGTCGTCCCACATTATTCTTCTACCTTCAGCCATTTACAGCCACCACCTTGGATTCTTTTCCGTCTTTTGAGTTATTCCAGTCAATAACATACTCTTTTCCAACACTAGGTTGAATGGTATTTTTAAAATCTTCAGTATATTCAGTTCCAGTCACTAAAAGAATTGTTTGTTTATTTTCTACAAAACCAGGTAAGAATTTAGCTATATTATGTCTCATGTCAACATCAAGGTTTCCAAGAGGAGTGTCCATTATAATTGGCAAATCGAATCCTGAAATGTTATGTAATGCTGACATAAAACAAAGTCCTAAAGATAATTTTTCACCATCGGATAAGTCACCAGGTCTTTCTTCCTGTCCTAGTTTATTTTTAACAAATACCTGGTAGAAATCATTTATCCTAATATCAACAAATTCATCTTCTTTCCAAATAATCTTAAGGAATTTTTCTTTAGTTAAATCCTGAATTTTGTCTCTCATTTGTTTAGACAAGCTATCAAATGTGAATTTAGCTATTTTTTCTGCTTCCTTACAGAATTGGATTTTGTTTTCATATTCCTTGGATTGAATCTCCAAACCATCTTCCTTGGTTTTTTGTTGTCTCCAAGTACCCAGATTTTTCTCATCTGATTTTATTTCTTCATCAATTCGACCGATACTTCGTTGAGCTGTGGATAATTTTTGTTCTGCTTTTTTATACTCTGATTCCAATCTGTTGATTTCATTTATAGGATTAGTAAGTAAATTAGCGCTTATTTCATTTCTTTCAAGGGATTTTTTATCAAATTCCTTGTTTAAATCAACTAATTGGTTGTTTAATTCGTAATATTCTTTTTTAAATCCTCGAATGTCCTTTAAAACACCTTCTTCAACCTTGGTTAAAATAGATGTTATTTCTTCTGATTTATCTGTCAGAGGACTTGTATTCGCAATCAATTCTTCAATGGCTTTTCTATGGGCTTCATCTTTTTTCAAATCTGCTCCGCAAATACAGGTTCCCTCTTCAAGAAGGTCTTTAAGGAAACTTAATTTAAAATCAGCTGGAATAAATTTCTTTTTCCGTGCAGAGTCTCCATAAGATAAAAAGTTGATAAATGAATAATATGATTTGATATATGGATAATTTTCAAGAATTAAAGATTTCCTTTTGCTTTCCACTTTCTCTAGTTTTTTGTTGATATCCTCAATCTCTTTTTCTAATTCCTGATCTCTTTTAACATCAGCCTTGACTTTTTCAGAATTGTATCTGCTCATTTCATTTCTTAAGGATTTCATTTCCCTTTCAGCATTAATTATGTCCTGATTAAGCTGGATTTTTTTAGCTTCATTATTTTTAATGCTTTTTTCATATCTTTCAATCTTGTCATTTGCTTGTCCTAGCTTTGGATTAATTTGTTTTTGCTTGAAAATATACTTCTTTGTAACATTTGGAAGATTTTTGCTGAGATTTTTGACTAAATTTAGTTGAGACAACTCAAAAACAGCATCTTTAATATTTTTAGTTGTATTGTCCTGGAAGTATTCACTCAAAAGAGCTCCGTCAAAGAAGAAGTAATTTTCTATTTTCTTAGGGATTTTTCTATCTCGCAATAATGTATTGTGCTCATAAATATCTGTTTTGCCATCTTTTGTAACTGTTGTAATAAAATTGCTGCCGAAAAAGTCTGTTTCCAGTTTATCAAAAGTTTTAGTATAGTTGATAGATCTGGAGAATTCTATTATGTCATTTTCATCTTCGAATTCCATAGAGACTGATACGGTAATGGTTTGCCCTACTTCTGCAAGATTCGCTGCTTTATTGTTGCATAGTGACATGGAGCTGTCATCGCCATAATCGTGGATTTCTTTTCCATACAAACACCAACTTAAAGCATTTAATAAAGTAGTCTTTCCAGTACCATTATTTCCCTTGATAATTGTAAAGTTTTTTTCAGGGTCTTTAGAGAATTCAAACTCGACATCTCGGTATTGCCTGTAATTTTTAATTGAAACCTTGTTTAAAATCATATAAATCCCCTAAATATATTTATCTACAATTTTATCATATTCTTTGAAATAATGTTTAAAATCTGTTTTGTCTCTTTTGTATTCTAAGAATAATATTTCTATGAGAAACTTTTTTAGCTCTTCATCACAATCAATGCCATTAATGAAATCTAAAATCTCCTTATTGATATGTGACATAAAACACCTCCAATTTAAAAGAATTTAGTTGAAGTTACTTTCATAATCAAAAAAAAAGATAATTTAAAAAATTAAAATATCCCCCTTATTGGCTTATGATTAATTATTAAAAGTAATATATGTTAATTTTTATGTATTGTAAATAATATATAATTTACTAAAAAATTATTAAAAATAGGGGGAGTCTCTGGTTTTCATCAAAAAATAACTTAATAAAAAATTCTATTAATAATTTAAACTATTAATTATAAAAAGAAAAAGAGTGGATAAAGAATAATTTTTAAAATTAATCATTATCCATTTTAGTATTATCATCAAATATGTCTAAGAGCACTTCAGAAATTTTTGTTTGAAAATCCATATCCTTATCAGAATACCACTCATATAACTTTTCAAAACCAGTGATAGAATATTCGTGCCATATTTTTCGCATAGCTTCATAATCTTTTAATATGTAAATATTCTCAGATTCATCAACAGCTACAGCTTTTAAAATAGTCATTTCATCCTTTGTTTTATTAACACTATATTTAATATACTGTTCTCCAGAATCCGGATATTCTTTTCGGTCTTTAACTATCATTTTACCTATTAATACTGTGACAGTAAAAAATTCAATATTGCCTAATGATAAAATTTTATCTAAATTTTGATACGAACATTCTTTAAAATCATCCTTTTTGCTATAGTACACTTTAGGGATATTAATACTTTCGATATGGGTCTCTTCATATATATCTTCTAAATCTTCAAATGACAAGCAAATCACTCCATTAATCTTCTAACACATCAATAATAGTTTTTCCATTACCTTCGTCACCTGTATAATCCAAACGATATTGTTCTCCGACATAAGGCTTAATATTTAACTTAAAGTCACCAGTATATTCGGAATTCATTACTAATAAAATCATTTGTTTGCCTTCCATGTATATAGGCAAATACTTAGCAACATCGCTTCTCATTTGATTATCTAATGATGCGATAGGGGTGTCAAGTACCAATGGCAGTATAAATCCAGACAAAGAATTAAGAGCTGCGATAAATGTCAAAGCTAAAACATTTCTACTACCTGTTGAAGGGTCGCTAGCTGAAACGATATCCCCATCTGTTTTTTCAATAGTGACATTAAAATCTTGGTCAACAATAACACGCTGATAATCTGATTTCCAATGAATAGTTTTATATGATTCTGTAACTTTTTCTCCAAGATCTTGATAAATTTTAACTGAAAGTTCATTATATAATGTCTTGGAAATATTTTTTATATCTTTGCAAAATTCCATTTTTTTGTTAAATTCATTTTTTTTACTTTCTTCGCCTTCAGCTTTTTCAATTTCTTCTTGGTATTCATTAATCAGTTTAGGATATGCATCTAAGTTATCTTTCAATACGCCATTTTCTTCTTTTAAACTTGTAATCATATCGTCATAATTTTCGATTTTTGCATTAATTTCATCGATTTCCTCAATATCTAAGTGTTTTAACCTGAGGTTAAGACGATTAAGGAGTACTTCTTTTTGATTAAGATCTGCTTCGATTTCAGCCATTTTTTGTGCTGAATTATCAAGTTCTGAACCAAAATCTTTTGGATATCTGCTGATAATGTTTCTTGAAAGAAGTAATAAGTTTGAAATTTCATCTTCAATACTTATTTTTTTGCCATTAGAGTTATTTTCCAAATAATTTATTAAATATTGTATATTGTTATAAGATTCACTACCTTCTTTTATTTCATTTCCACAAACGCACTCATTACGTTTTAACAATTTTTTCAAATCTTTGACTGCAAATGGAATAAATTCCTCATCATCTGAATGAGATTCGAAATCCTCCCAGTATTCTAATTTTTTCAAAAGTTCATAAGAGAATATTTTTGAGAAATTTTTAAATATTAATGAAGCATATTTGTCTTGTTCATCTTTTAAATCATATTTTAAGGATGTCATATCATCTTCAGTTTTTTTAATATCTGCTCTTATTTCATCCACATTACCTCCATAAGAGTTTAGTTGTGCATATAAATTATTAATAGCCAATTGAAAAGATTCGATAGATTTTTTATTCTCTTCCAATGTATTTTGATCATTAATTTGACTTTCTTCAAAATTAGATAATTCTTCTTTTAACATTGCTAACTGAGGATTTATAGTGCGGAATTGCCCTCTATAATATTGTTCCCATCTTTTAGCTTGATCATGAACATTATCTAACAAATCTAATTGATATAGTGTATGAACTCCTTTTTTTACAAAATCTTCCTCTTTATTTAAAAATTGTGTTAATTTTTCACCAGTGAATATGAAGTATTCTTGTAATGAATTGGGTAAATTTGTTTCTATATATTTTTCAGGATTTATTTCTCTAGTGCTATTTCCATCTTTTTCAACATATATTGAGAAAGTTGATTCAGAATCTTTATTTGCAGTTAAATTTCCTGTTTTGGTAAAACTCTGTTCTCGGATAATTTGAACATCATTTCCTGCATTATCTTCCATCAATATTTCAACTTTAACAACAATTTTATCATTGATATTAGCTTCTTTAATAGCTAACTTATTGCATCTGTCCTCAAGACCTTCATCTCTAAAGGGTTCTCTATCATATAAACACCAAGTTATAGCATTAATGAAACTAGTTTTTCCTGCATCATTTCGACCTTCAACTATTGTGATGTTTTTATCACCATTAGCAAATTTAATAGGTTTAGGGTCTTTATAAGGCCTGTAATTCTGTATGTTCATTGATTTAATTATCATAATATCCCTATTCACAGTATTTTTCTATAATGCCTTCATAATTTGGATTTTTCTTATCAGTAGAAGAAACAGTGATAGGATCATTCCTATTTGTATACTCTTCAATTAGTGCTTCTTTTAAAAACTCTTTAATATTTTCGTCTTGATTTAAATTATCTATTTTTTTAATTATATCCTTATTAATACGTTCTAAACCATTCATAAAATTCCCCATTCTTTAAATAAATCGATACAATGTTTCCTACTATTGCTAGTGGCTGTATTAGTAAACTCAATTAATCTTCTAATTTCTTTTTTTGCACTATCATTATTAGCAAAATTTCTTGGAATTAAGCATAAATCATATATAAATGCTTTTTCTTTCCCTTTAAATCTTCTTAACACTCTCCCTCTTCTTTGTATATATTCTGCAGGATTGGATGAGCTGGACATAATTATGACTTGATCAGCTGAAGGAACATCCACTCCCTCATTTAAACATTTTATAGCAACTAATACTTGGCAGACTCCTTCATCAAAATCTTTTAATATTATTTGCCGTTGTGATAGACCTTCAAATTCTTCAATTGGACTAGTGCTTTCATGGTATGTAAATCTATGTTTATTATGAAATCCTTCTTCTCCAAGTATTTCTAATACCCTGCTAACTTGCCTTGATGAACAAAAAATTATTAAGTGATGTTTATGATTTAAATTTCTTAAAATTTCTTTTAATTTTTCATATTTATCTTCTTTTTCATAAACACGCACAGGATAATAATCATAAGGGGTTAAAAAAGATTTTCCCGTTTTAGGATTAATTTTAAGCAAAGCTTCTGAAATTCTAAATTGGTAGATTATTCCTCCAAAATAATTCAGTAATCTTTGAGTCCCCTCATAATCCATATATCTTGAAGGTGTTGCACTTAGTCCTAATTTATAATTGTAACATTCTAAGAGACCACTACTATAACCTTCTGCACCTACATGATGAACTTCATCAACTATTAATAATTTTTTTGTATTGCATTTATTAATTAGATTTTGAAAATCATCTAAACTAAAGGTATCATGAGTTGTTAAAATAATATCAGGTTCTCTAAGATTAATATTCCTATTAATAAGAAATTTTAACTTATGGAATTCTTTTCTCCAATTAGGATTAGTGCCATGAAAATTATGGATGTTGCCCAGTTTTAATGATTTAATCTCTTCTTCCCATTGAAAAACTAAATGGGTAAAAGGACATGAGATTACAGTTAAAACATTTTCTTTTTTAATAACTTCTTCTAATGCCTTTAAGGCAGTAAAGGTTTTACCAGTACCAGTAGCCATTTCTAAAATGCCTTGTTTTCCATTATCAAACCATTTTTTTATAGCTTCTTGTTGATGAGAAAATAATTCACGACTGTCTTCCTCTTTGATTTCTTTAATTCTTTTCACTAAGCGCTTTAATTCATCATCATTTTTTGGGGCATCTCTTATTAATACTTCCATGGATTCATCTGGAATATCAAAAACGAGTAATTCTTTATTTTTGCCTTCCCATAAATTTTCAAAGTCATTAACCATCTTAATAGGAAAATTTCCTTGCCAACTTTTATCCACTCTTAAATCTTCTATATTTTTACTCCACCCTGCCAATGTTTCATTAACAGATCCAGTGAATAAAATACAATTATCTTCAATATCATAAAGAATCCCTCTTTTAGAATGTAACATTCCATCGGGGTAATAGTCTTTACCATTTGTATTAATGCCTATTTTAATTTCTAAAAAGTCATTAGCAATCATCCACCCCAATAATAAAACATGATCTTTTATCAATTGGTCTTCTAGATTCTCATAATCTCCTAAAAAATTTTTATTCACTATATTCTTTAAGTCTTCAGCATTTTTAATAGCTGTCAAATCTTCAGTAGTTAATTCTGCTCCACATAATAATCTCATATGGCCTTTATTTTCAATGAATTTTTCCATGCCTTGTGCTGCGGCTGCTAAACTATCTGATCTAAAATAACCGGATAATCTACTGTAATTAATCGAATGGGAAAGAACCATATTGTAAAAATCATCAATTAAATCGTCTTCTGAAGATGAATAAAATTGCTCTAATTGGCTGTCAATTTCTTTAAATGATATTTTTTCACCCCTTTTTTTAGATTTTGTAAAAAAAAGTTTTTTATACTTTATTTTCTTAATTATTTAATATTACTTGTTAATTAAGATATTTTAAGTATAAATCTATGATTAAATATTTGAAATTTTTAGGATATAAATATTTATAAAAAAATTAGGGGGGGACTGTCACAAATTTGAGTGATTTTTTAACAAACCATTTTCCTATCCCAAAATCTTAATTTAAGACCAAAACGTGCCAATACTCCATTAAAAGTTCT
>OMVY01000003.1 GCA_900314635.1 uncultured Methanobrevibacter sp.
ACTTTTGAGGGAGTATTGACACGATTTGGTCTTAAATTAAGATTTTGGGATAGAAAACTGATTTGTTGAAAAATCACCCAAATTTGTGACAGTCCCTATCCGCCCATATTAAATAAACTTATATAATATCTTGATTAAAGTATAAATAAATTAGAAAATATTTATTAAAATTTTTTTATTTTTTAAATTAATAATTTTTAATCAGATAAATCAATTTATAATTAATTTTAACTATTGACTATTAATATAAAATATCTTGGTGTAAAAATGGATATTGAAGGATTTACAAGAGGAAGACTAACTGATGGTGAAGACGAAAATGAGCTTAAAAAGATTCTTGCCTGCAGGATTAAGGAATTCAAGGACGTTTCTGATGAACACTCCCTGCTGATGGCTGAAAGTGTGATTGATGAAGTTAAAACAACTTTAGAGCTTAACAACACTGATGATGATTTTTTAAAGGAGCTCATCACAGCTCCGAAGGCAGGCATAGGCATGGGCAAGATGGGTGTTGGCTCCCGTGGCGCCGGAGACTTTTTCGTACATAGGAAAATAGCTGAAATAGTCAAAAGCACAAATGTCCAATCAGTTGTAGACCCTAATGCCCAGGACGATGGAGGAGTGGTGAAGGTTCCAGCAAAAGGTGATGATGTTTATGTCACTACTGCAGTTGATGGAATTCACTCAAGATTAAGCGAATATCCCTTTTTAGGCGGTTTTCATGTTACAAGAGCCACTCTGAGGGATGTTTGTGTGATGGGAGCAGATCCTGTAGCTATTTTAAGCGACCTGCACCTGGCGGATGACGGTGATGTCGGCAAGTTGTTTGACTTTACAGCAGGTGTATGTGCGGTATCCGAACTGATTGATGTGCCTCTTGTAGCTGGAAGCACTCTGCGTGTAGGCGGAGACATGGTTCTAGGTGACCGTCTGGTAAGTGCAGTTGGAAGCGTCGGCGTGTCCCAGTATCCTCCAACCGCTAGAAAAGGCGCAACCCCCGGTGATATAATTTTAATGACTGAGGGTGCAGGCGGAGGAACAATCACAACAACCGCCCTTTACAACGGCTATTTTGATGTTGTATGGGATACAATGAATATCAGCTTCGTAAAGGCATCCAAGGCATTGTTCGACAATGACCTGGTAAAGGACATCCATGCCATGACTGATGTGACAAATGGCGGATTAAGGGGAGATGCTCATGAGATTTCCTCCACAACAGGAGTTGGATTGGAGTTCTATCATGACAAGATTCGCTCTACTGTTGCTCCAAATGTATTGAACATGCTGGAAGACCTGGACATCGACCCTCTTGGAGTTTCTACAGACTCATTGATGTTGGTAGTGCCTCCTGAAATTGCAGAGGATGTTAAGAAAGCAGTATCTGATGTCGGAGTCTATATCACCGAAATTGGAAAAGTGGATGATGAAGGTTCTCCTCGCTTGATCAAGGAAGACGGCTCAGTTGAAAAACTGGTTCCTTTATTCAGGGAAGCTGCTTATACAAAGATTAAAAAGCTTGTTGGAGATACAACACCTGAAGACTTTGAAATCATGAAGGAAAAAGCTCAAAAGGCAGCTGATGAGTCAATAAGGAAAAAAGACAAAGTTATTGAGTATATTCTAAACAAGGAAAAATGAATTTTCCATTTTTATTCTCAATTACCCCCTCTTAAATTATTTTTATTCTCATATGATAAATCTTAAATTATTAATTTCTAAATTATCATTGATTATTAGGGTGTTAAAATGAATGATGAAAGCATATTTGAAGGCAGTGATGCTTTAAAAGAGTTCAAGGAAGAATGGTTGAACGTGGACACAAAAGGCATGTTGAATGAAACAATTGAAAACAGCGCTTATATCTACAAATTATTGAAAGTCCAGGAAGCAGATGACCGTCTGGATTATCTCCACTATTTGAAAAACCATTATGAAGGCAATTTCCCTTGTCTTATGAAGGAGCTTATCCACATAGACACAATGCTCAGCGGCAAGGAAGACATTTCTGTTTTGAAAAAACAATTGGATAATGGCGAAATAAGTCTTGATGAGTACAAAGAGGCTTTGAAAAGCATTATAAACAAATGATTGCAATTTTCAAAATATTTAATTATTTAAAAAAGAATATATACTATTAAGTTAATTTATAATATAAATTAAAACTATGAAATTATTGAAGGTGTAAAAATGAAAGCTGATTCTGTAAAAATAGCTGATGGCGTATACTGGGTCGGAGCACTCGACTGGGATGCTCGCGACTTCCACGGATTTACTGTTCCTGGCATGACTTATAATGCTTATCTTGTATTTGGTGACGAGAAAATCGCATTGATAGACAATGTTGATGCAGGATTCTATGGAGAACTCAAGGCAAGAATTGAAGATGCATTTGCAAAGGAAGGCAAGGATGTCAAAATTGATGTCTTAGTGCAGAACCACATCGAAAACGACCATTTAGGTTCCGTTCCTGAATTCCTTGCGGATTTCCCTGATGTTGAAGTCTACTGCTCCAAAAAGGCAGCTGAAAACATTCCGCTCCAATTCCCTGGTCTTGACTGTCCGGAATTTAATGTAATCAAAACCGGTGACACTTTGGATTTAGGTGGAAAATCATTCACTTTCATCAGTGCAAACATGCTTCACTGGCCTGACAGCAACTTCACTTTATACAATGAAGGAGGAATCCTTTTCTCCAACGATGCATTCGGCCAGCATATCTGTGAAAGCAAGAGATTCGACACTGATGTTGATCCAGGATACCTTGCATTGCACACTAAAAGATTCTATGCAAACCTCGTGTCCTTAAGTTCCCGTCTTGTAGTTAAGAAAGTAACTGAAATGACAGAAGCAGGATATCTGGACAAGGTTACAATGATTGCTCCATGTCACGGTCAAATCTGGACCAATCCTCAAACAGCTATTGACATGTATGCGAAATGGGCAACCGGCGATGCTGATGAGAAAATCACAGTAATCTATGACACAATGCACCATTCCACTCAGAAAATGGCTCATGCTGTGATGGAGGGAATCATGTCCGAAGGCGTTGAAGCCAAGATGTTCTACTTGAAGAAGGATATTGAATCAGACATCGTAGCTGAGATTCTTGACAGCAAGGCAATATGCTTAGGTGTTCCAACCATGATGAACGGTCCGTTCCCAAGAGTTGGAAAGCTCATGTACTATCTGGACTGCCTGAGATTCGGCAATACAGGCGTACGCAAGAAAGCAGTATTGTTCTCATCCAAGGGATGGGCTGGAGGAGCTATTAGAAAGCTAACTGAAAACCTGAATGCTGCAGGATTCGACGTTTTAGAAGAAGATGCAGTCGAGACATTATATGTTCCTACAGATGACGTTCTTGATCAATGTTATGAAGTAGGTAAGAAATTGGCTCAAATGGTTAAGGAATAATTTTTATTCTTTAATTTCTTTTTTTATTTTTCCAATTGAGCTTTTTTATTTTTCTAAATTAGAGTTTTTTTATTTTTTATTATTCGGACTTTTTTTATTTTTCTTATTTTTGATTCTTTAATCGATTTATTTTTAATTTATAATTATTGCTTTTTATTGTAATTTTTTATTAACTTGTAATTCTTTCTCATTTTTATTAATTTTTATTAATTTGGAATTTTTTTTCAAAATTAAAACAATTTTATAACTTAATATTAATTTTTAAGCCTAATTAATCATTAATTTTTTATATAAAGAAATTTAATCATAATATTATAATAAACAAATTGTGATTTTTATGCTTGAAATAATTAAAGATGAGAGAGGATTTTTGTCATTGTTTGATTCTCTGCTTGCAGTGTTTCTGCTTTTCATGGTTTTCATTGCATTCAACATGGCCATGGAGATTGAAGTTCCAAGCTTGTCAGAAGAAAACAGTGATTTCAAAACAAGTCAGGACCTCATGGAGATTTTATCCTCAAAAGCTACAGACAGGGACCATTCCACCTTGGAGATAATTTCATACACTCTTGATTATAATAACAACTCTCTTTCCTCCCAGAGAGAAGTAACCCGAATATTGGATGAATTCTTTTCGATTTATTTCACCCGCGGCAACTATTCATTTGCAGAAACCAGTCAACTGGGAGGCAAGGTTTTATCAAGCAGGGGAAATGTCATGGATGGTGATGAAGTGACTGTAGCTATTAGACATCATGGAAATTATTCATATAAATTGTATGTTTCATGATTTTCTCAAATTGTATTTTTTCCTTATTTTCTAAATTGTATGTTTTCATGATTTCTCTTGCATTGATTTTTTCTTTTATGTGTTGTCCTTCTATCTTTAAAAACAGTAGATACGGCACTTAAAAAACTAATGCCTATATACCTAATATTTATATAGATGAATTCACATATATTTAATTGCTTGTAATTTTTTTTATACAGCGCTATTTTTTCATTTCTTTGCCCCTGTGGTGTAGCCTGGACAACACGTGGGACTGCGGATCCCATTCCCCGGGTTCAAATCCCGGCGGGGGCATTTTTAATTTATTAACTGATTTTATTGATATATTCATTTTAGAGGAATGGCCATGCTTAATGCAAATACATATGTGACTGAAGATAAGGGAATTGGAGGAACTATAAGAAACCGCTGGGAAGACTTTTACGTTGAGGAAATTCCGGAAATGCTTCCTGATGGTGAAGGACCTAATATCTGGATTTGGATAGAAAAGCTTGGAAGATCCACTCTTGATGTCCTGCTTGATATCTCCAGAGACCTGCATATCAGCCGCAAGAGAACAGGATTTGCAGGAATGAAGGACAAGAATGCCATTACTCGCCAATGGATATGCATTTCCAATATGGAATCCGAAGAGCAGTTCAAGGAAGTCGAAGCCTTGGCTGGAGCCATAAAGAACACGGAGTTTTTAGAAATCACCCGCGGCCGCAAGAAGCTTAGAATGGGTCAGCTCAAAGGAAACAAGTTCAGAATCCTCATCAAGGATATTGATGGAATGGAGAACTTTGACACTCCTCTTGAGGCATATGAGGATGCGGCTAAACGAGCCGAAAAAATCCTTAAAAAGCTTGAAAAAACAGGAGTTCCAAATTACTTTGGCTGGCAGAGATTTGGAAAGCCTAGAACTACAACCCATCTGGTTGGCGAGGCTTTGGTTAGAAATGACCTTGGCGAAGCTGTTGGGCGCTATATTGGACATCCAAGTCCTGAAGAAGGAGAAGACTCCCAGAAGGCTAGACAAGCTTACGATGATGGTGATTTGGAAAAATCATTGGAATTGATGCATGGTGGAATGCGCTATGAGAAAATGATGATTCGCGAGCTTATCAAGGAGCAGAACAAGGCTGCAAGGCGTCTTGCTGAAGAGAGAGGATGCAGCGTGGAAGATATTGATAAAAGCGAAATAGAATTAAGTGACAAGGCCTATAAAAGAGCCATCTATGCTCTTCCAAAGCCTTTGCAGAGAATGTTCGTTCACGCTTATCAATCATATCTCTTCAATGCTGTTGTCAGTGAAAGGGTGGCCATGGGAATGGACAAATACATTGAAGGAGACATTCTAATCGACAAGGAGGAGCATATTGTAAGGGACAGGACTCCTGAGGAGTTTCAGGAAATGGTAAGCTCCTTTGCAGTCAATCAGACAGCTCCATTATTCGGCACAAAGGTTCCTTTTGCAGGGGGCAAAGTAGGTGAAATGGAAGAGGAAATCCTTGCAGGCTATGATTTGACAAGGGAAGACTTCGAATGTCCTAAAATGCCTAAATTGGGCAGTCACGGTTTAAGGAGAGCTATTCGCTTCCAAGTCTGGGATGCTGGCGCTGAAGCCTGCGAAGATGGTGTCTGGTGTGAGTTCTCTATTGACAAGGGGTCCTATGCGACTTCAGTACTTAGAGAAGTCATGAAAGTTGATGTTGTTTAATTCAAAATTTTTTTTTAATTTATTTTTTGATATCCTTAATGTATTAATTTTTTAATACATTGGATTTTATGTTTTTAAAGGGTATTATTTTTTTAATATATCTAGATGTGTTATGTTTTTAAAGGGGATTATTTTTTTAATATATCTAGATGTGTTATGTTTTTAAAGGGGATTATTTTTTTAATACATTCTGAATCATTTTTCAAAAAATTATTTTTCCCATCTTTTTTTAAAACTTTTATAATAGTTTGTATATATTATTATTCAACAATAATTTTTATATCTTGACTCGATTTTTGATTTAAATTAGTTGTGTGATTTTTATGGTGGATTGCAGGAATATTTCTAAGGGAAAAGCAAGTGGAGAGTTAATCTGTAGTGATGAGGCTATAAGCTTCCTGGGGGGAGTGAACCCTGAAACCGGTGAGGTCATTGACCCAAACCATGAGTTAAAAGGCCAAATCATTAAAGACAAGATTCTTTTCATTCCAGGTGGGAAAGGTTCAACTGTCGGCTCTTATGTGATTTTCCAGATGAAAAAGAACAATACTGCTCCAAAAGCAATCATCTGCCTCAAGGCCGAGCCGATTATAGCAACAGGTGCGATAATGTCAGATATTCCAATGGTCGATTCCCCATCCGACATCAGCGGATTGGTCGACGGTGCTTCCGTTGAAGTGGATAGCGACAATGCTACAATCACTATTCTCTAATTTATCCAGATATGATTATTGCTTTTATTTGAATCATGCTATTGAATTATTTTTACTGTCTGTGAGATGTTAGAATGTCTTCTTTATTTATTAAAAATGTAAATATCCTGAATCCATTTAGTGATGAGATTCTGGATGAGAGAAATGTCTTTATAAAAGGAAATAAAATAGAATCCGTAGGTGTTAATGAAACCACATTGGTAGGTAGCTATAAGGTCATAGATGGTCAGGACGCATTTCTTCTTCCAGGGTTCATAGATTCACACGCCCATATCATGGCGAATGGCTTTCACAAGGCGGAAACCATGAAAAATCCATTGGCTCTGCACTTCTATAGGGCATTGGACAATATGAAAGCGACTCTCAATGCAGGGGTTACAAGCATCAGGGACTGCGGCCTTGCAGATATTGGCGTTAAAATGGCGCAAGAGAGGGGCATGCTTCGCTCTCCACGTTTGAATATATCCGTCCAGCCTTTGTCAATTACTGGAGGGCACTTTGACTTTCACTTGAATTCCGGCTTTGACATGGAAATAAGATATCCTGGATTTCCTTCAGGGGTTTGCGATGGTGTTGAAGGGGTTTTAAAGAAAACCCGCCAGGTAATAAGGGCTCAGGCGGATTTCATCAAGATCATGGCAAGCGGAGGGGTTTTAAGTGCTTACTCCTCTCCAGAAAATCCTCAATTCAATTCAAAAGAGCTCGCTGCTATTGTAAATGAGGCAAAAGCCAATGATTTGAATGTTGTGGCCCACTGCCACAGCTTGAAAGGAATGAACAACTGCATAAAGGCAGGTGTCAAATCCATTGAACACGGCACTTTCATTGATAGGAAAACTGCTCAAGCTATTGCCAAGAAGAGAATATATCTTACACCTACTCTAGTTGTCCATCACACCTTGATTGAAGAGGGTTTTCCTTCATGGGACAATTTTGCAAAAGAAAGACTTAAAAAGCTTGAAGAAGTTGTCAAGATACAAAAGGAAAATATTTCAATTGCTTATGAAGAGGGTGTCAGATTCCTTATGGGTTCCGACTGCGGAGTAATCGACCACGGCCGCAACCTTGGTGAGCTAAAATATCTGGTTGATATTGGAATGGAGCCTATTGAGGCTATTGAAGCGGGAACCATAAGGGGTGCAAGGTTCTTCAAACAAGATGACAGGTTGGGCTCCATTGAAGAGGGAAAGCTGGCTGACTTGATTATGGTAAAAGGCAATCCGGTAGATGACATTTCCATACTTGCGGATAATGATAATATTAAGAAAGTCGTGCTTGACGGCAAGCTGGTTAAAGATAAATTAATTTAATTCCTTTGGTTTGTATTCAGTATATTTAGGTATACCGTGCATAGGCTCATCTTGTTGAAGTCTGAATATTTTAGGTTTTCTATTCAGTATATTTAGGTATACCAAAACTTTATAAGTTATTAAGAAGAAACTATTTGTATAAATATTCGAGTATATTATAACAAATCAATAAGTTTAAATATTAAACAAGGAGGCTTATTATGGCAATAGAAAATAAGGAAATCAATGTTGAAGGCATGCACTGTCCTTCCTGCAAATTAGCTGTTGAAATGTCTTTAAAAGACCTTGAAGGTGTTGAAGACGCAGTGGCTGATTTTGAAACTGGAAAAGTTAAAGTGGAGTTGGATTCTGACAAGGTTTCCGATGCAGACCTTTCTGGTGCTGTTGATGAAGCAGGATTTAAAATGTTATAACTGATTAAATTTTTAATTTAATTTTTATTTCTATTTTTTATCCTTTTTTCCAATTATCTTTGACTTTTTTTATTCCATTTCAACCTTTTTTGGGTAACTAATGAATGAATATATTTTGAATTATTATTCATAATGAAATACTAATTTAATTTTAACTTCTTGCTAAGATTAAATTAATAATTCATTTTGTGGAATAATGAGATTTTTATTGTGAAGTAGAATGAATGATTATTAAAATTTAGACTATTGGATTAAAATATGAATTGAATACATATTTCATTTGACTTTAAATTTACTTGGACTATTAGTTATGAAAACTCCAGGAGTTGATTAAATGGCAGAAAAAATTAAAACCTTGGATATTCCAGTAGATGGGATGCACTGCTCTTCCTGTTCTCTTGTGGTGGAGAAGTCACTTAACAAGCTTGATGCAGTTGAATCTACTGATGTGGATTTGAACACCAACAAGGCCCACATAACTCTCAAAGGAGATCTGGACCCTGACTTGATTGACAAGACAGTCGAATCAGTAGGATTTACAGTTCCAAAAGAGGAAGCAGTCATTCAAATAGCAGGAATGCACTGTGCCTCATGTGTGAACAATGTGGAGAAGTTTGTACCTAGGGTAGACGGAATTATAGGAGCAAATGCCAACCTTTCAAACCAGAAAGTGACTCTGACAT
Organism: uncultured Methanobrevibacter sp.; assembly: GCA_900314635.1. Classification (GTDB taxonomy): domain Archaea; phylum Methanobacteriota; class Methanobacteria; order Methanobacteriales; family Methanobacteriaceae; genus Methanobrevibacter. Next base: position 9,026 of record OMVY01000003.1, read on the forward strand.
ACTATCGAGACATGCTTGATTTGAAAGAGGTTAAGAAAACCATTGAAATGCTGGGTTTCGAATATATTGGACTCGACAAGGATGTTGATATCCTCGACGAGGAAGCGAGATATGAAAAGGACCTCCAATCTAAGCTGTATCGCATCATAGTCGGTTTAATATTTTCAGCCATTCTAATGATCATGATGTGGTATGAGATCATGATACCTCCTCTTGACATGTGCCAGTCATCTCTTGTGGTGGCCATACTGCCATTCATTTATGTGAGCCATCCAATTTTGAAGGCAGGTTTCAACTCATTCAGACATGGAAATCTGGATATGGATGTGATGTATTCAATGGGTATTCTTGTAGCATTCATATCAAGCCTGCTTGGAACATTCAATATCATACTTGATTCAAGTTTCATGTTTTACGATTCCGCTGTGATGCTTCCTTCATTTTTAACCATTGGAAGATATCTTGAAGCAAGAGCAAAAAGGCAGACTTCATCATCCATCCGTGAGCTCATCGGCCTTCAGCCTAAGACAGCCACTCTCGTAACAACTGATGAAGAGGGCAGGGAGATTGAAAAGGAAATCGACATTGAAGATATTCAAATCGGCGATAATCTGCTTGTAAAACCTGGTGAAAAGATTCCTGCCGATGCCATTGTAGTAGGCGGTGAAAGCTATGTCGATGAGGCAATGATTACAGGGGAGCCGGTTCCAAAGCTTAAAAAAGATGGATCAGATGTATTTGCAGGTACAATCAACCAGGACAGCGTCTTGAAGGTTGAAGCTCAGAAGATAGGCAGTGAAACAGTATTGTCACAGATCATCGAGCTTGTCGAGAAGGCTCAAGGGTCCAAGCCTCCTGTTCAAAGACTTGCAAACAAGGCTGTCACATGGTTTATTCCAACCATCCTGACAATAGCTATTGTGGCATCCCTTTTATGGTATTTCGTATTCAAGCCTGGAGATTTGCTATTCGCTCTTACCTGCCTCATTTCAATCCTGGTTGTGGCTTGTCCGTGTGCTCTTGGTCTTGCAACTCCAACAGCTGTTACAGTCGGTGTTGGAAGAGCAGCGGAGTATGGAATACTAATCAAGAACGGAGAAACCCTTGAAAGTTCCAAGGATGTTGATACTGTCGTATTCGATAAGACAGGAACCATTACAGAAGGCAAACCGGAAGTGGCCGATATCGTATGCTTCGACTATGATGATGATAAGTTCCTTCAGATATTGTCAACAGTCGAGAACAACTCACACCACCCTATAGCCAAAGCCATCCTGAACAAGTTCAAATCAAATAATATAGACTTGCTTGAAGCTGGTGGGGAAGATCTTTCTTTGCTTGAATGCAGTGAATTTGAAAACATCACAGGAAAAGGTTTGAAAGCAAATGTAGTGATTGACGGCGAATCTCAGGAAGTGTTGGCTGGAAACTTGAAATTGCTTGAAGATGAGGATGTTGCGGTATCTGATGAAGTTCTTGAGAAATTCAGTTCATTTGTCGGCGAAAGCAAGACAACAATCTGCATGTCAATTGGCGGCAAGGTTGCTGGAATTCTGACTTTGATGGACAAGCTCAAGCCAAGCTCCAAAAAGGCAATCAATGCTCTGCATGAGATGGGAATTGAAACTTACATGCTTACAGGTGATAATGAGAAAACTGCAGAGTCTGTTGCTAAATCCGTTGGAATCGATAATGTCATGGCTAATGTCCTGCCTAATGACAAGCTTGACAAGGTCAAGGAGCTTCAAAATGCTGGAAAACGTGTTTTGTTTGTAGGTGATGGAATCAACGATGCTCCAGCTTTATCCCAGGCGGATATTGGAGTTGCCATGGGCAATGGTACTGATATTGCAATGGAAAGCGGAGATACTGTTATCATGGAGGGAGACCTTGAAAACGTGGTTGCTTCCATTCAGATATCCAACAAGGTAATGACCAGGATTAAAGAGAACCTGTTTTGGGCATTTGCTTATAACATGCTCCTTGTTCCAGCTGCTGCAGGCATACTGACACCTCTCTTTGGAATATACTTCCAACCTGAATGGGGAGGGCTTGCAATGGCATTGAGTTCAGTAACTGTTGTATCACTGTCCTTGCTTCTTAAAGGATATGTGCCTCCTATCAAAAAGGAGAGTAAACCTTAATTTTTTCTCTTTTCTTTTTCTTTTTTTTAATCAAATTTTTTCTATTCTTTTTAAACCAGTTATTCTCTAACCTTTTTAATCGAAAGCGAATTTTTTCATTTTAAATCTGGAATTTTAATTTAAACTAATATTTATTTCAATACTTTTTGACAATTATTATCTATAATGTATAAAATTATACAACAAAGATTTAAATAGTACATTATATATAATAAATATACAATCATATTAAAATAATTGATTTTATTGAAAAAATTTAAATTATTTGCATTTTATTAATCAATAAACTAAAAAATTCACACAATTTATTATATTTTTGATAAAAAATCGAATTTATTTAATTTTAATCAAGAAAAGGAGGAGAACTATGTATTGCCCAAGTTTGGATGAAGTAAAGGAAATAGCAAAGGATGATTCATATAAGAGAATCCCTGTCAGCTGTGAAATATTTTCAGATGCCAAGACTTCAATAGAGGTCTTGAGAAGACTCAGAATATTAAGCAATCACTGTTATATGCTTGAAAGCATAGAGGATTCTCAAAACTGGGGAAGATACAGTTTTTTAGGTTTCAATCCCATTCTTGAAATAACCTGTCAGGACGGAGTTCTAAAAATCAAGGGAAAATCCTCTCTCAGCGATTGTGAACTTGAAGATGATGAGGGGAATTGCTTTTCAATTAAAACAGATGATCCTGGAGAGTATATTCGAAAAATCATCGAGGAAAACAAGTCACCAAAGCTGAAAGACCTGCCTCCATTTTCAGGAGGTCTTGTAGGTTATTTTTCCTATGATTATATAAAATACAGCGAAAGTTCCCTTAAACTTGATGCCGAAAATCAGGATGCATTCAAGGATGTTGATTTGATGCTTTTCGACAAGGTCATAGCTTTCGACAACTTCAAGCAGAAGATAAATGTCATTGTCAATATGGAATTAGACTCTCGAGATGAGGAAAGCATTGAAATTTCATATGAAAAGGCATGCAATGCAATTGAAGAGATCATAAAAGTCATCAAGGCGGATAATATCATTGATTTGCTGGATGAAGAATTCAAGGCTCAGTTTACAAATAAGAAAATTCTCGACGCATTGGAAGATTCCAATAAAATTGAGGATAAAAGGGAACTGACCAAGCATTTGCCATTAAAACTTAAATCAGATTTCAGATACTTGTTTTCCAAGGATGAGTTCTGTTCAATGGTAAATCATGCCAAGGAATACATTACAGAAGGGGATATCTTCCAGGTGGTCTTGTCCAACCGTATTGAGGCTGATATTGAAGGCAGCTTGTTTGATGTTTACAGAGTCCTCAGAACTACAAATCCATCGCCTTATATGTTTTATTTCTCAAGCGACGATATGGAGATAGCCGGAGCAAGCCCTGAAACTCTTGTAAAACTGGTTGATAAAGATGTATACACATTTCCATTGGCAGGAACCCGTCCGAGAGGAAAAACCGCTGAGGAGGATCTGGCCCTTGAAAAGAATCTGCTCTTGGATGAAAAAGAAAGAGCGGAACACAACATGCTTGTGGATTTGGGAAGAAATGATATTGGAAAGATAAGCGAGATAGGCTCTGTCAAGGTCAATAGATACATGGATATAGTAAGGTTCTCCCATGTCATGCATATTGGATCCACTGTTGAGGCAAAGCTTAGGGAGGATTGCGACTATCTCTCAGCTATTGATTCAATCCTGCCTGCCGGAACATTGTCAGGAGCTCCAAAGATAAGAGCCTGTGAGATAATCAACGAGCTTGAGGACAATAAGAGGGGAATCTATGGAGGAGCTATTGGCTATATTGATTTGACCGGCAATCTTGATACATGCATAGCTATTCGGATAGCATTTGCAAGGGACAACAAGGTCTTTATCAGATCTGGTGCTGGAATCGTAGCAGACAGCATTGCAGAAAATGAGTTCACGGAGTGCATCAACAAGGCTCAGGCGGTTATGGACGCCTTGGAAATTGCAGATGGAGGAATAAGATAATACCTCTTAATTTTATGGTGATTAAATGATTCTTTTAATGGATAATTACGATAGTTTTGTTTATAATTTATATCAATATATTGGAGAGGCTTTAGCTAATAAAAGGGGCTATGATTTAAGCAATAAAGATGATTTGGCCAGGATTTATGATGAAATCAAGGTTATTCGAAACGATGAGATGACTGTTGAGGAAGTTAATGATTTGAATCCAGATTATATCATATTGTCCCCTGGGCCGGGCAAGCCAAAAGATGCAGGCATCTGCAAGGACATAGTCAAGGAGTATCTTGGCGGGGATGCTCCTATTCTAGGGGTCTGCCTTGGACATCAAGCTATTTGCGAAGCCCTCGGAGCAGACATCATCCATGCGAAAGAGCTGATGCATGGAAAGACTTCCATAATTGAACTAGGTGATGATGTTATTTTCAATGGAATCGAGGGTTCTATTCAAATAGCAAGATACCATTCCCTGGCAGTTGACAAGGATACATTATCAGGAGATCTGGATGTCCTGGCTCAATCTGATGACGGCGAGATAATGGCGGTAAAGTGTAAGAATGCAAAAATCTACGGCCTTCAATTCCATCCGGAATCCGTATTGACTCCTGATGGATTAAAAATTATAGAGAATTTCCTAGGGCTTTGATTGAGGAGCTATGGTGTTTTTTAAAACCCATTCAAATATTGAATTTTTTCAAATATTATTTAAGATTTAAAAAATTTTAAAAACCATTCGGATATTGAATTTTTTCAAATATTATTATTAAGACTTAAAAATTTTTTTAAAGGTGATTATATGATTAAGGAAGCTATTTTAAAAGTATACAAAAATGAAGATTTAACTTATGGTGAAGCTTATGAAACAATGGACGAGATAATGAGTGGTGAGGCAAGCGAAGTTCAAATGAGTGCGTACCTGATTGCAATGTCAATGAAAGGGGAGACTATCGATGAAATCACAGCATCTGCTGAAGCCATGAGGGCTCATTGTGTTAGATTATTGAATGATGAAGACGTTTTGGAAATTGTTGGAACAGGGGGAGATGGTTCGAACACATTCAATATCTCCACCACATCATCCATTGTAATCTCAGCAGCAGGAGTGCCCGTCGCCAAGCATGGAAACAGGTCCGCATCAAGTAAATGTGGTGCTGCGGATGTGTTGGAGGAGCTGGGAGTCAATATCAACATAAGTCCTGAAAAGAGTCTGAGCTGTCTTAAGGAAATCAATTTATGCTTCCTGTTTGCTCAAAACTACCATTTGTCAATGAAATATGTGGCAGGAGTTAGAAAGGAACTTTCAATCAGGACAATATTCAATATTCTCGGACCATTGACAAGTCCTGCCGGTGCTTCAATGGAAGTTCTCGGAGTATATGAAAGAGAATTGCTGGAGCCTCTTGCAGATGTTTTAAAAAATCTCGGAGTTAAATCAGCCATGGTTGTTTACGGCATGGATGGGATGGATGAAATATCCTCCAGCGACAAGACTGCAATATGCGAGCTTAAAGATGGTGAAACCAGGACATATGAGATTTCCCCTGAGGATTTCGGCATGGATGTCGCTTCCAAGGAAGACCTTGTCGGCGGTGAAGCTGAAGAAAATGCTAAAATCACAAGAGCCGTCTTAAATGGGGAAAAAGGACCTAGAAGAAATGCCGTTCTTTTAAATTCAGCTGCAGGATTGTATGTTGCGGGCATGGTTGATTCATTGGAAGAAGGAGTAAAGCTTGCTGAAGATGTCATTGATTCAGGAAAAGCAATGGAACAGCTTGAAAAATTCATTGAAGTTACAAACAGATAATCATTTATAATAGAAAACTCATCGATAAAATAGGGATAATATGCTGGATGAAATCGTTGCAAAAACCAAGGAAAGGCTGGTTGAAGTTAAACAGAATAAGTCTCTGGACCAGTTGATAGGTGAAGTGTCAAAACTGGAAATCAACGAGGATTTTCCATTTAAGGAGGCTTTGAAGGGTCCTGAAATAGCAATAATAGCCGAAGTTAAAAAAGCTTCTCCTTCAAAGGGGCTTATTTCTCAAGATTTTGATTATATTAAAATTGCAAGGGAATACGAGGAAGCAGGAGCTTCAGCAATATCCGTTTTGACAGAGCCGTATTTTTTCAAAGGTTCAAATGATTTTTTAAGGGAAATTTCAGAAAATGTTTCTATTCCAATTTTAAGAAAGGATTTCACTATTGATGAGTATATGATTTATGAAGCCAAATTATTAGGTGCATCAGCTGTTCTTTTGATAGTTTCAATATTGGATGATGATCAATTGAAGAAATATTTGAACCTGGCGCATGAATTGGGATTGTCTGCAATTGTTGAAACCCATGATGCAAATGAAATCAAAACTGCATTGGATGCTGGTGCTGAGATAATCGGAGTAAACAATAGAAATCTTGCTGATTTCACTGTTGATATTGAAAACAGCATTAGATTGCGCTCTCTTGTGGGAGATGATGTTGTTTTTATTTCTGAAAGTGGGATTAAAACCAAGGAAGATGTGACTAGATTGAAGGAAAACAATGTTGATGCGGTTTTGATTGGTGAGACTTTAATGAGAAGCGAAGATAAGAAGTCCATGATTTTTGAGTTGAAAAATGGCTGATTGGCAGTTATTGAAGTGTTGTAGGTTTCTGGTGAGTTGTGTTTTTGTTGTGAGAAATTTTCTGGTGAAATTTAGGTGTTGAAGATGGTAAAGATTAAGATTTGTGGAATGAGAAGGCCTGAAGATATGGAAATGGCAAATAAGTACAAGCCGGATTATATTGGATTTGTTTTTGCTGAAAGTCCTCGCAAGGTATCATATGATCAGGCCAGAGAATTGTCAGGCCTTTTAAGTGAAGATATTGTTCCTGTCGGTGTCTTTGTAAACGAGCATATGAAGCTTATCGTTGATTTGTTCAAGGAGGGAATAATCGAAATGGCTCAGCTTCACGGGGATGAGGATGAGAATTACATCAAGAATCTAAAGGCAAAATCATTGGAGGAAACAGGCAGTGAAATACCAGTTGTCAATGCTATAGAGATAAATGCTGAAGATACGGATTATAATAAACGATTATTTGAGTGGAGTGACTCAGCAGCAGATTATTTTATTTTAGACAGTGGAAAAGGTTCAGGCAAAACTTTTGACTGGGATTTGATTGACAAGGATAACGAATTTTTTAAAAATTCAATTTTTCTAGCTGGGGGATTGAATAGTGAAAACATTTCTTCAGCTATTGAGGAGTTCAATCCATTTGCAGTGGATTTAAGCAGTTCAGTTGAAACCAATGGATTTAAGGATGAAAAGAAAATCAAGGAAATAGTCGAAATCATAGAAAATTATAGATAATAATAATTACTAATAGATATTTGGATTTTATGATATGATTTCATAATATTTGTATTTCAAAGGTTGCGGCGAGATTTGGATTTTATGATATGATTTCATAATATTTGTATTTCAAAGGTTGCGGCGAGATTTGGATTTTATGATATGATTTCATAATATTTGTATTTCAAAGATTACACAATATTTGTTTTTTAAAGTTTACAGCAATATTTGAATTTAATGATTATTACTATAAATATCAAATTAATAATTGGAGATAGAATATGAGCAGAGGAAGATTTGGAGTTCATGGAGGACAGTACATATCTGAAACATTGATGAATGAACTCCTGAGCTTGGAAGAACAATATAACCATTTTAAGGATGATCCTGAATTTAGAGAGGAATTGAATACTCTACTAAAGGAATATGCAGGAAGGCCTTCCTTATTATACTATGCAAAAAGAATGACAGAGGACCTTGGAGGAGCTAAAATTTATCTTAAGCGAGAAGACTTGAATCATACAGGCGCTCACAAGATAAACAATGTTCTCGGCCAATGCCTCCTGGCAAAAAAGATGGGAAAGACCAGAGTCATTGCAGAAACCGGTGCAGGCCAGCATGGAGTGGCTACAGCTACTGCGGCAGCATTGTTGGATATGGAATGTGAAGTGTTCATGGGTGAGGAGGACACTGAAAGGCAGGCTTTGAATGTTTACAGAATGGAGCTTCTGGGAGCCAAGGTGCATACTGTCAAAACAGGCTCAAGAGTGCTGAAGGATGCGGTCAACGATGCATTCAGAGAATGGATTTCAAGAGTTGACGACACCCACTATGTTATAGGGTCCACAATGGGTCCCCATCCTTTCCCAACCATTGTAAGGGATTTCCAGGCAGTAATAAGCGAGGAAATCAAGGAGCAGATACTGGAGCTTGAAGGCAAGCTGCCGGATATGGTTATAGCTTGTGTTGGAGGTGGAAGCAATGCCATGGGGGCATTCTACAATTTCCTGGAAGATGAAGATGTAAGGCTTGTAGGCGTTGAAGCTGCAGGAAAGGGAATTGATACTGAATTCCATGCTGCTACAATTTCCAAAGGGGAGATTGGAATCTTCCATGGAATGAAATCCTATTTCTGTCAAGGAAATTATGGCCAGATATCTCCGGTTTACTCAATATCTGCAGGACTTGATTATCCTGGAATCGGTCCGGAGCATGCCTATCTGCATGATATTGGAAGGGCGGAATATGTCAGCGCTACAGACGATGAAGCGGTTGAGGCATTTGAATACTTGTCCAGGATGGAAGGAATCATTCCAGCTATTGAATCATCCCATGCTATAGCCCATGCCATGAGAATTGCAGGAGACATGGATAAGGATGATGTGATTGTAATAAATGTATCAGGCCGTGGAGACAAGGATGTGGCGGCTATTGCTCGCTATAAGGGAGTTGAATTATACGAATGATTGCAGTGGGGTTTTTTAATGAGTTATAAGAAAGATATAAAGATTGCTGATGCTTTCAAGGATGGAAAGGCTTTCATTGGATTCCTGACTGCAGGAGACCCTACAATTGAAAAGACTGTGGAATATGTTCTGGCCATGGAGGAGGCAGGATGCGACTTGGTTGAGATAGGCATTCCTTTCTCAGACCCTGTAGCTGAAGGTCCTGTCATTCAAGAGGCGAATATCAGGGCCCTTTCAAACAATACAAATACTGATGATGTTTTCGAGGCGATTCGGCAGATTCGGGAAAAATCAGATGTTCCTTTAGTGTTTTTAACTTACATAAATCCTGTTTTCCATTATGGGTATGAGAAGTTCTTTGCCAGGTGCAAGGAGCTTGATGTCTGCGGAATCATCTCACCAGACCTTCCTTATGATGAGAAGGATGAGATTCTTGAAGTGACTCGAAAGTATGGCATTGACATTATCAGCTTGATTGCTCCTACTTCAAAGGAACGCATTCAGATGATTGCAAGTGAAGCAAGCGGATTTATTTATGTTGTTTCATCATTAGGGGTCACTGGAATGAGAAGCGAGATCAGGACAGACTTAAAATCAATTTTAGATGATATCAAGGAAGTTACAGATGTTCCTGCAGCTGTAGGTTTCGGTATAAATACTCCAGAACAGGCAGAAAATATTGCAAAAGTAGCCGATGGTGTTATTGTGGGAAGTGCAATTGTAAATATTATTGCAGATCATGGAGAAAATGCAAAAGAGCCTTTAGTAAAATATATAAAATCAATGAAAGATGCTATCTCCTAACATCTTTCTTTAATATTTTCAATACTTATTTTGTTTTAATTTTTTATTCTTATTTTTTATGTTTGTTTTCAATTTATTTTTTATTCTTATTTTGTTTTAATTTTTTACTCTATTTTTTTTAATTTATTCTGTTTTTATCATATTTGAAATAATCCTTATCAATTTCCATTGAATCTATTTTTTCATATTTTTCCAATTTATTTTGTTAAGTTTATTATTAAGTGCCGAATTTCTCCCGGACTTTTCTGATTGTGAATCTTGCAAAGGCGAAGTTCAAGATACTTGCCAGGGTTCTTCCTAAGGCAAGTCCCGCCCATATGCCGACAAGTCCCCATCCCAGAATTATTCCCAGGGTGTATGTCGCGGTAACTGTAAAAATGACCTCTCTTATTATGGTCCACATCAGGCTTATGGTTCCCCTTCCGATTCCCTGGTACATGAAGCTTGAAGTCATTCCAGCTCCGGTCAGAGGCAGGCATAGGCTGGCAATTCTCAGGAATCTTGTGATTTCAGGAACCAGTACTGCTGTTTCCTTTGTGTATGCAAATAATGTTGCAAGCTGGGGTGCGAATGCCACCAGTATTATTGTCACAGCTGTTCCAAAGGCTATTCCGAATTTAACTCCATATAAATGGGCTCTTGACAGGTAATCTCCGTTTTTAGCGCCGTATGCGCTTCCTGAAACCGCAGCTACCGCGCTGCCTATAGCTGTAAGAGGCATTATAGCGAATAGGTATAATCTTTGGCCTGAAGTGAATGAGGCAATACCGTATTCTCCTCCGATTGTTGAGATGAAGACTAAATACAAGCTTACAGCAAGAGACATCATGAACATGTCCATTGATGCAGGAATTCCTACTTTCAAGATGTCTTTAGCTATTTTTGAATCGAATTTGAACTCTCTCAAACTGACATTCACATATGTGTCTTTCTTGACAAGCAGCCAGTAGAGGATTACTGATGCAGACCCAAGTGCGCTGACGATTGTTGCAAGGGATGCTCCAGCAGAGCCAAGTCCTAGTACATAAATGAATATGGGGTCGAGAATCGCATTAAGGACTACAGATACGATCATGGCATACATAGCCCTTTTCATGTCCCCTTCACCACGAAGGATGCCGCTTCCTCCGTTACCGAACATGAATGCAATAAGTCCTGAGAATAGAGGGGTTCCATATTTGATTCCTTCGGCAAGGTTTTGTCCGCTTGCACCATAAGCTCGAAGCAGAGGTTCCTGAACGAGTAAGAGGATTGCTGTAAGAATGATTGAGGCCACCAGGAATATTAAAAGAGCATGGGCTGCGGATTTATTGGCCCCTTCATGGTTTTTAGCTCCTACAAAACGACTTATGCTGCTTGTGGCACCGCTTCCAAGACCTACGCTCACACCATTCAATATCATGAAGATAGGTGTTACAAAACCGATTCCGGCTATTGCCGCCTGGCCAAGACCAGCTACCCAGATACCATCTATGATATTGTATGATGCTGTTAGAAGCATTGAAATCATGATTGGAATAGCAAGGGTCTTTACAGCCTTTTCCGGATTTCCTCTCATTAATTCTACATTTTTATTCGCCATATTAATCCCCGTAATCATTTATTTGAATTATTTTTTAATAATCGGATTCATCCCGTTTCTCATTTTTCCTTTATGGTTAATAGTTGGATTTTTAAATATATAATGTTTCTTAGAAAACTGTTTAGCAATGAACAATTTTTAAATTTTGCTATTTTTGTAATATTTTTTAAATTAACTGGAATAATGTTTTTGAAAGGTTTGAATAATATTTTTAAAATAGTTTTCAATAATGCTTTTAAAATTTTTAAAGTAGCTTTCAATAATACTTTTAAATAATTTACAAACAAAAGCAATTGGTTTAAAAAAGAGTTTGCTGGCCTTTAGATTGACTATTGATCCTCCAGTCAATTTCTTCTATATTGTTTTCCCTTAAGAATTCATTAGCCAGTTTGAAATGGTTGCATCCAAAGAATCCTCTTCTTGCAGAAAATGGACTTGGATGAGATGAGATAAGCACTAGGTGATTAGGGTTTGTAATCAATTCCTTTTTGAGTTCCGCCTGTTTTCCCCATAAAAGGAATACGATTGGTGATTTTTGTTTGTTTAATATTTTAATTACATGGTCTGTAAATGTTTGCCATCCGCATTTGCTATGTGAGTTGGCATTTCCTTCTTCAACTGTAAGAACAGTATTTAATAAAAAGACTCCTTGTTTTGCCCATGACTCAAGGCATCCGGACTCTGGAATTGGATAGGCGTATTCGGATTCGATTTCCTTGAAAATATTTTTCAGAGATCTTGGAATTGGATGGCCTTCAGGAGTGGAGAATGCAAGTCCATGGGCCTGTCCTTCTTCATGATAAGGGTCCTGGCCTAATATGACGACTTTTACATTGTCAATTGAACATAGTTTGAAGGCATTGAATATTTCATCTTTTGGGGGATAGATTGTTTTTGTTTCGTATTCCTCATCTATAAATTCCTTGATTTTCAAGAAGTAGTCCTTTTCAAATTCTTCTTTTAAGACTTCATCCCATTCGTTTCCAATCATAAGACCACTTTTTTATATTTTTTTATTTTTTTTTATTTTTTTTTAATTTAATCAGTTCTTTTTTAAATTTTGCTATTTTTGTAATATTTTTTAATTTGATCAGTTCTTTTTTTAAATTTTAATCTTTTGGATATATTTATATAAAAAATCATATTCCGAATAATCGTTTAGCATTTTCTGTTGTGGTTTTGATAACTTCCTCTTCTTCAATATCCAATTCCTGAGCTATTTTTCCAATTATGTATTTCAAATTCAGGGATGTGTTTGCCTCCCCCCTCTTTTCTTCTGGAGGCATATATGGAGAGTCAGTTTCAAGAAGCGCGTGTTCAATGCCTATTCTATTCAATGTCCTTCCTGCTTTCTTATTATTGCGGTGTGTGATTGTTCCCCCAATTCCAATGTAGAAACCTAATCTGATAAAATTTTCAGCCATCTCTGGAGAGCCTTGATAGGAATGCATGGAGCCTACCGCAGCATGTTTCTTTAATATGTCATAAGTGTCCTGCATAGCCTTTCTGGAGTGGACTATTACTGGCAAATCATGTTTTTCAGCTAGAATCAGCATTTTTTCAAACAATTCCATTTGCTTTTTTCTGTTTTCCTTTCCATTGTAATAATCAATGCCTATTTCGCCTACTGCAATCACATTATCATTTTCAAGCTGCTCATCCAGCAAGACTATGTCTTCCTCGCTTACATCATCGGCAAGAGTGTGAAAATAGCCTAAAGCGGCATGGACATTTTCGTATTTCCCTGCCAGTTTCAATATTTCTTCATTGCTTTGAGGGTCAGTACCATTCAATATGAGGTGCATGTCATTTTTTGCAGCTTCCTTTATTATCTCTTCTGCATTTTCCATCTCGCTGTTATAAATGTGGCAATGTGTGTCTATGATCATGTAATTCCCTTGATGATTTTGTAATTTGAAAGGCTTTGGATTTTTGTGATTTGAAAGGCTTTGTACCTATTTCTTGTTTTATTAAGCAAAATATTTAAACATTATTGGATAAAATAAGTATAGTGATTTAAATGGATATTGTAAAGAATTATGATGGCAAGGAATTGACAATTCAAATCAAAGGCAGAATTGACACTGTGACTGCACCTGATTTTGAAAATGAAATAAATGATGAAATAGGCAAGTTTGACTCATTGATTTTGGATTTCACTGATTTGGAATACATTTCCAGTGCAGGGCTGCGTGTTTTAATTGCAACTCAGAAGAAATTGAAACCAGAAGATATTCCAATGGTCATTAAAAATGTCAATGATGCAATAAGTGAAATATTCAGAATGTCTGGTTTTGACAAGATTTTAAAGATTGAATGATTCCCGTTGTCTTGGTTATTAGATAAAATGAACTCCATTTCCTTAAAACCCGAACTAAGCGAATTATATGAATTGAATGAATTCATTTCAAGAGTTATCAGTAAAGAGGATATTCACATTAATTTAATCGTTGAAGAAATATTTGTCAATATTGTCAATTATTCAAATGCAGAATTCATTAAGGTCGATGCCTGTTTTGAAGATTCGGTATTGACTTTGGAATTCGCTGATAATGGATTTGAATTCAATCCATTGTTGAGGGAAAAACCAAAATCTCCAGAGACCATTGAAGATGCGCAAATCGGAGGTCTTGGAATTTATTTAGCCCGGGAAATGGCTGATGAGTTGGATTATCATTATTGCAATGGTGAAAATCATTTGAAGATTATTAAAAAAGTGGAATAATGAATGATAAATTAAAAAGCAATGGTGAAAATCATTTGAAGATTATTAAAAAAGTGGAATAATGAATGATAAATTAAAAAAGATAATAATCCCATTTGTTCTAATGCTGGTTTTTAATCTGGGCATTTATTATCTAAAAGGCGGGCAAAATTTCGGTGGAGGATTAAGTGTTCATGTTGGAATACTTCTTGTTTCTGGAATGATACTTGGACCATACGGCGCACTGGGAGCAACTGTTGCAAACTTTTTATGCGACATTATAAGAGGATATGGTCCGGTTACTGCGGCAGGCTCATTTTTTTTCGGATTTGCAATATCATATCTTGGTTATAAATTATGGTATGGATCATATAGTTTTCGACCGAATGCAACAAGACTTAGATTAAGCAATACTCGAAATGTGGTTCTATTTTTATCAATAGTTCTTTTCTGCGGTCTTTTATACTCAATACTACATGGAAAGCTGTTTTATCTTACTCTTCCAGAAACAATTTCCCTAAATTCCACTATTGAAATTAGATACTTTTTAAATTTCATTAATTCATCATTCATCTTTGGAATAATCGGAATCTGGATTTCAAACAAAATAGATTTTGCTCACATTCCTCAATCCTCAAAAGACAAGCCGAATAAAAAATTCTACCAAATTGTAGGCGCTTTACTGGTCTTGTCAATACTAGCAACATTGATTATAGACTCAAGCGTTCAATTAAACAATTACATCGTGCTTATTGAGCTGGCCGTCCTCACTTTTTTGCTATTTGTATATTTAAAAAAGCCTATAACTTCAGACATGATTGTCAACGATTCCAAATCCATTCCGGAAGAAATAATGAACTTGTTTCAGTTGTCATTGCTGTCTGTTATTGTTTTGGGAATTATAATCTCATATGATCATAATATCATAACTGCAATCAGTAATTTGCTGCCATTGAATGTAAATGAAGTTATAATATCCATGATGCTGCTGATGGACATCCTGCTTCTCATCTTCTTCATACCTTCATTAGCTGTTTTAAGATATGTTGAAATCAAAGTCATAGAACCGATTCTCTCATTTGCAAGAATTGAAGACTTTATTCATGAAAATGAAAAAATAGAATCTGACGGATTGGTGGAGATTTATTCAAGATATATTAGTGATGAAACGGAAATTGGAACATTGGCCCGCTCATATACTGACTTGATCAACTTCAATAATAATTATATTGAAAATATTCGTGAAATCGAAGGAGAAAAGGAACGCATAAAAGCCGAACTGAATATTGCATACAGAATTCAGGCTGCAAACCTGCCGAAGGAAGGTATTTTTAACGAATATTATTCAGTTAATGGTTATTCCCAACCTGCAAGAGAGGTTGGGGGAGACTTTTTCGATTATTATGAACTTGACGACGACCATTTAGCGATTGTGATTGGCGATGCATCTGGAAAAGGAGTGCCAGCAGCTATTCTTGCAATGATCTCCCAGGTCATGATAAAGCAAATGCTTAAAAATACTCGCGACCCTTCAGAAATCTTATATCTGCTTAATAATCAATTATGTGAAAATAATTCCGAATCAATGTTTATAACATTATGGATAGGTATTTACAATAAAACAACCAAGCAGTTAACATTTTCAAATGCAGGACATAATCCTCCTCTTATTAAAGAAAATGACGAGTTCAAATATTTGAATATTGATACCGGGCTTGTTTTAGGAATCATGGAGGACTTTGACTTTGTCCGAGAAGAAATAACCTTGAGAGAGCAAATTGTCTTATTCACCGATGGAATAACCGATGCCAGCAATACTAAAAATGAAATGTATGGTGAAGACAAACTATTAAACTTCTTCAATGAATTTAAAAGCGATAAGGGTCCAATCATGCCTTTATTAAGTGACATCCACGAATTCACTCGTGATGCTGAGCAATTCGATGATATGACAGTGTTATACTTGAAAATCAAGGATTGAACGGGTTAATAAAAGCATTGAGTGTGTGGATTTTTGAATTTTTATGGTGGGGTGATTTAATGGTTCTATTTTTTAAAAAACTATTTGGAACGTTGATATTGTCAAATTTCAAATTCTCATTTTATTAATTCTCTTTGATTTCTATTCTCATTTTGATTCATTCCCTTTGATTTCACTATAAATTGCGCCAATACCTAGAAATTGGGTTACAAATATTAAGAAATTCAGTATGATAATCCAGATATAATTTAAAATAATATTTGGGATTTCCACATAGCTGAGTGATCCAAAAAGAAATATCGCCAGAATTATTAATGTGTAATCTTTTGTGTAATGGAGCCATCCTATAGTTTCTATGTTATTTTTAATACCTGAGAAATTAAAAGCGGACAATATTCGTCCTGTGTCTGCAAGCCTGGCTATGGCTATTTCCATGAAGAAACTTGTTATATAGAACAGGATGGTTCCCACAACAACAAAAATTATTGCATGTACATGATTGTGTGAAATTAGCATATTCAGGGTATTGGGCAGGTCCAACAGCATCTCCTCCAGTTCAAAACTCGGAAAATTGAAAGGGGAGGATATCCAATCCAGAATACTTCCTTGAATGAATAAATAAACAATAAAAACAATGTAAGATTTCACTCCAAGAACCATAACCTCCTTGATCATTATCTTAGGCAATCTGACACCATTATTTATTCTATCGTGGGTGATTGTCATTCCATACCCTATTATCAATATGGAAACTGCAAAAATAATCAGCAGTATCCAGCCATCGCCTGTATCTCCATAGACATCTTGAAAAAAATTCAATATTCCATATAATAAGAGTATTAACAGGAAAAAAGGCTTGTTGTATGTGCAGTATGTCCATACTTTTTTCATTTTAACTAATGGCATGTTCAAATCCTCATTTATATATTTTTCAAATGAAGTAATAAATTTAACTAATTATGAATGGATTTGCTATTTTTTGCTTTAATTTTTTGGAAATGTTTCGCTCTCTTTCACTGGTTTGTAATTCTTTGAATTCTTAAGAAAAGTTTTATTATTAATTTCATGCAATTGTGAGTAATTGGTAAATCTGGTTAAAAATAGAAAATATGAAATCTAGTTTTAATTGATAAATTAGGTAAAAAATAGAAAAGTGAGTTGATTATTGAATCAACTCAAAAAATATGTGAAAAGCCTATAAAAATAATTATCAGCTTTCAATCATTATCATCTTGCCTGTTTTCGGATCCTTGTAGACCTTACCCATCTCGGCATATCCTTCTCCGGAAGAATTTGAAACGTCAGGAGTCTCGTTCAGCTGCTGTCCCTGGTCTACTTCGGTAACCTGCTTCATGGCATTGATTGCATCCTGCCTCTGCTCGGGAGTGACATCTTCATTGAAGACGATTGCTTGCATGTTCCAGCTGATTACAAGGAAAACCAATAGCCCTACAGCTATGACAAGCATCGCATCCACCAGGTTGGCAACACCAGCCATAGGATCTTCTTCGTCACTCTCGTCAAAGCTGCTTTTTCGACTAAGCTTAACCATAAAATTACGCTCCTAAATCTTTTTGATTCTTGAGAGTACAACATCGGTCAAAACATCAAGGTTTGCTATGTACTCGCCGTACCATCGTCTTCTGATCTTGCTTATTACATAAGCAAGGGCACCTGCGCCGATACCTACAACGGTTGTGTCGAAAGCGACGATGATAGCGTTGGATAATGTTACAATATCTCCTGTCCCTAAAGCTGCAAGACCTGGTCCCATTGGAATCAAGGTACCCATAAGACCGAGTGTAGGTCCGATACGAGTGATTATGTCGGTATAGGAGAGACGCTTCTCAAGTTTCTTCTCCCTGCTGCTGACCATCTTCTTTGCAAGTGCGATTCTGGATTCAAGGTCCATGTCGCTTGAAATGATTTCCTTCAAGTCGTTCTTCTGGGAATTTGGAATTTCTGAATTCTCTATTATATTAAGCATCTCGCTTTCACTTCCAGCATTTGAGATACCGCTTATCAGATTCTTCATCTCTGCATTTGAAATGGTCTTTCTGTGCCTGAATTCCCTGATCAATCCTCCAAGAAGCACTACAGCTGCAACTGCAAACAAGAGCAGGAATATGATTACAGGAATCTGCAGGCTCTGACTTACCAAATCCAAAGTAGAAGTTAAAATATTGCTACCCGCCATAAAAATAAAATCCTCCTTAAAAAATTATCCAGTCTAAATAGACCAGAAAAAACAAAATACTAAAAATTATTCTTATTTTCATTAATGGAAAAGATAATTTTTTAAAACAACCTCAAATCCTTTTTATTTTAAGAAATTATGTCCATTCAATGAAATAATGAAATCGCATGTAAGTACGATTGCAAGAATTAATTAATTTTAAAATTAAAAAAACCAATGTAATTTAATAATTATAATTTTCAAATTAATAAATTTAAATTTTTATTCATTATAATTTTAAAACTAATAAAGTTTACACATAATAATTTTGATTTTTAAATTAATAAAATTTACTTTTTTAAATTAAAAAAAATCAAATATGGGGATTTTATTGTTTTATATTTTTATTAACTCATTCTTTTTAGTTTGGAACAAATTTTGCATTAGTTTTTTATTCTTATAACTCCAACTATTATATAATGAATTAAATTTTGGTGAGTGCATGGACGAGAAGTTTTCAAGAACCGAGATGCTGATTGGAAAGGAGGGAATGGAAAAGCTTAAAAACGCCAAGGTTGCTGTTTTCGGCCTTGGAGGAGTCGGATCTTTTGTATGCGAGGGCCTTGCAAGAAGCGGTGTAGGTGGTTTTGTCTTGGTGGACTTTGATAAGGTGGATGAATCCAATATAAACAGGCAGATAATCGCCACAACAAAAACAATAGGTAGAAACAAGGTTGATGTAATGAAAGAGAGAATCCTTGACATCAATCCTGATGCGAATGTTGAAATCCATAATGAGTTCTACCTTGCCGATTCAACTTCAGATATCATTACAGAGGACTTGTCATATGTAGTCGACTGCGTTGATACCATAATGGCTAAAATAGCAATCATATGCAAATCCAAGGAAATTGATGTTCCAGTCATGTCATGTATGGGAACTGGAAACAAGCTGGATCCTACAAAGTTTGAAATAGATGACATCTACAAGACATCATACTGTCCCCTTGCCAGAATAATGAAAAAGGATTTGAAAAAGAGAAACATAAAGAAATTAAAGGTCCTTTATTCAAAGGAACATCCTATCAACACAAATGATTGTGAAATAAATCAGAATGAGAATAAGCACAAGGTCAAGGGCAGCGTTTCATTCATGCCTCCAGTTGCAGGCTTGATGATTGCTGGTGAAGTGGTAAAAGATATTGCCAATGGCTGATTTTAAAAATAGTTTTTTTTTAAGTTTTTTTATTAAGCTTTTTTTATAAATTTGATATGTTGTTTTATGTTGAAATTTGTTTTTTAATCAAGAATCTTATTTTACATTTAAAAAAAGAAAAAAATAACTGGTTAATTAAAACCAGCTTTTTGATGCTTCAATAATCTCATCAACTATTATCGGTGCGGAACCGATGTAGGTATGAGGATCCATGATTCTTTCAACATCCTCCTTTGAGAGGAACTGGCTTGCGTCAGGATCTTCAAGGATGAGGTCTGCAAGCAAGAGTTTTTCCTTGTTTGCCTTGATTGCATTCTTACGAGCTACTCCATAAGCAGTCTGTTTACCCATTCCGGCTCTGGTAAGCTCTGCCATAAGTCTTTCAGCCATGATGAGTCCGTTTGTAAGATTCAAGTTCTTTTCAATGTCTTCATCATAGAATATGAGATTGTTCATTAACTTTATTGTAAGGTTTAAGATGTAATCTGTAAGTATGCAGGCCTCAGGGAACATGATTCTCTCACATGAAGAGTTGGTCAGGTCTCTTTCGTGCCAGAGCGGGTTGTTTTCCATGGCGGCATTCACATAGGATTTTACAATCCTTGCAACTCCACAGATTCTCTCTGCAGTGATAGGATTCATCTTATGAGGCATTGTGCTGCTTCCAACTTGTTTTTCAGGGTCAAAGTATTCTCCAAGTTCATGAAGTTCTGTTCTTTGCAGGTTTCTAATTTCCAAAGCTATTTTGCTTAAAGTTGTAGCTATATTTGCAAGTGTTGCAATGAACTCGACATGGTTGTCTCTCTGTACGACCTGGTTTGTAATTGGAGCAGGCTTGAGTCCGAGAATTTCAGATACTTTCTTATGCACTTCCCATCCTTGCTCTCCAAGTGCTGCGGTAGTTCCAACAGCTCCGTCCATCATTCCAACGCAGACATTGTCTTTTGCATGAAGCAGTCTGTCGTACTGCCTGTGAAGCTCGTCTGCCCAGATTGCAAATTTCATTCCATAAGTGGTTGGAAGGGCATGCTGGCCATGGGTACGGCCGATGCAGACTTTTGTTTTGTTCTCTTCAGCCAATTTGAGAATGATTTTAGTGAGCCTTTCTATTTTTTCCTCAAGCACTTCAATGGAGTCTTTGAGAAGCAGTGAGTTTGAACTGTCTACAATGTCATTGGAGGTTGATCCGAAGTGGACGTATTCGCCAGCCTCGCCGTCGCATACTTCGCTTAATCCTTTTGAAAGTGATGCGATGTCGTGTTTGGTTTCAGCTTCGATTTCACTTACGCGCTCGACGGTGACATATTTCACAAAGGCTTTTTTTGCAATCTCATCTGCGTATTCCTTTGGTATGATTCCAAGTTCTCCTTCAGCTTGTGCAAGTGCGGATTCAACATCCAGCATTCTTTGCTGCTTGTTTTCCTGTTCCCAGATTCTTTTCATCTCAGGGGTTCCGTATCTAAATTCTATAGGGTGTATTGCCATTTAAACTCTCCTTTAACTTAGGATATTTATAATAATTATAATTCTATTTTTTAGAATAGATTAAGTATCTTAAAGTAGATTCTTAAAATTAGAATATACATTTTAATTTTTGAATTTTAAATTAAATATATTTTATTATGGATTTTTTGAAGTTTGATAAATAATTTCTTGATTATTATGGATGGATTTTCTGAAGTTTGATAAATAATTTCTTGACTATTTGAACTAATTAGAAAAAATATTTTAAGCATTTAAGATATAATAAAATTAATAGCCTGCTTATCTTGTATAGCAAGCAGGAGGAAAATTTATATTTCAAGGGGATGATTATGGATTTCAGTGTAAAGGATTTCAATGTACGGCTTCGAACAATCAGGCTGAGGGAAGCTATTATCGCATATGCGATATCTACTATTTTAACCCTGTATCTACTGGAAAATGTTTTTTTCATCAGCAATGACCAGATGCCAACGATTATTTTTGATTTGTTCATGATGATTTTCTTCTGTTTTGCCCTCTCCGGCACCCGTGGCTTTAAAAAGGATTTGGACGAGGTCTTTCTGCCGACAACCATAATCAGAATCATATTCCTATGTGCTGTGAATATCTTTTTTGAATTGGCTTTGGTGAATTTCATTCCTTTGGCTGACTTTTTCTTTAATGGTGCGAGCTATTATGCAATAGGCATGGATTCTGGATTTGGAATTCTGGCCTACGTTTTAGACTTTATTCTAGCTGTTGTCATCGCTCCAATCTCAGAAGAGCTCTTGTACAGGGGTGTTTTGTTCAATAGATTGAAAATAAGAAAGGGAGTATACTGGGGATTGTTAATATCTTCTGTAATATTTGGAATAGGCCATTACTACGGGGAAGACCCTCTCATGCATGTGATTTCTGCAATGATATTTGGAATGCTCATGTGTGCGCTATATTTGAAAACAGACAATATCATGATCTGCATGGCGGTTCATTTCTTGTCTAATTTATTCGTTTACTTTAATGAAACAGGTATTCCAGACTTATTATTTTCATTCCAGAGCATGATTCCAATATTATTCATATGCGCCCTGTTTTCATTGATATTTGTGCCGGCTTATATTCTTTATTATGCCCATAAGTTTAATGCATGATTCAAATCATAAAGGAAGGGCTATTAATAAATTTAATAAGATTTCAAGATGTCATTTGAAAAAATTTATATAATCTTTTTGGTAAAAAATATAAAACAATATTTTAATTTTTAGAGGAGATATTGGATTTTTGAATTTTATTCAATATTTTAATTTTCTAGAGGAGATATTGGATTTTAAAATAATGCAATATTTTAATTTTCTAGAGGAGATATTGGATTTTAAAATAATGCAATATTTTAATTTTTAGAGGGGATAGTGGATTTTTAAATTTTATCCGATATTTTAATTTTTAGAGGAATATTATGGATTTTAGTGTAAGTGACTTCAATGTACGGCTTAGAACAATAAGGCTTAGGGAATTTGCAGTAGCTCTTGTTGCTGCATTAATCATTACCCTGTTGTTGGATGTGTTGTTTCCTATAATGGATGTCTATGATGATTTGTTAGTGGTTTCTTTAGTCTTATGTCTATTGGTCTTTTTTGTATGGGCGCTGAGAAATACGGATGGTTTTAAAAGGGATATCGATGCCCTTTTCGAGCCTGAAACTTCAAGAGAAATTTTATATGTTCTCATAATCAATCTGCTCTTTGCATTCATTTATGTTTCCATAGGAGCATCCTTCGATATCGTTCTGACAGTATTTGATCCGACCTGGATTCCTTCACTTGATCTTTCACCTGTTTATTACGGCGATTCAATCATTTACTTTTTAATGCTGTTTACTTCAATCATATGTGCGCCTTTGATTGAGGAGTTAAGTTTTAGAGGAGTTCTATTCAATAGGTTGAAAATCAGAATAGGCATTCTTCCTGCAATGCTCTTGTCTTCTGTTTTTTTCGCAGTAGGGCATGAATTCGGCGGAATCATTAGTGCATTTGTATTTGGAATGTGCATGTGTGTCCTGTATTTGAAAACAGATAATATATTTGTTCCAATGGCTGTGCACTTCCTGAATAACCTTTTAATATGCATTATGGAATACTTCAATATGGAAAGCTTCCTGTTCGGCACACCAAGTGCATTTTTAATGCTTGTGCTTTCCGTAGTATCAGGGGTTTTGATAATAATCTATCTTATAAGGGAGATACCTAAATTGAGTGCATGATTTCCAATATTTAATTCAACTTCTTATTTTTTTTAATAATCAGAAATTATTTATTTTTTCAATTGTTTTTTAGTTAATTTTACTTTTTTTTTAAATTTTGAACAATTTTTCATAGAAACATTTATATATCAGTTTGAGAAAAATAGAATTGTCGAATGTAATATATTTTTTACATTTGAATTTTTTTTATTATTGTTATTTTATTTATTATATGGGAGATACGATGAAAACAAGAATAAAAGAATTGAGGCAAGAGGTAAAGTTGAGTCAGCAGGCCTTGGGTGAATCTGTAGGAGTAACCCGCCAGACCATCAACTCTTTGGAAAAAGGCAGGTATAATCCATCTTTGCTCCTAGCTTATAAAATTACAAAAACTATCAATGAACATTGTCATGGTGATAATGTGGAGGATTATTTTAAAATAGAAGATGTTTTTATTTTAGAAGATGAGTGATTCTAAAAGAAAACAAATGTATCAAATTGGAATTTTTCTAAAAAATTAATATAATGTTAATGTGTGATTAAAATGATTTTGGATGTTTATAAGGATGCTTTTGAGTATTCCGCTCAAGACTGGACTGCTCTTGTAAAATTAGGAGTAATCAATGTTTTAGGTATGTTTATCTTTCTGCCGCTGTTTTTAACAAGCGGTTATAATTATAGGGTAATAAAAATAGGTGTAAAAGGAATGATCAATGGCGAAGATGAATTGCCTGAGTTTGATGAATGGGTTAATATGTTTGTAGACGGCATAAAGGTATTCATTGTCGAGTTTGCATATGCTCTGATTCCGATTGTATTGTTTTTTGCAGTATTATTCTCTGCTGCTTCCATTGGTGGAAATGCAGGCGGAATACTCATGGCTCTTGGGATGATTGTCGCAATTGTTCTTTTCATACTGCTTCCTTTGATGGGAATAATTGGAGTAGCCAATATGGCTGAAAATGATGATAAATTCTCAGCCGCATTTGATATCAATGGAATAATTGAAATTATCAAATCCATTGGATGGCTGAATACAATTGCAACATGGATTGGCGTTCAGATTATTGTTGGAGTAATTTCAATTGTTGTTTTCCTGTTGCTTTATGCTATATTGATGTTCTTAGGACTATCTACTGCAATGGTTAGCTCCAACATAGCTGGAGGAGTATTTGGCATAGGATTCATTCTCATAATTGCAATCTTGTGTTTCTTGGTAACTCCATATCTCAGCATTTTCCAATCCAGAGTTTATGGATTGCTGTATAATCTTCAATGAGCAGTTTTTATTGAATTAGTCTGATATTTATTATCAGGCTATTTAATAATTTTTCTGAAGGTTAAATCTTAAATAGTAAATTGCCTTATTTTTTGTTAATTAATTTTCTGATGATTTAATTTTGATAATTTGTTTAATTTTTATAAATGAACAAGCTAAAAGGTGATATTATTATAACTTGTAATGTTTGTGGTCATTTAAACAGCCCTACTGCAGTATTTTGTGAAAATTGTGGTTCTGAGTTATCAGATAGTCCAGATTTAGACGTATTTGATGATGATGACGAATGGTGAAATCAATAATATCTAGAAGATTAACTATAGAAAAAATAAGTAAACAATAATTATCTAAAAAGTTAAAAATTATTTCGTTATGTTTTTTGTAATGAATTTTATGATGATTTAAATTAATGGGTGATATTATGGGAAGTATTACAGATATCGTTGTAGAGGGATTGAAATATCCATTTAATGATGTAAATAAATATTTAGTTTTCGGCGTCATTCAAGTAATAATGTCCGTCTTATTCATGGGGGCATTCGCTTCAACCGGATACTACTTCGTTCAGGCTTATAAAACCAGTGTTTCAATGGGTCTGGATATGATAGACTTGTCAGTTGTCTCACCAGCCATGATTATTGTATCTGCTGTTCTTTTTGTTTTGGGACTGATTGTTTTTGTTTATATTTCCGGATATGAATTCAACATTCTTAAATTTTCCATTTCAAAAAACAATGAACTTCCAGCTTTCAATGATTATGTTGGAATATTAAAAGACGGATTAAAGATGATTGCGGTTAAAATAGCATATGCGATTTTGCCAGGAATTTTGTTTCTTCTAGGTTTGATGCTTTCTGTTAATGATAATGTAGGAGCAGCTGTAAATGTTATTGGATCACTTATTCTGGCAATATCCATAATATTCGCTATTGTTGTTGCATTTTTCCTAATAATGGCGACTGCACGCATGGTGGATATGGGAACACTTCGCTCTGCATTTGATTTTAGAGAGATTTATGAGTTGATTTCCAATATGGGGGTTGTTCAATATGTGGGAATATTGATTTTCCTGGCTATTGCAATAGCCATTATAAATTTAGCTGCCTCAGCTATATTTGAAATGATAGGATTTGCTGTTGCATTGGTTCTTCCAACTGCTTTGGCTTCTGTATTTTTAGTAATGATCTTAAGCAGCCTGCTGATTGATTCATTTACTAGCTTGGCTACTTACAGGGTTTACGGATCCGTTTATAATGTGGCTCAGGGCAATTATGATTTTAATGAATCTGAAACCGAGGACTCTCAAGATTCTGAAGACACCTCTGCTGCAGATGAGAATGAAGTTGCAGATTCTGAAGAAGCTGCTGCTGAGGATGTTGTAGATTCTGAAGAAGCTGCTGCTGAGGATGTTGTAGATTCTGAAGAAGTTGTGGCTGTGGATGATGATGTTGTAGTCTCTGAAGAAGATGATGTTTCAGAATCTGAGGATGATGTGTCTGAAGATAAAGAAGCAGAAGCAGATGAAAAATAACTATAAATTTAAAGAAAATTAATTATTTTCTTTTTTTATTTTTTCTTAAATCTCAACCTTTTTTCTTAATTACCAATTTTTATATTTCAATCAATTCTTCAACAGCTTCTTTTAACTCTTCTAAAACGGAATATATCCTATTTCCCTTGAATGTCTTAGGTTCAATGTTCATTCCATAGCTATTGATGGTTCTCTCATCATAGGTAATTGCTATTTTCCAATGGAAGTCTGCTTCTAGATTGCATGACTGGTAATTCTCCTCCAAGTCCCATATTCCGAGCTCTTCAACCTTTTCCCAGAATCGAATCCAGTTTTCCTCATTAATAGAATTGATATCAATTAGTTCCGCATGTGTATCATGCTTGATTAAAAAAGTAGAATTGCTTACAAGTTTTATTGACTCACTGCCGGTTAATTGGTGGGAATAACTTATTTCAAGCTCTTCAGGGAGGTATTTTTCCATAGTATCACGCTTCATGATTAAATTAAAAATTAAATAGCATAATCTTCAAATAATAGTATGCTATATAGAATTATATTTTATTTATTAAAAATATTTGGTGTTTAAAATGGCTAATCTTAACAGGTATTTGGATGAATTGTCCCTGATTAAAGTTCTTTTGTTTTTCATACTTGTTATTCTGGTAATGACTCTGTTTGGCATGGTTTTTAACATTGAATACGGAGATTTGACTTTTAAACTCATCTTATATGGATTTATGATTGTATTTTTCGCATATAATTTTAATAATGCAAAAACAAAAGGCGGCGAGACTTTTTCCACTTCATTAAATGATGCCTTGCAATCCCTGTTTTCAAAAAACAGCTTTTTCAGTATATTGTTTATAATAGTCTCAAATATTTTATTTGTGGCATTCATTTTCTTTTTATTGGAATATATGGGTAGAACAGGAATTTTAAACTTTGATTCCTACTTGTTTGGCAATTTAGGTGCTTTAAATATGGCTACTTTGATTGTCTACTTTGTTTCAGTGGTGATTTTCTCTCCGATTGTTGAAGAGGTCCTTTTTAGGGGAATATTTTTAAGACGATTCAATGAAGAGTTTGGCAATGTCACTCTAGCTATTTTGGTATCATCCGTTTTATTTGCTCTTTGCCATAGCTTTGGAGGAATTTCAGGCGCATTTCTATTTGGAATCTGCATGGCTGTTCTTTATATAAAATCAGAAAATATCATGGTGCCGATTTTTGCCCATTTCATGAATAATCTGATTTCATTTGTTCTTGGATTGAGCGGAATAGAGTTCCTGCTTTATGATAACGCTATTTCAATTGCAATCGTCATGATTCTAGCAGTTGCATTCAATGCATATCTGTTTAAATCAATAATTGCGGAGTGGCCGAAAAGAATGAATTAATTTAAACATAGTATTGCCAAATGAGGGGATCCTTGTTTTTCATTAAAAGATTGGTGTAGATATGGTGATTCTACAAAAAAAGTTCCTTATCCTCTTTTTTTCCTGGAATTCATATTCAAGCTGTCTTTAATTTCTTCTTTTTTGCTTTCCAGGTATTCCGGCAGGTCATTAATATTATTTTTTATATTATCTGTCTTGTTTTCCAGGTATTCCGGCAGGTCGTTTATGTTTTCTTTTATATGGTCTCTCCTGTTTTCTATATAGTCTGGAATTTCATTCCTTTTTGATTCTATGAATTCGCTTATATCTTCGATATTCAGGAAATTATCAACATCATCCCTTGTTGGGAATGTTTTTTTGGAGTGGCTGATTGATAATGTCTGATTTTTATTTTCGATTTCCTTGTTTTTGATTTCTGCTTCGACTTCAGGGCTTTTCAATTTGAAAATGGTTATTTCAGGAGCGCAGTTGATTCTAAGCCAGAAAACATTTGTTCCAAGTCCTTTTGATGTGTATTGCACCATGTCGCCGACCTGGTATTCTCCAACAGGGTATTTGTGGGAATATGATCCTCTGAGAATTGTGGTGTTGAGTCCCGGAATAATGAACTGTCCTCCATGGGAATGGCCTGATATTTGTAGCGCGAATCTTCCAGTAGTGGCGGCAATGTCTGCAAAATCAGGTTCGTGAGCAAGCATTATTGCAGGGTCGTATTCCGGTATTTTAAGCATCACCGCATTGATGTCCTCCTTTTTAAGCTTCATGCTGTCAACACCTGCAATGTGGAGCCGGGCTATTCTCTTTCCATTATCCCTGGAAATGGAGTAGACATCATTGCTTATGTCTATTATTCCTGCATTTTTCAGAATCTGCCTAATTTCCTCCGCTCCGTTCCAATGGTCGTGGTTTCCAAGCACTGCAAGTGATGCATCATTGACCTTGATCATTGACAGGCATCTTTCGAGGTCGAAAGCCACATCATCAAGAACATAAGACACATAGTCTCCTGTAAGCGCCACCATGTCGGGGTCCTGCTTGTTTACAATATCTATTACTCCTTCTAGATACTCTGCAGTCAGCCATTGGCCAAGATGGAGGTCGGATAAGTTTACAATTTTATAATCGTGAAAAACAGGGTCCAGGTCCTTGATTTCAACATTGACCTCCACAATATCGTATACGTTTTCATTAAATTCCATTGGGATGATTTTCTCTCGAGTGATTGTCATTCCCTTTTGAATCATCTGACGGGCGCTTAGTCCGATTGGTTTTTCACTAGGCATGTTTACACTTATCCTTTTGATTATGTGTAATTTCTTCTGTTTGGCTTAAAAGGTTCATATGTATTGGATTTCTGCACAATTTCTTCTTGGCTTAAAAGGTTCATATGTATTTCTGCACAATTTACAGTTTTTGCTTAATAAGTCTCATAGTGTATTCTGGATTCGTCAAATTTGTCCATATATTTGTTTTCCCAGCCTTCTGCAGGATATCCGAGGGTTATTATGCAGAATGCCTTATGCTCTTTAGGAATCTTGACTATTTCTCCGATTGCATCCATTCTCTCTTCAATTGGAGCAACTCCGTTCCATAATCCGCCAAGACCAAGCTCGACAGCTTCAAGGAGCATGTTTTCAGCTGCTGCACTGCAGTCCTGCTGCCATACAGCTTTATAGAATGCTCTTTCGATATTTGCAACAATCACAATAGCTACTGGCGCATTTGTTACTCTAGGCTTGATTTCTCCCATTTTGGCAAGAGTCTCTTTGTCCTTGACGACAATGAATTCCCAAGGTTCGGCTCCTAAACGGCTTCCAGGAGCTTGCATGCCCGCTTTGAGGATTTTTAAAATCTTCTCATCCTCAACTTCCCTGTCTTCATACTCTCTTATGCTGCGTCTTGTGTTTATAATAGTTTCTAGTTCTGCCATATTATCACATCAATGTTTTTAATCAGTGATTTCTTTGTTTATTTTGTATTTAATCAATGATTTATTGCTTTTAATTGGTTGCTTTTAATCAACGATTTTAATTTAATTTATGATATTTACTATATTATCACAAAGTATATAAAACTTTAAATGTAATCTAATTTTATGATAAAATTTACAGGAAAAGAAGTAAGAGATTTAATCATTTCATTCATTGTCATAACTCTTGGTTTCTGCATACTCTATTGCAACGGAAACTATGGATTCATCATAGAGCTCTTTCCAATAGTTGCAATAGCTGTGGGACTTGGTTTTATCCTGCATGAGCTGGGACATAAGTTTTCCGCAATGCACTATGGATACTGGGCTGAATTTGAATTATGGCCTACAGGTTTGGTCATCGCTCTTGTAAGCTCATTCTTCGGATTTATTTTTGCAGCTCCGGGTGCGGTGTATATCTACAGCCAGTATATGGATGACAAGACTAACGGAATAATTTCCATATGCGGACCTCTTGTAAACATTGTCCTTGCTTTGATATTCATTGCGGTGGGCAGTTCACTTGGTTCATATGCATATACAGGCACTGGTTCATTAATAGCTATAATATGCTTGTTTGGAACAAGAATCAATGCGTTTCTGGCATTGTTCAACCTCTTGCCGATACCTCCATTGGATGGATCCAAGGTATTGAAATGGAACATTCCAGTCTGGCTTGTGACTATTGTCTTCTCTGGAATTCTGGTGTTCTTCACAGGTGGAATATTCTAGATGAATGGCTTTTAAAGCCATTTTTTAAATTTCTTATTTTAACAAATTATTTAAAAAATATTTTTTATTTATTTTTTTTAAGATATTTCAAAACTAATTTTTTAATCTGTTTTTTCATATTGGATTTTCAATAAAACTAAAACTTTTAATATTAGAAATTATAGAATAATTAATACTTGTAAACTAGCGAATATGCTATTTTAAATGCTTTTTAAAAAGGCTTTGTTTTTTAAAACATACTCTAAATAAAGCCAGTTATTGATTTATTCAATTGAAAATTATTAAATCTAAAAATTAAATATAATGTGATTATTATGCCAAAAAAGAATGATAAAATAAGCATGCCTATGAGTGGGGCAGGTTTAGTAAGATATTTTGATGACGAAAGTGTAGGTCCTAAAATAGCTCCAGAACATGTTGTTGCATTAACACTTGTTCTCGGAATTTTCTGTTTTATTTTAAGATTCTCTGTATAGGGAGAAAATCTGCTTTTTGGGAACAATTATTTCCTAAAAGTTTTTTTATTACATTTTAGCTATTTTTAACCTATAATAGCTCTATTTTTTTCTTTATTTTTTTTTAAATTTTCATATTCTTTGTAGCTAGGCTTATCTACAATTTTTTAAAATTTTTAATAAAGAGAAATACGCGGTTGAACTACAAATCTGATGGGATCATACTATGGATTATTTTGAAAGATTGGAAAGTGAAACACACAAGTTATATGAAATCGCTAATGAAGCAAGGTCTAAAGGTTTGGATGTAGAGCTTGAAACTGAAATTCCATTAGCAAAGGATTTAGCAGAACGTGTAGAGGGACTTGTCGGGCCAGCTGGAGTTGCAAAGCGTATCAAGGAGCTGGAGCAGGAATTCGACTCCCGTGAAGCTGTAGCTTTTGAAATAGCTGCTGAAATCGCATGCCAGGAAACTACTGAAACAGGCGCCAAGGCTGAAGCAGAAAGACAGGCCTTTGCAGACCAGGGACTTAGGACAGCTTTGGCTATCTTGACAGAAGGTGTGGTAGCTGCTCCTCTGGAAGGTATTTCAGGAGTCAAAATCAAAGACAATGCTGATGGAAGCAAATATGTTGCTGTTTATTTTGCAGGACCTATTCGTAGTGCGGGAGGTACTGCGGCAGCACTTTCAGTTCTTCTCGGTGATAAGATTCGCGTAGCAACAGGCCTTGGAAGATACCAGCCTACCGATGATGAAATCGAGCGTTATGTAGAGGAAGTGGACCTTTATGAATCCGAAGTAACCAACCTCCAGTATTCTCCAACTGCTGACGAAGTCAGATTTGCCGCTCGAAACATTCCTGTTGAAGTAAGCGGAGAGCCTACAGATCAAATCGAAGTATCCCACAGCAATCTCCCTCGTGTTGAAACTAATAATATTCGTGGAGGAGCTCTTCTGGCTATGGTTGAAGGAGTAATCCAGAAATCCAAGAAGATTTTAAAAATTGCAAACAATCTTGGCCTTGAAAGCTGGGGCTTTTTAGCTGAATATGCAAAAGGAATAGGCTCAGAAAAGGAAGAGCCAAAAGAGGAAGAAGAAACCAACGTGGTTCAGGAAGAAGTGGATGAAATAGACGAGGATGTCATCGACAAGAATGCATTGTTCGAACATTCCAAATATATCCAGGATGTAATCGGTGGAAGGCCGGTTTTAGGATATCCTTCTGAGAAAGGAGGTTTCAGACTCAGGTACGGCCGTTCCAGAAACACAGGCCTTGCCACAATGGGAGTCCACCCAGCCACCATGGAGCTTCTTGAATTTCTAGCAGTTGGAACACAGCTGAAAATCGAAAGGCCGGGCAAAGGTAACTGTGTTGTTCCTGTAGATTCAATCGACGGTCCTATTGTTAAATTGAAAAATGGTGAAGTCCGCAAATTATATTCAATCCACGATGCCCGCGAAGTCAAAAACAAGGTTGTTGAAATTCTCTTTTTAGGAGACATGCTTGTTGCATTCGGCGAATTCTTAAGAAACAACCAGCCGATGCTTGGTTCCTGCTGGTGCGAGGAATGGTGGATTGAATGCATCAGAAACAGTGAGAAATACCAGTCAATGAGCGACGAGGAGAAAGAGGCATTCAACTTGAATGCAATGCAGACAAGACATTTCACTGTTGAAGAGGCATTTGAAATCACAAGAGAATTCGATGTTCCTCTCCATCCTGATTATACTTATTATTATAATGATATTAGCATAGAAGACCTTATCAGCCTCAAGGAATGGCTGGATACAAAAAGAGACTACCTCGATGATGGATATCAAAAAGGCGAGGATTTAAAACTTGATTTATCTTATCAGAAAAGGATTCTCGAGGTGCTGGGATTGTGCCATAAGATGGAGGACGGCAAGGTTGTCATTGAGAAAAATGATGCTTATGCCCTTCTTTCTACAGTAAGCGGCGATTATTCAGGCTATGTTGGAGAAAACCACACCAAATTGAAAGTGGTTGATGTCTTATGCGAGACTCTTGACTTTGAAATCAAGGACAAGGCTCCATGCTATATCGGAACCAGAGTAGGACGTCCTGAAAAATCAAAGGAAAGGCTGATGAAGCCTGCTCCTCATTCCCTTTTCCCTATTGGAAATGAAGGAGGATCACGCCGTTTGATTGCCGAGGCTGCAAGAAAGGGTAAGATACAAGTTGAAATAGCAAGACGCCAGTGCACAAACTGTCAGCTGAGTTCATTCAAGGCGATTTGTCCTCACTGTGGTGCTCCAACAGTTATTGGCGCTGCTGGAAAAAAGACAATCAACCTTGCTGCCATGCTTAGAAAGGCTTCTGAAAACATCGGTGTTCGAAAAGTGGATGAAGTCAAGGGAGTAAAAGGTCTGATTTCCGAGGACAAGCTTCCGGAACCTTTGGAAAAAGGAATCCTAAGAGCTAAGAACAATGTCTTCACCTTCAAGGAGGGAACTATTCGTCATGACTCAACAGACCTTCCGCTGACACATTTTATTCCAAGTGAAATCGGAGTTTCAGTAGACAAACTGCTTGAAATGGGTTATGAAAATGACTGCTATGGCAACCCTATTGAGAATGAAGACCAAATCATAGAGCTCAAGGTTCAGGATCTTGTAGTTTCCACTAATTGTGGTGATTATCTTGTAGGTGTGGCCAATTATATCGATGACCTGCTTGAGAAGTTCTATGATATGGACAGGTTCTATAATGTTGAATCCAGGACAGACTTGATCGGTCACCTTGTTGCAGGACTTGCTCCCCACACATCAGCAGGAGTTTTAGGCCGCATAGTAGGTTTCACAACTGCAAGAGGATGTTATGCCCATCCTTATTTCCATTCTGCAAAAAGGCGAAACTGCGACAGCGACGAGGATTCAGTACTGCTTCTTTTGGATGCATTGATCAATTTCTCAAAATCCTATCTGCCGAGCACACGTGGAGGAAGCATGGATGCTCCTCTGGTTTTATCAACCCGTATAGATCCTGAGGAGATTGATGATGAATCCCACAACCTTGATGTCTTCGAGAGATTCCCTCTCAAGTTCTTCGAGGAAAGCCAGAAGCCTTTGAAACCACAGGAAATCGTAGATATGGGCCTTATAGACAATGTAAGCATGCATCTTGGAACAGATCTCCAATATCATGATTTGATGTTTTCACATCATACTTCAAGCATTCATGCAGGACCTAAAGTATGTCTTTACAAGCAATTGACAACCATGAAAGACAAGGTGGATGCCCAGATTCATCTGGCTGAGCTGCTTCGTTCAGTAGACCAGAGAGGAGTTGTTGAAAGCGTTCTCTCTTCACACTTCCTGCCGGATATCATGGGAAATTCAAGAGCCTTTTCCAAACAGAAGGTAAGATGTACAAAATGTGGTGCAAAATACAGGAGAATGCCTCTTACAGGCAAGTGCACCTGCGGATCCAATCTTACTTTAAGCGTGTCCAAAGGTTCTGTCACCAAGTATCTGGATATTTCAAGAGAGCTTGTAAACAGATATCCTGTAAATCATTATCTGGAGCAGAGACTGGAAATTCAGGAATTCGGAATCAACTCCCTGTTTGAAAGTGACAAATCCAAGCAAAGCTCCCTGGATGTTTTCTTTGGTTAAACCGAAATTTGGTCAATTTAAGATTATTTGATATTATTAATTTTTAAATTTTAAGTCTAAATCATTAGGCTTATCTTTTAATTTTTTAATAACTTATTTTATTTTTATTACTTGTCAAATGCTCTCGCTAATCATTTATTAATGCATTTTGATAAAATAAAATTGCAATATTTTTAATTTTTCCAACCCAAGTTATTGTTTGTTCGTATTAAATCGAATGGTTTATATACAAGTAAATACATATATTATTTCGTGAAGTGACAAACAATTGTTTGTATCACGAACGGTTCATATACGAACAAATTTTCATTTTGGAAATTTTGGTATTTCTCTTCTATGGAGACTTTAAATGAATTTCTCGGTTTTCTGAGGATTTGGAATATTGAATTTTTCAAAAATGGATTGAATTTTGTTTGTAGTAAATCGAACGATAATTATACATCTTTGTATAATATAATAAATGCATATTAATTAGATAATTCAATCGAATTTCATGCTTAATGAGTTAAAAATTCTAATGATTTAGAACTTTTAACGATTTAAATCAATCTAATTTTTATATTTATTCCTGCTTATGAAAATAAGCTTTAACAATGGGTTATATAAATTGGAAGGTGTTAAAGTGGAAAAAGTATCAAATGTGGAAAATAATTTAAAAACTACTAAAATTACTGTACAAAAGAATAATGGAGTAAGAGAAGCTTTTAGTTATGAAAAATTATTAAAGTCATTAGTAATGGTCGAAGCTCCATTTTTCGAATCTGAAAAAATCGTTTCCAATGTAGTTGAATCCTTATATGATGGAATCACTACAAAAGAAATCAAGAAAATCGTTTATGAAAACCTTGAAGAAGTGGATCAGGAAGCAGCTAACAAATACCTTGCTAAAATCACTTTAAAAGTAAGAACTTCAAGAGATAAAATCGAACCTTTCGAACTTGCAAAAATCGCAAGCACCTTGATGGAAGAGACCGGTGCTTCACAGGAAACCGCTTTTGAAATCGCAACAGAAGTTTGGAAGGAACTTAAAAAACTCAATGTCGAATACCTTACCGCTCCAATGATTCGTGAAATGGTTAACACAAAACTTGTGGAGTACGACCTTGAAGATTTAAGAAGCAAATACACTCGTTTAGGAATTCCTGTTTACAACATTACCTCATTAATTGAAAACGGTTCCAGAGACAATGCAAACATGATGCACAACCCTGAAACCATTCACAAATATGTAGCCGACGAAGCTTTAAAACAATATGCTCTCCTGCATATGCTGCCATCCCACCTTGCAGATGCCCACATGTCCGGTGACATCCACATTCACGATTTGGAATTCTTCGGTGGAAGACCACTCAACTGTCTCCAGCATGATATAAGAGCATTCATTAAACATGGTCTCAAAGTAGACGGTACTGGAGACCACACCTCAGTTGCAGCACCTCCTTCCCATATGGAAACCCTTATGAACCACACTGGAGAAATCATGCTTGCAGCACAGCAGAACATGTCCGGTGGACAGGCAATGTCCTTATGGAACGTATTTGTAGCTCCATTTGCAACCGGCAGAACCTATGAGGAAGTAAAACAGAACATTCAAATGCTTGTCTACAACTTGAACATGGCTTATGCTGCTAGAGGTTCACAAGTACCATTCACCAGCATGCAGCTGGAATTCGGAGTTCCAAAATTCCTTGAAGACGTGGAAGCATACGGTCCTAGAGGAGAAAAAGTAGGTGTATACGGAGACTTCGAAGAAGAAACCAGAATGATTCAAAGAGCATTTACTGAAATCCTTCTTAAAGGTGACTCAGAAGGAAAACCACACCTTTTCCCAAATACAATTTACACCCTGCGTGAGGAAACCCTCAAAGGCGATTACGATGATGACATGAGACTGGTTCACGAACTCTCTGCAAAATATGGATCATCCTACTTTGTAAACATGCTTCCTGACTACCGTGGAAACATGGCTAACTACATGGGATGCAGAACATGTCTCCAGGACACCTGGACAGGCGACTGGGAACAAGACTGTTTAAGAACCGGAAACCTTGCATATGTAACACTCAACCTTCCTAGAATCGGATACCAGTCCAGAGATGAAAACGATGTATTCGAATACCTTGACAACTACATGGATTTAGCTGTTGAGACTTTAATGATTAGAAGAAACCAGGCACTCAACTGCCTGAACAAGTTTGACATCCTTCCATTCCTGAAACAGGACATTGAAGGAGAAACCTACTACAGAATCCAGAACTCAACCTTGTCCTTTGGTTTCAATGGTCTTAACGAAATGCTGTTATCCCTCTTCGATGCTGGAATCGAAGACCCTGATGCTAATAAGTTCGGTCTTAAATGTATCAACTACATGTATGACAGAGCAAAAAGCCTGACTGACGAGACCGGTCTCAGATGGTCTGTTCTCCAGACTCCTGCTGAATCCACAGCATACAGATTCGCAACCCTTGACAAGGAAAAATTCGGCGACAAGGCTATTTTACAAGGTGACAACGGAGCTAACTACTACACCAACTCCTCACATGTTCCTGTAAACTCTGACATCGACTTTGCAGACAAGGTCAAGATTGAAGGCAAATACCACAGAATCACCCCTGGAGGACACATCTTCCATGCATTCATGGGTGAGTCCTACTCTGATCCTGATGCATTGATGAGCCTGACCAACAAGATCGCTAGAAAATCCGACATCGGTTTCTGGGCTTACAGTTCAGCATTCAGTTTCTGTCTCCACTGTAAGACCTTGATGAAAGGATTAAGCAACAAATGTCCTTCATGCGGCGAGCAGGATGATGTTGAATGGTATGACAGAATTACCGGATACGTCCAGCAAGTAGGTCATGCTAAATCCGCAAATGGTGGATGGAATGCTGGTAAACGTCAGGAATTAATCGACAGACGCCGATTCCAACAATAAGTTAATTTCAAATTAACTTATTTTTAATTTTATTTTTTAATTTTTAATTTTAAATAGTACTTTTTAATTTTAAATAGAACTTTAAGAATAATATTTTATTTTTTTAATTTTAAATAGAACTTTAAGAATAAGATTTTATTTTTTTAATTTTAAATAGAACTTTAAGAATAAAGTTTAATTTAATTTAAATAGAGTTTTAGACTCTATTCCACTAATAGGATTCTTTTGAATCCTATTCCCTTCCTTTTTTTCATTATTTTTTTATGATTTTCACTTTCTTCTTTTTATAAAAATAATTTAGAAATCATGTGAGGGTAATAAATTTATATAGTAATTATTATTAAATTTATATTGTAGATGTT
Source organism: uncultured Methanobrevibacter sp. (assembly GCA_900314635.1). Taxonomy (GTDB): domain Archaea; phylum Methanobacteriota; class Methanobacteria; order Methanobacteriales; family Methanobacteriaceae; genus Methanobrevibacter. The sequence continues at coordinate 46,409 of OMVY01000003.1, forward strand.
GAAGTCATATTTCACTTCAACAAATTTCTAATTAAAATGTTTAGCTATTGGAGCTTAAATGAATCAATTATTTAAAGCTTTAATAGTTGAGAGTATTTTTGCAGTTGAAGTATTATTGGCAAGCTATGTTGTAGAATTAATTTAGCCGGTTTTAATTAAAACGGGTTTTTGTAGACTTATTGTTGAATTATTTGATTGCCTGTTTTTTGGGTGATTGAGTTAGTATTAGAAGGTGATCTTATTTCAGAAGATATTGAAATGTTGAAAAAGCAGCTGGAAGCAAAAGATGAAAAACTTAAAAATCAAGCTAATGAATTGAATCATTTAACCAATACTGTTGTTCCTAATTTGAAAAAGGAAAATAAAAAACTTAAAGCTCTTAAGGCAGAGCTTACCGATGCATTGGAACAAAGCACTAAAAAATATTTTGATCAGTTGGATATTAATGCTGATTTAAGTGAAAGTGTGGCTAAAAAAGGAGCAGGACTTCAACTTGCCCAGGTAAGACTTGAAGAGATTGAAAAGCTTGTTGCCCAGCTGGAAGCTGAAGGAATTGACAAGGAAGATGAGGCTCCAGCTATTGCAGAAGTTCCTGAAGAAGACAAGGCCATTGTCAAGGAACTTGAAGCCAAGGTCAAGGACCTGGAAAAAGAATTAGCTAACAAAGATAAGAAAATCAGCAAGAAATCAAGTCAGATTAAAGATAAGGATGCTGAAATAAGTGACCTTAATGAAAACTTAATCCCTAAGCTTAAAGCGGAATCTGCTAATCTTAAAAAGGAACTTAAAGATGTTAAAGCAGAATTTGATGAAAGCGAATCCAATGTTAGAGGCCAGATTGTTAAGCTGGAAGCTAAAATCAAGGATCTTGAAGGAAAACTTGATAACAAGACAAGGGATTACAACAAGCTGAGCACTACTATTAACAATAAGGACAAGGAGATTAAATCTCTTAAAAACAGAAACAAGGAATTATCTGAAAGTCTTGATGCTGAATCCAGCAAAGGATTCTTTGCAAAACTCACAGGCAGGTAATTATTGAGTTTATTTTTTATAATAAACTCTTTATTTTTTTAAAATTTTTTTTATCAAATATATTTGATAAAAATTATTAATTTATTAATAAATTCTAATAAATATTAATATTATTTTTATATTTTTTAAAATAATTTTCATAATTTCCTTGTAATTTAAATGTTTTTCATGTTTATAGCAAATTTTTGTGGTTTCTATGAATGTCAGTAATAATAAGTTTATAAATAAAATTGTAGTTGTCGTTTTCATTTCCATCTTATGTTTGTGTTGTTTAAATTTTGTTTTTGCGACTGATGAGGATTATATTGGAGGGTATTCCAATTCACTTTTATCATCTTCTGAAATCTCAAATTCTTTAGAGATTGATTGCAATGAAGACATTGGGCTTGATGAAAAGGAATCTGATAAATATGATTCAACAAATAATGTTGATGCAAATGACAAGCTTTTAGTTGCTAATGTAGATTCTAATGATTCATCTAACTGTTTGAAGGATGGTGTTCATTTTTCAAACGTGTCTTCTGTTGCTAGTGATGTAAGTTATACCGCAAGCTCTTCCAAAACTAAAACAAAGATTGTCGCATCCAATTTGAATATGAATTACTATGACGGCAGCAAGATGATTGCTTATATAAAAACCAGCTCAAACAAGCCTATCAAAGGACTTAAGGTTACATTCAAAGTCAATGGCAAGACTTACAACCGCACATCAGATTCAAATGGAAAAGTAGTTTTAGGAATTACCAAAGGCATTACATTATATCCAGGAACTTATTCCTGCGTGATCAAGTTTGCAGGAACCTCCTCTTATGCAGCATCAAGCAAAACGGTCAACATCACTGTAAAGAAATGGAACACAAAAATTCTTGCAAATAACCTGGCTTGTTATTACAACGATTCAGTCAACCTCGTCGCTACTTTACAAAACAGCAGCAGCAAGGCCATCAAAGGAAAATCAATTAGTTTCATAATAAATGGTGTCACTTACTCACGCACCACAGATTCCAGCGGCAAGGCCACATTATCCTTGCCCAAATTAAATCCAGGCACTTATTCATGCCAGATCAAATTTGCAGGCGACAAGGTAAATGCCTCTTCCAGCAAAACCATTAATGTAACTGTGAATAAGATTCCAACCAGTCTTTATGCCTATGGATTGAATATTACATATGGGGATGAATACAAGATTTTTGTTAAGGTCAAAGACAATAAAGGCAATATTCTGGAAAATAAAACAGTTTACCTTATATTGAACCATGCTCCCCATGGAGTTACAGATGAAGAAGGCAAAATTAGCGTAATTGCCTTCCCTCCTGGTGTTTGGAACTGTGATTATTCATTTTTTGGTGATGATTATTACGGACCATCCACTGGGAGAGTTACATATTCAGTAAGTGTTGCAAGCCCTATTGTCTCTCTGGAGAGTGGCATTTATAATGATTCCAATAGGACAGTTTCCATTTCATCCCTTTATGGAGAAACTATTTATTCCAGTTTGGATAATGGCCTTAGCTGGAATGAAAGTTTGAGTAATGTTTCTTACACTCTAACTGAAGGTAATTGGACTTTAAAAGCTTACGTTTCATTGGATGGTTATAATGGCCCAGTAGTTGAGAGAAATTATTTCATAGGAAACCTTCCTCCCAATGTATGGGCTAATTATGAATCCGGCATATATAATGATTCTTTCAGTGTTGAATTATTCGCTAGCGATGATAATGATGACAGTCCTGTGATTTATTATACTTGCGACGGCAGCTTGCCTAATACAAACAGCAGTGTCTATTCAGGCCCTATCCCTATTTCCAACACTTCCAACTGCACTGCTTTGAAGTTCTTCACCATAAATAAATATGGGCATGTAAGCGATATTGTCAGCGCTTATTATTTCTTTAGTGATGTTATTGCCAATTTGAATAATGGAAAAATTTTCACCAATATCCAAGAAGCCGTTGATGATAATGATACATGCAATGGTGATGTTATTGGCATAAGTACTGATATTTTTGGTTCTGTAAATATAAATAAGGGGATCATTTTAAAAGCCTGCGGCCATAAGCCGGTTTATTGGTATGGAATAAATGATGAATCAATTGTTAACATTTTTTATGATAATGTAATTATAGATGGATTTAATTTTACAGGTTCAAATGTTTTTAATTTAAAATTTGCAGAAAATTGCTCAATTATAAATAATTATGCTTATGTTGAAAAAGGATATGGTTTTAAGATTTTCCATTGTTCTTTTTGCAATGTAATAAATAATACTTTTTATGCAAATAATTCTGAGGTCATAGCTAACCAAATAAAGGCTACAAGTTATTGCACAATTACTGATAACCAAATTGTCGTGTTTAATAACCAGCGTGTTTTAAATTCTTCAGAATTTAATGCTTCTGATAGTGTTTATAATTTGAATGTTAACAAATCCATTGCAAGCTTGAATAGCAATCTCACTTGTTTAGCAAATAAAGAAATTATCATGTTTGTAGATGGTATTAGATATGATTCTTTAACCAATAATCATGGCGAGGTTTATTTGCCTCTTACTTTATCTGAAGGTTTGCATGAGATAATTTTGTATTTTAAAGGAGATGAGAACTATTTAAGTTCTTATAAATCTTTTAATTTGTTTGCTGTGAATGATGAAGAGGATATTGGCATTTTCGCAAGCCATGGCAGTGGTTTTTATAATTCTTCTGATTTGCTGGTCAATCTTTCTTCATATGAAGAGGCTAATATTTTTTGCAGTTTTGATAATGGTTCAAGCTGGAGCAAATATGATAATAACATATGTTATAATTTGACTGAAGGAATATGGGACATTTTAGCTTATTGCTCATTATATGATTATAATAGTTCCGTATGCAATTATAGTTTTGTTATCGGCAATTCGTCTCCTTTAGTCTGGTCAGATCATGGTTCCGGTATTTATGAAGAATCATTTTATGTTAATTTAAGTTCTTTTTCCAGCATAGATGACGACGTGTTAATATATTATACTTTGGATGGCAGTCTTCCAACTACTGAGAGTTTAATATATAATTATTCTTTATTTGTATCTAATCAATCTGCTCTAACATCTTTGCGCTTTTTTGCTAGTGATAGATATGGCCATAAAAGTGATGTGATTTCCATTTATTATTTCTTCGGCGATGTGATTGCCAATTTAAATACAGGCAAGGTTTTCAGCACAGTTCAAGATGCTATCGATGATGCAGATACATCTGCTGGCGACGTGATTGAGATTAGTTGTAACTTAGATGAGTCTGCAGTTTTAAATAAAAGTGTTAATTTAAGATCTTGTGATTATCATCGTGTTAATTGGACTCATGATTCTTCTGATTTTTCATTATCTCTAAATGTTGATGGCGTATTTATTGAAGGGTTTGTTTTTAACTGCCTTGATGATGGTGTTGTCATTAATCTTAATAGATCTTCCAATTGCATAATTATTGATAACATTTTTGTAATGGATAATGGAATTTCAATCTATGATTTTAGTGGGGATGATTTGACCTCCCATAATAACACTATTTTATTTAATGGTTTTTTAGGTAATTCCAGCGCTTTTATTCAATTAAATAATATTGAAAACTATTCTTTCATAGGAAATTATTTCAATCAATTAAGTAAAGTTGAAGACGAATTTCTCATATCTTCTCTCTGTAATCTGAGCTATGCTTATGGCATTCTTTTGAATTCTTCAATTAATTCTGTATTTTATGAGAATGTTTTTGCTAGTGGTTCTTTTGCATTATTTATTAATAACTCTATCAATAATTACTTTGCAAATAATAATGTTTCTAATAATTCTATAGCAATGGGAATTATGGGGCCCGATAATGTAATTTTTAATAATTCATTGGTCTTTAATGAGTTTGCTGTTGTTATTGATGGAATTAATAATAGCATTATTAGCAATACAATTGTGGATAATGATTTTGGTGTTTATTCCAATATTTCCTCATTTAATCTTAGTGTGAATTTTAATAGAATTTCCAATAATCATAATTTCGGAGTTTATATTTCTGATGGTTCAATCAATGCTTCCAATAATTGGTGGGGCCATAATAATGTATCATTAGGTGAAAATAATTGCGATTTGTATTTTGCCAATAATTTGAATGTTAGTTATGAACCTTATTTGGTTTTAAGCATTAATATAGGAGAGTATAAAATTAAAAATTTCTTTGCTGAGAATTGCTCTTTCTGTGCGGATCTAACTCATAATAATTTAGGAGAAGATGTTTCTGTTTTAGGATGCGTACCTGATTGCGATATCATATTTGATATGGCTTGTAGCTATTATGATTCTGATGAGGAATTAATTGATGAAAATAACTCTTTTGATACTAAATTAATATCAGGCAGGTCTTCACATATTTTTAATTTGAAATTAAATAATAATGTGTCTGTGTTCTTGGATAATGAACTAGTCTCTTATTTCCTGGATTGCCCTCCACAATCTTTAGCAAATATTTACATTAGCAGCGATGCAATAATTTGCAATACTGATAATCATTTGAACTATGGTTTCATCATTCCATTTAATGATTCTGTGAATTGGTTTAACGTTATTTGGAAATCCACCGGTCTTTTTGAAGATGAAGTTTATATTATTGTTGACGGTGATATTATTGGCTCTTTCAGTGTTGAGAATTCTTTATATCATCAAATCAAAGGTTCTTACTCTGAAGATGTTTTTAATGCAATAAAATTATATAATAAATTTTTATATAATAATTTATATAAGCATAAAGCCATAGTTTATACATGGATTTCTTTAATTTATAATTTAAATGATTTAAATCTTATCGAAGGAGAATATTATTCTAATAATTGGGGAGATATTACTGCTAATGATTTGAACAGGCTTTTAGAATATTATAATACTGATGTTCATAGTGTCTTATTGAATATATTAATGAGTTCCTATAATCTTTCCAGTGTGGATATGTATTTTATTGACCACTATCATCAGGGGTTCATGGATAATATTACTGTTGATGTTAGTTATCTTGGCAGTTCCGGCAGCAGTTTCAATATTCATTCCCAAGATGATGTAGAGTCTTTTTATTGGTTGGGGGATTATACTCGTCGCAGTGCTGTTTTAAGTTATGATAACGGCATATATCCTTATACCGTAGGTGATGATTCTCCAATTTATCATGACATATTGGAGACCATTCATTGTTCCAATGGCACTGTCAAATGGAATTATCATAATAGTTATGGTTATTATACTGAAGGCAATTATGATGGTTTTTTAACTTTTACTTTTGCAAGTGACAAGGTGAGTGATGATGTCTTGAGTTTTTGGCTGGGTCAAAAGAATCGTACATGTGAAAATGGGTCACTGTATTATGATAATGGTTTTATGAAAGCTTCTTATGGCAGTTTTATTGAAGGCTTGGATGTGATTTATTGCAGTGATTTGTGTGCGGATATTGCCGCTCTGCGTTTTAATGTGTCCTGGGAGAGGACTGGCCCAATGGTTATGAGTGTTCGTGATGACATGCTTGGAACTGTTTTAAGCGGAGAGTGTGGTTTCTACTTCGGCCGTACCGCTTATGGAGATCCTGATGATGTGAAAAGCTTTTATTTTGCATGCAGCAGCAGCTTTTCTCCTATTGAGCATTATGTGTCTCAGGCTTTGTTCCCGAATGAAGGCAATAATGGCAGTGCCACAGTTGGCCTGGGTTTCATACTTGATTGCGGCGGTGATATTGAGATTATTTCTGATGGTGATTTGACTCTTATTCGGGAAGTAGGTTCCAATGAGAAGATCTTGCTTTTTGATTCTGCTACTGGTTTATTGCGTGATGAAATTATTACTGGCTATAATGGTGCTTATTGTTATTCCGATCAGCAGACTGACTGGGCTTGTGACTTTGCTTATGATATGTTGGATGCTAAGGATGATATTTGGAATTTTGTTTTTAATAATTCTTTTATGGATTGGGCTAATAATGATGTTCTGGGCATTGCGGGCAGTGTTAGCATGAGTGTTGGGATTGCTTGCCTTCCTGCTTTTCCTGTTGGGACTGTTGTTGGTTTGGGTTTGATCGGCTTTGGATTGTATTCCACTTATTATGCTGATGATTTGAACAAAGGTTTGACAGATCAGAGGTTGGCTCATTTTGGTATTGATGTAGGTTTTTCCTTGATTCCTTTTATTGGCCCTGAGGGCAGGATTGTTAAAACTGTTGTTAGTTCTGATGCTGTGATTGGCAGGATTGTCTTATCCAAGGGTGTAGGCAGTGTTTCTGATAGGATTGTCACACGAAGTTCTTTTGCTTTTGAGAGGTATTTGGTGGAAAATGGTGAAACTGAATTATTGTATAATGGTTTATCTAGGGCTAGCACTAAGTTTGGTACTTTAGAATCTGCATTCAGAACAGTATATGGGAAGGAAATTAAAAGTCAATTATTTAATATTTTATCTGGATATGCTAAAGGAAAAATCCGCCATTATGGTTTGAATCTTATATTTGATGATTTTAATTTTAAAGGTGCACTTATTGATACTTTCAATTAAAGATTTGACTATTCAATAAATATTTTAATATTTTGGTGAGATCATGTTTTTTAAAAAATTTTTATCATTTTTTAATTCAAAAATTAATATGATTTTTAACATTAATGATAATAAAAGCGTTAGAAATTTTTTATTATTTTTTGGATTAATTTTAATTATCTCCATCATAATATGCATTGTACATAATACTATAGGAGGGTTGTTTTTTTATGCGAGTATTTTTTCTGTTTATGATACATACTTAATTTATCACGAGCAATCAAAAAATAATTTTAAAAATATCATTCTTAAGAACAATTACTGTAAACTACTTTATTATATTTACATCGTTATGTGGATACTCTTTATTCTAATTGGTATTGAGGTAATTATAAATTTCTTAAAGTAAATATTGTTAACTGGGTTAGGGGGATGGTTTTTTAACTTTTACTTTTGCAGGGAAAATGTGATGATGATGTTTTGAGTTTGTATGAATCAGAAGAATCGTACTTTGGATAATGGCAGTTTGTATTATGATTATGGTTTTATGAAGGCTGCTTATGGCAGTTTTTTAGAGGGCTTGTTGGTGATTTATTGTAATGATTTGGTGGCTGATTGTTCTGCTCTGCGTTTTAATGTGTCCTGGGAGCGTACTAATCCTATGGTTATGAGTGTTCGTGATGATAATGTCAGAACTATTTTGAGTGGTGAGAGCAGTTTTTATTTCGGCCGTACTGCCTATGGTGATTTGGATGCTGTTAGGGCTTTTTATTTTGCCTGTTCAGCCAGTTTCTCTTCCTTCGAGCAGTATGTCGGCACTGCCTTGTTTCCACGGATTGGTGATAATTCCAGTGTAACTACTGGTTTGGGTTTTATATTGGATAATGGAGGCAGTATTGAGATCATTCAAGATGGAAACTTCACTCTTATTCGTGAAGCAGGCTCCAATGAGAGGGTTTTGGTTTTTGATTTCAATACGGGTCTCTTGCATGATCAGATGTTGGAGCTTTATGGTGCTTTCTGTTATTCCAACCAGCAGACTGACTGGGCTTATGATCTGGGCCGTGAGCTGCTAGATAATTTTGACTCTATTTGGGGTTATTTGTTTGGTGATGGTGATTTTCCAGATTTAAGTCTTTCTGCAGGCAATTTGATTAAATCCGCTAATCTCTTTGTTGGCCTAGGCGGCATGTTTGTTGTTGAGGGTGCTGAATTAACTGGTACTTTGACTGATTTGGGTGCTCTTGTTGGAAGTTTGGGTATGGGCAGTTTGGCTTCTGCTTGCTTGATTACACTTCCAATTATATTTTTTTATAGTATGGAGCCTGTTGGTGGACCTGATGAAAATCAGAAAATAAGCGAATTTTATCAGTCTCATAATTATGATGATAATCCTGATATTATCCAAATAAAAAGTTCAAAAGAGTGGATTAAAGAGTTAAAGAATATACAAACAGGTGAGGATATTCCAAAAAATGGTGACATAAATTTATTGGATGGTACTGATGGCGATCCAGAAAATCTGTTTAAAGCATTACTTATTGTTTCCTCATTCACAGGACTTTTAATTATTGAAGATGTTAATGTAAATAATGGTTATGCATATAATGATAATAATGGTGGTTTAAATAGCACACCTGCTAATTTTACACTTGATGTTAATTATAATAAATCAGAAGGTAAAATGACATTAACAAAAGCATGATTTGATTTTAGAGGTTTGATAAAGGTGTTATTTAATTCATATGCAAAGAAAAGGCTCCATAAAAAAAGTCTGAAATCATATAATGAAGGAGTTGATTTATTAAGAAATAATGATTTTGAAAAAGCTTTGCCGATTTTTAAAAAGTTATATGATGAAAATTTTGAAATTGAGGAAGTTTTGATTAAATTATGCTTTATTCATAAGGAATTATGCAATTATAATGACAGTTTAAAGTATATTGATGAATTCTTGGCTTTGAGTCCGAATTCAAGCAGGGGATTAAATTACAAATGTGAAATTCTAGCAAGAATGGGGTGTTATGAAAAATCATTAGAACTTTCAGACAGGATTCTTGAAATGAATGATGGGAATCTTAATAATGCCAAATTAATTAAAGTAAAATCCTTAATGGAATTAAAAAGATTTGATGAAGCTTTGAATTTGCTAGAAACTGTAAGATTTAATGAATATGATGAAGCTAATTATGATTTATTGCTTATTAAAGGAAATGATTATTTTTATTTGAATCAGTATGAAAAGGCTATTGAATGTTATTTTGCGGCTTTGGATTTCGTTTGCGAGGATTATGGTTTATTTTATAATATTGGGAATGCATATGCTCAATTAAATGATTATGAAAATTCAATGATATTTTTTGACAAGGCATTGGAATTAAATGAAGGCGATGAAAATTTATTGTATAATCGAAGTATAGTTCTTTATTATCTTGAAAGGTATGATGAGGCGTTAGTTTCTATAAACAAGGCTTTGGATATTTGCTGCAATGAAAGTTATCTGTATAATAAGGCAGGAATTTTATATATGATGGGTAGTTTTCAGGAATCTTTAGAGATATATGAAAGTCTTTTTGATGATTCATCCCAGGACATGGATTTGTTGGAAAAGATCTGCAGGATTTTATATGAATTAAATAATTTTGAGGATGTTTTGAAGTATTGTGATATTGCTTTATCCATTGATGCCAAGAATGAGGATGTCCTGTTTTACAAGGTTAAGGCTTTTAAAGGCTTAAAGGATTATGGCCGCGCATTGGAATGCATTGATGAACTTATTGATATTAATCCTGGTAATGAGGAATATGATAATGAAAAAAGGGATTTGCTCAAGTATTAAAATTCAATTAAAAAACCAATAAAACTGAGATTATTAAGGTGTTAACATGTTTATCTTAAAATATGTTTTTTTATTTTTAGGGGAATTATTTTATATTCTGGGTTTTTATAAGTTTTCTCTATATTTTTATAGCTTTGTTTATAGGGATAATCCTAAAGATCTGGAATGTTTGGAGATGATAATCTCTTGTAATGGTTATCTTGGCAATTATGATTCAGTAATTGAATATTCTGATAAATATTTGAAAATAGATAAAAATAACTTTGATATTTATTATTTTAAAGCTCAAGCATTATTCATATTTGAAAGATATGAAGAGTCTTTGAAGTATTATGATTTGGCTTTGGATATCGATTCAGATAATGTGCTGGGTTTGATGGGGAAGACAAATGTTTTATTAAAATTAGATGAGGATGAATTGTTTATAGAGTATTGTGAAAAAATCTTAGATATGGACCCTGACAATTTTTATATTTTATATAATATGGGTTATTTCTATTTTAAAAAGGATAAATTGGATTTGGCGCTGCAATTTGTAAATGAAGCTTTGAAAATTAAAAAAAGCAGTTTAGCTGCTTTGTTATTAAAATCGAGAATTTTAGCTGATTTGGATTTATTTGATGATTCATTGGTGGTGTTAAATAGTTTATTGAGAAAGGATCCTAATAATGTTGATGTGCTGTTTTTCAAGGCTCTGGTTTTAATGGATACTGGAGAAATTGATGAAGCAAAGAAATGTGCTAATCATATTTTGGAATTAGACAGCAATTTTAAGGATGTTCCGGAAATTAAGGATATTTTGAATAGTTAGAATTTATTTTAAGAAGGTGTGAATATTACTAAACGTTTTATTGTGATGTGGTTTATTTTTTGTACATTACTGGGTTTGCTTTTAGCCGTATTGGATTTTTATTTAATATGATAATAAGAATTTATGGGAATGGAAATTTTATGTTTTGGAATACTGTTGATTATGGTTTGGATTGTATTGTTGATGGTATTTCTCCATATATATTCACTTAAAAAAATTATAAGCTTTCTCATTTTTGGAGATTTTATATGATGTTTAATTTTCTTATTATTTCAACTGTTATAGATAAAGAATATTTGAATAGGATTAAAAAGGGCCATGAAATAAAATTAGTGAAAAAATTTTTTATTTTTTATTTATTATTTTTCTTTGTTTCTTGTTTGTTGGTAATGTTTACTAAGTATAAACCATTTCTTTTCTTGATATTCTTTCCATATATGAGGGTTTTTAGTCCTCATTTTTATACTTTTAAAAAGGAAAGCGTGATTTTGATAAAAAGTAGACATGTTCAATTATCTCTTTTATTTTCAATAATGTTTTTTTCTTTAGTAGTATTGTTTTATTAATCTAGTGTTAAACTAAAATTGGCAGAGTTGTTGTTTTTAAAGGTTTGACTACTCTTTTTGAAAGATTATCGCTAGGGGTTAAAATAAAATTTTCTGTTCTTATTGGATAAGGGAGGTAGTGAGATTTTGTATAGTGCTAATGGAGGTGCTTTCAGGACTTATGTTAAGTATGGTACATTGGGAGCAGGTTTTAGAACTGCTTATGGAGGTACATTTTTAGAAGGATACCTTAATTTTATGTTTTGGAATACTGTTGCATATGGTTTGGATTGTTGTATAATGGTTTATCAAGAGCCAGTACCAAGTTTAGTATTTTGGAGTCTGCATTCAGAACATTATATGGAAATATATATGTTGATCAACTTAAATCATTAAGTAAAGGATATGTTGACAGTAAAATAGCTTGTATACTGTTTATGTTATTTAATGAAGGTATGGTCACAAGCGCACAAGAAGTTTTGACATTAGATTTTTAGAAAATAATTAGTCTGCCATTTTATTTGTGAAGCAAGTTTTTAAAAAATTTTTTTCATTATTTTCAACATTTTGAGAAAAAACAGCTTATTTTAAAATCAGTAAAAAATAAATAAAAATAGAAAATAAGGGCAAAAGCCCTCTAAAACTCTTTTTAAAACTTTTTAATTAAAACTTTTGGATAATCCCTAAAGTTTGTAATCAATTGCCAAATCAGGCTTCCTGCCTTAATCTTTTTATAACAAAGTCCTTGTCCAGTGACATCAGGAATGAAGCAGCCCTAGGACCCTGTTTTTGACCAAGAATCATTTTGTAAATAGCTTGGAAAGCTTTCTGAGGTTTCAAGCCATGCTTCTCCAAGACTTCATACATAGCATCATGCAGTTCCTGTGCGCTTGCAAATTCACGCTCTTCCATCAAATCAGCAAGATCCTTTAAAAATACAACCTGTTCATCAGGAAGAGGCAGTTTTGGAATGCTGTCATATTGAACTTGGAACTTGACGAATTTAGGAGCGTATTTTTCAAGCCAGACGATTACATTGTCCACTCTTTCTCTGAACTGGCTCATTTCAAGTTCGCTTAAATCAGTAAATTCCTTATCAGCAAAGCTTTTGGACAGTTGGGAGTTTCTCTTGCAGATGTCAAAGATCTTCTCAAGGTCGTCTCCAGCTATTTGATAAGCATTCACGATAAATCTGAATGGAGGTCTGAATGGAAGGGGGTAATCCTCATGAATCTGCGCATTCTTGTAAATGCTCTTGAATTTTCTGCCTTCCTTCTCGGATGGAGCAGGCTCTTCGCCATAGAATACTTTTTCAACCCTGTCGAACTGGTCCATGAAGTCAAGCCAAGGCATTTTAGGTGAGAAGTCTTTTGATTTCATTGGCTTGCTTCTGAATAAATAATAATTAAGGCTTTCAGCAGGTCCGATTTCCAGCCATTCCTCAGGAGTGAAGAATACTCCGTGGGATTTACTCATTGCTTCACCTTCCAGTGTGATCCATTCATATGGAACTGGATAAGGTGCTGGATAATCAAAAATCTCTTCGGAGATGATGCTGCTTACATCGTAGGATCCTCCGCTTGCCGCATGGTCTTTTCCAAATGGCTCGCAGGTGGTTCCGAAGATTTTCCATCTTGCAGCCCATTCCACTCTCCAGGTGAGTTTTCCATTTCCGTCCTTGATGTCGGTTTCACCTTCGTGGCCGCATTCGCATCTGTATTTTACAATGTCTCCATCGAAATCGTAGGCTTCAGTGGTGTTGACCCTTCCACATTCTTCACAAATAGGGTTGTAAGGGAGCCAGGATTCCTTGAGAGGTTCTCTTCTGTATTGGTCGAAGATGGCTCTTATTTCATTGTGCTTTTCAAGGGAGATTCTGATGGATTCCAGATAATCTCCATTTTTATACATGTCGAAACCTGATTTAGGAATGATTTCTATTCCATAATCATCCAATACTTTGAATAATGGTTTTTCAAAGTGCTCTACAAAGTTTTTACAACATCCTTCAGGACATGGAATGGTGGAATATGGCATTCCAAGGTATTTTTCATAACTTTCAGGAAGTGGGTAAGGAACTTTTCTAAGCGGGTCGTGGTCATCTGCAATCCATATGGTTTCAGCATCATTGCCAAGTTCGCGCAAAGCTTTTCCAATAGCGTTTGCAATGAATACGTCACATGAATTTCCAATATGTATGGAACCTGATATAGATGTACCACTTGCTATGACATGTTTGTCAACATCTCTTTCATTTAATTCATCAGCAACTCTTTCAATCCAATGTTTCATCATTTCACCATAATAATTATAATAGCTGCTTTCATTTTAATGGCTTTGATTCTTGAGGCCATGAAAGCATTGTAATGCCGATTTGATATTCGGCTGTAAATTTAATAAAATAAGTGATTGTCATTATATTTTATTATATTATATATTTTTATTATCATTGTATAAAAAACTAATCTAAAAACCATGATTTTTGTATGCTTGCATAATTTGAAAATAGAATTTTTTATTAAAACGTGCTGATTTAAAATGCGTAATATATAGTGAAGGAAAAAATAGCGAAGGTTGATGATAAAAAAATTATAAAATATTGTGAATTGGTTAAATTTAGTGAAAGGTTAGATTTTGTATAAAATAGCTTAAAGAAGTGAAAATAGTAAATTAAATGGTGGTGTGGATGTGTAAAAAATGTTAAAATTAATGAAAATAATAAAATAAGAAAAGAAATGATTAAAATTAAGTGAAAAGTTTTTCACTTATTTTTCATAAAATTCAACCATTCTGTCATATGCCTCGTCATAAGTTGGCATATTGGTTTGGCATCCCTGTTTTTCAACTACGAATGAGCTGACAGAAGATGCGAATCTTGCGGCTTCCTCAAGAGTGGCTCCTTTGATCAGCTGGGATACGAATCCTGCCTTGTATGAGTCTCCTGCTCCTGTAGGGTCTACTGCAGGTCTGTAAATGGCATCTACAAATATTGTCTCCTCATCAAGGCTGTATATGTAACTTCCTTCCTTTCCGCAGGTTTTTAAAACAATTTCAGGTCCGAGAGCCATTAAACCTTCAATATCCACTTTCAAGGAGTCCAGGATTCTTTTAATCTCGTGGTGGTTTCCAAACAGGATATTGCAGTTTTTAATTACTTCCACAAGCTTTTTAGGACTGTACATCCCAAGGTCCTGTCCAGGGTCGAATGAAACGAGTCTTTCCTCTTCCTTGGCCACAATAGCCGCCTTGCAGTTGTAATGAGGATCGCCTGTTGCAAGGTGAACTGCTTTTGCATCCTTTATGGTGTCTCTTGGCACTTCGCTGTCATGAAATGCCTTTCCAGCCCCCCAGTGGAAGTAACTTATCTGGTCCCCGTGTTTGTTTGTCATGACAAAAGCTGTTGGAGTATTTGATTCCATGTCATAAATCATTGAATCAATGTTCACTCCCGCTTCAATCATTGCCTTTTGATAACGTGAGTCGATGAAATCCTCGCCAACTGCGGATACAAGTGATGTTTTAGCTCCAAGTGTGGCGCCGATCATTGCCACATTGGCTGCAGCTCCTCCATTCAAATTTTTCATGGTCAAAATCGGAGCCGCCTGGTTAGCCGGTGGAAATTCATCAACTGTCATAATATAGTCGAATGCAGTATGTCCAACTGCCAATAAATCTCTACTACTCAATGAAATACACCCTTTTTAGTTTTTAACTGTTAAATAAAGCTATCGCTAGAATAGCTGTGAAAATATTAGATTATAAAGAATAATTTGGTTTAAAAAGTTTAATTGTTAGTTGATACTATTCTTTTTAGCTTTTAGGTCTAAATTAGTCATTTAAATCTAAATTAATCTCTTTTAAATCAAAATCAATTGCAGTTTTTTGCAATTAATTTTTCTAAAATTAGATATGATTATTTTAGTACAACTATGTATTTAATAATTTTGTTAATTCCAATATAGCAAAACATGTTTTGAAATTTTTACATTTTTTTATAGTAAAAATCATGAAATTCTACATTTTTTTTAAAATAATGTGGTGAGATAATCATGACCTAATTTTAGAATCTGTGTTATAATATTAGGTTTATATAATTATCTAGATTTTGCTAGCATTTGAAAAGTAATATTTTTAAAAAATAAAAAAGTTAAATGGGTAAGAATAGTTTATCGAAGCTTACGAGGTCTTTTTGGGACAAGTCCTGTTCTTTTATCGAAGCTTATGAGATCTTATTGGAATAACTCCCTGTTTTTTTATCGGAGTTTCCATGGTCTTATTGGAACAAATCCTTGCTCTCCAATATCCTTCTGGCCGTCCATCAAGAGGTATTCTATCAATGGATAGATATTTCTCTTGTCGTCATTGCACTGTACCAGGCTGACAACATGTCTGGTTTCGTCCTTTAGAATATCCAATCCGCTGAAATAGCTGGCATTCAGGAAAGTATAGAGATCGTTTGAGTTTTTCACGATTTTATAGGCATCAAACTGGGATTTGACCACTCGCTCAACACTATAGGATATTTTTGACTGCTTCAATGTCTGCCAGGCCAGCCTTTGAGCGCTGCCTTTGACCTGGACAAATTTCAAGTCCCTTAAATCATTCAGGGATTCTATTGTTTTTGGTTTTTTCGGAGCGACCAAGACGAGATGGTCATATGCGATTGCCCTGAAATCGAGGTCGAAGTTGAATGCGATTTGGGGGTCGTCCAATGCTAGGATATCCACCAGTCCCTGCTTTGCAAGCTCGTATGCGCTTTCATCATCGCTGCTGTAGATTAAAGTCTTGAATGGAAGAGTCGGGCTGATTGCATCAAGCAGTCCTGTGATGATATGTCCTCCTGCTATTATGATTTCCTCCCTGTCTTCAAGCCTGGCCATGTACTTGTAGTATGTATCGAGCAGTTCATAACCCTTTTCACTAAGCTGTGAACCTGACCCCACTGTTATGACAAGGGGCTCGCCAAGCTTGTCCTCGGCGTTTTTTATTCTTCTGTTTAACACTGAATGGGAGATATGGAGCTCTTTTGCGGTTTTTCTTTGGGAATATGTTCTTGACAGGCTTTCCAATGACTCGAACAGCTTGTAGTTGAATGATTCTCCGTTGATTTTAATTCCAATTTCAGGCTCGATTCTTATTTCTCCAAAATCCATAAAATCTCTCCCTTGTATTCAATTTTCCTAGAAAATATTCCCAATTAATAAATTAATATTTATTTTATATGATATATTAGTTTTTTTAACAAGAATTAATCATCTTTTAAATCCGGTCTTTTTTTAGGGGTTCATATTTCTAAGTTTCAATTAATTCAAGCATATAATTACTTTTAAATATACCAATAAATAAATAATTATTTAATGAGATAATTGTTTTCAAGTATTTAAATAACTTGTAATTATGCTTATTTTTAATTAGACTAGGTTTAGGTAGAGATTCAAATGGAATTAATGAAAGAATCAATAGAAGCTATTATAGATAATATTCATCAAGCTGAAGAATACCTTGTTGCAGAGGACATTGATGAATTTTTAGATATCATTGTATCCGCAAATAATGTATTTGTAACCGGTGCTGGAAGAAGCGGACTTGCAGCAAAGGCTTTTGCAATGAGACTGATGCACTTGGGACTGAGCGCATATGTTGTTGGAGAAACCATATCCCCTGCTATTTATGAAGGGGACTGCATTCTAGCTATTTCAGGTTCAGGGGAAACCAACACAATCACTTCTGCGGCCAAGATCTCCAAAAACAGGGGAGCAAAGGTTCTAGCCCTCACATCATTCCCTGAAAGCACACTTGGAAAACTCGCAGATGCACTGGTTATTGTCAAAGGAAGGACAAAGGTGGAAGCTGATGATGAGAATTATCTTAAAAGGCAGATTAAAGGTAATTATACTTCTCTTACACCACTTGGAACCGCTTTTGAGCTGACTTCTCTAGTATTCCTTGATGGAATGGTCTCCGAGCTTATGGAAAAGATGGGCCAGACTGAAAAAGATTTAAAATCCAGACATGCCGTTTTAGAATAATTATTTTTAATTATTTTATTTTCTCTTTTTTTCTTAATTTTTTTAGTTTTTATTTCGGCTGTTTTAATTCATTTTTTATAATTTATTTGGGGTTTGTTTAATTTTTAATTCAAATAATTAAATAAAGGTGGTAAATTATGATAAGCATGGAAGACTACGACGAACAATTGGCAAAAGCAAAGGCATTCCACGGAGAAGTCTGTGGTGGGATAGCTATTGGTACAAAGCTTGCAATGTACGGAATGGAACTCATGGGAATGGAACTCAACCAAAGACACAAGAATCTCATTGTATTTTTGGAAATCGACAGATGCATGTCAGATGCTGTGCAGGCTGTAACCGGATGCACTATGGGCAAGAGATCCTTGAAGCAGATGTACTACGGTAAGTTCGCAGTTACCTTCTATAACATGGATAACGGCGAAGCTATTCGTGTAGCTGATGCTGATGCTAATAAAACAGATAAGAAACGTGAAACCAAGGAGGAAATGATTCAAAGATTCAGGGAAACTCCTGCTGAGGAATTGTTTTCAGTTCAAAAAGTTCATGTAGAACTCAAGCCTTCTCAAATGCCTGGAAAACCACATACAAGCACTTTTTGTTCCATCTGTGGTGAAAAAATCACTGACGGCCGTCACTTGAACCGTGGTGGAAAACCAGTTTGCATTCCATGTGCTGAAGGAGCCTACTACGAAATCGTAGATGAGTAATTTATTTGCTCATTTTTTATTATAATTTTTTAGCTGTTTTTACAGCTATTTTCTATTTTTTTTAATAATGCTATTCTAAACTGGTATGTTTTGTCTAAAAATTTTAAAAAATGTAGATTATTTTTTAAATTATCATGATTAATCATGATTAATTTTAATTAATAATGTTAAAATTTTCATTGTCATTTGATTTTTTCTATTAAATTCATGAATTTCTATGTGATTTTCACTCGTTTTTATAATATTTTACATTTCGTATTTTTATGGTTAATTTTTCATTTATCAATCTTATTAACAATTATTTTTTTCCATTTTTTGAAAAAAATATTCTTTTTCATTTCGAATTTAGGCAATACAAATTTTTTTTTAAAAAATTAGCTGATTTTTCGATATGAAGAAATAGTAATATTATATATTTTTCATTATTTTTTCAAATAAACTTCTAAAAATTAATATTTTTTTAAAAATTTTAATAAACTGGTTTATTTTATATGAATTTTTATTCATTTCGTAGAAAATATCTTATTTTTTAATTAAATAAATTATTTTTTTTAATATTTTTTATGGCATTTTATTCTAAAAATCAATATTAAAATTGAACATTATTTAATAATTTTAAAATTTATTTCGTTATGAACTAATTTTCCTTTTGAAAAAATGAATAAACACACTATATAAATCTTTTCTTTTGAACTTAATAGCAAAACCTTTTTATATGAATGATAAATAATTATAAATAATGCTCTCTTAGTCCAGCTTTTTGATTTTTTATCTTGTTAACTTATCATTGCAAAATTTTAACTTACAAGTTTTTTTAAAAAGCTTCGAGAGTATTGTAAGAATTATATGGGATAATATACTAAAAAGAGGTTGAGATATATGAGTTTTAAAAGTCCTGCAGAGACTGCAAAAGCTGTAGCTTCAGCAGCAACTGCAAAAGGTGAAATGCCAATTTTAAACCTTGCAATTTTAGGTTTCCTGGCTGGTGCATATATTGCATTCGGTGGTTTACTTGCTGAAGTAGCAAACACCGGTGTTGTAGCAGCAGGCGTACCAATTGGTATTTCCAAGTTTATATTCGGGGCAGTGTTCCCTGTTGGTTTAATTTTAGTAGTTATCTGTGGATCTGAATTATTCACTGGTGACGTTATGTTTATGACTATGGGTCTTCTCGATGGTAAAACTGATATCATGGGATTACTCAAGAACTGGATCGGAAGTTGGGTATTCAACTTAATCGGTGGTATTTTCGTTGCATTCGTACTTGCTTACTTAACCGGAATCATGACCGGCGAAGCATTTGCTAAAGGTGCAATCACCATTGCAAACACCAAAGCATTAGGTGGAGCAGCATTCGGTGCTGAAGCTACCAAATCATTAACCTGGGTACAAGCTTTCACCAGAGCAATCGGTTGTAACTGGTTGGTATGTTGTGCTGTATACTTAGCTAACGCTGCTGATGACATCATTTCCAAGATTGTAGGTATCTGGTTCCCAATCATGGCTTTCGTATGTATTGGATTTGAGCACAGTGTCGCTAACATGTTCTTCATACCATTAGGTATATTCTTAGGTGCTGAAGTAACCTGGGCACAATTCTTCATCAACAACTTGATTCCTGTAACCTTAGGTAACATTGTTGGAGGAGCAGTCTTCGTTGCTATGGCATACTGGTTCGTATACTTACGCGACTAGGCTTATTAATATTATTTATTAATAAGAGCAAACCCAAACAAATTAAATATTTTATTATTTAATTTTTTTTCAAATTAAAGCAAAACCCTGTTTTGCTGTCAAAACTTTTTGTTTTGACTTAGTCAAAAACATAATTGATATTAAATCAATTAAATAGATGGAGATTGAACTTGTTGTTTTTACAACAAGCTCCAATCTTGTATTTATTGTATTTTTAACCGGAATAGATTCGATTAATTAGGCTTATAATTTCAATGATAATATCTATTTTGTTCGAAAATAATTTTTCATGCTTATAAAATTACAATAAATTATTTTATAGAAAATTTAATTTAATTTATAAATGCATTTATTTATTTTATAAATTTAAAAACCTTGATTTTATTAATGGAGATTATAAAATGGTTGAAATTAAATATGTGCCTACTATTTGCCCATACTGTGGTACTGGTTGCGGACTCAACTTTGTAGTCAAAGACGGCAAAATCGTAGGTGTAGAACCTTGGAAAAGACACCCTGTAAACTGGGGTAAAGTATGTCCAAAAGGTAACTTTGGATATCAATTTATTAACCACCCAGACAGATTAACCACCCCGTTAATCAAAGAAGACGGAGAATTCAGAGAAGCATCCTGGGATGAAGCATTAGATCTCGTTGCTAACAAGCTCAAAGAAGTAAGTGACGAAGACCCTAACAAAGTAGGTTTCTACGCATGTGCTAGATCCCCTAACGAAAACATTTACATAACCCAGAAACTCGCAAGAGCTGGATGCGGAACTCAAAACGTAGACCACTGTGCACGTATCTGTCACGGTCCTACCGTAGCAGGTCTCGCAACCACCTTCGGTTCAGGTGCAAGTACCAACGGTTACGACAGTCTCGAACAAGCAGACTTCATCTTCTGTATCGGTTCCAACAACATGGAAGCTCACCCATTATTCGGACGTAAAATGATCCGTGCTAAGAAAAACGGTGCATTCGTTGTTGTAGCAGATCCTAGATACACTCCTACTGCAAAATTAGCTGACGTATACTTACAATTCAAAACAGGTACTGACGTAGCTTTAATGAACGGTATGATGAAAATCATCATCGAAAACGATTTACAAGACGATGAGTTCATTGCAAACAGAACCAAAGGATACGAAGAATTAAAAGAAACAGTAATGAAATACGACCTTGACAGAGTAGCTGAAATCACTGAAGCTGACCCTGAATTAATCGAAAGAGCAGCTTTAGAATATGCTAAAGCAGAAAACGCAGCTATTGTTTACTCCTTAGGTATTACCGAACACTCCCACGGTGCAGACAACGTTATGTCCACTGCTAACCTGGCAATGCTCACCGGTAACGTAGGTAAATTAGGTGCAGGTGTAAACCCATTAAGAGGACAGAACAACGTACAAGGTGCTTGTGATATGGGTGCATTACCTTCCGATTATGTCGGATACCAGAAAGTTGCAAACCCTGAAATCACCAAGAAGTTCTCAGAAGCTTACCAGATGGATCTTCCAACCACTCCTGGTTTAACCCTGGTTGAAATGATGAATGCAGCTCACTCCGGTGACTTGAAAGTATTATACATCCACGGTGAAGACCCTGTTCTTTCCGATGCAGACATCAAGCACACCAAAGAAGCTATTGCAAACCTTGACATGTTAATCGTTCAAGAATTATTCATGACCGATACTGCAGCTGAAGCTGACGTAGTACTTCCTGCAGCTGGATGGGGTGAACAAGAAGGTACCTTCACCAGCGGTGAAAGAAGAGTACAATGGTTACGCAAAGCTCAAGAACCTCCTGAAGGAGCAATGGTAGACTGGAAGATCATGGAGGAAATCGCTGTCAGAATGGGCAGACCTAGAGAATTATTCCACTATGAAAACGCTGCTGAAATCTGGGAAGAAATCAGATCCCTCGCACCATCCTACTACGGTATTACCCACGAAAGATTATTAATGCCTGAAGGTGTACACTGGCCTTGTCTCGATCCAGAAGACCCATGCGAACCATTAATGCACAAAGACAAGTTCGCTCACCCTGATGGTCTTGGAGTATTCCAAGCATTAGAACACAGAGGTCCTGTAGAAGTTCCTGATGAAGAATATCCTTTAATCTTAACTACTACCCGTATCTTATTCCACTATCACGCTGCTATGACCAGAAGATGTGAAACCTTGGATAACGAAGTAAAAACTGGATTTATAGAAATTAACACCGAAGATGCTAAAGCAAGAGGAATTCTTCCTAACGAAATGGTAAGAGCTTACTCCAGAAGAGGAGAAATCGAAATTACTGCACACGTTACCGATGACATCAAACCAGGTATCGTAAACATTCCTATGCACTTCAGCGAATGTGCAGCTAACATGTTAACCAACTCCGATTCTTTCGACCCTAAATGTAAAATGGTAGAGTTAAAAGCTTGTGCTATTAACGTTGAAAAAATTGAAGGTAAATAGATTGGGTGATTTAGATGGCTATTGAAGTTAATGATATGTTTTATGCATACTCCAAAGATGAAGAAATCAAAGAAAAAGGTGAGTATGGTGGAGCAGTTACTACTATCATGAAAAAACTTTTAGAAGAAGGTATTGTTGATGCTGTAGTAGCTGTAGAAGAAGGTTGGGATTTATACGACGCTGTCCCTGTTCTCATTACCGAACCTGAAGATGTAATCAAATCTGCAGGATCCCTTCACTGTGGTACTTTGAACTTAGCAAAATTCGTCTCCAAGTACTTAGACGGAGCAAGAGACATGAAGATTGCAGTTACCTGCAAACCATGTGATGCAATGACCCTCAGAGAATTAATGAGAAAAGACAAGGTTATCGAAGATAATGTTATCCTCATTGGTGTAAACTGTGGAGGAACCATGCCTCCTATACCAACCATGAGAATGATTGAAGATGTCTACGAATTAGACCCTAAAGACATTATCAAAGAAGAAATCTCAAAAGGTAAGCTCATTATGGAAACCGCTGAAGGCGAAAAAGCAATTAAAATCGATGAGCTCGAAGACGAAGGAATGGGTAGAAGAGAAAACTGTCAAAGATGTGACATGAACATTCCTAGAAATGCTGATTTAGCATTAGGTAACTGGGGAGTTATCGGCGAGTTAGCTGGTAAAGCTACTTTTGTAGAAGTATGCTCTGAAAAAGGTGCAGAAATCCTGCAAACTGTTGTTGACGCTGACTTGATTGAAATCGCAGACCCTATACCAAAAGGAATTGAAATCCGTCAAAACATTGACAACATCATGGTAAAACAAGCAAACGCACAAAAAGAAAAAGACTTTGCTGGAAACACCGGAGACATTCTCGATGTACTTGCAGCATATAAGGACGAATTTTCATCCTGTATGAAATGTTACGGCTGTCGTGAAGCATGTCCATTATGTTTCTGTGAAGACTGCTGTCTTGAAACCGAAGGTCCTGAATGGGTACCTGGTGGATACACTCCTGCTGCACCATTCTTCCACTTAACCAGAATGGTTCACATGGTAGATGCATGTACCAACTGCGGTCAATGTAGTGAAGTATGTCCTTGTGAAATCCCTGTATCCAAAGTATTTGCAACTGTTAACAACAAAGTTAAAGAACTCTTTGGCTACTACAGTGGTGTTGACAACGGAGATACCCCATTACCATTCACTGAATACGACAACTACAAGCCTGGAAGCAAACTCCACTTCTAGTTGCGTTTAGTTAATGTAAAACACAAAACGGAAAATGTAATTTAACATTATAAAGCAGAAGTTTAATCAGTTTTTCTGATTTTACTCATGCTTTATTTTTGTTATCTTACTAATTGATAATTTTAAAATATGTCCCCTCATTTTGTTTGCTTTTAAGATGATTTATTGGTTTTCGCTCAAATGAATATTTTAAAATTATTTTTTCTTTTATGTATTTTTAGGATGCATAGCTATTTTTTCATTTACAGTTAATTTTAAATTTAATAATTTTTATAATAAGATTAGAAATTATTAAATTTAGATTTATCACTAAATTTAGACGAGACTAATTCCGATGTTGTGTTAAGAATTTTCTATTAAATAATTTATGTTTGAGTTGATATTATGAGGATTATTTCAATTGTAGGCCTTAAGGATACTGGAAAGACTTCACTTACAAATAAAATAATTAGTGAGCTGACCAGCAGGGATTACAAGGTGGCCAGCATCAAGCATTCCCATCATGAAATGATGATGGACAGGGAAGGAACCGATACATGGAAGCAGATGGAATCAGGTTCTGATTTCGTTGTTGGAATAGGAAGCAGGACATTTTTCAATATCAATGAGTCCATTCCACTTGAGAGAGTTCTTTTCTTAGTGAAAATGATGTGCGATCCTGACTTCTTAGTCATAGAGGGATTCAAGAACTACCATTATGCAAAAATCGTAACCTCCCCCGAACTTGAGGATGATTATACAATTGCAAATGTAAATTCCTTTGAAATAACCGACGAGGAGCTTCTTGATTTGGTGGATCTTGTAGAAGAAAAGGCTTATGACATCATAGACACCTTGTTTGTAAATGACTGCGGCTATAATGATGCAAGCGTGATAGCCAAGGCATTTGTAAGCGGGGATTTGAAATACAATCCGGACACTCAAGCTGATGTTTCTCTAGCTATTGATGGTATCAACATAGGGCTCAATGCATTTGTCAATGATTTTTTAAAGGAAACAATTATTGGAATGCTCAAGGCATTGAAAACTACTGAATATGGTGTGGAAGACTTTAATAATATTGAAATATCAATTAAAAACAAGAATAAATGATAATTTAAGTCCAATACCTATAAATTAAAATTAAAAACAAGAATAAATGATAATTTAAGTTCAATACCTATAAATTAAAATTAAAAACAAGAATAAATAAAAATTTAAGTTCAACTCTAATTAAAACATAATTAGCATTATGATTATTACTAATTCAATAAATTAAATCATGATTATTTTATTTACTTTGGAGATTAAGGATGATGGAAGATAAAGTTCGAGATAATTATGACAGGCCGATTATCTCTTTGAGAATTTCAATTACAAACCGCTGCAATGTGGACTGCATATACTGCCACCATGACGGCATGCTCGAATCAAGCGATGAAATGACTCCTGATGAAATATGCCAGGTCTGCAGAATTGCAAAAAGCCTTGGAGTAGAGAAAATCAGATTGTCTGGTGGAGAGCCTCTTGTAAGACGGGATATAGTTGAAATTGTAGAAAAGGTCAACACTCTCGGATTCAAGGATCTTTCAATCACCACAAATGGAATCTATCTTGAAAAATATGCCCAGGCTTTGAAGGATGCTGGATTGGACAGAGTCAATGTCAGCTTGGACACTCTAGACCCTCAAATCTATAAAATGATTACCGGTGCCGACCTTCTGGAGAAGGCAAAGAATGGAATACTCAAAGCAAGCGAGGTTGGCATATATCCAGTCAAGATAAACATGGTGGTCATGAATGATATCAATACTGAAGAGCTCTGGGACATGTTTGAATTCTGTAAAGGAAATGATCTCATCCTTCAATTGATAGAAATCATCGATTCCGACAGCTGCGAGGACAAGGACTTTAATTCCAAATATCATTTCGAGCTCTCCGAATTTGAAGAAAAGCTTGCATCACTTGCCGACAGCATAAAAGTCAGGGAGTTTATGCAAAACAGGAGAAAATATTTCATTGACGGCGGCGAGATAGAAGTTGTTCATCCTGTTGAAAATTCAGACTTCTGCAGTAATTGTTCTAGACTTAGGGTAACTCCTGAAGGAAAGCTAAAACCATGCCTTCTTAGAAATGACAATCTCGTTGACTTGATTCAGTTCATTAGAGACGGCTGCTCTGAAGAGCAAATCAAAGAGAGATTCCTCCAAGCTATTGCAAAGAGGGAACCCTATTACAAGGACGAAGAATAAGTGGGATTGTAATTATTTGCACTGATTTTCCATAATTTCTTATTTTTTCACTATTTTTTATTATTTTTTATACTTTTTTTATAGTTTTTTTTCACAATTTTTCACTGATTTTTCTTTTATTTTTCCTTGTGTGTAATAACTACACTTCAATATGTGTAGTTACTACACTCTAAAATGTGTAGTATCCACACTTTTATTTAGGTTGGCCTAAAAATTCAATTTTTTTTAAAAATTCGTTATGAATTTTTTTTCATATTGGGGATATAATGTGGTTTTTTTATTTTTAATTATATTACTTTATTTATTAAAAAATAGTATTTAAAGTTTTTAATTTTCATATAAATAAAAATTAAGTTTTATATTAATATAAAAATAAATATTTATTAAAATAATAATATTTAAATGATTTAAAATATATATTAAATATTAGAAATGTGTGAATATAACACAGTATTATTTAAATCTTTATACTTTGATTTCTGTACACACCTTTATATTAACATAAAACAAAAATTATATCATACACATGGTGAATTTATGCCAAAACATATAGCATCTGGAATAAAATATTTAGCGGCTTGCGACTTGAGAAAAAAAGGTCTTTCACAACAGGAGATTTCACAAAAACTTGGTATTGACAGATCAACTGTTTCTCACTACTTGAATGGACGGAACATAAGTCCTGATTCAATAGAAGTTGCTAAGACTATTCTGGATTTCAATCCTAAAGATTTATTATTGATGTTTAATATTTTATTCAACAATGATTTGGAGATTATAAAACAGCTGGTGTTGATTTTTGGCTTGAACCATTATGAAACATCAGTTGGGGATGAATGTATTGGTTGTGGATTATGTGTTGATTTGTGTATAATGAATGCTATTGAATTAGATTCATTAAAAGCTAAAGTAAACCCCCTATTTTGTTGTGGCTGCCTTATGTGTGTTGAGGACTGCCCAACTAAAGCAATTAAAATTTTGGAGGCAAATTAAATGAAAAATACAAAAGAAGTTACTGGAAAAGACTTCGTGATCAGCAGGTCTGCTGGTGATAGAGTTTTATCATTCTGCGACGATGTTTGTATTGGATGCGGTCTCTGTGCGGACACCTGTCCTGTAGAAGCTATCGCTCTTGAAGATATTGCTCCTATCAAACGTGACTATGGTGATTACAAAAACACTTACTTCAGTGGACATGAAAGAATCCAACAAAATGAAGAACTTTTCACTAATAAGAATGTAGCTGTTGCTAAATTGGATATCTGCGCAGATACTTGTGTTCTTTGTGGTATGTGCAGCGGCGTATGTCCTGCAGGTGCTTTAGACCTTGCTATTGCTGGAGAATCCATCAAGGATAATGAAGCTTACCCAACTCTCATTCGCGGTGCTGAAATCGACGAAGATGATTGTGTATTCTGTAAAAGATGTGAAACTGCATGTCCTAGAGATGCAATCACCATTGCAAGAAACCTGCCTGAACGCAAAGACCTTGTTGTAGGTGAAATCGCACCTGATGAAGAAACCTGTATCAAATGTGGTGCTTGTGCTGAATTATGTCCTGCAGGTGCAATAACCGTTAACAAAACTCCTGGCGAAGAAAACATCGTCATCGACGAAGACAAATGTGTATACTGTCTCGTATGTAAGAGAGTTTGTCCTGTTGACGCAATTACCGCAGCATGCAGATCCTGTTCCTACGGTGAATATGAATTAGATCCTGCTAAAGCAGTCATCAAAGGAAATGCAATCATCGATGATGATGTATGTATTTCATGCGGATGGTGTGAAGGAGTCTGTCCTGAAGGCGCAGCAACTCACGAAAAACCATTCAAAGGTAGTTTAGTAATTGATACTGAAGCATGTGGTACATGTGGTGCATGTATTGATATCTGCCCATGTGAAGCTTTATACTTCCCTAAATCTACCGGACCAGGTGACAGAGGAACTCAATTGATGATTTACGATGATTACTGTATCCGTTGTGGAGCATGTGCTAAAGCTTGTCCTAACGACGCTTTAACTGTAACCAGAACCGATATTAATCACACACCAACCAGTTCCAAATCTTGGATTGCAGCATTTGATGCTTTAAAAAACTAAATAATTAAAGAGCTTGATAAGGAAAAAGCATAAAAAAAGCTTTGATTATTATTTATGAGATTAATATTTTAACATTCATTCAATTTTATAAAGATTATTTGTATACATAAGAATAAAGTTATTAATTAGTTATTATATAATATATGTAATTGGCGATTTTTAGAAATCTGCTGATATGCAAATATATTTAGTAATGATTCAAATTTTCGATTTGAATTGATAAGAGGTAATTAAATTAATAATTTTTCTAGGATTTTTAAATTTTAAAAATCATTTACGAATTAATTTAATTGGTGATTGTAAACTAAATTTTGGTGATTTTATATGGAACTTAAAGTAGATCAAGATAGATGTTTAGGTTGCGGGATTTGCGTAATCGCATGCCCAGTTAATGCTTCTATCAGCCCGGAAAATGCTGGTGGGCATGGTTCAAAGACAACCGAAACTATTATGATGGTTGAAAATGGATTTATCAAATTATTCAATGTTGATAAATGTGACGAATGTGGAACTTGTCAAATGTTCTGCCCTGTAGACGCTATATGGTTAGAATAGGAGTGATAATATGCATTATGCAAATAGTTATTTAGAAAGACCAGTAGTCGGAGACCCACATGTTGACTCTGATGTTGGTAGATTAGAAGTACTTAATTGTATGTTAAACACTGGTTCTGACATTTACCAAGGTGCATGTAAGAAAAGAGGCTCCACCTTGAAGGAAGAATACAAAAACGCTTCAGGAACCTGTTACATGGACCCTAGGGATATGGCAAAATTAGGTGTTAAAAACTGGGATCATGTTCTTGTAAAAACTGATTATGGAGAAGTTGTAGTAAGCGCTGCAAGATCTAGAGATGCTCCTCACGAAGGAACTGTATTTATTTGTAAAGGCCCATGGGCTAATACAATTACCAGTCACGAAACCTACTGTTGTTCTGACCCTACTTACAAAGGTATTCACGCTACAGTTGAAAAAACCGACAGAGAAGTATTATTAATGGCAGACCTTATGAGATGGGTTTACAAAAAATATGTTGACGAAGAAGATGACGACGTTGTTGAAAATATGGAATCTTTAGGTGAAAGACCATTCTATAACGGACGTAAATGGGAGGAGTTGGAGAACCATGAGTTATGAACCACCTGTAACAGATTATGATTATATCGTAGAAAACTGTACCTGTGCATTCTGTGGATGTAACTGTGACGAC
The DNA here is from genome assembly GCA_900314635.1 of uncultured Methanobrevibacter sp. Lineage (GTDB taxonomy): Archaea > Methanobacteriota > Methanobacteria > Methanobacteriales > Methanobacteriaceae > Methanobrevibacter. The sequence continues at coordinate 75,832 of OMVY01000003.1, forward strand.
CTTGATTTCTTAGTAAAAGACAATCACGTAGTTGCTGTAAGACACGCATGCAGATTAGGTGCAAGTAAAGTTATGGAAGATTTAGACCAAAGATTAATGGTGCCTATGGTAAGAAACGAAGAAGGAGTACTTACCGAAACCGATTGGGATACTGCATTGGATACTGCAGCTGAATACATTGCAAATTCCATCAGACCTGTATTCTATGGTTGGTCTGAAACTTCTACCGAATGTATGAAGGAAGGACTTGAACTTGGTGAATACATTGGTGCTGTACTGGATAACCAGGCAACCATTTGTCACGGACCTTCACTTCAAGCTATGCAAAACGCTGGATACCCTATTCAGACCTTAGGTGAAGTTAAGAACAGAGCAGACGTAGTTGTATACTCTGGAAGTAACGCTATGAACTCTCACCCAAGACACCTTGCAAGATGGGCTGTATATCCTCGTGGATACTTCAGACAAAGAGGAAGATTCGACAGAACTGTTGTAACCATGGATCCAAAATTCTCAGACACTGCAAAATGTTCAGACATGTGGATTGGATTCGAACAAAACGGTGACTACGGTTTCTACAATGCAATCAGAGCTGTAATCAAAGGTAAGAAATTACAATCCGAATCCGTTTCAGGTATTCCTGCAGAAGACATCTACGAATTGGTTGATGTAATGAAAAACGCAGAATTCGGTGTTCTCTTCTTCGGTTTAGGTTTAACCCACACATTAGGTAAGCAAAGAAACATTGATATTGCTATTAAAATGGTTCAAGACTTAAACGCTATGAGTAAATGGGGACTTACTCCAATGAGAGGTCACTTCAACGTAAACGGTTTCAACATCTTCATGGCATTCGAAACCGGATGGGCATTCGGTGTCGACTTCTGTAGAGGTTGGGGTAGATATATGTTAGGTGAAACCAACACCATCGACTTGTTAGTCAGAAAAGAACCTGACTGTTTCATGGTTGTTGCAGCTGACCCTGGTGCTCACTTCCCTAACGGAGCAAACCAACACTTAGCCGATATTCCAGTTATCCAAGTGGATATTCACTGGGGACCATCTACCGAACTCGCTGATGTTGTACTTCCTGGTTCATTCATTTCTGTAGAATGTGCGGGTACAAGTTATCGTATGGATGGAGTTCCTATCTACATGAAGAAGGCTATTGACAAGCCAGAAACCTGTCGTGACGACGAATGGATTATACGCGAACTTAAAGAAAGGGTTATGAAACTCAGAGAAGAGACCAACGTAGCTGAAAAATACGTACCTAACCCAATCATGGATCTTAAACGATTAGAAAAGGAGGAATAATTAATGGAATATATACTCAAAAATGGAATTGTTTATGACCCTCAAAATGAAATAAACGGAGAAACCATGGACATCTTCATTAAAGATGACCAGATTGCAGAATCCGTTTCCGATGACGCTAAAGTCATTGATGTATCTAATAAGATTGTTATGCCTGCTGGTGTAGATGTTCACGCACACGTTGCAGGACCAAAATTAGTACTTGGAAGATTATACAGGCCTGAAGACTCAAGAATGGGTGTATCACAAAAAACCAAAATCGAAAGAGCGGAAGCTGGATTCTCCATCCCATGTTGTCCTACTACAGGATACAGATACTCAAGAATGGGATACGGAACCGTTTGTGAAGCAGCTATGCCTCCACTCGAAGCAAAACACACTCACGAAGAAATCGCAACTATTCCAAACATTGATATCAACCCAGTAACCTTATTCGGTAACAACTGGTTCTGTATGGAATATGCAAGAGAAGGAAGAATTGAAGAAATGGCAGCATATATTGCCGCAATGCTCAGAGTATCCAAAGGATACGGTGTAAAAATCGTAAACCCTTGTGGTAGTGAAGCATGGGGCTGGGGTCAAAACGTACACGGATACGATGACAAAGCTCCTTACTTTGACGTAACCTCAAGACAACTCGTAGTTGCACTTGCAAAGGCTAACGAAATGCTCGGACTTCCTCACTCTATCCACATTCACCCTAACGATTTAGGACACCCAGGAAACTATCCTACTACTGTTGAAACCTTGAAATCCATTAAGGAAATCAAGAAATCAACCAAGAAAGCAGCAAAAATAAGAGACCAGACTGTTCACAACACTCACTTACAATTCCACGCATACGATGGTACCAGCTGGAAAGATGCATCCTCCGGTGCAGACAAAGTTGCTGACTTCATCAACCACAACGACTATGTCACTGGTGACGTAGGTCAGGTAACCTTTGATGAAACCACTACCATGACTGCAGATGCTCCAATGGAATACGACTTGTTCCAAATCTCCGGATTAAAATGGGCTAACAAGGATATCGAGTGTGAAACCGCAGCAGGAATCATTCCTTGTATCTACTCACCTAAGACTCCTGTTGGAACATTACAATGGGCTATCGGTCTTGAGTTATTCTTACTCGTAGACAACCCATGGCAAATTTGTATGAGTACCGACCACCCTAACGCAGGTCCATTCATAAGATACCCAAGAATCATCTCCTGGTTGATGAGTGCTCCTAGAAGAATGGAAATGATTGAAAACGGTGAAGTACACAAATGGTCTCACAAACGTACCGGTCTTGCTGGTCTTGACAGAGAATACGACTTCTACGAAATCGCTACAATTACCAGAGCAGCTCCTGCAAAAATCCACGGATTCCCTGACAGAGGCGCACTTACTCCTGGATACAAAGCAGATATTGCTGTATATGACGTAAACCCTAACGATTTCGACCCATCCAGAAACCCTGAAATGGTTGAAAGAATATTCACTAGTGCAGCTTACACCATCAAAGATGGTCAAATCCTTGTTAAAGATGGTGACCTTGTTGCAACTAAGCCAAGCCACGTAATTTGGACTGACGTAAAAGGCTGGGAAAGAGAAGAAGCTCAAGTTCTTAATGAAATGATGCCTTTCTTCACTCAATACTACTCAGTAAAATGGGAAAACTATCAAGTGCATGACCACTTCTTATCCAACCCTATCAAAGTAGAGGTACCGGCTAAATAATTATGGAGATGTTAAGATGAAAACAATTACTTTTAATCAAATAAAAACTTCTTCAATTGCTTTAGAGTTCGATGAAGTAATTCCTGATAACATTTACACCTGGGATAACTCTGATTTCGATGCTTACCAAGTACCTATTGGAAATTCCAGATTCCCAATTACTGATTTCTTCGACATTGTCATTGAAGGAGAAGCAGAATCTCCAGCTGAAGTAAAAATGGTCTTGAATGGAGATTACGGCAGAGTAAAATACATCGGTTGCAAAATGTCTGCTGGTGAAATCATTGTAAACGGTAACGCAGACCTTCACGCTGGTGCTGAAATGTCCGGTGGAAAAGTAACTGTCCATGGTAATGTAGAAGCTCATGCTGGTCGTGAAATGTCCGGTGGAAAACTCGAAATCATGGGTAATACCAAAGAGTTCTGTGGTGCTTCCTACATTGGTGAATGGAGAGGTATGACTGGTGGAGAAATCATTGTGCACGGTAATGCTGGAAAACAGTGCGGTGAATGTTTAACCGGTGGTAGCATTCACGTATTAGGTGACTGTGATATTCTTGCTGGTATTCACATGACCAAAGGTGTTATTGAAATCGACGGTAATGTAAACCGTTGGCCGGGAGGTCAAATGAAAAACGGTAACATCATCATTCACGGTAAAGTTGGAAGATTACTCGAAGGTTTCGTAGAACAAGGTATTGTAACCGATCCTGAAGTTCAAGGAAAAGTCTATCCTGGTAAATACATCGAATATAAGGGAGATATTGCTTTAAACGGTAAAGGTGCTTTATACATCGATGCTGAGAAAAACAGAGACAGATTATCCACTTGGATTGAAGAAGACGACGAATATAACGCTATTAGAGTATACAGAGAACAATAATTATTCTTGATTTGGTGATTATATGTACGATATATGTTTATTTGAATTTGATTATTCTGATGATGGAAAAGAATATGATGTAGTTGCTAAAACTACTTTAGAAGACCATTCTCTTCTTATGGACAGAAAATACAAAGAATCTAAAGATGCAATCGCTACCAAAAGAATAAGATACAATGAAATTTCCGATGTCAGTTTAACCGGTTCCACTGTAACCATTAAAACTGCAAAAGGAGATTCCTTCTTAAAAGCTGCTGATGGCGATATGGTTGAAACATTTTACAATAACTTAGTTGAAATTGTTGAAAATTATGACACTTCTCTTAATTACTAATTCCATTAGCTAATTTAAGATGAATCTTAATTTTTGATTTTTAACTATTTTATTTTTCTTTAATTTTTTTATTATTGGTGATGATATTGTGAAAGAACTAAGAATGGAACCTGATGAAATCATCGAATACGTAAGAGAGAATGTTAAAAAAGATGATATATTCGAACTTGCCTACAACCGTATATTTGCTCCGGGCGTTGTGCTGGGATTGACCGAGGAAGATGAGGAAACCGGTGAAGGTTTGAGAATTGGTCTTCAACTTACTGGAAAGGTCCTCTCTGATACTGTGGAAATCGACTTGCACAAGCTGAAAGATGAAATCGTTGAGATTCGCCATATTCCAACAGGTGATCCTGATGATGAGGAGAATCTTGTGGTTATCGAAGCATATGATGACGATGATATTGTAAAAGTTGAATATGACATGTAGACATTCCAATCTTAGGCGGAGATTTTAATCATTCTTTAATCATTTCAAAACCATATTAAAATTATTGAAAGTAAAATGAGAATTTCTGACTTAAATTTATATTTGGAGATATTATATGAAATATAAGATCATTGCAACCAATACTCACAAAAATGAAGTTACTGAGTATTATTTAGAAGATGTTACTGGTGAAGGTGACTTCCGTTACTTCGATGAAGCTTTAGGTGAATACGTTCACCCTCAAGAAGTTGCTGATAACCTTATCAGAGAAGTCAATGATAACGTTATTTTAGCTAACTCACCAATTCGCTACTTAAAACCTGGTGACGAAGCTGACTTCAATCAATCCAGTATGACCTTTGACATTCACATTGTATGTGAAGAATAAGGACAAAGTTTCAAATCTTAGTTTAGAGATAAAATTAATTTTTTATCTTTTTCTTTTTTTATTTTATTTTTTGATTTTTACTTTTTTTTAATTAGCTATTTTTTATGATTTTTACCTAGTTTTATTAATTTCAATATTTTAAAATTTCTTAATTGTTTTAATTTATACGAATGATTTATATATCATAACTTGCATAACATTAAATAAGTTTAAAAAAATTATTCATGTAAATATGAAAATAATTTATTGTCCATAGGTTTTTGAAATTAGACCATTTTTAAATTTTAATGGAGATGATGACATGACAGATAAGGATGTAGTAATGACTTCTGATGAGGTATTGGATTATATTAGAGAAAATGTTGAGGAATTTGATAAATTGGAGATTTCCTACAACCGTGTTTTTGCAGGTGGAGATGTACTTGGACTTGATTTTTCTGAATATAATGGTGTGCCTGGATTCAAGATAATGATTTCTCTAGACGGCAAGGTCATCAATGATGCTGTGGAAATAGATCTTATTAAGTTTAAAGAAGACATCATTGAAGTAACCCACTACCCTCAGGATGAAGAAAAAGAGTCTGTTTATATTGAAGTGATGTAGCTATTTGATTTTTTACTTTTTTATTTTTAAAAATCACTTCTTTTATTATTTTAAATTTCTTAATTAGCAAAACTTTTTTTATTTTTTATAATTTTTACATAAAATAATATTTATCATTCACTTCATATACATCCGAAAAAGTGAATATTATTTATTATTATATATAATTGTATATTATTGATTTAGCTATGATTAAAATAGGGGTATGATGATTTAGTATAAAAATTATGGCATTTAATTTTTAATTTAATCGATGCTGTTTGGAGATGTGAAATTTGTTAATTTTTTTTGAAAAATTAGGTATAAAATTTATGAAAAATTTAAAATTTAAAAAAGAATAATTTTTTTAAAAGAAGATTAAATTTATTTAAGAATTATTTTTTTAATATTAAAATTCAGAAAATAAAATTTAAGACTTAATTTTAAAAAATAATTTAAAATAAGGGAATTAATTTTAAAAAAGAATAAAATTAAAAATCGATTTGATTACTGTTCGAAAATTAAATCCATATCCTCAATAGGCATTACGGTCTCTTCGGATTTGACATCGATATTTATTCCATTTTCCTTAATCACTGCTATTGAATTCAAACCGCTTCCAGCAACAATTCCAAAGTTGTAATTGTCTACTTTTGCATTATAAACCAATTCTCTTGGCTTTCCGATTTTCAGCACGGAAAAATGGTTTTTCAATATCTTGTCCAATATCTCCTCGCTATGAGGCCTTGCAATATATGGAACTTCCTTTATTGAAGCAAGAACTTTCTTGGTTCCTTTTTGAGTTATGCTTTCCAGATTCTTGAATATGAAAATCTTGTGAGGATCTATTGAAGATCCGTTATAGGATATCATTTCAATAAAAAGCGGAGGTTTTCCAAGTTCTAGCAGTCCTCCATACTTTGGAGTGCACATTATTCCATTATTAATCAGTATGCCATCTATGGTTAAACTGCAGACGGTAGCTATTCCTAATTTTGTGTCATCTTGAGGATGTTTGACTATTTTAAAATAAGGATTGATATATTTTGGAAGATTTTCATAAATCCCCTTCATGATTTCCAGGGCGCTGTCTATATCCTTTTTATTTAAATATGAAATATTAGCTATGATATTTCCTGAGTTTTCATCGATGTCATAATCAACAGAACTGATTCTATTCAATGACTTGGTTAAGATAAATGGAGTTTTCTTATATTCAATTTTCTTAGCAGGTTTCATATTGTATTTGGATGTTTTGATTTCCTTTAATTTTGAATAATCAAAGAGCTCCTCTCCGGTTTTGATATCAACATCATAACCGATTTCCTGAGCTGCACAAAATGGTGTGATTCCTCCAACCACAGCTATTCCAACCATGTCTTCAGGGACGGGAATTCCAAGGAGGCTTTCGCCGATTTCTCCAATTTCAAGAACTCCTCCGATTCCACATTTTTTCAGATTTTCGATAATCTCCTTTGCTTTTTCAAGGTTTGAGCCAGGTATGGTTCTGAAGTTTGCAGGAATATCTCCGTTTCCATCTTCAACTACATTGAGGACGGAGGTCATGTCTTTTGCGATGAATGCCTCCAAAGGTGAAATGGATGTCTTTTTATAGGAGATAAGTTCTGAAAATTTGGTTGGAGCATAATCTTCAATGCTTACAAGTCCGCCGTATTGTGGAATTGTAGGTATTCCATTCTTTAAAAGTATTCCATCTATGGTTGTACCGCAGATGGTTTTAATTATATATCCTGTCTTTCCATTGATTTCGCCTAGTTCCTCGTTAATCAATGGACTAACACAGACTCCTGATTCAAAGACTTTCTTTATGATGTTGAATGCCTCTTTATCAAGAATGTTTGAAGTATTGACTATTACATTTCCTTTCCTTGTTGCATAGTCAAAGCTGGTTTGGTAAATCTTTTCTTCAAATTTGGAGAATGTGAAATCAACCTGGTCATAGATCAGTCCCTTTTCGAGTTCTATCCTACCATAATCTGTGATTATTCTGCCTGAATAACCTTTTCGCTCGGTATATCCCTTTTCATCAAGAATTTGCATGTGATATCTTACAGCACGTTCTCCAAGGTTATAACCCTTATTTCTAAGTTCATTAGCTATTACTTTTGAACCTATCGGCTTGTCATGATTATTTAGAATTCTTAGAATTTCTATCATTCTATGTTCAGATTCTGACATCTAATCCCCTGATTTAAAGTGATTTTATTAAGCTTCTTTGAATTGTAAATTCAGAAGTTTTTAACAATTATTCAATAAAAAAAGTTCTTTGAAAAATAAAAAAAATAATGGATGAAAACATCGTTATTAATTATATGTTTAAGTATTTTCTTTGCTCGTATCCGAATACCTGTACTCTGTATTCGTCCCATTCTTCATATTTTGATTCCAGGAATGCATTGAATATGTGTTCTCCAAGAGCTTCCTTGAGAAGTTCGCTTTCTTCAAATGTGTGGTATGCTTCCCAAAGACTTGATGGTAAAAGTTCAATTCCATGTTCTTCAAGCTCTTCTTCGCTTAATTCATAAAGGTTGAGCTCGATAGGTTCTCCGGGATCGATTTTATTCTTGATGCCGTCCATTCCGGCTTTCAACATTACAGTGAATGCAAGGTAAGGGTTGCATGCAGGGTCAGGACTTCTGTATTCGATACGGGTTGCTTTTCCACGTGCTGCAGGAACTCTAATCAAAGTGGAACGGTTAGAAGTACCATAGGAGATGTAAACTGGAGCTTCGTATCCAGGAACCAATCTTTTGTATGAGTTTACAATAGGATTTGTAACTGCTGTCAGGGCAGCTGAATGTTTAATTAAACCTCCAATAAACCATTTGGCTTCTTGAGAGAGTCCGTCTTCGCTGTTTTCATCATAGAAAATGTTTTCTCCATCTTTAAACAGGCTTTGGTGGCAGTGCATTCCACTACCGTTTTCTCCAAAGAATGGTTTTGGCATGAAGGTTACTCTGTAATCCAGTCCATCGAAATCTGCCATGTTAGCTACAATAGCTTTAATAGCTTGTTTGAATGTAACTACAGCGTCAGCGGTTTTCAATGCGTCGTCAAATTTGAATGCGATTTCGTTTTGTCCAGGACCTACTTCGTGGTGGCTTGCTTCCACATCAAATCCTAATTCTTCGAGATTTGTGGTTATTTCTCTTCTAAAGTCAGTTCCTTTATCAACTGGTTCTACATCGAAATAATTTGCATTGTCGTGAGGAATAGGCAATCCTTCATCATCAGTATCTACAATAAAGAACTCTGGCTCTGGTCCGATATTGTATGTGTATCCTTCCTCTTTAATTTCAGCTAATGCTTTTTTAAGAATGCTTCTAGGGTCACCAGCAAATGGTTTTCCATCAGGTGTGTAAACATCGCAGATAAATCTGCAAGATGCAGACTCTTCAGGCCTCCATGATAATGGGGAGTATGTTGTTATGTCAGGTTTTAAAACAAGGTCGCTTGAGTTAATTCCAACAAATCCTGCAATTGAAGATCCGTCAAAGAGAATTCCGTTTGTGAATAGGTCTTCCAGGTTTCCAAGTTTGCATGGGATAGACACGTTTTTTGGAATTCCATGAAGGTCAACAAATTGAAGTCTGATAAACTTGATATTGTCTGCTTTCATCCTTTTAGTTATCTTTTCGATTTTTTCATCCATCAAATCAGCTCATTGATATCTTTATATGATAATTTTTGAAATTCATTAATTTTCAAATCATACAATATATTCTATTCGGAAATATACTTCCTATTAATAATATATTATATTTTTTATACATATTAGTTTTTTGTTTTCATTGCTCTTAAATCTTTTGGCAAATGTATAATTTTTTTAATTTTTTATATTATTAAATTTATTTTTTTTATAATATATTGAATAATATTTAATTTTTTAAAAAATATTTAAACAAAATAGACCATATTCTGATTTAATTTTAATGTTTTTTAACTGTAGATTTTTTAAAGATTCCTAAAAAGTTTCATATTAAAAAAATAGTAGGCATGTTTTTTAAGAAAATTAATGAAATGATGGAATATTTTTAAAAAATAAGAATATAAAATGGTTTTTTATAGTGTTTTTGATTATTGCATTATTTACAATTTCACTGTTCCAAAGCTATCAAGGTCAAGCAAATCGAAAGTAAGGAGTTTTGGAGCATATGCAACTTCTCCAATGCCTGTTATGAACTTATATGCTTCCATTGCTTCAAGGCATCCTATGATATTTGGAACCGGGCCGATTACAGGTGGAACTCCGCTGGTTAATTTGGATAACTCATTTTTTGTCTCCTCATCCAACTGCCTGCCATTGGTTGGAAGTGAAAACATTTCTTCATAGCTAGGTGTTTCATTTGTAAATACGCTTATCTGGCCTTGTGTGCCGTGAATAGCTCCGTGAATAAATGGAATGTCATGTTCCATAGCATATCTGCTTGCTATCACTCTTGTAAATAAATTATCCAATGCATCAATGATAATGTCTGCTCCATCAAGAGCTTTGTCCAGATTGTCTTCTGTAAGCATTTCATTTATCGCATTGACCTTTGTATAAGGATTGATTTTTCTAAGCCTATCCTTTGTCGCTTCTGTTTTGGAAATTCCTATGGTGTCCAGACTTGCCATTGTCTGTCTGTTTAAATTGGACAAATCGTATTCATCCTTGTCTATGATTGTGAGCTCTCCAAGCCCCATTCGTGCAAGCATTTCATTAGTTTGTCCTCCAATTCCTCCTGTGCCGATTACAGTTATTTTAGCATCTTTAAAGCGCTGCTGTTCGCTTTTAGTCACAATGCTCATTTGACGACTAGCTATTTCCCAGTATCCGAATTCCTTGTATCTTGTTGGCATATGATCACATTTTTAATCTTTAAATATTGTTATTGATTTCATATAATATAATTATTCATGTACTTTATGCATTTATTCTATAATTTTAGCATTTTATGTTTTTTGGACTTTTTATTTTGAGCATTATTAAAAACCTTTGGCGGTTTTAAAGAATTCCTCTATTTCTTCCATGTTTTTTGAAATATCTATCATCTGTGTGCAGAATCTATGGCATTCCTCGCAATGAATGCAGCTGTCGGCTCTTGTTCCATCTTCAAGTGTGAAATATTGCAATGCGCAGGCATTTGGATTATTTAATGGTTTTGCAATATTGTATTCTCTGAAAACTGCGGGAATGTTCACTCCTTGTGGGCAAGGAAGGCAGTGTGTGCACTCTGTGCAGTCATTTCCCCTCATTTCACGCAATTCCCAAACAATTTCATGTATCAAATCCCTTGAGTCTGGGCTTAGACAGTCAGCATCTGAATTTGAAGCTATTTCAATTAACTGCTTCATCTGGCTTAAATTTTCTGATCCGACGAGCACGGTATTTACTTCCCTTTTATCGAAGAGGTAATCAAAAGAAAGTTCCAAAGGGGTTCTTTTCTCATCAATCAGCTCCCATAATTCTTTTGCTTCGTTAGGAAGACTATTGATTAAAGCACCTCCTTTCAAAGGCTCTCTTATCATCATTCCAAGACCTAATGATGACATGTATTCAACTCCTTGAAGGCCGGACTGGTATCTTTCAGTGATATAGCTCAATTCTGTTTCAGCGAATTCCCATTTGTCATAATCATCGGTGATATCCACAATCATATCCATTTCTGTGTTTGAAGAGAACCCCATGTGTTTGACCAGGCCATCTGCAATAAGGTCGTCCATGAATTCCAATCCTCCATTTTCCTTGTACATGTTCCAATATTTTTCATTGAGGTTCTGCAGCTGGTAGAAATCGATATGGTCTGTTTTAAGATTTTCAAGTTGTTTTTCAAATATTTCATGCATATTTTTTTCGCTGGCGATCAAGTGGCTTGGCAGCTTGGTTGAGATAAATACTTCATTTCTATAAGAGTTTTCATCTAAAAAGTCGCCAATGTACTTTTCAGAGCTTCCATTTTCATAATCTTTAAATGAATAGTAGGAGTAAGCGGTATCTATGATGTTTATACCATTTTCTATTGCATAGTTTAATATTTCATCGGCTTCTCCATTTTTGCTTGTATTTTTAAAATTTGGCAATTTGAGGGTGTCCAGTCCTAAAACTGAAAGTTCTTCACCAGTTTTTCCAAAAGTTCTATATTTCATATTTTTAGCCCAGTTCGTAATTTTTTATATAATTTATATTTCATTGAAGTATTATTTAATTTTGTTTACTTTTGGAAATTTGCTGTGGGGTTAGTGAGAGTTGGTGTGAGTTGTTTGTGTTTTTTTGTTAAAACCTTTGAATTAGCATAGAAAAAGATTTGAAATACCATGAAATGATTGGTTGATAAAATTAGATAAAATCTTTAAAATGTTTAAAATTGTATAAAAATAGTTATAAGTGCCGGGGGCGGGATTCGAACCCGCGATCTCACGGTGTCCCAGATAATAAGTTGAGCACAGCTTTAAAATACCCTATGAGCCGTGCGCTCTAACCAGCTGAGCCACCCCGGCATCAGACAGTAATAAACTTTTTGTAATTAATACTTAATAAAGTTTTGCTTTATACACATTCTCATCCATATCATTGTTTGAATTATCTTTAAAATTTTTCATTAAATTGAAAAAACATAAATCCAATGATTAGAAATTGAAAAAATGGCTTTTTTAATCAATTTAATGATTTTGAACTTAGGAAACCTCTTTATAATCATTTTCGATTTTTTTATTTTTTCCAATAATTTTTTATAATACTTTTTTTAAAATTAATAATGTATTAATTATATTATTAATAATTAGGCTCTATTTTTATCAATAAAGTTTTGACTATATTTTTAAATTTTTGATATTAATAGCTGCCATTTCATAAATCTTATTGAAATACTCTTATTATTTTTGGTGATATTATGAGTGATGTTAAAGACATGTCCCTTGCTGATGAAGGGATTAGGAAAATCAAATGGGTTCAAAAACACATGCCTGTTCTTGAACACATCAAGGAGCAATTTAGAGAAGAAAAGCCTTTTGAAGGCATTACCATTGGTTCATGCTTACATTTAGAGCCTAAAACTGTTAATTTAGGTCTTACTTTGATGGAAGGTGGAGCTGAAGTTGCAATGACCGGATGCAATCCTCTTTCCACTCATGATGATGCGGCTGCTGGTGCTGCTGCTCTTGGATTGAATATCTACGGCTGGAGAGGTCAGAATGATGTGGAATACTATGAAGCAATCGACAAGGTTCTCTCCCACAAGCCTGATGTCATCATTGATGACGGTGCAGACATGATCATGTACCTTCATGAGAAAAAGCCGGAATTATTGGAGAATATCAAAGGCGCTTGTGAAGAGACTACAACAGGTGTCCACAGATTGCAGGCCATGCATGCTGATGGAGCTTTGAAATTCCCTGTTGTGGCTGTAAATGATGCCTACACAAAATACCTCTTTGACAACCGTTACGGTACCGGCCAGTCTTCCCTTGATGCAATCATGGGAACAACCAACATGCTTATTGCAGGTAAAAATGTGGTAGTATGCGGTTACGGCTGGTGCGGTCGTGGAGTAGCTTCTCGTGCTGCAGGACTCGGCGCAAATGTGATTGTTACAGAAGTGGATCCTATCCGTGCTTTGGAAGCTAGAATGGACGGCTACAGAGTCATGAAAATAAGAGAAGCTGTAAAAATAGCAGACCTTGTAATCACTGTAACCGGAAACATCGACATTATCCATGGAGATGACTTCAAATACATGAAAGACGGCTGCATGTTATGTAATTCAGGACATTTCAATGTGGAAATCAACAGGCAAGACCTGGAAGCTCAATCAGATTCAGTCGAGGAAGTCCGTGAAAGCATAGAAATGTTCAATATGAAGGACGGCCGAAAGGTCTACCTGCTTGCTGACGGCAGACTAGTAAACCTTGCAGCGGCAAGAGGACAGGGACACCCTGCAGAAATCATGGACATGAGTTTTGCAGTGCAGGCCTTATCTGCAAAGTTCATTGTTGAAAACGACTTGGATTTAGCTGTAAAGAAGGCTCCTGACTTTATCGATGATGATGTGGCCAGATTGAAACTCAAAGCCATGGGTATTGAGATAGATTCATTATCCGAACGTCAAAACGAATATTTATCCAACTGGCAGGAAGGTACCTAATTCTCCTTCCATTTTTTATTTTTTTATTTTTTATATTTTTTATTAATTAATTTTAAATTTTCATAAGAGCTTTTTTTAACTGTTTTGAGAGATATCATGTCTTATTTTCGATATATCGATAAAGGAGAAGGTCCGACAAAGCTTTTTATCGGTGGAGTCCATGGAAATGAAGGTGCTGTGACTTTAGACCTAATAAAACGCTTGACAGTTGATGATTTCTGCGACGGGCAGATTTATATTTACAATTTTGATAGAACTCCTTATATATCCACTTTAAAAGAGGATTTTTATAAGTCAGAGCAAGGCAGAAAAATCATATCACTAATTAAATATTACAAGCCTGATTTTTACACCGAGCTTCATTCCTATAATATAAGTCACTTCAACAGGCTTATTGGTGATGGTAGATGGGATGCTCAAGGTGTTCCTCCTTTAATCGATTGTGGAAATCATGCATTATGCAGTTCAGTCTCTCCTCTTATTCGACGAAGATATTTTACCAGATATGACATATGCCAGACTTTGGAATTTCCTGCAATCAGAGGAGAGGATAGGAAATTAAGCGAAAAAGAGCTTGAGGAGAAGTATGGTTTCAATAGGAATGCATCAATTGAGGAATATATGAAGTTCCTGCGATTGATTACTATATCCAAGGACAGGTCTGAATTTGAAAAGCTTGTTTTAGCGGATTATCCAAAGCAAGTGGATTTGGCTATTAAATATGTCAAGCAAATGTATGATGATGATTTTCCTCAGTATTGAGTTTTGAATTTAAAAAAATAGTTTTGCTGGTTAGTAATTAAAACCAGCTGTCCAAACTTTTTTGAGTTGAATTGAGTTTTTTCATCTTGTCACAGACATTTAAAACCCTGTTTTGTGAAAATCCATGTTCCTCGCACATGAATTCGCATATTTTTTCTATATCCACCTTTTTGAACTTGATGTCATAATCAGGATTTATTTCATGTTTTAAAAATATGTTTCTAAGTTCATCAGGCTCATATGGAACGTCTGTAATTCCCTTTTGAACCAAAACATCTTCTAATGTGTTGTTTCTAATTAATTTGAGTCCTGTTTTTGCACCGATTCCATGAATTCCCTCATTGAAGTCGGTTCCAACCATCAATGCAACATCTATCAACTGCTCTCTTGTAAGGTCGATTTCAGATAGGACTTTTTCCAGCTCCAGATATTCCAAATTGGATAGTCCTCCGCTTAATGTAAGGTTTCGAATGATTCTTGGGGCTCCGAATAATAAACAGTCGTAATCCTGTGAAGCTACTGCCCAGGCATCTCCTTTTTGAACCATATATGCTCCTTGAGCCTCTCCTTCCCCTTTTGCCTGAACATATGGAACTCCCATATAGGTCAAAAGTTCTTTGGATGATTCAATAATATATTCAGACATTCTAGAGCTTCTCATTCCATATTTTCGAGCTTCTTCCATATCTCCAGCAGCTTTTGCAGCTTCATATTTTTCCCGAGCCTCCTCTCTTACGGCTCGGCGGGCTTCCACAGTTTTGGATTTATATTCTGAAGGCCCTCCATCAAAAACATAAATGGGTTTAATGCCCTGATCAACAATGGAGGAGGTTCTATATAGAATTCCACTGAGATGAGAGGTTACTCTTCCTTCATCATCCGTGAGGGGACTTCCGTCTCTTTGACGGATTCCAGATAAAAACTGATAAATTGTGTTGTATGCATCAATAGCTATGGTTCTTCCATTTAAATCCTTTAAATTAATCTCCTCAGGGGATACAATATCTTTAAACTTTACTCCCATCTTTCCACCCTTTAAATTTTTTTTGCTTAGATGCGGCTATTCTATTTCCTTGCAGAAGTGGGTTATCGGGAAATATTCCTTAATCCACATCAATATTTCTCCTTTATAGATTATGGTGTAATCTCTAGAGAAAAAATCAGCATCTGTTTTATAAATTTCCTTCAATCTTTCATTAGCTTCTTCAATTTGAATCCTGTTGATTTCTCTTCTTGATTCAATATTGTACTTTTTCAGTATTCTTCCAATTGGAATGTCTGCTTTAGTCAGGTCTTCCTTGATTCCTTCGCTCAATCTTTTTAGAGGAATATATGAAACTGCATAAATCAATGGCAAATCATCCTTGTGCATGATGATTTCGCGATAGTTTATATCTTCTCCTTTTTCTATATTGACTAATTCCGCATTTTCTTCAGTTGATTCTTCCACATGCTGCTGCAATGTATCCAAGCTGATCTTGCCGTATAAAACATCAAGAATGGCGGTTATGGAACCATCTGTGCTTAAGAGTATTTTCTGAGTATTGGAAAAAGTTTTTCCATAGCTTTCTTCCAGATTGTTGATTTTTTCAATTAACCTAACATTTATATTGTTGTCTTCGTTGTTCATGTTTCAATCCCTTTTTATTTTTTTACCATCTTTATAATGAATAGTAAATATGATTATGGATTATATTATGTTTTCAGGATTTTCAATAAATCCGTTGATGGCAGATGCAGCCACCACTCCGGCATTAGCCAGATAAACTGATGAGAGAGGGTCTCCCATTCTGCCCTTGAAATTTCTGTTGGTTGTTGAAATGCTTGTTTCTCCTTCGGATAAAACACCCATGTGCGCTCCAAGACAAGGTCCGCAGCCTGGATTGCAAACTATTGCTCCGGATTTTATAAAGGTTTCAATATATCCCTTCTCCAGGGCTTCGAGATAGATTTCCCTTGATGCAGGGATTACAATCAATCTAACATCATCATGGATTTGTTTTCCTTTAAGAACATCTGCAGCCTGCTTGAGGTCTGCAAGTCTTCCATTGGTGCAGGAGCCGATAACCGCCTGGTCGATATGGGTTCCTTCAACTTTTGATAAAGGCTTAACATTATCCACATCATTAGGGCAGGCTATTTGCGCTTCAAGGTCTTCAACATTGTATAACAGCTCTTTGGCATAAACTGCGTCCTTGTCTGACTTGAATATCTTCAATTGATTCTCTGTTTTACCTGTTCTCTGGCACACATAGTCGATAGTGGCTTTATTAGGTTCCATGATTCCATTTTTAGCACCCATTTCGATAGCCATGTTTGTAATGGTCATTCTATCTCCAACAGACATATCATCAATTGTCTCGCCGCAGAACTCAGCTGTTTTATAAGTTGCGCCGGCTATTCCAATATCTCCGATTATATTCAAAACCACATCCTTGGATGTGATTCCAGGATTCAATTTCCCTTCAACTTCAATCTTCAAAGCTTCAGGAACCATGAACCATGTTTTTCCAGTTGCATAAACCATGGCTATGTCTGTAGCGCCCATGCCTGTTGAAAATGCTCCGAATGCTCCGTAAGTGCAGGTGTGAGAGTCTGCGCCAACGATGATCTTTCCAGGCTCTACATGCCCCATTTCTGGAAGCACCTGGTGGCAGATTCCTTCTCCGTGGGTATAATAATTTTTAATGTTCTGTTCCTTTATGAAGTTTCTAACCACTTTTTGAAATTCTGCTGATCCTATGGTGTTTGCTGGAATATTATGGTCAAATACAAGCACGATTTTCTCATTATCCCATACTTTATCGCTTACTGTCTCAAAAGTCTTTATTGCAGGGGGAGAAGTTCCATCATGTGACATGACCAGATCTACTTCAGATTCGATGATTTCCCCAGGGATTACTTCTCTTCCCAGCTTGTTGGATAATATTTTTTCTGTAATATTCAAATTGAGTCTCCTTCAATATTATGATAATTATTAATTAATTTTAATTATTCTAAATCATTATAATTTTTGTTTATAATATTAAAAAACTTATTGATTTAATTTTTTGTTTTTATTTGATATTGTTTTTTCTTAATTTGATATTGTTTTCTAGATATTTTAAATATTTAGAGAGCATTTGAAAAATAAGGTTCATAAATGGTTTACTCTGCTTGATTAAGTATTTAAATTTCTTTTTGTGAAAAATAAGATTCATAAATGGTTTACTCTGCTTGATTAAGTATTTAAATTTCTTTTTGTGAGAAATAAGAGTGAATTGGATAAAATATATCAAAATTAAAAAATAGTTTTTTAAATTTAGGTTTTTTTAAAAAAAGAAAATAAAGAAGTAGAATATTTATTGTCAATTAGAAATCAACAATATTCTCATCAATACTTCTTACAATGTCTTTAAACACATCGTCGTTGATGTATTTTCCTTCTTCCCGGCTTTGCTTGACTTTTTCAACGATTTGGCAAAGCTGGTCTTTTGTCACATGGTATCCACAGGCATCAAGCTTGGCCTTTACAGCCCGGCATCCTGAATGTTTTCCAAGAACAAGTCTTCTTTTTTGTCCAACAAGCTCGGGCAGGTAAGGTTCGTAGCAGAGAGGCTCTTCAATAACCGCATCCACATGTATTCCTGATTCATGTCTGAATACGTTCTTTCCTACGATAGGTTTGTTGTAAGGGATTGGAAGGCCTGATTTTTGTGATACCAGTTCGGAAAGTGCTTGGATGTGTTTTATTTTAAATCCAAGGTCCTTGCCGTATAATAGTTTCAAAGTCATTATCAGCTCTTCAAGGGAAGCATTTCCAGCACGTTCTCCTATGCCGTTTACAGTTGTTGAAACAGCATATCCTCCTGCAAGGAGACCTGCAATTGAGTTTATTACTGCAAGGCCGAAGTCATTATGGCAGTGCATAGCAATATTCACATCGGTAACTTTTTTGATTTCCTTTATCAGGAATGTCATCCCTTGGGGTGTGATGCATCCAGTAGTATCTGCGATGTGGACCCTGTCCGCTCCGCATTCGTCAGCATTCTTATAGATTCTTTTCAGGAAGTCGAGATCTGTTCTTGTAGCATCTTCGGAAGAGAATGCCACATATAATCCATGGTCTTTTCCGTATTCGATTGCATCCATGCACTTTTCCAATGCTTCCTGCCTTGTAATGTGCATCTTATGGTCGAGGTGCAGGTCTGATACGCCCATGAATGTAATGATTCCATCAACATCGCAGTCGAGAGCCTTGTCGATGTCTTCCTTTTTAGTTCTGGTGAGTCCGAGAATATCTGCATTCAATCCTTCTGAGGCAATTGCCTTTACAGTTTCAGCTTCTCTTTTTGAGACAATTGGAAAACCTGCTTCAATCTGGTGGATTCTAAGTTCATCAAGCTTATGAGCTATTTCAATCTTGTCTTCCCTGCTGAAACAGACTCCTGGAGTTTGTTCACCGTCTCTTAATGTTGTATCATATATGAGAATATCTTTTGGTAATTTGATTTCTTCTTCTCTGTTAAAAGGGCTTACAAAATATTGCACTTTTTTCACTTCCGAATATTTTAAATGAATTGTAAGTATAGTTGGTTTTTTAGTTTTTGCTTTAAAAATCAATTTAGTATAATTAGCCTTACAAGGTTTATTTTTTATACTTCAATCAATTTAAGGCGAATCTAATAATATTTAAATCTTGTAGTTTGTTCTTTATAATACTTACTATTTTTTTATTAATTATTCTAAGCTTTCTGAGTATTCAGCATTTTTTATATTAATTTGTTTATTTTTATTTTTTCTGTTTGTTTGGTGTTTTTTATATTAATTTGTTTATTTTTATTTTTTCTGTTTGTTTGGTGTTTTTTATATTAATTTTTATTGTCCAGATTTTCAAGCAGCTCCAAATAAGATGTTCTCTCGAAGCCTTCTGTAATTCCCAGTTTTTCAAAGATATCGAAAATGCTCTTTTGAGCTTCGCTGTAATCGGAACCATCTTCTAGAGCAAGTTCAATCTCCATATAAGGATCTAGCCCCCAGACATTGTCCAGGCTTATTTCAAAATTTTTCAATGAATAGTATTCCCTGTCCTTAATAACCGTTCTGACTTCTTTAAAACCCAGATTTTCAAAAATTCTACTGCATTTTTCAGCATCTTCAATTTTCATTTCCACTTCTTCTCTTGTCTTGCTCTTGCTGTCTATTTTAGGCCCTTTGTAAGTGATGAACAAGTTGTGGGATTCTTCGGTTTTTGTCTCCCTTATTCTAAGGGCTTCATCGCTTTTAGCAAAGTCTACAACAGGGCTATTGAAATATCTATCCTCCTGATGTTCGGTTTTTACTTTAATTGCTCCTAAATCATTTAATTTATCTTTTATTTCATCAAAACTGTTTATTTTAGCTTTTACTTCCACTTCTATCATTTTTACCCTCTCTTTTAGCTATAGTTTTTTAGTTAATTTTTGTGCTTGATTTTTACAAATTTTTAAGTTTTCAATATATGATTTTTCATTATAATATTTTAGTTTTTCAATATATGATTTTCATTAAAATATTTTAGTTCTTTTTTTATTTTTTTTAATATTTTTTTTAAAATTATCCAAATTTTTTAAATTTCTAATTTTTATTTATTTTCTATTTTAGTTTTTAATATTTTTAATTTTTAAAATTTACATTTCAATATTTATGTTTTTTCAGTTTAATCTATTTAAAATCGCTTTTGATTTTTAAGTATTACTAATGATTACTTTTATTATTACTATTTATAAGCATTTTTCAATTTTTCACAATTAACTTTATATAGTATATAAATAAAATATTTTATTAGTAAAAATTTTAGTTAAAATTTTATATAATTTTATTGTTATTTTTTAGTCAATTTTCGATTTATTAAACCTTAAAATTGTTAAATTTTCCAAAATATTTACTTACTTTTTTTCATAAATGTTGGAGGTATTAAGTTGACCGATGTTGATATAAAAATAGAAAACATTGTAGCTTCTGCTAGCGTTGGTAAGGACATCGAGCTTACTGAAGTAGCAAAAGCTCTTGAAGACGTCGATTTTAATAGAGAACAGTTCCCGGGATTAGTTTCAAAATTAAAAGATCCTAAAACTGCTGCTTTGATTTTCTCATCAGGCAAACTCGTTTGTACTGGTGCCAAATCCATTGACGATTCAAAGTTGGCTATTCATAAAACTGTTGATCTCATGAGGACAATCGATACAGAGATTCCTGAAGAATACGAGATCATAATTCAAAATATCGTTGCTTCTGCAGATTTACATTCTACTTTGAATTTAGAAGCAATCGCTTTAGAGTTAGAGAATACCGAATATGAACCAGAACAATTCCCTGGTTTGGTATATCGTTTAACCGACCCTAAAGTTGTATTATTATTATTTGGTTCCGGTAAGGTGGTCTGTACTGGTGCAAAAACCAAAAGCGATGCTAAGTTAGGTGTGGAAAACGCAAAAGACAGACTTAGCGAGTTAGACCTAATATAATTTGGTGATGTGTTTGATTAAACTTGTAGTATTTGACTTAGATAATGTTATTATTGATGGTGAGGGCATAGATGAGATTGGTAAATTAGTTAATGTTGAAGATCAAATTGCAGCAATCACTGAGCAAGCTATGCAAGGTGAATTAAACTTCGAAACATCCATTAAACAAAGGGTAGCCCTTCTTGAAGGTGCTGCTGTTGATGATATCAAAAAATTAGCTGATGAAATGCCTCTTATGGCAGGAGCAGAAGAAACCGTTAAATCATTGAAGGAGAACGGTTTTGATGTGATTATTATTAGTGGTAGTTTTGATATAATCGCCAATACTATAAAACAAAAATTGCCTGTGGATGAGATATTCACAAATTCATTAGTTTCCAAAGATGGAGCATTGACTGGAGAGGTCACAGGACCATTAGTCTCAGGCAATAAATTAGATGTATTGAAAGAGTACATTGCCGATGCCGGATACACACTCGATGAATGTATCTCTGTTGGAGATGGAGCTAATGATATTTCTATGATTGAATCTGCAAAATATGGAATTGCATTCAATGCAAAACCTACTTTAAAGGAAAATGCGGATATTATTGTAGAAACCCGAAATTTAACTGACGTTTTAGACGTTATTCTTAATTTAAATTCTAAAAACACTGATGAAGGTGCTAGCGTGGAAAACGAAGTTGCTGTAGAAACTGAAGTAGTTGAAACTACTGACGTAGTTGTTGAAAACCAAGATGAACAAGTTACCGATGTAACTGAAGATGCTGTCGAAGAAACCGTGGAAGATGTTGAAGAAGCTGAAGAAGTAGTTGAAGAAGAGGCTGCTGAAGAGGAAGCTGAGGAAGCTGAGGAAGTAGTTGAAGAGGAAGCTGCTGAGGAAGAAGCTGAAGAGGCTGAGGAAGTAGTTGAAGAGGAAGCTGCTGAGGAAGAAGCTGAAGAGGCTGAGGAAGTAGTTGAGGAAGAAGCTGCTGAAGAAGAAAAGCCTAAAAAAGCTAAAAAATCTAAAAAGAACAAAAACAGTCTTCCAGAACCTGTTGATTTTGTTTTAGCTGACACTCCTGAAGGAGTTAGAGCTCAAAAAGACGAAAAAGAAGAACTTATCGCTCAAATCGCTGATGAGAGAGAAAGTTTCAATAGAGAAGCTAAAGAACAACGCAAAATCCGTGATGAATTAAACGTTGAATTAAAAGAAAACTTGGCAAAAGCTATTGAATTCAGAGATCAACGTAACGAAATCAACAAGGAAGTTGAAGAAAATAAAAAAGCAAGAAACCAGGTCAATGAGCAAATTAAAAATCTTGAATGGTCTTCCGGTAAGAGAGATAAGATAAAGCTCGAAAATGAAATCAAGAAGATCGATAAGATCATCGAAACCAGAGTTTTAGATATCAAAAAGGAAAACCAGCTTGTTAAAAGCGCTAATGATTTAAGAAAACAACTCAGTGATATTAAAGAGGATGACAAAGTTAAAGAAGAAGCTCAAGAGCTTAAGAAACAATCCGAAGAATACCACGCTAAAGTTGTTGAACTTTCTGAAAAAGCTCAAGAAGCTCATGAACAAATGCTTGATTACTTTAGAAAAACCGATGAAATCAGAACAGCTGCTGATGCAGCTCACAAGAAATTCATCCAAGCAAGAAAGAGCGCTTCTGCTAAACATGAAGACTTTAAGATGGTCTTAAGTGAAATTCACGTTATCAACAAAGCGTTAGGTAGCAACAGATCCAGAAAACGAAAATCCAACAAATCTGAAAGCTCCCATGCTAAAGGTAGCCGTGAAGAGAAAGAAAAAGCAGAAATTATCTTTGATAAATTCAAAAACGGTAAGAAATTATCTACTGAAGAGTTATTACTCTTACAAAAGTATGATATTAACTAATTAAATTAATTATTTTTAATTAATTTTCTTATTTTTTATTTTTAGTTAATATAACGATAATTCAACCTTTTTTATTTCTTTATCATTTTCTATTTTATTTAATTTTTCAGGTTTTTTATTTTATTCTATTTTTAATTATTTTTAGCGTTTTTTTATTTTATCCTATTTTAATTATTTGCTATTTTTTATTCTATTTTATTTTAACTATTTTTAGCTATTTTCTATTGAATATTGAAAATTTTTATTTTTGATTCTTTAAAATAATATTAATTAATTATTTAAATTGGTATTAATAATATATAATTATTAAATAATTTTTAATAATGGCTGGCTGATATTATGTCTGATGCTGAGAACCAAGAGAATAAAAAGGATGAAAAAATCGAAGTCTGTTATACCTGCGGCAAGAAATTTGACATGAACACTGATGAAGGGGCACATTACCACTACGGAGAATACCCTATGTGCGGTTATTGCACTAACTTCTTTGGCTTTTATGAAGAAGATCTAATGGATAACAAATTTTCTGATAAGGAATAATCCTTTTTTTAGCTTTTAAATAATTATTTTTCAAATTTTTCAATTAATATTTATTTTACTTTCTTATTTTTTAGATTCCCTGACTTTTGATTTTTATTTAATTTTTATTTCATCATATTCAAAATCTTATCAAGATATGTTTTTAAATTGCTTATTTTTCTTTAAAATTTTTCATATTTGTGTTTTATTTCAGTTTTTAGCAAAAATTCTTCACTTTTCATATTTTTTCCAAAATAGAAAATATTAAATAATATAATTTTAATATAAAATTTTTAACAGATTTTTCTTCGGATT
Organism: uncultured Methanobrevibacter sp.; assembly: GCA_900314635.1. Lineage (GTDB taxonomy): Archaea > Methanobacteriota > Methanobacteria > Methanobacteriales > Methanobacteriaceae > Methanobrevibacter. The sequence continues at coordinate 99,596 of OMVY01000003.1, forward strand.
TTTTAAATTGAATTTATAAAATGAAATAATCCTAAAAAATCTTTTTTTACTATAAATATTCATATTTGTTTCTTATTTTTCTGATTAACAGATAAAAAACAGATAAAAACCTTAAAAATGCAAATCTCTATTTATGAATATTTAATTAATCTTATTAATTGGCTATTGACAATTTTTCATAAATGGCCGTTCGTAATTTATTAAATTAACCAACTTGTAACTAATAGAAATTTGATTGATTTCTATAATTTTAATCATTATGTGATAGTATGCATGAAGTTATTATATCAGAAAAACCAAAATCCGCTGAGAAGATTGCAAAAGCATTATCATCAAAGGCTCAAAAGAAGAAATACAAAAAAATCAGCTATTGGGAATTTGAAGAAGCAGGCAAGAAAACCACTGTATTATCAGGAGTAGGTCACTTATACTCTCTGACTTCCGCTCATTCAAAAAATCGTCTGGGATTTGACTTGATTTGGGTTCCTTCCTATGAAATCGACAAGTCAAGCAGTTATACTCGCGATTATCTAAATGCGATTAAGAAATTTGGAAAAGGTGCCGACAGTTACATTCATGCTTGCGATTACGATATAGAAGGAACATTAATCGGCTATAATATTTTAAAGTATGCCTGTGGAAACAATGCGGAATCCAAAGCAACCCGTATGAAATTTTCCACTTTAACTAAAAAAGACATTTTGGATGCATATAACCATCCATTAAAGCTTGATTATAATCAAGTGGATAGCGGTATTGCAAGGCATATGCTGGATTACTATTTCGGTATGAACATCTCATCCGCTTTGATGAGTGCTGTTAGAAAGGCAAGTTCCAGATATATCAGTCTTTCAGCAGGACGTGTGCAGACTCCTACCTTGTCTATTCTTGCTGACAGGGAGAAGCAGATCAAGGAATTCGTCCCGGAACCTTACTGGCTGATTAAGGCATTGTCAGACCATGGCATTGAAGCCAGCCATGTTGAAGGCAGAATCTTTGAAAAAGAGAGGGCGGATAAGATTTTCAATGAATGTCAAGGGGCAGACGCAACTGTAACCGAGGTCAAGGTCAGTGAAACCATCAGGAAACCTCCTGTTCCATTTAATTTGGGAGGTCTTCAGGCTGAAGCTCACACATTGTTTGGATTTTCACCTAAAAGAACTCAGACAGCTGCTCAGAACCTGTATGTTGGAGGATACACATCATACCCACGTACTTCATCCCAAAAGCTTCCGGAATCACTAGGACTTAAGAACATCTTGTTGGCTCTGTCTAAAAATCCTGAATACAGAGAGCATATCAAGGACCTGCCTAAGAATCTAAAGCCTCATGAAGGAAAGAAGGAAGATGCGGCGCACCCTGCTATTCATCCTACTGGAGTATTGCCTGGCAAATTGTCTCCTGATGAGGATAAGATCTACAGGTTAATCGTATACAGATTCATCAGTGTTTTTGCAGAGAATTCCAAGCTTGAAACCATGAAATCCACTTTGAATGTGGCTGGCGAGGAATTTGCATTCTCAAGAAAAAGAGTTTCATATGAAGGTTGGCTGAAGCACTATCCATTTAAAAAACAGGAAGACGATAAGTTCCCTCCTATAAAGGAGGGTGATTTGCTTAAGATTCATGAAATTTTAATGGATGAGAAGGAAACCAAGCCTCCTGCAAGATATAATGAGGCTTCTCTCATTAAAGAGCTTGAAAAGAAGGAACTTGGAACAAAAGCAACCCGTGCGGATATAATCTCCAAATTATATGACCGGAAGTATATCGAGGGACGTCAAATCGAAGTCAAGCCTCTGGGAATGAACATGGTTGAGACTTTGAAGGAATATTGTAAGGATTTAACCAGTGAAGAGCTCACACGCACATTTGAACGTGAATTGGAAGGCATTTCCTCAAATGAGCTCACCAAAGAGAAGATTCTTGAGGATGGTGAGAAAGAGGTAAGGTCCATTCTAAAGGATATCCATAACAATGAAGAGAAAATCGGTTCAATGCTTTATGGAGCTTACCAGGAAACCAATGTGGTTGGGGAATGCGCTTGCGGTGGAAAATTAATCAAAAGACATTCTCCACGTTATAAGACCAGCTTTATCGGCTGTTCCAATTTCCCTAAATGCAGAGTCACATATTCCCTTCCTAAAGGAGCGAATATTCTGAAGAAGAAATGTCCTGTATGCGGGCTTCCTATGATTTCCTATGGAAAACCAAGAAAGCATGTTTGCATGGATCCTAATTGCGGAAAGGAAGTCAGTCGCAGACAGGCTCCTGAAGTTGTAGGCAAATGCCCTGAATGCGGCCGCGACTTATTGAAACGTTCTGGACGTTATGGTGACTTCATAGGCTGTTCCAACTTCCCGAGATGCCGTTTCACCTGTTCTCTTGACGAGCTTAATGAAATAGGCAAAAAGAAGAAGGAAAACGAAGCAAATACTGCGGGCAAATAATTTTGTGGCTTCCAGCCACTAAAATTATTAATTTCATTTTTTTTAAATCTCTATTCCGGCTTGTTTTATCTAATTTTTATTTGAACTGGCTATTCTTATTCTTTATTTTCTTACTTGATAATGAATTCAAAACTCCCGTGACTATTGTTTTATTTATTTAAAACTAATTTTTAGTAAATTATATAAATTATATAAAATAATAGTTAATTATTATTAAATTTAAATTGATTTTTCTAATTTTTATTTCAACACCCATTTTGGGAGAAATGAAAATAATGATCAATTTGGCAATTAGAATTTTTTAATTTTAATTTCATTTAATAATTTTATCAGATATTTTTCAATATCTTTTTTAAAAATATTTTTAAAAATGAATATTTTATTGATTGAATCTTTGGAATCATTAATAGCATGTCAATTCTAGACAGACATGAATAATGATTTTAATGATTTTATTGTATTATTCGAAGATTATAAGATTGATGACTTATTCTTTGAATTAATTGTAAAATATGTATTAGAGGATTTTATATGGAAAATCAGAAAGTAAAAACAATTTTAAAATCCGTGGCGATCATACTCATACTGTTTGCTATTGCTTTTGCATTAAGGGCTCAGGCTGCAGATATTCATGGAATTCCTAATGAAATCAAAGCAGATTATGTGGATGCCAACGGTCTTCCTTACTTCAGTGAAATGGACTCATACTTCAACTTGAGGATGACTCAGGATTATATGGATCATGGTTATTTTGGTGATACTCTCGTAAACGGTTCCGGTTGGGACATGCACTCTTATTATCCAACGGGAAGGGAAGTAGGTAACTACCAGCCTATGATTGCATATGTGACTTCAGCATTATACGGCTTTATAAACATGTTCAAGGACATGTCCCTTACTGAAGTTGCATTCTGGACTGGTGCATTCATTTCTTCATTTGCCGTAATTCCAGCATATATATTTGTTAGGAGAATCACCAACGATTACGGTGCTATTGCAGCTGCATTGCTTGTGGCTTTAGGTCCGAATTACATATCACACACATATGCAGGATTTTTTGATACAGATATGTTCAATGTGACACTTCCATTGTTCTTTATATTGTTCTTTGTAGAATCAATAAGGGCTGAAAAGCTGTCCAGCAGAGTAATTTTTGCATTGCTCTCTGTCATATCACTGGGAATATACTCCCTTTCATGGACTGGATTCATGTTCTATCCTGCAGTCATGATACTTGTAATGATAGTGTTCTTCGTTTTATGCTTCTATCTCCGCATTCCGGTTATAGAATCAACTAAAAAATATGGCAGCATATTCCAATGGCTGGTCAATCAGAAGGAATTGTTCTCTGTTGTATTTATTGCTGTTCTTGGAATAATCGGATTGCTTGCAACTGTTGGAGTAGGCGGAATAATGACTGCTATCGGTGGACTTACCGGAGGTCTTTCCCTTCAATCTGCCGCTACTGTTAATGTATGGCCTAACGTACTTGTTTCCGTTGCAGAGATGCAGATTCCAACTGTTTTATCAGGAGGATTGGCAGGAGCATTTTTAGCCAGTACAAATGGTGTTGTAAACGGTATTGGTGGAATTGTATGTTTATTTGGTGTTTTAATAGTATTATATGTCTTTGCTCGCAGAGCTATCAGTTTAAATCCAGTCAAGGTAACTGAAGACACTAAAAAGCCACATAAATCCAAACGCAAATCCACTTCCGTAAGGTCTGAACAGAAAAGATTCGGAATTTTATTCAAGGATGACAATATATCTGGCTCTGATGATGAAATCAAGAAAAGCAAACGTTTGAACGCTTTTTACTTATGTCTGTTTGTTGTATGGATTGTTTCCTCCTTGATTGCAGTATCCCAGGGTACCAGGTTCATTCAGGTACTGGTCATTCCTATGGGTCTTTGTGCAGGTATTTTCGTAGGCTACGCTGTGGATTACATCAAATCAAATGTTGATAAGGAAAGAACTTTGATGATCATAGCTTTCTGCTGTTCATTCCTGATTGCTTTCCCAATCGCCAACTTATCTCCGGCACTTGAAAACAGCCGCATGATTGGAATCGTTGTATTCCTTGTCCTTGTTGCAATTTCTTATGTTGGAATAATGGGCATGAAAGCCCTTAAGGATTCAGATGTTTCCATTAAGAAGTCAATTGTAGTGGTTTTAATCACCCTTGCATTGATTTCTCCAACTCTTGCAGGTGCATACTCTGCAACTTACATGGTTGGTCCGGGTTCAAGCGACCCTATGTGGAATGCAATGGATTATGTCAAGGAGAATTCAACTAATGACACTATTGTCGTATCCTGGTGGGACTACGGTTATCTGTTCCAGATTGCATCCGACCATCCAACAAGCTTTGATGGTGGTTCACAATCAGGTGACCGCGCATTCTGGGTAGGACGGCTGCTGTCAACATCAGACTTCGACTTGTCCAAGGGAATACTGCAGATGCTGGCAACCACAGGTGATAATGCAACCAATCTGCTTGCAAACTATACTGGAAGCAATGCCACAGCGGTAGACGCTTTGATTGACACACTTCCACAGGACAGGTCAGATGCTCAGAAGACCTTGGTGAGCAAGTATAACTTAACTCAAAGCCAGGCAAAGGCTGTTGTAAAGGAATCACACCCATCCAATCCTAACAATGTTTCATTGATCTTAAGTTCAGACATGATTGGAAAGGCAGGATGGTGGTCCTACTTCGGTAACTGGGACTTCGACAATCTGGAAAGTTCCAATTCCCAGTACTATGTGGCTAACAGCTATGTTCCTATCAAGAACGGTCAGTCTGGAAACATCACAGTACTCAATGACAGCGGAATCCTATACAATGCCGTTGTCAAACGCGGAGCCAATAACAACACAACTGCTCAAATAGCAACTGTCTGGGACAGCAACAAGACTCCTGTTGATTTGAACGGTACTGACTACAACCCTCTCAAGGCAAGCAACCTCATTCTTGTCGAAGACGGCTACCTCAAGTATAATGATACCATAAAAGGAAGCAGCGACGGTAATTTCACATTATTCGTCTTAGGTCAGGATAGCGAATACACAGCAATTCTGATGAGCAATGATCTTAAGGACTCAGTATTTACCAATCTATTCCTGCTTGGTGGTGCTGGACAAGATACATTCACATTAAGCCATATGGAAAATGGTGTTGCTGTCTGGACAATCAATGATGGTTCGTCATCAGAAACGGAAGCTTAGCTATTGAGTTCAATATAAAATTAAAAACAGAATAATTGGGTTATTTATATGATTTCTTGAAAATCAATATTTTCAAGTAAGCCATTCAATGGTTTAAATCATGTAAAGTAATTCGATTATTTACTTTTTTTATTTTTTTATTTTTTTTAAATCAGGTTAAAACTATTTTTTAGATAATAAATCTATTTTAGATATTTTCATACTTTCAAATCATGTTAAAACTATTTTTTTAGTTTAGCTATTTTTTTGGTTTAGCTATTTTTTTAGTTTAGCTATTTTTTTGGTTTAGCTATTTTTTTGGTTTAGCTATTTTTTTGGTTTAGCTATTTTTTTGATAATTAATCTATTTTAGATATTTTCATACTTTCAAATCATGTTAAAACTATTTTTTTAGATTATCAATCCCTTTTTTTCATATTTTTTCTACCATTTTTTACCAAATGTTTTATATGTTTTAAAGAATAATAATTTATTATAATAAATTTTCTTACAGTTTTCTATTAAAATTCTGATTTTTCTTAAAATTTTCAAAATCCGAACTTTAATATATCTATTTTCAAGAAAAAAATTTTTATCAATTTTATTAATTCAATGATTAATTATTTGGCAATCATAAAAGAAGACCATAAAAATGATTAATCAAATTTTCAATCTAATTAAACATATCACATATTCTTATTAATGGTGAGCATATGGACAATATCGAAGAGAAAATAAAAGCTATTGAAGAGGAAATTTCAAAAACATCATATAATAAAGCTACTTCTCACCATATAGGCAAGCTAAAGGCAAAAATCTCTAAACTCAAGGAAGAGCAGATTAAAAGAAGTAGTGGTGGAAGTAAGGGAGAAGGTTTCCACATTAAGAAAAGCGGAGATGCCACAGCCGTTCTTGTAGGTTTTCCTTCTGTAGGGAAGTCCACTTTACTCAATGAGCTGACCAATGCGGAAAGTAAGGTTGGAGCTTATGAATTCACAACCTTGGAGATTATTCCGGGCATAATGGAATACAACAATGCTCAAATACAGATTTTTGATATTCCGGGAATCATCACCGGTGCGGCAAGCGGAAAAGGAAGAGGTAAGGAGATTCTCTCAGTTGCAAGAACCGCCGATTTGATCATTGTGGTTTTAGACATATTCAACATAAAGCAGTTCGATACAATCCTCAGGGAGCTTAGAAATGTTGGAGTAAGGCCTAATGAAACCAAGCCTGATGTTAAAATCAAAAAAACAAGAAAGGGCGGAGTCAATGTTTCCTCAACAATGCCTTTGACTCAAATGGATGAGAAGACAATTCGTTCTGTAATCAATGAGTATGGAATTCACAATGCAGATGTCCTCTTCAGGGATGATGTCAATGTGGACCAGTTCATTGACTGTATTGAGGACAATAAGTCATATGTTCCAATGATGGTTCTTTTAAACAAGGTGGATCTTGTTGACAGAGCATATCTTGAAGAGGTCATGGAACAGATTCCAGGTGCCATTCCAATTTCCGCGGATAAGAATATGAATATTGACGCTCTTAGAGAGGAGATTTTCAACAACTTGCACCTTGTCAGGGTTTATTTGAAGCCTCAAGGCAGAAAAGCTGACATGAACGATCCTCTTGTCATTAAAAAAGGAACCACAGTAATTGAGGCATGCGGCAAATTGCACAGGGAGTTTGTCAAGAACTTCCGCCATGCGAAAATCTGGGGAACTTCTGTAAAATTCCCTGGCCAGAAGGTAGGTCCTGACCATGTTTTAGAAGACGAGGATGTTTTAAGGGTTATTTTGAAAAAATAATTCCTAAACGTTTTTTTAATTTAAATTCACCCAATGGCTTTTAGAGATGATTATATGGATTTGAATAAGGAATTGACTTTTGACAATCAGGTAATTTTTATATCCGGTACTCCTTGTACAGGCAAGACCACAATAGCCACTGAATTAAACGATTATTTAATTAATAACGGATGCGATTCAACCTTGATTAAAATAAATGACTTGGCTGTCGAGAAAGATCTGGTGCTTGGCGAGGATCCGGACAAATACTATAAAGTCATTGACATAGACCGATTGAATGATGTGCTTAAAGATGAAATAGCTGAATTCAAATCAGAATGCAGTTCTATTCCAAAAGCCCTTGTTGTGGAAGGACATCTCTCCCACCTTTGTGAGGGTGCTGATAAGATGATTGTTCTTCGTTTAAATCCAAGTTTCTTGAAAAGCAGGCTTGAAGCGAGGGATTATACAGAGTCCAAAGTCAATGAAAACCTTGAAGCTGAAGCGCTGGCTGTCTGTTCTGCTGAAGCTTATGAACTTTATGACGAGGAACTTAATGAAATAGATACGACAGATAAATCCATTGATGATGTTTTAAGTGTTATTCTAGATGTGATAAATGACAATGCCCATTATCCAGCAGACAGTATTGATTTTATGGACTGGTTTTTAAGTTAACCTGATTTAATTAAATTATGTCTGATGATATCAGGTTTTAAGATAATTCCAATGGTTAAATAGGATTTCATATAATTTTTATAATTTTTTAATTCTTTTAAAGATTTCATATTCTTTTTAAGAGGTTTGGGGGCTAAATTGAGCTTTTCCATCTGCTAATTTTTTTCAAAATTCCCTCTTCAACGAAAAGCTTTTTAAATATAAAAAACATATCTTATTGTAATATTCTTCTTGTACTTTATATACTATAAGAATATTATTTATTATTTTTGTTTTAAAATGTTTTATTACGTTTAAATCTTTTTAATTCAAGTTTATAGTTGTTTAAAGTATTTGCTCTATCAACAATGCTTTATACGAGCTATATTTAAAATAATATGCTCTTTTGTAAATTATATTATGTATAAGAGGGGTATGATTGGCTAGGGGAAAACGACCTAAATGGATGATTGAAATAGCTCAAGAGAGAATGGATATTCTTTTTAATCGTGCAGAAAAGGAATATGATGAGCATCCTGAGAGATCTCATCGTTATGTTGAGCTTGCTCGAAATATTTCCAAAAAGTATAATACTGCAATCCCTGATGCCTGGAAGCGAAGATATTGTAAAAACTGTTACAAATTTTTGGTTCCCGGCCGCAATTGCACAGTCCGGCTAATTAATGAAAATATTAATATTTTTTGTGATGAGTGCGGCCATGTTACAAGAATTCCTTACATCAAGGAAAAAAAATTAAAAAGGAGAGCTAAAATTGACTCTTGCACTTTCAAAAAAAGAGATTATGAATGAAGCTCGTTCCGCTATGACAATCAATGTTGGTAAAGCTGGTGTTAATGATAATGTTATTGAAGAAATTAAACGTCAGTTGAAAGCTAACCAAATTGTTAAATTACGATTTGCAAGAAGTGTTGCAAAAGATAAAGATGATTTAATTAGCAACATTGTTGAAAATACCAAATCCCAACTTATTGACGTTAGAGGACATGTTGCTGTTATTTATAAGAAAAAATCTTAAATTTAAATGATTTAGGGATTAAAATCTTAATTCTAATCAAGTTAAGACGGAAATCTTTAAATTTATCATATTGCTCTTGATTTTTGAGCAGATTTATAGAACTCTTGATTTTCAAGAATTTTATAAAATCTTTGTTTCATATCTGAGACAGAAAATATAAAATTAAAGTTTCAGGCCTGACTACACCTGAAGCTTGCATGGTCTTTATTGAGTCCCGCTTAGAGTTACAGACACCAGTCTTAGGCGGACAAACTTGATTTAGATTAAAATATAATTGGAGAATTATTTATGACAACTGTATTTGACGTTCCTGCAGAGTTATTAATCAATACTGTTGCAGACGAATTTAGAGATAATAATGATAAAATTGTTGCCCCTGAATGGACAAAACTTGTTAAAACTGGTGTTCACAAAGAAAGAAAACCAGAAAATGTTGACTGGTGGTATGTAAGATGCGCTTCTATTTTAAGAAGAGTATATATTGATGGTCCAGTTGGAGTAAGAAGTTTAAGAACTTTCTACGGCGGTAAGAAAGATAGAGGCGTAAGCCCTGAAAAATTCAGAAGAGGCAGCGGTTCTATCGTAAGAGTAGCGCTTCATCAATTGGAAGCTGCTGGATATGTGGAAAAAGTTGATGCTGGAAGAATTATCACTCCACAAGGTAGATCCTTCTTAGACAGAACTTCTTATGAATTAGTTCAAGATATTCCTGAACTTGCAAAATATTAAGGGAGTAGCTGAACAAAAAATTTTTTAAGTTTTTTAAAGTTTGGATTAATCGCATAAAACTAAATTTCTTGTATTTGCGATTGATTAATTGAATAATTTACATGACGAGGATTTTAATATGAGTGAACTTGATGAAATACGTAAAAGACGTATGGCTGAATTACAACAACAGGCAGCTATGGGTGCTGATCCACAGCAAGTTGCTCAACAGCAAATTGCTCAGCAGCAGGCTGCTCAACAAAGACAAATAGAATTGGAAGCTCAGTTAAAACAAGCTATGAAACAGATTTTAACTCCTGAAGCTCGCGGAAGATTAGACAATCTCAAGCTAACAAAGCCTGAATTAGTTCAACAAATCGAAATTCAGTTGATTCAATCAGCTCAAGCAGGTTCTCTTAGAGGTAAAGTAACCGATGAACAACTTAAAGTTTTACTTAAGAATCTGGCAGGTCAGAAAAGGGAGATTCACATTACCCGAAGATAATCCAGTCTAGTGTAAAACCAATTCAACTTAGAGAAATGAAAGCTTGTGTTCTTTATAGTGGCGGCAAGGACAGCTCATTAATGGGTGTCATCCTGACAAGACTCGGTTATGATGTGGAGCTTGTCACTGCCAACTTCGGAGTTTATGATTCATTTTATCCAGCTCGCAATTCTGCAGAATCCATCAATTTGAAGCACAGGGTTTTGAATTTGGATGTTTCAATACTTGAAAGGGCAGTGGATATGATTATGGAAGACGGCTTTCCTAATGAAGGAATAAAGCTTATCCATAAGGAAGTTGTAGAAGCTGTTGCAGATGAGTATGACGTTGTTGCTGATGGAACAAGACGTGATGACAAGACTCCAAAGCTCAACAAGGATCAAATAAGAAGCCTGGAAGATAGAAAGAATGTCCAGTATATCAATTTGGACAGTTTCGGCTATAAGTCCGTCAAATATCTTGTAGGAAATCTTTTTGAACTTAAAAACGAAAAGAGCAACAAGGAGACAAGTTCAGACTATGAAGTTGAAATTCGTTGTTTAATAGACCAGAAAGGCGGAAATTCCTCCGAGATTTTCCCTGAACATTATCAGACTAATGTTGTAGGTTTGAAATAAGTTAAACTCAAATTAATTCATAAAAAAAATAATTTGAAATTCAGACTGATTCTCAGGTTTGAATTAAATAAACTTATTTGGTTAATAAATCACTCGATTTGTCTAATTGTAAGTTATTTGGATTTTATCAAATTTTATTATTATAATGGGTGAAAAAATGAGTAGAAATAAACCATTAGCTAAAAAATTAAGAATGGCTAAAGCTAATAAACAAAACAGAAGGATTCCAATTTGGGCTTATGCAAAAACTCAACGTAAATTAAGATACAGACCTAAGCCTAGACATTGGAGAAGAGACAGTCTTAAATTATAGGTGTGTTTAGTATGGCAGATGAATTAGAAAGAACTTATGTTATCCCACTTAGAAATGTTAAAAAAGTAAAAAGAACCATCAGAGCTCCTAGAGCTATCAGAGAGGTCCAAAACTTTTTAATTAAACATATGAAAGCTGAAGAAGTAAAAATCGATGCTTCTATCAATGAATTTATTTGGGAAAGAGGAATTCAAAAAATTCCATCTAAGATAAAAGTAAATGCTGTAAAAGATGATGAAGGCGTTGTAAAAGCAACTTTAGCAGAATAAGTCTGCTATTGCTATTTTTAATCATTTTGTTAAGTAAATAAATTTTATTTATTTTCACTAGACACGCAGTATTAATTAATAAATCACGTAGCTATTGCAGACAGATATTATTATTCTGAAAAATAGTTTTTCGTGCTTTATTTGAATTTATTATTATATAAGGAATTAATATGCTTAAAAGAATGAATTTAACCGGTTCTCCTAATTTAGGAGTTTACATATCCGTTAATGATGAAGTGGCTATTGTTCCTTTTAATCTTTCAACTGAAGTGGAAGATATTATAAAAGAAACTTTAGAAGTAGATACTATAAAAACTTCTATAGCAGGATGCAACCTCAACGGTGCCTTGGCTGTTGGAAATTCCAATGGTTTTGTGGTTTCTCCATATATTAATGAGAAGGAGCTTCAAACCTTGGAGGATGCAGGGCTTAATGTCAGTTTGATGCCTGGCAAATACACCGCTGTGGGCAATATTATCGCAGCCAATGATCATGGTGCAATAGTAGGCCCTAAAGTCGGTGAGAAAGCAGTAAAGGTCATTGAAGATACCTTGAAGGTTCCTGTTGAAATTTCTTCAATCGCCGATTCCAATATCATCGGGTCCTCTTCACTTGTGACAAACAAGGGATTCCTGGTGCATAGAGATGCTTCTTATGAGGAATTGGACTTTGTGGAAGAGGTCTTCAAGGTTGAAGGTAATATCGGAACCGTTTGCAAGGGAATGCCTCTTGTCGGTGCTTGTGGAATAGCTAATTCCCAAGGTGCTATAGTTGGTGAAAGTACTACTGGTCCTGAAATGGCTAGACTCGAAGAATCACTTGGTTTCCTGGATTGGGATGATTTCTAAGAGAGAAAACTCGAAAGTGGTTTCACAGTCATTGGATATGTATAAAATGATTATTGCTTGATGATTAATTATAGTATTTTTATGATGAGGGTTTGTAATGTTAACAAAAATTTACAGAGTTAAAGGTAGATTTGTATTAGGCAGTGAAGTACAAGTTTTCACTAAAGAATTTAAAGCAGTTAAAGAAGAAGATATTGAAGAAAAAATCTATTCCGTATTCGGAAGCAAACACAGAATTAACAGAAATCAAATCAAAATTGAATCAATTGAAGAAATTTCTGCTGATGAAGCTGAAGACCACATTGTCAAGGCAATTATATAATTTGATTTTTTTCATAATGTAGATTTTATTTAATTTAAGTTTTTATTTGATTTGCCGTGTTTATGGCGAATTTCTTATTAATTTAAATTTTAAATAATCTTTACTTTCAATAACTTTTAATATTTAAATTTAAGGTGTTAAAATGGATGACCAGCAAAGATTACAGGAAATGTTAAGTCAGCTTGAAGTCTACAGATCTCAAAGCGAGGTTTATCAACAACAAATCGATGCCATTCAAGCTTCACTTAATGAAATAAACATCTTCCAATCCACATTGGATGATTTAAACGGCAAAGACAGCATGGAAACCTTGGTTCCTATAGGTGCTGGCTCTTTCATCAATGCTGAGATTAAAAACGAGAACAAGGTTCTCATGAGTCTTGGTGCAGGAGTAGCTGTTAATAAAACTTATGAAGAAGCAAAAGAACTTGCTGAACGTCAGAAAAAAGAGCTCGAAGACACTTTAGATAAATTATTTAAAGATTATCAAAGACTCACTGATATTATTGGTCAGATTGCTCCTCAAGCGGAACAATTAATGCAAAGACTCCAAGCTCAAGGATTTGCTCCACAATAAGTAACTAATACAAAATCAGTTAAATTTAGAAAATAAATTGTTAGACTTTTTCTTATTTATTTTCTTTTATTCCTATTTTTTTAATACTATTTTTATTATCTTTTTTAATTTTATTTTTTTATTTAAATTTTCTTTAATTTTTTTTAACTATTTTTTGATTTTTTTGGTTTATTTAGTTTATTTTTTTGTTGGTTTTTTATTTTGTTCCTTTGATTTTTTTTCGATTTTTTTTAGTTTATTTTTTGTTGTTTTTTTTATTTTGTTTTTAGATTTCATTGATTTTATTAATGCTTTAAAAAATTAAATAAATAACTTTATTAATTTATAATTATAAAAAATTATATTGTTAATAAAATATCCATATTAATTTATTGATATGGGAACATAATTTTTAAAATAATTTAAGTTTTCTCATTTTATGGATAAACTTAATTCTATTTAATTGTCAATTTATTAAGGTTGTGATTGACTTTGTTTGAATCATTAAAGAAAAAATTTTCTGAAACTAGTGGAAAATTGAGAAATAAAGTTGAAACTGAAGCTAAAGAAGAAAATAATTTGGAATTGATAGAAGAGGAAATCGAAGAGAAAGCTATTGATTCTAGTGAAGATATTGAATCTATGGAAGATTCAGTTGATGATCACGAAGAAGACGAGTCTGTGGAAATGGATTCTGCAGAATTCTGCAGAGGCGGATGAATCTGGTTTTGAAGACTCAGAAGAAGGTCTGGACGATATTTCAGAAGAAGATTTGGATGCTGCTTTGGATGAATTTGAGGAAGCAGAAGAAGATCCTGAAAAAGAAAATTCTGGATTTTTCAGTCGTTTTAGAAGAAATAAGAAAAAAGATATAAAATCAGATGAGGAAATCAAAGAAAAATCTGAAGATTTAGATGAAACTGAAGAATCTGAAGATTTAGATGAAACTGAAGAATCTGAGGATTTGAAAACTGAAGAATCTGATGAAATCGGAGAAGAATCTGAGGATTTGAAAACTGAAGAATCTGATGAGACAAAAGATGAATCTACTGAAGATGAAGAGCCTCTTGGCGAGGAAGAAAAATCTAAAAGACGCTCTTTTTTCAGACGAGAATCTAAAGATAAGAAAGAAAGCAAAGAAGATTCTGAAGGTGAAAAATCTAAACGTGGATTCCTATCATTTATTAAAGAAAAATCAATATCTGAAGACGATGCTATGGATGTAGCTACTAAAATCGTTGAATCCGTAAAAGAGGACCTTGTCGGTCAAAAGATCAAGCGTGGCAGTGATGTTGAAGAATACACTATAAACGCTCTTAAAAAAGCAATATCCGAAATCATTGACATTGAAGGAAAATCAATGACTGAGATGCTGGAAGAGAAAGTGGCACAGGGCGAACCTCTTGTTGTAATGCTTGTTGGAATCAATGGTACAGGTAAAACCACAACAATAGGTAAATTATGCAATTTCTACATTAAAAAAGGCTACACTCCAGTTATTGCAGCATCAGATACCTTCAGAGCCGGAGCTATCGAGCAGATTCAGCACCATGCAGATAATCTTGGCGTCAAGCTGATCAAGCATGAAAAGGGTTCAGACCCTGCTGCTGTTGCTTTTGATGCGGTTCAACATGCAAAGGCTAAAGGCAAGGAAATCGTCTTTATTGATACTGCCGGCAGAATGCAGACAAATACAAACCTAATGGATGAAATGAAGAAAATCCGGAGGGTGTCCAAGCCGGACCTGGTCGTATTTGTCGGTGATGCATTAACTGGAAACGATGCAACCGAGCAGGCAAGCAAATTCAATGATGCAATAGATATTGATGGAGTCATACTTACTAAAGCTGATGCTGATTCAAAAGGAGGCGCTTCTCTTTCAATCGGCTATGTCATCAAAAAGCCTATTCTGTTTTTAGGAATGGGACAGTCTTATGATGACATCAAGGAATACGATGCCGATTGGATGTTGGAGCAGATATTCTCTTAAGTGATTGAGAATCCGCCCTTTAATCAGTTTTAGTTTGATTATTTCGGTTAATGGAACTAATCCCTTTTTATGAAATTTGGAGATTCAAAAAACCATTTATAATATGGGGAGCCTCAATTAACCTTTTATGAAATTTATTAATTAATTAATAGAATTTTGGTGTGAAAAATGGATTTGAATATGAATCGTAGTGCAAAATGGGGTCTTATTGTTGCAGTAACCCTGATATTGCTTTTTGCTTTATCATGGCTGATTGACCAATGTCCTGCCGGAGATGACAATGCTGTCAGATTCGGTATCCTAACAATACTGCCTCCTCTTGTTGCAATTGCTTTAGCATTTATTACTAAAGAAACAATACTGTCTTTATTCTTGGGCGTATTCGTTGGAGAATACATGGTTTGCGCTGACGGCTTGAACATTTTCTCTACTATTGTTCAGGCTTTCCTTGGAATTGCAGGCCAGGTTATCTCTTCCATGGCAGATCCATGGAATGCGGGTATTGTTCTCCAATGTCTGCTTATTGGAGGTGTAATCCAATTGGTAACAAAGATGGGTGGTGCAAAGGCATTGGCGGATGCATTATCCAAATATGCGAATACTCCTAGAAAAGCTCAGTTGATTACTTGGTTAATAGGATTATGTGTTTTCTTTGACGA
Organism: uncultured Methanobrevibacter sp.; assembly: GCA_900314635.1. Classification (GTDB taxonomy): domain Archaea; phylum Methanobacteriota; class Methanobacteria; order Methanobacteriales; family Methanobacteriaceae; genus Methanobrevibacter. Next base: position 115,524 of record OMVY01000003.1, read on the forward strand.
TTACGCTAACTCCTTGATTGTAGGTCCTATTATGAGACCTGTTATGGACAAACTTCATGTATCCCGTGAAAAATTAGCTTTCATTGTTGACGCAACAGCAGCACCTATTGCAGGTATTGCTATCATTTCCACCTGGATTGGACTCGAACTTGGTTTAATCAAGGATGGATTTGCTTCAATCGGCATGAATGTTGGTAGTTTTGGTATTTTCCTCCAAACAATTCCATTCAGATTTTATAATATTTTAATCTTGATATTCATTGTAATTTCAGCATTTACATTATATGAATTCGGACCAATGAAAGAAGCTGAAAAAAGAGCACGCAAAGGTCTTGAAGACTCAGAAAAAGAAAAAGCAGTCATCGGATTCGATGATGTCGCTCCTGCTGAAGGCGCAAAAATCACAGTATGGAATGCAATCATTCCTATAGGTACTTTGATTATCGGTGCTCTCATTGCATTCTATTGGAGCGGTTATACCACTATTCTGGATGGTAGCGACCAGGCTCTCATTACCTTGATGAAAACATCTCCATTGTCATTCAATGGTATTTTTGAGGCATTGTCCCAGTCTGACGCTTCCGTAGCACTTTTCCAAGCTGCATTGCTTGCTTCCCTTGTAGGTATTACAATGGGTGTTGCAGAAGGAATATTCACAATCGGCGAGGCATTCAATACCTGGGTTGACGGTATGAAAACCATTGTCATTACAGGTGTAATCCTGCTTTTAGCATGGTCTCTTGGTGGAGTAATTGGAGAAGTTGGAACAGCAGACTACCTTGTAGGAGTTCTCAAGGAAGCCATTCCAATGTTCCTGCTGCCTACATTGATCTTTATCCTAGGCGCACTGATTTCCTTTGCGACAGGTACTTCATATGGTACCATGAGTATTTTAATGCCGCTTGCAATACCTCTTGCATGGGCTATCAGTCCTGACATGGGCTTTGCAGTCGTATGTATCAGTGGCGTATTGACTGGAGCTATTTTCGGTGACCACTGTTCACCTATTTCAGACACTACCATTTTATCCTCCATGGGATCAGGTTGTGATCATATTGCCCACGTTAATACGCAGATCTACTATGCATTATTTGTTGCGGTAATAGCCATATTATTCGGTTACATTCCTGCCGGACTTGGAATACCTTGGTATATTGATATTCCTATAGCCGTTGTGGTCATGTATGTGGCACTTAGATTAATCGGTGAGAAGGTAGAATTCGAAGTTGAAGAGGAAACTGCTTAAATTAATTTAAGCGCCTTGATTGGATTTTTTAAGATTAGAAATCCAATTGCTCTTTAAATTTTAAAAAGTTTGATTGAATGTTTAACATTTGATTGAACTTATTTTTTTATTTTTTTAAATAATCTTGCTATTTTTTTATATTGTTCATGATTCTATGTTGTTAATATCATTCATAATTAATTTAAAAAACTTTTTATATCTTGTTTTTCTAATATAATAGTGTTATGTTTATTTTTGAATATTTCATTCTTTTATTAATGCCTCTTTGAATATTTTTATGAAATTTCTATAAAAACAATGTTTTCATATTTTTTTTATTTCAATTTGAGAATATTATTCAAATTAAAGTTTGATAAATCAATTATTCAAAATTAAATTTATAATAATTATCATTATGGATTTGATAAAACCATTATCAAAATCAGATTTGATAATAATTACTATTAAAAATCAATTATTTATATATTTTAAAATGTGTGATATTATGGCGGAAGAAAGAGCGCAATGGAATAGTCGTTGGGGTTTTATTCTTGCTATGGTAGGTTCCGCAGTTGGTTTGGGCAATATCTGGCGTTTTCCTAATGTCCTGTATGCCAACGGTGGGGGATCATTCATGATTCCATATATCGTAGCTATTTTCCTTTTGGGAGTTTCATTTATTCTTGTGGAATATGCTCTGGGTTATAGATTCAAGGCATCAATCTCCAAGATATTATATTCAATAAAACCTAAATTCGAACCTATTGCATGGCTGATTTTAGCAATTATATTTTTAATCTTGACATATTATATTGTAGTGGTTGGATGGGATTTGATATACCTGGTCTTAAGTTTTACAAAGGGCTGGGGCGCTAATCCGGATGTATTCTTTTCAAGCAATGTCCTGCAGGCAAGCGATTCAATAGCGGGCATATTTACTTTTGTTCCAATGGTTTTAATCTCAGTGCTCGTTTTATGGGCTACCATATGGGTTATTACTCAAAGCGATCTTAACTCAGGCATTGAAAAGGTAAGTAAAATTGTAATCCCCCTGCTTTTCATTATTGTGGTTGTTATAGTGGCATTTTCACTTACACTGCCTGGAGCATCAATAGGATACACTCAAATTTACACACCTGACTGGAGTGCCTTGCTGAATTTTAATGTATGGCTTGCGGCATTCGGTCAGATTGTATTTTCTTTGAGTCTGGGGATGGCAATTGCATTAACATATGCGAGCTACCTTCCTGAAGGATTTGCATTGGCGGACAATGCCCTGCTTGTGGCATTCACCAATTCAGGTTTTGAAGTATTCAATGCATTTGGAGTATTTTCAATTCTTGGATTCATGACATTCACTACAGGAATTCCATTCAATGATTTGGTAACCGAAGGCACAGGACTTGCATTTGTTGTTTTCCCACAGGTATTCAACCAAATGGGTGCAGTTTCATACATAATAGGTCCTTTATTCTTCTTCAGTATTTTATTTGCAGGTTTGACTTCTGCAATAGCTCTTGTGGAGCCTATTGCATCATCCCTTACTGAGAAATTCAATATTAAAAGAAAACGGGCGGCAACTTTGGTGTGTCTGGTGGGATTGATTATTTCATTAATCTTTACAACTCAGGCTGGAAGCATGATTTTAGGAGTATTCGACCTGTTCTTGAATAATTATGCATTGCTATTCACTATTGTGCTTGAATGTATAATATTCGGTTGGATTTATAAATTTGACAACCTTATTGAAACATTGAATCAGAACTCCCATTTCAAAGTAGGCAGGATTTGGAAATTTGTTATTCGATTTGCATTGCCTATAGTCATTTTCATTCTTTGGATACAGGGCATTGTGAATACTTTGTTCTCAGGCGATTCAGCAACTTATTCAATCATGTTTATTTTGCTTATATCACTGATTATAGTTCCTGTCATACTTGCAAAAATGCCTGCTAAAAATGAAAAGTACTATGAAGTTCTGGACGAATTATAAATTTTTTAGGTTTAAATAGTTTTATTTAAACTTTTCTTTTTTTTTTATTTGGTTTTTATTCTTGTTTTTTCTACTTTTTTTTTTATTTGGTTTTTATTTTCTTTGGTTTTTCCCTTTTTACTTTATTTTTGTCCGTTTTTTATTTTTATTGATTTATTTTTTCATCTATTATTTTTGGTGTGCCTAAATTTATAAATGATAAAAATCAAATTATAATTAAGGTATGGTTTTGGTAAAATTTAGCGATTATTCTCTTAAATGGGAATGATTTTTTTAAAAATTCTAATGATCCTGATTTTATCCTTTATTTAAGCAATCGTCAAAGACAAAATTGTCTAAAAGATTCAAAATATCATTAAATGCTTTAAACAATTTTTTAACTTTGGCTTTTTTAATCTAAATTTTTAAGGGGTTTCAATGGCAGAAATTAATTATTATGATATTTTAATGGTAAATGGTAATACTTCTAAAGATCAAATCAAAAAATCCTATTGCTCTCTTGCTAAAAAGTATCTCTCCAATAGAAATAAATTCATTCAGATAACTGAAGCTTATTCTGTTTTATCAGATGAGAATAATAGAAAATTATATGATATGGAAGGCTATGATGCAATAAAGCTAATTCCCAAGGAGGATATTTTCAAAACAGCTAATCTGACTCGTGTTTTAAAAGGCATCGTTGATGCGGATACTTTATTTGATATGCTGCTTGGAGGAACTGGCGTTACAAGAAGCAGTTTTGTAGCAAATTCGCTTTTGCATTCCTTAAATATCGAACACAGTCATGAAAGGGGGGTGCTGGTTTTAGATAAGAAACAAGGTGTTGCCCCATCCTATAGGAAAAATCATGAAAAACATTATGCTGCCCATGATGAGGGGATTTTATCAGATGTTCTGAACTTGTCAATCATGGTTTTTGCAATATTTGTTTTGGTAGAAATCCTGTGAGACAGGATTTTGCAGTGTTTTATTCTAAACCCCCTTTTAATCTTTTTTCTCGATTAATAATTTTTTATTTTTTCTGAAGTTGCCTGACTTTAAAAGGCAGAATTGGAACTTTGAACTCCTCAAAGTAATAGATTGACTTGAATAGACTCATCCTTCATTAATTCCATCAATGAATGCAAACTTAATAAAAATTATTAAATACTTAATGTAATATAATAAATGTAGAAAATGAATTAAGTTTCTTTTATATAATGGTTTAACCTTTAATTTAATTTTTAACAATGGTTTTAAGTTAAGATGTGATATTGAATGGATGATAATGATTATGCTGGATGGAATTCAATTACTTTCATAATAGCCATGGTTGGAGCCATCATAGGCTTGAACGGCATTTGGAAATTTTCCTTTTCAGTTTATGAAAACGGTGGTGGAACATTCCTTATTCCATATATCCTAGCTATTGTGGTGATGGCGGTTCCATTTCTGGCTTTGGAATTTGGTCTGGGCTTTAAATTCAAATCCAGCCTGCCCAAGGTATTCTATAACATAAAGGAAGAGTTTGAAATAATCGGCTGGTTCATAGTATTCCTGATCTTTTTAATCTCAGTATACTATGCATGTGTCTTAGGCTGGGACCTTGTCTATGTGATTTTGAGCTTGTTCAAGGGATGGGGATCCAATCCTAGCGTTTTCTTTACAAGAACCTTACTGCACAGCACATCCAATCCATATGGCTTGACATATCTTGTCGTTCCTGTTGGAATTGCATTGCTTGCCATCTGGGGCATGATTTACCTTATATCCCGAAGGGGAGCCAACAAGGGAATAGTCATTGCAACAAAAATATCCCTGGTTCTAACTATAATCGTAACCGTGGGTCTTTTAATCTATGCTGTTTCCCTGCCGGGGTCCCGTACTGGAATAATGGTCTTATTCAGCCCAAACTGGGATTATCTATTTGATTCAAGTCTCTGGCTTACAGCTTTTGGACAACTGATATTTTCATACGGCCTGGGCTATGGCATAGCAACAACTTATTCAAGCTATCTGGAAGAAAAGCCTAAACTGGTTGATGCTGCATGGACAGTTGTATTAGTGAGCCTGATTTTTGAAGTTGTATTTTCAGTGCTCGTATTCGCCATTTTAGGATATGCTGCATTAGGCAATAACATAACCATCACAAGCCTTGTCAGCGACGGCTATTCACTGATTTTTGTAGTCCTGCCTACTGCATTCAACCTCATGGGGCCATGGGTTTATGTAGTGGCTCCTGCATTTTTCCTGGTTTTAGTCATTGCAGGCATTGTTGCAGCAATTGCACTGATCGAACCTCTCTCACGATCCATAGTTGAAAAGTTCGGATGGTCCAAGGACAGGGCGGTTAAAAACATAGTCTTCATTGGCTTGTTTGCATCTTTCATTTTTGCAACTGGAATGGGAGAATATCTTTTAAGGGCAACTGAATCATTCCTTACACAGTTTGCTGTTGTCATTGCAATACTGCTTGAAATCATTGTCATTGGATGGGCTTATGGCTTGGATGACATTATTGGTCTTCTTAATGAGAATTCATTCATTAAACTGGACAAGTTCTGGATAATAACCATTAAATTTGTCATTCCTATAATAATGCTCATACTTGTCATCAATGGAATTTACAATTTGATTATCTCAGGCAACAGGGAAATCCTGTTCATTGAATCAGTAATCGCATCAATATTTGTTCTTGTTCCTCTTGCTTTGACTATAATTCCTGCAAGCGAGGATTATTATGTCGAATTCAATGACGACAGGCATGGATTCAATTATTTCAATGGCCAGTCCACTTCAGATTCTGAAGTGGAATCAACTGGAGAAGATGATTCAGATTCTAATGAAGATTCAAAAGGCTCCAAAAGGTCAATACAAACCAAACTTAAAAACAAATCCAAGAACATAAGGGAGAATCATGACGGAAAGTTCAGATTGTCCCGCTCCAAAGTCGAAGAAGATGATGATGGCGAAGATTCAAAGGTTCTCTTTGACAAAAACGGCAGCTTTTTAGGCCCTTTTAAATTAGGACGTTCCAAGGATAACGATAAGAATGTTTTAAGGAATGTGGATTTATCATCAAGCGAATTCGATTCAGTTGAAGAGCGTGAAGCAAAACTGGAAAATGAAAACAAAAAATCTGTTTCAAGCTCTAAAAATTCAAAATCCAGCGAAGAGGATGATCTTGATTATCTCATAGATAGTTTGAATGATGATATTGATGGTGGAGACTATGATGATGACTTCGACTTCATAGAAGTTGAAAGGCCGAGGGAAATCTCAGATGAAGAGCTTGCTCGAATAACTGATGTTGATGTTGTTGATTTGGATGAAAATCCTAAAAAAGAGCACAGGTTTAAAAAATCATTGGATTTGGATGAAGAAGGGGAAAAACCAAAACCTAAAAGGAAATCTAAAACCAATACTTCTAAAAAGATCAATAAAATTAAAAAGGAACCTAAAACAGAAGAGATTGATTACGAGGATTTCACTGATGATTTCTTTGATGATGGAATATTCGGCGATGAGGGTTATGAATCCCTCTTGGATGATTATGTTCCTCCAAAGCCTAAATCCAAAAAGCAGAACAGCAAGCCAAAGTCTTCAAATAAACGGAATGATGGTGGTGAAGAGGATAATTATTATGATTACGAGGCAAAAGGAGCCGATTCTGTATTCAACTTAGATGATTGATTCTTGTCTAATTCCTTTTTTATTTTTAAAACTTCTTTTCACATTTCTTTTTTTAAAATTGTTTCTGTATTTTTTAATCTTTTGCATTTCTTTTTTTTAATTTTGCTTCTGTATTTTTTAATCTTTTGCATTTCTTTTTTTAATTTTGTTTCTGTATTTTTTAATCTTTTGCATTTCTTTTTTTAACTTCTTTTTTTTTTAATCTATTCTCAGCTTTGTTTCATTCCTATGGCTCTGTCAGTTATTTTTATAAAAATTCAGTTTTAACTGAAATTCTTAATTTATTTGTCTAAAAAAAGGCCATTTTATACAAATAATTTATAAATAAGTAAAACAAACCTATAATTAGTTAAAAGGTGGATTATATGAATAACAAATTAAAAGCTATTCTGATAATTGCTGTATTTGCTTTAATATGCATTGGATCATACTCAATTTTCGAGCCGGCAATACATTTGTCCTATGAAAGGATCAATCTAACTCAATCCTGTACAGCAGAGGTTCCTGTAACCGATAAATCTTCGGATTATGTTGATAATCTGGGCATTGAGTATTATTCCGATTATGAACATAATTTAAACATTACAAGTTTCAATACTGAAAATAACATAACCTTCTCTCAAGGCAATTTGAAAATGGAAAGAATCAAATTAAATGCCCTGGGCCATCAAAAAGTCAATGAAAGCGGAGTCATATTATATAGAAATGATGATTTGGACAATTATGGAATATTTGTGGATGATAAGAGGTCACATAATCAGATTCTGATAACCTCCACTAATTCAGACATTCTTATAAGGGTTTATAAAAGTCTGCAAGCCAGTGTGCTGGTAAATTCCACTGATGATCTTAATTATAATAATTCCGGTTCCCACTACTCACGTTCAACTACTGGAATGTCATTGCCTTTATTGACTTTCTAATCAGGGATGAATTGTAGATTTGCGGATATGAGGAAGAGGCTCCATGTAATAATCATTGACCTCTTGTATTTGCTCGGTTGATGGAGTGCTTGTGCATTTTCTTGGTTGATGGAGCACTTATGTATTCATTGGTTTCTAGATTTACTTAGATGGCTTGAGTTGCCATATGCAATTTTTATTAACAATTTTTTATTAATCTTATTTTTTTAATCATATTATGGTTTTTTGATAAAATGAACACAGCTGAAATCTTAGTTAAAATGCTTGAAGAAGATGGTGTTAAACATATTTTCGGCCATCCCGGCGAGCAGATACTCCCATTCTATAAGGCATTGAAGGACTCTTCAATTGAACACATACTGACTCGGCATGAACAGGCTGCAGCACATGCTAGTGATGCTTATGCACGCTCTTCAGGCGAATATGGAGTATGCATCTCAACTGCAGGTCCGGGAGCTATGAATCTGGTAATGGGAGTTGCAACAGCCTTCAAGGATTCTGTACCTGTTCTGGTCATTACTGGAGATAATGACTACTCCCAAAAGGATACGGATTTCTTTCAGACAATTCCTTTAAATGGAGTCTTTGAAAATATAAGCTTCAAAAGTTTTCATCCTTCAAATAGCGATGAGGCTATTTTAAATCTGGCCCAGTCATTGGAAATTCTTCATAAAAATCCAAAGGGTCCGGTTCATATAAATCTTTCAAAGGATGTCCTGCTTCAGGAAGTTGATTTCGAGGATTTGGATTATCTTGAAAACAGACATGGAAATGATTTGTTCAATCCACATTTTGATGATTTGTCATTAAATAATTCTTCCGATATAGGATTCATCATAAACTTGTGCCTTAATAAGATAATCAATTCAAAAAAACCATTAATCATTGCAGGAAATGGCATAGTTTGGGCTAAAGCATGTGATAAATTAAAGGACTTTGTGAGTAAAACACATATTCCAATTGCTACAACTTACCACTCCAAGGGAGTGATAAGCGAGGATGATAAATTCAATCTTGGGTTGGTTGGCCTCAGGGGAACATCGCTTTCAAATTATGCATATGAAGAGGCTGATTTGATTTTGGTATTGGGAGCTAAGTTGTCTGAGAGAACAATTGCGGCCTGTGATTTCAGCCTTGTTCAAGACAAGATCATCCATGTAAATATAGATGCGGACTGTCTTAAAGGTGGGATAAATATTCATCAGAACGTCTCCAATTTCCTTGATCTGCTTTTATCACTTGATGAGCTATCCGCCTATTCAACCGATGATTCCTGGATTGATGAGATCTATTCCCACTTCACTCCTCTTCATATTGAAGGAATTGATGAGGTGGAGGAGAACTACAATCCTTTAAAGCCCCAATATGTTATCAATAAGATATTTGAAGCCTTCAAGGGAAGTTATTTTCTAGCTGATGCTGGAACTCATACGACTTGGAGCAGTCTGCTTTCACATAATGACTGTTTTGGCAAGTTCCTTTTCTCAGGAGGATTTGCTCCAATGGGTTATTCCCTTTGCGGATCTTTAGGGGTGTCTTTTGCCCATGGTGATGAGAAGGTGGTTGTTGTCTGTGGAGACGGTGATGTCCAGATGGTTATTCAGGAACTGGCTACCATAAGGGAGTACGATTTGAATATCAGCATTTTCGTACTCAATAATTCCCAATTGGGTGTTATCCGCCAATGGGAAGAGACAATCTATGATTTTGACAGGTATCAGGTCGACTTGAAGAATCCTGATTTTGTAAAAATAGCTGAAGCCTATGACATTGGAGCAATGTCTGTTAAAAGCAGGGAAGACTTGATGGCTGCTATTGAAGAATCCTTGAAGGATGGCGCATATCTGGTTGATGTGGCAATTGCTGAAGAGAATATTCCAATGCCTAAATGAGTTTTAAATTTTCTGCATGGATTTTTCTTACTCTGCAGTATCAGATATTCTTTCTTTGCTTCGAGAAGGTTTAGATGTATTCAAACTTGTATTTCTCAGCAGGGATTCCCTGACGGCCTAAAAAGTCTATCAGGATTTCCTTTTTATTCTTTTTAACATATTCTGCATGTTCATCATTCAGCGGTGACATTATGTATCTGGATGTCTTTTTATTAAGCTTTAGCTTTACAATATGGGCTATCGGTTCTACAGACACACTGCTTGTGGTGTATTTTGTTTTTTCCCGTTTTATCAACTTTGAAATGACATTTATTCGAGTTTCTGATTTTTTTGATGATTCTATGGGAATTGAAATGGTTTTTGTCCTAAATATAATATATAATGCTTCATCATCTATTGGAATGGCTTCGCTAAACTCAATGGAATCTGCATATCTCATGTTGTTCAATATTGTACTTCCCTTCATATTATCATCAGTCGTGTTGTTTTTTATTTTTAAGCTTTTCTTATTGTTTTTTATTTTTGAGTTTTTTCTACTATTTTTATATTTTTGAGTTCTAGTGTTTTTTATTTTTGAGTTTTTTCTATTGTTTATTTTATTTTTTATCCCTATTGGGGACGGGGGTTGGAATTTACTTTCTTTTCAAATTTCTTATCATCCTTATCTTCTTTAAAATAAGAAATGATGTTTCTTATCAAGGTTCTGACATTCTTATGTGAAACCAGCTTCAATGCATGGAATATTAAAAACAATAAATTCAATTTAATGACGGCATGTATGTCAAAATCAATGACCTCTTCGGTAAATGTGGCGTCTCCTTTGAGATGCAGGGGCTCGCCTAAGGTATTTGCGATTGCATTGAATGACCAGACCCATCCAATTATCCTTGCAGTCTTGGCATAGTCGCCAAGCCCTAGTTTCAAATAGCCGTCAAGTTCCTTGAAATCAATATCTTTCAATATGGACAATAGAAATTCATTCAATTCCTGTTTTGAATTTTTCAAATCCTTTAAAAGAGGTTTGAACTCATTAAATTTCTCTTTTAATTTTTTATCCTCTTGCGGATTTTCAGAAGATTCATTGTCGTCATTTGTGGAGTTTTCTTCCTTAGTTTCCAATGTCTCGGCTTCTTCAGAGGGGTATTGTTTTTTAAAAATAGCTATATTCAGTATACTGGCTTTAAATTTAATTTCAAAGTTAGATTTTTCTTTTTTAGAAAATAATTCTATTTTCAATCCATTATATAAAATGATAGAAATCAAAATAATAATTAAGGCGATCAATATTATTAAAAACAGTACAAAATTCATCTATTGGCCTCTAATTATTATTTCTTTTATCTGGAATGATTTAGTGCTTCTTTTCAAGAGTCTTGTTTTTTCCTGATTTACTCGTCATCTTCAATAATTATGGATTTGACCTCTTCAGCAGCTTCCTGTACTTCTTCAGCAGTTTCTTTAGCTTCTTCAGAGTATTCTCCATTTTGAATATCATCGACATTTATGATGGTTTCCTCTTCTGCAGGAGATTCCATTCCTCCACTAGAACCTACAAATGTTTTGATGATATCTCCGATTATTAATCCCAAGTCGGAAATGGCTTTGTTGACTTCATTTCCTTCAGTCAGATTTATGTTTCTTATTCCCTCGATTCCACTTGCTCCTTTTGTTATAACAACCATTGAAACAGGTTCAATTCCTGCTCCTCCAGCAGCTCCACCAAGCACTTTTTTGCTTTTGTTTTCTCCAACTCCAAAAGCCACTCCTACTTTGGATACAGGTATTATGACTTTATCCTCCACTTCGATAGGCTCTCCAATGAAGTTTTGAATGTTTACAAGTTTTCTAAGTTCTTCAACAGTGGTTTTAATAGGTTCTACTTCTACCATTTTCAAGTCTCCTGAATTTTTAATTATAATTTTCTTAATCTTTAAATTTATTATATGGTTCATCTATTTTAATTGTATTGTTTGTTATAATAACTTTTAATCAAGGTTAGAATTTTTTTCCAAGCCAACTCAATTAATTATAGATATATGCTTTTAATCTTTTAAATAAGTAAAATCGAATAGTAAAAAATAGTTTTGGTTATTTGAAATGATTTTATAAAAAAAGTAAAAAAAAGAGTTTTGCCTGAAAGGCAAAACATAATAAATCTAGTAGAAGTTAGCAAGTGCAGCTACGCCTGCACCAGGGTCTACATCGCAGCCTAAGCCTTTTAAGGTAAGTCCAAGTGCGGTAAATGTAATAGCTAATTCCTTATAGCTGATTACGCCCATGTGTCCGATACGAATGATGTTTCCTTTAAGATGGTCTTGTCCACCTGCTAATTGAACTCCGTACTTGTCAAGCATGGTTCCTCTAAGCTGGGAATCAGTAATTCCTTCAGGCATTTTAACTGCGGTTACAGTAGCTGATGATACATCTTCGTCAGGGAATAATTCAAGACCTAATGCTTTTACTGCAGCTCTTGTTGCAGCTGCTGCATTGTGGTGTCTTGCAACTCTTGCATCCAGTCCTTCTTCCTGAACAATTTCCAGAGCCTTTTTCATAGCATAGATTAATGAAACTGATGGGGTGTAAGGGGTTTGTGCAGGAGTTTTATTTCCGTTGTCTCTGTATTTAAGCATGTTCAAGTAGTATGTTGGAGCATCTATTTTCTCAGCTGCCGCCCATGCATCATCACTGAGGGTAATGGCTGAAAGTCCAGGAGGTGCTGCTATACATTTTTGAGAACCTGTGAAACAGACATCGATTCCATATTTGTCAACATCCACTGCATCACCGCATAATGAGGATACTGTATCGACGATGAATAATGCATCATAGTTTTTCATGACCTTTCCGATTTCCTCTATAGGTTGAGCTACTCCAGTGGAAGTTTCATTGTGGATAACGGTTACTGCCTTGATGTCTTCATCGGCTTCAAGAGCTTCTTCGATTTTATCAGCAGTTACTGCAGTTCCCCATTCGACATCCAATACTTTGGATTCCATTCCATGCACTTTGGTAATGTCTGCAAGTCTTTCACCGAATTTTCCGCCGACTGCGTTTAAAACCTTCTCCCCTCTTGGGATGGTGTTGGCAATTGCAGCTTCCATAGCAGCAGTTCCAGAACCGGTAATTATATAAGAGTCGTTTTTAGTCTGGAAAGTTTTTGACATCAATTTGGTGGTTTCGGTGTAGATCTCACCAAATTCGTCTCCTCTGTGGTTTACAACATCTTTAGCCATAGCTTGCAATACTCTTGGATCAACGGTTGTTGGTCCAGGGAGCATTAATAAAATATCATCCATTAATATTTCCTCCAATAAATAAGAATATGCTTGATTATTATAAGTTTCGTGAGTTTAAACATTTGTTTTTCGAGTTTAAAAACCTGTTTTATAATTATATTAAATTATAAATTTCAAGCTTAAAAGTAATTCTCTTTTTTATACTTTTTAAATATTTTGTCGGAACTCTCTTTTCTTTTTAATAATTTATTTGTGCTTCTGTTATCTTTTTTCTCGCTTATAAGTTTTTATATAATAAAAACTAATTTTTAATTAGATATTTTGGAGATAGAATAGTCTGTTATGGTATTTAGTCTATGATGCCGTTGGAGAAGCGTTCTAATGCGTTAATTGGTTTATAATTTATTCGAGGGTTTTTGAATGTCAGCAAAAAGAATTTTACCTAATGGAGATGAGATATTTCCTCTTGGAATCGGTGCCATGCGCCTGCCTACAAAAAACAATGTCATTGACAAGGATAAGGCTCGTGAATTTATATTTTATGCAATTGACAATGGCGTGAACTTTATAGATACCGCTTATTCATATCATGGAGGAGCTAGTGAAACTTTTCTAGGTGAGATCTTGCAGGAAACCGCTCCAGATGGTGAAAAATACAGAAACAAGGTTAGAATATCCACAAAGCTTCCAAGCTGGATGGTGCATTCAAAAGATCAGATGGAATTCTACCTGAATAAGCAATTGGAGAAGCTGCAAGTGGATTATATTGATTATTATTTTATTCATAATGTAAATCTGGATTCTCTAAGCAAATTGGAATCCATTTCTCTTTTCGAGTTTTTTGATGAATCAAAGGCTTCAGGCAAGATTAAAAATGCAGGATTTTCATATCATGGCGCAAGAGAAGAGTTTATTCCAGCTGTTGACATGTATGACTGGGACATGACTCTTGTACAGTTCAATTATCTGGACAATCGTGTTCAGATAAGCCGAAAGGAGATTGATTATGCGGCATCCAAGGGCATTGCTGTTTTTATCATGGAGCCTCTCAAGGGCGGAATTCTAGCCGATAACCTGCCTGCCGAGGCGGATTCTATATTTAAAGAGGCTGATTCAAGCAGGTCTCCAGTAGACTGGGCTTTAAGCTGGGTTTTAAACCATGAAAATGTGTCTTGTGTCTTGTCTGGTGTCGGAGATTTGAATCAGACACGAGAGAATATTGAAATTGCAGGCAGAGTGCCTCCTAATTCATTGACAGATGATGAGTTGAAAACCATTCGAAAGGCTAAATCAATCATTCGATCATTGATGAAAGTGGGATGCACTTCATGCGGTTACTGTCTCCCTTGTCCTCAGGGCATCAATATTCCTAATTGCTTCAGCATTTACAATAACAAATACCTTTTTGAAGAAAAAGGGGGGATGCTGTCCAGAGCTCAGTTGAATTATTTTTCCATGCTTAGTGGATTGTTTAACAAGCCAAGCAATGCGGGGCTTTGCAATGAATGTCGCCAGTGTGTCAGCTTATGCCCTCAAAGGATTGACATTCCAAAAGAGTTGAAGCAGGTTTCTAAAACCTTTGAGTTCCCAGGATTCAAGTATTTCATTCTTTTCATTAAACGCTTTGGTTTGCCTTTGACCAATTTTGCAACTAAGTTCTTTAACTTTTTTAAAGCTATTTAGGCTTTGAATTTTAATTTTCTTTTTTTAGTTTTTTTAAAGTCATTGAGCTTTGAATTATTAATTTTCTTTTTTTAACTTATTATTTTTTAATTTGCAATTTGCCTAATTGTTTTCATAATATTTTTTAATATGTATTAATAAACAATTACTTAACTTAAAACAAGTGAAATTTTTATTCCTTGATTCATGATTTAAAAAGGTGTTCCTCTATGAAGAAAATATTAATATCAAATGATGATGGTGTTCTAGCTCCTGGAATCTTCGCTGCAAAGGAAGCTGTTAAGGATTTGGGGGAGGTCATTGTTGTAGCTCCGCAGGAGAATAACAGTGGAGTTGGCCGTCGCTTGTCCATGTTCAAGCATATCAATTTAAAAAAATATGAAATGGAAGACGGTTTTGAAGCTTACGGAGTCTCCGGGTCTCCTGCTGATTCAGTAATTGTCGGAGCCAATTATGTTCTGGATGAAAAGCCGGACATTGTCATTACAGGCATTAATACAGGAATAAATATCAGTAAAAATGATATTACCTCCTCAGGAACTGTTTGTGCTGCTTTGGAAGCTGTTGCAATGGGAATTCCAGCTATTTCAGCATCAGTATTCCTGGATTACAGTGCATTCAAACAGGATGAAAATGGAGAATGGTATATGGATCATGATTTCTCGCTTGCTAAAAAGGTTCTTCATGACCTCTGTGAGAAAGTTCTTGAGAATGGAATGCCTGAGGGAGTGGACTTGTTTAATTTAAATGTACCATCAGATTATGAATCCGAGGAGCCTATGATCACCACACTATCCAACAGGATGCTTGTCAAGGATATCATGGATGAAAATTCAGAAGATGAAAATCATATTTTCTCTTTCGCATTTGAAGATGACAAGAAGAGTTTTCAGCTTGAAGATGGTGAAGAGGGACAGATTGTTATGATTACTTCAGCATTATGTGATGATTATGAGAAAGGAAGTGATGGATATTGCTTGATGGTTGATAAAAGGCCGAGCATCACTCCTTTAAATGTGGATATGACAAGGGATGTTTCTAGTGTGGAAAGATGGTATGAGGATTAGTGGTATTTTTTATAAAGGCTATTGTGGAAAAATGGTATGAGGATTAGTGGTATTGTTTATAAAGGCTATTGTGGAAAAATGGTATGAGGATTAGTGGTGTTGATTATAGGAAAGCTATTAAATTTATTTCATGATTATATTATTGATTTACGGATTTAACAAGCATTTTAAAGTTTAGGTGTTAGCATGGATATTAATGAATGGGAAGAGTGGTATGTGGAAATACTTGATGATTTTGGTTTTTTAAGAAAAGATGATGAGAATACTGCAGATTTATTGAATGAAATTCTTGAAAAGCATGGATTTTTAACTATCGATGAATTGTATGCCGATATGGAAGATAAGAAGAATGGAACAAGCAAGTTCATCGTATTTGGTGCAGGCCCTTCATTAAAAGAGAATATTAAAGATATCAAGGAATATGACTTGAACAAGTACATTCTCATAGCTGCTGATGGGGCCACTACCGCGCTTTTGGAAGAAGACATTGTTCCAGACATCATAGCAACTGATTTGGATGGAAAAGTGTCAGATTTGCTGACTGCAAATGCTGAAGGGTCTTATTTCATAATTCACGGCCATGGTAACAACGAAGAAGCTATTAGTCTTTGGACGGATAGTTTTGACAAGATTCTTGGAACCACCCAATCCGTTCCTGTTGGACACCTTTACAATTTTGGAGGATTTACTGATGGGGATAGAGCCATGTTTTTAGCTATTGAACTTGGAGCGACAGAAATGGTTCTTGCAGGCATGGATTTCGGTACTGTGGTTACCAAATATTCCCGACCTAATATTGAAGGCGAGACAGGTCCTGCTGATGAGATTAAAACTAAGAAGCTTATTTATGCTGAAAGATTGTTGAATTGGATAATTGAAAACGAGGAAGTTGAGATTATTAATTTGGCTAAATGAGTTTTTTAACTTTTATTTTTAGCGAGGGGTGAGTTTTTATTAGTATTTTCAATAGATTTATGAGTAAGGATAAAAAGAGGGAGTATGTTAGGGAGCACCCCTATAAAGTTAAAGAGAAATTGATGGATATGAGATACCGCAGAGTGAAAGCTAATGCAAACAGAATGTCAAAAAAGGAACTCTGTGATATTATTCAAAAGAAAAAACTTGAAAAAGTCGATGATGGAGTGTATGTTAAAAAAACCTATGAAAATGGAATTGTAGTAAAAATTGAAGAGTTAAGGTTTGAATATGACTTGGAGGATTTTTAATTTTTTCATTGTTGAATGGATTTTTACACAAACTTATCTTAATGCTTTATATTGCAAAAACAGCTTCTGGCATTCATTTTTTTAAAGCAATTAAACATGCATCTTCTTTTATTTTTTTAACTATTCTGATTTTTATTTAAACAAGTTTTTATATAAGTAAACATAAAATTATTCATATGGCAATAGAAGATATTTTGATGTTTGACGAGACAGTTTTTCAAAACATAAATGCATTTAATCCGGATTACATGCCTGCAAACTATAACTTCAGGGATTCTCAAATGGAAGGAATGGCAATGTCCATCAGGCCTGCCATGAGAGGAGGACGCCCTACAAATTCAGTTGTGCTGGGCTCATGTGCTACCGGAAAGACAACTGCAGTTAAAAAAGTTTTTGAATTGGTCGAGCGAAACAGCGATAAGGTAATCTGCTGTTATATTAACTGTCAACTTCATACAACTCGTTTTGGAATATTTTCTCAAATCCATAAGAAAATTTTCGGACATCAGCCTCCAGAAACAGGTGTTCCTTTCTCAAGAGTTTATGAAAAGGTTATCAAGCACTTGGTCAGCGAGGATAAGGCATTGATAGTCGCACTTGATGATGTGGACTATTTGTTCCAAAGTCAAAATGCCAATAAGGTCTTCTATGATATATTGAGAGCTTATGAGGAATTTCCAGGTGTAAGAACCGGAATTTTTGCCATTTTATCAGATCTGGAATTTAGATATGCTCTTGATAAGAATGTAAATACTGTTTTTATTCCTCAGGATATTGTGTTCCAACCTTATACTTATACAGAAATATTCAGCATTTTATCTGACAGAGCCAAGGCGGGATTCTTCCCTAATGTTATTTCAGATGAAGTCCTTGAAGAAATAGCCATGCACACTCTCGAAGTTGGAGATTTGAGAGTGGGAATCGACCTTTTAAGAGTCTGTGGAAATATTGCTGAAGCTAATGCAAGCAAAACAATTAAATTGGAGTATGTTGAGGAAGCTATTGCCAAGCAGGGCTCAATTAATCTTACCAACATAATCAGTTCATTGAGTGATGTTGAGAGAACTTTGCTTCAAGTTATTGTGGACAGTGATGAGGTATACACATCCGGTGAATTGTCCAAGCAGTTCAAAGAGCAAGCAGGAGTTAGTTATGCTACATTTAACAGGACTTTGGAAAAATTGGAGTTCCTGAGGCTTGTTGATACTAATTTCACTGGCAAGGGTGTTAGAGGCAATTCCCGAGAGATTATATTGAGATTTTCACGTGAAGACTTTGAAAAGGCAGGTTTGTAGATAAAATTCTATCTTTTCTTAATTTTCTGGTTTAAGAGCAGGATTATGGATATTTTTTTAAAAAAGCCAGATATTCCTCATTTTTTAAAATCAGTTGCTTGTTTTGTTTTTTTAAATCTGTGAATATTTTATTCTTATTTATTTTTTTAAAATCAGTTGCTTGTTTTGTTTTTTTAAATCTGTGAATATTTTATTCTTATTTATTTTTTTAAAATCAGTTTTTAATAAATATGTTTATTAAAGGGATGTTTTTTGGAAATACAAGCAAATTTAAAGTTTGCCTATATTTCAAACCGTATTGTTGTTGATTGCTTATATCAAATATAATTCATAAGGTGTTATATACAGTATAAGCATTGAGTTTTTAACAATTTATTTTTGAGCTATAAATATTTAATTTATTATAAATTTGGATTAAGTAATTTTACTGCAAGGTATACTTATAGCTTTTAATAATTGCTCTTTTTTATATGGTTACATCCTTTAATAAACAATGGGTTTGGTTATTTATTTAAATTCCAAACATTATGTTTGGATTTGGAGCTGCGCTAACAGCTAAAATAGATAAAAGCAATACAGTAAAAACTACAAGTATTACCATGCAATCATAAAAGTTGATATTATAGTTTATGAAGTTCATTGGATCAGTAAAGCTATTTTTTTTTCTTAAGTCACAAGGATGTTGATTTGAATGTTTTATCATATTACCCCTCCATTTTGGATTTTTTAATTTTTGCATGCTCTGTTTCTAGAATTTTAATTATGGGTTTCTTTTAGAATTTTTAATTATAGGTTCCTTTTAGAATTTTTAATTCTGAATATCACATGATTGTAATTCGCTTCAATATTTAAGAATCTCAAAAACAAAAATATTGTGAAATTTTTCTTTCGGTACAAATAGTTAGTTTAATTTTATATTTAAAAAAAGAGAAAGAGAGCATTTGAAAAGTAATATGTGGCATTTCAAGTGTAAATTTTTATATTTTTTTAAATTATTCTTTTCATCTTTTAGGGGGATAATCATGTTCAATTTCATCTGAAGTAAGATAAATTTAATATAATAAGTTATAGAAATATAATACTTGACTTGTTTTTGATTTTAATGAATTTTTTAAAGGTTGTATCAATGGATGGCTTAAATCACGCAAATTTGAAAAAGGCTTTTGAATATTTTGAAGCTACTGCAGATGTTGGTTTTTATGCCTATGGGGGGTCATTGGAGAAAGCTTACGAGAATGCAGGCCTTGCGATGTTTAATGTGATTTCTGATACTCGAAAGATTAGACAAAAGGAGTCCAGGCATATTGAAGTCATCTCTGAAGATTTGGTTTCCCTTTTATATGATTATCTTGAAGAGCTTTTGTTCCTGCAGGATACCGAGTTTTTATTATTCTCCCGATTTGATGTTGAAATCTATAAATTGTGCGATGGGGACATTGAAGTTTCCAATGATGAGCTGGAGAATGGTGAATCTGTTAACGATGATTTGAAAGAAGAATCATCACCATATTCTTATAAATTGATTTGTGATGCTTTTGGTGAAGAGATCAATTGGGATATTCATCCTCGCGGAAGCGAAGTCAAAGCCATCACCTTCCACTTGATGGATGTTAAAAAAGAGGATGGCATTTTCATACTCAGTGCTATTCTGGACTTGTAATCTGAAATTAGGATTGTTTTAGCTTTAATTTGAATTCATTTATGAATTATTGCTTTGTTCTAGATTTTCAATTTCAATCTGATTTTCAAGCCGGTGGTTGTTTTTCTATTTTTTTATTTCATTAGTATTGTTTAAAACAATAATTATAAATGTATATAAAACATAATCTATAACATTATACTAAAATATGTGTAAATATTATAAATTTATATGAGCATCGATTTATTCAATAATTAAAATTATTTTGTGATATCTATGTCAATCAAAGAAAGTCTTGAAAAGGTAAGAGATAATGTATGGGAACTTCCAAGTGACTATATGAAGGATATGAGGGTTCCTGGAAGGTTGTATCTTGATGATGAATCAGTAAAGAACATTGAAGAGGGAGCCATTCAGCAGGTGGCAAATGTGGCTTGCATGCCGGGTATTCAAAACGCTTCAATAGCCATGCCTGATATCCATTTTGGATATGGATTCAGCATTGGAGGTGTCGGCGCATTCAACATGAACAACGGTGTTGTAAGTCCTGGAGGAGTCGGTTTTGATATTAATTGTGGTGTAAGGCTGCTTAGAACCAATTTAACTGAAGATGACATCAAGCCTAAAATAAAGGAGCTTACCGATGCATTGTTTAGGAATATTCCATCCGGTGTTGGAAGCAAGGGACAAATCCGTCTTAAAGATAATGAAATCAATGAAGTTCTGGATTATGGTGCCTGGTGGGCTGTGGAACGTGGCTTTGGATGGGAAGACGATCTTAAATTCCTTGAAGAAAACGGCAGAATGACCGATGCGGATTCTGAAATTGTTTCAGACAAGGCTAAAAAACGTGGCGTCCCTCAATTAGGATCACTCGGTTCTGGAAATCACTTCCTTGAAGTTCAAAAAATCGATGAGGTCTATGACGAGGAAGTGGCAAAGGCATTCGGTCTTGAAAAGGGAAATATTGCAGTCATGATTCACACAGGTTCTCGAGGATGCGGACACCAGATCTGTTCCGATTATTTAAGGGCAATGGACAAGGCTTATAGAAATTATAAAATCAATATTCCTGACAGGCAGCTTGCATGTGCTCCTCTCGATTCCAAAGAAGCAATAGGATATTTGAAATCCATGGCTGCAGGAGCTAACTATGCATGGGCAAACCGTCAGATGATTACTCACTGGGTTCGCCAGTCCTTTGAAGAGATATTCAATCGCAGCAGCGATGATATGGGAATGTCCATTGTCTATGATGTAGCACACAATATTGCAAAAAAGGAAACCCACAAGGTAAATAATAAGAAAATGGATGTTCTTGTTCATAGAAAAGGTGCTACCCGTGCATTCGGACCTGGCCGCAAGGAGATTCCAAAGGCATACCGTTCTGTAGGTCAGCCTGTATTGATTCCTGGAACTATGGGAACTTCATCTTATGTATTGCATGGAACAGAGATTGCAATGGAGGAATCATTCGGTTCCACTGCACATGGAGCAGGCAGAGTATTGTCAAGAACTGCTGCTAAGAAGCAATTTACTGCAGATGAAATCACAAGGGACTTGAATGAGAAGGGCATTCATGTGAAGGCTAATTCAGCACCAGTACTTGCTGAAGAGGCACCTGGAGCTTACAAGAATGTTGATTCAGTTGTTAAAACATCACATGATGCTGGAATTGCAAAACTGGTAGTTAAAGTCACCCCTCTTGCAGTTACAAAAGGATAATTTTAAAATTTTATGATATTTTTTGGAGAAAATGATAAAATGATAGCTATTATTGGAGGCAGCGGAGCAGATGAAATCATTGAAATGGCTGATTCTATAGAAAAACAAACTGTGGATACTGAATACGGTTCTGTTGAAGTCACTTTGATGTCTATTGGAGATAAGACCGTTGCATTTCTGCCAAGACATTCTGAAGGACACAGCGTGCCTCCGCATAAAATAAACTTCAAAGCGAACATCATGGCTTTGAAAAACATTGGAGTAACTCAGATTATTGCAACAAATGCTGTTGGATCTCTTGATTTGGATATAGGTCCGGGATCTTTTGTAATTATTGATGATTTCCTGGATTTCACTGTCAACAGAGAGAGGACGTTCTTTGATGATAAAGTTGTCCATATGGATATGTCCGAGCCTTTGTGCAATCGTTTGAGAAATGTCATCCTGTCCCATGGAGATTGTGTAAGCGGTGGGCTTGTAGATGGCGGAACAACAGTCTGCACTGAGGGTCCGAGGTTTGAAACTCCTGCGGAAATCAAGTTTTTCAAAATGATCGGAGGCACTGTTGTTGGAATGACTTCTCTTCCAGAACTTGTTCTTGCAAGAGAGGCTGAAATGTGTTATGCTTCCATTTCAATTGTAACCAACTACGGCACTTCAATATCTCCGGACATTCTTTCCATGGAGGAGGTTTATGAAGTCATGGAAGTTAAAAAGCAGGAACTCGTTAAATTGCTTTTAGAGACAATTGATGACTTGGGAGATGATGAGTGCACTTGCCAGCATGCTTTAGGTGAAGATTAGATTTTTGAGTTATTCTGTTGAATAACTTTTATTTTTTTATTTTTTTTTTTTTAGTTAAAGTTTTATTTTTTTATTTTTTTTTAGTTAAAGTTTTTTTTTTATTTGATTTATTAAATTTTAATTTTTAATTGTTTTCAGGGATTGGTTGTGTTTTAATTTTTTAGCTATTTTCAATTTGACTATTCTTTCTTATTTAAAATATTAAATAATAAGTTTTATATGATATTTATAATATAAATAAACTTATAGTTTAATTTTTATTTAATTAAACATATTGATTGATTATTTTGCTGTTTTTTGAGGAGATAGAATGAATAAAAGTGATTATAACAGAGATTTATACATGTTGAGAGGTCCTCTTGCTAAAAAAGGATATGACTGGTGGTGGCACTCTTTAACCGCTTACAATAAGGAAACAGGCGAGGAAAAACCTTTCTTTATTGAGTACTATACCTGCAATCCTGCTCTTGCTGAAGATGAGCCTACCTTAGGCCAGGATCCTGTAAACAAGGCCAACGGTAAATGGCCGTCCTACTTCATGATGAAATGTGGAACATGGGGTAAAAATCCAAAACAGATGCACAATTTCTACTCAATGAAAGAATTTTCATGTCCTGAAGACAGGCTGGATATTAAAGTAGGTCCTAACACTTTGACTGAAAAGCATATGAGTGGTCGTGTCATAGTAACTGAAGAAAATGCTGCAAATCCAGGTTTCATGTGTGATGCAGGTGAAATGAGCTGGGACCTTGATATCGACAAACAAATCGCTTTCAATGTTGGTTATGGCGCTAATTCTCTCTTTAGAAAATTAAATGCATTTGAAATGGTCTGGCATGCTGAAGGAATCAAAACCCAATACAGCGGAACCATCACACTCGATGGAGTGGAATATGAAGTTATTCCTGAAAAGTCCTATGGTTATGCTGACAAGAACTGGGGAAGCGACTTTACAACTCCTTGGCTATGGATTTCATCATGCAACCTGACCAGCCTGATCACTGGTGAAAAGCTTGAAAACTCCGCTTTTGAAGCAGGTGGAGGAAGACCTGTAGCATTTGGAGTTAAAATTCCTCGTAAATTACTTATTTTCATGTATCATGAAGGGAAAGAGTATGACTTCAATTTCGCCCACCTTTGGAAAGGCATAAGACAGGAATTTGACTTTGAAGAAGGCGAAGTCGAGCATACCTGGAAAATCAAATGCAGCAACTGGAATTACAAGCTTGAAATGGTTCTTCACTGCAAGCGTGATGAAATGCTTTTCATTAATTATGAGCATCCTGATGGAATCAAACGTTACAACCGTCTTTGGAATGGTGGAAACGGTTATGGTGAGATTAAACTGTTTAAGAAGGACGGAACTCTCATAGACCATATTAAGATGGAAAATGCCGGTTGCGAATACGGCGAATACGATGCAGAATATTTAGATTAATTATTTTATTTTAATTTTTTGTTTTTTAAGGTGATATTAAATGATATGGGCGGATTTAATTCCATTGGTTATTGCCACTATTTATGTGGTGGTTGTTTTCATAATTTCTGAGAAAGTTTTAAATACAAAACCTGAAGTTGCTCGAAAGTTTCTGCACATCATGATAGGAAACCTGATATTTATCATGCCGTTTTTCTCTGATGTGTGGGGGATGCTGATTCTCACAGTGCCGACTACAATCGTACTTTTCTTCCTTACAGACTATTCTCCTATCAAAATCGAGAATAAGGTTACAGAGTCAGGACATGTTCTTGGCTTGTTCTTCTATGCATTGATATGGTCTGTATTGCTTCTCATATTCAATGGAAATAATCTTTGGATTGTTGCGATGGCTATTGCAGCCCTTGTTTACGGGGATGGATTTGCCGCGCTTATCGGATCTAAATTCGGAAGAATCAAATACACAATCTGGGGAGGAGAAAAATCTCTTGAAGGATCACTTGCAATGTTTGTTGTAGTGGCAGTTGTCAGCGTATTTGTATGGATGTTCTATGTTGCATTAGGCTACAGCCTTCCTACATTTAATTTCTGGGCGGTACTTGGAATCTCTGCAATAGCCACTGTCTGCGAAGCGGTAAGCTATGGAGGCATAGACAATATCACAGTGCCTGGATTGACTGCAATATTGTATTATGTGCTTTCAATTCTTTAATCAGTTATTAAAGTAGTTACAACTACTTTTCTTTTTTCTTTTTTTTTAAATCATGATAAAATATGGGGTGATATTATGGAAAAAGATTTAAAATCAAATGTTTATAGTGGAATATACGGAGCTCTTATTGGTGATGCTCTCGGTCTTCCACATCAGTTTTTGGATAGAAGCAGGTTTGATGAGAAACCTGTAACTAAAATGGATGGCTATGGTGCATTCGGAGTGCCTGCGGGATTCTGGTCTGATGATGGTGCGCTAACACTTGCGACTTTAGATGGCTTGAGCAAAAAATTGTCCCAAGTGGATTTGGATATGGAATCCCTAGATGATTTTATTGATTATGACATGGTCATGGAAAATTTTGAAGAATGGTTATTCAATGGAGAATTCACTCCTGATAGTTACGCTTTTGACATAGGTGGAGCAACACAAGCAGGTATTAAAAGCTATCATTATTATGATACTGAAGCAATACTTTCCGGAGGAATTGGGGAACGCGACAATGGAAACGGATCCCTGATGAGAATACTGCCTGCAGCTTATTTCACTCATTATCTCTCTAAAAATAATGATTTTGCTTTGGAAGATGAGCTGGAGATAGTTCATAATCTCTCCTCACTTACACACAGGCATAGGAGAAGCCAGATGGCTTGTGGAATCTATATTCTAATAGCTGATGAATTCCTGAAAGGGGGAAGAGACCTTGAATCCATGATAACCGATGGCCTTAAAAGAGCTCAGGAGTTTTATACAAATGATGAGCGCTTTGAATCCGAATTATCTTATTTCGATAGGGTCTTCTCATATGATATCCAAAACCTTCCTCGAGATGAAATCAGCAGTTCAGGATATGTCTTGTCAAGTCTGGAAGCCAGCATATGGTGTATTTTGAATACTGATTCCTATAAGGACTGTATTCTAAAGGCTGTTAATTTAGGTTTTGATACTGATACAACCGCATGTATTGTTGGTGGCCTTGCTGGAATCTACTATGGTTATGACAATCTTCCTGGTGAATGGATAGACACCATGGTTGAAAAGGATTATATTGATGAAATAATTGATGATTTTGTCGATTCCTTAAGTCTTTTTGTGAAATAGTTCTTAATTCCTTTATTTTAAAGCAGATATTAAAGGGGTGTTCTTTTTAATCCTGCTTTTTCTTATTTTTATTTTTTCTACTAATTTGGATCATTAGTTTTTTATTTTTTCTGCTATTGGGTTCATTAGTTTTTTATTAATATTGCAATTGTTATCATATTCAATAGAATTCTATTCTCATTTCGTATATTTACAAACTATTCGTTAAAATTTAACTTTTATTTTAAAGTTTTATTTTTTTATATAAAATAATTATTAGTCTATTTTAATATAATATTAGTTTAAAATTATTATTTTTATAAATAAAGTAATTTTAATAATTTATTTTATATTTAACATTATTCAAATTAAAATAACTTTTTGATAGTAAAATAGCCAAAAACCAAAAGATTTATATATGAAGACTTACACACTAATATTATACTTACAAAAACTAACTAAAAGATTTATGCAAATAATTATTGGTAAAATTTCAAAATTTTCTTTTAAATTTTTATTAAATCATAATATTTATTTGAAATCTTTGTTTAAATCAATTTAAATCGTTATTTTTTTAAAATAATGATTTTTAATAGGTTTGCAAATTATTTTGATTTTATCAATAATTAGCATATTCTTGAATTGTGTAAGTTGTTAAATTCATATTTATTATTCATTCAATTAAATCACAATAAAGGAGTTGAGATTATGGCTAATGAAGAAATTCAAATCAGAGTTGCAGAATCATTATCCCAAAATGATGTTGGAAAGAATATAGCAAGACTTGACCCTGAATCAATGTCTGAGTTAGGTCTTAGCGATGGGGATCTGATTGAAATTTCAGGAAATAAGAATACTGCAGCTGTCGCTTTAACTTCACAATCCGAAGTAAATCGTGTAGTTAGAATTGATGGTACTACTCGTAAGAACTCCGGTGCTTCAATCGGCGAGGATGTCACAGTTAGAAAAGCCCAGGCAAAGGAGGCTAAAAAAGTTGTTCTCGCACCTATCGATAGTAGAATAAGAATCAGCGGTGATATAAATGCCGCATTTAGAAACAGAGTCATGGTGCAGGGAGACATTATCACTGCAGGATTTAGACAGCCTCCTCAAAGGATGACCGGCAGCTTGTTTGATGACATGATTTCTCAAATGATGAACGCCCCTTCAATGGGTGCTTTGAGTCAGCTTAAACTTGCTGTTGTCACTACAAACCCAAGCGGCGTGGTAATCATCGGCCCTAATACTGTTGTTGAAGTCAAAGAGGAGCCTGTGGATGTTTCCAAAATCGATGGTGTTACAAACCTTGTGGACATCAGCTATGATGATATTGGTGGATTGAAAGAAGAAGTCAAGAAAGTTCGTGAAATGATCGAGATTCCTCTTAAAAAACCTGAAATCTTTGAAAAATTAGGTGTGGCTCCTCCAAAAGGTGTTTTAATGCACGGTCCTCCTGGAACAGGTAAGACATTGCTTGCAAAAGCGGTAGCTAATGAAAGTGATGCCCATTTCATCTTGATAAATGGTCCTGAAATCATGAGCAAGTATGTTGGAGGATCCGAAGAGAACCTGAGGGAATTCTTTGAAGAAGCAGAGGAAAATGCACCTTCAATCATATTTATCGATGAGCTGGATGCAATTGCTCCTAAACGTGAGGAAACTCAAGGAGAAACCGAGAGGAGAACTGTTGCACAGCTTTTAACCTTAATGGATGGACTTAATTCCCGTGGTCAGGTAGTTGTCATCGGTGCAACAAACAGGCCGGACTCCATTGATGGAGCTCTTAGAAGACCTGGCCGTTTTGACCGTGAAATTGAAATAGGAGTCCCTGACAAGGATGGCAGAAAGGAAATCCTTGAAATCCACACCCGTGGAATGCCTCTTGCAGAAGATGTGGATCTGGATAACCTTGCTGAAACCACTCATGGTTTTGTTGGAGCTGATCTTGAGGCATTGTCAAAAGAAGCGGCAATGAGGGTGGTAAGAAGAATCATTCCAGACCTGAATTCCGATGACGAGGTTCCTCCTGAAGTCTTTGAAAAGTTGATTGTAACCAAAGATGACTTCAAGACAGCACTCAAAGAGATTCAGCCATCTGCTTTAAGAGAAGTTCTCGTACAAGTTCCTAATGTAAGCTGGGATGATGTTGGAGGACTTGATGATGCTAAACAGGAATTGAAGGAAGCTGTTGAATGGCCTTTGAAATATCCTGACAAATTCGAGAAATTCGGAATCAAACCTCCTAAAGGTACATTGCTCTATGGAATTCCAGGTACTGGTAAGACATTGCTTGCAAAGGCTGTCGCTAATGAAAGCGATGCAAACTTCATCGCAATCAAAGGTCCTGAGCTCTTATCCAAATGGGTAGGAGAGTCTGAAAAAGGTGTAAGAGAAGTATTCAGAAAAGCAAGGCAAACTGCGCCAACTGTCATATTCTTTGATGAAATAGATTCAATTGCAAGCAACAGAGGTGCGGAAGCAGGAGATTCAGGTGTTACAAAGAGAGTAGTAAATCAATTGCTTACTGAAATGGATGGTCTTGAAGAGCTGGATGATGTTGCAATAATTGCAGCAACCAACAGACCGGACATTCTCGATCCGGGACTTGTAAGGCCAGGCAGATTCGACAGGCACATTAAGGTTGATACTCCTGATGAGGAAAGCAGGCTGGCTATTTTCAAGGTTCATACAAAAGACATGCCTCTTGCA
This sequence comes from uncultured Methanobrevibacter sp., assembly GCA_900314635.1. Lineage (GTDB taxonomy): Archaea > Methanobacteriota > Methanobacteria > Methanobacteriales > Methanobacteriaceae > Methanobrevibacter. The sequence continues at coordinate 143,843 of OMVY01000003.1, forward strand.
GAGGATGTAAAGCTTTCAAGACTTGCTAAAAACACAGAAGGTTACGTTGGAGCAGACATTGAAGCTGTATGCCGTGAAGCTGCAATGCTCACCTTGAGAGAGGATATCAATTCTGAAACTGTCTCCATGAAATTTTTTGAAAAGGCCATGGAGAAGGTCAAGCCTAAAAATGCTGATACAAGTGCTGATGAATTGATCCAGTACTTCTAAATAAGCAATAGCTTGCTGGATTCAATCCAGCAAGTTTAAATTTTCATTTAATTTCATATTTTTTCCTCCTTATATTGGAAATCAAATCACACAACCATTTTAATTATCAGAGAATTGAGAGTTTCTTAATTTCTCTTTTAATTAAATATTTCAATAATCAAATCACAATCAACACTTTTAATTATGTATTTGTAGCGTTGAATCACAAATAACGCCCTTTTAATCATGTATTTCAATCATTAAATCACAAACAACCTCTTTAATGAAATTTAATAAATAAAAAGATTTTATCACCAATTTAGGATTGTGCAAAGCCATTGCACAGTTTCAGGGTTTTTCCTCCATAAATTATGTGGGGGTTTTTCCCTATTTACATTCAGTAGTTAAATTTATATGATGTGAAAATTAAATTTTTATTAAGGAAAAGATTATTGTTTTTTTATTTTCTATTTTTTAACTACAAAATTTGACTTAATAAATTAATATGTGAAAATTATGTATAAAAAAATTATATTACCTACAGATGGTTCAGAATATGCTGATAGAGAAGTAGCTAGAGCTAAGCATTTATTGGCGGAAGATGGTGAAATTATTATAGTATCCGTAGCTGCTAAACTGCGACGTGTTCAATTTGAAAGCAGAAAATCCATTCGCGAAGCCAATGAGAAAGCAATCGAGGAGGCAGAAGGATATGTTGCCCATATGAAAGCCAAATTCGATGACAGTTACAATGTCACTACCAAGGTAGTAACAGGTTTCCCTTCAGAATCCATCAATAAATTGGCTGAAGATTCCGGTGCGGATTTGATTATTATCTCAGCCTCCGGTAAAAGCGGACTTAAGAAATTCGTCATTGGAAGCGTAGCGGAAAATGTCCTTGCTAATGCGGATTGTGATGTTTTATTAGTCCATTTAGAGGAATAAATTATTTCTCTCACTTTTTATTTTTTCTTATTTTTCAATATTTAAACGATTGTGTCTTGTTTTGTTTTATATCATTTTAAATTTCATATTTGAAATTTGACATTAATGGATGTTGTTCTTTTTTCACCCGGATTTGGTTACAAAACTTTTAAATACTTATCGGTTATATTTACTATTGTACACAATTAATTTTTTTAATTTTTTTAATTTTTCATATGTGAAAAATTTTTTCAAGATAATCTAGCGCATTTTAAATAATTTAAGGAGGAAATCATATGGTGGATAAGAAACCGACATCTGATACCTGGCCTGTTGTCAGTGGAGATTATATCGTAGGAGATCCTGAAAGCCCTGTAGCTGTTGTAACACTTGCTTCCCACAATGAGGATATTGGTGCGGCAGCAGGTGCGGCGATTTCAGGTCCTTGCAAAACAGAAAACTTAGGAATTGAAAAGGTTATTGCAAATACAGTATCAAATCCTAATATTCGGTTCATGATCTTATGTGGAGCTGAAGTGCAAGGCCACATTACTGGTGAAAGTATCAAGGCATTGCATGCAAACGGCTGCGACCCTGAGAAAAAGAAAATCACTGGAGCTCCTGGGGCTATTCCATTTGTTGAAAACATCCCTATGGATGGTGTGGAAAGATTCCAAAACCAAATGGAGATAGTTGATTTAATCGATATTGAAGATGCGGGACAAATCACTGCAAAGGTTAAGGAATGCATTGAAAAGGATTCCGGTGCTTTGGAAGAAAAGGTATTGATTCTTGATTTGGATCAATTAAAATCTAGAGAAGATGAGAATGAAGAGTAGAAAATACTAATTTTTACTTTTCATTTTATTTTTTTTTAAATTGTTTTTTGCGCTTTTCATTTAAGGGATGGATATTATGGATGGAGTATTTCATGGCAAGGGAATAAACAAGATTAAAAAGGAAGATGAAGGCTTGTTCAATGTTATCAGTGAACTGGATGAGGTTGTCTGGCAGGAAGGAGCCATTAGCCGCAAGACCAAGAAACTGATTGCAATAGCTATTGTTGCATCAAAAGGTAATGTCGGCGGTTTGGAAAAGCAGATACGAAGCGGCAAGAAGCAGTTTGGAATTACAAAAGAAGAAGTCATGGATGTTTTAAAGGTTGTGCTTTTAACTTCTGGAATGCAGGCATTCAATAGCTCTTTGCAAGTTGTATATGACATATTTGAATGATTTTTTTAAATCATTCTTTTAACATATTCTGGCTTTTTTTTTTAGTTTAACTATTTTTTATTAAGTTATTTTTTAGTTTTTATAATTTTTAATAAGTTTATTACTTTTTCTGATTTTTAGTAAGAGCTTATTACTTTTTCTGATTTTTAATCGAAGGTTATTATTTTCTAATTTTTAGCCATGGCTATTTTTTCTAATTTTTAATTTTTTAAATTTATTTCACTAATACAAAATTAATTAAATAATAAAATATAAACTAATTATATTATAGTTTAATTATTATAGCAATTATTAAATTAAAATTAAAATTAAAATTATATTCTTAAAATAGAAGAAGGTGACGATTTGACTCAAATGACTGAAGCTCGAAATGGAAATATTACTCCTGAAATTCAAGCTGTTGCAGATTATGAAAGAATTGATGTGAATAAGGTTTTAAGAGGAGTAGCTAACGGAGCTATTGTAATACCTAAAAATGTTGGCAGGGATACAAACGCTTGCGGCATAGGTCAGGGATTAACTACTAAAATTAATGCCAATATTGGTTCATCAAGCAAGATTGAAGATATTGATTTAGAGCTTAAAAAAGCTAAATTAGCTGTTGATTTTGGCGCTGATGCGGTAATGGATTTAAGCACAGGCCCTAAATTATTGGAATTTCGTGAAAAGATCATGGGTGCTGTTGATGTTCCTATTGGAACTGTTCCTATTTATGAGGCAGGTGTTGTAACTTTAAATAAGGGCCGTGAAATAATTGACATGGATGCTGATGATATCTTTAAATCAATCGAGCATCAAGCTAAAGATGGGGTTGACTTCATGACTCTTCACTGTGGAATTACCAGAGACCTTGTTGAAAAACTGCAAAAGGCTAACCGTATCATGGGAATTGTAAGCAGAGGAGGAACTTTCCTGGCTTCCTGGATATTGCATAATGAAATGGAGAATCCATTATATGAAAATTATGATTATCTGCTTGAATTGGCAGTGGAATATGATATAAGCTTATCTTTAGGTGATGGACTTCGTCCGGGCTGCCTGTCAGATGCAACAGATACTCCACAGGTTCAAGAGCTTGTAACTTTGGGAACTCTTGTTAAAAGAGCTCAGCAAGCAGGTGTTCAATCAATGGTTGAAGGTCCGGGACATGTTCCTCTAAACCAGGTGAGAGCTAATATGGAGATTCAAAAAACATTATGTCACGGAGCTCCATTCTATGTTCTAGGCCCTATTGTAACTGATCTGGCTCCTGGCTACGATCATATAACCGGAGCAATTGGAGGTGCGATAGCAGCATCAAGCGGAGCTGATTTCCTATGTTATGTGACTCCCGCCGAACACTTGTCACTGCCTTCACTTGAGGATGTCAAAGAGGGAGTTATTGCAAGTAAGATAGCAGCTCAGGCAGCGGATGTTGCATTAGGACTGGATATTGCATGGGAAAAGGAAAGGGCAATGTCCAAGGCCCGCAAGAACTTTGATTGGGAAGGACAGTTCAACCTGGCTTTTGATGGTGTAAAGCCTCGTCATTACAGAAATAAATGCAAACTTGATGATGATGAGATGTGCGCCATGTGCGGAGAATACTGTGCAGTTAAAATAGCTAAGGGAGACTTTTAGATTAATGATTAAGACTTTCAAAGTCAAATAATAAAATTTTTAATAATTAATGATGATTTGGAGTCAAAAAAGATTTTTAATAATCAACGATGATTTTAGAGTCAAATAATTTTTAATAATTACAGGAGTTAAAAGATGAAATATCAAGAGCTTGTTAATGTTTATGAAGCGCTTGGAGCAACCACAAAAAGATTGGAAAAGACAGAGATTCTTTCTGATTTTCTTAAAACAGTAGGTGCTGAAGACCTGGAAAAGATAACCTTGATGATTAGGGGCACTGTTTTTCCATCATGGAGTGAAGAAGAGCAGGGAATCGGCGATAAATTCGTCATGAAAGCGGTGGCTGATGTTGTTGGAGTTTCTGTAGCTGTTGTTGAAGATGCAATACGCGATGAAGGAGATATTGGAGCCGCAGCTGAGAAGTTATATGCTAAAAAGACTCAAATGACCTTCTTTTCACAGCCTCTGACTGTTGATTTTGTATTCAAGCAGCTTAGAAAATTAGCTACAATTTCCGGTAGCCGTTCCACTTCCAAAAAGATTTCAAACATTCTTGAACTATTATCATCCGCTTCTGCAAGCGAGGCAAAATATATTTGCAGAACTATTTTGGAAGAGCTTAGAATTGGTGTTGGAGAGGGCATCATCCGCGATGCTATCTCACAGGCTTTTGATGTCGACAAAGCTCTTGCAGAGAGGGCCCACATGCTTACCAATGACCTGGGTCTTGTCGCTCGTGTTGCAAAAGAGGAAGGCGAAGACGGTCTTAAAGGATTGAATCTTGTTCCTGGAAGGCCTGTAAAGCCAATGCTTGCCCAATTGTCTGATGGAATCGAGATAAGCATTAATGAAATGGGCTGTGCTCTTTGCGAGACCAAATATGATGGAATACGCATGCAGGTTCATAAAAAGGATGATGATATTACAATTTTCACCCGTCGCCTGGAAAACATCACTTTAGCCGTTCCAGAAGTGGTTGATTTAATCAGAAATGCATTTCCTGATGAGGATTTCATTGCAGAGGGAGAGATAATAGCTACTCGTGATGGAAAGCCTTTGTCTTTCCAGAATATCCTGAGAAGAGTAAGGAGAAAGTATAATATTGAAGAAGCAATGGAAAAAGTTCCATTAATGGTTTACTTGTATGATTTATTGTATTTCAAGGAACCTACTCTCGACAAGCCTATTATTGAAAGGAGAAGGATTCTCGAGGAGATAGTTACTGAAGAGGAAAACAAGATAGAGCTCAGTGATATTGTAAATGTGAAGCCTGAAAATGTTGAAGATGCCATTGATTTGTTCAATAAGTCAATTGACGGTGGACATGAGGGAATTATGATTAAAAACTGTGCTGAGCCTTATATTCCTGGAATTCGTGGCAAGAAGATGCTTAAGCTTAAGGCAGAGCCTGAAACATTGGATGCTGTTGTTATTGGAGGAGTCAAGGGAATAGGTAAAAGGGGAGACTTCATAGGATCCTATCTGATTGCTCTTCGCGATGAAAATGATGATCTTCAAACAATTGCTCATGTAGGAACAGGGTTGTCTGATGATGATTTGGCAAAGTTGACTGAAAAGATGGAAGAGCTTAAGATTTCCCAGAAGGGAACCCGTATTACAGTTCATCCAAAAATCATTTTCGAGATTGCTTACAGTGAGATAGTTAAAAGTCCTGAGTATGGAGCAGGTTATTCCTTGCGTTTCCCTGTTGTTAAAAGAATCCGTGATGACAAAGGTGTTGAGGATATTGACACTATAGAACGTTTGGAATCAATGTTTAAGGAATAATTTCATTCATTCCTTCTTTTTTATTTTTAACTTTTTTTAATTAAATTGCTTCAATTTCGTAATATTTTTTTATTTTAGAATTATTTTCTATTTTTATAATATTTTTCTTATTTTGGAATGGATTTCTAGTTTAGAATATTTTTTTTATTTTAGAATTATTTTCTTATTTTGAAATAGATTTCAAATTTAAAATTATATTATCGCCTTAAAACAATGTTGTTACTGATTTTGAGTAAAATTTATAAGTTTTTATCCTTAATAGGATAGTACAATAGATTAAATTATTTAATCAAAATATCTGATTGTGATAATATGGAAATAACTGATGAAAAAATATTCAAGCTGGCACTCGTAACATCTCTTGTTGGCATGATGGGGATGCTGTTTTTTGCCTCTTATATTGAACCAAAAGAGATAGTCGTTAATGAAATTACCCGAAACAATATCGGTGAGACAGTGGCTGTTACAGGGGTTATTGATTCAATTAAAATGTCTTCAAGTGGCAAAAGCTGCTTTTTAGAGTTGAATGACGGAACGGGAAAGATAAATGTCATAATATTTGAATCGACCCTTGTTGAACTTCAGGATGCTGGAAATGACTTGGAAAGCTTTAAGGGGCAGAAGGTTAAGATTGTAGGCAGTATAACAGAATATAAATCTTCTATGGAGCTGATACTTTCCAATTCCAATTCCATTAAATTGCAGAGTTGATGGTTTCTAATTCCATATGATGTGTAGAGTTGAGGGGTTCTAATTCCCGATGTGTAAAGTTGGGGGTTTCTAATTTCAATCTTTATCTGTGTGGTTTTGAGTTCTAATTTTAACATGAATTCATTAAAAAAATATTTAAACATTATTAACAAAAATATACTTATATTAGTTGAATTAATTGTAAATCATTATTCATTATTAAAGGTTATAATATGGCTAAAAAAAGATTGTTTGGTACATTTGGTGTTAGAAGAACTGCAAATGATGTTTTAACTCCTGAATTTGCATCAAGGCTTGCTGCAAGTTACGGATCTATTGTTCAAGGAACTGTAGCTATTGGTGGAGATACAAGAACAAGCACTCCAATGCTCAAGCATGCAATAACCGCAGGACTGCTCTCTTCAGGCTGTGATGTTGTAGATTTGGGAATTCTTCCAACTCCTGCAATTCAATATGCAGTTAGAAATTACTATGAAGGCGGAATTATCGTAACAGCATCCCATAATCCTCCAAAATTCAACGGTCTCAAGTTTGTAGATGAATTCGGTATTGGAACTCCTGATGATATGGAGATTGCCGTTGAAGAGATGTATTTCGACTCAGAACCTAAACGGGTTTCCTGGGACAAGATAGGCAAGGTCTATCATAATGAGACAATAATCGATGAATACATCAAGGAAACATTGAAAAGAGTGGATGTTGAGGCTATCCGCTCAAGGAGGCTTAAGGTAGTTGTTGATTGTGGAAGCGGCGCAGGTTCATATACTGCCCCATATCTTCTCAAAGCATTAAGCTGTGAGGTCACAACCCTTAACTGCCAGGCTGATGGATTTTTCCCTGGAAGAGATCCTGAACCTATTGAACCAAATCTCCAGGATTTAATCGCTACTGTAAAGGATTTGGGAGCAGACATTGGTCTTGCTCATGATGGCGATGCCGACAGAACCATATGCATCGATGAGAAAGGAAACTTCGTTTTAGGAGATAAGACCTTTGCTCTTGTTGAAAAGCAGATGCTTAAGGAAAACAACGGAGGAATCATTGTCACTACCGTAGCTACTTCTCAAGCTATTTATGATGTAGCAGAGGAATTCGGAGGAGAGGTAATCGCTACTGCTGTTGGAGATCTTCTTGTTGCAAGAAAACTCAAGGATACAGATGGCTTATTCGGAGGAGAAGAAAACGGAGGTTTGATTTTCCCTGATTTCGTTTATGGAAGAGATGCTGCCATGACAGTTGCAAAACTATTGGAAATCCTTGCCAAGGAAGACAGACCATTCTCCGAGCTTGTAGCTGAACTTCCAGTTTATTACCAGGAAAAACTTAAAATCGAATGTCCTGATGATGAGAAAGAGGAAGTAATGTCTAAAATAGCAGAAGAGATTAAAACAACCACTGATTTCGAGCTAGACACAACAGATGGTGTTAAAATCCTGAAAGATGATGGCTGGGTCATTATAAGGCCTTCCGGAACCGAACCAATATTCAGATGCTTTGCCGAGTCTGATTCCATGGACAAGGCAGTTGAAATGGCTAACTGGGGTATTGGCTTGATTAAGAAATATAAAAAATAAATTTTCATTAATTTATTTTTACTTTTTCTATTTTTTTTAAGATGTTTTGATTTTCACTGATTTTTATGAAATTTGATGCTAAAAATATTGTAATCATTATTTTGATAATTCTAATCATATTGTCTGTTGGCTTTATTGCTGTAAATCTGTTGAATAATGATTCCAATTCCAAGGATAGCTCTTTTTTAGTGGATGATAACTCTGCTTCCAAAAAAGACTCTTTTTCCATTAATCAAACTTATCCTGAAGGGCCTACTTCTGAAGCTAAAATAGATTCATCTGCTGTGCCTTCAAAATTAATCGGTTCAAACAGTCTTGGAACAGTCGAGGTTCTAGGACCTTTTGGAAATGCGGATTCTGATGTTAGAATCGCCTATTTGATTGGAATGCATCCCCTTGAAAGCAAGGCTCACAAGGCTTTATTCGATACAGTTCTTTCTAAAAATGATTCTCTGAACTATTGTTATTATGTCTACAAGATCAATGTGTCCTCTTTGGATGATGAAGACGGCCGCATGAATGGGCAATTGCTTGCTCAGGAGTTTTTAGCTCCTGAAGTCATAAGCAAAAACTACGACCTTGTTGTGGATGTTCACGGCAATAATGGAATGATTGGAGGAACATATGAGCAAACCAATTTCATTTTTGCAACAGGCCAGGATAAAAAATCAGAGGATGTCGTTTATAAGCTTTTATCCAAATTGGACAAGCTTGTCTACTATTTCCCAGCGCAGCAATCCAGCCCTCCTTACATTACACTTCCTGTAGAACAAAGCGGAACTCCGACAATAAATTATGAAACTTATAATTACGAGCCTATGAGCACTACTTATGAGCTAATGAATGATTTTGTTGATGAAGTTGATAAATTGGAATTCTAAAATGCACTTGTCAATTTAAAAATTAGCTGAAGTAAACTCATTATTTTTTATAATTATTGAGTTCGCTTTTTCTAATGATTTTTTCTTTTTTTATTTTAATCCTAGCTATTTTTAAAATATGGTTTGATATGATAAACTATAAAATTATGACTTATTCTTTTAATATGGTTGATTTAATTTCTCATTAGTCAAAAATAAATTTCATTGCCATACATTCACTAGTGTATTTTTAGAAAATTAGTAGATTTTATTTTGGATATGTGAATGTTGAAAATTTAAAAAATCGAAAAAATTAAGAAACAAAAATGTTTCTTGTTTATTCTTCAATTTGAATGTTTTCAAAAGCTTTTCTCAATTCTTCTTCTTGAGATACTGCAATTATTGCCTCTTCCAGCCTTTCCACATCTGTATTGGTTTCAGGATATCTTGGAACAGCTTTACAGCCTCCGTCGGCTTCTTTTGAAATTTCAAAGGTTCCTATTTTTTCAGCTATTCTTGTGGTTTCAATCTTATCCATGCCAATAAGCGGGCTTAAAATAGGCATGTCAACGCCGCTTCGGGTTGCCAGAATATTTTTAAGTGTCTGTGATGCGACTTGTCCCACGCTGCTTCCATCAACAATGGCCTGGGCTCCCATATTCTTTGCAAGCATTTCAGCAGTCTTATACATTCCTGATTTGCATAAGACGCAAGTCATTCTCTCAGGGCCCTTGTCTTTGCAGGCTTTAAGGTAATCTCCATAAGGAATCACACGCTTTTTAATTGGAACTCCAGATGCATAGGTTTGAAGCTGGTCAACTAATGCATTGAACTTTTCCCTTGCCTTGTTTTCAGTGTAAGGGGTGTTGTCGCAGTGAAGAGCGATAATCTCGCAGCCTCTTTTCATCATCAGATAAGCTGCTACAGGTGAGTCTATGCCTCCAGATAAGAGAACCACGACTTTTCCCTGTGTTCCAAGAGGCAATCCTCCAGGTCCATCGATTCTTTCATGATAGATGTAGGTTATATTGTCCCTTACTTCAATGAATATCTCAAAATCAGGATCTGTCAAATTGACTTTAAGAGGGATGGTCTTTATTACGACTCCTCCACAGTAGGCAGCCATTTCCTGAGAGGTGAACTCATGATTTCCAACACGTCTGCATCTTATCGCAAAGGTCATGTTTTCATTTAAGAACCCTTCATCTATTAGATTCTGAGTATATTTATGAAGAGTATTGCTTATGTCCTCTTTGCTTGTTTTTGTTTTTTTAACTGGAGAATATGAGACAATTCCAAATATCTTGTCCAATCTGGATATTGCATCATCAAAGTTCTCAGGCTCGACATAGATTCTTCCCTGGTCTCTTCTGACTTCCCCTTCTATTGAGGCTTGTATGTTTTTAACCAGCTTCTTTTCAAATCTGCGTCTTACTTTGTCGCTTTTTAATGCCAGTTCTCCATATCGTATAAGTATTAAATCATAATCCATAATCAATCTCCAAATTCATTTTAATTTGCAATCTGTTAATCTTTAAATTCATTATAATTTTTCAATTCATTTTATTAGCAATCAATAAATCCAAAAAATTTCATTCAATAAAAACAGTTCATTATTTATTAAAATATAACAATTGTAATATTTTTAAGCTATTTATTATTTAAGATATGACTATCTATTTAAATGTGTTGTTTTTTATAAATTTTTATTTTTGCAGATATTTACATATTTTCAAGGCATTCCATTTTCAAAACTCTAGCGTCATCATTTGATGAGTCGATAGCCAGGACTTTTGTAAAGATATTCTCTGCTTCTGCAAAATTGCCGAGCTCCATTAAAACAACACCCTTGTTAAGTAAAAATGAAGTGTTATGTGGCTCCAGGCTTATGGCCTTGTCATAGCATTCTATCGCTTCTTCAAATCTGAGCAGTTCCATAAGCGCATTGCCTTTTCTGTTTTGAGCAGTTGCGTCAAGTTCGGAATCGTCAAGACATAACTCCAATGCCTTGTCGTAGGATTCTAAAGCCTCTTCAGCCCTATCCATATCTGTCAGAAGGTTTCCCCGAGCATTCCAAACTTCGGGATTTGTATCGTCGATTTTAAGCAGCTTGTCATAAACTTCCAATGCCTGATCGAATTGGGATAATATTTCAAGAATGAATCCTCTCCAATAAAGTACAACAGCACTGTCAGGGTTTGCCTTAAGTGCACTATCGCTTGCTTTCAATGCTTCCTCCACATTGCCTGAGTTCAGCATTGCTATTGCCTTGTTGTTCCAGATGTATTCATTGTCATCCTCAATGGCCAATGCTTTGTCGTAGCATTCTATGGCTTCATCAAAACGGTTCAATCGGGTTAAATTGTCGCCTTGCTTGTTTAAAAGGTAAACATCGCTTGGATCTATTCTTAAAGCGGCATCATAGCATAAGGTGGACTTGTCATATTTTCCTGTATCGAATAGGATGTCCGCCCTTTGAGTAATCATCTCTTTCTGGTCTATTTTTTCTCCCTTCCATTTGTCGAGGTCAAGCTTTTCAAAATAGATTATCTGGAACAAGTCGTCGTCGGAAATTTCATTCAGATACATCTTTTTAAATTCGCGGACCATATCCTTGGCATCGATGTATCCTTCTTCCTGAGCGAGCTTGTCATTATTTTTAATCTCCTTGAATGGGAGGGTTTTGACATCAGTGACTTCCGCTTCAAAAATCTTCTTTTTCTCTTTTGAGACTAAATTCCAATAACAGTGAAGCCTATCTCCCACTTTAAGAGGATTTTTCCATAATTTTCTTATGGTCATAGCCTTCTTATGGGTGATTATGTTTATGTTTTGACTTCCAAAAGACATTATTGGCATTCAGTTCACCTTTTTGATTTTTAAATATTTTATAAAAAAATAGCTTCGATTTTTATTGTTTATTATTTTTTAAAAACTTATAATATATTATTTTGTTTAAAAATTAAATAAATATATCTATTTTATTTTTTAAAGTTTTATTTTAATTATTATTTTGAGTATTGGTTAAATTTTTTACAGTTATACAGTTTTGATTTTTTTGATATTTTTACTATACTGATTTTAATTTTACCATATTTTTCTAAACAATTTATTATATATGTATATAAATTGAATAATCAATTAATTATTTTGAGTATAAGTTGGAATTTTCTAGTTTTTATTTTATTTTTTAGATATTTTTAGAATTTTTTTATAAATTATAGGACATTTTCATAAATTATAAATACACTTAAATATATAATATTCTTAATGAAAAATAAGTTTGTTATTTTTCATATGGTTTGTTTAATTTTAAATAAGCCTTGATATTTAAGATTTAAGGATTTGGAATTTAAATCCTTAATTAATTTAATGAAGGAATTGTTATGGGAAGACTAGAAGGAAAAGTAGCAATAATAACAGGTTCAACTTCAGGTATGGGCCGTGACACCGCAAAAAGATTTGCAGCTGAAGGCGCAAAAGTAGTTGTAACCGGAAGAAATGAAGAAAGAGCAAATGCTGTTGTAGATGATATTAAAGCTGCAGGCGGAGAAGCTATTGCTGTAATTGCAGACATGGCTAATGTTGACGACATTCAAAAGATTTTTGATGAAACCATGGCAGCATACGGAACCGTTGATATTCTTTTCAACAACGCAGGTTTATTAAGCGTCACCCCTCTCATGGAAATGACCAAGGAAGAATGGGATAAGGTATTCGATGTGGATGTATATGCTGCATTGAGATTAACCCAGCTTGTTGCTCCTGTAATGAAGGAAAAAGGAAAAGGATCCATCATCAACACCTGTTCAGTTGCTTCCTATGCAGCTCACTTTGGTTTTGTAGGTTACATTTCCTCTAAACATGCAATGGCAGGATTAACCAAATCTATGGCATTTGAACTCGGTCCTGAAATAAGATGTAACGGTATTGCTCCTGGTGCTATCCACACTGCTATGGTAGATAGTATTGGTGGAGTTGAAGCTTTACAAATGATGGTTGACGGCGCACCAATGAAACGTGTAGGTCAAGGAGAAGATATTGCAGCTCTTGCATTATTCCTTGCTTCCGATGAATCTGAATTCACCGACGGTCAAATCATCAGATGTGACGGCGGATTCGAGTGTTAAGACTTGATTTTAAATAGTGTCGGATTCTTAAATCCCACACTTTCTTTTTTTATATTCTCATATTTTCTAATCAGAGTTTTTATATTCTTCTATTTCTAATCTAAGTTTTTATAGTCTCATATTTTATAATTTGAGTTTTTGTATTCTCTTATTTTCTAATTAGAGTTTTTTATGAATTTTAAAAATAGTGATTAATTTATTTTAAGCGAAAAAAAATAAAAAATAGAAGTATTTGACTATTCAAATACTTTTTGGCCGAATTCGGCTGTTTTTAAGTTAATTGTTTGGTTTGGATGTTTTTCCTTAATTGCACGGGCTATTTCCTCCATATCATGAGGATTAGGCTCTTCTGATTCTATTAATGCATCATCCAATACACTTCGATTTCTGAATTGCTGGATTGTATAGATATCGCAGTTTACCTCATCTACAATAGTAAAGAGGTCCTCTTTATCAAGAATAGCTGGACAATAAGTGGTTCTGCATTCCAATATCACTTCTGGGCGCTTATTTACAATTTCCATGGATTTCTTGACTTTTTGGCCTATATCTGAGTGAATTACCTCATTATACTTTTCAAAAGGTGCCTTCACATCAATGGCAACATAATCGACCAAGCTCATGCTCAGGACTTTTTCCAATCTATCAGGATAAACTCCGCTTGTGTCCAATTTTGTTTTAAGGCCTAATTCTCTTGTATATTCAAAAATCCTAATCACATCATCTACTTGAACAAGAGGCTCTCCTCCTGAAACCACAATTGCATCCATAAAGTCTGCAGAGTGGTCTATTTTCTTTTTAAGCTCTTCAAAGCTTATTTCCTCACCGTCTTCAAGCAGTTCGCTGTTGCTGCAGTAGGGACATCTCAAAGGGCAAAATGCTAGGAATATTACAAAAGACATGTTTTTTGGATATTCTATTGATGAGGTTACGGTAGCTCCATATTTCATATTAACACCTTGTTCTTTCTGTCAATTTATTCTTCGCCTAAAATTTCTTTCATGGCTTCTATGAATTTTTTATCTTCTTCCAATGTGCAGATGCTTATTCTAATCCAGTATTCATCGAGTCCTTTAAAGGAGGTGCAGTCTCTTACAATCATTCCTCTTTTCATGAATTCTCGAGTAATCTCGGCTGCGGTGAAGCCGGAATCATGGAGATCAATAGCCATGTAATTGGAGTATGATTTCAATACCTTGACTTTTTTCATCTTGCTTATTTCGTTATATAGATATTCCCTGCTTTCGATTCCCTTTTCAATGGAATATTCAATGAATTCTTCATCTTGAAGTGTGGCAAGAGCCGCAACATATGAAAGCTTTGTAAGTGAGAAGACAGGTTTGATTCTCTGCATGAAGTCTATTATTTCCTTGCTTGACAAGCCGTATCCGATTCTCATTCCTGCAAGACCCATGACTTTTGAAAGGGTTCTGATTATGAAGATATTATCATATTCATCAAGAAGATTCACATTTGTAGTTTCTGCATATTCAGTATATGCCTCATCAATGATTACAATAGCATCGCAGACTCCTCCTTTGTCCTTGCTTGTTTTCTCCAATATTGCTCTTAATTCGTCCTGGGAGATTAAAGCGCCTGTAGGATTGTTTGGAGTGCATAAGAATAGGAATTTGGTTTTTTCGTTGATTGCATCCAGAACGGAGTCCAAATCGAGTGTGTTTGTATCCAAGTTCCATTTTGCATAGCGAGGAACCGCTCCATATGGTTTAAATAGGAATTCATAGTACATGTAAGATGGCAAAGGCACGATAAACTCATCTCCTTCTTCTATGAATGTTTTAGCAAGAGTGTCAAGGATTTCATCAGCACCATCTCCTCCTACGATAATCTGCTCGGCTGGAAGGCCTACATACTTGCCCATGACAGATTTAAGCTCTTCAAGGTTGGATTCCGGATATCTGTTCATATTGTCAAGTTCTGCAATAACTGCCTGCTTGGCACTTTCAGCAGGTCCGAAAGGGTTTTCATTTGAGCCTAGCTTGATGATGTCTTCTTTTTTAACTCCAAATTCCTGGGCTATTTCCTCTTTGGATCTTCCAGGAACATAAGGATCCAATTCCATTACTTCTTTACGTGCTTTCATTGTATTCCTCTTTAAATTGATGATAAGATAAGTTTTATAAAAATATAATTTGATGATTATTTAATAACCATTTATTAATTTAGTAATTCATTTAATTAATAATTATTGATAAAAAAAGCAAATTTAGAAATAGTTTTTGTAATTTTGTTATTCATTTTCAAACACGGGTGTTTTAATGTTTTAGAAAAAGTTTAAAGAAGTTTTAAAGTTTTTGTAAAAAGAATTTAGAGGGTGGTTTAAATGGTTTTAAAGTTTTTGTAAGAAAAATTTAAGATAATAACTTAAAGAAGTTTTAAGAGTTTTAAAAAAATAGAAAAATATTTTAAATTATTTGATTAATTTAAAATATTGAATTATTTTATATGCCATAGGTATAATCATCATCCTCAGAAGGGGTGAAGTTAAAATCTTCATCGTACTGGTTGGATAATTTCACATAATGTATGGCATTGTTTTTTATGCTGTCGATTTGCTGCTGGCTAACTTCCTTGATGCGTTTGGCAGGAACTCCAAGGATTATGCTTCCATCAGGATATTCCTTGTTTTCACTAACTACAGCACCTGCACCTACAATTGAGTTATTTCCAATTTTAGCACCATTTAAAACAGTTGCATTCATTCCGATAAGCACATTGTCTCCAATTGTGCATCCATGAACTACTGCTGCATGTCCGATTGTCACATAATCTCCAATTGTAAGAGTCAATTGTGGAGAAGAATGCAGTACGCAGTTATCCTGAACATTTGAGTTTCTGCCTATTTTGATAGGGCCGGAATCTCCTCTGATAACTGCATTATACCAAACAGAGGTGTTCTCTCCAATTTCCACATTTCCAAATACATGTGCTCCAGGGAATATTTTTACGGGTTCATTGAGTTTCATTTTAATACTCCTTTTCTTTGTTTAAAAGCTATTGTTAAATAGCCATTATAGTTAGTTAAAATATAAAATTTTACTTTTCTTTAAAGGCTATTTATTAAATAGCCATTATAGTTAGTTAAAATATAAATTTTATTTTCTTGAAAACTTACTCGCTCAAAGCTTAAAATATAATTATTTGTTATTGTCTGAGTGTACATCATCAAGGGAAGACTGATTCTCCTTTATCTTTTTATTTTGGATGATGTGCTCCTGTTTGACAAGAACTCTCATGTCAGATTCCAAGTCGTCATATAAGAGAACTCCGGAACCGATTGTTGATCTGACACCTATTTTAACACCAGGGCTTAAACTTGAGTTGATTCCTGTTTTAACGCTGTCTCCAACAATAGCTCCAAGTTTGCGTCTTCCACTGTCGATTTTTTTATTTTTAATTGTGGTTTTAACATTCTTGTTGTCAAAACGCAGATTTGCAATGTTTGTTCCTGCGGCAATATTACAGTTGGAACCTAAAATGGAATCTCCAACATAACTTAAATGGCTGACATTTGTATTTTCCATAATGATGGAGTTTTTAATCTCAACAGCATTTCCCACATGAACATTGTCTCCGAAGTAGGTATTTCCTCTAATATAGGAATTAGGGCCGACATCACAGTTTTTACCAATGTAAACAGGTCCTTTAATGTAAACTCCGGAACGAAGGAGGCTGCCTTCATCTAAAAAGACTTCTCCATGTATGGTAACTCCCTCTTCAACGGTTCCGCGAATCTCGCCTTTAATGTCATTCAATAATTCCTCGTTGATTTCAATCAATTCCCAAGGCTTTCCAATATCCATCCATTTCTTTGTTGTGAAATGGCCTTTGATTGTCTTGCCATCCTCAATCTGCATGCTTAATGAATCGGTAATTTCATATTCGCCCCTTGGGGAGATTTCAGTCTTGTCGATCTTATCGAATATGTCCTTGTTGAAGATGTAAATTCCAGTATTGATTAATTTGCTATCTGTTTCGCCAGGTTTAGGCTTTTCTATGATTTTGACGATTTTTTCGCCATCCAATTCAACAACACCGAATGCGCTTGGGTCTTCCACTTCTGTGATAACCATTAAAGTGTCCGGTTTTGTTTTTTCATAATCGTCCTTGATTTCCTGAATAATGTCTTCATCGAGGATGATATCTCCATTGAGAATAATCAAGCTGTCTTCAATAAAGTCTTTTCCATAGCTGATTGCATTTGCAGTTCCTTCAAGTTTTGATTGTGTTGCATATTGGATATTTACTCCGAATTCGCTTCCATCCTTGAAATAATTTTTAACAATTTCTTCTTTATATCCTACAATAATCAGGATGTCTTTGATACCGCATTCCCGTAATGCTTCGATATTGTATTGTATGATAGGCTTTCCAGCGACAGGCAGCATTGTTTTCGGTTTTGTGAGAGTAAGGGGTCTCATACGTGTTCCTTCACCTGCACTTAAAATTATAGCTTTCACCTAATTCCTCCAATAATTTTTTCGTGTTTAGCAATATTGTCTTAATTTTATTTATAAGTCTTAACAAATATTTTATCATTTTAGATAATTTCATAAGTAAGCTGACTTGTTTAGTGAATTATCAAAAAACCGGATTCGGTTTTTATTTATTAATGATAAAATAATTCTTAATTATACTATTACTATTTATTCATTTAAATAATTTTATGTAAAATTTCTGGAAAAAATAAAATTTTATTCCCTTAATCTTTTAATTGGGGATTGTTTTAATTAATTAAAATTAGTTCGATATCTTTAAATATTATGCTAAATAAAATAAAACTAGAGATTTAAATTAAGCTTAAGCTTATTTTAAAAAAGGTGATTTAGATGAAATATGTATGTATGCACTGTGAATATACTTTTGACCCTGAAAAAGGAGACGCAACCTACAACATTGCTCCTGGAACTTATTTAGAAGACTTACCTGATGACTGGGTATGTCCTGAATGTGGTGTCAGAGGTAAAGACGCATTTATCGTAGAAGACGATTAAGCTTGTTTTTATTATTTTTAAAAATATTTTTTTATAATTTATAAATTAATATTTTTTCTATTTTTTATTTATCCTATTTTTGTTCTATTTTTATTAAATTTTGATTTCTCTTATTTTGATTATTTTTTTAGTCTTTTCTACTTTATTTTTGAGTTTTTCTTATTTTAGTTATTTTTTTAGTTTTTTTTACTTTATTTATCAGAGTTAGTCTTTATACATTAATCTGATAATATCTGATTAAAAATAGCATTATCTAAATCAAAAATTGTTTTAAAAATATATTAAATGGTTTTGTGGTTTGAGTGAGTGGTGGGTTAAAAATAAAGAAAAATAGTTATTATAAGAATAACTATTAAATATTTGCTTCAATGATTTTTTTGCATGTTTTGCTGATGAATTCAGCCCTCTCTTCGGTTTTAGCTTCTAAAGTGATTCTGACATAGTCTTCAGTACCTGAAGGTCTGACTAAAACCCAGCTTCCGTCATCAAAGGTTATGCGTACTCCATCAATGGTATTGATGTTTTCAATATCATCGAAGGCGTCTTTTAAGAGATCTTCCATATTTTTCATGACTTTGACCTTTGCTTCCTTGGAGCAGGTTACTTTGTCCCTTTTGTGAGGGTAATCATTGAATTGGGATAGAAGCTCTGATAATTTGCCTTCATGTGAGACGAGTTCGGCTATTCTAAGACCGGATAGCAGTCCGTCAGGACACATGCAGAAGTCAGGGTGCAGCCAAGTGCCTGAAGGCTCTCCTCCAAATTTGGCATCTTCTTCAATAATGCTTTTTGCAACGCTTACATCTCCAACTGGAGTTCTTACAACTTTTCCACCTACTTCGGCCATGGCTTCATCCATGCAGATTCCAGCATCAACTGTAGTGACGACGGTTCCTCCAAAACCTTTGGAAATAAGTGCTAAGAGCTTGTCAAAGTCAGATACCTTTCCAGTCTCGTCAACTGTAATCATTCTGTCAGCATCTCCGTCATGTGCAATTCCTAAATCTGATCCGGTAGCCACAACTGCTTTTTTAAGGCTTCCCAGATTAGCGTCATTAGGTTCAGGATTTCTTCCAGGGAAGAATCCGTCCACTTGTGAATTTAAAGTAATCACATCACATCCCGCTTTTCTAAAGGCAATCGGAGAGATTTCAGAACCTGCGCCGCATGCGCAGTCAATAACAACCTTGAATCCAGGCTTTATGTCTACTGCATTGACAAGGTCGTTGACATACTGGTTTTTAATCTCTTCATTATAGACTATGGAACCTATATGGTCCCATCGGGTCTCTCCAAATTCTTCGCTGTAGTATAAGTCCTCGATTTCCTTTTCCTGCTCTGGAGTGTATGCCATTCCGTTTGCATTCCATAATTTGATTCCATTATATTGTGAAGGATTGTGTGAAGCGGTAATCATAACTCCTGCATCAGCACCCAGCTTTTCAGTTGCATAGCCGACAAGAGGAGTTGGAACCATGTTTAATTTGATAACATCTATTCCACCTTCCACCAAACCTGCTGTTAAAGCTTGTTCCAGCATCTTATTTGTTGTACGTGTGTCAAAACCTATGACAACAGTTCCTTCATAGTTTAAATAAGTAGCTAAAGCTTTTCCTACTTTTAATGCCAATTCGGATGTGACTTCAGAACCGATTTTCCCTCTGATTCCTGAAGTACCGAATAATTTTTTATTAGCCATTCTTCTGCCCCTTTTTTTAATTGTGATACAATTCAATCAGTGATGAGGTTATGCTCCGAACTTATGTCCATAGCCCATCAAATCAATCATGATGTTCATTACGTCTGCGCCTCTGATTCTGCAGAGTCCACCCTTAGCTGTTGCATATTCATGGTACTCGGTAACATCATCCACTCTGACTTCCGGACCGTTGATTAAGATAGGAACTGGATCTCCTGAGTGGTTAAGTACTGAAATAGGTGTGCAGTGGTCTGCTGTCAGGAAAATATAAACATCTTCAAGTTTGAGAAGCTCGCTCATTACGATTTCATCTACTTTTTCAAGGAAATCAACTTTCGCTTGTGTGTCTCCATCATGACCTGCCTCGTCTGCTCCGTCGATATTGATTAAGAAGAAGTCATGGTCGCTGTTTTTCACTTGATCGAGAATGGTATCTCTGATATTGTAAAGGTTTGTGTCCACTCCTCCGGTAACATCTTCCATTTCTATGATGTCCATTCCGGCAAAACGTCCGATACCCATGATAAGTCCGGTCTCAGCAATGCATGCGGAATTGACTCCGTATTTTTCATTTATGGATGGAACAGATGGTACTGCTCCTGCACCACGAGGAATTACTATGTTTGCTGGAGGTTCGCCGTTTTCTATTCTTTCAAGATTGACAGGGTGGTCTTTAATCATTTCGTAGGTTTTTGGAACTACCTTGTTCAATATGTCTGCGGTTTTCTGAGCTTCAGGAGTGTCATCTAAAGGAACTACCTCTTTAGGTTTGTTTCCTTCGACTTTAGGATCAGCATCGCTCACTTTGCCAGATAATCCTTCTCCTCTAAGTACAAGTACTGCTCTGTGTCCGGTAGATTCCTTGAATATGATTTGAATGTCTTCATAACCTTCAATTTTCATTGTATTGAGGGTCTCAACAAGTTTATCGGTTCCCTCTCTTACTCTTCCGGCACGTCTGTCTGTAATGATTCCATTTTCATCGGATGTTGAGAAATTGCATCTGAATGCAATATCTCCAGGAATAACTTCCACTCCAACTCCAGATGCTTCAAATGGACCTCTGCCTGTGTAAACTTCATAAGGGTCGTATCCTAAGATGGACAAGTGTGCTGTGTCACTTCCAGGTATGACCCCAGGAGCTATTGAATCCATGATTCCAGTTATGCCTCTTTCTGCCATTTTGTCCATGTTTGGAGTTTTTGCTGCTTGAAGTGGGGTTTGATTGTTAAGTTCTTTTATTGGGCGGTCTCCCATCCCATCCATAACTAATACCATTCCTTTCATTGTATCACCATTTTAAAAGATTCTTAAATTTGGATATCTTCCAGTTTTATACTATCAATAATCATTAATCTTTTTTAAAATACTAGTTTTAAGAAAAATTCCGTTCACTTAAAATTAATATCATATGAATAGTTTGTTTTAAAAGTTTATATAATTTGTTTTTATTTCCTTGTAATTTATTGAATTTTAACAAATTTGCAAATTTAAAAATAGGATGTTTTTGAAATAGAGGAGTTTATAAAAATAGATTTTTTTAAATAAATAAGAAAATAGAGTTTATTTTTTGATAAATAAATGAATTGTTTTTTTTTAAAATTAATAAAAATAAGGAAAATAAGGTTTATTTTTTCAAATAGACTAAGCTACAATAATAATAACTCCGATTATTGCTCCGCAGAGAGTAGCTAACAAGTTCACATGTTCATTGTTGAGGATTTCCTTATTCTCAAGCAATGCTCCAAGGAGGCTGTCAATGAAACAGCCTATTGTACCTGCGATAACAGCTATCTTAAGTGATACGAGAGGATCGGATATGATTCCAAGCAGGAATGCTGCAATACCTATTATTCCGGCTCCCACAATTCCTGCGGCGGTTCCAAGTAGGGAAACAGCTCCATTGGTTCCGGCAGGCACTTTTTTAAAGTTGCTTATTAAACGAGGCTCATGAAGTATTCCGATTTCACTTGCTAATGTGTCTGCTGTTGCAGTAGCTATTGCTCCAACAAATCCTCCAACAAGGCCGGTTGCGATTGTTCCAATCCAGTTCACTGCTACTGGATTGTAATGGGCTCCAAATGCAGCCATTAAAAATGCAATCAATCCGTTAGAGATGACATTTTTCGCAGTTCTTGTTTCTTCATACTCTCCAAGTGCGGTTTTATAAGGCTTGGCGAATTTTGTGGCAAGCAAGCTCATCACAAGGAATAAAACAATCAGAATCAGCCAGTTTACTCCAGCTGAAAAGATTATGGTCACTCCCATAAAAATCATGATCAATGAGCCTAACAAATCCAGGCTTTTTCTCTTATATGTTATCCCCCCTAATATGAATAAAAGAATAACATATCCCCAATTAATCATTAAAGCTTCTTGCATGGTATCCCAAGTTTTATATCTTTAATAAATCATATAAATGTTGTTTGGATTTTAAGTTTAAATTTTAATTAATTAATATTTAATTCTTATTTATTAAATATTTATTGTTTTCTTATCTTAAATAAAAATTAGATGTTTTTAAATAGTCGGAATCATTATTTTAATAATTGGAAATAACAGGGGGTCTGATTAAAAGTAGGCGTTGTTAAATAATTAAAATAGTGTGTATGTTTAAATAATTAAAAATAGGGAGATTAATAGCTATGAAAAATAGCTATTTCAAAATGAAAAAAATGAAAGGATTAGACTTAGTTTAATACTTTACTTTTAATAATTTCCACTCTTTTGAGAGGGTAGATTTTCTTAGCGTTGTGATATACTTCAGAAGCTAATTTACCGTTAACGCAAGTTTCAACGAGGTTGTCAAAGGATTTTTCAGCAGCTACGTTGGTTACTAACTCCTTGATGGTTTCTCTCATGAATTTTTGCTGGGAAGATTTAGCTCTTCTGGTGGTAACAGCTAAGATGTGAAGTTTTAATTTGCGGTCATCTTGGGTAGTTACGATAACAGGTGCGTCGATTCTACTGGTTCCTCTTCTAATCATGCTTCTTACATAGTCGGTAGTGGTTTTGTGACCAGTGAATTTGGTGTTTGCGATGTTTCCGCTTACATTGTCAACTTCAAATTGTAATTTTATGTATTGTTTGGAAAAGTCACCGGTTAATTCTCTCATGGTTACTTCAACGGTTCTTCCAATTACTAAATCTGCATCTTTTGCAGGGGTTTCGCCAATTTCCTTGTCTTCAAATGCTACAGGAGTTTTAATGGTATACCAGGATTTTTCTCTCCAGGTATCGCGTACTCGACGTTTACTTTTTTTTGCCATTCTTATCAATCCTCATAATTTTTTTTGACGTAATATATTATAAAAATAAAATATAATAATTTAATTTTACATAGCCCTAGCTAAATGATTTTTTTTATTTAAAAAAAGCTGATAAGCTATGATTGGACTTTTTTTAAATTTAAAACTTTATAAAATAATATCTTTTAAAATTTTATTTTATTTTTAGTTAAAATCAGTTTCTACAATTTAAGATACCTAAAATTGTCTTATATTGAATATAAATACAAAATTAGCTATAAAATTTAATATAAATATCTAAAAATTGTAAAATATAAAAAATATCCTCTTTGGAATCTCTTCCTTTGTTTAAAATAATATCATAAAAAGTTTTAAATAAATTAAAACCCGCCCATAAAGGTTATTGTTAGTTATGAATTTTATAGTATTTAAATATTGCTTATTTCATAAATGATTATTAATAACAAGAAATAAAATTAATATTGTAAACTAGTTTTAAGTTTAATTCAAAAATCGTAAATGGAGTTATGCGATGATTAGAATAGCTTACTCGGATGTCAGTGATTTGGATTTGGTTAAAGGATATGAATTGGTTACCGATTCAAGAAAAGAAAAAATAGACAATTTTCGATTTGATAAGGATAAGAAATTAAGTTGTGGAGTGGAACTCCTCTTAGTTAGATTATTGGCTGATATTGGCATAAATGATCCTGTTTTTAGCATAGATGAGTATGGAAAGCCTTATCTGTCTAATTACGCTGATGTTCATTTCAACATGTCCCACAGTGGAAATCATATTGCTTGCGGAATATCAGACTATAAAATCGGATTGGATATTGAATATAATGACCTGGAGATTGATTTGGATATTGCAAAACACTATTTTTTCAAAAGTGAATATCTCTCAATAATCAATGCCCGAAAACCATCCGATGAATTCTTCAGCTACTGGGTTTTAAAGGAAAGCTATATGAAATACACAGGGCTTGGATTTAGGCTGGACCTGGATTCATTTGAAGTAAGCAGGAATAAAGACAAGATAATCGGCAATGACAAGCTTGAGTTAAGTTTGTTTGATGTGGATGATTACAAGCTGGGTGTTGCTTCAAAATTCAAAGTGAAGGAAATAGAAAATATTGATTTGATTTTATAAAAAACTTTTTTTCAATAGCAAGGTTTATATGCAATTAATTATATAACAATTGTTATTACTTGGTTTGATTTAAATAATCACTTTTAAAATCTTCCATTTTGGCTTTTATTGGAAAATTCTTAATAATGAGTTTAAATAAAAGTTAACTTGAGGAAGAAATATGTGTGAATTGTTTGGATTTACATCTTCAAAAGAGGAAGATGTCACTGATTACTTGAAGGCTTTTTACAGTCACTGTGAAGAGCATCCACATGGCTGGGGCTTGAGCATTCTGGATGAGAACCGTTCATGCCTTGTCAAGGAACCTGTAAAGGCAAGTAAAAGCGACCTTTTAAAAGAAATGCTCTCTTCAGGAATCCTTGGAAAAAACATTCTTGCACATATCAGATTTGCTACAATAGGAAAAATGGATAAGACCAACTGCCACCCATTTGCAAAAAAAGATAAATTTGGTCGCACATGGACCTTAATACACAACGGGACTATTTTTAACTGTCCTGAACTTTCCAAGTATAATGATGTTGAATGCGGGGATACGGATTCTGAAAGAATAATCTGCTGCTTTGTCGATAAGATAAATGGGTTTGAAAAGGAATTGTCCATTGAGGAGCGTTTTAATTTTATAAATGTTATGGTTTCCCGCATGGCTGAGGGAAACAAGTTAAACTTTATGCTTTCTGACGGTGAACAGATTTTTGTTCATATCAATTGCCAAGGCCTATTGCATTATTTAAAAGATGAGCATTCCATCATCTTCTCAACCAAGCCATTGGATGATAATCTGTTCTGGTTCAACTTCCCTTTGAATACCTTGATTAGTTTCAAGGATGGAAAAGTCTTGTTTAAAGGCGAATCCCATGGAAAAGAGTATATTCCAACTTGTGAACAACTATGGGCAGTATCTGATTTTATATTGTCCATGCAAGATGATAATAGTGAAGGGGAATTGAATTTTGACAGGTCTGATTTGAAAAGCTTGAAATATAGATTCATATGAATTTTAAATTCATATTTTGATTTTTTATGATTATTTCGCGAAATTGGTATGGATTTTAATAATTAAAAAATATAACTATTGTAATATTGTGATGCATCGAGGTAGAAATATGGCTGATGATTTTGCTTTATCCGATATCAAGAAGATTGCTGGCGGAGAGGAACTGCTTGCAGGTAATTTTGGAATAGAAGTTGAAGGATTAAGGGTTACACATAATGGCAAGCTGTCCCTTAGGCCTCATCCATCTATTTTTGGAAACAAGCTTACAAACCCGTATATTACAACAGATTTTTCAGAAAGCCAGGTGGAAATCATCACACCTACTTTTGAAAGTATTGATGAAGCCTTTGACTTTTTTTCATTCATGTCTGATCTGGTTAATGTTTCCCTGGACAAGGATGAATACCTGTGGTTCCAGTCACTGCCTTGCATACTTCCTAAATCCTCAGACATTCCAATTGCCAGATATGAGGGGGATGAAAAGGCTCAGGAGTCAATGGATTACAGAAAAGGTCTTGCAAAAAAATACGGCCTTAGAAAACAATTGATTTCAGGAATCCACTTCAATTTCTCATTCTCTGAGGATTTTATTCAAAAATTATATGACAATTCATGTAGCGGAAAGTCCTTCAAGGATTTCAAGGATAATCTTTACTTGAAGGTTACAAGAAACTATTTAAGGCATTTATGGCTTATAGTCTACCTTACTGGTGCTTCTGTAGCCTGCCATAAGACATTCAATCATGAATGCGTTCGGCTGATGGACAGGCAAGGCAAATCCGGAAGCCTCTACACAAGTACGGGTTGTTCCCTTAGAAACTCTTCTTTTGGCTATAAAAACTTGAAAAAGCTCTACCCATCTTATAATTCAGTCAGGGAATTCACAGATGATGTTCAATCATATATTGATGAGGGAATCCTATCTGAGGCAAAAGAACTTTATACTCAAATAAGGCTGAAGCCAAAAAATCCTCCAGATCTTTTGAATTCTCTAAATGAAGATGGCGTAAGGTATATTGAAGTTCGAACCCTTGATATTAATCCATTTTATAAATGCGGTTTGATTAAAAAGGACATGGAGTTCATTCACCTGCTTCTTGTTTATTGTCTTTTAAAGGATGAATCAGACTATGTGAACTGGCAGAAAGAGTCATTAATCAATGAAGAACGGGTTGCTGTCAGCGCATTTGATCCGGATATGAGATTGCTGAAAGATGGTGAAGAGACAACCATAAATGAATGGGGCTTGGAAATCATTGACAGAATGAGAGTCGTGCTTGAAGAATTCGATATTGATTGCGATGGAATCCTTGACAATATGGCTGACAAGATTCGCAATCCTTCAATAACTTATGCAAGGCAGATTGTCAAGCTGGTTGAAGAAAAAGGATTCATAAGGGCTCAAATGAGACTTGCCCGTTCAAATAAGATTACAAGCAATTATATTATCAATCAGACTGATTTGATTTATGATGACAAGTTTAAAAAGTATGTTCCGATTGCTCTTCCTGGATTGAAGGACACTTGTGCAACTGATGATGTATTTGCCGAGTTCAGAGGCACCAATCTCTGCAGTATAGAAGAAGAGCTCAGAAAGCTATCTGAAGAAGAGGATAGTTCAAAATCAGTTTGATATCGTTATTTTTTTAAAATAGCTAAAATATTTTAAAAAATGGAATTTTTCATTCCATTTCCTTTTTTTAAGTAAAAAATAGTTTTTGAATTGAATTTTATATTTTTGAAATTTTTTTAAGTTTTTTCGATGTTTTTTAAATTTTAACATTTTTCATGAAATTTACATGATTGATATAGCTATCTAAAGCTTCTTTTACAGTTCCTTCTTCCCGAACCAGTTTTATATTGGCTTCACTAGCTTTAATTTGGGCTTTAAAACCAAATTCAAGGCAAATGACCACATCGCAATCTTCAATTGCTTTTATTATCAAATAGCTCTGCTCTTTCTTATCTTCTTCTATTGCGACAGTTCTATGTTCTAAAAAGCTCAAATCCTCATTTTCTTCATTGTAATCATAAACATACAAGGAGTTTCCTTTTCCAAAATGGAGGTCTACATTTTCTCCATCGCTTGATGTAACAGCTATTCTCATTTTTTCACCTTTAATGCAATTATTCTTTCCAATTGTTGTAAATCAGCCTTTCAATTTCCTTATTGTCTTCGTAATATGTTTTGTAATTCATTATGACAAACAATTCATCAGCATATTTCACTCTCAGTTCGTCATCAGGAATCAATGTATTTCCACTTCTCACAATGCTTACAACCATTGCAGATTTAGGAATTGGGAGATCCCAGACTTTCTGTCCTATTAATGCGCAGTCAATAGGAACAACATATTCCTCGAGTATGCTTTTTGTCTCGTCGAATTCAATCTTATTCTCCTTCTCAAGCAATCTTTTAAGCAGGGAGTCGTAAATCGGTTCATCGCCGAGGATTGTTGGAATCATATATGCAATTACGGTTACAATTATCATCGCAACAATAGAATTGGTTGATCCTGTCATTTCGGCAATTAAAACGATTGCTGTAATAGGTGTTCTAATTGAAGCTGCAAACATTGCTCCCATTGAAATCATGATGAACTTGTATGCAATCAAAGGGTCGAATCCGAAAATCGGTATTACAATCGCACTGAAAATGGCTCCGATATATGCTCCGATTACAAGAACCGGATAAAAGATTCCTCCAGGGGCTCCTGAACCAAAACAGAATATCAAAAGCAGATACTTCCCGATTAAAAGCATTATTAAAACTGATAATGGAGGCAGGCTGATTTCTATTAAGGACATCATTGAATATCCTCCGCCTAAGACATTAGGCAGGAATAATCCAACAACTCCTGTAACCATGAACACCATTACAAATCTTATTTCAATCGGAATGAAGCTAAGCTTGTTCCATAAGTCTGATGCCTTGATCATTCCCTTGTTGTAGATGAAACCAAGGAATCCAATTGCTATTCCCAGAACAATAAAGAGCCAGTAATGATTTAAAGGAAGATTCAATGAGGTGAATGGGAATATTGGGCTTTGTCCAAAGAATGCTTTTGAAACCAAATCTGCCACAATAGCTGAAATAAGGCCTACCAGAACTATTGACCTGTCAAAACCTTTGTTGATTTCCTCCAGTATGAACAGGAATCCTGCAAGGGGTGCGCTGAATGTTGCAGCAAGTCCTGCACCGCTTCCACATACAAGAAGGCGCTTCTCATCGGTTTTTGTATTGGGGAGACGTTTAGAGACTCCTTTCGCAACCATGGCTCCCAATTGTACAGATGGTCCCTCCCTTCCAAGTGAAAGACCTCCAAGTGCTGTGAGGGTACCTCCAATAAACTTGGCGATTGTTGCTTTCCACCAGTTGACATCAAAATATCCTTTGACTTCCCCCATTACATGGGGAATTCCGCTTCCTGATATGTCGGGATCCCATTTAACCAGAAGGGCTGTGATAAAACCCATTATGGCCAATATGCAAAACCATGCCATGGTCAGGAAGAGATCTCCTTTCACATATTCAATTGTGGAAAAGAGAATGTTTTCCGATGTATTCAGGGATAATCTGTATAAAGATACCACCAATCCTGAGAAAAGACCTATTAAAATGGCTTCAATGGATAATATTAAAATATATTTTGAATTTTCCACATTGAATCCCAGGGTTCTTTTAATCATTTTCATGTTAATCAGCTTTAATTATAACAGAACTATTTATTTTCTGTTTTTATAAGTTAGATTGTTCTTAATTTTTAATTATTATCAGACTATTGATTTTCTGTTTTTATAAGTTAGATTGTTCTTAATTTTTAATTATTATCAGACTATTGATTCTTATTTTATAAGTTAAATTGTTCTTAATGTTTATTTTATATGTGATTGACTAATAAATTATTCATTTAATTTCTTAACTACGTTTGCCACATTCTCTCCAAATAGTCTTATGTTGGCAATTCCTTCTGAATCTTCTAATGCAGTGCCTTCAGGACCTGCAAAAACAATATTCCAATAATTCGCACCAACTACAATCATTCCATTGATAGGGAAGAACATTGTCATTTCCTGCAATGTCAGGCTCTGACCTCCGCGCCTTGCAACTGCAATAGGGCCCCCGACCATTCCGTTTAGGAATTTGTCGTTTCCACGGGACACTTTTCCGATTCTTTGAAGTGCGGACATCATGTCTCCTCGTGCTGTACCGAAGTAGACAGGCGCTGCAGGAATAAATCCATCAGCTTCCCTCAATTTGTCAATGACTTCTTCAAGTCCGTCATTCAATACGCAGTTTTCAGTTTCAGTGCATTTTAAGCATCCAATACATGATTTGATATCCTTTCCCCTAAGTGAGATGATTTCAGTTTCCACCCCTTCTTTTTCAATGTATTTCGCACATTCTTCCAAAACAGTCATTGTATTGCTGTTTTTTCTTGGACTTCCACTTAATAATATTACTTTAACCATTCTTTGCCTCCAAAAGTTTTTTTTAATTAATTAATCTTGATTTTAATATTTTAATTAAATTTCATTTTATTATGGTTCTATGACTGCTTGAGATCTTCTTATTGTCTTAATAATCATATGATGGCTAGCTGGCTTTATTATCTAATGGCCAGCCATTATCTTAAAATTCCTCCAAATCCTTTTAAAGTATCTTTAGCCTTTTTAATCGCCTCTTTTTCAAAGGATTCAACAATAAAAGTATAACTTATTTCACCTTCTTTGATTTGAGGGCCGTTATAAGTCTCTACGATTTCCACTTTGCTTATGTTTTTTATATTTGACAAGGTGTCCCTAATGATTTCCGGATTGGAATTAGCAGGGAAAAGACAGCTTAAAGATGCGCTTAAAATCTTTTCATTAGCCAGTCTCCATTCAAACACTTCTTTTTCATTTAAAATTCGGATATTGGATATTTTCAATTTTTTGATTTTACCGCTTTTAGTTCTAAGTATTGCAAATCCATAATCAATATCTTCCAAAACTCCGATATGGACTGTTTTGGAGTAGATGTGCTTCAAGGCAATTTCTTCCCCTATGGAGTCTTTCAATCTGTTGAACTCTTGTGTAAGTGCGTTGATGGCCTTGTCACTTCTACCTAATGCTCCTTGAATATCGCCCATGTTTTTTGTCGCCCTGTTTGCGATTTCAATAAATTCCTCTTCATCCTCTCTTGAAATAGCATCTTTCAATTCAAGCACTGAATCGGCGAATGCCTGTCGGATCTGTTCTCCAACTTTATTCTCATGCTGGATGGAATAGGTAAGATAAGGGTTCTGGGATACAATTCTGGCAATTGTATCGATCATCAGGTTGTAAATCGGACTTTCATAATCTTCAGTGTCTTTAATATTGATTTTGAGCTTTTCAATAGCTGATGCTGTTGAAATGTATGAAAAGTGAGTCAGCACTTGAACAACCGCCATCATGCGGTCATGATGCTCTGGTGTGGTCTCCATGATTCGGACTTTCTTTCGCTTAAAATAACTGTAGATCCTCCTATACCACTCTCCCTTGTAGCTTGGAGTTAAAACAATTACCTGGCCGTCCAGGCTCGGAGTTCTCGGACCGAAAATCGGGTGCATTGGAATGAAGTCAACGCCTTCGCCAATGCATTCCTCCATTTTTTCAGCAGGACCTTCTTTTACAGAAGTCACATCCATCATCAAAGAGCCTTTCTTCATGTGGGGAGCCAGTTCTTCTATCACATCATTTGTGCTGGCTATTGGAACTGCAACGATTACGATGTCACATTTTGCAGCGGTTTTAGTATTGTTTTTAGAGTATTCAACTCCTAATTCCTCACTTGCTTTTGCTCCTGTGTTCACATCACGCCCTGTAATGACAACATCAAAGCCGTCTTCAGCTAAATATTTTGCAAATGTCTTTCCAAGCCCGTTGGTTCCTCCAATAATTCCTATTTTCATTCAAATCCCTTTTATCAGTTTATTAGGAAGTTTAATTTCTTAACTTTTTTTAATATCCGGTTTTATTAATTAATTATAATAAATATTATATTTAAATCTGTAAGTTTAAGACCTAAAACCCTTTAAATATATTTAATCTGTAAGCTCAAAATCTAAAAAACCATTAATATCATATTATATTTATAATCTTAAACTTTATATTTTTACTTAAATTTTATATAATCATAAAACAAACCTTATATTGTTTAATGAAATTTATTATTTTTATTTTGGTGAATTTGATATGAAAATTACTTTTGAAGATAGAAAAAAAGGATTAGTCGCGCTTCTTCCAGAGACTTTGGATGACCTGTGGCATTTGTCACATATAATCGCTGAAGGTGATGAGGTATTCTCCAAAACAACAAGGAGAATACAAGACAATACTGGAGACAAGCTTAGAAGCGACAGGGGAGTTAAAAAGACATTTACTCTGGGGATTTCCGTTGAAAGCGTAAGTTTTCATATCTTCACTGGAAAGCTTAGAATCATAGGTTCCATAATTCGAGGACCTGAAGACCTTGTTCCTTTAGGATCCCACCATACCATTGAAGCCAAATTAAATACTTCCATACGAATTAAAAAAGAGCATTGGTCCAATTATGCCATTAAAAGAATCAATCAGGCTATTGAATCAAGCAAGAAACTGTCTGCAATGATTGTCGTTCTGGAGGATGACGAGGCCTTCTTTGGTTTGATGAGGCAGTACGGTCTTGAATATTATGGGCCTGTTGTTGGAAACATCTCTGGAAAACGCATTGTCGACAAGAACAGAGGCAAGGACGTGGAGAAATTCTATAGAAATGTTGCCGACTATATCTTGAAGTTTAAAGAGGTTAAGGCAATAGTTTTAGCAGGTCCTGGATTTGTCAAGAATGATTTCTACAAGTATCTGCAATCCCATTATCCTGATATCGCCAAAAATTCTGTTTTGGAAGCTACAGGATCCGGCGGACGTGTGGGCATTAGCGAAGTGCTTAGAAAGGGCACAGTCGAGAAACTAGCTACTGAAAACAGGGTGGCTTTTGAAATAGCTGCGGTAAATGATCTCCTCGGCGAGATATCCAAATCATCCAAGCTTGTTGTTTATGGTAAAAAGGATGTGATGGATGCCATAAACATGGGTGCGGTTGAAAAACTGCTTGTTTTGGATAATTTAATCAGAAGCGATGATCTGGAGGATTCCATGGACAGGGTTGAGAACATGTCCGGCGAGGTTCTGGTTGTAAGCAGCGAACACGACGGCGGAGCTCAGCTTAAATCATTGGGCGGTCTGGCTGCTTTTCTAAGGTATCCGATAGTTTAATTTCATTTTTTCAAGATTTCGCTATTCACTTAAGTCTTATTTCTAATTTTATAAGCATTTCTGATTCATATATGCATTTTGCATAATCTTTTAATCTAGTGATTCTAATTAATTTTTTTAAATTTTATAGAATCTAATTAATTTTTTCACATTTTATATAATCTAATTAATTTTTTCATATTTTATATAATCTAAATTTTTTACATTTTAAATAAAATGTATATATTATGAAAAATAAAAATTTATTAAAGTGTTTATCAATTAGTTGATAATGAAGCATATAAGTTATAAAAACTGTTTAGTGGAATATAGTTTCATTAAACAAGGAAGTAAAACATGTTTTTTGAATTGTTATTTGTATTTATCGTATCATTGTTAGGTGCTGCAGGACTGAATATAGTATTTAGATTCTTTGGAAAGCGCGGATACATGGGCAACTTATACGAAAATGTTCGAGGAGGCACTCCTCGGGCTATTGGTGTAATTCCATTTATTCTGCTCAGCCTATTCATGCTGCCAGGATTTAATAATCTTGTTCTAATAATCGGTCTTTGTGCCTTGGCTGATGATATAATCGGTAGAAAAAGAATAGGTTATCTGCCTTTTGAAATAGGACAGCTTATCCGTGGAATCGGAATGCTCTGTGTTATTGGAATCGGATATCCTCTCATGGGATTCTCTTCAATTCTTGTTGCTCTTATGATCCAGCCGATGAATATTGCAGACATGCAGCCTGGAACTGCATCAAGTGTTGTCATTATTATGAGCTTGTTCTGTGTTTTAGCTTCTGTATTGTTGAGAGTTGATCCATTTATGGAAATTCCTGCTTATTACGTTCCTTTGCTCACACTTGTGGTTTGTCTGGGATACTGTCCTCTGGACTTCTCAGGCAAGATCATGATGGGCGAAGTGGGCAATCATTCATTTGCCGTGGCTTTAGGAATATCCTATTATGTTCTTGGAGGATTAGTTGGAACCTTGATCCTATTTGTAATAACCATATTCTTAATCGCATATGTTAGAAGGTACCACTTGTCAAGATTCCTTGTGACAAAATTAAATCTTACAAATCCGACTTTTGGAGATTTATTCATGGATGTCTTAACTGGAGGAGGTTTAGGCGATTTATTTAGAAAGATTATTCTCAAAGAAAGGCAATATGTTGTTAAAAACAATTTATTGATTCTTTTAGGATTTAGAAGGCTGCTTTATAATCCTTATGCTCCAAACCATGAAAGAGTGGTCTCTACAGATTTAAGAGTTAAAAAAGCAGATTTAAGAAAGAATTATTGAATTAATTTTTGATTATTGCCAATAAGAGCATTAAATTTGGTGATTTTCAATAATGGAATTTAATTTCCGATGATTCTCAACTAATGAATTTAGTTTATAAATTTATTTAATGAAATTATTCTATTAATTAGGATGGCGATAGGATGGCTGATGTATTTGAAGTAATTAACAATAGAAGAAGTATCAGAGAGTACAAGAATGAGCAGATCCATGATGTGGAAATTGAACGAATTATTAATGCTGGAATCATGGCTCCTACTGCAAGAGGAGAGGCTCCATGGCACTTTACAGTAGTTCAAAACACTGATTTTCTGAAAGATATCAACAATACTGTGCACAATGTTTTAAAGGATTCAGGGGATGAATTCCTGGAAGCTATTGCATATTCAGACAAGAATGTGTTCCACAATGCTCCTACAGTGGTCATAGTGTCTGTTAGATCTGATGCAACCAATATGCAGGCGGATGCGGCGGCAGCTATTGAAAACATGCTTCTGGCTGCTGAAGGTTTGGATATCGGTGCATGCTGGCTTGGCTTGATTGCAGCATACTTCGAGGATGCTCAGAACTTGAAACATCTGCACATTCCTGAAGGCTACACTCCTTTATATGGTGTTTCTTTAGGTTATAAAGCAGGAGAAGCTCCAGAAGCTCCTCAACGCAGCAAAGATGTAGTAACTTGGATAAGATAATTATCCAAGCCTTTTCTTTTTTTTTTAATTAGTTTTTGATGTTTTTTAGAATTTTTGTCTTTTTTTGTTTGTTTTGTCTTCTTATAAGTTTAATAATCAGAGTCAGTCAATGCTTCTGGAATAATCACAATTCGGATGGTTGGAACATACTATGATTTCACCGTATTCTCCTTGTGCGTGAATCAATTCTCCACCGCACTGTGGACAAAAGACTTCTTTTCTATTAAGAACAAGGCCGCAGGCTTCACAGTAAACATCCTCTCCATCGTAATATACTTCTTCATTACATTCCGGACATTTAAATCCCATGGATTTCATAATATCTCCTTTTACATTTTTTTAAAAAATTTAAAAGAAATATTATAAGATCTTTAAAATCTTATAATACGCATCTGTGGATGGATGAACCTCAAGGAATTCATCAAAATCCTCCTTTTTAATTCCCATATTCATCAGGAATGCAATATAGGCGCTTGCTTCCACTGAAGATGGTGAGACTGAAATCGCTTTTTCTATTTCTCCGGTTTCCTTATCAAGGGTGACTTTGGTTTTTCCAGTTGTTTCATTCAATGTCCAGAATGCGTTCGGTCCGCCAAGGCCAGGAATTGTAATGTCTATGAACTCCCTGTCTTCATGTGCGGATTTCAGCCTTTTAATGAAGCTTACATCCATGTCCAATGTTAATGATTGTGGAATTATGTCCTCCTCTAATTTGTTCAAGTATCCTGCCATGTTTCTTGCAGCGGATATTCCCTCCTTTCTAGCTACAGGAGTCAATGTCACTCCTCCAGTCACATCACCTGCTGCGTATATGTGAGGGTTGGATGTTTGAGAGAATTCATTGACCTTGATGGACTTGTCATCATTCAATTCAACAATTCCTTCGACTATTTCAGAATTCGGCACTCTGCCGGTGGCTATCAATGTTTTGCCTTCGAATTCTCCCTTTGATGTTACAACAGAGTTTTCCTTGATTTCCAGCACATCTGTATCCTCTAAAAATTCAACATCTCCCAGGAATTTTTCAAGAAGGTATCCCTTGAACTCCTCATCGATTTCTTTCAATACCTTGGATCTTGCAATGACTTTTACATTGCTTGAGAAGCTTGAGAAAATATTGGACAATTCTGCTGCAATAATTCCTCCGCCTATGATGTTCAGTTTTTCAGGGACCTCGTCCAATTGAAGCACATCGCTGCTTGTAAGCGCGAATTCACTTCCTTTAATATCTGGAATGAATGGTCTTCCACCTGTTGCTATCAAGACATTTTCAGCTTCAAATGTTTCAATTTTTCCTGTTGGATTATTGTTTTCATCATTCACATTGACACTTACTATTATTCTGTCATCTTCAACTTTGATGTCTGCCTCTCCGTATATGATTTCATTGTTTACTCCTTTGTTTTCAAGTTCGTTAAGATATCTCAATTTCTGCTGGGTCTCCTTTACCTTTAAAACAGCTTGGGCATAATCAAGTTCGACATCTCCTTTGATAAATCCCATATCGTTGAATCTTTTGAAATTCTTTAAAAAACGACTTATATCGGTTAATGCGCAAACAACCATGCATCCTTCATTCAAACAAGTTCCTGCTATGTATTTCTTTTCAATAAGCAGAACTTCCTCGCCTAGTTTTCCAAGTTCAAGTGAACCGAGTCTTCCAGAAGGGCCTGAGCCTATAACTATGTTTTTAATCTTTCTAATTTCCGCCATTTTATCAACTTTTTATTTTTAAAATTTAATCGATAATTTAATTGAAATTTAATCGATAAGTTAGCCACACTTTATTTTGTGTTTTGTTTTTAATTGATTTTATTTTTAATTTTTATACACTTATTTTTTATTATAATTTTTTGTTTCAATTTATACAAATATTTATATAATGAAAAAACTAATAATTAAAATATTAAATATATGTAAAATTTAATTAAATTGAATCGATAATTAAGAGGTAATCATTTTTAAAATGACGTTTGATTCAACTGATCATACTAGAGGCAAGTCATTTTAAATGAATATTTAATTTAATTAATAACTATTTTAATTTAAAAATAAAGAGAGGCGAGATATTATGTGTATTGCTGCACCTGCAAAAATTGTTTTAATTGACGAAGAGTCTAATATTTGTGCTGCTGATTTTGGAGGAGTAAGGCAGAATGCCAGATTGGATCTTCTTCCAGATGCAAAAATCGGGGATTATGTTCTTATTCATGCAGGATATGCTATTGAAAAATTATCAGAACAAGCAGCTAAAGAATCTTTAGAATCTTGGGATGAATTATTGGAAGTTTTAGAAGAAGAGGACAGAGAACGCGAAGCTAGATATGCTGAAATGGAAAATGGCAAATAGTCATTTTCTTTTGATTTTTCTTCTTTTAACTGTTTTTTTAAATTTTTAATATTTTTTTATTTTAGTGATTTTGACTATTTTTTTAGATTTTATTAAATTAGTTGATTTCATAGTTATTTGATTTAAGTGATTGTTTTATGGATGAAATTGAGCTTTTAAAAAGTGTTGGTTGTCCCGACTGGGTGATTGAGCACTCCAAGGGGGTTTCAAGAAAAGCTGTTGAGATTGCCCGTAACTTTGACGATGTTGATGTTGAATTGGTTCGTGTCGGTGGCTTGCTGCATGATATCGGCCGCTCCAAGACCAGTTCCATTGAACATGCCGTTATAGGAGCTCGAATGCTTGAAGATATGGGGTATTCCAAGGAAATAACCAATATTATTGAAAGGCACATAGGAACCGGACTTAGTGATGATGATGCTCGTGAACTTGGGCTTCCGGTTAAGAGTTATGTTCCCCAGACCTTGGAAGAAAAAATAGTGTCCCATGCCGATAACCTTTTCAATGGTTCTCAGGAAATTGATGTTGAGTTCCGAGTTGATAACTGGAAAATGAAGCTTGGAAAGGACCATCCTTCTATCGATCAATTCATAAAAAACCATGAGGAACTTGTAGAACGTTTTAACAAGGATTAATTCTATTTCTATATTATGATTTGTTTTTTCATCTATTATTTTGGATGTCATTGGGATAATCTTTTAATCTTTAAAATAAAATATAATAAATGCATGTCAAAATCAGATTCTTATTTAAATTTATCATTTAACGAGGGAGAGAATGAAAGTAATTTGTTCAAGCGATGAGTCTTTATACAGGCCGGAAGTTGTTAGATGGAGAGACCGCATGGCAATGATGGCTCCTTTAGGAGATGTTGTCGTTGCTCTCCCATGCAGTATGAAAAAGCCTTATTCAAATTCAAAATCTCATCAAAAATTTAAAAGGGCTACCAAGGGATATCAGGAAGTAATCGTAACTTCCCCTTTTGGAATTTGTCCAAGGGAAATGGAAAACACATTTCCTATCCAGTCATATGATGTAACCGTATCCGGCGATTGGAGTCATGAGGAAGTGAAAATCGCAGGAGAGCTTCTTAAAGCTTATGTAGGGGATAAGGATGTAATTGCCAATGTTCATGGCGGTTATGAGGAGGTCTGCAGGAATTATCTGGATAACTGCGAGTATGTCTGCGTCGATGGAAGGCCGACATCTCCGGATTCTATTTATAATCTGAGGCAGGCTCTTAAAAAATATCCCAAGGTAAAGCATCGGGACAAGGTTCTAAACGAACTTAGATCAATTGCCCGATACCAGTTCGGCGAAGGTGCCGAGGCCATTATCGGCGATGATGTTGTTGCCAAGGGAAGATATCACCGCAATATATATTCAAACGGCAAGCAACTGGCTCTTCTCAATAGGGATATAGGGCTGTATACTCTTAATCTTGAAGGAGGGCGCAGGCTTGCAGAGCTTGGCATTCATGTGGTCGAGATTGATTTTGATTTACAGACAAACTCTCTCTTTGCTCCTGGAATTGTCGATGCGGATTTAAGCATCATTCCAAATGATGAAGTTGTTGTTGTAAGGAATGATGAAGTTGTCGGCGTTGGAAAGGCGGTGCTCACAGGCAAGGAGATGATTGAGTCCAGAAGCGGTATAGGAGTTAAAATAAGGCATAGGAAGAAATAATTTTTTCAAATGTCTTTTGAAAAATATAGATAATGTTATATAGTATTAAAACAAATGTATTTTTGTAACTATTTGTTAGAAAAGTATATTTTGTTAAGTAATAATTATATTTCATATAATTTTATTAATAAAATAAGAAAATATGGAGCATGCTTTGTTCTATTAAATAATATTTAAGTGTAATTATAAAAAAATTAAGAGGCGATAAGAATGTCTGAAGATTTAGCAATAGCTGTTAAAGATGCAGTATCTGCAGTAAATGACCCACATATGGGTGTAAGTATAGTTGAGATGGGAATTGTAGAGTCTATTGAAATTGATGGATCCACTGCTAATTTGGTAATTAGACCTACCAACCCTGGTTGTATGAGTGTTACTCGTATAGCTGCTCAAGCTAAGACCGAAGCTTTGAAAGTTGACGGCATTGACAAAGTAAAACTTACTATTGTAGGCCACATTATGGCTGATGCTCTCAACGAAATGTTTAACAAAGACAATTAAGATTATTTCTTAATTTCTTCTTTTTTTATTTTAGATTAATAAAATATTTTTTTAGAGAATATTTTTTTATCAAAACCTTTATATATTAGTTTTGACATACTCTATAATATCTGTAATTTAAACTTCATTATGGCTTTTAGACCGTTTCTGATTTTAGAAGTTTGAATTTTATTTTCATTTAGGCTAGTGGCACAGCCTGGTCAGCGCGCACGGCTGATAACCGTGAGGTCCTGGGTTCGAATCCCAGCTAGCCTACTTTTTTACTAAATCACTTTTTTTAAATCCATTTTAATTAATTTATTTGATATGCTTATTTTTTAAAAATTAATTATTTTTATTATGGGCTGTTTTAGTCTTGTTTTTTGATTGAGATATTATTCGATCTTTTTTTTAATTATTTTAAGAATGTGCTATTTTTTTAATATCCTATTAATTTGATGTTTTTTTCATGGTTTTCCATAAATTAACTATTATTTGAAAATTTTGTATGTCCATTTTTATGTATTGGTATACATTTATATACTTTTTAGCACAATAATAATATAATGAAAAAGGTGTTAATATGTGGGAAAGTTTAAACTCAAAGTTCAGCAAATATCCTGCTCGTATGGCAGTAGCTAAGAAAATGATTGAACTTGGTCTGAGAGTAAGTCCTGACAAGAAGATTTACTGCGGCGATTTAAAGATAAGTGATTCAGCATTAGCTATTGCAGCAGATGTTGATCGAAGAGTAATAAAGTCAACAGTCAATGTAATTGTCAATGATGATGAATTGCTGGAAGTTTTTTCAAATATTCTTCCTGCAGGAACTTTATTAAAAAACATTGCAAAAAATCTGGGACTGGGTGTTGTTGAAATTGAGGCTGGTGAAGACAGCAAGGGAGTTTTAGCAGCTTCTGCATTATTGATGAGCGAACATAACATCGATATTCGCCAGGCTTATGCAGGGGATACCCAACTTCAAGACAATCCGGTATTGACAATCATAACAGAGATTCCGATTCCTGGAGACCTCATAAATGAATTCTTAAAAATAAAAGGAGTTCTAAAAGTTTCAGTCTTATAGTTCTCTAGGTTTTAGTGGAAAGTCATTATCAGTGGTTAATCTAGTGGATTTGATAGTTTTTAATATATCTTTAAATTGATTTTCCACTCTTGTCAATTTTTTTTATTTCTTTTAAAACAATAAATATATATTATAGTAAAAATATAGTAAATACTAATATATTGTCGATATTTGATGAATTTTTATTAAATAATTTTTTCTTTTTCATTATTCATAACAATCGATGAAAATTACTTTTTTAATTTAACTGAATCAATAAATAGATTTAAGGAAGAGCATATCATGTTAAACGATCCTATAATACGTGACTTATTACTGGAAATAGTCGAAGATGAGGAAAATCTAAATATAATTCAATGTCTTATTGATGGAATTAGTACTGATGAGGAAATAGCGGAAAAAACAGGGATTCGACTAAATATTGTACGTAAAATTCTTTATAAACTTTATGATGAAGGTTTGGCAAGTTATAGGAGAGACAAGGACAAGGAGACTCAATGGTATACCTATGACTGGAAATTCAAAGTCGATGAAGTGGAAAAATTAAAGGAAAAACGCAATGAGGAGGATCTGGCTCAGTTAAAAGCAATGCTTGATGAAGAAGAAAACAACATGTACTTCATTTGTCCGTATGGACATTACCGTCTTAACTTTGAAAATGCTTCAGACCCTCGTGTTGAGTTCTTATGTCCTGAATGTGATGCTGAGTTAGTTCATGATGACAACCAGGACATCATTGATGATTTGAAAAGAAGAATAAAAGCTATTGAAGATCAGATGTAATCTTGGCTTTTACTATTTTTTTTATTTTGGGAAGGTTCACTTCCTAGCTTTTTTTTATTTCAATTTTCTTAAAGTTTTAATTTCAGTTTTTTCCAAAATCTTTTTTATTCAAAATCAAAATCAATATTTTGTTTTAATTTCAGTTTTTTCCAAAATCTTTTTTTTATTCAAAATGAATATTTTTGGTCTGTTTTTCTAATTAAAACAGCAGGTGTATGTGTGATGGAATCCAATGCTTCCACGCTTACTTCACTGGTGTTGTCTTCATTCAATACTTCTTTTACGCTGTGTATGGTTGCCATTGCAGTAGATAAGGATTTCTGGTAATCTTCTGCAACATTAGCTATTTCAATTCCTTCCTCGACTGTAATTTCTCTTGAACAGCCGAGAGGTGTGGAGCCTACGTTTTCTGACAATTGCCCCAATGTATAGCCGAAAACGCCTTTGTTTGATTCAATTCCTGGAATAGCTATTGGTAGGCCTGTGAAATACCGGTCTCCTCGTTTATAAGTCGCATCGGTATCTATTATCAAAACAGTCACATCCCTGCTTTTTTTCTCATTGATTCTTGAATTGATTTCTTTCGCTACTTTTTCAGGATTTTCTGGGAGAAGAGATACATAAGTGCCTGGAGAATTGCTTAAATCGACTCCTGCTTCTGAAGCAGGTTTCAATGCATGTTTCCAGCCGTATAAATCAAGAATAACTTCCTTATGCCTTTTTGATTCTTCAGGCAGTCTTCTTAAATTCTTTATTGTTCTCTCCTTTATTCCAAGGGCAGGGCCTAGAATATAACCCCAGAGATATTTGCTCCAGAATGTAGCCAGGAATTTTGCTTTCAGTGACGGGGTGTAATCAGCTTCGTCAACCAGTCTGCCTTGTGATACGGAAATGGGAGTCTCTGCAATAACCAGATAATCACCATCTTCACAAAGTTCGCATACCTTGTCAATCATGAAGTCTATGCTTTCATTAGGCTTGATGTAATGGGTTTCTATGGGAATGACATGGTATCCTCTGATTTCCACATATTTGTATTCCTTTCCATCTGCAGTTTGTGAATTTTTATAAGTGTATTTTGTAGTCATGTTATCATTATTCTTGATTTGATTAATTAATAGCTTTAATTTTAGTTATAACTACTTTTTTTTAATTTGAGCTAGTTTTTTTAATTTTTAGTTATAACGGTTTTTTTTAATTTGAACTAGTTTTTTTTAATTTTCAGTTAAGTAGCTTTTAATTTTGAGTTAATTAATGTTTTTTAATTTTAATTTATCAAATTTTAATTCAATATTTTATATATTTAACTTATTATATGGTTTTTAATATATTTAGTTATTTGTTGCTACTTTTTACCCATATTTAGTAACACAATATTTAAATAAAATCTGGATTATAAGAAAGTATATAATAGATTATATTTCTATAATAAATTATATTTTTAAAATTATTATTGAAGCATTATAAATTCAAATGCTAGGTAAACTTATAAAAAAGAGGCAGTTAAATGTCTGAAGAAGTATTTTCAATTGCTGAAAAACATCCTCCAAGGGATTTTTTAACTATTTCAACCAATTCTGGAATCTCATCTGAAAACAACATCACATACTTTTCTCTTGGGAAAAACACGGATATTAGTGAAGAAACTTACCCTAATAATGTTGTCTTGATTGGGAACCATGGATTAGGCGAGATAACTCTGGAGGGCTGCAGTTTGTCTTTAGGGGAAAACGAATTTGTTTTCATCCCCGGAGATTCTCTTTATGGAGTCTCTACAAAAGTAGGCTTTGTTTATACTGAAATTCTTTTAAAAAAGGTGGAATATAATATGAATGAACTTATAAATGCAGGAGAAGTATTTAAATTAGCTGATCTGCTTCCTTATGAGGAAGGCAGTGTTGTAAATATGGATATCCTATCCAATGATGGTTTTAAATTTGTCATAATGGCCTTTGATGAGGGAACAGGTCTTTCAGAGCATGCCGCTCCTGGCGAGGCAATTATCTTTGCATTGGATGGAAAAGGAGTAATCGGCTATGAAGGTGAAGATCATCCAATTCAAGCTGGTGAAAACTTCCATTTTGCAAAAGGAGGCATGCACAGCGTAAAGGCAGTTGACAGCAAATTCAAAATGGCTTTGATTTTAGCTAAAAAATAATATTATTTGAAGTTGGTAATTGCATGACCTTCTCA
Source organism: uncultured Methanobrevibacter sp. (assembly GCA_900314635.1). Classification (GTDB taxonomy): domain Archaea; phylum Methanobacteriota; class Methanobacteria; order Methanobacteriales; family Methanobacteriaceae; genus Methanobrevibacter. Next base: position 186,829 of record OMVY01000003.1, read on the forward strand.
GCAATTACTACAAAACTTTTTTTCACTCAGATGAAAAGTTCATCTTGGAGATTTTGAAAATTTTTCATATCAATGAATTCAAAAATCTTTCTCGAGGATTTAAAATCTTTTAAAAAAATTGTTTTTGAAATTTATTTAAGCAAAATTATATAAGTTAAGAAATCTAAATAATATTTGTAAAAACTTATTTTTTTTACAACCATTGCTCCGTTAGTGTAGTCCGGCCAATCATTTGGGCCTCTCGAGCCTAAGACTCGGGTTCGAATCCCGAACGGAGCATTTTTTTATTCAATCTATTTTTAAAGCACTTCTCAATTTTTTATGGGTACTTTTCAATTCTACTTTTTATGGTAAAATAAATTAACTATTGGGAAAATAGTTATATACTTGAAAAATTTAAAATAACAATACAAAATTTATAATTAATTTTTTAATTTTCAAATCTAAAAATTCTGTTTTTAAATTTATTTAATCATCTTAAATATTAAAATTACTGTTCTTTGTTTTTTATATTTTAAAATGATTGGGATAACACAATGATTTGATTTGTTTAAATTTAAAATTCTAAAAATCAGGGTTTTGATTTGAATAGATGTCTTTAATAAATTAATTGTAATTTTTCATAAAATTTTCTTTATTTGGAATTTGTTTAAGTATTCTCAAGTGTTTTAAAGGTTTTTAAGGCTTTGATTATTTTAAGTCATTGCATTTAAATACTACTTTAAACATATTTATAATTACTTTATACTTATATAATAATCAAAATACTGTGGGGTTAACAAGTGAAATTTATAGATGATGCTATTAAAGAATCAGAAGAAAGTGTCGAAAACAACAATACTCTCCCTGAAACTGCAGAGGATGATTTAGATAATGAATTAATTGAAATAATTAAGCAAAGTCGTGCTAAAATTACTGTAGTTGGTACTGGTGGAGCTGGAAACAATACCATTTCCAGATTGAATGAAATCGGTATTGAAGGAGCAAGAACTATTACTGTAAATACTGATGCTCAAGATTTATTCTACAGCCGCGCTGATAAGAAATTACTGCTCGGCAGACAAATCTGCGGTGGTCTCGGTGCTGGCGGAGAACCTACTGTGGGTGAAGAATGTGCTGAAGAATCTGAAGAAGATATCAGAGAGGAATTAGAAGGATCAGACATGGTATTCGTAACATGTGGTCTTGGTGGAGGAACAGGTACCGGTTCCGCACCTATTATTTCTAAAATCTCTAAAAAAGCAGGTGCATTAACTGTTGCAGTGGCTACCATGCCGTTTTCAGCTGAAGGTGTAAAAAGAAGGGAAAATGCGGAAAGAGGTTTGGAAAAACTCCAAGCTGCATCCGATACTGTCATTGTAATTCCAAATGACAAGCTTTTAGAAGTTGCACCAAATCTTCCTTTGAACAAGGCTTTCATGGTTTCCGATGAAATCCTTGGAAGGGCTGTAAAAGGAATAACCGAACTCATTACTAAAACAGGTCTGGTCAGTCTGGACTTTGCAGATATTAGATCCATCATGAAAGGCTCTGGAATGGCAATGATTGGTATGGGTGAGTCTGAATCCGGTGACAGAGCTATTGAATCTGTTCACGAAGCACTTTCAAGCCCATTATTAGATATTGACATTTCCAATGCTAAAGGAGCATTAATTAATATTTCAGGTAGCTCAGACCTGACATTGCAGGAATCCGAGAAGATTGTGCAGATTGTTGCTGACAAGCTGGATCCTGAAGCCAATATTATTTGGGGTGCTCAAATCGATGAGTCCTTGCACAATATTATCAGGACTACCATCGTAGTTTCCGGTGTAAAATCCAAATACAATATGGCTAGCGAAGATGATGAATTTACAGACGATGATTTCGAAGATACTGATTTTGGTGAAACCATTTCATCAGGTGCTGTAAATCCACAATCCGATGATCCTTTAGATGAATTCCTTGATGGAATATTCTAAATTTAAAAATAGTCTTAATTTGATAGATTTCAATCTATCAAAATCTTATTTTATTTTTCATTAAATTCAAATCAGATTATTTAATAAAAAATTGTTTTTATTGGAATGTTAGTGGTATGATAAAATTTAATTAATTGGAATTTAACTGGTAATTTCTTTAAGTTTTATTTATTGGGATTTAGCCGGTATTTCTTTAAGTTTTATTTATTGGGATTTAGCCGGTATTTCTTTAAGTTTTATTTATTGGGATTAATAATTTGCTTATTATAGTTAATCTGTGATGATTTAATAAAAATTTAATTTTTTTTGGTTTTTCATTTGAAAAATTTTATTTATTATCTTTTGAATAAACCAAAACTTTATTAATGTAATTTAACATAAACTTGAATATTATTAATAATAATATAAAGATTGATTTATTAAATTTTATCTTAATCAAATTATATTTATTTAATGCGTGATTTCAATGAATTTAAAAGCTTCTACAAATGATTTTTTAAAACAATGTAAAAGAGTATTGAGAGTAGCTAGAAAACCGGATCGTGAAGAATATTTCCAATTCTCAAAAGTTACAGCACTCGGCATTGCTATTATTGGTGTAATAGGTTTTATATTTGTTTTAGTCGCTACACTGGTAGGATTGTAAATATTTTACTTTAACGGATATTTGAGAATCTATTATTATAAAAAATAATAAATAATGTTTCTAAATATTCCATACATGTTTTTTTATTCTATGCCTAAATAGAAAATTAGTTTTAGTTATTTGTAGCTATTGAAATAAGATATTAATTAATTTGGCTATTAATAGCGGTTTTTAGAATGAATGGATAAATCATTATGGTTTTCCATTCCTTTTTTTATTTGTTTTAAAATACTGAAATTTGAAACATTTATATACTTGTTTAGATAAATATATTTTTATTATATGAATTTAATTTTATTTATTTTATTAAAAACTTCAAGTTTTTAATTGAAACATTTTTGTTTCTGAAATATTAAAATTCATATCTTATGAACTTATTAACCTGCTTAATTTTATTGAATTTGACTATTTCTAGTTTTCAATTGGAATTCAAAGAAAGTCTAAATTTTCAAACCATTTCAACGATAAGCAGGGTGCATTATGCATAATTTGTTGATAATTTATGATAAATAATGAAATTTTATTTTATATAACTTTAATTTAATCTATAAATTTATTAATAATCAACATGAATTATAGGTGAATTTAAATGGAAGATAATCAAAATTCCATATTTGCTCTTAAAACATCAGCAGGTCAAGAAAGAAATGTTGCTATGTTGTTAAAATTAAAAGCGGATAAGGCAGGCGTTGCGATCAAGTCAATAGTTGTACCTGAGTCTTTAAAAGGCTACATCATTGTTGAATCAGCATCAAAAATTGACATGAAGAATCCTGAAATGAGAATTCGTCATTTAAGAGGTATTGTTGGTGCTCAAAAAGACGGTACTATTGATATGAAAAGCCAGATTACCTTGGAAGAAGTTAAAAGGTTCCTGAAACCTAAGCCAATTATTTCTTCAATACAAAAAGGAAGTGTCGTTGAGCTTGTATCTGGTCCTTTCAAAGGTGAAAGAGCTAGAGTTGTTCGTTTAGACGAATCTCGTGAAGAAGTAGTTCTCGAGTTAGTCGAAGCAGCAGTTCCTATTCCTGTTACTGTTAAAGCTGATCAAATTAGAATTATTAAAAAGGAGGCTAACTAATGGCTAAAGATACAGTTGAAGTTCTTATCGAAGGCGGAACCGCTACTCCTGGACCACCTTTAGGTCCTGCTATCGGTCCTTTCGGTATTAATATGATGAAAGCAGTTGAAGAGATCAACGCAAAAACTGCTGATTTTAAAGGAATGAAAGTTCCTGTTAAAATAATTATTGACGGCAGCACTAAAGATTTCGAAATTGAAATCGGTACTCCTCCAACTACTGCACTCATTATGAAAGAACTTGGCATTGAAAAAGGAGCTCATGAACCTGGTGCTGAAGTTGCAGCTGATTTATCTGTAGAGCAAGCTTTAAAAATTGCCAGAATGAAATTCGATTCATTACTTGCAAATGACTACAAGCATGCTGCTAAAGAGATCATGGGTACCTGTGTAAGTATGGGAATTACCGTTGACGGCAAAGACCCACGCGAAACTCAAAAAGCTGTAGATGCTGGAGAGTACGATGACATATTAGTAGAATAAGTTTTCTTATTTTATTTTTATTGTTCTTACATTTAATGCTGAAAAACTTATATTATAGATTTAAATTATGCTAATTTAGATTTGCTTAAGTGATTAATTGGTTTGATTGGGGATTGATTGACAATTGCCCTGCGGCTGATTATGATAAGCAAAGAATAAATTTTTCATTTTAACAAATGTAGATGATGTTATAGGATTCTTTTTTGGAATTTTATAATTGATATATTGTTTTATTTATCATGGGAAATTTCTCATGAACCGAAAAGAAAATTTCATGAACACTGTTCGTGGAGGATTTATATGACAGAGATTATAGACGCGGTGAAGGAGGCAAAAGAACAAGCTAAGCCGAGAAACTTCACACAATCCATTGATGTTATTATTAACCTCAAGGATATTGATGTCAGAAGACCAGAAAATAGGTTTAATGAGGAACTCGCTCTTCCTAATGGACGTGGTAAACCGATTAAAATCGGTGTTATTGCTGACGGGGAATTAGCTGTTTCTGCTAAAAACGCTGGTATTGATCTTGTTATTTCCAAAGACGATTTACAAGAATTCGGTAAAGACAGAAAAGCTGCTAAGAAAGTAGCAAACTCTGTTGATTCATTTATAGCACAAGCTGATATGATGCCACTTGTAGGTAGATTCTTAGGTCCAGTACTTGGTCCTCGTAATAAAATGCCTAAACCTGTGCCTGCTAGTGCTAAAATTGAACCTTTACTTGAAAGAGTTGGATCTACCATCAAGGTAGGAATTAAAAACCAACCTTCCATTCAAATCTTAGTTGGAACTCAAGACATGTCTGATGAAGACTTAGCTGAAAATATTGAAGCTGTTCTTGCAATCTTAGACCGCCATTTAGAAAAAGGAAGAAACCAAATAAAATCCATGTATATTAAAACAACTATGGGTTCAGTAGTGAGGGTGATATAAGATGGCTCACGTTGCTGAATGGAAAAAAGATGAAGTTAATGAACTTAAAGATTTAATTGCTAAATCTGAAGTTGTAGGTATTGTAAACCTCTTAAACATTCCTGCTAGACAACTCCAAGAAATGAGAAAGTCTCTTGTAGGAAAGGCAACCATCAGATTATCCAAAATTAATCTTATGAATTTAGCTTTAGAAGATTGTAATGAAGAAAGAGAGAACATTACAGGTCTTTCTGATTATATGGAAGGTCAAGCTGCACTTGTTTGTACCGACATGAATCCTTTCAAATTGTATAAAATATTGGAAGACAGCAAAACCCAAGCTCCTGCTAAAGCAGGCGCAATTGCTCCTGAAGATATTGTTATACCTGCTGGAGATACCGGATTCCCACCAGGACCTTTCCTTGGTGAATTACAACAAGTAGGCGTACCTGCTAAAATCGATAAAGGTAAAATCGTAGTTTCTAAAGACACTGTTGTAGTTGAAGCTGGTGAAGAGGTTTCCAAAGCAATCGCTGCCACATTAACCAGACTTGATATCAAACCTATGGAAGTAGGTATGGATTTAAAAGCTGTATACGAAGAAGGATCAGTTTTTGAAGCAAGTCTCCTGGCTATCGATGAGGAACAAACCTTAGCAGATATTCAAAGTGCATTCAACAAAGCATTCAATTTATCTGTATACGCAGCAATCCCAACTGAAGAAACTATATCCACTATTATCAGCACAGCTCACAGAAAAGCTGTCAATGTTGCTGTTGAAGCAGGAATTGTAAACTCCGAAACTTCCGATATTATAATTGGTCTTGCTCATGCTAAGATGTTAGCATTAGCTGGTGAATTAAGCTCTGACGCTATCGATGATGAATTAGCTGATAAATTAGCTAATAGAGCATCTGCAGCAGCTCCTGTTGTTGAAGAAGCTCCAGCAGAAGAGGAAGAAGAGGAAGAAGAAGAGGAAGATGAAGCAGCAGCTGAAGAAAGTGCACTCGGTGGATTAGGTGCTTTATTCGGTTAGATAAAATTATACTTTATACTTTTTAATTGTTTTAAAACACTGTGTTTACAAACACAACAAATTCAATGCATGATTGTATTGGATTATTTCAAAAAAAGAAAATAAATATTATTAATAAATATGGTGATAACATGGAATACATATATGCGGCAATGATTTTGCACACTACTGAAAAAGAGATTAATGAAGAAAACGTAACTAAAATTTTAGAAGCAGCTGGCGTTGAAGTAGAAGATTCTAGAGTAAAAGCTTTAATCGCAGCATTAGAAGATGTTGACATCGAAGAAGCTATTGAAACTAGCGCTATCGCAGCAGCTCCTGCAGCAGCTCCTGCAGCAGCAGCTCCAGCAGCAGAAGAAGAGGAAGAGGAAGAAGAGGAAGAAGAAGACGAAGAAGAGCAAGAAGAAGCAGCAGCAGCTGGTTTAGGTGCTTTATTCGGATAGATTCTTTTCTATCCTTTTATTTTCTTTTTTTTAAAACTCAAAGAGTTTTAAGTTAGAAATAAATTTATTTATTTCTTCATTTAAAACCATAAATGGTTTTGGTCTGAAACAAATTTTTAAAATTTGTTTTCATACTTTTTTGAATTTGACTATTTTTTGACTGTTTTTTTAAAATTTTGATTTTACTGCTATTTTTATAAAATTTCAACTTATTAAATTATCATACTTTATTTAAGACTTATTTTTTAATTTCGATGACTTAATCACTTTTTTTTTAATTTCGATGACTTAATCATTTTTTTTAATTGTGATGACTTAATCACTTTTTTTTAATTGCAATGACTCAAGCACTATTCATTATTGATTAAATTTATTAATCAAGATAGTTTAATTATATATTGTATCAAGACTCGTTATGGTGAAAACATGAAATGCCCTCGCTGCGGTTTGGAAAATCCAGATGATTTTAAATATTGTCATGAGTGTGGAACTTATCTCGCCCCTGAATTTGATGCTTATAATGCTAAAAACCATCAAAATGGTTACGGATTTCAATTTTATGGCGATTCTGAATTTACTGTTTCAACTGATGACTTGATTGGGGCCAATAGCAGCAAAGTAATCCTAATCGGATATTTAGTTGCTATTTTATTCGGTTGGGGAGGAATACTTTTGAATCTACTGCTTGGGGCTATGGGATCATTCGGATTCTTCGGCTTTGTAGGATTCGTATTTCCGGGATTTTTATTAAACAGCTCAATTCCAAGCATTCGAAAACATGCGCGCATTCAAATGATCATAATGATTGTTGGTTTTGCTTTAACACTTTATATGATGTTTAGAGCATTCTTATGATTTTAACAAATAGTTAATGCTGTTTTTTAAATTATTTTCAGGCTAAAATAGCTTAATACATTTTAAAACTATTTATTACCAATAATTTACTTTTTTTTAAAATTTTATACAAACTCTTTAATAGATTAAGCAACAAATATAATAACATAATGTTTAATTAATCATTTATCATTTTTACTGATTACTTAAAATCTAAAAAATTGCTTAGTTGATATTTATGCTTAAGATATTTGAAGAACTTGGTTATAAAAAACAGATTTGTAAAGAGTGCGGCCATGAGTTTTATGCGCAAGTGGACTGTGATACTTGCGGTGATGCTCCTTGTGACGAGTATGAATTCATTGGAAACCCTGCAACAGACAATCCTTATGACTTATATGAAATTCAGAAGACTTTCAGGGAATTTTTAGAAAGCGAGGGCCATGAGGCGATTCCTCGTTACCCTATCCTTGCTAAACGTTGGAGAGATGATGTGTTCCTGGTTGGAGCAAGCATATTCTGTTTCCAGCCTTGGGTGACCTCAGGAATGGTTGAACCTCCTGCAAACCCTCTTGAAGTAGAACAGCCTTCAATCCGTCTCAATGATGTAGACAATGTCGGAAGGACAGGAAGACACATGACCTGTTTTACAATGGGATCACATACAGTAATCAACAAGCCAAATGAAATGATCTACTGGGAAGACGAGACAATCAGGCTTTGTCATGAATTCTTCAAGTCAATAGGAATCGATACAAAAGAGATCAGATTCATCAAATCATGGTGGAGCGGTGGAGGAAATGAAGGTCCTTGCTATGAAGTATGCGTACGTGGTGTAGAACTTGCAACCCTTGTATTCATGCAATATAAAACCTTGGAAAACGGTGAAAGAGAGGAAATTCCTATCAAGGTTGTGGATACTGGATACGGACTTGAAAGAATCGCATGGATTTCTCAAGGAACTCCTACTGCATATGATGCATGTTTCGCTCCTGTAGTCAACAAGCTTAAGGAAATCACAAATGTTCAAGTAAATGAGGAAATTCTTGCCCGCAATGCTCAAATTGCAGGAATGATGGATATTGAAGATGTTGGAGATATCAGAGAGCTCCGTCAGCAGGTAGCTGACAGCCTGGGCATCAGCCTTGATGAATATCTCTCTAATGCCGAGCCAATGGAAGCCATTTACATCATTGCAGACCATACTCGATGTCTTGCATTCATGCTGGCAGATGGTATTATCCCATCCAATGTAAAAGAGGGCTACCTGGCAAGACTGGTGCTTAGAAGAACCATCAGATTCATGAAAGAGCTTGATATGAAGGAATCATTATCAGAGGTCATGGAGATTCAATTAGACTTCCTCACTAAATTCTATCCTGAAATTGCAGATGCTCAGGACCATATCATGAATATCATCAATCTTGAAGAGGAGCGCTATGCGAAAACCATCGAAAAAGGTAAGAAAACAGTTAAAAGAACCATTAAAAAACTTAAAAAAGAAGGAAAAACTGAAATGCCTTTGGAAACTTTGATAGACCTTTATGACGCACAGGGAATGCCTCCTGAAACTGTTGAAGAAATGGCAAGCGGAGATGCCGATTTCGAGGTGAATATTCCGGATAATTTCTTTACAATAGTTGCAGATATGCATGAAAGTGATGTCAAAGCTAAAAAAGAGACCTTTGAATTGGATTTGGATGAAACTGACTTGCTCTTCTATAAGGATTTCTATCAAAAGGAAGCTGATGCCAAGATTTTAGATGTTGTGGAAAAAGAGGACACAGTCAATATAATACTTGACCAGACAGTATTCTATCCTGAAGGTGGAGGTCAGCCTTCAGATGTCGGTATTATTTCAATCGATGGAAAAATATATGAAATTGAATATGCAAGCAAGGTAAATAATATTGTCCTTCACCAGGTGGCTGTCAAAGAAGATGAGAAGGAGGAAGTCTTGAAGACTTTGAAGGCAGCTGTTGGAAAAATGACTCATATTGCAATCAATTGGAATAGAAGAATAACCCTTGCAAGGCATCACACAGGAACCCACATTGTAATTGCATCTGCTAGAAAGATATTAGGATCTCATATCTGGCAGGCAGGTTCCCAAAACGGACTCGAAAGGGCACGTATAGACTTATCCCATTATAAGCGCATTTCACAAGAGGAAATTGATGAAATCGAGAAACTGGCTAATGAAATCGTAATGCAGAATATTGATTTGGATATTCAATGGCTCACTCGTGATGAAGCAGAGAAGGAATATGGATTCAAGCTCTACCAGGGAGGAGTTGTTCCAGGTTCCCAGATTAGAGTTGTCAAGATTCCGGGAATTGATGTGCAGGCTTGTGCCGGTACTCACCTTTCAAGAACCGGTGAAGTGGGTCCTATCAAGATTAACAAGACTGAAAGGGTTCAAGATGGTGTTGAAAGAATAGATTTCTCAAGCGGACTTGCAGCTATTGATGCTATTCAAGAGGACAATGTTATCTTAAGAGAAAGCGCGGATGTTTTCTCTGTAACCAATGACCAATTGCCTAAGACATGTGAAAGATTCTTCACCGAGTGGAAGGCTCAAAAGAATGAAATTGAAAAACTGCAAAAAGAAATAGCCGAACTCAAAGTATCCGGTTTATCTGATAATATCGTCGAAGTCAATGGTTTGAAGGTATTGAAGGAGATTCTCTCTTCAGATATCAAGGAGCTTGTAAAGATAGCTACCGATTTCACCGACAATGGTGAGGCGGATGTTGTAATCATGGGTAATAATGATGGTAAAATCGTTGTTACCGCTTCAAGCAATGCGATTGATGCAGGCTATAAGGCTGGAGACATTGTAAAAGTTGCGGCTCAAGTGCTCGGCGGTGGAGGCGGAGGCCGTCCAACTCTTGCTCAAGGAGCAGGTAAAAACGCTGAAGCAATGCCTGAAGCTTTGGAAAAAGCAGTTGTCATGTTAAAAGAATAATTTTTATTCTTTTATTTTATTTTTTCAGACTTTTTTTAATTAGTTTTTATTAATTTATTTTATTTTTTTTAGACTTTTTTAAATCTATTTTTATATTTTTTCACAAAATTATTTTACCTTTCTCCAATCCAAAACATAATAATTATATATTATAGCAAATAAAAATAATCATGTTTAAGGTATTGATTTTTAATAAACTTCTATTTGTTAAAATTTAAGTTTATTTTTTGATTGGTGCCTTTAAATTGCGTTTTATTTAGTTTAAATTATTTTAATTATTTTATATTAGCTATTAATTCATTTAATTGATTATTATCATAATTGATTATTTATTTTGGTAGTTAATTGTTTTAATAGTTAATTATAATTTAATAGATGAATTAAGGCTAAATATTTTTTATATTAGAGGTGTTTATTTGAAAACTACTGTAAGTGTAATTAAAGCGGACATTGGAAGTGTCTCTGGACACTGTGTATCTCACCCTGCATTACTTGAAAAATGTGATGAGGTCTTAGGTGAAGCATTGGAAACTTCAATCTTGGAAGATTACTATATCACCCGCTGCGGTGATGATATCGACCTTATTATGACTCACAAAAACGGTGAGTTAAACGAAGAAGTTCACAAAACTGCATATGACGCATTCATGCAAGCTACTGAAATTGCAAGAGAATTAAAGTTATACGGTGCAGGTCAGGACTTATTATCCGACACTTTCTCAGGAAACATCAAAGGTATGGGTCCTGGATGTGCTGAAATGGAATTTAAAGAAAGACCAAGTGACCCTGTAGTAGTATACTGCTGTGATAAGACAGAACCTGGTGCATTCAACCTGCCTATTTACAAAATCTTTGCAGATCCATTCAATACTGCAGGTCTTGTAATCGACCCTAAATTACACGAAGGATTCAAATTTGAAGTCTACGATGTAATTGACCATAAGAAGGTAATTTTAGACTGTCCTGAAGAAATGTACGACTTACTTGCATTAATCGGTTCCACCGGCAGATATGTAATTAAAAGAGTATTCAGAAAAGATGGTGAAATCGCAGCTGCTGTAAGTACTGAAAGATTAAACTTAATGGCTGGAGAATATGTTGGTAAAGACGACCCTGCAGCTATTGTAAGAGGACAATCTGGTTTCCCAGCTAATGGTGAGCTCGTAGAGCCATTTGCATTCCCACACATGGTAAGCGGATGGATGAGAGGTTCCCACAACGGTCCTTTAATGCCAACCAGTCAGGAAGAAGCAAACCCAATCAGATTCGATGGTCCTCCACGTGTCATTGGTTTAGGTTTCCAAATTTCCGATGCTAAATTAGTAGGTCCTGTTGACTTATTCGACGACCCTGCATTTGATGAAACCAGAAGAACTGCTTCCAGAGTAGCTTCATACATCAGAAGACACGGTCCTTTCGAACCACACAGATTACCTTCTGAGGAAATGGAATACACTTCATTACCTGGTGTAATGGAAAAATTAGAACCTAGATTTGTTGACATGGATGACTAAATCGTCTGTGTGATTTGGTTTTTAATTGGAAAATAATTATTTATTTTCTATTTTTTTCTTTTTTTATTTTAGACTTTTTTTAGTTAGTTTTTTGCTTTTTTTTAGTTAGGTTTTTGTTTTTTAGATTATTTTTGTTGATTTTGGTTTGGAGAGGGGATTATGAAAATTGTTATTCTTTATGGAAGTCCTAGAAAAGGGGACACTTATGAAATCGTGGATAAGGTAAAATCGGAATTAAATGATCTTTCAAGTGTTAGTCTGGAAATTGATGAGGTTTTTCTAACTGATTATGACTATGGCTTCTGCAAGGGATGCTATAACTGCTTTGAGTTTGGCGAGGATAAATGTCCTCACTACAATCAGATAAATCCGATTATTGACAAGATCAAAGCATGTGATGGTTTGATTGTCACAAGCCCTGTTTATGTTCTTCATGTGACTGCAATGCTTAAAAACTTCTTTGACCATATGGCTTATTTTTATCACAGGCCTTATTTCTTCACTAAAAAGGCATTGGCGGTCTCATCAACAGGAGGTGCTGGAGTAAAAGGTGTCCTATCCTACATGGAGGAAGATCTGGAGAATATGGGCTTCAACAAGGTTTACAAAATTGGCCTTACAAATGCCCGCCGAGATGATGAAAAACTGGAAAAGGAGATTAAAAAGGTATCCAAGAAATTTTATGATGATGTAGCTAATGGAAAAACATATTCTCCAAGTTTTAAAAGATTAACCATGTTCAATGTCTGGAGGGCTATGAATAGTAAGTCCACAGCTTTAAAAGCAGATTATGAATATTGGGAAAGCACAGGACTGAAATATCATGAATTTTCTCCAACTATCAAGCTGCCTTTAATAAAAAAAGCTTATGCGAAATTATTGCATTCGATTTTATCAAGGGTTTTTTAAAAATAGGATTTTTTTATAAAATATTTTGGACAAGTTATATTGATTTTAACTATGTTTATTATAGGGTTTACTAATATAACTTACCATTTAATTTACTGTGTTTTTGTTTATATCAATCCATGAATCATTCTCAAGGCATCGAGTAATCCATGGCTATATTCAATGCAACCAAAAGCTGTTCGTGTGTCTTCTTTTTCAAGATAATACTTTGAATCATTCCAATAATCGACTGCTCTGTCATAGACTTCCTTTTCTTTTCCTTCAAAGCTGATATCTGATACCTGATTCAGGTTTCTCTCTAGTTTAGCTATGTCGACAGCTATTTTATCCTTGCTTAGAAGTGCTTTATCATCCATATAAATCCTCCTCATTAGCAGTATTCTAATCGACCTGGCTTGCTTTAAAATAGCGGCATCCTTGGGATTATTAAAAAATAATAGAAGAATATTTTAAAAAATATTCTTTTATTCATTGTTTGTTTAGTCTTTTTTGCTGCGGAGTCACAGGTCCTCCGGTGTCATCTTTCAATGCTTTCCACACATGATGAATTCTCTGGCCTACAGTGAAATAGGATAGGATTACAAGAGCATATATGAAATAAGTAAAAATGATGTTTGAATTTGCAAAAGCAGCTATTGCAGCACCTGCCATTAAAATTATCATTCTAACTGCGCGTTCAGCTATTCCAATATTGCAGTCCACCCCTTGGGATTCTGCTCTGGCTCTAACATAACTGACTGTAATTGCAGAGTGAATAGCTAAAACTCCGACCAGCCAACTGCAATATCCTCCGAATATTATTCCAATAAATATGATTGCATCAGCGAACCTGTCCATTGTGGAGTCAAGAAATGCGCCGAATTTGCTTGCTCTGTTGTGATATCTGGCGACAGCACCATCGACGACATCTAAAAATCCGCTGAGCAGGATGAACAATGCCCCGAGAAGGAGCTGATGCTGTGCAAAGAAATATGCGGAAGCAAGTGCTAAAAAGGGTGAAATCACGGTCACAATATTTGGGTTGATATTCAAGCGTTTAGCTAGTGGTTCTAAAATTCTTGTAAGTAATGGTCTTAAATTATCAAGCATAATTTTAATTATATTGATTTACTAATATATACTTTAGTTTATATTAATTTTAAAATCATTTGATTTTTAATTTCTCTAAATTTAGTTCATATTAATTTTAAAATCATATTTGATTTTTAATTTCTCATTAAATGGAATTCGGTGTTTTTATGAAAATATTTAAAATGAATCCAGTTCATCCGGATAAGAAGCTTATCGACAAGGCTATTGATATAATGGCTGATGGTGGGGTTATTTTATATCCTACTGATACTGTTTATGGACTGGGAGCTAATATTTTCAATAATGAGGCTGTCAAGAGAATTTATGAAATTAAACAACGTGAACCCTCAAAACCCTTATCTATTTTAGTTTCAAATGTTGAAAGCATTCCTTTAGTTGCTCAAACAAGCATGAAACAAATGGATATTATTAATAACTGGCTTCCAGGGCCTTATACATTCATTCTTCCCAAGAAAAGCATAGTCTCCTCTTTTGTAAGTGCAAATGCCAAGGTGGGTGTCAGGGTTCCGGATTATGAGATTGCAACAGGACTTGCATCAATATTTCCAATAATAACAACCAGTGCCAATGTTGCAGATGAAGAAACCCTATCCAATCCCCAGGATATCTTAAAGCAGATAGGAGATGATGTGGATCTGGTTATTGATGTCGGGCAATTGGACAACCTTGAACCTTCTACAATCATTGACTTGTCAATGCCTAATCCATATCTTGTGAGAAGAGGTTTGATAGCGGACAAGATAAGCGATTTGAAAGAGAGCGGTGATGAGATTGATTTTGAAATCATTAAGGATATCACTGGGATAAAGGACTTGCTGAATCTCATAGAAAGCCTGCTGCTTAAGGGAAACAATACTTTGATTGAAATTCTTGAAAAACTGGGTATTAGAGACATATTGGAGAAAATATTTGGGATTAGTCTTGAAGATATAAGTTTCAAAGAATTTAAAGAGATATTGGGTGGATTGAATCTTTCTGAAATTACAAATCTTATGGATGCTTTGAAAATCAAAGAAAAAGAGAAATAGATTTTTTTTATTTTGGTGAAAATGTTCAGGTGCCTTAAGTGGAATTATATCACATCTTATTTGATGGAAAAATTATTTTAATAAAACTGTATAATACTTTAAAATATGATAAGAATCAAAATTATGTTTGAGTGATGGAAAATGAAAATTTTATCTAAAATGGGCAATCAAGAGAAAATAATCACTAATTCTCCTTTAGATGATTTATTGCAGGGGGGAATTGATAAAAAGAGTGTGACTCAGATTTATGGTCCTCCAGGTTCTGGCAAAACCAATATTTCCCTTAATGTAACAGTTAATCTGGCTAGAGCAGGCAAGAAAGTTATTTATATTGATACTGAAGGTGGAATATCAATTGACAGAATCAAACAGCTGGCAGGGGATGATTTTGATACTGTCGCAAGTAATATAATCGTTTTTGAGCCAAATGACTTTGAAGAACAGGATGATGATTTGAAATTAATTGAAACATGGGTGTCATCAAATCATGAGAATCTGGAATTGATCGTGCTTGATTCTGCAGTGGCATTGTTCCGTATTGAAGAGAGCAAGGGCAAATCAAGTGTTCTGGGGAAAGAGATGAATCTTCTGGCCTCACTTGCAAGAACTTATGACCTTGCGGTTTTAGTAACAAATCAGATTTATGCGTCATTTGATGAAGGCAGTGATGAAAATGCTCCTGTTGGGGGAACCATTCTGCAATATTGGTCCAAGACAATAGTTGAGCTTAAGCGTGAAGATGACTCCCCTAAAAGAATAGCTATTTTAAAAAGGCACAGGTCTATAGAAGAAGATGTGGCTGTTCGCTTTAAAATCACCAATAGAGGCATTGAAAAAGCTTAAATTTTTCAATTCGTATTTAATTTTTTAAAGATGATAAGTTTCCTTTCTATTTGCTTTCAATTCATAATTTAAATTTCAAATTTTTGATTTTTTCATTATTTTCATTTTTTATTATTTTTCTTAATAGTTTTATTATTTATTTCAGCATTTAATAAGCATTTTAATCTTTTTACAATAATTTTATATGTAATGTTTGATAAATAGATAATAGATGAATCTTTGACTATATTATAGTTATTTTATTCTCATTATTCAACTAATTTTTATTATTAATGTGATAGTATGATCCAAGGAAAAAAATATGCAAAGGCTAAAAAAGTGGTTCCTGATGGGTATGAATCCGTCAACGCTTTTTTCGAGTCTGTTTTTGAAGATAAAGAAATGATTTGGATGGGTCAGAATACTAATGAACTGCATTTTGGATATAATGAAGATGTACACAAGGCAATGATCGATTGCATTTTAAGTGATGAATATAACATGTACCCACCACCAGAAGGTTTTACTGAACTTCAATCCCTGATTCTTAAAGATCTGGATTTGGAGGATATGGATATTTTCGTAAATGCAGGAGCTACCGAGGCGATTTATCTGGCATTTAATGCCATCTTGTCCCCTGAAGATAATGTGATAACTCCTGATCCTGGTTATCTGATTTTGGATAATTTCGCAAGCAGATTTGCTGGCGAGATTCGTTCAGTTCCAATTTACAGCGAGGAAAATCAGTATAAGTTAACTCCAAAGCTTGTTAGGGAAAACATGGATGAAAATACCAAGGTGATTCTTTTAATTGATCCGTTAAATCCATTGGGAAGTTAATTTGCAGAGATTGCAAAGGAGAATGATATAATTTTAATGCATGACATAACCTATAAGGACTTTGCTCAGGAACACTTCCTTGCTGCAAAATATGCTCCTGAAAATACTGTTTCAGCATTCAGTTTCTCCAAAATCTTTGGAATGGCAGGTCTTCGTCTTGGAGCGGTAGTATCAACTCCTGAAAATATTGATGCAATCCGCAATGTAATCATAAATGACGTAGGTACAAACATGATTGCTCAATGCGGTGCAATTGCAGCCCTCAAATCAAAACCTGATTGGATTGACAGGGTAAAACAGACAACTTTGGACAATCAGAAGATCATCAAGGAATGTGTTGATGAAATAGATGGTGTTTTCCTGCCTGTTTATCCATCCAGTGCAAACATGATGGCTATTGACTTATCCGGTGCCGGAATCGACCCTGAAGACATGTCCACTTATCTGATTGAGAAGAAAGTCTTTACAAGACAAGGTTCATATACCAGCAAGAGATTTGGTGACAGATATTTGAGAGTCAGTTTCTCCATTGCCCCTGAAAAGGTCAAGGTATTTGCAAGGGAATTCAAATTAGCTGTTGAAGCCTTAAGAACCAAATAATAAATAGCATTTTTTGCTATTTTTTCTTTTTTTTTATTTTAAAACTTTTTTCACAGGTTTTTTCTTTTTTTATTTTAAAACTTTTTTCACAGGTTTTTTTCTTTTTTTATTTTAAAACTTTTTTCACAGGTTTTTTTGAATCTTTTTACTGTTTTTTAAATTTAATTATTTTCAACATATTTTTATAATGGTTTTAATAAATTATTTTTAATAATTATTGGAGGGAGTATTTTGTTTTTTAAAAAATCTCTGCTAGCTATTCTAATCTTTTTGGCTCTGCTGTGTTCTCTATCTGCAGTTAGTGCTGAAAATACTGGCATGATGGATGATTTAATCAATAATCAAATCATGGATTCTGAATCACAGTCTCCAGTTTCCATAGAAGATGTTAGTGATTCAACTGAGGATGCTTCTTCATCCATTTCTGATGAGAGCAGTTCTGTTGATTCTAATTCTGGGGGTGTTGTCAGCAGTTCTGTTGATTCCATTCTTGGTGATGATGTTGCCAGTAGTTCTGTTGATTCCAATCAGAGTGCTGATTTAACCAGCAATTCCACATCATCCAGTAAAAAAACTCCCCATGTGTGGATTAATAAGATGTCAATAAAATCTAAAAAAACAGTTATAAAACTTAAATCTGATAAGAAAGGAATTATTTATTATACCACAAACGGCAAGAAGCCTACTGTCAAAAGCAAAAAATTCAAGAACAATATAACTTTATCTTCAAACAAGGTTTTGAAATACTTCATTTTAGCTAATGACGGAACCAAATCCAAAGTATTCACTTATAAAAGGATTTTAGGCAAGACTTCAAAAGGATATGTTGAAAAGTTGTACTATGGTAATTTATCCTCAAATCAAACCATTGCCTTGATTGTTGGAGTTCATGTTCAAGAGAGCGGAATGCATAAGGCAATCCAAAAAAGCCTTAAGAAGAAAAATAAAAAATTGAATAGGCGATTTGTCCTGTATTTCATTCATGTGACTAAAGATCAAAACAGTTATCCAAAAAGCAGAATGAACGGTCAGATTTTAGGTCAGAAATATGTTGTAAAAGACATATCCAAGGAAAATCCTCAAATAGTTACTGATGTTCATGAGACAAACTATAAACTTAGCGGATACAAGTATCCCAGATTTATTCACATGATATCAAATAATAAAATTAAAAGTGTTAAAATATCTAAAAAACTTCATAAAAAGTCTTCGACTTATTTAAAAAGACTGCTTAAATTGGCGCCTCATATAAAAAGGTTTGATCCTCAATTAGGCTCAAGTCCGGCTTTTATAACTGTTCCTATTGCAAACAAGGGTTTTGTTTCTTATATTTATGAAACTGAGCTTTCCTATTCTAAGACTCTTAAACAAAAGTATGCGGACAAATATGTTAATGCTTTAAATAAGGTTGATTTGACTTTTTAATCATTTATTTTATTTTTTAATTTTTTTTATCTGATATCTGTAAACCGCTTATTTTATTTTTTTTAATATTCTTTTTTATTTTTTAATTTTTTTTATCTGATATCTGTTTAATATTCTTTTTTATTTTTTAATTTTTTTTATCTGATATCTGTAAACCGCTTATTTTATTTTTTTAAATTTTTAAATATCTTTTTTTATTTTTTAATTTTTTAACTTTTTTCACGCTCTAAATTCAGTAAACTATTTATTTTTATTTTTATAAAGTTAAATTAAAAACAGTCAGAGGATTTTGATTTTAACTACAGAGGTGATTTTTTGATTATAACTACCGGAATGTTCATTGGATTTATTTTGACCATTATCTTGATTTATGTGGTATATAAGATATTCAAGGCAGCTGCTAGAAGTATTTTCCACATTATTCTGGCAATAGTTCTCTTCATAATTGTAATATTCCTTTTCACAATATGATTGTTTATTTTCATTGAAATTAGTATGTGTGATTAAATGAAATTTAAAATTTTATATCCCTTATTGTTGATTCTTCTAAGTTTAATGTTGGCATCTTCGGTTTCTGCAATGTCCTATGATGATGCGGGAGATATTTTATCAGATTCAGTAAATTTTGAAGCGTCCGTTTTTGATAATTTTAATTTAAGTGATTCAGATTCCAATAGTGGTTATGAGGATTCAGTTTCTGTGGATGATGCGGGTTTTGACGGTGCATCTATTTCCGATTCTCATGAATCAGACAGTTCTCTAGTCACATCTGATTTGGATGGTGATGCCCTTTTAGATTCTCAGGAATCTAACGATCTTGAGTCTTCCACTAGTTCAAATAGCTCAGAAAACTCTGCAAACACTTCCCAACCGGTTGTTAAAACAAAAACCACTTTAAAAAACAATAATCTGTTTGTTTTAAAGAAAAAGAATTTCAGCATAACCCTAAAGGATGTAAATGGCCATGTTTTAAAGAATAAGCTTGTCTATTTCACCATTAATGGAAAAACATATAAGCGAACAACCAACTCCAAGGGCAGGGCATATCTTAAGATAGCTTTAAAGAGAGGCACTTACACTATAAAATCAGTATTCAAAGCTGATGAGCACTATTATGGTTCCAGCAATAAGATTCGCTTGACTGTTGTTGATCCTAGTTCCCAATGGAAAAGGGGCTTGAATGAGAAAAATGCTAAAAGCGCTAAAATGTATAGGATTACGGCGGCTCATACAAAATTAAACAAGAAACTCAAAAATTTGGCTAAGAAATTAACCAAAGGCTATTCTTCTGAATTGGATAAGGCAGGAATAATATTTACATATGTTAGGGACAACATCAAATACAGCAGGTACGGAGGATTCAAAAAGGGTGCTAAAAAGACATTTTCAACTAAAAAAGGCAATTGCTGCGACCAATCTTCTTTAGTTGTGGCTTTGTCTAGGGCTTGCGGACTTTCTGCAAGATTCTGCAATGCTCCTGGATGCAGATTCAGCAACGGCATCGTTACAGCTCATGTCTGGGCTCAGATAAAGGTTGGAAATAAATGGTATTCCGCTGATGCAATAAGCAATAAGAACAGCTTGGGCAATATTAAGGATTGGAATACTAAACGCATGTACGGCCTCAAGCAATTTCCTAATATTTAAACTATTCTTTTAAATCAAAAGTTCTGAACTGATTATTTTTAATTTTTTTATTTTTTTATCTTTCATTTAATGAATTTTCTTATTTTTTTATCTTTCATTTAATGAATTTTCTTATTTTTTTATCTTTCATTTAATGAATTTTCTTATTTTTTTTATCTGGTTTAGCAGATTTTTTTCAATCTTTTTTTGGCAGGGTTGATTTTTTCAATCTTTTCTGGTTTGGGCATTTTTTTCAAATAATGGCTTAGTTAATTTTATTAATCAGTTTAATAGATAATTAAATATGGATTTGGCATTTAATTTAATAATTGGTAATATAATCTCCTTTATTGCAGGCATTTTTATTATCTTGAGCATGTGGGTGAATGACGAAAAGGAAGCCTATAAATACCAATTTTTAAATGCTTTCATTTTAATGATATCATCAGTATTCTTTTTTTCATGGACAGGCGTCACTACTATGGCAATAGCTGCCAGCAGGAACGCTTTTGTCTATAAGGACAAATTAACATCCAAATGGACCGTATTTTTCATTGTTATTTCAATCGTTTTGGGATTTTTGGTAAACACCCGTGGAATAATAGGATTTCTGCCGATAATAGCCATAGTTCAGATTACAATATGCAACTATTATCTCAAATCAATTAAATCCATTAAAACCAGCTTCATTATAAACAGCGCAGTTTATATAGTTTATTTCATTGCTATTTGTGATTATTCGTCATTTGCCTTTGAAAGTGTTACTGTGATAGTGGGTTTGATTTCCCTATTTAAACTGATTTTCAGCTCTGATGCTGATAATAAAATTAGTCAATGAAAAGTTTTGAAATGGTTTTTATTTAATCAAAACGCTATTTGGTAATAAAATTAGCCAAAAAAAATTTAAAAACTGATTTTCAGTAAAAAAGTGGTTTCGCAAATAAAAAAAATTTAAAAAGAATTAGTTTAATTAATGTATTTAAAAAGTTTTAAAAAAGAAAGAAAATTAAAAGTAATGGATTATATAATTCCCATTGCTTCCAATTCTTCAATAATAACACTGTAAGAAATCTTGGTCATTATCTGTCTGATAAGGAATTCGTCTTTTCCCTTATAATTGTAACCATTGTTTTCAAGAATGCTGGTTAACTGCTCCTTATTAAGACCTTCCAAAACAAATCTTAATTCAGTTTCATCAATTGCCGCCATAATTTAATCTCCTCTTAATTCTTTTAGTAATTGAACTTCTATATATTTATAAAAGTATTTAAATTTTGTTTTATAGTCCTAGAATATTTAATGCTTAATCTACAAGCTAAACATAAATTAATTCTCTTTAAGGTAGTAGTATTCTCCCTGCTCTTTCTGTTCTCTGTCAAGGTAGCTGTCATATTTGTTTACTCTAGGTCTCTTGGTTTCCTTGTCCCTTCTGAATGTGATTCCCAGATCTTTCAGGAATGTGTTCATTGAAGTTCTAAGGTCTGTTGGCTTGGATGCCTTACCGCTGAGTCCAGGTTCTCCATTGAATACCATTGCCCTATCGGATATGTAATCGATGAACACAATGTCGTGGTCTACGATTAAAGAGGCCGCATTCCTGCTTTCAACTATTTTCCTAATGGCTCTTGCAGCTATTAATCTCTGTTCGACATCTAAAAATGCAGTTGGCTCGTCGAAAAGATAGATATCTGCATCCTGAGATAATGTGGTAGCTACTGCAAGGCGCTGGAGCTCTCCTCCACTTAAGTTCTTGACTTTCTTGTCAAGGAGGTCATTCAATGCAAAAGGCTTTCCTATTTCACTGTTGAAGATATTTGTGCCGAAAGTCGGTGCATTTTCAAAGAGGTATTCCTGTGCGGTTCCATCAAAGTCGGATACGATATACTGAGGCTTGTAAGCAATCTCCACTTTCTCCAGAATCTCTCCTTCGCTAGGCTTTTCCTCGCCTGCGAGTATTTTAGCAAATGTGGTCTTACCAATACCGTTTGAACCGAATGCTGTAACGATTTCCTCATGGTAGATTTTTCCAGCATCTGCTTCAAGGGTGAATCCTTCAAATTCCTTTCTAAGATCGCTGTATTCACTTAAGATTTCTCCATCGTCTTCTGGAGTTGGAGGGCGGATGCTGAATTCGATTGCCTGTTTTCTGATTCTCACATTCTCTTCCTGCAGGAATCCATTGATATACGCATTGATTCCAACTCTTACTCCTTTGTTTCCAGAGACAACACCGTATGCTCCTGGCTCTCCATAGAGAATGTGGATGTTGTCGCTCATAGCATCCAGGGTAGCCAGGTCGTGCTCGATTACAAGCACGGATTTTCCCGCATCTGCAAGGGATCTGATTACTTTTACAGCATTAAGCCTTTGACGGACATCAAGCCATGATGTCGGCTCGTCGAAATAGTAGAAGTCTCCATCCCTTAAAATACTTGCTGCAATAGTCACTCTCTGGAGTTCTCCTCCACTCAGGTTTTTAATGTCCCTGTCGAGAACATTTTTCAAATCAAGGTCTTCAACGATTTCATCAAGCTTGTCCCTTTCATTTACCTGGGTAAGCAGGTTTTTAACATTGCCTTTCACTACTTTTGGAAGCTGATCCACCATTTGAGGCTTGTGAACGGCTTTAATTTCCTTATTTGCCAATGCCTTGAAGTAATTCTGCAATGCTGAGCCTTTGTAATGCTCGATTACTTCATCCCAGCTTGATTCTTTCTCATAATCTCCAAAATTAGGAATCATCAATCCGGATAATATGTTCATGATTGTGGATTTGCCTATACCGTTTTGTCCAAGCAAACCGAGTACTGTGCCTTCTTTTAATGTAGGCAGTCCGAATAATTCAAAACTGTTTGGTCCGTACCTGTGTGTCGGCTCGTCAAGAGCTTCAGGCAGGTTTATGACATTTACAGCGCCGAAAATGCATCTGTTGGTGCATATACCACATCCGGAACATAACTCTTCAGAAATCACAGGTTTCTTGCTTTTCTCGTCGATTACTATTGTGTCCTCTTCCATTCGCACTCCAGGACAGTAATGCATGCAAACGTAATTGCATTTTTTTGGCTGGCATTTGTCTTTTTCAATGATTGCAATTCTGCTCATTTTATCTCCTAAATCCTCATAATCAATAAGTCAATAATAATTTAAAAATAAATTATTTCTCTTTTATCAAATCTTAGAAAAATAATAAATATGATAAAAAAGAATAAAATAAGTATAATAAATATAATATATTTTTAATAGTTTATAATTATTTTTATGGTTTCATTGCCATATTCTTATTCTATAAAACTTAGGGATGAAATTATGAAGCAGGTCATGGTTGTTAGAACCGATTTGAAGATGGGAAAAGGAAAAATAGCCGCTCAATGCTGTCATGCTTGTCTTGGGGCTTATAAGAAGTGCGACAAGGATAAGATTAGAAAATGGGAAAGCGAGGCATATGCCAAGGTGGTTGTCAAAGCTCCTGATTTAGAGACCCTTTTTGAATTGAAGGAAATGGCTAAAAAGAACGATATAGCTAATTATCTGGTAACCGATGCTGGAAGAACCCAGGTTCCAGAGTCTACAATAACAGTTTTAGGCCTGGGTCCTGACGAAGATGAGATTCTGGACAAAATAACCGGTGATTTGAAGCTTTTATGATATTTTCCTTTGTATTAACCGGTGATTTGAAGCTTTTATGATATTTTCCTTTGTTTCATTTCCATTTTCAGCTATTTTTCAATCATTATTAATCTATTTTAAATTTCTTTCAAATAAGAAATTTTTAATATGGAAAACTTTTTTTTAATATGATGGGATAAATTATATAAATGTTGAAAATAAATATTTAATAAATGCTATTTTTATTAGTATATTAAATCATTATATTTTTAATTTTTACAAATTTAACATTCAGTTGTGATATTATTATTGAATGGGTTATTAAGATTGGAGGAAGCCTCTTTCCTAAAAAGGCTATAAAGTTGGCAGCTTCACTTGAAGGAACCAATTCCTTGATTATCATAGGCGGCGGCGAGTTTGCCAATCTTATTAGAAAATATGATGGTGATATTGGATTTTCTGAGGATGTAACTCATGAAACAGCTATTGATTGTATGGATATCATGGCTAAACTACTGGATGATAAATTAGCATTTACAGAAATTAGCTATTCCATTGAAGATGCAATGGAAGTATCTGATTCTGGAAAAATACCGATTCTGATTTGTTCGGAGATTCTAAGGGAAAACGATCCCTTAATGCATTCCTGGAATGTGACCTCTGATTCAATTTCTGCCTATGTGGCGGGCTTGTTGAATGCTAGATTGTTAATAGCAACGGATGTCGACGGTATTTATGATAAGAATCCCGATTTGCCTGGGGCGGAATTGATTAATGAAATTGATGTTAATGAACTGCTGTCTTTTAAAGAATCATCAATTGACTTAATGCTGCCTTCTTTGTTAATCAAATTCGGATTGAATTGTTTTGTTGTAAACGGGGAGCATGTGGAGAGAGTCTTGTCTTTGATGGATGACGATGCTTTGAAAGCTTTCCCTTATACATTCATACGATGCGATTAATTGGATAAATTAATCATAATAATTAGATTTATAAATCAATAAATCAAATATTAAAATATTAGGTGATTATATGGAAAAAGTTAAATGTCAATCTTGTAAACAAGAAATCCCATTAATTGAACCTTATGTTGAATTCAAATGCCCAGTATGTGGCAAAGCTATTGCAAGATGTGAGAGCTGCCGTACTTTCGGTCACGCTTACAAATGCGAATGCGGTTTTGAAGGACCATAAGTTTGGTTAATAGATAATGATTATTTTTTAAAATGTTACGGAGGAATGATTATGGGAGAAGTAATGAATACTTTAAAAGTTATGCCTGAAAATCCTGATGTAGATTTGGAACAATTAAAAGCAGCTATTGCTGATTTAGTTAAAGAACCTGCATCCTTACACGCTATCGAAGAGGAACCTATTGCTTTTGGTTTAGTAGCTTTAAACACCATGGTCATCGTTGAAGACGGTGAAGGTGGAACTGATGCTATTGAAGCAGCAATTGCAGAACTCGAAGATGTTGCTAGCGTGGAAGTAACTGCAACCGGAAGATTAATGTAAATTTAATTTTTTAAATTTACTTCTTTTTTTTAATTTTTTTTATTTTGAGTATTTTTGTTCTTTTTTTAGTTTTTTTATATTTTTATCAGATTATCTTATTTTTAGCACAATTATAGAATTCTAAGTTTTTTCTTATCAAATGCTCACTGAAAATTTATATGTCATTATGAATAATATATAATAGGAGGTTTTATTATGAACCCTGAAGATATGAAATTTTGTCAATCCTGTGGAATGCCAATGAGCGATGAACACTTTGCAAGTGAGAAAGACGGATCTAAAAGCGAAGATTACTGTAAATACTGCTATCTGGATGGTGAGTTTACCAGTGACATTACAATGGAAGAAATGATTGATTATTCTGCTCCAAAAGCAGCTGAAGTTACAGGCATGAGTGAAGATGAAGCTAGAAAAATGTGTGCGGAAATGTTTCCAAAACTAAAACGCTGGATGAAATAATCCTCAATTTTTCTTTTTTTAAATAGCTACTATTACTTTCAATTTAAAAACATTTTTTCACATTAACGGCAAGCATCGTTAATGTTTATTTTTTCTAAATTCAATTTTTTACAAATTGGTAAAATTTTTCAATTTTAGAAAATATTTCCAATTTAAAATATTTTCTTTTATTTTATAATTTTACCTCTTATTTATCATTTTTATAACTAAATACTAATTTTATAATCTTAAATCAATATTTAGATGAATTTAAACTACTTATTTTAAATATAACTTATTCTAAATTAATATTACAGAACTGCTTGAAGAAAAATTTTAAAAATTCCAAAAATATTTTTTATATCATTCTATGGGATTTGTTTTTAATATTTGATTTCAATTCATCTGTTAATTATATCATTCCTTAATTTTCACCTCTATCAAGCATTTTTGGGATTTTTAAAAGGAAGTGGGAAATGTTTGATCTAGTAATTGCCTGTTTTATTGGGATAATGATTGGAACTGGAACTGGAATGGTTCCAGGAATTCATGTGAATACTGCAGGAGCCATAATGTTTGCATCATCCGGCTTTTTATTGAATTATATATCTCCTGAATTCTTATGTGTGATATTTGTTTCAATGTCAATAGCTCATGCTTTAATTGAATTCGTTCCATCAATGCTCCTGGGGGTTCCTGAGGAAGGTACTGCAACATCAATTCTTCCAGGTCATCGGATGGTTCTAGAAGGAAGGTCAAAAGAAGCCATTAGAATCGTATCCATCGGCGGCTTCGGTGCTATCGTGGTTGTGATTCTTATGCTGCCTATATTTTCCGTTTGCCTCCCATTTTTACAGGGCATTTCAAAGCCATATACATGGATAATACTGACAGTTGTATCCGTGTATATGATTTACAGGTTAAGCAATGGAAAAAGAGCGTTTATATGGTCGATGCTTCTTTTTATCCTCTCTGGAATATTGGGTTGGGTAATGCTGCAGACTCCTATTTCTTCTGGAATATCTTTAATGTGTACCTTTTCAGGACTTTTCGGCATATCAACCATATTATTCAGCCTCAATGATTCTTCATCAATTCCCCACCAAAGCAAATTCTATGAATTCATTGTGGATGCGGATACAATCAAGAGCATTTTTGCAGGTGGAACTGCAGGAGCGATTTTAGGTTTCCTGCCGGGTTTCGGTCCAGCTCAGGGAAGCATCATCGCCCAGGGGGCTTGCAGGACAAGCGATGAAGGGGATGATACCAAGAATTTCCTGCTTGCAAACAGCGGATTGAATACATCCGATACATTGTTTTCACTGATAGCTATCTACTTGATAGGAAATCCTAGAAGCGGGATTGCTGTTTACATGTCTTATCTCATCAGCGAATTTACAATAGGCCATTTGCTGGTATTTACTTTCACTTCCCTTCTTGCAGTTTCTGTATCCTTGATGATCTGCCTTAAACTGGGGGACAGCTTCTCCAATTTGATGCAGGGTGTTGACTATAAAAAATTATCAATTGCAGTAATAATTCTGATGATTGTCATTCTTTATGTATTTGCCTTTGTTTATGAAGGGCCTGTTTTATATCTTACCCTGGGATTGATTACTTCTACAGCAATGGGATTGCTTCCTCATTACCTGGGGGTCAGCAAATCTCATTTGATGGGAGTTTTAATCCTGCCGGCAATCATAATCTACATGCAGATGTTTGTTTGAGTTCTAAATTGGCTATCTATTTTTTATAGTTATTATTGTTTTTTGATTTGTTTAAATAGGTGATTTGATGGAAAATAATTTCATTCCAAGGTATGATGCTGTGAAATTCAACTTTAGCGATGAAGAGAAGATTATTCTGGAAGAGTTGAGGGAAAATCTGATAGATCTTGCTGTTTCACAAGACAGCTCCTCATTTAATGAAAATCTGATCTTGATGGATATAGCTCGATTTTTAAAAAATCGATTGCATGATAAGTCCTTAAGCGGTGAATATATTGATCAATTGGCTCGAAACATGTTGCAGGAGTTAATTGGATATGGAGAAATGAGTTTTTTAATAAATGATGATGATTTGGAGGAAATCATGGTTATAGGAGTTGGAAAGCCTGTTTTTGTTTATCACAGAAGACATGGCATGATGGAGACGGATTTGATTTTTGACAGCGAAGATGCAATCATCTCCATAATCAATTCAATAGCCCGTAATGTAAACCGCCGCATAGACCAGCAGTCTCCGATTCTTGATGCCCGTTTGAGTGATGGTTCGAGGGTGAATGCAACCATTCCCCCATTATCTGCAGACGGACCTACAATAACCATACGAAAATTTAAAAAGGATCCATTAACAATCATTGATTTAATCAGGTTCAATACATTGAATAGTGAAATCGCCTCCTTTTTATGGCTTTGCGTAGATGGATTGGGGGTAAAACCGGCAAACATCATTGTCTCAGGCGGAACCAGTTCAGGAAAAACCACTTTGCTCAATGCCCTTTCTATTTTCATAAATCCCAAGGAGAGAATCATAAGCGTTGAAGATACTTTGGAGCTTCAGATTCCTCATAAGCACCTTATTCGCATGGAAGCAAGATCTGTCAACATTGAAAATGAAGGTGAAATCACCATTCAGGACCTGGTCAAGAACTCTCTCAGGCAAAGGCCCGACAGAATCATAGTCGGCGAAGTGCGGGGATCTGAAGCCATAACATTATTCAATGCATTGAATACCGGCCATTCCGGTTTTGGAACCTTGCATGCAAACAGCTCACGAGAAACAATCACTCGACTTACCAATGCTCCCATGTCAGTTCCAAAGATAATGATATCATCAATAGATTTCATCATCATGGAAAAAAGAATATACAAGTCAAATGGAAGGTCCATAAGGAGAATAACCGAAATAGCTGAAGTGGCGGGTGTTGAAGAGGGGACCATACAACTGAACAAGCTCTTTCAGTGGGATAGTGAAACTGACTCCTTTGAAAATCTGACTATTGTAAGTAAGACATTGGCTGAAATAGCCAATTTAAGAGGGGTTTCAATTAATGCGCTGAATAAGGAATGGGAAATGAGAAAATTGATTTTAGATTCTTTAGTTGAAAATAATATTTCAAAACAGGATAATCTATCTAAAATTTTAGAAGAGTACTATTTGAATCCTAAGGTTTTATTATCTAAAATAAATCCTTAATATTTTTTATGTTTTTGTAATTTTATTTAATTTAATTAGTCGAATTTTGAATAATTTTGATTTGTTTTTTGGAGGTGATTTTTATTTTTGATGCTTTTTTCATTGGATTGACTAATGTCATAATAAATTTTTTCTTGAACATGCTTAATTTTTTATTATCATTCTCGGATAATATTGGAAATTCATCTAATAATCACGGGGGAGGTGTTTTAAGCAGGGATAATATTAAGAGTTTCTTATCTGCTCGCTTCGGAGATTGGGATGGTGGAGAGAATTCATCATCTGGCAGTTTCATGGAGCGGGGTGCTGACAATATCTTTGAAGAATTGGAGAACAGATATTCAAATGGCAATATCAAGGAATATGATAGTGTAAGATTTGATAGAAACAAAGTGGGCGGGGATAGCAGATTTGATGTGAATTTAAAAAAGGATTTTTTCAATGAATTTTTGGAAAATAAGAATATTTTGAATTTCAAGTCTTTAATAAGGATTGGGGCTATGGTTTTCAGTCTTTTAATTATTATTGTTCTATTTGTAAGCTATTTTGTTTCATTTGAAATAGGTCTTGTGATACTGCTTTTATTTGCTCTTTTAACTATTGCTTTAGTTTATATGCCTCAGATAAAAAGACAGAACAGATATTCCCAGTTTTCAAATGAGCTTCCATATGCCCTAAGACAGCTGTCAACCGAACTGAGGTCCGGCAAAAGCCTATTTGATGCTCTTGATTCAGTTGTGAAAGCGGATTATGGGGTCTTATCAGTTGAATTTTCAAGGCTTCTAGGGGAGGTGAGATATGGTGAATCAACTGAAAATGCTTTCATTCATCTGAATTCCAGAGTAAAATCCAAAGGCTTGTCCCGTGCCAGTTCTGAAATCCTTTCCACCCTCCGTGTTGGAGGCAATCTTTCAAATTCATTAAGCATTATTGCAGAGGATATAAATTTTGACATGCGTATGAAGCTGAAGGAATATTCCCAGAAGCTGAATGCATTCATCATGATTTACACTTTTTTAGCTATTCTTGCTCCAGTCATAGTGCTTACATTGCTTCTGGCGGCTTCCATTGTCATGGGTGATGTTGTTCCAGCTAATTTGATTTTGGTTCTTTATGGACTTTTCTTTCCTATGATCATAGTCTTTTTAGGATTTCTTATTAAAAAAATGGAGCCTAAGGTCTGATACTTTGCAATGGATGGAATTTTGGGTAAAATCATTAAAAAAATCGAGTGGGGTTTAATATTTTCAATCGATGGAATTTTGGGTAAAATCATTAAAAAAAATCGGGACTGGAGTTGAATATTTTAAATGGGATAAAATTTTTAAAAAAAGATTTAGAGGCAGTACATAGAATTTATATTTGTATTTGGATGTTTAGTTAGGTTTTATGGTTTTTAAATTTGGGGACATTTTGTCTATAAATTCTATGTACTATTTTGGAGATTGAGACAAATTATGTCTATATCAATAATTTTAACTCTCTCACTAATTAGATTATTAATAATTAATTCGGTTCGGAAAAGAAAATATGTTTTGTTTACTTATTAATAAATGATTATAATAATTCTATTGTTTGACAACACGTATTAAGAGATTAAATATGAATATTTTTTTTTAGAATCATTATAATCAATGTCTAATTAAAGAATGTATTTAATTAAAATTATTTCAACAAAAATTTAGGTGAACCTAAATATTTGTTAATTATAGTTTGTTTTAATAGTATATAAACTTCTCTAAAATTTAGGTATTCCTAAAAAAATTAATTTTGCTTTTATAAATGCTTAAATAGATTTAAAAAGATTTTTATTGCTTAAAATTAGTTAATTATCTTTAATTTTTATTAATTTGTTAAAAATAGAAAAATAATGAATTGCTTGGTAAATCAAACAATGTTCTTTAAATTAACATTTTTTATTAATGTCAAATTTATAAGTTTGTTTCAAATACTTTGCAATTCATTTTAAGTTCAATATTATTTGGCTTCTAAAAGCACGGGTTCCTCGCTGTTCAATACGGATCTTGTGCTTCTAACTCCAAAGAGCATTGTAGACAGGTTATGGAGCAGAGATGATGTGCCTGGAGTAATCAATCCGAATATTCCCAGAGCAAGCAATGTTCCATTGAACATCACAATGTGTCTGTAATTTGCATTGATCTTGTCTATCATTCCAACAGATAATTTCCTGAGGGTTATCAGGTCATACAGGTCATCGCTGAGCAGTGAGATGTCTGCTACTTCCCTTGCAATGTCTGAAGAGTTTCTCATAGCTACTGAAACATCAGCTGCAGATAATGCAGGAGAATCGTTGATTCCATCTCCAACCATGATGACTTGATGTCCCTCTTTCTTGAGGCTGTTGATGATGTTTGCCTTGTCTTCAGGAAGAACCTGGGACTTGTATCTTGTAAGGCCAAGATCGCTTGCTATCTTGCTTGCAGCATTTTCACTGTCTCCAGTCAGCATTACAACATTCTCGATGCCTAATGATTTAAGCTCTTGGATTACATCGTGTGCTTCCTCTCTTACAGGGTCTTCAATACATAATATTCCCTGAAGCTTCTTGCCTATTGCCAGATAAATTACTGAATATTGGGCCACCTGTTCTTCGATGAGTTCCTTCTGCTTTTTAGTGAATTTTATCCCCTCATCTTCTTCAACAAAGTGACGGCTTCCGATGATGGCCTTCTTGCCATGATATTTTGTGGAAATTCCGTGAGCAACTATATATTCAACTTCACTATGTTCTTCTTCATGTTTCAATCCTTCAGCTTCTGCCTGCTTGACAATCGCAGTAGCTACGCTGTGAGCGAAATGCTCTTCAATGCATGCTGAAATTCTTAAAACCTCATCCCTTTCGTATTTGCCGCATGGTATGACTTTTGCAAGTTTCGGACTTGCATTTGTCAGGGTTCCTGTCTTGTCAAACACGATAGTGTCTGCAGTTGAATAAGCCTCCAGGAATTTTCCTCCTTTAACCATCATTCTGTTATCTGAAGCTTCTTTCATTGCTGAAATGACGGAAATAGGAGTAGTCAGTTTGATTGCGCATGAGAAATCAACCATCAGGACTGACAATGCTTTAACAGAATTTCTAGTAATCAGATAAGTCAATGCTGTTAAAAGCAGGCTGTAAGGCACAATAGAATCTGCTAATTTTTCTGCTTTGCTGTGGACTCCCGCTTTCAAGTCTTCTGAGTCTTCAATCATCTGGATGATCTTATTCAATCGAGTCTCTTCATTTACGGAGGACACTTCAATAATGATGGAGCCTTCCTCCACAACAGTACCTGCATGAACGGCTCTTCCTTCAGTTTTATGAACTGCAAGGGATTCTCCGGTCATGGAGGCCTCGTTAATCATCGCATCGCCATCTGCAATGACTCCGTCAACAGGAATGATTGCTCCGGTTCTGATTCTTACCTTTTCACCTTTTTTAACTTTGGATAATGGCTTCAGGCTTTCTACTTCATTGCCTTCGTCATCGCATTCAACTACCCAGACATTATCAACATTGAGCGCAAGACTGTTTTTCAATGTGTTTTTGGTCTTTTGCATTGTGTAGTCTTCAAGCAGATCTGATATTCCAAGGAGGAAGATCATTGATCCGACGGAGTTGAAGTTTCCTTTATATAACGAAGCAGCAATTGCAGTACCATCTAAAAGGGCGACATCGATTCTGAAGCTTGTCAGGCTGTCAAGCCCTCTCCATATGTAAGGTATTGCATGAGCTAGCAGTCTTATTCTTCTTAAAGGTATTGGAAGAATGATTTTGAAGAGATATCTCTTCACAAATCTTTTAGCCAGTCTTAAAAAGAATTTGTCAGACAACTCTTTAGAAGTAGAAGCATTATCAGGTTTAGCTTCAAATAAATCGTCTTGTGTGATTTTATCCAGTATTTTAAGGATAGTTCCTTTCTTTTCTGGATCATTATAATAGATGAGAATGCTTCCGTTTCTATGGGAAATCAAACATTCATCAATAAAATCATATTCAAGTAGTACAGAAGTCAGTCCGTAGCTTTCCCCTTCAGTAAAAGCATCTTTACCAGCTCGAACTCTCAAACGAGTGCCTTTGTCATAAACAATATCATAAATCATGGATAAACACTCTTGAAATTTAGTATGAATTAGTTTTTTACTCGCCTTTAAAAAGTGATTTTTCTTTAGATATTTCGAATATTTGGAAAATCTTTAAAAAGTGACTTTTATTCTGGATTTTATTAATATTTGAAAAATCAAAATTTTTATAAATACTTTCCTGATATATTAAATGCAAATTTTTTATGATCATTTAAGATATCTTGAAATAGATTTATAAAAACAGGCTGCATGAAAAACTAATTTCTTTAAAAAATAACTCTCTTAGACTTTGAAATATAATATCAATTTATTTTACGGAAAATAATTGGTTTTTAATTTCAAGTCTAAGATTTTAGACATATAGATCTTTAAAGATCTATTCGTCGTCAGCAACATCAACTAAAATTTTTTCTTTTTTAGCTTCTTTAGCATCAAGAGCGATATCTTCTGCATTGTCTTTTATGTCTTGGAAAGCTTCTTCAGCTTCGCTTTTTACAGCTAAGACTTTAGCCATTGCATTTGTGCAAGCGTTTTTAGTTGTTTCAGCTTCAAGGATTTTCTTACCAACTACTGCAGTAGCAATTCCGCCTAAAAAAATAAGTGCATGTTTGTGTTCCATACATTTGTCATAATATTCTCTCATAATATCACCATATCTTTTTTATTTAATTGCAAAATTCCTCATTTTCGCCATAAATTTTGCAATAATCTTGCCATAGGTTTTAAAATAATTAGTTTTTATCATTTATTTATTCAGTAAAAATTTCTTAATGTTTTTCGCCAATAAAACCAAAAAGGAATAAAAAAATTTAGGTTTTCCTAAAATAGATTTATATTATTCTTTTTTAGGTCTATCTAAGTTTTTTTCCAATATTTTAGTAAAACTAAGTAATTTATTACTAATTTTGGTAAAACTAATCTTTTAGCCCTACATTTGAAGATATAATTTATTATTTGCTTTATATAGTATTTAAAGTTTTTTATTTTTTAATTTTTTAGGAATGCTTAAATTTAAAACAGACGAGTATTTGTAATTATTTTTTGTATTTGGGAAATTTAAACTATTTATTGGGTGTTTGGGCGTTTTATAATTATTTTTTTCAGTTTTATGTTTGTTCTTTTTTAATCTCTAAAAATTTATTTTTTGGCCATGTTGGAAAAATTTTAAACCAGTTTTGATTTGAAAATAATTTTGGATTGATTTTTGATTTGAAAATAATTTTTTGATTGATTTTTGATTTGTAAAATAATAATATATTAAATATAAACTATCTTAAAAATTTCAAGGCAAATGTGTGGTGCGCTACTTCATCAAGCCTATGGCCAGGCCAATTATTAATAGGATTATCATTCCCGTCAGCTTGATCAGCACTCCTTTTCTAGTGGCTTTCATTTCAGCATCTTTCATATCCGAGTGGAAGGGGTTCTTTGTCTTGTAATTTTTTTCTTTCAGCCTGTTTTCACAATGGGGGCAGAATATATATTCTGAATGTATTTCCTCTCCACAATATGGGCATTTTTCCTTCATGGTTTTCCTTCTTTATATTATATATATTTTAATTCATGTTTTTCGAATTGATTTTTTTTTAATTATCTTTAATTTGCTTTTTTGATTGTTTAATCGAGATTTTTTTACACTAATTGTTAACTATATTTATTTTTAGGCAAACTTAAAAAAATTTTTTATTTTTTGTTAAACCTAAACTTTATATAGGATAAAAATGTAAACTAATATTAGGTTTTAGGTCTACCTAAACAATATTTTGTGTGGGGGCTGAATCATTTTATTTGGCTCTTTTTAATTAAATTTTAATAAAAGTTTTATTATTTTTTCATTTTAATCAACAAAAAGTTCATAATTTATTAATTTAAAAATACCCAATTTTTAAAATTTTAATATGCAAAAAATACCTCAAAATTAATAAAATTTTATTAAAAAAATATTTTTTTAGGCATACCTAAATTTCCTATCAAATTTGAATAACTTAATTTTTATAATATTGAGAGGTTATGAAATATGATAAAAACATTAAATGAACTCAAAACTGGAGAAGAAGGTACTCTGGTTTCCTATCAAGGAGGAGATGTCGAACTGAGAAGACATTTGCTCGGTATGGGTTTTGTAAAGGGAGCAACAATAAAGCTTGAAAAAGTGGCTCCTCTCGGTGATCCCTTAGAATTGAAAGTTAAAGGATATGCGGTTTGTTTAAGAAAAGAAGAAGCTAAATTTATTAAAGTGGAAGTTTAATTGGCGATGCTTCCATTTTGATATTCTTCTATCAGAATTGCAGATTTTAATTTTTAATTAAATATATGGTTTATAAAATTTTAAAAAAACATTAACTAAAAGGTAAAACTATGGCGAATTTAAAAATAGGTTTAGCTGGTAACCCTAATGTAGGTAAAACCACCTTATTTAACAATTTGACTGGTTTGAACCAACATGTGGGAAATTGGCCAGGTAAAACCGTAGAAAAGGCAGAAGGGCACTATAATTATAATAACAACCGAGTTGACGTTATCGACTTGCCTGGAAACTATGCATTAAGTGCTCATTCAATCGAAGAGATTGTATCAAGAGATTTCATTGTAGATGAAGACTCTGATGTGATTGTAAATATTATAGATGCATCCAACCTTGAAAGAAACCTTTATTTAACAGTTCAAATGATGGAGCTTGGAGCTAATTTGGTTGTTGCACTGAACATGAACAAGTTTGCTCAGGATAAAGGGTACACAATAGATGCTAAAAAACTTTCTGACTTGTTAGGAGTGCCGGTAGTAGAAATTGAAGCTAACAGTAAAATCGGTAAGGATCAATTGTTAAAAACTATTGAAGAGGCTGCAAAAAATCCTGTTAACACAGTAAACAGATTATCTTACGGTCCTGAATTATTTGATCATTTAAATGAGCTTCAAACTGCTATTGAAGAGGATAAGAACTTGGGTGATGTCCCATCCCGTTGGATTGCAATCAAATTGCTTGAAGATGATGAAATCATTCTTGATAGAATTGAAGACTCTTCCAAAAGAAATAATATTTTAAATACAACTGAAAAAGTGAAAAAACACTTTAAGGATATTTATAACGAAAGCAGTGAAGAAGTTATTGCAAATGCAAGATATGCATACATTGAAGGATTGCTTAAGGAAGTTTTAACCAAGCCTGCAACCGAAAAGAAAACTCTCACTGACAAAATCGACAGTATTGTAACTAACAGACTCTTAGGATTCCCTATATTCTTAATTATAATGTACCTGATGTTCCAGATTACATTTACTGTAGCAGCTCCATTCCAGGACATGATTGATGAAGGATTTGGAATTTTAGGTGAAATGGTGGCAGCAGCTCTTGGTGATGGAATGCTCACCTCATTTATCGTAGATGGTATCATCGGCGGAGTAGGTGGAGTATTAGTGTTCCTTCCACAAATTATACTCTTGTTCTTGATCATTAGTTTCTTGGAAGACAGTGGTTACCTTGCAAGAGCAGCTTTTGTTATGGATAAAGTAATGCACAGTTTAGTTGGCCTGCACGGTAAAGCATTCATTCCTATGATTTTAGGATTCGGATGCGGTATTCCAGGTATTATGGCAACAAGAACCATGGAAAACGAGAAAGACAGATTAATCACCATGCTGATTGTTCCATTCATGTCTTGTACTGCAAGAATGCCTGTATACTTATTATTAGTAGGTGCTTTCTTTGCTGCAGCAGACCAGACCAATGTAATCTTCTCATTATACGTCTTAGGTATTGTTGTAGCAATTATTGTGGCATTTATTTTAAGAAAAACCTTGTTTGATGATATGGATGCTCCATTCGTAATGGAATTGCCTGATTACAAATTGCCAACCCTCAGAGGTATTTTAATGCACACTGCAGAAAAATCCTGGGGATTCGTAAGAAAAGCAGGTACCATTATCTTAGCAGCAGCAATTATTGTATGGATTTTAAGCAGTTTCCCAGCTGGAGTGGAATATGGTTCTCAAGAAAGTGCAATCGGTATGATTGGTACTGCAGTAGCACCTGTATTCGCACCTCTTGGATTCGGCAGCTGGCAACCTGCAGTAGCATTGATCTTCGGATTAGTTGCTAAGGAGGTTGTAGTCGGAACCTTCAGTTCACTCTTCGGAGTAGCCGAGGAGGGAGCGGGAATAGCGGCGGCAATGCATGGAATCTTTACTCCGTTAACCGCTTACGTATTCATGGTATTCGTACTGTTATACATCCCTTGTTTCGCAGCGCTAGGTACTATCAAACAGGAAACCGGCGGCTGGAAATGGCCTTTAATAATGTCAGTTACTACTTTGATAACCGCTTATGTGGTTGCATTCATTGTTTACATGGTAGGTCTGGCACTAGGTTTCGGATAATCTAAATTAAACTGGAATTTGGTTATTAACCAAATTCTTTTTCTTTATTTTTTCATTTTGTTTTTGCTTTAAAATATTTTAAAATTTATTTTAATTTATGTGATATTTTTGAATCTCTATTTTTCATGTTTTAATTGATTATGGAAAATACCGGATTTTTTATTGAGTGTTCGTTTGTATTTCTTTGTTTTTGATTTTTGATTTGGAAGTTTGATTTATTAGTTTATTTTAGTCTGATTTGGAACTTTATTTGATCATATTTATTTTTATTTAGAGGAGTTTTATGTTGATAGATACTGTAAAATCATTAGCATTCTTTATCATAGCTGGTTTCTTTGAAATCGGAGGAGGATATATGGTCTGGTTATGGCTTCGTGAAGGCAAGGGCTTTGAGTTTGCAATTCTAGGTGCCATAATGCTGATTCTTTATGGTATTATTCCAACATTCCAGCCTGCTACATTTGGAAGGACATATGCGGCCTATGGAGGAATATTCATTGCATTGTCTGTTCTGTGGGGCTGGAAGATTGACAATGTTGTTCCTGATCAATTTGATATAATTGGTGCATGCATAGCGCTTGTAGGTGTGTTTATCATAATGTACTGGCCGAGAGCTATAGCTTGAAATCATGATTTTTTTATTGAGTGATAACAAATTATAAATATCTTTAAAAAAATTAAAATAAATTATTCAAGATAATATTTTATGCAAAACAAACTATTATATTTTTAAAACAATTTGGCAGAAAAAAGAAGGTGAACTATATGCAATGTAGAATGTGCGGATATGAATTCGATGAAACAAGAGTTGGGGGATGTGCAGGTTGTGGAAACTGTGCAGATGGCAAGAAAGCCCATTGTCCAAATTGTGGATATGGAAATCCCATTGTATATGAGGAACGAGATTTCGAATTCATTGAAAAACTGAAAGTCAAATTAGGCTTGAAATCTGAGAATGGTGCATAATTCTTAGATTTTAATTATTTTTCTATTAGATAGTCGTTTTATAACTGTTTTTTTCTATTATATGGTCGTTTTTTAACTTTTTTTCTATTTTTTAACTGTTTTTTGGTTTTTTATAGTATTTTTTTTACTTTGTGTTTTTTATTTATATGAGGGTATTATCTTTTTTTCGTTGCTGTTTTTTGTTTTTATTTTTGAAAATTTTTTTATTGGCTATTTCTTTTCCAATTAGCTAAATTATTAGTTTTTCATGCTTTTTCATGATTATCAAAAATATTTGGCTAACCTAAACTTTAAATATCATATATATTAAAAGTAATACTATATTTGGGTAGACGTAACGGATTATGGATTTTTGTGGTTTTTTTTAATCAAAATTTTAATCAAATGTCTATTTTTTCTTTCATTTAGTTTTAAATTAAACTGATGATAAAATTTATTTTGGAAAGGTATTATGGCAGATTTGAAAATAGGTTTTGCAGGCAATCCCAATGTGGGAAAAACCACTCTCTTCAATCAGCTGACTGGTATGAATCAGCATGTGGGAAACTGGCCTGGCAAAACAGTTGAAAAGGCGGAGGGGCACTACGATTTTAATGGCAGGCGAGTTAATGTGGTTGATTTGCCTGGAAATTATGCATTAAGTGCTCATTCAATAGAAGAAATAGTATCAAGGGACTTTATTGTAGATGAAGACTCAGATGTTATTGTAAATGTTGTAGATGCTTCTAATTTGGAAAGGAACTTGTATTTGACTGTTCAAATGATGGAGCTTGGAGCTAATTTGGTTCTTGCTTCAAATATGAATAAATTCGCCCAGAGAAAAGGTTATGAAATCAAATACGATGTCTTGTCTGAATTGCTTGGAGTACCTGTTATTGAAATAGAAGCCAATTCTAATATCGGCATAAACAGATTGCTTGAAACTATTGAATATGCTGCAGAACATCCTGTTGATACAGTTGAAAGGCTGGTTTATGGTCCCGAGCTATTCGAGCATTTAACTGAACTTCAAGAGGTCATAGATGAAGATAAAAATATGAGCAAAGCTCCATCACGCTGGATTGCAATCAAACTGCTTGAAAACGATGAAATAGTTCTTGACATGGTGGAAAACTCACCCAAAAGAAACAGGATCCTGAAAACAACTGATGATGTCAGAAGCCATTTGGAATCCATTTACGGCGAAAGCTGTGAAGAGATCATTGCAAATGCAAGGTATGCGTTTATCGATGGTTTGCTCAAGGAAGTTCTATTCAAGCCCCAAGTGGAAAAGGAAACTATTACTGATAAAATTGACAATATCGTGACCAACAGGATTTTCGGCCTTCCAATATTTTTACTAATCATGTTTCTAACCTTTGAGATAACATTCGTGGTTGGAGCTCCATTCCAGGATTTAATTGGAGAAGGATTCAATCTTCTGGGGGAGTGGATTATTTCGATTCTCGGACATTCAATGCTCTCATCATTTTTAGTTGACGGCGTAATCGGCGGAGTTGGAGGAGTGCTTGTTTTCGTTCCTCAAATCGCCATTCTGTTCTTCATTATAAGCTTCCTTGAAGACAGCGGATATCTGGCCAGAGCGGCTTTTGTAATGGACTGGGTAATGCACAAGCTTGTTGGACTGCATGGAAAGGCCTTCATCCCAATGATTCTCGGATTTGGATGCGGTGTTCCGGGCATTATGGCAACAAGGACAATGGAGCATGAAAAGGATAGGATTATAACAATGTTCCTTATTCCATTCATGTCATGTTCTGCAAGATATCCCGTCTATCTGCTCCTTGTAGGTGCTTTCTTTGTCAAATCCTTGCAGGGCATAGTGATATTTTCATTGTACATGATAGGAATAATAGTGGCCATCATCGTCGCATACATGCTTAAGAAGACATTGTTCAAGGATTTATCCGCTCCTTTTGTAATGGAACTGCCTGATTACAAAATGCCTACTGCAAAAGGCATTCTCATGCATACCTGGGAGAAATCTTATGGGTTTGTCAGGAAGGCAGGTACGATTATTCTTGCCGCAGCTGTAGTAATCTGGATTTTAAGCAGCTTCCCTGCAGGAGTCACCTACGGATCACAGGAAAGTTTCATAGGCATGATAGGAACCGCAATCGCTCCGATATTTGCTCCTCTTGGATTTGGCAGTTGGCAGGCTTCTGTTTCCATACTATTCGGTCTGGTTGCAAAGGAGGTTGTCGTATCCACATTCAGTTCATTATTCGGAGTGGCTGAAGGAAGCTTTGCCATGATGAATGCAATGCATGGGGTTTTCACACCGCTTTCAGCATATTCATTCATGGTGTTCGTGCTGCTTTATGTTCCTTGCTTTGCAACCCTTGCAACTGTAAAGCAGGAAACCGGAGGTTGGAAATGGCCAATGGTCATGACAGCAGTTACAATTATCACTGCATTCATAGTTTCATTTGCAGTTTACAATATAGGATTATTACTTGGATTTGCTTGATTTTTTGCAAATCTTCTTTTTTTATTTAAAAGTAGTTTTTTTTAAAATTTTCATTTTTTATTAAAAATAGTTTTTTAATCTTCTTTTTATTTAAATAGACATTGATAAATGTTTTTTAAAAATCTTGTATAAAAAAAATAAATTTATAGAAATATTGCCGATAATTTTTTAGTTTGTTTAAAGCAGATAAAATAAGATTTAATGGTTAATCGAAACCATAAATCTTTGATAAAATTCTATTGTGCAGTTTTTTGGATTCAAAATCCAACTTTATCTTTTCTGCTTTTTCAATGGCCTTTTCTGCTTCTTCCTTTTCCAATCTGGCATCATGTATTTCAGATTTCAATATCCATGTTGGAAAATAAGCATTATTTTCTTTTATAGATTTATTGCAGTATTTCAAGGCTTTTTCATAGTCCTTTTCAGTCTTTAAGATTTCAGCTTTTTCATTCAAAGCAAGTATGCATTTTTCATCCTTGCTTAAAACCTTATCGCAGAGTGAATGTGCCTTGTCAAAGTTTCCCCTTTTCAAATAATAATCGCCTATGAAAACATAGATATCCTTCCAAAACATCAGAAAAATTATTCCAAGCAATGCCAGGGATACAATTACCAGCATCCAGTCATTAATGATTGCTGAGAACACTGCCATGACGGTTAAGAGCACTGCAATGACTGAATCATACCATTTCCAATTTAAATCTTGCTTAGTCATAAAATCACAGGATTAACATTATATTTATAAAATAGTTTAAACTTTGTTTAACAAATGAAAAATTTATGTTTTTCTTTTTCTCTTATGAAATAGTTTAAACCTTGTTAAACAAATGAAATTTATGCTTTCTTATCTTTTGAAATATCTGGGATAAATATGGCAATAGCTATTTCATTGAGTTATAAAAATCCCTCAGAGTGTCTTTATCATGGGGGGATAGATCATGCCAGCGAATATTCTGTATGGCTCCTTCTAATGCCATTAGCCTATTTAAGCATGCACTTTCATCTATTTCTCTAATTTTCAGCCATGCTTCCTGACTGCCGATGTCGTTCAATTCATCAACGGTATTTATTCCAACCTCGTTCAATTGATTTTCCAATACCTTGCCGATATTTGGCAGTTTTGAAAGTTCTCCCATTTCAATCACTTTTTAGCATAAAATCATTGTTTTACAAAAAATAATCATTTTCAAATTTTTTATCATGATTGTTTTTTTTAGAAATTTATATTTATACATTGTAAATTTAATTATATAAATACCTTCTTTTTTTTTAAAAAAAATCTATAAATTTCATCTTTAAATCTTTTTTTATGAACTTCATTAATTATTAAATAATCTCTAGTTTATAAATATTGTTTAATATTAAAAAATAATTCCTTTTAAGAAAAATTATTACTTTTTGACACATAGGATTAAGTTTAGTAATAATATTCTTTGTTTTTCAATATTTTTTTATAAATTTTATTACCATTATTGGAAAATTATTAAATTTTTTATTAATTTTTATCTTTTTGCATATTCTTTTATGATAATTTTATGACAATTTTGATTTTTTCATATTTACGAATTTATTAATTCAAATACACTTGATTTTTCTTTTTTATTTATTTCTATTGTTCTGAATGTGTTAAATTTGATTTTTTTAATAGACTATCATTTAATTAATAAAAAATTGTTTTTTATTATTAATTTGATAATTTTAATGGATTTTTGCTTTTTGTTTATCTTGGATTTTTGTAAAATGTATTACTTTTTTGGCTTATTTTTTAAAAAAGTAATACAAAATTGCTTGGTTTATAATTTAAAGTATTACAATTTCTTTAATTTTAATTTTAAAGGTAATACTTTCGTAAAGTTTATAAATAGGACATAGAAATTATTAAACATTAAACTTATTGATTATTTTCATAAGTTTAATTATAAAAATTAGAGACTTTGTACAATATATGATCAAATTTGGTTTTTATAATTAAATTTTAAGATAAACTATTCATGGGTTAGGCATAATCCAATGTCTTCTTATGTTTAATTTTTTGTATTGTCTCATCCTAATTTTTAAATCTACAAAAAATATTTTTTATTTTAATTTTTTATGGGAATTGATAGTTTAGATTTTAAAAGTAATACTAAATTATCTTTTTTTATTAAAAATTTTCATTAAATAAAACAGTATTAAATAATATCTTAATTTGAGGAGGAAAAATAATGCACATACCTGATGGTTTCATACCACTTGGACAATGCGCAATCTATTATGTAATTTTAATTATCGCATTGTACTTTTCTATTAAATGGGCTAAAAACAATCTTGATGAAAAACGTATCCCATTAATGGCTGTACTCGCTGCAGGTATCTTTGCTATTATGTCCATGAACATGCCAATTCCATTTGGTACCAGTGGACATATGGTTGGAGGAACCTTAGTGACTTTAGTATTTATGGCTCCAGAAGCTGCAGTATTAGTCTTTACTGTTGTTTTACTTATTCAAGCATTATTCTTCGGTGATGGAGGAATCACTGCTTTAGGAGCAAATGTATTCAACATGGCAATTGTTGGAGGATTTGTTGGTCTTTTCACCTTCAAGGGATTAAAAGGAATAATTGGAAAATACCCATCAATCTTCATTGCAGCATGGCTTGCAACCTTTATTGCAGCTGAAGTTGCAGCAATTGAAATGTTTGTAGCTGGAACATTCCCACTTGACATAGGTCTTGCATCTATGGGAATCTATCATGCATTTATTGGTGTAATTGAAGGAGTATT
Source organism: uncultured Methanobrevibacter sp. (assembly GCA_900314635.1). GTDB lineage: Archaea > Methanobacteriota > Methanobacteria > Methanobacteriales > Methanobacteriaceae > Methanobrevibacter. The sequence continues at coordinate 230,474 of OMVY01000003.1, forward strand.
AACTGTAATTGTTATTTATGCTCTTGAAAAATTCAGACCTGATTTATTAGCATGGAACAATGAGGGATAAACATGGAACTTAGTAATCAAAATAAAATGCTTATTGTAGTCGGAATTATATTCTGTATTGCATTAGCTGTACTCTCACCTTATATTGCATCTGGAGATCCTGACGGATTGGAAAAATCTGCAGAAGACTCCAGCGTAGCTGAAGATGTAGAATCTCCAGTACTGGAAGCACCTTTCCCTGACTATACATATGAACCTCTTGACAAACTCGGCGAAATCGCTGTTTTATTCCTGGGAGGTATTATTACTTTAGTTGTAGGTTTAGGTGTTGGATATGTACTGAAAAAAGATTAAACATATCAATTAATTAGTTAGTTATTTTTTAACTAACTAATTTTTTTTTAATTTAAGTAGAATCATTAATTATTTCAAGATTTATTTTGGAATAATTAATTATTTTATGATGCTTTTTTTTACAATAAGAATTGTAGTTGATGGCATTTTAATAGAGAATTATTAATTATATATTTAAATATTTTAATGTAATATCTATTATTGGATATGAGGGATTAGGTTAATGGATTGCCATTAATAAGTCATTCATATTAATTAGATTTTTTATTATTGATTTCAATTATTTTCGAGGAATGCGATGGCAATTGAAGAAGTTATGGATTTGGATACAATATCTGCTCAGCATAGTGTCATACATGATCTGGAAGGCAGAGTAAAACTTATAGTAGCATTGGCAATTATTGTTTTCTGCGTATTCTCTGATAGATTGATTGTTCCGGTTGTTTTAGAGATTTTCCTTTTGATTTGCATGTATGTTGCGAAACTGCCTTTTAAACAAAGCTTTAAAAGAATCGCACTGCTATTGCCATTCGGCGGATTGATTATCATATTCCAGCCTTTCATTCACTCAGGAAATGTTATTTGGACCTGGTCCTTCCTGCAGGTTACTGATTTGGGTTTGAATTGGACCATACTGCTCTTTTCAAGATTGGTGGTATCTCTAACCACAATTGTCTATCTTTCTTCAACCAGTCCAATGCAGGAAGTTGTACAGTCTTTTAGAAAACTGGGAATGCCAAGGGACTTGTCTATGATTTTGAGTATCATGGTGCGTTTTCTCTTCATTTTTTATGATGAGTTGAAGATCATTCGCGAATCTCAAAAGTCCAGGAATTTCGATATTTACAATAAATCAATACCTTATCAATGGAGATTGAAACAGGCAGGATATACCGTTGCCATGATGTTTTTAAATGCTTATGAAAAGGGTGAGGATGTCTACCTGAGCATGGTAAGCAGATGTTTTTCCGACAAGTCAGAGCTCTATAATTCTAAAATTTCCTTAGGCCGAAACGAATATGTCTATGCAGCTATTGTTGTTATACTTATTGTTGCTCTTCAGCTTTCTGTAATCTTTCTTGCAGGTCATCTGGGATATTTTGGCATATCCTTGTCCTTGCAGAATGGCCAAGTCGGCCTATGAATAGGAAATTGTTTTAAAAAAGAAGTTAATTGTTTTATTTATTTAGTCATGAAATTATGATTGGAAATGTGATTACTATTAAAGGATGAAAATTATGATAAATTCTAATGAAACTGTTTTGGAAGTAAGGGATTTAACTTACAAATATCATAATGGAACAGTAGCTATTGAAAATATTAACATGCAGATCAATCGCGGTGAGAAGGTTGCGGTTATCGGGTCAAACGGAGCTGGAAAATCAACCTTATTGTCTCATTTCAATGGATTGAAAGAGCCTACTTCCGGTGAAATTCTAATAGAAGGTCAAAAAATGGAGTATGACAAGCCCTCTTTGATGAAAATTCGCCAGAAGGTGGGGGTTGTTTTTCAAAATTCATCAAATCAGCTCTTTGCACCTACTGTAATTGAAGATGTGGCTTTCGGACCAATGAATCTGGGACTTCCTAGAGAGGAGGTTGACAAGAGAGTAGAGGAATCATTGAAGGCCGTTGGAATGGAAGGATTCGAGGAGATGACTCCCCACCATCTCAGTGGAGGTCAGCAGAAAAGAATAGCTATTGCGGGAATTATTGCAATGCGTCCTGAAATTATCATACTTGACGAGCCTACTGCAGGTCTCGATCCTCAAGGTGTCGATCAGGTTCTGGGCATTTTAAATCAGTTGAATGAAGAAGGAATTACCATAATCATCTCTTCACATGATGTGGAAATGATTACTGAATTTTCAGATAAGATTTTTGTCCTTCATAATGGCCATATTATCAATCAAGGAAGCACCGAAGAGGTTTTCGCAAATCATGCGATCTTAAGGGAAGCTCATTTGAAACCGCCTAAATCTTCTGAAATATTGCATAGGTTGCAGAAGAAAGGTTTGGATGTGGAAGTTAAATTAAAAACCGAAGAAGCTGTAGATGAAATTATAAAGGCTAAAATGCTTTAAAAATAGTTTTTTGGCTTGATTTTTAGTTTAATTGCTTTTCATTAAGTATTTTTTTAGTTTAACTATTTTTATCAAGTATTTTTGAATTTATTTACTTTTTATCATCTATTTTTTAATTTAATTTAATCTATTTTTTTCATCGCTTTTTCCATAATTTAAAATTTCACACATTTTTTTATAATTTTTAGGTATGCCTAAATTTTTAGAAAGGTTTATATACTATGAAGTACAACTATTAAATAACAAGAAATTTAGGCGAACCTAAATTTTTTGTTTGACAATCTTAACATATTATTAACTTGAATTTTACAAAACAAATCAATCATCTTCAACGGAATCGCTCATCCGTCTTTTCCTCTTGTAAAATTCGAAAAACACGTAATCTAAGGTTGTTCATAAAACCATTGATAAATAGCGTGGTACTATTTATCGCAATCTCCAAAATTTAGTGCATGGTAATATAAGCCAGTTACTATGCACGCCTCTTATTTTAATCGCTTTTTTATTTTTCAATTATCTCATTTTATTTTTCAATTATTTTTTTATTTTAGTCTTATTCTCTTTTACTGTTTGGGTTGGCTATTTCTGAAATAATATTTAAAAAATTTAGCCATACCTAAAAATTCCAAAAAGTTTATATATGATGAAAACAAACTAATAAATAACAATAAATTTAGGCACACCTAAATTATTGTAAATGAATAATCTATAATAATCTTTTTAATAATAATTTTGAGCATTTTATTGATCTCATAAATGATATGTAGATCATGAACAGCTTGAAATTATTATTAAACATTTAAGTTTTACTTAAAAAAACACACATCATTTTCTTCTGCAGATTAATCTGTTTCTTTTGCCCAAATCTAAGTAAAACTTAAAAATCCCAAAAGATTATCTGATAAATAGTAAAAAAAGTCATTTATTATTTGTCTCAATCTCCAAATTAGTACATAGCGCTGCTATGTGCTATTCCTTAATTGCTTTTTTTATTTTTTTTTAAAACTATTCTTGTAACCTTTATTTTATAAACTTATTTAACTATTCTCGAGTCTTTATTTTATTAAACTTATTTCCTATGATTCTCATTATATTTTAAATAAATCATTTTTCCTTTTGAATAATTTAAAAGAAGTTTTCTTAATTTTCATGGAAAGTGGAAAAGGAATTCAAAACTTGAAAAATTAGTTGGAATTATTAAAATCAATCCAATTCAAAAGATCTGGCAAGATTTTAATAATAAGCTTTATGAAATGGTATTGTAGGATGTATCGCAGCTGGTGGTTTATTCTATATACATGGCGCCTAAAGGACAAGCTTCAATGCATAATCCGCAATCATCACAGCCGTCACGGACTTTCATGGTGTATCCTATTTTTATAATCAGGTCTTTAGGGCATTTTGGAACGCATTGTTCACAGACTCCGCAATACTCGTTATCAATCATTAACAATTTATCACCATATTTCAATATTAAAAATTTGTTATTATAAAAATTAAATATTATTAGTTTATTTGTTTATTTTTCTTTATATAATTTGTTAATAGAAAAGTGTTTGATGATTTTTTCTTAAAATTTTCTATCCTTATGTGCCTGTCATAGATGGTGGCTTGAAATATATCTAAAATTATCACAAGATTTATATATTATGAAAAACAACTTTATATTGTTGTTATAATGCAAGGGTGCCCGAGCGGCCAAAGGGGGAGGACTTAAGATCCTCTGGTATAGGCCTTCGAGGGTTCGAATCCCTTCCCTTGCACTTTTTTAAACTTTTTTGAGTTATTAATCAATAACTGTTTTTATTTCACATTCTCGATTGCCTTAGTGGCTCAGCCGGTAGAGCGCTACCTTGGTAAGGTAGAAGTCGGGGGTTCGAATCCCCCCTAAGGCTCTTTTTCTAACTGTTTTCACTGTTTTTAATTATTTCTACTAATCATTACTTTTTTTAAATAGTTTTTAAAATCAGAGCAGTATCATTTTTTTTCATTAATATCAGAATTGCCCTTGATTTCATAATATTAGAGAAGTATCCTTGATTTTTCTTCTTTTCATAAATTTTATTATATAGTAAATAGATAAGTTTAAATTGATAAAAGTATAAATTAATCGATGCTAGTGAAAAATTTATTGTGGTGATATAATGGTTAAGCATTTCAATGTTATAATGGCTGGAGTGATTTCCGGAATAGTGGCGTTATTTACTTCATATCTCGGAATATCAGGTACTATTATAGGATCTGTAATAAGTTCATTTCTTTATCAGCTCTTGTCTTCGTATAGTCAGGAAAAATACGAAGAATATGATGAAAGAGGGGATACCCGCTCAAGGAATATTTCCATTAAAAAACCCAACTTTTCAGGGGAAATTGTTTATGTTTTTCCTATAGTGGTGATAATTCTAATTGAGCTGTTGTTTATTCTAACTGATTTGCATTACAGTTTTGCAAAGGCATTCAATCTTTTGGAGATGGCTACTGATAACAATCTTTTCAGAGTCATGGGTATTGCTTTAGTAGTCCTGGGAATTTATCCATTGCTGGGTACAAATGATATCGATAAGAAAAATGGTTATGTCCTTTTCATAATCGGATTCCTTGTTTTCCTGAGGGGAATTGGAGATATGACCTCCATATTCTATATTTTATACGATAGGATAATCAGCGTATTGGATCCATTCTTTGCATTGTTTGTTGTCATAGTCCTGGCTGCAGTTGTAATTAATATTCTGAAATCCACATTTGACAAATATGGAGGATTCAAAAAGATTGAGTCTCAAGCTCGAAAAGTTGAAACTCATATACCTTATGTCAACAAGCCGTCAGGTAGAAATGATAATGGTCCTCATAGATATCCCAAACCGAATAGAGCTGGTTCCAATCATCCAAGAAACAGCAGGCATCACTATGCTGGAGAAAATGCGGAGGACCTGCCTATCTATGAAGAGGATTATATTTATGTGGAGAATCCAGATGATCCAAGCCGTCCAATCAGGCGCAAGATTTTAAAAAAGGTAAAACCTGCGGCAAAAGATGATTTTTACTATGATGATGTTCTTGAGGAAAACCCGGCTGAAAAAACTTTTAATACCAATTCTGAAGACTTAGACTATTCTTCAAGAAAAAGGATTAGAAGAGAATAGTCTTCTTTTTCCTTTTATTCATTTTTTTATTTTTAATTTCATTCATAATACTTTTTTTAATGGTTTTCATATATTTTAAGTGTTTTTTACTGTTTTTAGGTTTTAGTTTTGATTTTTTTTAAGTGTTTGATTTATTGTTTTTACTTGCTTTATATGGATTTTTTCAAAAAATTTATAATCTATCAAGAACTAACTATTTTTAACTTTGCTATTTATGAACTTTTATTCATATTTAGTGAATTTTTAGGTGTATTTTTATGACAAAACGCAATAAGACTTTAGAGGAAATTCTGGATGTGATTTTCTATAACAATCCATCCACTCAGGATGAAATAGCTGAAGAGCTGGGAATCAGCCGCCGATATGTAACAAAGTTATTGAAGCCTTTAATCGACCAGGATATAGTTAAAAGGGCATATATTCTGGATATGGACAAGCTTGAAGAAACCTATGGCTCAATGAATGGAAGTTTTAATTCCAAGGAGCATTCAGCAAACTTCTTAATTCAAAATATGATTAAAAACATGGCAAAACATGTTGGAAAACAAGTTGAACTGTCATTTGAAGCTGTTTTGGAAAACGACAAGCAAATTGCCGAAGATGCTCTCGAGATGGATTTCACCACAAACAACATGTTTGAAAAGGTGCGGTCTTCTGTTGAAACAGTGGTAAATATCAATCCCCGCTCAAAATTATCTAAAATCCTGCTTTTCAATGAAGCGGCATATAATTATGAGCGAATTGGGGATTATTGCGGACATATTGCAAAATTTGTCATAAATGATGACCGCCCTATTGATGAGGATATCATGCAGATTTTAAAGAAAATGCATAAATATTCTCAAAGATCCATTTCATATGCTTCAGATGCTTTTATTGATGGAAAAATAGAGCTTAAGGGAGATTTGAAGGATACTGAAGAGAAGATGCATGAACAACAGAAAATAGCCATGAATGAAATAGCCAACCAGATGGCGGATTATTCCTTTGATGAAATTGAAGTTTCCAATTATTATCTTTATCTCTCACGTGTTGTCAAGGCTTTTGAGAGAATCGGAGACATTTCCGTTGAAATCATGGACCTGGCTGCGGAATTTCATAAGGATATTCCAAGACCAACCACACCGCGTACTTTTAGAGAATAAGTTTTTTTAATTTTTTTATTTTTTTAAATAATTTATTTTCTTATTTTTTTTAATGAGAGTTTTTTAATTCATTCTTTTTTCATATTTTTTTTATGAGGACATTTTAATTCATTTTTTTCTATTTTTTATGAGCTCTTTTTAATTCATTCTTTTTTCTTTTTCTAACGAGGACTTTTTAAATCTATTTTTTTTAATTGGAACGACGCCAGGTATTTCCGCATTTCGCACATCTTATGAAAAATGTGGGGGCTTCGTCAGCGGAACGGGTTTGAACAACCCAGGAGTATCCTTTGGTTCCTCCGCACTTATAACAGGTTATATCCATTTGGGCAAGTGTTTTTGCAGCTTCGCCGTCATCCATGATTATTTCATTCTCCTTATTCAATTGTCCTTTTAGAGTATATTCATTTTCCTTGTCTTCGTCGGATAATGACTCGCTGTATCCACATGAAGCGCATTTGACTTCGTCATTTTCATTAGGCATTAAAATAGATCCGCATTCCTGGCAAAATTTCATAGGTTTTTCCTCTTAAATTCTTTTTATTTAATCGTAAAATTAATATTTTTTATATTAATCTTTTATGCTATTAATAGTTTTTCAGTAATTCCTTTTTAATTTTGACACTTGATTTTTTTACCTTTTTCTCATCATTTTTTAAAAATTTTTTCTGAATTTGGGATGTGATGTGCGGAACTGGATTTTTCCGTCAAATTAAACATGTTAAATTTTTGACTTTTCATGGATTTGTTTGTAATGTTTTAAATTTTTTTCAATGTTAATTATTGTACATTATAATACATTTTTCAATATAAATACACATTTTTTTCTTATTTTTTTAATACTTTTTAAATATATTAGTAATAATTTGTCATGATTTTTTATGTTGAAACTAAAACTTTATATATCTTGGAATTTATAATGATTATACATGATAGAATGGAGGAAATGTCAATGATTGAGATTCGCTTCCACGGACGTGGAGGACAAGGAGCTGTAACTGCAGCAGAGATTTTGGCAAAAGCAGCATTTAAAGATGGTAAATACTCTCAAGCGTTCCCTTCTTTTGGTGTAGAAAGAAGAGGAGCTCCTGTAGCGGCTTTTACAAGAATAGATGAAGAACCTATTAATGTAAGATACCAGATTTATAATCCGGACTATGTTGTTGTTCTCGACGACGGTCTTTTAAATGTTGTAGATGTTTTTTCTGGAATTAAGGAGAAAAGTGAAGTTATTATAAATACTACTGGTGAAATTGAAGGGGCAACACACACTGTGTATGATATCGATGCTACCGGCATCGCACTTGAAAACTTAGGTGTGAACATTGTAAATACTATTATTTTAGGATACTTTGCAAAGAAAACAGGTGCCGTAAGTATTGAATCTATTCTTGAAGTTATTAAGGAAACATTCCCTGGCAGACTCGGGGAAAAGAACGTCATAGCTGCTCAAAAAGCTTACGACATGGCTTAATTTTCAAGATCGATTGTTGTTTGTCTTATTTTATTATAATAACAAGGGGACTTTATTAATAAGCTGTAAAGATTGGTATTAGGTTTTTATTTGCTTTTTAACTTTAATTCAAAATCTATGTCTTTTTGTTTAAAATTTAATTTGGTTTATAATAAAGGATAAAGTTAGATTTTTTTAAAAAAAGGTGATTGAATGGTTTCTATTGGTTGTGTTATAAAAGATCCAGGAAGTACCCGTAATAACAAGACTGGTAGTTGGAGGACTTTTAAACCAATTCTTGATAAAGATAAATGTGTAGATTGTGATAATTGTATTTTATTCTGCCCTGAGGGCTGTGTGGACAAGGAACATGATATCGATTACGACTACTGCAAGGGCTGCGGTATTTGTAAGGTTGAATGTCCGGTCAAGGCTATTGAAATGATTAGGGAATAGCTGGATTATGGCGGAATAAGATTGTTGCAGAAATTGATTAATAAATTATTTTGATACGGAATTAAAAGGAAATTAGGAGAAATTTTATGAGAAAAGATATAATGACTGCAAACAGAGCAGTTGCCGAGGCTGTTAAGTTAGCCAAACCGCAAGTTGTTCCTGTTTACCCTATTACTCCTCAAACTACTATTTCCGAATACCTTGCACAATTTGTTGCAGATGGTGATTTGGATGCTGAGTACATCAGGGTTGAATCAGAACACAGTGCAATGAGTGCTACTTTAGGTGCTTCACAAGCAGGTGTAAGAGCTTTTACAGCTACTTCATCACAAGGTTTATTATACATGCACGAAGTAGTATATGCAGCAGCAGGTATGAGAGCTCCAATCGTTATGGCAGATGCAAACAGAGCAATTTCATCTCCATTGAACATTTGGAATGACCAACAGGATTCTATTGTTGAGAGAGATGCCGGCTGGATTCAAATTTATGTAGAAAGTGCTCAAGAAGCATTTGATTCAATTATCATGGGTTATAAGATTGCTGAAAATGAAAACGTATTGCTGCCGCTGATGGTTTGTCTGGACGGTTTTATTTTAACCCACACCGTAGAGCCTGTGGAGATTCCTGAGGAATCCGAGGTGGATGAATTCCTGCCTCCATATGCTCCGGACCATGCTTTCCTCGATCCTGCAACCCCTATGTCTTTAGGAACCCTTGCAGACCCTGCATATTATACCGAAGCCAGATTTGACATGAACAAGGCTTTAATGGACTCTGCTAGTGTTATCGAAGAAGTAGGTGCAGAATTCGGAGAAAAATTCGGAAGAAAATACGGCTTGATTGAAACTTACAAATGCGAAGACGCAGATATTATTCTGGTTGCCATGGGCTCATTATGCGGTACCTTGAGAGCAATGGTTGACCAATTCAGAGAAAACGGCGATAAAGTAGGAATGCTCAGAGTAAGATCCTACAGGCCATTCCCATATGAGGAAATCAATGAAGTTATCGGGGATGCCAAACTGGCCGTTCTTGATAAAAACGTATTGTTCGGTATTGGAGGATCCCTTTACGCAGATATCAAGGCAAAATGTGATACAAATGAAATCTACAGCTTTGTCTTAGGTCTGGGTGGAAGAGACATCACTCCTGAATACATTGAAGAAGTATTGGAAATTACTAAGAATCCACAAGACAAGGAAGTCTACTGGATCGGATTAAAAGGAGATGCTTAAGATGGAATTTTCACATGAGGAATTGCTTGCGCCAGGTCACAGAGGCTGTGCTGGTTGTGGAGCTTCAATAGGAGTAAGGCTTGCTCTTAAAGCATTAGGTAGAAATACTGTAGTTTGTTCAGCTACCGGCTGTCTTGAAGTAATGACCAGTCCGTATCCTGAAACCGCATGGGAAGTTCCTTGGATTCATGTTGCTTTTGAAAATGCATCAGCTGTTGCATCTGGTGTTGAAAGAGCATTGAAGGCACAAGGAAAAGAGGATGTAAACATTCTGGCCATAGGTGGTGACGGTGGTACTGGAGATATAGGTATTCAATCATTATCCGGTGCTATGGAAAGAGGCCACAATTTTATCTACATCTGTTACGATAACGAAGCTTATATGAACACAGGTATTCAAAGAAGCGGACTCACTCCGTTCGGTGCTTCAACCACAACATCTCCAGCAGGTAAGGAAAGTTTCGGTGAAGACAAGCCTAAGAAGAACATGGCTTTCATCATGGCTGCCCATGGAGTTCCATATGTAGCCACAGCTTCAATTGCTTATCCTGAAGACTTCATGAAGAAAGTTAAAAAAGCTGCCGAAATCAAGGGTCCTGCTTACATTCACTTGAACCAGCCTTGTACTACTGGTTGGGGATTCAAATCCGAAGACACCATTAAAATGGGCAGATTAGCTGTTGAAACTGGTGCCTGGGGATTATTCGAAATCGAACATGGTGAATTCAAAGTAACTTACAGGCCGGAAATCAGAAAACCTGTCAAGGAATACTTGCAAGGTCAAAAAAGATTCAGACACCTTAGTGATACTGAAATTGATAGAATACAGGAATTTATTGACAATCAATGTGAAGAACTAGGTATTTAAGGAGGGTCTCTTTTGGAGAAATTATTATTAAATAGTGAATTGTGTGATGGCTGCGAGGACTGCGTAGGCGCTTGTGAAGGTCTTCATGGTGTTAGCAGAATGACCATTCATGATTTGGAAGATACCCACTTTTCCATTCACTGTCAGCATTGCGAGGATGCTCCTTGTGCTTTGATTTGTCCGACAGGCGCAATGTCCGTTGACCAGATTGATGTTACAAAGTGCATTGCATGTGGATTCTGCGCTCTTGCCTGCCCATTCGGAGCAGTCAGCGTAAAATACAACAATGCCCACAAGTGCAACTTGTGCAAGGACAAGGAGGAAGGTCCTGCTTGTGTAAGAGCCTGTTCTAAAAGAGCGCTTACCCTTGTTGACATGGATGATCTTAAAGCTAAGAAGCAGAAGGCACACATTGACAAATTGTCCGGTCTTGGAAAGAAACCTAAATCAAAAGGTCTTATCGGTATTTTAACTGCCGACACAAGAGCTAGAAAACCCTATGATGAGGTGTGAAAATGGGAGAATTAGTTGTAAATCCTGAACTTTGCGTAGACTGCGGACTTTGCGAGAGAAATTGTCCAAACAATGCAATTCGAGTACATGACAATGTTCCATTGTTCTGCATGCACTGCAGTCCTGATAAGGCACCTTGTCTAGCAGTTTGTCCTAAAGGTGCCATTCAAGCTTTAGGCGGAGCTATCACTATAGAAAAGGATATGTGCATTGGCTGTGGATTATGTAAGGATGTCTGTCCGATTGGAGCTATCAACATCGACGAGCGTGGTCAGGCTAATAAATGCGATTTATGCGAAGAATATGACTGCCAGCAATGTGTTGAAGCTTGTCCAACTGGAGCACTTACAAACGACCAGAGCGAAATAATCCGTGCTAAGCAAGACAAGTTAGCTGACGGCTATAAAAAGATTCAATCTTTATTGAAATAGATTTTTTCTATTTCTTCTTTTTTTATATTTTTTTATTTTCAATTTTTTATTTTTGTTATAATATCTGTTTTTTGTTTTAAATATTGTCTAAATGATAACAGTTTATTTTTTATAAAAATAGTAAATTAATTAAGATTATTAAATTAATTTTTCTGTAATTGTGGCAGCGGATTCGACCATTTTAGGACATAACTCGCTAAATAGATTATTTTCAATTGCATGCTCTTTTCCTTCGGGGGTTGAAATGTCGCAGTCTAATAATTCCCTGCATAAGTAAGATCCGTTTTCCTTTTTGAATTCATCTAAAAACTTGTCACAGACCTTATCCGCTTTTATTTTACTTTCTTTATCGTCTGCATTGGAATGTCCGTATTTGAGGCCCAATACCATAAGTGCGCCTGTGCATGCTCCGCATACTTCTCCTTTGCGCATGCCGCTTCCAAAACAGGCGCCAATCTTGAGTGCCTGCTCTTCAGACAATCCTAGATCTTTGGAAAATGCTGCAAAAACCGCTTGGGAGCAAAAAAATCCTGAATTAAACAGTTCTACTGATTTTTCTATTCTGTTCATGTAAATACCTCATTATTAGAATATTAAAATATCTTAGAATATCTTAGAATATCTTAGAATATTTAGAATATCTTAGAATATCTTAGAAATATCTTAATAGTTTTTTTCATTTCTTGTTATATTATTCTATAATTTATTCCTTTTTAAATTTCTTAAATTATTTTACTTGGATGTAGATTTTATCTGAAATTTTTTATCTTTTTGAATTTCTATTTTTTGAAATTCATGTTGATTTTAAAAAATTATTTAAACATATAAAATAAATATTCTATTTGTATGTCAATTTAATTTTTTAAATTCAATAAATAATTTATTTATCATTTACGTGATTTTATGATTAGCGAGAAAACAATTGAAGATACTATTTATCAACTCTACAAAAAGGCAGCAATCGAATTAGGTGAAGATGTCAAATCCGCACTTGAAGATGCTCTTAAAAGGGAGGATAATGATTTAGGTAAGTTAAATATTGAAGCTATTTTAAAGAATATTGAACTTGCCCAAGAAAAATCAATTCCGATGTGCCAGGATACAGGTCTTCCCATTATTTTTGTAAAACTTGGAAATGTTCAAGTTGAAAATCTTTATGAAGGAATTAAAAAGGGAGTAGCTCGAGCAACTGCTGAAGTGCCTCTTCGTCCTAATGTCGTAGATCCGATAACAAGGCAGAATTCAGGTATTAATGTCGGTAAATGCGTTCCAATAATCGATATTGAGCTAATTGACGCAGATTATGTTGAATTCACAATCATGCCTAAGGGATTCGGTTCTGAAAACAACAATGCTCTTAAAATGGCTCTTCCTGCTGATGGAATCGAAGGAATAAAGGACTTTGTGGTGGAATCAGTTCTTAAATCCGGAGGCAAGCCATGCCCTCCAATGGTTGTAGGGGTCGGAATCGGCGGAACATCTGATATGGCTTTGAAGCTTGGAAAGAAAGCCCTTCTCGGCAAGGTTGGCCAGCGCAATCCCGACGAAACAATAGCCTCAATGGAAGAGGAAATCCTTGAGAGAATCAATAAGAATGGAAAAGGACCTATGGGGCTTGGTGGAAGAACAACCGCACTTGATGTGAAGATTTTGAAAATGGACACCCATACTGCCGGACTTCCTGTTGGTGTTGTAATTCAATGCTGGGCAGACAGGCATGCAACAACTCGCTTAAGTGATGATTAGATTTTTAATGAAATGATCTGTTTTTTAGAAAAAATTTTAATGATTATAGTATTATTTATGTGTAAATTTAAGGTGATTACATGATATTGATTATTACAGGACATTTGGCTTATCCATTGGTTAAGCAAATGGCTGAAAAATCATCTAAAGAGACTATTGTTCATGTTGCAGATACTCAAGTAGCTGCATTCCTGACACCAAGCAAAATCATAAAAGAGATAAAAGAGAATTTCTCGGATATTTTAGATGATATCGACCTCATACTAGTTCCTGGCTTGATAAGAAAGGATACATTTGAAATAGCCGAAGTTCTCAAGATTCCTTGTTACAAGGCATCTACAGATGCTGCTGACTTGGCCATGGTTCTTGACCTGGTTGATGATCTGGAACTCTCCCAGTCAACACCTGCTGACAGGCTCATCATTGAAGAGAAGAGAAAGCAGGCTTTAAAGATTATTGATGATTATGAAAATGATCTGGAGCTCAGGGAAGAGCTGCTTAAAAAGGAAAACAACATAATGGTTCGAAATCTCCCAGTGGGGGATGATTATCCTTTAAGAGTTTTGTCTGAAATCGCAAGTGCTCCTGTTTTATCAAAAGAGGCTTTAATCAGGAAGGCGGAGTATTTTGTTGCTTCAGGTTCCGATATGATCGATATAGGAATGATTGCAGGGGAGGATCGTTCAGATGAGATTCCTGATTTGATTGATACATTGCGCCCTATTGTAGGAGACAGGCCTCTTAGTATCGATACATTAAATCCAAACGAGATCAAGGCTGCTGTCGAACATGGGATAGACATGGTTTTAAGCCTGGACCATGGAAATTGTGAAGAGCTGTTACCTTATTTGGCTGAAAAAGGCGTTCCTGCAGTATTGCTTCCAACAAACTATTCTGAGGGCTTTGTTCCAAAGACTCCTGAAGACAGGGTGGATTCAATGCTCAAATTAAAGGACAAGTGCTCTTCAATTGATTCTGTATGTGATTTGGTTTTAGACCCTGTAAACAGCAGCAGCATAGTCGATTCAATATTTGCCTATCATGATTTCCACCAAGTCTGCAAAAAGCCGATGTTTTTCGGAGTAGGAAATGTGGTGGAACTCATGGATACTGATTCCAATGGTGCTAATGCCCTTCTTGCAGGTATAGCCATGGAGCTTGGAGCAAGCATTCTGTTCACTCCTGAAGAAAGTGGAAAAACAACTGGAAGCGTAAGGGAGCTTTCAATCGCTTCTAAGATGATGTTTCTAGCGAAACAGAGAAAATCCATTCCAAAAGATCTGGGAATAGACCTTCTCGTCTTCAAGGATAAGAAGCGAAGAGTTGATTTGGCTGGAGAAGACTATGAAGAACTTCCTCATTATAAATCTGAAGAAGAGATGAAATTCGTTCATGACAAGGCGGGCAGTTTTAAAATCCGTGTTGAGTATGGTGTGGATGTCGAATCAAGCAAGATTGTTGTGGTTCACTTTATCCGGACAAAGGCCCAGGCGGTCATTGAAGGACGTTCTGCAAAAGAGGTTTATGAGGAGATAATCCGGAAAGGATTGGTTTCCCGTTTGGAGCACGCCGCATATTTAGGAAGTGAACTTCAAAAGGCGGAGATAGCTCTGTTGACAGGAAAAGAATATGTTCAGGACTTTGAATTGTTTAAAAATCCTGAATTAAAGGCTTGATTTTTCTTTTTAAACAGAGCAATTTGGAAAATATATTTTTAAAATCGTATCTAAAAAAGAAGTAGTTAATTGAAATTAACTACCAATCATCTATTTTTATTATTATTTGTTTAAGGCAGTGGATGATGCTGCCAATTCTCTTTTTAATTAATTTTTAAAGCATCTGCTTTCTTTTTTGCTGTAGCAGTTGTTGCATGTCTGGCAAATTGATGTTCCCTTGCCTCCGTTTGCCTTCCAGTCTTTCAAGAAGTCTCCTTGAGCCACAAATGGCTTGGACATTGACACGAAGTCGACTTTGGTGTTGTTCAATACATTATTTATTGATTCGCTGTCTCTCATTGTTCCGCCTAAGACAATAGGGATGTCCAGTTCATCGCTTAATTCATTGACATAGTCTAGATATGGGTTGTGGCCTTCCAAATAGCCTTGCATAAGGGTGATGGTGCGGCCGGTCAGCTGAATGCTGTCGGCACCGTTTCTTGCAAGCAGTTTAGCTATTTCCATGCTTTCCTTATAGTCCATTCCACCCTTTCTGCCATCAGTAGGGTTAATTCTAAGGCCTACATGCATGTCCATGTTGTTTTTTATGGTTCTTATTATCTCGAGAACTATTCTTGTACGATTCAAGGTGTTTCCACCATAATTATCTGTTCTCTGGTTGAAATATGGATTTACAAATCTGGCAAGATAAAAATTGTTTCCCATGTTGATTTGAATTCCATCAAACCCTGCAAAAGAGAATTTTTTAGCAGCCATTATCACTTCTGCCTGGAACCTTCTTATTCCCTCGATGCTGATGTCGTTGGCTTCGACTTTTTGATTGTTTCCATCATTGTAATAGAATGGAGCCAGCTGGCCCAGTATTGGAACATTGTATTCATGGGCCATATCTGTAATTTCCTTATAATCCTTTATGAAGCTTTTATGGTTAATATTGTTGCAATACTCTGCAAAACGGTCTCTAGGGTCCATGACAAACATTTCACTATTGATAAGTCCCACGCCGGAACTAGCTATTTTTTCATACCTTTCAAACACGCTGGTTTCAAGGAAACCTCCATTTTCAATTTCCCTTTCCCATGTTCCTGTTCTTATAATCCTGCTATTAAGATGCAGATTTCCAAATTCACATTCATCAAACAAATCTTTCATACAATCACCTTCGTTAGTTTTAAAAATTATCTCAAGTATTATTTAGTTTTTTTTTATTTATTAAGCAATACAGTTAAAAAAATTTTACTTATGTGCAATGGTTAATTATCTTTTAAAAGGCTTTTCAAATGGAAATCTTCAAAACCATTATTCCCGTAAAGTATATATCTGCAGTTTGTATAATGTTTTACTGCTTAAAAATGATTTTCTGCAATCAATATCGTCAACAAGTACGAGGCTGTTGTTTGTTGGGAAATAATTTCTGTACTCCCTGCTCAAGTAATAAAAGAAGATATAAATCTTTCTGGGATTTCTATCATAAGAATCTTTTATCTGATTGAAAACCTTTTGGAATATTTTTGTTGAAAATGGATTGAAGAAGTAAAAGCAATTAGCCTCATCAGGTACATATTCTTCTGCTTTAGAGTGGATGAACTGTATCTTTGGCTTGAAATCATCCGGATTGCTTTCATTGTCATCTCGGGGAGAATAGAGGGATCTGCTTTTATTTTTATAATATCTTATCAGATTGCTGTTTGATTGTCTGATGCGCCTTTCGTTAAAGTCTATTCCAATAACACGGCATCCGATTTGATTGTTTAAGAAGATTCCGACTCTGCCCTTTCCGCATCCATAATCCACCAAAGTGTCTTCTTTTCTAATCCATCCACTTTTCACCAGCTTCTGCAGTACTTGATAAGGTGTAGGGTCATATCCATAATTGGTCCTGTTCATTCCTCTATAGTCTGAGAATACCGTGTGAATGCCAAGCCTTAAATCCCAGATCAAATCATTAAAAAAGTAGAGATAAAACTGCCTCAGTCTCATGAATTGGGTTTTTTTATTAATTTTAACTTCTTCACTCATTTTATCTCCCTTTTATTTTTCATTGCTAAATTAATGCAATTTTTTATTCAAAAAGCTTATAAAAATATAATTATCTTATATTGTTAATGCATAATTAATTTTTATATTGTTTTGAGTTTGTTATAAACTTATAGATATATCGGTTTTTTATCTGCAAATCATAAATTATTGTAAGGATGAATTGATTGGATGTGGAGTTTTACAAAAACCTTTTTTAAGGCTTATTTTTTTATTTTAGTTCAATTTTATTCATTAAACTTTAAATAAATTGAAAAATAGAATTATACATGTTGACTTATTTGATGGAGGGACAATAATCTCTAGAAAAATAATAATCATCTTGCTGCTCTTTGCTTTGGCAATCAATATGGGGCATGTTTCAGCTATGGAAGATAATGCCTGCATTGATTTTGAAGATTCTCAAATGAGTGAAGGCAGTTCTTTGGAGGCTATATCTCCAGACAATTCTGCAGGTTCCGTTTTATTGTCAGATTCAAATATTGATTCAGATTTAATGTCAGATTCAAAAGGGTTTTCAGATTTAAACTCAGATTCAAGTGATGAGCTTTTATCAGACTCAGAATCCAATGATTCATCAGATGATAGTCCAATAGTAAAAAACGACACTCAGATAATCATTAAAACCACAGATATTGTCAACGGAACAAACTTTAACGCTTACCTGCAGGATAGTAATGGAAATCCGATTTATGGTGAAAACGTGAGCTTTATTTCAGATTTTGCAAATTACACCTCCAAAACAACATCAACAGGCAAGGCCAGACTTAAAATAAACTTAGCTCCTGGAGAATATAAATTTGTTTTGCTTTTCAACGGCAGTGATGTCTATAATCCATGTCAAAAGAACGTGACAATCACAGTTTTCAAGAATAAGGTAAAATGGTCTCTGGAAAGTTCCAAAGTCTATCAGGGAAATTACATTTCAGTTTATCTGAAGAACGCTTTTGGAAAGGCCTTTAAAAATCAGACTATTTTATTCATCATAAATGGAAAAACCTACAATAAGACAACAGATTCCGAAGGAAGAGCCCGATTGAAAATCAAATTGAATCCGAAAACATATAATCTCACTATTTGCTATCCAGGATATTCATCTTACCCTCCGAGAAACAAGTCATATGATCTTAAAGTTTTAAAGAATGTTGCAAAAATAAGCGTCTCAAGCAAGATAGTAATCAATAAGAATTATTTTTATGCATACTTGAAGGATGCTTCAGGAAAGGCTTTGGCTTCTCAAAAGGTCACTTTTAAGATAAACGGCAAGAAATATGTTCGAAAAACAGACTCCAAGGGAAAAGCCGCTTTGAAAATTAGGTTAAAAGCTAAAAACTACAAGCTCAGGATGTATTTCTATGGCAAGTCCTATTATCATGCCTGCCATAAGTACATTACTCTCACAGTCAAAAAGAACTATGCGGGCAAAAATGCAATCTGGGTCTGGAGCACAGACAAGGACAAGCTTGATTTAAACCAGTTGAAAAGGAATGGAATCACAAACATTTTCGTTCATGAGCAGGCGGTAAAAAGTTCAAACTTTAAATCCTGGCTTAAAAAAGTCAATAGGAAAGGATTGAAGGTTCATATCTGGATGCTCGTATTTTATAAAAACGGAGAGTTTATAAATCCGATAAATAAGAATGGCAATATCAAGAAGTCATTATTCAAAAGCAATGTCAAAAGGGCTAGGAAGTATGCTAGGATAAAAGGTGTATCTGGAGTCCATTTTGATTATATTAGATTCCCTGGAACTGCTTATAAATATAAGAAAGGGGTTTATGCGGTTAATTTGATGACAAAGCAATTATCCAAGGCTGTCAAGAAGGCAAACAGGAATGCCATGGTTTCAGCTGCTGTAATGCCTGAAAGCATTTATAGCGATAAGTATTATTATGGTCAGGATATAAAAGCAATGTCCAAGTATATTGATGTATTTTGTCCAATGATTTACAGCCACAGTTATGGACAAAGCAGCAAATGGATTCAATCCCAAACTAAATCCTTTAAAAAAGCCATGGGTGGCAATGCTCAGATATGGGCTGGTTTGCAGACTTATGGAGCTACAGGCAAGAGGCTGTCTAACAAGGCGCTTACTGCAGATATTAAATATGCACTAAAAGGCGGTGCTGTAGGTATTACATTCTTCAGATTTGGATTATTCAACCAAGTTAATATGAATAAGATCACTGTTTAGAATTAATTCCTAAAATAAAGAATATTTTTCCATAGCTTTCAGCTTTTCATTTTTTATTTTTTTATTTTTTAGCTATTTTTCTTATTCAGGGGATTGTTTTTCTTTTCTTTATGAGTTTTAGCTATTTTTCTTATTTCATAAAGTTGTTTTTTTATTTATGAGTTTTAGATTTTTTTCTAAATGTTTTAATTATATATCTGCTAAATCTGTTTTTACATATAATACAAGCACAGAACTACTCCTCCAAACAAGAGAATTAAAATAAGGAATATTGCTGCTATTTTATCGGATTTCATTTTATTCATTCCATAAAAATTTTAATTTAAATATGTTTCTTCTTTTCAACCCTTTATTTCATTCTAATAACGGACTATAATATTGTTTGTTTAGATTATAACAATATTTATATATCATAGTCATTAAAATATTTATTAATTTATATTAATTATATTTTACAAAATTTTTTTATAAGAAATTAGTAAATCATTTATTTTAATTAATTACAAAGGTTTTAAATATGCCCGAAGAAGAATTATCAATTAAATCAATAGAAAAAAGCTTAAGTGAAGTAGGCTATGTTTCCAGTTCTGAAATTAGCACTTCCATGTTTTTAGCCTTGTCATTAAACAAGCCGGTTCTTATTGAAGGACCTCCAGGTGTTGGAAAGACAGAACTTGCAAAAGCCATTGCCGAATCATTCAACAGGGACTTTTTCAGGATTCAGTGTTATGAAGGAATCACTTTCGAACAGATTGTCGGAGAATGGAACTATCAAAAGCAGCTGCTTCATTTGGAAGCGTTTAAAAACAAGGAAGCTGTTGAAGAGTCTATTTTTGAAGAGGAATACTTTATCAGACGTGCTCTTTTGACTTCCTTCATGAATAAGAATGATTCCCTGCTTCTCATTGATGAGATAGACAAGGCGGATGAGGAAGTGGAAAGCTTCCTGCTCCAGGCATTAGGTGAAAAGGAAATTACTGTAAATGACCTGGGCACTTTCAAACTTCAAAACGATTTAATTGTTATTTTGACTTCAAACTCTCAAAGAAACCTTCTTGATGAGACCAAGGATAGATGCTTGTTCTTATATATTCCATACCCAAGCGTGGAGCGAGAGATGGCTATTGTTAAATCAAGGATTCCTGAAGCTGATGACGGCTTGGTTGAAAAGGTTGTCAAGCTTGTTCAAAGAATCAGGGATTTCAACCTGGTTAAAAAGCCATCTGTAAGGGCTACAATTGACTGGGTCAGTTCTGTAATGCATCTTGATCCAAATCAGGAGAATGTCGATGCTGTACTCAGGGAAAGTGTTGGGGTAGCTTTAAAGACAGAAGAAGACAGGGCCAAGGTAGTCAAGGAACTTTTAGATAATGAGTATGCTCATTAATACCTGATTTTTTTTTAATTGGTTGATAATTTTATTTTTTAGGTTGTACAATGAAAGAGACTATAGTTAAATTGAGCAATAAACTAAGGAAAGACGGCATGGCAGTCAGTATCAGGACTACTCAGACAGCCATGGATACTTATGCATTATTAGGCAATAATGACAGGACTCAATTGAAGGATGCTTTAAGGTCTGTTTATGTGAAAAACAAGTATGACATTCCCAAATTCGACGATGCATTCGAATCTTTCTTTGTCAAGTCTCTAAGAGAACCAAAAAATCCTCAAACCATTCACAGTTCCCAGTTAAGCCGAAGACAGATTACAACAAACAAGTATAAGATGTCCATTCAAAAGGGCTCAAGTGGCAAAAAGGTTCAGATGGGTGCGGAACAGATATTGGACCAGCTTTCTGGAACTCCTATTCTAGAAGAGAGAAAATCAGATCTTGCTAGAGACAGCGAGCTCTTGAATACTCAGCTTACTAAATTGAATAAGTTTGACCAGAGAGTTTTTGAGCTTTGCCAGGAATTAGGCAGAAAAATTGCAAACAAGCAGTCAAGACGCAGGAAACTGTCCCAATCCAATAAGATAGACATTCATAGAACCATGCGAGCCAATATGAAGTATGGTGGAGTTCCAATCGACCTTGTTACTGTAAAAACAAAGCCTCATAAAAAACAGCACCTTTTTTTAAATGATGTAAGCGGATCCTGCGAATGGATCAGCAGCTGGTTTTTCATGCTCATGTTTGCATGCCAGAAATCCTTTAAGGACTCACGCATGTTTGAATTTGATAATAAGACCATAGAAACCACAGAGATTTTGAAAGAAAAATACATGGTTAATGCATTTGCTGAAATACGCTTGAAACGAATGAAGCATGCAATGGTGAGGGGAACTTCAGATATGTTTTCAGCCTTTTCTTCATTCATGAGACAGGCGGATATCAATAATAAGTCCTATATCATAATTCTTTCTGACTGCCGTGACTGGTCTGGTCCTAAAGTGGATGGAATCCCCGCCAGTGTGGATTTGATAAGGGAGATGGCCAGACTGGGTAAAAAAGTCATAATTTTAAATCCTGAAGAGAAAAAGAAATGGGATGTTGTAGACAGTTGCGTTTCCTTATATCAGGGAGCTGGGGCTAAGGTTTATGAAGTTAGCACACTCAGCCAATTGGCAGAGTTTGTTGCTGATATTTAGATGATATACTCCAAAAATCTTATAGAAAGTATTTTTTCAGGAATTAAAAAACTTAAAATAAAAATTATTTTTTATTCTTATTTTATTTATCATTTAATTTAGCTATTTTTTCAAAATTTTTTTTTTTAAGTTGGCAATATTGTTAGTCTCTTGTTTTAGCTATTTTTCAAAAATATTTTATAAGAATAAAAACATATTACTTTTATTAAAAAATTAAGATTATTTATTTAATTATTGAATGGGATTGACTTTAATATGGAATGCACAAAATGTGGAAGCAGGCATGTAATTATTCAAAGAAAGGAATCAGGACAAGCTTTATGCAAGAGATGCTTTATTGAGAGTGTTGATAAGAAGGTTAGACACACCATAAAGAAAGAAAAGTTTCTTAAAAAAGGAGACAAGGTTCTTGTTGCGCTATCCGGAGGTAAAGATAGTGTGGTTACTCTTGAAATTCTAAATTCCTATCGTGAAAGGAATATCATTGACTTGTGTGCCGTCACTATAGATGAAGGAATTGCAGGCTACAGGGCTGAAGGGGTAGAGATTGCCAAGGCTCATGCTGAACGATTGGGCATTCCACACAAGGTTGTCACATTCAAGGAGTCATTCGGCATTGACCTTGATGAGATAATGGCTTATGAGAAGCACAGAGGTTCATGCACCTATTGCGGTGTTTTCCGCAGATGGATTATCAACAGGGCGGCTCGTGATTTTGGAGCTACAAAAATAGCTACTGGGCATAACCTTGATGATGAAAGCGAAGCCATTTTAATGAATTACCTTGAAGGAAACACTGAAAATATGGCTAAAATAGGTCCTAAGACAGAATCAAATAGTGAAATGTTCACAGTTAAAATCAAGCCACTTAGAGAGATTCCGGAACGTGAAATAGGTCTTTACGCATTGGCCAAGGGATTGGATATCCACTTGGCGGGTTGTCCTTATGCTCATGAATCCTTCAGAATGGAAGTTGGAAATATCATCAAGGATTTGTCAAAGGAACATCCTACAATTAGGTTTTCACTGCTTAAAGGCTTTGACAAGATAAGGCTGGCTCTTAGAGAGGAATTAACTCATGATTATGATTATGACAGATGCGAGATCTGCGGAGAGCCTTCTTCCAACAGGTTATGCAGGGCTTGCACATTTTTAGAAGAATTGGAACATGATAATGACCGTCTTTAAGATGCGGAAATTCTTAAAATGGGCATTGAATTAATTTTTTTTAGATTAATAAATAATATTCTTGATTTTAATAATTAGTATTTTTAAATTCATTTGGAGAGTTAATATGAATTATACAGTTCGCATGAAAGGTAAAGTTGAAGAGAAAACATCTGAAAAAGATGGTTTGAAGGTTCAAGATGTTTTGGATGAAATGGAATTGTCTTCAGAGACCATTGTATCTAAAATTAATGGCGAGATAGTTATTGAGGACAGTGTTATTGAAGACGGCGATGAAGTGGAATTCATTCAAATCATCTACGGGGGATAATATTTCCCTATCTCAAATAGAATGATTGCGTTTTTAATTTTATTTTATAATTAGCGTTTTTAGATTTATTTATAATCAAATTGTTTAAATTTATTTTATAATTGACTAGTTTAATTTATTTTATAATTGGTAGTGATAACATTAAAGTAGGTTATGAATGCGGGCCCTGCTTTTTAAGACAGGCAAGGGAAGCTGCAGAATTATCAACAGATGATGCGGATTTAAGGTTTAAAATCATTCAGGATGTCCTGGCCTATGTAGGGGAGAATTTTGACAAAGACCTATCATCCAATGCAACAGGCTCCATGATCCATCAATATGTCAAAAAGGAAACAGGATGCTTTGATCCATATCTTGATGAGAAAAGGAAAAGCAATGCTTTAGCAATATCCCTGCTTCCAAAGCTTAGAGAAATCTTAAAGGAAGATGACGGCCTTGAGACTTTTGTCAAGATAGCTATTGTTGGAAACATCCTTGATTTTGGAACTTTTGAACTGGGCACTGATTTTGAATCCATGATTCTGGAAGGGCTGAACAAGGAATTAACAATCAATCATATTGATGAACTTGAAAAAGCTTTGAATAAATACGATGAAGTCTTGTATCTTGTGGATAATGCTGGAGAAATAGTTTTCGACAAGCTGCTTCTTGAAAAAATCAGGGAATATGATGTAAATATCACAGTAGCTGTTAAGGAGAAGCCTATTATTAATGATGCCTGCATGAAAGATGCTATAGAGACAGGCCTTGATGATATTGCCCGCTTGATAACAACTGGTTCAGATTCCGTCGGTATTGTTGAATCAATGGTATCTGATGAGTTTTTAGAATATTTCAGGAAATCCCCTTTTGTAATTTCAAAAGGAATGGGAAATTTTGAAGGAATTACTGAAATGGACATTGAAGGGCAGGATATCTTTGTTCTGCTTTGTACAAAATGCCCGGCTATTTCAAAATACCTGGGTATTAAGGAAGGCTCACATATTCTTAAAAAACTTTAATAATTTAATTAGCTATTGGGGGGAATAAGATGAAAGTTGGATTTATCGGTTTCGGTGAAGTTTCCTATAACCTGTCTAAAATCATATTGTCAAAAGGGATAGGGGTTATGACTTCACTTGAAGGAAGATCAGACAAGACCCGGGATTTAGCCGGCTCCTTGGATATTGATATTCTAGACAGTTTTGAAGATGTTGCCCGCGAGGCGGATGTTCTGATTTCTGCAAACAGTCCAAGCAGTGCCTTAGCTGTTGCCGTAAAATACGGGTCTTTGACCGATGGAATTTTTCTTGATTTAAACAATATATCTCCTCAAACCGCCTATGAAATAGCCAATTATTTATCTGATAATCATTTCATTGATGCTGCAATCATGGGAACAGTAAAATCCAATGAATTGAATCTTTTTTTCTCAGGAAAAAGAGCTAATGAGTTCAAGGAATTTTTAAAAAAATATTCTTCAAACAATCCTCAAACCAAAGTCAATATAACTGTAGTCGGTGATAAAATAGGTGCAGCATCAGCGCTTAAAGTCTTAAGAAGCTCCTATACTAAAGGAGTGTCAGCGCTGCTGATTGAAACATTTGAAATCGCAGAGAAGTTTGGTTTAAGCGATGACTTGTGGGATGTTCTGGTTTTAACTGAAGGGGATAAATTTTTAAAATCCTCAAAATCCCGGATTGAAAATTCATATAAATCCTCAAAGCGTAAATATGAAGAGATGGAACAGTTAATAGGCTTTTTAGAATCTTATGATTTTGAAGATGATGAGGATATTATGCTTAAAGCCACTAGGGATAAGTTTGCTTCTTTGAAAAATAGAAAATAGTGATAAGTTTTTTTTTAAAGGATAGCTATTTTCAAAAAAAGTTAGTAATAAAATCAATAAACACTATCTGTTATGGATGGTGATTTTGATTCTATAATCCCCTCGATTGTTTTTAACTACCTTTGCAGTTACTGGAATGTATCTTGAGTCCAGAATATACCTTAAATAAGTCACTTCCATGGAAGGCAGTTTCAAGCTTGTTTTTATTTTTATCTTTCCTTCTTTTATTTCACATGAAATTTTATTGTCCTTGTCAATAAACAGCTTGGCCTCAATTCCTTCCTTTATCTTTTTAGTTTCAAATTTTGTAAGGGAAAGTCCTGCCTCCAAGCTTAGTGCCGGATGCAGATTCAGATTTCTGTTTTTTCTGAAAAGTTCATTAGCCTCTTTTGCAGGCATTCCATTATCCACTTCATTTGCAACATACCATGCCCGCTCGATGATCTTGTCTGCAGTTTGTTCCGGAGGTATTACTCCAAGGGATTCATAATGCCTCATCAATTTCAAAACTTCATCTTTTGTAACTTCCTCTTCAAGAGCTGAAGCTGCAAGACGGGTCATGACAGGTCCGTAGCCAGCTCTTCTGAAGCTAGCCCACAAAGACTCGTTTTCCTTATAAAATCTCCCTTCAACTATTTTATTAATGGCTTTTCCATTCAAATAAGCTATGTCCATGAAGTGGGATCTTGAATAAGTGTTCATTTTATGCTTCAAGACCTTGAAGTTTCTCTCGCCAGGAATTGTTCCCTTTTCTATTTCCCTCTCTAAAATCTCGATGGTTGATTCGGGAAGAAGTTTTCTGCTTTCTTCAGGGATTGTTAAATTGTTTTCAAGTATGGATTTTCTGATAAATCTTCCAGAGATTTTTCTAGGAGAGGCAACTTCCTCAATCACATGGAAATTAATTTTCTCATCATATTTTTCTGATAAGAATTCGTTAACTGCATACCATCTTATCACATTTCTGTTGGGGAAATCCTGTGGAATTCCAAGGAAATTGCCTTCGTCAATGAATCTTTGAGCATAGTTCCTTATCTCGTCCATTGATATGTCTGCTGCGG
This sequence comes from uncultured Methanobrevibacter sp., assembly GCA_900314635.1. Classification (GTDB taxonomy): domain Archaea; phylum Methanobacteriota; class Methanobacteria; order Methanobacteriales; family Methanobacteriaceae; genus Methanobrevibacter. The sequence goes on from OMVY01000003.1 coordinate 256,800, forward strand.
TAACATAATCGGTAACTCCATCTTCATACATCTTTGAAAGCCTGATTGGAACGCTGTATGATAATACAAGTCTGTGGTGCAGTCCTTCAACTCCGATTACCTTGTCCACTCCCAGCTTTAAAGCCATTTCTTTTCGAGCTTCAAATGGAGTGAAAAAAGGGGCATGATTTGCGCTGTATCCTTTATTCAGATATAATGCCAGTTCAGTATCCTTCTCTTCAGCTATTTTTTTTGCCTGTTTTATAAGCTCCTCGTGTCCCTTATGGACTGGATCAAAATCTGCAATAATTCCTATCATGTTCATACCTTTTTTGGTTTTAGTCTCTCTGGTTTTCTAATTTCTTTTATTTTTTCACTTTTGCTACTTGATTTTTTTGGTTTTTAAATAACCTTGATGCAGTAATGATTAATTTTTAAAAAACGATTTTAAATTCTAAAAATAAATGGTAAAAAAAGCTAGAATAAATAAAAGATATTTATCCTATAAAATATTAAATCTAATAAAAATTTTCATCGCACTTGAATAAACATCTTAAAGTTTATTCAAGCATGTTCAGGACTCCGGTAACTGCCAACCAGATTCCAATCAAACTACCAAGAACCATAGGGTCTTTAATATAGGTTCCAAGGATTATATATATGACACCGAGGACTATCCCAAGTATTCCAGTCCAGAAGCCATATTTGTTGTCTCTGTTTCCGATGATGATGATTAATCCTATTATTATCAGGAATATTCCTGATAGGTAAATTGTTAATGCAGTCAGGAATGCGAATATTGTTGGGTTGAATATCAATCCTAAGCTTACAACAAGCATTATGATTCCAAGAACTATATTCAACAATCCCCTTGTCTGGTTGTAGTCCACTTCAGCTATACCATTTGAAAGCAGGAAAATAGCAAGCAACAGTACAGACAGGCCCAGAATATCTGCAGATGCAATCACTCCAACTAGGGGAAATGCAATGATTATCAATCCTAAAATAATTGCAATAACACTTATAACAGTATTTCTAGCCAATTAGCTTCCTCCTTATGTATTATTGATTTTAAAATGCATGAGTTATTTTTTAAGCATTTCATTTGCAAAGCATTATAATTTATAATCTTCAGAGTATTTAATTTTTATTAATATGTGTTTTTTCATTTTTTAATATAATGGTAAATGTTTTATGAAAGTTTTAGACTTGTTCAAATCTGAGAATTTAACTTCGGCCATCCATTCCTTTTTGCAATCGCAGTCATGTTCAATAAGGCTCTGGTCGAGATTTGAGTCGATGATTTTATGCTTCAATTCCTTGTTGCATTTCTTGCAGTTGTAAGGGCCTCTCCTTGAACCGAATCCTGAGGTATCCATGAATGCAGGGATGCTTACGTTTTGTCTTATTGTATTTATGACTTCAACAGCGGACCATATCCAAGGAGGGTTATAAGCTCCTCTTCTCCAAAGCCTTTCAATCAGAGTTCCCTTATGGATTGTGGCAGGACAGCAGGATATTCTGTCTACTCCAATGGACTCACAGTAATTTCCGGTTTCTATTGCCTCATCGATAGCTTCCTTTTCAGAAGTCAGGATAGGTTTTACAAATACGTATGCTTTGGATTTGATGTTGTATTTTGATTTTGCATTCTTGATTATTCCAATTGCCTTTTCAAATGATTCATTGCTGAATCCCTTGTTGATCTTGTTAAGACGGGTATCCTGGTTGTATGTTTCAAGGCCAATGCTGATTTCGAATAATTTATCGCCGATTATATCAAATATTTCATCCAGAACTTCCTCGCTTACATATTCTGGTCGTGATTCGACAATTATCTCGCTTATTTCATCAATGCTTGCCAGTTTTTTCAATATGTAGTCTCTGGCTTCTATTGGGACTTCTTCGGGATTCAAGAAGCTTCCTGATGCAAACATCTTGATAGCTATTGGCTTGCCTTCGGCATAGTCCGCCTTGTAATCGTATTTGTCCATCTCTCTTTCAAAAAGCTCGATTATCTTATCATTTTCAATAGGTTTCAAATAGCAGTCTGAAATGTAGCTGCACATTGTACATCCGCCACTTGGACCTAGCGCCCAGGAACATCCAGGGGTAGGAACAATTAGGAATATTGATTTTCCCACTCCGCTGTATAAAAGATCATCCTGATACCAGCTTGCAGCAAGACGGTCCAGCTCTTTTGGTTTGGCATATTCAATTGACCTGTCTCTGATTTCTTTTGTTAATTCTCTGATTTCCATTGTATTAATCCTTTTAGTGTTAAATTAATAATAAATTATAATCCTAATTATATTATTATTTATTATATTTTAAATCTTTTTTCAAATTTCAGTTACTTGTCAATTCTTTCAAATATTTTTTAAGACTATCAATATTGTTTTAGAATGCTTGTATTTATAATAATGCTAAATTAAATCATTATTTTCTTTTAATAATTAATTATTGTTTATATTTATTAAAACAATTTCTAATTTGTTAGTTATTCACTAAATAAAAAATAAATCAGATAATGATTGAAATAATAAGAATTTTTTGTATTTAATTTCATAATCTGCGAATTATTTTAAAAGTTTCTTAATTTTTCACATATTTGGATTTTTAATTTTTGTTTGAATGTTGTTTATTATTTTTATATTATTTTTATTTTTGATTATTTTTTTTATTAATTTTTTTACTTTTATTATATTATTTTTATTTTTTTTAAACAAATTATTCTAATATTTAAAACTTTCTATATTTTTCAAATAACAAATACTTTATAAGCTAGACACTATAATTATAATTGGTGATAAATATGAAATTTGGTATAGAATTCGTACCTCAAATCCCGTTAGATGAACTCGTAAGATTAGTAAAATTAGCAGAAGACGTTGGTTTTGAATACGCATGGATCACTGACCACTACAACAACAAAAACGTATACGAAACCTTAGCATTAATTGCAGCAAACACTGAAACCATTAAAATGGGTCCTGGTGTAACCAACCCATATGTAAGAAGTCCTGCAATTTCCGCTTCCGCAATTGCTACTATTGACGAAATTTCTAATGGTAGAGCAACCTTTGGTATTGGACCTGGTGACAAAGCAACCTTTGATGCATTAGGAATTGCTTGGGAAAAACCTGTATCTACTATCAAAGCAGCTATCGCAGACATTAACACCTTATTAGATGGTGGAAAAACCGAAGCTGGTGCAGCATTAGGTGGAGCTAAAAAAGTACAAGATGCAATCCCTATTTACATGGGTGCACAAGGTCCTAAAATGTTAGAAACCGCTGGTGAAATCGCTGACGGTGTATTAATTAACGCTTCCAACCCTAAAGATTACGAAGCTGCTATGCCTATGATTAAGAAAGGTATTGAAGCAGCTGGTGGAGACAAAGCATTCGACGTAGGTGCATACACTGCAACTTCCATTGGTCCTGACTCTGATGCAGCTAAAAACGCAGCTAAAATCGTAGTTGCATTTATTGCAGCAGGTTCCCCACCTCCAGTAATTGAAAGACACGGATTACCTGAAGGATTCAACGAACAAATGGGTGCATTCTTAGCTAAAGGTGACTTCGGTGGAGCTATTGGCGCTGTAACCGACGAAGCTCTTGACGCATTCTCCGTATGTGGTACCCCTGATGAGTTCATTCCTAAGATTGAAGGCTTAGCTGAAATGGGTGTAACTCAATACGTAGCAGGATCCCCTGTTGGTAAAAACGTAGAAGAATCTATTAAATTATTAGGAGACGTAATTGCTAGCTTCTAAGTAAGCTAGTTACTACTTTTCAATTTTTTAGACTTAATGTCTAAACTTAATAGAAATAAATTTTTAATTTATTTCTATCTTTTTCTTTTTTTATTTTAAAATACAAACTATTTTTTTTAAAACGATTTTTTAGTATAATTAGTTTGATTAATTTAATCATATTTTTTGTATAATTTTGATTTTAATTTAGTTGGCTTTTTTTGGTAAAAATTGTCTGATTTGTAATTAAGATTAGGGATTGTCTTTAAACTAAAATTAATGATTTTTTGATTTTCTATAAAGAATTAGAAAACTTTATATACTACTATTAATTTTAAAATCTATTTTTTTAAAAAAATTTTTCATTTTATTAAATAATGATCTTCATTATTTATGGGTATTTTATTATATTACCTTTTATTTTTTTGTTATTTTCTAATTCTATCTATATTATATCATTAAATTTTAAATTATACGTTATATGTTATTTTTTTGTAAAAATAATGGTTTTTTGTTTATTAATTATTTAATTTATCTGTGATTCTAAACGGTTTTTTCTATTTCGATCTATGATTTTAAAGAGATATTTTTAAAATTTTAAGGATATTTATTATTTTTAATTTTTTTTTAAAATTTTTTTCAAAAATCATTTTTTTATTTCGATATTTTAGTATTTATTTTTAAAAATTCGAGTAAAAAATTATTATTTTTTTAATTAAAACTTTTTTAAATCATATTATCAAAAATGTCTAATTTTTGCAATATTTAATTTTTATTTTTGCGAGTGTTGTACCATTCTCTATTAGTTGTGCCATGTGTTTTTTGGCGTTGGTCTAAGTATGTGTATTAACACAACTATGATGACTGCTTTCCACATGTGGCTAAATTTATAATTACAATTTTATAAATTTCATTATTATAAATTATTAATTGCAAAATTAATTTTTTATTACATATTCGTGAGAACCTAAGTTTGACTTAGTGTTTGATGTTGGTTAAGTAGATGTGGTGATATTTGATTGTTATATCTATAGTATAATAATTACGTATTTTATGTGTATTATACTCGTCTATATTTTTTTATGTGTACTTCTGATAGTCTTTTTGAGCGTTTATTGACGTTTTTGAAGCTTATTTTTTTCTGTCAAAT
>OMVY01000035.1 GCA_900314635.1 uncultured Methanobrevibacter sp.
AACTTTTAATGGAGTATTGGCACGTTTTGGTCTTAAATTAAGATTTTGGGATAGGAAAATGGTTTGTTAAAAAATCACTCAAATTTGTGACAGTCCCAAAATCCTGAAAAACATAACATTTATTAATGACTTTAATTATATAATTATATATTATCAAGAATAGATGTTAGATTAATGCTGAAATCTAATTCTTTTATGATACTATTTTTGATTTGTTTCTCTATAATTTTTACAAAATAACATTTAAATCCAGCCTTGGCTATTTAAACCCTAAGGTCAAGTGTCTGAATTTGAATTCAAAATTATATAAGACTTTTTTATAAATAGTTAAACCGAAGGGCTTAAGAATAGTGTTAAGCTACTAACTATTTAAAAATATGAAATTGATGGGATTTCATGTTTTGCCACAAAATTTAATTAAACTTATAAAGAGGTATTAAAATGCAAAGATCAAGAGGATTTAAAAGCAGAACCAGAAGCAAATTAACCAAAAGAGTAAGACCTGGTCGATCCAACCCTATCACAAGAAAAATCCAACAGTTTGATGAAGGAGATTTAGTTCACATCATCATCGACCCAAGTATTCAAAAAGGCCAACCACACTCAAGATTCCATGGTAAAACTGCAAAAGTAGTAGGCAAAAAAGGAAAAGCTTACATTCTTGCATTAAAAGATGGAAACAAAGCTAAAGAGTTAATTGTTACTGCTGAACACTTAAAATTACAAGAGTGAGCACAATGATTGGGAAAAAAACATTAGAAAGTAAACCGATACCTGCAGCTGAAGTAAAAGAGATTCTTGAAGAGTTCAGTTTAAAACATGATTTGACAGCTGAACAGAACTTTACTTTAGAGCATGTGCGCAGTCTAAACAAAATTTCCCTTGAAGATACTGAAAAATTAATCGAAGAGCTTACCGGATTCTTCCAGGAAAAGGAAGAGGAAGAACTTGCATTCAAGCATGCAGTTCGCATAGCCGATCTCCTGCCACAAGATCTGGATGATTTAAGATTAATTTTTGCAAAAGAAAGAATTTCCCTTTCAAGTGATGATTTGAAAGAGATTCTTGAAATTTTAGACAAATACGAAATAGAAGATTTATAAATTTTCTATATTCTATTTTTTCTATTTTTATTTTCAACGTTTATTCTGCTTAAAATTATTGCTATTTTTATTGATAATACTACTATTTTTAATTTTTGCAATATAGTGATACTGCTATTTTTAAATTTATAAGATATTTAACAATTAATGGGCTGGTTTTTAAAAAAATAATTAAAACATTTATATTATTTAAGATATAAATAAATAATATTATCAAATTTAATGACTTTCTAGTTAAAAGATTCACATATTAAATTTCATGATTACAATATTATAACAATAGATTATTCTTAAATTCGAGGTGAAAAAATGAACAGCCAAACTATTGACAACCCGAAACCAAAAAAAGAAGAGGAAGTAATCATCCTTGATTACCTGAAATTCGGGTATGTCAATCCGGACAGGCCTACAACACGAGGTATGCCGATAGCACAAACCATAGGGGTGGACAAGTTCACACTTATAGAAGTAACTCCAAAAGACGGAATAGACTTGGAGATACATGACAAAGTCTATATCGGCCCTGGAAAAAGAGACAAGGTAAACAGAGTGAAAGGACTGCTTGACTTTGAAAAATTAACTGCTACAAGCAGAATCGAGCTGGAATATGCAATCAAGGACATCATCCAAGGAAAAGAAGATGAGTATGTAAAATTCTTCAATGAAATCGACCCCCTCAGCATCAAACTGCATAAGCTTGAATTGATTCCTGGAATCGGAAAGAAACACATGAACATGATTCTTGAAGAACGTGAAAAAGAGCCGTTCAAAAGCTTTGATGATTTGAAAACAAGAGTTCCTTTGCTTGGAGATCCTGTTGAACTTCTTGCAAAAAGAGTAATTCTTGAACTTGACACCACACAGGTTAAAAGAGGCAAGAAGAAATATTATCTCTTCACCCAAGTTCCATCAAGACACCCTTCAAACCGCAAGAAACGTTACAGCAATAAAAATAAAAACAATAGAAATCGAGGCGGCAAGGGTAGAAGGAATCCTAAAAAAGGAAATTAGGTATCATATCCAAAATAATTGAAAACCTAAAAATATGTCTTGAGACTGAAAAAAATTAAAAAAAGTTTACTTAAGAAAATACTAAAAAGGTCAAACCTGAAAAAATACAAAATTAAACAAAGAATAAATAATTAATTTATTTATTCTTTTTATCTGTTTTAAAAAATCTATTTATTTTTAATAAGGTGATTGGTTGGCACAAGCAAATATTTCACTTGCAAAAGAAACAAAAAAGATCTTACAAGACAATGGAATACGATTAAATAAAAATCTTGGACAGAATTACCTTATAGATGATTTCAAAAGAAAAAAAATCATAAAATATGCCGATTTGACAAAAAATGATACTGTTTTAGAAATAGGGCCAGGAATAGGCACCCTCACCATCAAACTTGCAGAAGAAGCTAGAAAAGTAATAGCCATCGAGCAGGACACAGCTATTTTTAATATATTAAGCGAAAGGCTTGAAAATGAAGGCATAGATAATGTTGAATTGATAAATGGAGATGCTGTGAAAGTGGATTTTCCTCCTTTCAATAAGATAGTGTCCAATCTGCCTTACCAAATCTCCTCTCCAATCACATTCAAATTTTTAAACCATGATTTTGATCTTGCTGTTTTAATGTATCAGAAGGAATTTGCAGAGAGAATGAACGGAAAGGTAGGAACAAAGGAATATTCAAGGCTTTCCGCAATGCTTTATTTCAAAGCTAAAGTTGATTTTCTAACCCATGTTTCAAAAGAATCCTTCATTCCAAGTCCTAAAGTGGACTCAGCAGTTGTAAAGCTTACTCCGAAAAAAGATGGAACTAGTGCAGAAGATTTCAAGATCTATTCAAAAGTCGTAAAAGCCCTTTTCCAGCACAGAAACAAGAAAGCTCGAAATGCCTTGATAGATTCCAGAAATCAAATTGGATTTAAGGACAAAAAAGAATTGAAGTCTTTGATCATCGATTTGGAAGACAATAATGAGGAGTTAAAGGAGCTTCTGCTAAAGCGTACCATAACTTTGTCTCCAGAAGAAATCATGAAAATAGCTCTACTGCTTAAAAATGATGTGAAATGATTTTTATCAGATAATCATCAACTGATATGAAAACATTTAAAAACAGATTTTGGATTTATTGATTTTATTAACTTTTATTAATTGATTTAAAAAAAATTATTCACGTAACTGATTAAAATGAAAGCCGGACCTTTTGAAATAGAAACTAATGACCTTGTATACATACCTTCAGATGACACTTTCCTCCTTGCTGAAAACCTGGATATCAAAGAAGGCCAGAGCGTTTTGGAAATAGGCACAGGTTCAGGACTTGTCTCAATGTATGCAAGCAGATTAACAGACGACATTACAGCCACTGATATCAATTACAACGCCTTGGAACTTGCAGAAAAGAATTTTGAAATGAATAACATCGATAAAATCAAATTGGAGTTCGGAGATTTGTTCGAACCTGTAAAAGATAAGAAGTTTGATGTAATTCTGTTTAATACCCCATATCTGCCTACCGAAGAAGAAGACATTATTGACTCCGACTTGAATTATGCATTTGACGGTGGCTCAGATGGTAGGAAAATCATAGACCGTTTCTTAAATGAAGTGAAAAATCATTTAAATGAAGGCGGATGTGTCCAGATAATTCAGTCCTCATTATCAAATACAGAACAGACTTTAGTGAAGCTTGACCATCTCGGATTTATTGCAGAAGTTGCAAAGTCAGAGAAGTTCTTCTTTGAAGAGATCATTTTAATCAATGCCTATAAGATTTAAGATATTATAGTAGTTTACCAAACTTTTATTATAGATGACTGACAAAAAGTATATTATGTCAGGAAAATCAAAAATTAATCTGGAAGAAATAATCACAAAAG
>OMVY01000028.1 GCA_900314635.1 uncultured Methanobrevibacter sp.
ATCCGAATGCATAAAAATGAGAAATAAATTAAGCCGCAAAGGACATTTATATGATAAGGAAGACATCAAACTGCCTTTGGAAAATATTAATCTGCTGAGATCCAAAACAGAAGAAAAAGTTTTTATTCTAATATCAAGCCCCTTAGAAGATATGGATATGATTGATGCATTTAAAAAATATCCCTATGACATCTATGTGATTCGTCCTGATTTTCTGGATTATTATGCTTTCATTGAAGAAAGTTCAAGACAAGAAGAGAAGGTCAATTATGCTTTTACAAATGCGGAACAATCACAAATTCAGCATGTAAATGAAATGATATATCAAGACACTGGATTGTCTGATGTATTTAAAAAATACATTTTTTAAAAAAAGAAAATGATGAATTTATAAAATTAATCACAAATAAAACTATAAAAAAAAGTATTTGAAGATTGAAGAACCCCAATGCCGAAATAATGTCGCCTCCCGTGGAGACAAAGCTTAGAGGGGCTGAACTTCAATTGAAGTTTTTACCTCCTACACCTTACAATTAAATAATTTGCATAAACCATATTTAAACCTTTATATAAATTTGTTTTAAATTACCATATAAAACCATTCATGAATTTCATCCCCTAATTTTACTTATTTTTAAAAATCTAAAAGAGCCTATGCAGAATAATTTAAAATTATATAAGAAAATACGATTTTCTGGGCAAGCAAATTAATAAAAAGATACATCCAGAGCATAATAACCGTAATATTTCGAATGCTTACTTAAGTGGTTCAAGTTTGAATTCATAAGCATGATTTAAAAACAATTCACTATTTTTAAGTTAAATTATTTAACTAATCATATTTAACAATGTTTAAATATACAATACAATAAAAATAATAATATCTTTTAATCGATTGTATTAAAAGGGAGGAAAACAAATGAATAAAAAGATATTCGCAATAGCTATAATAACAATAATGTTTGGAATGCTAGCTGTAAGTGCCGCAACTCTTGAAGAAGAGGACTTCGGCAATTTCACACTAGAAGTTCCTGCCAATGCAGATTTCACAAAACAGACAGTCATACCTGCTGGAACCGTATTTCACATATCATCAGGAAGCAGCCTTTCATCTTCCATAAACGAAGTTGCCAGCGATCCTAAAAAGACCCACACAATGTGGGAGGATGAAAGCATTGACTTGTGCATAGAACATGTCATATTCTCCGAAGACAACTACACAGACTATGAAGATGCAATGGACAAGCTCTTCAACGGCTCCAGCAAGATAAAAGAAGAGAATGGATTGTATATATACGAGTTGCCTTCAAGCAATACTTATGACTATGCTGTATGCAAGGTCTCCGAAGGATTCCTGTTTACATCAGGAGATGAGATGGTTATTGTAAGAGGCAATGACCTTGATGAATTAAAGGAGATAGCTGCTACTGCCAAGTTCAAATAAAATAAATAACATTTTTTAAATTTTTTTAATTTCTTCTTCTTTTTTTTAAATATGTAACAGAGAAAAATTTAGTTATAAAATCTTACATATTTTTTCAATTTAATTATAAAGCAATCATTTTAAGTTTAAATTTTTCAGATAAATTTATATTATCTGAAAATATAATATTAACCATTACTTTTAAGGAGTCTGAATTTTATGAAAAACATTATTGCAAGCACAAGATTATACAAGAACTACCAATTAGCCATACCCAAGGCCATACGAAATAAGATGGAGGATTTAGACATTGAAGATACTGTAATTGACTGGTATATCAATGAAGACAATGACATTGTAATCAGGCCTAGAAAAAAAGTATGTCTGGAAGATGTATTGGGAATTATTGAAGATGATGATTCCAGAGATGCAGTTGAACTTAAAAGGAGCCTCTACAAATGAAAAACACAATTGAACCTAAAAGGAGCCTGTACAAATGATGATCCTGCTTGACTCCTCATTCTTGATTGCGATTTTTAGAAAAAACGATTCCCTTCATCAAAGAGCAGTTGAAAACATAGATGTGTTGAAAAACGACTGCTGTATATCAAATGGAATCCTATCTGAAGTAATAACTGTGCTGGGCCAGAAAACCAAAGATATTGATCTTGTAAGGCTTGCATACAACTATATGAAAGATAATCTTACAATAATCGATGAATCAAATATAGAAATGTATAATGATAATGTCTTCGCAATATTTGAAAAATATAATAGAGAAAAGTTCAGACTTGGATTTACTGACTGCTGTCAGGTTGTGATATATGAAGATTGTTATCTGGATTATGTGGTAAGCTTTGATGAAGAATTCAAACGTATTGAAGAAATAAAATTATGGGAATTTAAATAATAATCAAACCCCTTGCCATAGCATATAAAAATAGGGTTAAAATATACCACACCATACAAAAAACCACTAAAAAATATTTAAAAATCATTATTTTGGCAAACTACCGCAATTAAAAAAAAAGAAAAAAATCATGTGTTAAAACACATGAATTTAAAATTACTTATTTCGTTTTGGAGAAACTAAAATCAAAACCATGCTGATCAATAAGACCAATAAAGGACAACAGTTCCAGATTCTATTATGAAAAGGAGCTCAAGGACAGCCTTAGAGACATGGATGCATTATTGAATGAAGTGCTGGATATAAATTCCAAGCTGATTGCCATGAGCAATTCCGAGGAACAGCTGCAGGAAAACTCATACAGCTTCATCATGGATTTGCTTGATTTATTCATTAAAATAATGGACAGCAAATTGGAAAAGGGCTGTTTAAAGAAAGACATACTTCAGGATATCCAACTTATCATCAATGTTCTATTGTTGATACATCGACATATAGGCTTCTCAAGGGAAAATAACTTCAATCTCTTGAATATGAGCTTGAAGGATTATATTGAAGAGCTGCTTCCATATCTCTACAGCCACAGCTATCTCAACTTGAAGTATGTGCTTGATCTCGAGGACTTCAAGGTGGATATTGGAACAATGGCATATCTTGGAATTATGATTTATGAATTCCTCTTCAATGTGCTGAGCTATGACATCATGGAGAAGAAGTATACAAATGTTTCAATCACGCTGAGAAGAGAGAAGAACAATGGCATTTTAAGGATAAGGAACGAATATGGAGACCTGGACAATCCAAACAGGAAGGACTTGAACATAATCTCATACATAACAGGCTCTCTGGATTTCGAACTAATCAAGGAAGGTTGCGAAGAGGATTACACAATCACATTCCCAATATCAAACGACTTCATCAGCAGCTTGAAATAAATTTAAATAGAGTATGACCCCTGCAAATCAATTATAATGATAGAGATTTTCTCTTAATCATTTTTTCATTTTTTTACAAAATGATTTTTCCAATATTCATTAAATTTTTGACTGCATTTCCAATTCTATTTTTCTTATAATTTATATTAAAAACACAATACATACAAAACATATTACAATTTATAATACATATAAAAAAACACAATACATACAAAACATATTACAATTTATAATACATATTAATTAATTTTCACTCAACTGAAAACAAAACCCCAAAAAAACCAAAAATTATCACTTAACTGAAAACAAAACCCCAAAAAATAATTAATCAAATCAATATCCCGAATTTATATATTTTCATCCTTTAAAAAGTCGATTACATTCATGTGGATTATCCCATTTCTTGAATAATCCCAATTGTCGAGTGTCAATACGTACTTAAGATAGTTGTCATTGATTTTTTCCAAACTTTTAAACTCTCTGTTTCTTGTAGTTTCATCGAGTATGCTTTCAGATACCTGGACATATATCGTCTTATCAGATTTTTGACAAACAAAATCAACTTCAAGGCCGTCAATATTTCCAATGGTGATTTTGTAATTTCTTCTTATAAGCTCCAGAAAAACAATGTTTTCTAAAATTCTGCCTCTTGACTTATTGAATCCTGTTTGGATTTCATAAAATCCTGAATCGATGCAGTAGTACTTTTCATTTGTAGTGAAGATCTTTTTGGTTTTGATTTCCTCTCTTCTGGATTTAATCAATATATAAGCATCCTCAATTTGTCTTAGATAATTGCTGATTGTATTTGTTGAAACTGAAATGCCTTCATGCTTTAAAAAATTTCTAATGGAATTTATTGAAAAATTCCCGCCAGTATTCACTATCATAAATTTAATCAGCCTCTCTAAAAATACTACATCCCTGATGTTGTTTCTTGAGATGATGTCCTTTAATACAATTGTTGAAAAAATATCATTGAGATAATCGATTTTTTCCTCTTCATCGAAATTCAGAGTTCTTGGAAGTCCTCCGTATTTCATGTATTCATTGAATATTCTCATCTCATCATTTGCAGTTATCTCTTCGCCTTTCATTTTATGATAATCCAAAACTTCATTGAAGGAAAAAGGAAAGATTTCTATTTTAACATATCTTCCTGAGAGAAGTGTTGCAAGCTCTCCAGATAAAATCTGTGAATTTGACCCGGTTATGTAAATATCAGCATCCAAATCAATCCTGTAAGCATTGATGCTTTTCTGCCAGTCAGGAACAAGCTGAATTTCATCAAAGAACAAGTAGATTTTCCCTTCGATGTTTTCCGCTTCTTTAAAGACCAGTTCATTCAAGTCTTCATGTGTTTTAATATTATCATATCTTGCTGATTCCAAAGGAAGATATATTATATTTCTGTCACTAACTCCAATTTGCTTAAGCTCATTTATTATCTGTTTTAAAAAATAGGTTTTGCCGGATCTTCTAAGGCCTGTGATAACTTTTATCTCTTCTTCATCAATGAATTTGCGAATTTTTTTCAAATAGATTTCACGGATTATCATAATGATAAGTAATTTGTTTTTCATCAAATAAATACTTTACTTTTTAAATCATATACTGATAAAAAATATAAAAATTATGAAAAATTATCATTATACAATTTAAAATAATAAAATTTTAAATTATATAATAATAAAAAATGTAAAAAATAGAGAAAATTATCATCATACAAATTAAAAAAAATATAAATGCATATTTTATTTTTTATTTTTGGAAATTTAAAGAGCATTTGCCAAATCAAATGAAGCTGTTTAAAAAGAACCAAATTTGCACAATCCAGATTCGCCTTTCTGAATTGATGATTTAATGATGGCGATTTAGTAAAAGTAGTTAATGAACAGTCATATTGATTTGCAAAAAAATTAATTAAATGATGATTTTTAGAGATTTTCTAATTCTCCAGTTCAATGCTGTTATTGAAGATAACTTACCTGACGACAATATACGAAAAGTTAGGATTCAAGCAACTTGGCGTCATTGAAAAAGGATTCAGATTAAATAATGATCAATTAGTTAATATATGTCATGGTGATGTAGTAAAAGAGGTTAGGGAACTATATTTTTTATAAAATATATACTTTAACAATTTGAAGTACTTCATTTAAATGTAGTAGAAAATATTACTTCAAATAAATGAAGTACTATAATAAAATGAAGAATGAATTTCAACTTCAAATGAATGAAGTGATTGATTTGGTTGTCAACTGATGAAACTGGGTTGCTTCTTTAATTATGAAACAAGCTTGAACAAAAAGTAGCAGAAAATTTCTTTACTTTTTAATCATTTTGTTCGCATAGTATGGACAGATTTCACTAAAAGTAGTAGATAATTTAAAGTGTGTTATGCCAATGCCAATATAAACTGGTCAAAAGAATCAGAAGAATAATCCTGACTTGCCTTTGCTGATTGGTGATGTTGTGAAAGAGGTTAATGAACCTAGCTACATTGAACACAAACAACCTTATTTTAATTCTATCAAAAAGTTTTTATATGGAAATTCAAATCAAATAAGACCTGATTTGTTAGGAAAACTTGTATACTGCTAAATTCTGTTTTTCCAACTTCAGGTCATGTTTTCATTTATCGGAGCATTTATCCAAATGGATGGTTTTAAAAAAGAATAAATGCCTGCCTATTGATGATATCTTCTTTTTTCAGTAATATTTTTATAAAAATAAAATAAATTTAATAATATGATTGAAACAGTTTTTTATTTTCCATGGGAGGTTCAACTGATACTATTCCTGCAGAGTTCCCTTCCGAGTTTCGTATTAGGGTTTTTTGAAATTATAGCGAATGTCGTTTCCAAGAATGTTCTTGCATTGTTATTCATTCTGATTTATTTGGCATACAATAAGGATTGGGGTAAATTCACATTGCTCTCCTTGGGTGCGGCCGGCGTGTGCTGCGAGTTTGTCAAGATGACTGTCGCACGCTTAAGGCCATATGCCGTTGTGGATAAGGTCAAGTGTATTTATGCCAATGTGCCCGATCAAAATCCTTTGGACTTTAAGATTCAGGGATATTCATTTCCAAGCGGTCATTCGATGATGGCAACCAACCTGTTTCTAGCCATTCCAATATACATCAGGAA
This sequence comes from uncultured Methanobrevibacter sp., assembly GCA_900314635.1. Taxonomy (GTDB): domain Archaea; phylum Methanobacteriota; class Methanobacteria; order Methanobacteriales; family Methanobacteriaceae; genus Methanobrevibacter. The sequence continues at coordinate 6,421 of OMVY01000028.1, forward strand.
TAATCCATATATTGCACTTGGATTGATTGGAGTTTTGATTGTTGCGATTTCAAGGGTAGGATTAGGCGTTCACTTTCCGACAGACACTATTGCAGGTTTCATCATTGCCTTGGTGATAATATTAGCATTGTCCCGCATTTATGATAAGATTGAATATAGGAAATATCTCTATTTGGGGATTGTTGCACTGTCTTTAGTGGGAATCGTGTTCTGTCCTACAATAAGTTATATTAAGTATGTGGCATTGGCTGCAGGTATTTCATTAGGTTTTCTTATCGAGGAGAAATACGTTAACTTTGAAAACCCTAAAAGCAGACGTGATGCGATAGTCAGAATTTTAGGGGCAATCGTATTGTTCATATTGCTTTTTGTCCTGATTCCGAAACTTGCAGGCAAAACCGAATTGGTTGATTGCATCAAGTATTCTTTATTCACATTCATAATGCTTGCCGTATATCCTTTAGCCTTTAAAAAGATTGATAGGGATGGATGATTGAATCCATTCAATCAACTTACTTTTTTTCAAGATCATTCTGTTTAATGTGAATGGATTCATCTTTTACTTCACTGGATAGTATTTTATATAATACCCACAATATATTTAATCATGAAAACCAACAGATTTGAAACATTCATGGATGCCATTCTGGCGATCATCATCACAGTTCTTGTTTTAAAACTATCCCAGCCTGCAGCACCAACCATGTCTGCCGTCTTGAACTTGAACATAGGCTACTTAACATACTTCATATGCTTTGTAGTCATTTTCAATACATGGCACAATGACCACAACCTCTTCCAAATGGTGGACGAAATCGACAACCGCATTGTTTTCGTATATGCTGTGCTGCTCTTTGTATTCTCACTTCTTCCATACTTTTCCACATGGGTCGCTTTATATCCTGAAGCTCTTCCAGCCCAGATAATGTTCGGATTGATATTTCTAACATCCAACATATTATACAACATAGCCACTTATCTGGTAAAAAAGGCCAATCCATACAATAAAGAGCTTCAAAAAATTGATTTGAAAAGCTTAAAAAGGCATGTCCCCATGATTATTATTCTAATTGGATTTGCATTGTCACTTACCGTCTACATCTATGGAATTTATATTTCATGCCTGCTTGCCACAGCCTGCTGGTTTGTTCTGGCAATGCTTGGCGAATCCGGAATAGAAGACAGTGAAAGGTTTGAAGCGCTGTTTGATGCAATCGTAGCCATCATACTGACCATTATCGTATTGGAAATCACAATGGCAGGGGCCGGCACATGGGAGGGGCTCTTTGAACATAAAATTGAATTTCTAGCATATGCAATCAGCTTCATTGTCATTTTTAACTATTGGAACTTCAACAACAATCTCTTCGCTCTTGTCCATAGGATCGACGGCAAGATCATGTGGCTTATAGGAGCGACAATGTGGGTTTTATCCTTAATACCATATCTATCCACATTTCTAGCTGAAAACTTCAATTCATTCGTTCCCCAGTTTTTATACGGGCTTGACTTCATAGCAGTTGCAATCCTGTCCATCTTTACAACATGGGCACTTAGAAGAGCAAATCCTGGAAATGTGGCTCTCATTATCGCACTTGACAACAGGCATTTTGCTTCTACAATAATAATCGTGCTGATTGGAATGCTTGTGGGGCATTTCTATTATCCTCCAGCTGTGGCAATATCCTGTCTCTTGTCAATCCTCGCATTCTGGTTGATTCCGCATATTAGAAAAATAGCAAATAAATAAATTCAAAGGATTATTTAAAATTAGACCCCCTAATTACACATATTAGAAAAATAGCAAATAAATAAATTCTGGAAATAATTTAGAATTAGATATTGTATATAAAAAATTAAATAGTTAATAAAAATAATTATTAATCAGGTGATTATATGAAAGATTTTCTTACTCTTGCTAGTGAAAGATATTCAGTTAGAAAATATGACACAAGAGAAATTGAAGACGAGAAATTGGAAAAGATATTAAAGGCAGGACAAATCGCTCCATCTGCAAACAATTACCAGCCTCAGCGTGTTTTTGTAATCAAAAGCGAGGAAGGACTTGAAAAGATAAGGGCATTTACACCATATTGTTTTGAAGCTCCTGTAATTCTTCTAATCTGCTATGATAAGGATGTATCCTGGAAAGCTATCGACGGACATGACTCTGGAATTGTAGACGCATCCATCGCTATCACCCAGATGATGCTTGAAGCATGGGACCTTGGAATCGGATCACTCTGGGTTAGAGGATATGACAAGATAAAACTGGATGAGCTCTTTGACTTGCCTGAGAATCTGGTTTCAGTCGCTCTGCTTCCACTTGGATATCCTTCTGATGAATCAAAGCCTGTTGGGCTACACTTTAAAAACGTAAGCCTTGATGAGATGGTATCCTACTTGTAAAATATTTTAAATTCTTAAAAAAAACTATTAAATCTCTATAAATCACATTCAAAATTCCAGTAGTCCAAAACTAAAGCAAAACCATCCTTATAGTAAGTTCAAACTAACCAGTAAGTCCATTATAACTTTTTAATTTAAATCAATTAGAGTTTAATATAGTTATAGGTGTTATAATGGAATTTTTAGAAGTAATGAAAAAAAGACACTCTTCAAGAGACTTTAAAAAGGATGAAATACCTGAAGAAACATTGAAAAAAATAGTTGAAATTGCTGCAATGTCTCCATCATGGGAAAATTCCCAGCCTTGGAACGTATACATTGCAACCGGTGAAACACTGGAAAGCATTCGTGAAGCATGGATTGCAGAAAACGACAAGAAAATCAAAGGTTCAGCAGACATGAATCCGGGCCACAGGACCAACTTCTCCGAAAGAGGCCAGAAGAACATGGCTGACTTCATGGACGCAATTGGCAAATTCGATGACGACGAGGATTTAGAAAACTTCAACCACGTGCAGCACATCCTCTTCAACTCCCCTGCTATTGTTTACCTTGCACTTCCTAAAGACTATACCGGATATTCCCTTTATGACTTAGGCGGTTTTGGAATGAGCCTGATGCTTGCAGCTACTGAGTTGGGAATAGATTCCATCCCTGCATATGAGCTTATCAAATATCCTTACATCTTAAGAGACAATCTCCCAATTCCAGAGGATGAGGATATTGTCATGGGAATTGCACTTGGACACGAATCCGAATAGCATATCAATGAATATGACTCTCCTAGACTTGATTTAGACGAGATTTTAAAAATAAATTAAGACTTAAATTAGTTTCTAAAATAAATACTCTTTTTTTCTTATTCATTTTTTCTTTTTTACATAATGATTATTATATGCTTAAATTTTTGACTGCATTTCCAACATACTGTTCTTATTATGCGTTACTAAATTAAATCAATATGCCATACCATTTTTCTTATAATATTATTTAAATTCTAGTGCTTATAAAACATATGACATTTTATAATATATAATGAGCTTCCAATTACATAACAAACATATTACAATTTATAATACATACTAAAATTTATAATACATAACAAACATATTACAATTTATAATACATACTAAAATTTATAATACATAATACATACTAAAATTTATAATACATAACAAACATATTGCAATTTATAATACATACTAAAATTTATAATACATATCAAACACATTACAATTTATAATACATATCAAACACATTACAATTTTAATACCATTCTGGAGGTTAGTCAATGACAGATTTGCCATGGGGAAATAATCAAAATTTAACTGATGAAGAATTTTACAACAGAAAAGGAGAATTAATAAATCTCAAAAACATATTACAATCAACTAGCCAGGGCCATGCTCCTGATTTATTATTAACAGGTATAAGAGGCGTAGGAAAGACCGTTTTTCTTAAAAAACTAAAAAGAGAACTGGATGATGAATATCTAGTCGTGTATATGGATTTTTCAAAATCCAAATGCTATCAAAAAAATCAGATGAGCATAGTTGGATTAATGGAACATTTCTTCAAAGAGTTAATGATCGAATCAAAAAGCAAAGGATTGAACACATTAGATAAAAAAATAGAAAAATATTTCAAATCCAATGATTTCAAAATCAAGGAATTTGTAAAACTTGATAAAATACCTGTACCAGTTTTTTCAACAGAAACAAATGAAGAAAAACTCATGGATTTTGTATTAGACTTACCTGAAGAAATATATGCAAAAAATATGAAAAAGATTAAAGGAGTTTTAATTTTCATTGATGAATTCCAAATTATCAAAGAACTGAATAACTACAAGGAATCTTTCTTATGGAAAATTAGAAGCCATATTCAAAACCAAAGAAACACAGCATACATATTTTCAGGGTCAATGAGCCTGCAAGACAAATTAATATCCGAAATTGCAAGCCAAAACGGAGCATTTGGCGGAAGGATGATTTCAATAAACATCAATCCATTTGAAAAAGAAACTGTCATGAATTATTTATATGAAAAAACACCTTATATCCTATTTACAGATGATGGTTTTGATAGATTTTATAAATGCACTTCCGGAATACCTGCATATGTTAATATATTCGCATCATTGCTGCCTGTCAATGAAGAATTGGATGATGATGCGATAAAAAAATATTTTGATAAGAAAATACAGGCTATAAGTTCTCATTTGATAAACATATGGGCGAGATTATCATTTAGAGAACAAACAATAGTTATAATATTGCTTGAAAAACCGCTGCGAAGAATAGAAATCGCAAATAAATTAGAAATAAGTACCGGATCATTAAGCAATTCTTTGAACAATCTTCAAAATCAGGGATTAATACGTTTAAATAATGGATCATATGAAATTTGTGAGCCCATACTTAAAAGATGGTTGGAATTGGAATTCGAGGAAAAAGGAATTTATCCTTATAGGAGCATATGATTTTTAAGCTCCTGTACAATTTATTACCATATATGTTGATAACTTATATAATTGTCCAATTGGCAAATATTTATTTTGCTCCATAAGTTATCCTGGACATTCCAATTGGACTGATTTCTAATTTTCATTTAACTAAAAAAATATATTAAGTAAGCAGGATTTTTTCACTCAACTGAAAACAAAAATATTAGCCACTATATTTTACTAGCAGTCATATTATAATGAGGAATACTTATCTGAAAATTCTATTTATAAAAAATGCCATTCAATCCCAATAATGATAAAATTTAATCACAGAACATATTTTTAAATAAAAAAAAGACCTTAAAGGTTTGAAATAAATTACCAAGAATTATCAGTATACAATTTAAAAAAAAATTTATGCTAATCATAATGCATTAGCAAATTTTTCATTAATAGCTAAAATAATAATCAATTGTCTAAATGCAAGAAATTAATTTAATAATTCAACTAGTATTTTTCATAATGAATGTTTTCCAATGACAAATCTTCCTTCAAATATCCCGGTTTGGATTCTCCCTTCTTGCCTAATGCCACGCAATTCAATACTCTGAAATTATCCGGAACATTCAACAGATCCCTGATTTCCTCATCAGCGGTCTTGATTTGACCTGCACGATTTCTTATATGAATCCAGCAGGCTCCTATGTCGAATTGCTCGGCGGCAAGAAGTATGTATGATGATGCAACAGAGGCATCCTCTATCCACAGCTCGCAACTTGAGGTATCCGCCATTACAACTATGCATGCATTGGCTCTCATCAATGGCGCAGCACCCATAGCCTTGCAATGGGCTATTTTTCTTATCATTTCCTTGTCTTTTACAACAATGAAATGAACAGGATGGCCTCCCCAGGATGATGGAGCAGTCAATGCGACATTCAATATTTCCCCAATCACTTCATCATCAATATCCTCATCAAGATAATTTCTTATTGATCTTCGTTTCAATGTCAAGTCCAATAAATCATTTTTCATTTTCCACACCTTTTCATTGTCATGATTGAAAATTCTTTAAAAAATCTATAATAATCCTATGTTTATACCTTTTTTCAGCTGGAAATTTCTATCCACTGACTAGAAAATAGTTTTTTATAGAATACTATTTTTAAAAAATAAAGGAAATAGTTTTTTATAGAATACTATTTTTAAAAAATAAAGGAAATAGTTTTTTATAGAATATACTATTTTTAAAAAATAAAGGAAATAGTTTTTTATAGAATACTATTTTTAAAAAATAAAGGAAATAGTTTTTTATAGAATACTAATTTTTTCAACATTATGTTTTTTAGGAAAAATCCGGAATATTCTCCATTGGTCTTTTTATTTTTACAACCATTTTTTCCTTTTAAAGTATAATATTCCCACAACTAAAATCATTAAAGAAACTAGAAAAACCGTTGGATATGCCCATGCATACTCCAATTCAGGCATGTACTTGAAGTTCATACCATACCATCCCACAATAAGGGTCAACGGCATGAATATGGTTGTTACTATTGTTAAAATAGTTATTATATTGTTTTGCTTGATGTCCAGGTGCATCTTATACAAATCCCTAATCTGCATTGTATAATCGCGAATAGATGATGCGGTTTCATATAATCTGTCAAGCCTGTTCAAATAGATATTGAAGTATCTCAGATTGTCTTGCAAGAAGAACTTGTTTTCATTGGCTTCAAATACCTGGGCGATGTCGATAAGCTCTTCGTAGTGGTTTCTCAAATCCCTTATGTCGCTTCTGATTTCATAGACCCTCTCTGATGTGAGTGCTGAGTCTTCATTAAGGATTGCAATCTCCATATTGTCAAGTTCCAGCTCATAGCTTTTGAGGAGTTTAAGATCATCCTTGATTATATAATTTAAAAAATCGTATAGGAATCTCTCAAGGGATGGCCGCCTCTGCTTTTTGGAGCTGATTTTAGTGATGATGACTTCAACATGGCCGTAGTCGTCAATGAAAACTATTCCCTTCTCGTCAAGTGCGAATGCAAATTTAATGTATTCCTTTTCAAAGTCAGACCTGTCTGGAATAGAAAAGGTACCTGTAATTGAGTCATAGTTCACCCTGGCTTCGCTTGATAGGATCTCTCCTGCAAGAGGCTCCATGTCTATTCCCATATCAAATGAGTCTTTCTCATCCTCCCACTGCCCATATGAGAGGACGGCTACGAATTGCTTATTGGAATTAGCTATTGAAGCCTTTTCTGTTTTTTCCAAGTTGTCTTTGATTATATAATACATTTAATCACTTTATAGTAAGATATCTGTTAATATATTTTAAAAATCAGATTTACAAAATATTTTTGCTTAATAAAATTTTTGACGCTCATGCATGCTAAAAAACACATTTTCACAAGCCGGCTGCAGACTTGCGATAATATTAAAACCAGAACACATTTCCATAAACTGGCTGCACAATTGTAATAATATTAAAACCCAGAACACATTTTCACAAACGAACTACACACTTGTAATAATATTAAAACCCAGAACACATTTCCATAAACTGGCTGCACACTTGTAATAATATTAAAACCAGAACACATTTTCACAAACGAACTGCACATTTGTAATAATATTAAAACCAGTTTAAGATTCACTACCATCTGATTCGAGCTCTCTGAAATAAGCGTCCTTTGCCTCAACGGCTTCTTCCTCTGAGTCGTAGTAGTCAAGCAGCTTGTATCCTCCTCTTCTTCTAGGAACACGCACTACCCAGAGGCCTGCCCTTTCGCTGAATGATATTAATGCTTCTGTTTTTATATTCCTTTCATTCCTCATTGCCTTCTGCTTGGCTGATTTTTCAGCCATGTAATCCTCTTTGGCCTGGATGGCTTCCTCTTCGCTTCTATAATATCCAAGCAGTCTGGAGCCTCTGTATCCCTTGACCTTGACTCCCCACATGTTTTTTGCATCGCTGTAGTATATTCCGCTGTGGCGGGATATTGTGCTTTTCTCTTTTTCCTTTGAAAGATTGCCGCTGTTTAAGACTCCTATCTGACCCAGGTAGTGAAGCGCCTGCATCTCAGCCTCTCTTTTATCAAAAAAATGCTTTCTAAGGACATGCTTTCCATCTTCAAGCATGTTGAGCTCCCACTTGTCTATGCGGGAGTTGAAGACTATTCTGACATAGTCTGAATAATCGCCGAGGTTTATCTTTCCTCTCTCATCACTCATGAAACCATCCCCTGAAGATTTAACTTTCTAGACAAAAGCATTTTCACTTCTTTAAGGCAGTGAGGACATTGTCTAATTTTCATAAGATTCACCTTGTTATTTATAAATATTTTCAAGGTTTCTTATATAATTTTTCAAAATTAGGGTTTGCTAGCCATTTATAAACAAGTGTCCAAAAAATCGGACAGCCATTTATAAACAAGTGTCCAAAAATTAGATAGTTATTCATAACTGGAATTTTTATGAATAATTATACATATAAAACTGCTATTTTTTTATAAATAGTTATACATAGTTTATTTTGAATTTAACCCCCATTTAATTCTTATTTTTTAAAAATATTTATATATAATCATTTTTAGAAATGATATCATAATCTAACATATTATTGGAGGCATGATTATGATTGAAGAAGAAGTAATGATGAAAATAAATGATTATGAAGAAGAAATTAGAGTCAAAAATTTGCTTATAAAATCATTGAATGAAAGAATAGAAAAAGAAAAATCCGATAATGAAATGATGAAAGAAAGGATCATTGAATTAAAGGGACTGCTTGATAAAAAACAGGATACTGAGATTAAGCGGGATATCAATTATTGGAAGGGCATAGAGAAAGCATACTCTGACAAGCTTGATGAGTACTTAGATAAGATAGTCAAGCTTGAAAAAGAAAACAGCATCATTGCATATGAAAATGACGAGTTGAAGGAAAAACTGGGAATGATTATATTTTAACATAGATTTTTATCTTGTTTTAGAAGAATTACAATATAAAATTTTGAAATACAATTCATCATATTTTAAAAAAAAAAAGTAGTTAAGTAAAAACTAAAAAAGTAGTTCACCAAATTTACAAAAAGTAGTTCGGTAAAAGTATATAGTTGTATTTAAATTATTCTTTAAAGCCATATAATGGGATTCCAACTATTTTTTAATTTATTAATTGCTGGCCGTTATTATCAATATAGTCAATTTTCCATTGAGCATATTCACATTTTCATTGAGCAGGTTTTAATTGATTTTACAATTAATATTTTCAATAATAGATTAGAATAATATGATTAAATTAGTTGTATTTTAAATTATTCTTTAAAACTATATAAAGGGATTCCAACTGATTTTTAATTTATTGGTTACGGGCTATTATTATCAATATAATCAATTTTCCATTGAGCATATTCACATTTTCATTGAGCAGGTTTTAATTGATTTTACAATTAATATTTTCAATAGCAGATTAGAATAATATGATTTAATTAATCGTATTACTAATTATTTATTAAAACTATATAAAGGATTTATTCCATCAATGGTTATTTAATTATCATTATTTTTTATATATTTTCAATTATTGTAATTTTTTTAAAATTTAAATGGAGTAATTTAAGTTTATATTTTCTATAAATGCAGTTATTTGTATTTTTGTATTATGACCTATTTCATTACAAAACTTTATATATTTTTAAGGTCATAATATAATTACTTAAAAATTGGGGAAAAACTATGAATAATCTACAAGGCGAGCGTATTAAAACTCTAAGGGAAGAACATAAATATACTCAAAAGCAAGTAGCTGACTTTTTAGAAATTGATCAAAGCAACCTATCTAAAATTGAGCTTGGAAAAAGAACAATTAGCATGGATTTAATAGAAGAATTATGTTCATTGTTTAATTGTTCAGAGGAATATATTTTAGGTGAATCAGATAAGTATGATCCTTCCAATATAACATTTCGTAAGAATAAAAAGATAGATTTAAACATAATTGCACAAATCAATGAAACCATGAATTATATAAAAATATTAAGAGAATTAGACGAGGATTAATATGTTAGAATATCACGAAACTAATGATTTGGCATTGTCTCTAAGAAGGCAATGGGGTATTGATGATTACAGCCCCATAGATATTTTTTCCATAGCTTTAGAAAAAATAAGGAATCTAACAATTATCTGGATGAAAATGGATCAGGATATAAGTGGGGCTTGTTCTAAAAATGATGGAGATTATGTTGTTGTAATTAATTCAATTCACTCCAAGGGCAGACAGAATTTTACATTGGCACATGAAATATACCATTTATTATACGATGATTCCAATAACCAGTTCTTTTGTGCTGATGATGATAATGATGAAGTCGAAAAAGAAGCAAATAATTTTGCATCTAGCCTTTTGATGCCGATAACTGCTTTACAAGAGTTTAAAAGAGAAAATGTGAATGATAAATGGTCCATAAAGGAAATTATTAAATGTGAACAGTGGTTTGCCATTAGTCATAAAAATATGTTGTGCCGTTTAAGACGTGAAAAAGATATTAGTTTCAATGATTTTGAAAGATTTAAATATGGTGTTAAAGGCCATGCTCTTAGATTAGGTTATGATTTGGAGTTATATGAATCTTCAGATGAAAATAAGCAATATTATGCAGTAGGACATTTGATTCCTCTTGTTGAAAAGATTTATTCTAAAGGAAAAATTTCCACTGGACTAAAAAATGAAATTTTAAATAATAATTTTAGGTCAGATATGGTTTATGACTTAAAGGAAGATTATTTCTTCGATTAAATTCTTATTTTTGTAAAGGAGAGATAATTTGATTGATAAAATAATTTTTTATGATGCTGATTTTTTAATCTGCTTTCTAACAATAGGAGAAACTTCTATTTTAAAAAAGGCTTTTAATGAAATCATAGTTCCGAAGCAAGTTTTTAAAGAATTAACTAGGAAAAAAACTCCAAAAATAGTAAAGGAAACAATCATTAATCTAAGGGATTCCGGTTTTGTTAAAGTTCCATTTTTAATATTTTAAAGGAGTCCCAGCTTTTCATGCCTATTGAAGTGACTTCAAGCATCTTTGACAACATAGAAAATGCAAAAGTCGGAGACACTATAGAATCAGAGGAGCCATTCAGGTTTAAAACTATTGCAATAAACGGACCGGCAGGAAAAGCAATTCCATTATTTACAAGCAAGGAGAGGATGGAAGAAGCCGGAGCTAATGTCTCATGCATTGCAATATTCACAGAAGATCTTGCAGGAATGCTAAAGCAGACCGGTGATGACTACAACGAGGTTGCAATAAATCCATTCACAACCAAAAGCCTAGGCATGCCTTTGGAAGGGTTTTTAAATATTTTTTAATTTTATTTTTTTAATTATTAATTTTTTTAAGCTAATTTTTCATTTAGGAATTCCTTGGTCAACATGAAAGTAACCTTGGTTGTATCTTTTTTAAAGAAATTAACATAAGCGTCATCGCCTTTCTGTCCCTTAGGAGCAACTACAAGATACTGCCCGTCAAAACTATTTGGAGTTGGCAGTAAACTTGTATCCTGATTTAAAATAGTCTCTCTAACCATCAAATAGCTAATTTCAAAAGATCTTAAATCGTCATCATCGAAACTTATCTTTTTAACTCCATCCAAAACCCTGTATCCATTTCTACAGCTTGAATCAGGCTCTCTCCAAAGAATTACAAGCAAAGTGACCTCCTCAAAATAGGCCTTCCAGTCGGAATCATCCCACTCCTCTTCAAATTCACTAAGCCTTAGATTTCTAAATGCCATTCGCTCTCTAGCCTTCCCTCTTTTAGTAAGAGGCAGATTTTTTATAATAAAATTAGTTTTTGCAAACAGATCATCTTTTTCAGGCAATTCCTTATCTTTTCCAATGAGAGCATCTGTAATCATCTTATTAATGTTCTTAGGTATCTTGTCTTCATAGGTTTTTCCGGTAATCACTTGCAGAATATCCAATTGTGTCATGCCTATATAATCCTTGATCTTATCATAAACATAATCTTCAACAGTTTTATAATTATGAATAGATTCACTGAGATGGGAACTTGTAAGTCCATCAACTTCAGCACCATCATGTCTTACAGGCAATCCATTAACATCTTCATTTGATAAAGCATGCCCAATGCTTCTTAAAATACCAGTCATATATGAATTCTTCAATGAATAAGCCCTGGGCTTGGCCATAATAGATGAATAAGGTTGTGATGTTCTATCTTTTGATGTTCTTGCTTTGGTGCAAGCTCCAAGATAAGATGTATCCCCTTCGGATAATTCATGAGCTAATCCATCACATACCTTCTGTTTAATCAAATAAAAATCGTTTCTGATAATATCTTCATCCTGACCCATGTCATACAATTGATAATCGGTTATCAGGAAATCGCCAATATCTTTTTCCTTTTCATATTCATACCATATAAACAGGATTTTCTTGTTTTTAGAAATCAACTTGCTGAAATCATACTCTTCGTTAACTATTCCATGATAATCTATTTTGCTTAAGGATACCCTTTCTTTGGCGCTTAATACTCCTTTTTTAGATTTCTTATATCCAGTTACCTTGAGTTCTACGCCAATTTCATCAAAATCAGCCTGCGGATTACTGTTGATTGGATACTTATAGAACCCGCTTTCCACAACATGACCCAGAATCCCTTTATTTCTCATCAGATCAGTTGTATTATCAAGAAGATGTTCGCTATCTATATCCTTAAAGGTTTTTCCCTTGATATTTTCAGTATATTCAAGCAATTCTATTATGGTTTTAAACTTCATTAATTTCCCCCAAAATTAATTTTTCATGGATAGTTAACTATGTGATAATATTACTTTTCAAATGCTACCATATAAAGTATTTTATATAAAAACAAAAATTAAATCAAGAAAAATGAGAATTTTGAAATTATAATCTGCAAAATTTTAAATAGATTATGAAATTAATATTATAATATCGAGGAATTTTTATGGAAAAAACAGTAGTAGAACTATTTGCAGGAGTTGGAGGTTTCCGCTGCGGATTCAACCATGTCACTTTAGAAGATGGCGTGGTCCACGAAGATGACACCTGGGACTTCGTTTGGGCTAATCAATGGGAGCCAAGCACTAAAACCCAGGCAGCTTATGATTGCTATGTGGAACGATTCGGAGAAAGTGAAAACCATGTGAATGAGGACATTGCTGCTGTTGACAAAACCAAAATTCCAAATCACACTCTTCTTGTAGGAGGTTTTCCATGCCAGGACTATTCAGTTGCTCGTTCATTATCCAATGAAAAAGGAATTGAAGGTAAGAAAGGAGTTCTCTGGTGGCAGATTGCTGAAGTTTTAGAAGAAAAACGACCTCCTTTTGTATTATTGGAAAATGTGGACAGACTGCTTAAATCCCCATCTTTTCAAAGAGGCAGAGACTTTGGAGTAATGCTTAGAACACTATTAGACAATGGCTATTCTGTAGAATGGAGAGTAATCAATGCAGCAGAATATGGATTCCCTCAAAGAAGACGAAGAGTATTTATTTTTGCTTATCACAAATCAACTAATTATTATAAAAAGATGGATAAAGTCCCATTTGAAGATTTAATATATAATCAAGGAATTTTTGCTCAGAATTTTCCAATTAAAGCAAATACTTCATCACAAACAAATTTATCAGGAAATAATTTGAAAACCAGCGATGAATTTAATCAAACAAGCATATCTAAAAAGGAATTTGAAGATCTTGTTGATTTAAGCGACAACTTCAGTTTTTCATTCTTGAATGCCGGTTTAATGCACAAAGGCAATATCTACACTTTTAAAACAGAACCTGACTGCGATGAGATTACTACTTTAGGAAGTATTATTGAAAAAGGAGAAGTTGACGAGAAATACTTCTTGAAAGATGAAAAGCTAGAAAAAATGAAATATTTGAAAGGTTCCAAAAGGATTGAGAGAACCAAGCCTAATGGTGAAAAATACTTTTTCACAGAAGGAAATATTGCATTTCCAGATTATCTGGACAGACCTGCTAGAACAATGCTTACCAGCGAATCAACTATGAATAGAAGCAGCCACATAATCAAGGATGTTCAAACAGGAGAGTTAAGAACCATAACTCCAGTAGAAGCTGAAAGGATTCAAATGTTTCCGGACAATTGGACAAATGTGGAATCCCCAGCTATGACTGAGCGAAGACGATACTTCATGATGGGTAATGCTTTAGTAGTTGGAATTGTTCAAAAATTAGGGAAATATCTTGAAAACATTGTTAACCAAGAAGATTAATCTATTTTAACTATAAGAATATAAAATTCTTTGTTCCAACATGGTGAATAAAAAAATTGGTAAATTATTTTTTTAGTGATTTTTTCTTTTATAAATCATTTATTGGGACAATTCTGAAAAATTTATTAGTAAATTTAAATGATCTTTTTTATTTGTTCTTTATTACTTTTCAAAAGCTCTCTTTAGAAAACTTTTTATAAGATCATCATGAAATTAATTATATATTTGGCATAATAGTAAGAGGCTTGGTGATTATGAATTTTGAAGATTGGATTACAAAAGATGTGAAGAAGGTTTTGTTAGTAGAACCTAACTTTCCCATTCCTGCTAAAAGCCGTAACCATTCTAATTTTCTTCCAATCGGATTATTAAAGATTGCTAGCTATTTAAGATCAAAATCTATAGAAGTAAAATTAATACGTTATGAACATCAAGATGCTCAAACTACATTAATTGAAGAAAAAGATGAATTTGTACCCGATTTAATATGTGTAACTTCTATTTTTACTTATTGGTCCAAGTATGTAAAAGATGCCGTATCACATTATAAATCAAAATTTAAGGATGCTCCTATTTTAGTTGGTGGAGTCTATGCATCCTTATTGCCGGACCATTGTAAAGAATATACCGGCTGTGATGATGTAATTTTAGGAATTATTCCTGGGGCTGAAAAATTAATCCCCGCATACGATTTAGTAGATGTTGATTATCAAATTTTACACACAACACGAGGATGTATTCGCAAATGTGGTTTCTGTGGAACTTACATTATAGAACCAGAATGGTTATGCAAAAAAACTATTAAAGATGAAATTATCAAAAAGCGATTAATTTTTTATGACAATAATCTTTTAGCCAATTATTATATCGAAGATATTTTAAATGAACTTATTGAATTAAAAAAAGAGAAAAAAATAACTTATGTTGAGTCTCAAAGCGGTTTAGATGGAAGAATTTTAAGAAAAAACCCTCATTTAGCAAAAATGCTTTATGATGCTGGTTTTAAAAATATTAGAATTGCTTGGGATCATTCTATAAATGAAGCTCCACTAATTAAAAAACAATTAGATATTCTTACAGATGCAGGATTTGCAGCTAAAGACATTTCAGTTTTTATGATTTATAATTATAATATTGATTATGAAGAAATGGAAGAAAAAAGACTTAAATGCTATGAATGGGGAGTTCAAATTACTGATTGCCGATATAGGCCTTTAGACAGCACTTTTGATAATTATAGTCCTCATAAGTTTAAATCTGGACAAACTAATAAGGATTATTGGATTAATCCTAATTGGACTGATCAAGGAGTTCGTAAATTCCGAAAGAATATACGTAGTCATAATATCTGTGTTAGATTAGGCTTAAAATTTCATAGTCCTGCTTTGGAACGTAAAAAAGTTCCTCAAGATAAAGCAAGAATATATAGAGAAATGTCTTATGATGAAATAAAAGATATTTTAGAAGATGCATGGAATCCTAATGAATTCCATGCATTAAACTGATTATTCTTTATAAAAAAAACTTTGTGATTTAACATTAATTTCAAAGTTTATATTTTATCTCAAATCACCCCCTAATGGGACTGTATCAAACTTGAGTGATTTTAAAAAATAGTATTTTTTTGTTAAAACTTTTTTTCTTCGTTAAATTGTTTATTTTTTGAAAATAAGGATAGA
>OMVY01000002.1 GCA_900314635.1 uncultured Methanobrevibacter sp.
TCTATCCTTATTTTCAAAAAATAAACAATTTAACGAAGAAAAAAAAGTTTTAACAAAAAATACTATTTTTTAAAATCACTCAAGTTTGATACAGTCCCTTATTTTATTCTAATAGAAAATTCTGCAGTAAAAATCAAAAAATAACAATAACTATGAAAACAAATCATAATAACAAGAAAACATCATAACAAGAAACATGTCACAATCAGCATGGTTAAAAAAATGAAATGATTCAAGATATATTTAAAAATATTGAAGAATAAATTTAATTTAGATATTAAATTTAATAGATTAGTTTTAGTAAAAGGAAGGTAATGAAATGAAAAGCGAGACAATGGAATTGCACAAGAAGAAACTCCCGATTAAAGTATCATGCGGAATCATAACACTAAGCGACTCATTATCCAAAGATATTGATGGAAAGGAAAAGGACTTATCCGGACAATACATCATAAATCAGGTAAGCGAAAAATATGATGCAGATTATTATGAAATAATCCCAGATGATGCTCAAAAACTTTTAGATACCATTGAAGACATGATTGAAAAAGGAGCGGATGCAATTTTCACAACTGGAGGAACCGGCCTTGAAGAGAGGGACATAACCATCGAAACACTAAGTCCTCTTTTTGATAAGGAAATTCCGGGATTTGGAGAAATTTTCAGAGCAAAGTCATATGAAGAACTGGGAGCAGGATCACTTTTATCAAGAGCAGCTGCTGGAATTTATAAAAAAACACTTGTCTTCTCAATGCCGGGCTCACCAAATGCTGTTGAAATGGGCATGGGCATTATTATCGGCGAACTAGGCCATATCAAAAAGCATGCTCAAAAATAATAAAATTATAAATTTTTAGATAAAAAATAGCCAATTGAATATGAAAAAAATTGCGTTATATAAAAAGGATATTGAGTTCTGAAAAAAAATAAAAAAATATTTTGAACTAAAATTAAAAAAAAATAAAAAAATAGAAAAAATAATAATTGAAATTGAATCAATTATTCAAAAAATTCGCTTACGGAAATTAATGGTTCAAGTTCAATTCCTTCATTTGCGAAGGTCTCCATTGCACCTTCTTCACGATCAACTACAACAAAAGCTTTTTGAACTATGCCTCCATTATCACGTATGGCATTTATTGCTTTTAAGAGTGAACCTCCAGTTGTAGTCACATCTTCAACAAGAATTACATTATCTCCTTCATTAAGCTCGCCTTCAATGAGCTTTGATGTTCCATAACCTTTTTTCTCTTTTCTAATCATTAAAAGAGGCTTTCGAGACTCAAGTGAAACTGCAGTAGCTATTGGAACTGCACCAAGGGCAGGGCCTGCTATTTTTTGAGTTGAATCATCTATTCGCTCACTGATTAGCTCTGCAATTGTTGATAAAATCAGAGGTTCTGTAATCGCCTTTTTCATATTGACATAATAACTGCTTTTCTTGCCGGAAGCAAGGGTAAACTCCCCTTCTTCAAATACCTTGTTTTCCTTTAATATTTGAATTAAATATTCTTTTGTTGCCATTGTATCACAATAATGAATTAAAATTAATTTAAAATATTAAAATAATTTTTAAAATTAAATAAATCAAGTAATTACAATTGATTTTTTAAGTCCTGGATTTCTTTTTCGATGTTTGACAATCCATCATCTTCAGCAAATGCGCTTTTGAGTACTACCTTATCGCCTATTTTATCAACTGTGTCGAATGGAATCACCAATTCACCATTTGAAATCTTCAATGTATTTTGAATTCCGGAACCGGATACGATAAGTGATTCGATTTGGTTGGAATCAAAATCCCAGTCAATATCTGAAACCTTTCCCAGAATTTCAACATCCGCACTTAATACTTCTTTGCCAATAAACTCCTTAACAAGTCTCATAAAAAGAACTCCTTTAAATTATTTTTCTATTAGTATATCATATATTGAAAAGAATTTATAAATATTTCCAAAAAGGTAAAGGAAAAAAAAACAATCACCAGAAATAATTTTAAATAAATAAGATAGAGAATGCTAAAAATTAAAAAATAATAATTAAAAATAAAAAAAGACAACGACTTAAAAATTAAAAAAAGTAAAAAATTGTAAAATTAGGATCATAATGCAATTTGATCTGCATTGAATACATCAATAGCTAATTCACCATCAACCAAGTCTGCAATGTTTTTTCCAAAGTTGATGAAGTGTTCCTGAGCCATGTGTTTTTTCAGAATCTCAGGCGCTTCCCATTGTTCCACAAAAGTTAATGTTCCATCGATTGTGTTTTCATATAAATTGTAGTCAATGTTTCCTTCCTCAGCTCTTGAATTTTCTATCAAATCCCTGGAAAACTCAATGATTTTAGCTTTGGCATCATCATCTTTGGCATTGGCTTTTGCAATTACAATAATCATATCCTCACCTCAAATACATTAAATAAATCTTTCTGAATTTCCAATAAGTACATAATATTAACTATAATATTAAAAAAATATGGGTAAAAAATACCCACATAAATTTTTACTTATTAAACACAAATGCCAAAATTATTCATCTAATTTTGGAATACCAGTTATTCTGAAACCTCCATATGGGGATTTGTATTTAATGTTTAATCCAATGAGCAATGGAGTTACAGCTTCGATGAGCTGGGATTTTTCGAGTTTACCAGCATCAATTACACGAATATCTGGGATTTTTTCAATGATTGCTTTTGCAGTGTCTTTTGCTTCCTGATCATCACCAGCAATAATACAGTCACAGTCGATTGGGTTAGGAATATCTAACAATTGACTGTTGGAAATGTTGTTGAATGCTGCGATAACTTTTGCACCAGTTCCTTCTAAGAGGTAAGCAGTTCTTTGAGCTGCAGATCCTTGAGAAAGCTTCATCAAGGTAGATACTTTTCCGCCAATTGCAGTTTCAAGAGGTACGGTAGCATCCAAGAAGATTTTACCTTCTACAAATGGCTTGATGGTTTTCAAAGTAGCGGATTGTGCTTGAAGAGGGACAGTCATGATTAAGATGTCTCCTGCTGCAGCAGCATCTTCATTAGCCATACCTTGGATATTTAAGTCATAATCTTTAAGTTCTTCTTTGACTTCTGCAACTTTTTCTAAAGCTTTTTCTTCCTTACGAGAACCTACGATAACGTCTTCGCCTGCAATAGCTAAACGTTTTGCTATACCTAATCCCTGAGGACCAGTTCCACCGATAACACTAATCATTTTTATTACTTCCTTTTTATTTTATAGCAGTGCAGTTTATTGTTAAACAGAAAAACAATATGATTGCATTCTACTACATAATTTTAATTATGTAGTTTTTCATTTATTAATATTTGTATTTGATTTTCAAAAATTTCAAAAAAATTATAAATTTATCAATTACTCCTAACGATAAAAAAACACAAGAACTAACTTGACACATCCAGAAAACTCATAAGATTTAATGCAATTAATCTTCCAGAATTAGTAAGAGAGTATTCCTTGCCTGTTTTAGAGATTAAATCCTGATCAATGAGATGTCTGATAACTCTCAACATATTTCTAGAATCCAAATCCACATCGCTTTTAAGGCCATCCAAACTTTTGGAACCCTCATTTAAAGAAAATAATATGGTGGTTCGGATATTTGAAGATACAATGTATCTAAAAAAAGCAAAATCATCATAAGCAGCCATTCAATCACCTTTTATATCATTATTCTTCTTCAGAAATTCATCCAGGCAGATATATTCACCACATGACTCCTCATATGTTGCAAATACTTTCCCTGCCCATTCGATGGCCCTACTGTTTCGTGAGAATAATACCTCATTGCTATCAAAGTCACCATCGTTTTTATAAAAGCCAAGCAAAACACCTTTATCAGATATGACAAGCAGCACGTCCATGAAGGGATCCGCTGTTTTCACATCCAATGAAAAGTCACCTATTGCCCCATCAAAATCATATTCGCATATGAAATCCTTTAAAGATTTGCAAACAGATTTTGAAAGGATTAACTTCACATCAGCCTCATTGCCTATCCAATGATTGAGTATTTCCCCGCATTTTTGTGGGAAATATGGAAAAATAGATTTTACTGATTTGGATTCGCGAATAAAGTCATTAATCAAACATCTTACTTTGAAAATATCATCATTATCACTGACAATTAGTTCCATATCACATAATGGAGAAATATCACTTAAAGCAGAAGAATCGATATTAAAGATTTTATGGGCATTTAAAAAGTTTTTATTCTCTTCAATAAAGTTCAAGGAACTGTTTAGATTTAAAAATTTTTCAAATTTAGCTTTAAAATCTTCACTTAATCCAAACTCCAAGCCATTTTTCTCTACAAAACCATAATCCACTAATTTTTTCAAATGGTTGACTATGGCAGAATATGAAAACTTGCTTATTGCATTAATACGTCTTATTCTCAAAGGAGACTTATAAAGCAGATTTATAATCTCAAGTCTGATTCCGGATTTTAAAATAAAAGTTATTTCCTCTTGTGTGAAATTACATATTTTTTGGTTTAAATTATTATTCTCTATTCTGTATCCCCCTATACTTATAATAAGTTTTTATAATTTTTAAAATGAATGATTTATAAAAAAATCATTACTTTTAAAAACAATATTCACTTATAATATTAGTATATTAATTAAATATTATAAACATTATGTACAGTAAAAAAATAATTACCAATACCTCCATTTAGGAATAAAATACATATATAATAAATAAAAATTCTTAAAAAAAATTGAACAATATTTAAAATTTGAAAATCTATTAAAATCGAAAGTGTTGAAAATAGTCAAAAATAGGAAAAATTAATAAAATTGATAAAAAACAATAAAAAGCGAAAATAATAGAAATATAAAAATTAAAAAATTAAAAAAAATAAAAAAGGAGAAAATTAGTCTTCTCCCTCATTCCAATTAATAATACCATATACTACGCACATTAATGTGGAAACAATCAATAAAACATAAACTCCCCAAATCCAAGGGTCTTCAATTCCTAAAACCATCATCATATCACCTAGTCCTTTTTATTCTTAGGAATTCCCTCAAATGCCTTGTCCAGAAATTCTTCATCCATCGGCTGGGTAAGCAGGCTCACAACAATAGTGAATATGATGGATACCGGAATAGCTATTATCATTACATCCATCGCATACCAAGGCATTGTGTTGATAAGCATTGGCTGGCCGAACAGGAACTGGCAGATTCCAAGACCTGTTGCAGTTTTCTTGTATACGAATACAAGCAGGAACAGACTTGTCAAAGTACCAGACAATATGCCTGCAATAGCTCCAGGTTTTGTAGATCTCTTCCAGAATAATGCAGCCGCATAAACCGGCAGGAAAGCAGCCGCACATAATCCCATGAACAAAGATGTTCCAAGTGCAACAATACTGCTAGGCAATACGTAACCAAGCACAAGTGACAATACAACCGCTACAAGAATACCTATCTGGGTAGTGGACAAAGGATTGTCGCTGTCCTCTTCAGCAGCAGTTATGTTTTCATAATCCTCCGGAGTATAATCATCAGATTTTCCCCTGTTTCTTATAACTTTAATTATATCATGTCCAAGTGCTGTACCTTGAGTATGGTACTGGGAACTTAAAGTAGACATTGCAGCTGCAAGAAGTGAAAGCAGGAAAATGTATACGAACCATTCAGGAAGAGCAGTTGAAATAAATGTCGGAATAATTGAATCCATGTTTCCACCAACATAGTCAATAGCTATCTGGCCGAAATTCTGATAGAAGTAAACATTGGACAATGAACCTACAATATAAGCAGTTCCAGTCATTACAGCTATGAAAATAGCTCCAATTAAGAGAGATCTGTTTAATTCCTTGTCGGATTCAACGGTCATGAAACGAACAGCTAGTTGAGGCTGAGCAAGTGCTCCAATACCTACACCCAGAATCATTGTGGTTGAGAGATTCCACCAGAATGGAGTTCCAAATGCAGGATAGCTGGTCCATCCGGTACCTCCTTCAGCAATCGCATCTGCAGGATAAAGGTGAGCCATTTGAGTTAATGCTGTATTTGCCTCAGTAACTCCTCCGAGAACCCAGTAAATGAATCCTAAAAGAATAAGCATACCGCAGAACATGATGGTTCCCTGCAATGCATCGGTATACATAACTCCCTTCAGCCCGCCGAAGAATACGTATGCACAGATAACAATTGCCAGGATAAAGAGAGCAATATTGAAATCAATGAGCAATGATGATTCCATGAATCTTGCCGCACCAATAAGAACTACTGATGCATAAAGCGGCATAGCCAGAAATATTAATAGTCCACTGAAATACTGTATGAACTTACTATTGAATCTACGGCCTAAAAACTCTGGAAATGTGAGGGTGTTAAGATTAAGACCCATTCTTCGAGTTCTTTTACCGAAGAAGACAAAGGCTATGAACATTCCGATTAGAATGTTGAGGAATGCAAGCCATAGTATTCCCATACCGTATTTACCTGCAACACCTCCAAAACCAACAATAGCTGCTGTTGAAATAAATGTAGCCCCATAGCTCAAAGCCATGATGTAAGGGTGGGTCTTACGACCGGCAACCATGAAGTCTTCAGAGGAATTTGTACTTTTCCATGCCAGGTAGCCCACATATGCCACCATGACAAAGTAAACAATAAATACAAGAGATAATATCAAATAATTCATCAAAAAACCTCTAAAATCATATAACTAAAAATGAATAATTACTAATTGATAAATAATTGTTAATTTAATCCGGCACTCACAATTACTGAATAAATAGAACAAACTATTATCAAATAACTAGAAGACAAATTACCAATAACTGTAAAGCCAATTACCAATAACTGTAAAGCCAATTACCAATTAATAATTATTAACCCCATAAAATCCAATTAATGAAGTCATAAAGTTGAACGATATTTAAGTATAGCTAATAATATTAAAGATACTTTAATACAATAATTATTTATACTTCATATCTAATAAATATATGTTTAAAATTTTATTTTAAATGGAAAAAAATAATGAATGTATGAAAATATGCATTTTAAAGAATTTAAAGCAGACAGTCCAATTTTTTTAGAAAAAATAAGAAAAAATAGAGCAGATTTATTATTAAAATTAACATAAGTTATATAAATTAAAAAAAATAAAGAAGATAATGTTAGTAATAATTAAAATATTATTCATTGTTATATTTTAGAAAGAAATTATAAACAAACTACTAAAATTTCAAGATTATACTTCTAATTATTATACAATTCAACTAATTATCAAACATATAAGGAGATTATATATGATTTGGAATGAAGAAGCTGAATGCATGAGTAGAGAAGATAAAGAAGAATTGCAACTTGCTCTATTTCAAAAACAAGTAAAAACCGTTTATGAAAAGGTTCCGTTTTATAAAAAGAAATTCGATGATGCGGGATTTCATCCAGATGATTTGAAAACATTGAACGATGTTAAGAAAATCCCTTTTACAACTAAAGATGATTTAAGATCAGCTTATCCTTTTGGACTGTTTGCAGTTCCTGAAGATGAGATAATCGAACTTCACTCCACATCCGGAACCACAGGAACTCCTGTTGTATCAGGATACACTCGCCACGACATCGATGTCTGGGGAGAATGTACCGGAAGAGCCATCTGGATGGCAGGTGGAACCAAAGACAGCATTATCCAAAACTCATACGGATACGGATTGTTTACAGGAGGTCCTGGAATCGACCATGGTGCCAAGACAACCGGTGCAATGGTGCTTCCAATGTCTTCAGGAAATACTGCAAGACAAATGAAAATGATGATGGACTTGAAATGCGATATCCTGACTTGTACCCCTTCATATGCTCTTTATATTGCTGAAAGTCTTGAAAAGGCAGGCTACTCTCCAGAAGATATTCCTTTAAAAGCTGGAATATTCGGTGCTGAGATGTGGACTGAAGAAATGAGAAAAGAAATCGAAACAAAACTAGGTTTAAAAAGCCATAATATTTACGGTTTAACTGAAATGATGGGTCCTGGTGTTGCTGCAGAATGCGATGAGCAGAACGGCCTTCACATTCAAGACGACCACTTCTATGCTGAAATCATTGACCCGGACACTCTTGAGAACCTCCCTGAAGGAGAAACTGGAGAACTGGTTCTCACCACCTTGACCAAGGAAGGAATGCCTATTATCAGATTCAGAACCAAGGACATCACATCTTTGAATTATGACTCCTGTCCATGTGGAAGAACCACAATTAGAATGAACAGAATCACTGGAAGAAGCGATGACAAACTCAAAGTCAAAGGAGTTCTGGTTTTCCCTTCACAAATCGAATCTGCTATCCTACAAGTGGATGGAGTTACTGCAAACTACTTGATACATATTACCAGACCTAAGATCTTAGATGAAATTGAAGTGAAAATTGAAATTTCCCCTGAGACATTCTCTGATGAGATGAGAAACCTGGAAACACTCCAAAGAGAACTCGAAGCTAAAATCCACAGTGCAATAGGCATTAAAGTGGATGTAAGCCTAGTGGAACCTGAATCCTTGCCAAGAAGTGAAGGAAAAGCAGTAAGAGTAATCGATGATAGAAATCTTGACAAATAAATATAATTAGTCATTTAAAAGATGCTTCAATAAATTAGGAGATTAAACATGAATGTGAAACAACTTTCAGTATTTTTAGAAAACAAGGAAGGAAAGTTAAAAAGTGCTGTGGATGCCATTTCCAGCAAAGGAATTAATATTAGGGCTCTTTCCATTGCAGACAGTTCCAAATACGGAATCCTCAGACTGATCGTGTCCGATAATGAAAAAGCCATCAAGGCTCTTGAGGAGAGAAAATTCGTAGTTAAGGAAACCGATGTTATTGTGGTGGGAGTAAAAGACGAACCTAATGGATTAAACAGCGTATTGGAAGTCCTGGAAGAAGCAAATGTCAATGTGGAATACCTATATGCTTTTGTAAGCACACAAGTTGATGAAGCTATTGTGGTTATGAAAATAGAAAACTGCAAGGATGTCGTTCCAATATTAAGAGAAAAGAATATCAAACTTTTATCCAAAGAAGATATTGATGCAATCTAATCATCAAATCTTTTTTCTTTTTTTATATTTTAAAAAAATATTTTGCTATCTAAAATTATTAATTTACCCTATTTTAAAAAAAATATACTGATTTTACTGAATTTTTAAAAAAAAACATTTTTTTAACTGATTTAAAAAATTTAATAAAAATCTTTTATTTTATTAAAATCTAATTTTAAACTTAATAATTAAATTTTTAAAAATTATTTACTAATTTAAAACAAATTAAGATATTTTAAAGAATTTAATTTTTTTTACATGAAAATAATAGCAGTTACATGTAATAAAAAAATGATAATAAACTCTTGTTTTGATTTAAAAATAATTTTCATCAAATATTTTGTTCTAATTAAAAATTTAAATTGTTTAAAATACGATTAAAAAAACAGGGAGTATTTTTTAAAAAATGTTAAAAAAATAATCTAAAAAAGAAAATTTAAAAAAATTAAAGATATTAAAATTAGAAAAAATTAAAAAGAGAATATTAAAATTAGAAAAAATTAAATTTCCTTAAGCATTTGAATAATATCATCCCTGCCATAACCTAATTTGATCAATAGAGATTTGATATTATCCCCGTCTTCCCAGTTAATTTCCTTCCAAGCTTTAAAATCATTGTTCAATATGGCATTAATCAACAATTGCATGGTTATCAAATCATCGCTGTCAATAACCATTAATATCTCTTCAACACCATACTTGCCTTCTGTATCGATTAAATCATATTTTCCGGTTTTTTCATCTTTTTTAACTATCGCACTATTAATTTTATATGGCATGAAAACACTTCCCAATTATAAAACAATAATAAATTCAAAAAAATAAAAAAATTGAGCATTAAAATGCTCAAATATCTCCAGCATATTCATTTAATGATTTTACTCCAATATCATTGGATTTGACTGCTTCAATAGCATTCAATGCAGCTCTTGCCCCTGCAAGAGTGGTTACATAAGGAATGCCCAGTTCAATAGCCAGACGTCTGATAATGTATCCATCCTCGCTTGCCTGTTTTCCATGAGGAGTATTGATTATCAAGTCTATTTCACCATTTAAAATTGCTTCCTTAATATTCGGTGTGCCTTGTGAAACCTTCTTGATTCTTTGAATAGGCACTTTGAATATTGAGTCGGCTGTTCCTTTGGTAGCTAATATGTCAAAGCCTAATCTATGAGCCTTCTCGGCAATTGGCTGAACTTTCTTCTTGTCCTGTTCCCTGACACTCATGAATATTGTACCTTCTTTAGGCAGATCCATTCCCGCAGACAACTGGGACTTGTAGAAAGCCATACCAAAGTTTTCATCAATACCTATGCTTTCACCTGTGGATTTCATTTCAGGTCCAAGGACTGTATCAGCTTCCTGAATCTTCAAGAATGGGAAAACGGATTCCTTGACAGCAACATGGTGAATCTTGATTTCCTGAGTCAAGCCAAAGTCCTTCAATGTCTTGCCCATCATCAAAGATGTAGCTACTTTAGCAAGAGGAACACCTATAGCTTTGCTTACAAATGGAACGGTTCTTGATGCCCTTGGGTTTGCTTCAATAATGTAGACTTTTTCCTCATCAAGTTTGACAGCATATTGAATGTTCATCAATCCTATTACATCAAGTTCCAATGCAAGTTTTCTGGTGTTTTCCCTAATTACCTCAAGCAAGTGTTCAGGAACGGTCTGAGGAGGTATTACACAAGCGGAATCACCGGAGTGGATACCTGCTTCTTCAATATGCTCCATGATTCCTGCTATGAAAACATCCTCTCCATCACAAAGAAGATCAACATCAAGTTCAATAGCATCTTCAAGGAATTTATCTACAAGAATAGGGTGTTCAGGAGAAACCTTTACCGCTTCCTTCATATATTCCTCAAGTTCATCGGTATCATAAACAATTTCCATTGCTCTTCCACCGATAACATATGAAGGACGTACGAGAACTGGGAATCCAATTCTTTCAGCAGCTTCTCGAGCCTCGTCAAATGAGTTTGCAAGACCATATGGAGCCTGGTAGATATTCAATTCGTTTAATACTTCAGTGAACCTCTCCCGGTCTTCAACTCTGTCAATGCTTTCATATGGAGTTCCTAAAATCTTTACTCCTGCTTTTGCAAGAGGCACGGACAGATTGATTGAAGTCTGGCCTCCGAATTGCACGATTACCCCTTCAATATCCTCCTGTTCGATAATTCCCATTATATCCTCAAAGGTTAGCGGTTCAAAGAACAACTGATCGGAAACATCATAATCAGTACTTACTGTTTCAGGGTTGTTGTTTACCAGAATGGTTTCGATTCCAAGGTCTTTTAAAGCAAGGGATGAATGGACACAGCAGTAATCAAATTCAATACCTTGTCCTATTCTAATTGGACCTGCACCTATAATCAGAATCTTCTTGTTTTGAGAGTTGATTACTTCGTTTCCTGCATCATAGGTACTGTAATAATATGGAGTCTTGGCTTCAAACTCAGCAGCGCATGTATCTACCATCTTATAGGATGGTTTAAGCTCGTACTTTTCACGCAATGCCTTGACATCGCTTTCATCCATTCCTGAGAGAGCAGCAAGAGTGTAATCTGAGAAACCTAATTTTTTAGCCTTTAACAGGTAGTCCCTGTCATCCAAGGCATCTTTTGTAACTGTTGCTTCAAAATCAACTATGTTTTTGATTTTGTATATGAAGAATTCATCCATTTTAGTTAATTCAGCAAGATAAGGCACTTCCATACCATCTTTCAATGCTGAGTACAGCTGGAATAATCTTTCATCTGTTGGGTTTGCAAGAGCATGTTCATCATATTCAACATATTCAAATCCATGAAGGCCGATATCCAATGAGCGAATGGATTTTTGAATTGCCTCCTCATAGGTTCTTCCGATAGCCATGACTTCACCGGTTGCCTTCATCTGAACGCCGATTTCACGGTTCACGCCTTTGAATTTGTCAAACGGCCATCTTGGGATTTTTACAACCACATAGTCAATAGCAGGCTCAAAAGAAGCAGGAGTCTCTTTTGTAATGTCATTTTGGATTTCATCCAATGTAAGTCCGAGAGCTATTTTGGATGAGATTTTTGCAATAGGGTAACCTGTAGCTTTGGAAGCAAGGGCACTGCTTCTGCTTACACGAGGGTTTACCTCAATAATCTTATACTCGTTGGTTTCAGGATTCAAAGCAAATTGAATGTTGCATCCGCCTCTAATTCCCAAAGCTCTTATAATTTTGATGGATGCATCTCTAAGTCTTTGATATACATCATCAGGAAGGTTTAAAATAGGAGCGACTACGATACTATCTCCTGTATGGACACCCATAGGGTCCACGTTTTCCATACTACAAATAATGATACAGGTATCGTTTTTATCTCTCATGACCTCGAATTCTATTTCCTTCCAGCCAAGAACTGATTCATCTATCAATACCTGATTAATGAAACTCATGTCGAGTCCGTGGTTTGCAATTTCAATAAGCTCTTCTTTGTTGTGAGCTATTCCTCCACCAGTACCTCCAAGGGTGAATGCAGGTCTGACGATAACAGGATAGCCAATATCTTCAACAGCTTCCAATGCTTCATCAATGGATTCAACAGCATGACATTTTGGAATAGGCTCGTTCAATCTGTCCATGAAATTGGCAAACAGGTCCCTGTCTTCCACATCAGCAATGGTTTTGACATCGGACCCTAAAACTCGAACCCCATTAAGCAGTCCTTTTTCTCCAAGTTCTGTTGCAATGTTCAAACCAGTCTGTCCTCCCATGGTTGGAAGAATCGCATCAACATTTTCCTTTTCAATGATTTGAGCTACAAGCTCTGCAGTCAAAGGTTCTGTGTAGACAGTATCCGCCATATCTATATCTGTTTGAATAGTAGCAGGATTACTGTTAACAAGCACGGTCTCCAAACCTTCCTCCCTCAGGGATTTGCAGGCTTGAGATCCAGAGTAATCGAACTCTGCAGCCTGACCGATTTGAATCGGCCCAGAACCAATTATAAGTACTTTATTAATATCCTTATCAACAGGCATTATATCCTCTCTTTAATCTCTTAAACAATAAATATAAATTATAATCAATCTAAAAACACAATGATGACATTATTTTGATAGTGAGTTTTATTTGATTTTAAGTTTACTTTTAATTTTTTTGAATTTTTAATCATGAATCTTTATACTATACCTTTAATTTTCACAGAAACTAATACTTTTTAATGGTCTCAACAAACTCATCAAATAAGACATTTGTATCGGTAGGACCAGGACCCGCTTCAGGGTGATACTGAATAGTTCGAAGAGGCAGTTCCTTATGAGTGAAACCTTCAGGAGTGCCGTCGTTTAAGTTTATTTGAGTTAATTCAAGATCGCTGTCCTTTAATGAGTCTGGATCAATACAGAAACCATGGTTCTGCTCGGTAATGAATACTTTTCCTGTTTTCAAATCTTTTACAGGCTGGTTTGCTCCTCTGTGACCAAATTTCATCTTATATGTTGTTGCTCCAAATGCTTTGGCGATTACCTGCTGACCGAGGCAGATTCCGAAAATTGGGAATTTTTCAACCAGCTTTTCCACATTTTCGATTGTGCTTGTAAGTCTTTCAGGGTTTCCAGGACCTGATGATACCATCAAACCATCCACACCATAATCCAAAATTGTTTGATAATCAGTATCATATGGGAATAATGCAACGCCTACTCCTCGGCTTAAATAGTTTGTAATCATGTTCTTTTTAACACCGCAGTCAATAATAGCCACAGTCTTGTCAAAATCACCATAGGTCACAAGTTCCTTGGTTGATACTTGAGGAACCAGATCCCGATCGATGATTGATTTCTGATTTTTAGCCATTGCCACAAGCTCGTCATCATCAATGTCTTCGGTAGTCAATGCGCTTTTCATTGAACCTTTCTCACGAATTCTCAAAGTGAGGTCCCTTGTATCCACACCGCTGATTCCAGGTACTTCAAACTCTTTTAAAAATTCATCCAAAGTCTTTTGAGCACCGAATTGGGACACGTTTTTACAGACTTCCCTTACAACAAATCCTTCAACCTGCACGGTTTTGGATTGATACCAGTCTTCACTTACTCCATGGTTTCCTTCCAGAGGGTAAGTGGACATTAAAATTTGTCCTTTAAATGAAGGGTCGGTTAATGATTCAGTGTAACCACTCATACCAGTTGAAAATGCGAGTTCTCCAACAGTCGTAGTTTCATGACCGAATGCTTCACCTTTAAGAACAGTTCCATCTTCCAAAGCTATTTTCGCCTCATTTCCCATTAAATCACCATTCTAATATTCTCTCATTGTATTTTTGCAGATAATTAATTTGAAAAAATTATAAAAAATTCAAATAATTAATAAAAAGGATTATTAAATAATTTTAAAACTATTTTAATCCATCTTTAATACTTATGTTTTTTATTAAATTTAAATGATTCTATCATGCATTTAAATGAAATTTATCCAATTCCAGAATTAAAAATACATAAATATTTCATCATAATAATATATTTGAAAAATTAAATATTTTAAATTAACTATTGAAAAATGCAAAAAGAAAAGATGGGAAAAATCTAAAAAATAAAAACCTTGCACAAAATTTAAAAAAAGTGAAAAACTTAGAAAAAATCTAAAAAAGAACACGATATAAAAAGTCTAAAAAAAACACATTATAAAAAGTCTAAAAAGAACACAATAAAAAACATAATAATCTAGAAAAAATTGTAAAAACTTAAAAAAAAGAAGAAAATTTAAGAGCTTTTAAAAAAAAGCTCATATAAAATAGTAGTCCCTGTCTTCATTCGGAAACTCCTCCTCAAAGAGCCCATTAAACTCTTCAAAGAAGGTGTCCGCAATGAATGCTGCTGGATAACGAGGCTTGAAATGATCAAGCCTTCTTCCAAAAACATCCTCAAAGCTGGAATCAGGGTATAAAACAGCTTCAATTTCATCAAATGACAGACCATTTTTTGCAAATAAATCGATAATGGCCACTTTAACCAAATCGATTTCCAGGGATTTATCGCCATTTTCATCTCTAGATTTCTCTTCGGTGTGGAAACCACCGTTTCCACACTCTTCTCTTTCAACAACAACTTTTATTTCTATTTTAATTACTGCTTCTTTCATAATAATCTCTAATATATCCAAGTTCGACTAAACTTATGCCCAGCATAAGCAAACTAAAAAGTTTGATTCAGTCTAGGCATTAATTAGTTGTAACGGTTTTAAAAAAAAAAATTCTATAAAAAAAGAGCTTTGAAAAGCCCTGAAAAATTCAACTCAAATTAAAAAAAATAAATAGCTGGAATCATGCGATTCCAAGCCTTTTCATCTCTTTTCGAATAGAGATCATTTCTTCATGGAAATCCTCTTTTCTTTTGCAGCTGCAGCTTGTGCCTTTAGAGCCCAGAACTGTAAGCGCTTCAGTCGAGGTATTCCATGTCTTCTTTTTATAATAATGTTTCATTCTACGATTTCGGCCTTTTTCTCTTCGACCTTCTCTCTTGCAGTGTTCACAGCAGTATTTATTATTAGGACTGCTTGGTGTAAACTGCTTACCGCACCAAGCACATTTCTTAGTATTCTTTGCAATAAACATGTTCGCTATAAAAAATCTAATTCAACAATCATTTTCCTATAGTCTATTTATTATCTCAGAATGCTACTTACCTCCAAATATAAAAATCGTAAAAAGTCAAATCTCACTCAGTTATAGTTTCCATCAAATGATCATGGTCCTCTTTAAAAAAATTAGTTCGACTTTCAAGGGCGGGCCTGGTGTGTGCATTATTTGACCCCTGGCAATGTTTTATGGTTGACGACTATTGGTGAAAAAAATAAATAAATAAGTCATCAATATAATGTATGTTATTCATAATATTTAAATTTTTTGGTCATTATACCATCAAATTAAATAACTCCAACTGCAAGAGATTCGGATATTTCCTTGTACCTGTTTCTCAAGGTAACCTCGGTTATACCTGCAACTTTGGCAATCTCGCTTTGGGTTTTTCTTTCTCCAAGCAAGGTTGCGCCGATATATAGAGTAGCTGCAGCTATCGCTGTTGGAGCCTTGCCTGAAGTCAGACCTGTGTTCTGGAATTGATTTACAATCTCAATAGATTTGCTTTCCACAGCTCCGGATAGATTGAGAGCGCTTGCAAACCTTGGAATATAATCCGCTGGTGATGAAGGTGAGACCTTGAGATTCAATTGCCTGTTCAAGAATCTGTAGGTTCTTCCAATTTCTTTTTTAGAAGCATTTGAAACCTCTGCAATCTCTTCCAAGCTACGTGGAACCTTTGCTCTTCTGCAGGCTGCATAAATGCTGCTTGATACAACAGAATCTATGCTGCGTCCTCGGATGAGATCCTGTTTGACAGCACTCCTGTAAATAACTGAAGCTTCCTCTCTAACGCTTTTAGGAAGGGAGAGATTTGAAGATTTTCTATCAAGTTCGCTTAGCGCAATAGCTAGATTTCTCTCAATTCCATTTGAGACCCTAATCCTGTTTTGCCATTTTCTCAAACGATACCACTGGGACCTTTTATCAGAGGAAATAGCTCTTCCATTGGAATCCACATTTCTGAAATCGATATCTGTAGTCAAACCGCCGTCATGTTTTCTATTGGTCATTGGCGCTCCAGTCCTTGCTCTTTTAGCCATTTGTTCATTATCAAATGCTCTCCATTCAGGACCTTCATCAATCAAATTGCTCTCAACAACCAAACCGCAGCAATTGCATACCAGTTCAGCTCTTTGTTCATCTTGTGTAAACTCTATTGACCCACATTCAGGGCATACTGTATCTAAACTATTATTCATATTTCACCTGATTCTTTATAATTCAACAATTTTATTGATTTCATTATTATTTTATGATTTTGATAATATGGAGGAATTATGGCTATGGGAAAATCCCCCTTTTATTCTCCCATAAGCCAAATAAGGGAAAGTCACCCCCTAACTCTCCCATAAAACTAAAAATTAAGGAAAACCATCCCCTAGTTTTCCCATAAGCTTTTTACAACCACATTTATTTCATTAACAGCTATTACAACAACAAGCTCTTTTCCTGGATTGAACTGGGATGGATAAAATAGCTTAAATGCATTGGCAAAATCACCTGGAACTATTTCAATCGGATCAAAATTAAAAAGCATATTCTTAACAAATTCCTTGTTTATAAGTCTCTGACCGCTCCTTTTGTTGGAGTGATGAGAAAAGACAAGGTCTTTCTCATCCAGATTCTGAAGCAGAAAATCCACATCTCCACAATTGTATATCATCATATCACCCCTATATCTAACCTTTTAATGTTATAGTGTATTTTGATGGTCCATCTGTTTTTGAATGCTCTACAGTGATTTTAACAAAGGCTCCTATGAAATTTTCCAAACCTTTAACGGTACAGCAGAATAGGGCCTCTTCATCATCAGGGCTTTTATCAAGCAGCCTGCATAGGCATATGCCCTCATGAACCTGTCTGATTACTTCACATTCTATTGGAGAATTTTGACTTACAAATAAGAATTTAACACTTTTTCTATTCATTCTATCCATTTTACTCATGATTTAAACCTTTAAATTTTTTAATAACTCGTCAACAATCTTTTTTAATTCTTCACTCGTTCATTAAATCAAATCTCAATTCACCTCGGCATAATATAGTTGTAACGCTTTTATAGCGCATTGATTTAAAAAATTAAAAAATTTAAAAATTATTAATATGTCTGAAGGAAGGCACAAATTCAGGATGGTACATGTCAACATATCCTCCAAAGATTCCAGTACTATTTTCATCATTGTAATAGCCAATCTCAAAACAGCAGCTGCTATCTTCAGAATCATCATATTCGAATTGGGGACTGTACAATGCTAAATCAATGCCGATTTCATTCTCATAATGATAATCGCTATAATCAGGACCATAATCACAGTCATCTTCTTCAAAGCCTTCGATAGCATCATAAAGATCAGCATATTCCTGAATACGCTCTTCAACTAGAGAGTTAAACCTCTCAGCTTCCAGGGCTTGTTCTTCGATAATGGAATCCTGAATATCCTGTTTCAAAAGATATTCCTCGATAAGAGAGTTAAGGATTTCATCTTGATCTTCATGCATGTCATCTTCCAGAAGATTCTCAATATAAGAATTTAACCTTTTCTCCTCAAGGAAAAGCTCCTCAAAATGAGAATTAAAACTCTTCTCAACAAGAGAGTTAAGCATATCCTCTTCTAGAAAATGCTTCTCGATCATGTCTTCAAATGCCTGTTCTTCCTTCTGATTTTTTAATATAAAAGTATGTTCTCTCATTTTTTCTTGTGTTGATGTATGATTTTGACTCTCAGTGTGCATTTTTATTTTTATTTCAATACTGTTGTTTATTTTCATAGTAATCCATAATATGTTAAAAAATTCACATATCCGGATACAGAGCGAAAGCAAAGTCAAAAATTCCATATCCAGATAAACTACTGGAGCGCTAGTCCAGTTTAAGATACGATTTGGTTTAAGAACAATTCAAAATAATACTCCATGGCGATGAGGTAAAGGCCACAGTCATAATGTTTCTGAATCGCATCCATCTCGTAACTATTCATAATAGCATTATTGTAGTTCATATAAAAATCTTCAATATCTATGCTAGAATCGGACATTAAGTACCTCCTAATGGTGTATTCGTATAAAAACTCGTTGCAATATTTAATTCAATTATAATCTTCTTATCACATAATAATCTTAATTAAATTGAGCTTGGGTACTTTTGAACCACTAAAATGAAGCGTGGGTTTGGTGTGTGCGCAATTAACTATGTCATGGTAATGTTTGTTTATGGTAGTCGACTATCTGTTACAAGTAATAATTACTTTTCTTAGTCAGTATTTTTTACTATGTTTTTCATAGTATTTAAATTTTTTGGTTTAATGTGAAATAAAAATTTTTTTGACAACAACTCACTTCCATTAACTTGTTGTAACGCTTTTGGAAAACTCAAATATAAAAAATTAAATACTTATATAAAAATAGAATTATACAAGATTCAGGGGGATATTTATGATAGGTGATGATGACTTTTTCATGCAGAATTCTGACTACCACTACGGAGCAAGCGATGCAGAAAAGATGTATGGAAGAGACTACAATAATTATTCAGGACATATTGGAGGATATGATTCAAGCAGCAGTGGCAGATATGAATCCAGCAGCAAAAGTACAAGCTCTGAAAATGACATCGATGTTGGAAAGTACTGCATTATAGGACTTGCAATTGCAATTGCAATACTTCTCATAGCAACTATTATCGTGCCGGCAGTAATTGAATCAATGGCTAATTCAGTTACCATAGAAGATTTGAACATTACAAGATACAATCATTCATCACAATATGATTCAAAAGTATATACTGATATTGGATACGAGGTCACATACAATCAAAAAAGCTATGGAGACCATGTCACAAATCTGATTTTCTACTCAAAAAAAGGAAAAGTTCTGCACAATGACAGCGAGTACATAGGAGAGCACCATCTAGAGGATGTGCCTTATTATGTTGATTTAGACGAAAAAGCGGATTATGCAGTTTTTGAAGTATACAGAAACAACAAATATGGCAAGTGCATATACCGTGAAAGAGTCTATGTTGACAATAAAAATATGAAAAAGGAGTTTATTAATTACGACAGCATGTATTAAAAAGGGGCAAAACACCTTTTAAATAATTAAGACAACAGTTGAAAAGGAAAACTGCTTAAAAAATATTATACAATATTAAAAATTTTTTTGTGAAAATATTTATTTGATTCTAAATAAAAATTTTTAAAGAATAATAATGCAGTGGTGAAAAAATGGCGGAAGACAAAATCACATTTGAAGATGTTAAGGAATATGAAGGCCTATTCTCCATAGCCCCTTCATTTCTATTAGAAGGTATGATAAGAAGAAATTCCAATCTAGTATTAAAATTCAAAGGCCCTGTTAAATCCTACCTTAATAAGCTCACCCCAGATCAAAGGCATAAATTATCTCTCATTCTTGATTCTGAAATATCCGATTTGCAGGAGATTATGGCAGAATCATACCAAAAAACTCATAAAAAACAATTCAAGCTATTGGCCAGCCCCCAGGCAACACCTTTCATTGAAAAGAACCTGGTTGAATTGAAAAAATTAGTTTAATCAATGAAACATCCAAATCAAAAAAGAAAAATTAGTACTCACCACTAGAGCACCTGTCAAACCTTTCACTCACTTTTATTTTTCTCTTATCCTCTTTGGAGACAGGTTTTGACATTTTATTTACAAAATCTTCCAATTCATGAGCTTTATCCAAATCAGAATCATTTCCTGCAGCATAAAAATCATTTCCTGCAAACCCACTCTCTTTTTCATGAAGATCCTGATTTTTATTAAATACTTCAAGTTTTTCCAAAAGTGCTGAGTAGAACCATCTTACTGCGAATATATCTGAAGTTGACAATGAAATGAAACGTTTGGAGTATCCGTTTTTAGTATAAAAAATATCAACAGAAGATGAAATAGATGACTTTGAAGACCTGTTTAAATTGATTTCAACAATCTCCTTAAATGGAATTATTTCATTGGATATCTTGCTTCGCTTGATTAATGACTTTTTCATTAAAAGGATATGGTCACTTTTAAGATAAGTCTCTGCAATTATGTTTGAAAGCTCTGTTTGCTGGTTAGGCTTTCTGGATAATGAAAAAACCATTGCATACTCATCATCATTGTTTTCGCTGAAATTTGACATGTTATCACCTGAAACCATTATTTATAAGTAAACCATATTCAATCATATATTTGATTTAATTACATAAATAATTAAACTCTAAAAAGCAAAACCAGAAAAACAAGAACTAAACTCAAGAAACTAAAACAAAAAACAAGATTACCCTAACCAAACCAAAATCAAAAAAGAACCAAAAACAAATGAAAAGTCATGAAAATAAAATCAAGCCCTAAAAACAAATAGTTTTATTATATTATAATAATAAAAGATATATTGTTAAAAAATTATATTAGATTATTATAATTAATTATATAGAGGTGAAAATATGAATCTTTATTGTCCGAAATGCGGAGCTCCTGTTACAGATTCACAAGCCAGATTCTGCAGTCGATGCGGACACAATTTTGCCGAAAAGATAGAAGTGGATCCCGATACCCTGCCTGAAACTCGTGTTGACTTAAGAGAAGGCATGACTAAAGGAAATAAAGGATTTTTCAAATACACCAAATGGGGAAGGCGTAAAAAGAAACCTATCAATTGGGATATGGAAAAATAAAAACATAAGTATTTTCAAAAAAAATAATATTCAAGTTCTATTTTTAAAATGGAGATTATAAAATGATGAGAACCAGAGAAGAAATTCAAGAAAAGATTGATAAGTTAAATGAAAGGATTAGAGCAATCAAGGCACTGGACCCGGAAGAAATTACTAATGAAGAGAAAGTAGTTCTTGCAGGTTCCGAATTGGAAGCCATCTTACTGACAAGTGTTTTGGATAATGATGAGGAAACTGTTAGAGGATTGCTTAAACGATATGCTGATAGAGGGGAAATCCTTGATAGGGATTATCAAAAAGCACACAAGTACAATCAAATTCAGAAGAAAAATGAACTTCATGCAATGATTTGGACAAATGATATCCGTGTGGACACCTACAAATGGGTGTTAGATGAAGAAGAAACCGATATCTAATTAAACAATTAGAATAGATTATAAGAGAAGAAGATATTTAAACACGCTTAAATAAAGAGCAAAAAAGTATTCTTTAATAAAAAAAATAATCAGAGCGATAAAATGAAGAAATTCCTAGCACTGTCAATTATAGCATTATTACTAATATGTCCTATTTTAGCTTCTCATGCTAGTGCAACTACAGTATTCCTAACATCCGATGATGTTTTAGGACATGAAGAAGACATGAACATGCTATATGAAATCAAGGACGACATAGAACGAAAATCCAATGGTCAGATAACAGTTGTAGTTGATAGTGAAGCTTCAAGTCCTGGAGAAGGAACACGGGCTATGAATGCAGACTGTGATGTTGCAGTTTCAGTTGCATATGCATGTGCAGGCAACTTGAAAATACTGGCTGACTATTCTGCAAAAACCACCAAGACAATCATCTATGTAAATTCAGGAGGTCTTGATTTAAACAATATAAACTTCCTAAGACGTTCATATGATGATGATTGGTCTGATTCCAGCTTTGCAGCAATTCAACAGCCTGGAAAATTCCTCACCGATTCAGGAGTGATACTTCTCCAGCCAGGACAAGCTTATCCAGACGAGACAAATAATGGAAATATGGAATACAGCAGCTCTGAAATAAATGAATACATTGCAGATAGCGTTATTAATGCAATTAACACAGGAAGCACATCCAATAGGCAATTTGATAGCGATTTAATAGTCACACACAAATTAGATCCGAAATACCTGGCAGAAGACTCTCAAAAGATAGCTGCAAGTTATGGAGGAGATATGGAAGAATCTTATGGCTCCTACACTACACCCCAGCTCTTATACATGAGCTCTTCTTACATTGCAGGCTACAGCTTGGATGTTCCAGGCAACTTTGAAGCACCTGACAATCCATTAAACAGCTCTATATTGACAAAGGATTCCTATTCATTCAATGACTATTACAATATGGCAGACATTGTCGTGGATTATATGAGAGAGCATGGAAAAGCACCGGATTATATTGAATATGAAGGCGCTTTAATCGGCTATTACGACCTTGTTTATAACTTTGCATTGCTTTGCCAGGATGATACCGATTCAAGCCATATGAACTTTGAAGGAGAATCCAAATTCTACAAATTCCATGACAACAAATTGCTCGGCTTGCTGCCAATAGCAGTATTTATAGTATTGATCATCATAATTGCAGTCATCATAAGAAGGATTAGAAAATCCAGAAGGAATAGAAGATCTAGAGCAAGACACAATCAAAGAAATTATCGAAGCTCTAGCAATCAGCCAAGACGACTGAATAGAAAAAGAAGATGATTGAAAAGACTCTGGATAGATTTAAATGGTAAAAACTAGAAGGGATAAAGTAGATATCAATAAGAAAACCAATAAAAATGGGGGTTTAAACATTTTAAACCAGAACATAATTTATTTACAAAATTCACTTGCAAGCAAGATTTTTGAAGTGGAGCATCTTTTAAATTTCACATGCAAAGAAATCGAGACTGATTATTCCATCAAATTCGGAGTTTATGAATATAAAATCGATGAGTATGAGCTTAAAATAAGAAAGACCAGAAGAACCATCGACCTTATTAAAAAAGAGATTGCAAAGCAGGAAAGAGAGTCTTCAAATATGACTGAAGACCAGCGAAAAATCAACAAAACTAAAGTCAACAAGCCGAAAATCGATATGAGAGCCATAGAAAGGCATATAGATAATGAGTTCTCAGAAGAGGATCTTGAACTTAAGGAAAAAATAGCCAGAGTCACAATAATACTTGACAATTATAAAAAGGAGCAAAATGCTCCAAAGCCTTATGTTGACATAAACCATTATTACAAGGAATGTATTAAAAAAGCCCATCCTGATGTATTGTTTGAACCTACACAACACATAGAAGACTTATTTTTCAATGCAAAGGAAGCTTATGAGGACAAGGAAGTGGAATCCTTAAAATCCGCATTATATCTGATTGATGCTTATAAAAAGAAGCATCCTCAGGATTTAAGCTCAAAAGACCTTCAAGAGCTTGAAAAATACAAGGATATTTTAAAAATCAGAATAGGTCTTGTAGAGAAGGAAATTGATGATATAACCAATTCCAAACCCTACACTTTACAGGATTTCCTGAACAATCAAAAGAAAGTCAATTTTTATAAGGAAGAGCTGGTTAAAACATTATTGGATAATGAAAAGGAGTATGTTGATTATAAGGAAGAGTTAAATGCTTTAAAAAGGGAGAATAATCTAACATACAAATTGGATTTAAGAAAAGATAAGCAAAAATCATAAAATAAAAAAAGACAAGTATGATTTGAAAAAAAAACAGATAGTCCTGATTTGAAAAAAAAATAAAAACAGACAGGTTTCTGATTTAAAAAATCAATGAAAAACTATTTTAAAAAATCAATCAATTAGTCACCAGCTTGTCAAAATACATGACATAAGCTTCCTGACCATCTTCATAGTAGTTTGGAACTTTTCTATCAATCAAGAATCCGAATTTCTTATAGAATTCAATAGCTCCAGAATTATCCCCTCGAACTTCCAATGTTATTTTATTGGCCTCAACACCTTTGAATATAATCACTACTTTTGTAAGGAGCTGAGTAGCTATTTTGCGACCTCTGTACTTCTTGTCAACTGCAAGAGATATTATGTGGCCTCTTTTTTCTTCTTTTAACCAGAATACTATATAACCTACAACTGTCTCATCTTCCACGGCAACGAGAAATCCTATTCCCAGATTAATCAACTGCTGGAGGATGTCAATGCCGTAGGGATATGGAAAAGATTCCACTTCTATTTTATAGATTTTACCCAAGTCCATTGGAAGAGCTTCGCGAATATACATAAGAACACTTTAAAAATTGAGATAATTAGATAATATTATTAAATAAATAGTTATACATATAAAAAGATTATTATTTATATTTAACGAATAAACAAGAATAAAATCCACCTTAACAAATCAGACAAAAAACAATTAACATAAGTAAACAAGAAACAATTTAACATAAATACAGTTAAATCATAATACTAATAAATATAATTATTAATAATAGAAATAATCAGTGATATGATGTGGGATGATTTAAGTCAATATATAATTGGCCTTGCAATGGAAAACAGCAAAAGGACTGGCAGGAATACAAAAATTGTCGAAATCGGTGTTGGAAGATTCCAAAGCATTTCAAATAGGCTTCAGGAAAATGAAAATATCGAAGTAATCATGACCGACATAAATCCATCAAATGAAAATGTTGTAAAAGACGACATATTCAATCCAAGCATGAGCTTGTATGAAAATACAGACATACTGTTTTCAATCCGCCCTCCAGCTGAAATTCAAAAGGCGATAATGGACTTAAGGGATGAGTTGAATTGCACATTGATAATAAAGCCATTGTTTAATGAAGATTTAAACATTGAACTTAAAAAAATGAAACTGAAAAACCATGGGAGAGCTTCATTTTATATTTATGAGGGTGAAAATTAATCATTCCAATTAAATTTTATTAATTTAAAATAAAAAAACAATATTGCTTTAAAAATTGAAAATATTCTAAGATTAATAATAAATTATAAAACAAAGACAATATTGTTCTCAAATTGTGAAAAATAGAACATAAATAGCTAAATATTTATATAATTAATTATAAAATAAGGCATACAAAAATAAAAAAATGTTGATGATTAAAAATTCAAAATTATAATCACTTCGAAATAAATAATTTGAAAATTCAAAATTATAAACTATTTATACACTGCAAAATAAATAATATTGAAATATCTTAAACCCCGAAGAATAATTATTTAAACCAAATACGGAATTTATTTTTTAAACAGGAGCAAAAAATTTGATAGATAGAATTTTAGAAAAGTATGATACCCGAGTGGAAGGTTTAAATAATCAAGAAGTTGAAATCAGACAGAAAAACTTCGGACCTAATGAATTAAAGGAAGTTAAACAAGACAGTCCTTTAAAGCTTTTTTTATCCCAGTTTACAGATGTTTTGATTTTCCTGCTTATCATAGCCTCAATTGCCAGCTACTTCATTGGAGATTATCTCGATTCAGCTGCAATTCTCGCCGTGGTTGCAATCAATTCAGTGATAGGATTCAGACAGGAATATCAGGCAGAGCAAGCCATGGAAAAACTAAAGAGTCTTGTCAGCACAACCGCCATTGTAAAAAGAGAAAATAAAATCTTAAAAGTAGATGCTCGAGAACTTACCATTGGAGATATTGTCCTTCTTGAGGAGGGAAACAAGGTTCCAGCTGATTTGATCTTAATAGAAAGCCATGATTTGAAAATCGATGAATCCTCCCTGACTGGAGAGTCCCTTCCTGTTAAAAAGAACTGCAAATATTCCAATATTGAAAATTTCGATGAAAAAATAGGGAATATAAAAGAGTACTCCAGAGACGATGAAATTCATGAAAAACTTGTATACATGGATTCCAATGTGGTGTCAGGACGAGGAACTGCTGTAGTGATCGATGTTGGAATGAATACTTCAATCGGAAAGATCGCCACACTCCTTCAGGAAAAGGAAGAGGAAACCCCTCTTTCCAAAAAGGTGGACCGTCTCGGAAAAATGATTGGAGCCATTGCAATTGTTGTTTGTATAGGAGTATTCTTCATAGACTACTATCAGGGAATGAACATTGTCCAAACATTCATGACTGCAGTTTCATTGGCAGTTGCGGCAATTCCTGAAGGACTGCCTGCTGTTTTAACACTCACCCTGGCTATTGGAATGCAGAAAATGGCCAGATCCAATGCAATTGTTAGAAAGCTCTTATCTGTAGAGACTCTAGGTTCATGCACTGTTATCTGCACAGACAAGACAGGAACCCTTACAAAAAACAAGATGACTGTAATGGAGTCTAGTTTAAGCAATAAGGAAATGTCTGTTTTAATCTCAGGAGCATGCAATAATGCGGTTATTGAAAATGAGGAAATTATTGGAGATCCTACAGACGGCGCTGCCCTTCGTTTTGCACTCTCAAATGATTATGGTGAAATCAAAGAGAAACATAAGCTGACAAGAGTGGATGAAATTCCTCTGGACAGCTCAAGAAAAAGAATGACCGTTATTTATAAGGATGACAATGAAGAGCCAAATTATTATGTTTTCACCAAAGGAGCTCCTGAAATAGTTCTGGACTTGTCCAATTCAATCGATAAAAATGGAAGCATTGAAAACATCCTCAAGGAGGATGAAGATGAGATACTATCTCAAATTCATGATATGAGCAGTTCCGCCCTCAGGGTTCTTGGACTGGGATACAGGAAGATGGATTTTGAAACATTCACTGACTTGACCAGCCAGATTAGCGAAGATAATTCCATCCAAGATGAAATAGAAATCTTTGAAAAGGATTTGACATTCACAGGCCTTCTGGGAATAATGGATCCTCCAAGAGAAGAAGCCATTTCCGCAGTAAGAGACTGTAAAAACGCAGGCATTCAGGTGGTCATGATTACAGGAGACCATAAGGATACTGCATTAGCTATTGCTGAGGAAATAGGAATCATATCCCGAGAGGAATTGGAATCAGAAGACATATTCACTCTAACAGGACAAGAGCTTGAAGAACTTGATGAAGAGGAATACAAAAGGATTGCAAACAATATCAAGGTTTATGCAAGAGTATATCCTGAACAGAAGAAAAGAATCGTTGAAACATTGCAGAACAATGACAATATCGTCTCAATGACTGGAGATGGAGTAAACGATGCTCCAGCACTTAAAAAGGCATCCATTGGAGTTGCAATGGGAAGCGGAACAGATGTTGCAAAAGAATCTGCAGACATGATTATCCAGGATGACAACTTTGCAACAATTGTCAGAGCAATCAAGGAAGGAAGAACAATTTATGATAATTTAAAGAGATTCCTTAAATTCCAATTGACTACAAACATAGCCGCGATTCTCACAATTACCGCAGGTTCACTCTTACCTATTCCAACACCTTTTACTCCAATACAGCTTCTCTGGATCAA
The DNA here is from genome assembly GCA_900314635.1 of uncultured Methanobrevibacter sp. Classification (GTDB taxonomy): domain Archaea; phylum Methanobacteriota; class Methanobacteria; order Methanobacteriales; family Methanobacteriaceae; genus Methanobrevibacter. The sequence continues at coordinate 27,820 of OMVY01000002.1, forward strand.
TATTATCATGGACGGACCTCCAGCACAGTCCCTGGGACTTGAAGGACCTGAAAATGACATCATGGAAAGAGGTCCTGAAAGAGGGGAATTGATTGGACAGAAGACTTTCATAAGAATCATCATCTCAGGAATCATAATGACAATAGGCACACTTGGCCTTTACTGCTGGGAGCTTGCAAGCGGCACAGCCAATGCAGGTGCAAAAGCAATGACCGTTGCTTTTACAGTATTTGTATTATATCAGCTATTCAATGCATTCAACCATAAATCCAATTCCAAGGAATTCAATAAGACATTCTGGATATCCATAATTGGATCATTCATCCTGCAGGTAATTGTAATCTACACTCCATTTCTACAGGATATTTTTAAAACATGCCCTATTGGATTGACTGAATGGATTTTAATAATAATAGCCTCCTCACTGATAGTGCTTGCGGATAAAATCATCAACAAGATGATTCAATAGAGGAGAATTAAAATTTATTTAAGAAAAATGAGTCGCTGACAGTATAAGGAATCATAGAAAAATAATTACTAAAAAAGATTAAATTATAAATATGATATCAAATAAAATATTATTAATTATTAATTTTCATTAATTAAGATTTTTAAAATTAGGAGGCATCAAATGGATTTAATTGCAGACATTGTATCTGGAACTTCAAGCTTTGCTTTAGTATTTATAGTTGGAGTAATTATCGTACTTGCTATATTATTTATTGCAGCTAAAAGAAACCCAGAACCAAAATAATTAAATATTCATACACCACACTCATTTTATTTTAAAATTTTATCCCTATTTTTCTTCTCATTTTATTTTCATTTTTAATTTGTGCTAATTTTATAAAATTTTTTTCTACTTGATCATTTAAAAAAAAATATTTTTACCAAAATCAAATTTTAAAAATTATTTTTTTCATATACTTTACTTAAAAAACTACTATTTTTATGAATCTAAACAAGTTATCCTAGATATCATACAATCAAAAAATACATCATGAAGAAACTATTCATTTAATTGAATACAGGTGCAATTAAATTAATAGAATACTCTTTTTATTAAATTAAAATAAGTTTTTAAAAAATTAAATTAAAGAAAATCAGCTAATTAAAAAAATGTTATTTCATTTTGTAAAATTCTAAAATTAGAGAATCCAAAAATTAAAATTAAAAAATTAAAAAACCTAAATAATTGAAAATTCTAAAAATTCAAAAATAGAGAAAAAGTGAATTAATATAGCGAATTTGAAAAAAAGTTTTAATTAAAAACGCCGAGACTGGGATTTGAACCCAGGAGGGCGTTAACCCACGGGATTTCAAGTCCCGCGCCTTACCAGACTAGACTATCTCGGCATATAAAATAATTATAAAGAAATTATAAACAAAAATAGCTAAGTAACTATTTTTATCATGTTTATAAAGTTTAAAAAGTCAATAATCTATAATAAAAGTTTAAATAATAAACTGATTAGTTTTTAAGTTCGATCTCGATACTTACATTATCAGGAACGTTAACTTTCATAACTTGTCTCATAGCTCTTTCGTCAGCACCAATTCCAACTAAACGTTTGTGGATACGAAGTTCCCATTTTTCCCAGGTAGCTTTACCTTCTCCATCAGGAGATTTTCTAGTAGGGACAACTAATTTTTTAGTTGGTAATGGAATCGGACCGGAAATATCTACACCAGTTCTTTCAGAAATTTTCTTTAACTGGTCACAGACATAGTTAAGTTTTTCAGGATCAGTTCCAGTAAGCTTAATTCTAGCTTGATTCATATTTTAATCCTCCAATAATAGGTAAATAATCCAGTTTTAATCTTTAAGCTAAAACCGGACCATGATCCGGATTAAAACATACTAAAGATTAAAAACTTAGAAATTATTTAAAACCTAAAAATTAAGATTTCAAAAAATAATTAAAAAAATTAATTATTTAAAATAATTGTACAATTTAAAACTGAAAAAATAAAAAATGAAAAAATAATTAAAATAATTAAAATTAGATTCTAATTATAATAATTAATATTATTCATCAAACTTATTTTTGGTCAGTAATTTTAAGACATAAACCAGCAGCTACGGTTTGACCCATATCTCTGATAGCGAATCTTCCCATAGGTGGGATTTTTCTTGCTTCTTCCATAACCATTGGTTTTGTAGGTTTGATCTCTACAATAGCTGCGTCACCAGTTCTGATGAAGTCAGGTTTTTCTTTTTCAGGTTGACCGGTTGCAGGGTCGAGTTTGGAAGTTAAGTCTAAGAAAGTACATGCAGTTTGAGAAGTGTGACAGTGGAATACAGGAGTGTATCCAACGGTGATTACACCAGGGTGTTGTAATACAACAACTTGTGCGGTGAATTGTTTTGCTACGGTTGGAGCATCTGCAGTGTGTCCAGCTACGTCTCCTCTTCTGATATCGTTCTTACCTACACCTCTTACGTTGAATCCGATGTTGTCACCAGGTTCAGCTTCAGGGAATTGTTCGTGGTGCATTTCGATGGATTTTACTTCACCGGAAACTCCAGCAGGTTCAAAGATAACATTGTCTCCTTGTTTCATTACTCCACATTCTACTCTTCCTACAGGTACGGTACCTACACCAGTGATGGAGTATACGTCTTGAATAGGAATTCTTAATGGTAAGTCGACAGGTTTTTCAGGAGGGGTTAATTTGTCTAACTCGTCCATGAGAGTGTCGCCTTTGTACCATGGCATGTTGTCGGATTTTTCTTTGATGTTGTCTCCTTCAAATGCAGACAGAGGGATGAAAGGAGTGGTTTTAGGATCTCTTCCAATGGATTTGAGTAAGGTGGAAACTTCATCTTTTACTTCGTTGAATCTGTCTTCACTGTAGTCTTCCATATCCATTTTGTTAACTGCAATGATTAATTGTTTAATACCTAAAGTCATGGATAAGAACATGTGTTCTTTGGTTTGTGGCATTACACCGTCGTTTGCAGCTACTACGAGTACAGCTGCGTCAGCTTGGGATGCACCAGTAATCATGTTTTTAACGAAGTCTCTGTGTCCAGGACAGTCTACAACAGTGTAGTCGTATTTGTTGGTGGAGAATTTTTGGTGAGCGAGGTCGATGGTTACTCCTCTTTCTCTTTCTTCACCTAATTTGTCCATAACAAATCTGAATTTGTTTTCTCCGTCATCTAATTGTTGTTCAGCGATAGCTCCAGCTTTTAATAATAAGTGTCCTACTAAAGTGGATTTACCGTGGTCAACGTGTCCAATAAATGCTAAGTTAATATGTTCTTTTGCTTTTGCCATTATATAAACCTCATTTCTGTTTATTAGTCATATAAGTTAAGTAATATTAGTTAAGTTATCAGATGTTGAATATTTAAATCAGGACTATCTTATAACTCACACGTAAAAATTACATGGTAAAAATCACATGCGATATATAAGATAAATCACATGTAATCTAAGATACTCAACTATATGTATATGATTATATTTCTTTTAATATATAAAGTATTTGCATCATTTTTAAAAGATTACCATATATTAAAGAAATATGAAAAAGGAATTAAATCCATTTATAATGAGTCAAATCGATTACAAATCAATAATTCCTTATTAAATAAAAAATTTAAATATGAATTTTACTTGATTATCCTAAGTAGTGATCAGGACCAAATGGTTCTGGGGATAATCCTTTTCTTTCTCTGATTTGTCTGATGATTTGAGATTGCAATTCTCTTGGCAATCTTTCAAAACCAGAGTTTTCAGTAGACCATAAACATCTACCTTGAGTTGCGGATCTGATATCTCCAGCGAAACCGAACATTTCTGCTACAGGTACTTTAGCTTCGATATTTACCATGTCACCTTCAGTAGGCATGTCGATGATTTGACCTCTTCTGTTTAAGATTTCCTTGGTACAGGATCCCATGTAATCTGTTGGGGTGTTAATGAAAACCTTTTGAACAGGTTCAAGGAGTGTTGGGTCAGCCATCATCATACCACCTTTGATAGCATTACGGATAGCAGGCAGAATTTGAGCAGGTCCTCTGTGAACTGCGTCTTCGTGAAGTTTTGCGTCCACAAGGGTGAATTTCATACCCATTGCAATTTCGTTTGCAACTGGTCCTTCTTCAAGTGCGGATTCGAAACCTTCAATAACAAGCTCTTTGATTTCATCCAGGTATTGGATACCACGGGTCATGTTGATGAATAAGGATTTGTTGTAAACATCCCATACTCTTCTAGCCTCTTCCTTGTCAAGGCCATGGTCCATGAATTGTTGAGCTTCTTCCTTGGATTTGATTTTTCCTTCTTTGATGTCACCATTCTGTAATGCCTGGAACATTTCATCTTCCAGAGGTGAAACTTCAAGGTATAATCTGTTATGCTTGTTAGGGGATTTACCTTCTACAGGACTTGCAGTTCTTCCTGCAACAGTTTCTCTGTATACAACAATAGGTTCTGAAGTTTTGATGTCAACTCCCTTGTTGTTGATTCTTACACCGATAACTTCCAAGTGAAGTTCTCCCATACCTGAAATCAAGTGTTCACCAGTTTCTTCATTAATGTTAACGTGAACGGTAGGGTCTTCTTTAGCAGTTTGTCTTAATACTTCAATAAGTTTTGGAAGGTCCTTGGTGTTTTTAGCTTCCACAGCTACAGTAACTACAGGTTCGGAAATGTGGTCTAATCCTTCGAATTCCTTGATTTTTGCATCAGGAGAACAGATTGTTTCACCTGCGGTAGCTCCTTTTGCTCCGGTAATGTATACAATGTTACCAGCAGGAACTGTTTCTGTAGGAACTCTTTCAGGACCGAAGTAGACACCTACTTGCTGTACTCTGGATTTAGCGTGACTGCCTACGAGATATACTTCGGAACCTTGCTGTACAGTACCACCGTATACTCTACCGGTAGCTACTTCACCAGCATGCTTGTCCACAGTCACATTGGTTACCATTACAGCTAAAGGACCATCTGGACTGGTTGAAACCATGGTCTTACCAGCAGCGCTTTCCAAGTCTCCCTCCCAGATGTTAGGACATCTGTATTCCTGAGCTACTTTTGGAGAAGGAAGGTGGTCCACTACCATACCAAGCAATACATCGGATAATGGTACTTTTTGAGCTAATTCCTTTTGATTGTCAGCGTTACAGTAATCAATGATGTCTTTGAAGTTGATACCTGTTTCCTGCATGGTTGGGATGTTGATAGCCCAGTTGTGGTATGCTGAACCGAATGCTACGCTTCCATCGGTTACATCTACTTGCCAAGCATCTTTTTCCTCTTTGGAAACCATGTTTCTGATTAATTTGTTAACTTCAAGAATGATGTCCATGAATTTGTTACTTAATTCTTCAGGACCTAATTTTACTTCGTTGATTAATCTGTCAACCTTGTTGATGAACAATACAGGTTTTACTTTTTCTCTTAAAGCCTGTCTGAGTACAGTTTCAGTTTGAGGCATTACTCCTTCTACAGCACATACAACTACTACTGCACCGTCTACAGCTCTCATTGCACGAGTTACGTCTCCACCGAAGTCAACGTGTCCTGGAGTGTCAATCAAGTTGATAAGATACTCTTCACCTTTGTATTCGTGTACCATGGATACGTTTGCAGCATCAATAGTAATACCACGAGCTTGTTCCTGTTCATCAAAATCTAAGAATCTCTGATCTCCTGCAAGTTCTTCGGAAATCATACCTGCACCAGCGAGAAGGTTGTCAGATAAAGTGGTTTTACCGTGGTCAATGTGTGCGGCAATACCAATGTTTCTGATATGTTCAGGCTCGTACATTAAGTCTTTGATTTTACCAATCATTTTGTCTCGTCTACTCACGTAATCACCTAATAATATTAATATATTTTTTATGTGTTTCTAATTTTATAAGTCTAAATTAAAAATATCAATATGGAATCCATATTGAATGAATTTTAAGAAAGTTGAGAACAATCCTGCAAGAACTCCAAAGGTCCCTGCATGATTATCAACTTCAAGCAACGAATTAGTGTGCTGCTTTTGCAACTCTTTCTTTTTCCTCTTTCTTCTGTAAAGCGAAGCTTCTTGTATCCTCTTCTGAAGCGAAGATGATTTCATTAGCTAAACATTCAGCAAGAGATCTTTTGTTTTTGAATGCAGATTGCATTGTTCCTCTGGTTAAGAATCCTAATGATAAGTCGACTCTTCTTTGAGGAGCAATATCTACAGCAACTTGGAATCCAATACCACCGTATCTGATACGTGTGGTTTCTTCACGAGGGGAAGTGTTTTCCACTGCTTTAACTAAAACCTGAACAGGATTTTGTTTTGTTCTTTTGTTGATGATTTCTAAAGCTTCTCTTACAGTGTTGTAAGCCTTGTTCTTTTTACCGGAGTTTCTTTCGGTTCTCATCATCTTGTTGATTAATCTTTCAACAATGGAAACATTGGATTTTGCAAATTGTCTTTTTACATGTCTTCCTAAAGTGTGAGGAACGATAGTGTCATCCAAGCAGATGTATCTCTTTAAACCTTCATCAGTTACTTCTACTTCATCAAGGTCCCATTTGTTAAATACTTTTGCCATATTATTACCTCAATTATCTTACTGGTTTATCGATTTTTCCACTTACCATTTCGGATAATGCAACGTTGTTTACCTTGCTTACTTTCCAACGTACTCCAGGGATATCACCCATGGATCTTCCGGATGGTCCACCGATTCCTTCAATCATAACTTCGTCGTGCTCATCGATAAATCCGATAGCACCGTCACCTGGTGCAAAAGCAGTTAATTGTTTTCCGTTTTTGATTAATTGTACACGTACACATTTACGGATAGCGGAGTTAGGCTGTTTTGCTTCGATTCCCACTTTTTCAATTACAATTCCTCTTGCTTGAGGAGCCCCTTCTAGAGGGTCTGCTTTTACATCCAAACGTAAAGCTCTTCTTTTGTAGTCTACGTCTTTCCATTTAAAATTTTGTCGATTTTTCTTAAGCTTTTTAGCAGCAAAAAGTCCTGGCATATTTATTCTTCCTCTTTATTTTAAGACAAAACGTCGTTTTAGAATAAATGAATAAGATTGATATAATTATACTTGATATATGGAAATCCACCGCTGCAATTTACTATCATATCCATTCATTACTCACTCCAGCTAAACCATAAGAGCGCTATTTAAATCAAAGTGATTGGTTTTGATTTAAATCTTCCCATAACATGATAGCAATTAAAACTTCCATACAACAGGATAAAGTTATAAAATCTTTATTTCCAATAATAAAAACCAATATTCATGAAGCTAGTTCTTGAGCAAACTAGCTAATTAACTATTGAATTTAAAAAATACGAATACCGGTTCGTTAAATTAATAATAACGATTATAATCAGCACAATAAGATCATAATCATATTTTTAGATATTTTACATTGAAAAATATCAATTTAATTAAGACAAATTATTTATCATTCCACCAAATGAGATAGCGTTATCACTAACTGGATGTGAAATAAATAAAAAAATACATTGAAAACATCTGAAAATCAAAATAAATTAAGCATTTTAATTTTCAATCAATGTGAATTTATCTAAATATATATAGGCGGCTATATGTAAACCATAGCAAAAATGCACACAGTAGCTAATAGTTTAAGTCAAATGAATAAATTATAGCAATAATATTATGAAAACTAATACGAAAATAAAAATAAAATATTAATTTTTCTATAATATAACCTATTATAACACTATATTAGTTTATCTATATTAATAAATGTTTGGTTTTTTCATCTTATGAAAAATCATTTTGAAAACAAAGACAAACAAAATCATTTTGAAATCAAAGATAAACACAATAAAAAAAAATAGAAAAAAGGATAATCTTTGGAATTTTATAAAACGCAAAAAAACTATCTAAAGGAGGTGATAAGTTATGACTAATAAATCCAAAGAATATCCAATAAATCATCTAAAAGATGATATAAAATTATTTGCGATAAAACAAAAATTAAAAAAACAACATATTAATATTATCTAAAATAAAACACTGATATTTGATATCCAATAAACAGTTTATTTTAAAATAATATTGCTTATATCATGTTGCCTTTTAGCAAGTAATTTTGCTCTTTCTATGTTTACACCGTTTTTACCAATAGCTATTCTCTTATTTGAAGAATCGGCATTTACAATTGCAATCTTGTCCTGACCTTCCTTTTGAATAACCTTGATGGATTTAAGTTCGGCAGGAGAGAGAATGTTTCTAATAAACTGAGCAGGATCTTCATTATACTCAATAATCTCCACGCCTTTGTCCACAGCTCTTTTAACTTTGGTTACGGTGCTTCCGCCTTTACCAATAGCAAGTCCCATGTCACCGTTTTTAACAACGAATGTAACTTTGGAAAGTTCGTCGTCGATGATGCAGTCCTTTACCATTGCGCCGGTCATACTCTCGAAAAGAGCGATATACCTTATTTCATTTGCATTAAATTTAATAGACACAAAAATCTACCCCACTACTTCTAATATAGTAGAATCTCCTGGATCGTTGACTATTAAAGTAGCTACAGTGAAAGGCTTACCGCATACAGAACCTAATTCAACACTGGTACCTTCGTAGACAATGTAAGGTATGTTAGAGAGATTTGCATAGTATTCAACATCTTCTAAGATACTTTTTGGGCTGTTTGCTGCAACAACTGCAAGTAATCCTTTGCCTAATTTCAAAGATTGAATAGATTTTTCAGAGCCGAGTGTGACATCACCTGTGTCTACTGCAACCCTTATTCCTCTTTCTACGTCCATCATCTGCCTCCTAAATTTTGATTAGAAAAAATACTCTCATCAGAGAGTTGGGTTTATAGATTAATAAAGTAAGTGCTATTAATTTAATATAATATAAACATTAATAATTAAAACATTAAATAATTAAAATTTAAAATTAGAATTTTTAAGATTTAATTAAAAATTAAATAAAAAATATAATAACAAATAGCTTAATTAAACTATTACTTTATAATTATGATAATTATCATATATATAATTTGTTAATTTTCACATTTTAAAAAAAAAAAAAAAAGACTGAATTAAAAATTTCCAAAAAATTTGCACTTAAAAAAATAAGCATTTGCATTATCAAATTAAAAAATACTATTTTTTCAAATAAAAAACACTACTTTTTCAAATTAAAAAAAACATATTACCTTTTCAAAAAAAACATACTATTTTTTCAAATTAAAAAAAATATAAATTTTTCAAAAAAAGAAAAAAAAGTTATAAAATTAATTATAACTTATTTTTGAAAATTTTACGTGTTTACTCATATGCGTCAGGTTTCATGGTAACACTAACTGAACCGGTACCGAGAGGTATAGGCTGACCAATGATGATATTCTCAATGATACCATTCAAGCCGTCTGTTTCACCACGGAGACTTGCGTGAAGCAAGTGTTTTCCAGTTTCTTCAAATGCTGCACGTGCAAGCACGCTTGATTTTTGACCGCTGATACCATGACGACCGATGGATTTTACAATACCTTCGGAAGTCATCATGTCTGCAACAAGCATGATGTGCCTGATATCCACACTAAGACCCTGTTCGGACAAGGTCTTATTCAATTCTTGAACAATGGCATTACGTGCTGCCTCAATACCAAGAACCATTTCAATCTCATGAATGTTGTTGGTAGTGGTTCGTTTCTTATCAATTCCCTCTTCCTTGAATATGTCCTTGAGGTTGGATCCTTCAGTGTGCATGACGAATTCAGTTTCATTAGGGCCGATTTCAGCCTTACGGATAATAACTTTTCCAATATCCTTCTTACCACTGATCTGCAAGTCACGAACTTTATCACCGAGAAGCCTGAGCTCTCTAATCGGATGTTTTACCTTATCTGTTTTAACACCAATAGTCAAATTGTTGTCCTCAATGACTGCATCCTTGAAGTGTTTTTGAATAGTTTCAATTATGTCGTCATATTCCAATTTTCTGTCTTCAATCTTTTTCTCGTCGATTACTGCATTAACAGCCATTCCTGCATAATCCAATTTGAAATAGGACAATATGTCATTCAGTGTGCTTTTACCGATTCTGTTTGCTAAAGTTCTGACAAAGTCCTCATCATCCTTGTATTCAGGTTCGAAGTAAATGTCCATGGTAGGTGTGGAGATTTTTTGTCTTGCATCCACAATCTCAATCAACCTTGGAAGACCGAGAGTTACGTTTAACTCAGCTACTCCCGCGTAGTGGAAAGTACGCATGGTCATCTGAGTACCCGGCTCTCCTACAGACTGAGCTGCAACAGTACCTACAGCCTCACCGGCTTCGATATGTTCACGCTCATATGCTTCCTGAACCTTGAGCACAAGTTCATTCAACTCATCATCACTCAGGTCTCTTCTGATATAAGCTGATGCCAAATCTTCAATGTATTGCTTAGGAAAGTCAATTTTATTGTTTTCCAATACTTCCTGAACTATTTCTATTGCTTCATTCATTTCCACCATAAAATTGCCTCCTTATTTACCATCCTGTGCTGATTTAACTCTCATTTCATCAATGATCTTGTCAAAGTTTGCCACCTTACCGAAATCACTTTTCGCAGGGTCTATTCCATCTTCACCAAATACAGTTTGAACAACTTGTCCATGGTTGTCGTGAACAACACCATCCTTATTTACAGTTAAATCCTCAAGAGCATTTACAAGTCTTCTCTGCATGTAACCTGATTGAGCTGTACGAATCGCGGTATCTACAAGACCTTCTCTTCCTCCCATTGCGTGGAAGAAGAATTCAATAGGATCAAGGCCTTCCTTGTATGAGGAGTGCACGAATCCTTTTGCTCTTGCCCCGAGTTCGTATTTCTTGAAGTGAGGAAGAGGCCTGTTAAGGTATCCCCTTTCAATACGTCCACCACGAACGGATTGCTGTCCTACACAAGCACTAATCTGGGCAAGGTTCAATAAGGATGCCCTTGCACCTGTACGAGCCATTACCACAGAGTGATTGATGAGGTTCATATTGTCTTCGTCGAGATTACCTTCCTCATCCTGACTGTCCATGTTAAAGAACTCTTCTGCGATTACACCTGCGGAGTCCCTTGCTTCACCAAGAACCTGCACGATACGCATTTCCAAAGTCTCTTCAAGGCTTCTTCCTGGCAATGCTTCCAGGAATCCCTCTTCATAGTTGCGAATCAGCTTGTCTACTTCACGCTCCGCATTATCCAAGTGAGCCTCGATACGTTCGGTAGCCTCTTCAGGAATGTCTTCATCATTGATACTGGTGGTAATACCCGTCTTCATGATTCCCCAGATGGCAAGGTCTGTAGAACGGTCAAGGAATTCTTTTGCACGGTCGGCACCATATTCCTTTACAATGCGGTCAAGAATCTGACCTGAGAATGAACCATATGCTGATTCGTCCATTGCACCGCATACAAGCTCCCCGTCCTTGATGACAACATAAGCATCGTACTGGCAGTCTTCTCCTTTACATACATCACATTTTCGACAGATTTCCGCCTTGTAGTTCATGTTCAAATCATCTGGCAGCAGCAGGGAGAACAACTCTTTACCTGTCCAGTCTCTGCCTTTTCGTTTGAGATGCTTCTTATCCACATAAGGATTGCCGAGAAGATGTGATTTTCTAATAGCTTGGAAAGCCTCGTCTTCAGGGAATTTCATTCCTCTTCTGGTTAAAAGGTAAGCTCCGGAAATGTGGTCGTGAATAGCTCCAATGATAGGACCACCGAAACGAGGAGATAGAATGTGTTCCTGAACTCTCATCAGGGATTTTGCCTCTGCTCTGGCTTCAGGGGTCTGGAAGACGTGCATATTCATTTCGTCTCCATCGAAATCCGCATTGTATGGAGGACATACACAAAGGTTGAGTCTGAAGGTCTTGTAAGGAAGCACCCTTACCTCATGGGCCATCATACTCATTCTGTGAAGTGAAGGCTGACGGTTGAATAAGACAATATCTCCATCTTTGAGATGTCTTAAAACCTCGTCTCCACGCTTCAGCATGTTTGCAATGACGCATCTGTTATCTTTTGAGAGCTTTCTCTTACGGCCGTCTTCGGAAATCACATAGTTAACACCAGGCTGGTATTTTGAACTTCTGCCTTCATTGAAGGAGTTTTTAATCTCTTCAAAGATGATATCTGTGATAATCTTGTTGATTTCCTCTTTCTTCGCTTTTTCTTCCTCGGTTTTGAAGTTAGTGACAGTCAATTGAGGAACCTGATACAATTTATCATCAATATAAACCTTTATCTTGGTCTGTTCAGCCATGTCAAGCTTGTCGTTGTCCTTGACGATCTTCTTGATATTTGCAATGATTGCATCCTTGTTGTCTTCCTTGATTGGGAATTCCTGAATAAGGGCGTTCTTTTCTGTTTGAACAAAATTCTCATCGACGAATTCGCTTTCAGGACCTCTGCAGATCATTTTATAAAGGTCTTTGAAGTTCCAGTCAGTTACATAGATAGGCACGGTAACCTCTCTTGCAATCATTTCTGGAACCCCGACTTCATTGATGGAAATGTTAGGGTCTGGTGAGATAACAGTACGGGCAGAGAAGTTAACCCTTTTACCAGATAAATTGCTTCTGAAACGACCTTCCTTACCTTTCAATCTCTGAGTGAGTGTTTTAAGAGGTCTTCCTGATCTGTGTCTTGCAGGAGGAACACCACTTGCTTCATTATCAAAGTAGGTTGTCACATGGTACTGAAGCAGTTCCCATAAATCTTCAACGATAAGCTGTGGAGCACCTGCATCCATATTCTCAACCAGTCTCTGGTTGATTCTCAGAATATCAACCAATTTGTGGGTGAGGTCATCCTCTGAGCGTTCACCTGTATCCAGGGTAATGCTCGGCCTTACAGTTACAGGAGGAACTGGAAGCACGGTTAAAACCATCCATTCAGGACGGGCAATATATTTTCCATTTACTTTAGTGGTGTCAACGCCTAAAACATAAGCATCTTCATCAGTAATGCTTTCAAGTTTTGCTCTGACTTCGCTTGCAGTAAGCCTGTACTCTTCAGTTATGTTCCTGTCACGGTCATCACTCAGACGGTTTCCTTCCTCGTCATATTTTATGACTTCAACAAATGTGGTTGGCTTGTCTATCTTAAGGTCCTTCTGCAATGCTCCACAGTGAGGACAGACTTCATAATCCTTGTCCTTCTTGGACTTGCAGTTCTTGAAGACTTCTTTGAGATACTCGTCCAGGTTTTCTCCTCTTGCCTTGAGATTTCTAATCTCTTCAGTGCATTTTTCAATCTCGTCATCCTCTAAAAGAATGCGGCCGCATTCGCTGCATACAGAACGAAGGATCTTGTGAATGTCATCACCGTAACCGACATGAATAACCGGTCTTGCAAGATCTATTCTACCAAAGTGTCCCTGACAGTCCCCTCCTTTCTCATTACAAGTCTGACATTTCAAACTTGGGTCGATAACGCCTAAATGACGGTCCATTAATCCTCCATCAATAGGATAACCATCCTCATCATAAGTATCCGGAGTTTCAATCTTAGCAACAGACATTTTTCTAATGGACTCTGGTGACATCAAACCAAAAGCAAGACTATCAATTTTTTTAATAATACCTTTCAAAATATTGACTCCTTAAAAAATTTTTTCAATACCTGTTTTATGCTTTATCTCCTAATACTAATTTAGGGAACATACATAAACTCTTAAGTTCATCCAATAACAATTTGTAAGCATATGAAATTTCAATTGGGAAAGTTTCAGAATCTCCACAAATTGGACAGTGTGTTTCATTAGTGCCTTTTTCCTTGACTGCCAGCATTCCACAGTCGTTGCACACAACTGCCTCGTACTTGTCTGACTCATATAAAAGTCTTTCTAAAAGGGACAATGAAGCTCCGTGGGCAATAAGACAATCTCTTTCCATTTCTCCAAACCTGAGACCACCTTCACGGGCTCTACCTTCAGTAGGCTGGCGGGTAAGTACTTGAACAGGTCCAGTGGAACGAGCATATACCTTATCAGTTGTCATGTGGTGTAATTTCTGGTAATAAGCCACTCCAACGAAGATTTCAGCTTCAATACGCTCACCGGTCACACCATTGTAGAGTGATTCGCATCCTGCAGTTTCAAATCCGTTTTTGAAGAGCTGGTCCTTGATCAAGTCTTCTACGGTGTTATATTCCTTATCATTGTCAGGGTCAAACTCATCTGTAATATTGGTTTGGAAAGGAGTACCGTCTACACGGTGACCTTCCAGACATCCTGCCTTACCTGCAACCATTTCCAATACCTGTCCTACAGACATTCTTGATGGAATAGCGTGAGGATTTACAATGATATCCGGAACTACGCCGTCTTCAGTAAATGGAATGTCATCTTGAGATAATATAAGACCTACAACACCCTTCTGACCATGTCTTGATGCGAACTTGTCACCGAATTGAGGTTGTCTGCATTCTCTAACTCTTATTTTGGTCAATTTGTTTCCTTCAACTGTTTCACTAAGCAATACAGCATCAACGATACCCTTTTCACCATGTCTTACAGTTACTGAGGATTCTCTTCTCTTCTCACCGACGGTACCGAACTCATCGATTTCCTCCAGGAACCTTGGAGGAGAAGTCTTACCTATTAAAACATCACCTGATTCAACGCGTTTTTCAGGGCTTACAATACCGTCTGCAGGGTCAAGATGTTCATATGCGTCTTCGCTGCGATATCCTTTAACCCCTTTCTCAGGAACTTCAAACTTGTCCACTTGTCCTCCGGGATAACGTCTTTCAGATGCTTCATATGATCTGAAGAAGGAACTTCTTCCCATTCCCCTCTCAAGAGAGGACTTGTTTAAAATCATTGCGTCTTCCATGTTGTATCCTTCATAAGACATCAAAGCGACTACCAGGTTCTGACCTGAAGGCCTTTTATCATAATTTGTAGCATCAATGATTCTTGTTTTCACCATAGGAACTTGAGGGTGGTGGAGCAAGTGGGCACGGGTATCGGTACGGAATGCATAGTTGGATACATATAATCCCAATGCCTGTTTTGTCATACCTGCTTCCATTGTGTTTCTTGGAGATGAGTTGTGGTCTGAAAACGGAATAATACCTGCGCAAATACCCAGCATGGTAGATGGGTCGATTTCCAGGTGTGTGTGCTCAGGAGTCAAGTGATCTTCATCCATTGCGATAAAGGAGTTTTCCTCTTCTTCAGCATCAAGGTATTCTAAAACACCAAGTTCGAATAATTCATCCCATTTGATATCTCCGGATTCAACACTCTCTAAAATATCGGAAGTGAGTTTGGACTCACCATTTTCAACAAGAATGAGAGGTCTTCTAGCTCTTCCAGGATCTGTGAAGATGTAAATCTCATGGTTGTCTTCATAATATGTGATGTTCATCTCATTTGAGATTTCACCAGCTCGTCTTTTATTTCTCATTTCCACAGTGAATTCTTCAGGACGATAGCAGCTTCCAATCAATTCACCATTGATATAGATTTTTGTCTTTATTCCTTCGGAAGTTTCACTTTCATCCAGATAATCCATGGTTTTGATGATATTTACAACATCATCCTTGTCAAATCCTTCGGAAATCTTGCACATTAAAGCAAGGTTCTTTACAAGTCCACAGTTTGGTCCTTCAGGAGTTTCATTAGGACAGATCTTACCGAACTGTGTAGGGTGCAAGTCTCTTGCTTCAAAGTGAGGCTGGCTTCTGGTAAGAGGTGATACCACACGTCTTAAATGTGAAAGTGTAGCCATGTAACTTACTCTGTCTAAAAGCTGGCTTACACCTGCTCTTCCACCTACCCAGTTACCTGTAGCGATTGCATGCTTGATGTTTTCAGTTAAGACATCACTACGTACTGCCTGTTTGATTGAAAGCTCTTTTCCTCTGGACAAGCTTCTCTCAAGCTGGTAGCTCATATCACGAGTTAATGAGGTGAAAGCAACTCTGAATAAGTCTTCCATTAAGTCTCCGGAGACTCTGAGTCTCTTATTGGTGTAATGGTCCTTATCGTGAGGTTTTCTCTGACCTTCGATTACTTGAAGCAGCATTTCAGTCATTTCAGCTAAGTAGATAGCTTTAGCTTCTCTGTTTTCAGATTCTGTTCCCATATGAGGAAGCAAGTATTTATCAATGACATCCTCCGCACGCTTGATTCTGTATTCCTCGGTCATTCCTTTTGCAACACGGTTACCTATGTAACGGATAGCGGCAACTCTCAGATATTCCTCTCTTTCTTCCTTGGACATTTCGGCCATTTCAGCGGAATCTGTATTCAAGTCATCGTTTGAAACCTGGATGTCATCTGCAATGCACATCTGGAAATCAAAGTCGTCTGAGATTTTTGTAATAATCTGTTCATCTGTGGATAAGCCTAAAGCTCTAAGCAGGATTACAAGAGGAATCTCGCCAGGAACATAAGGGAATGAAATTCTTAAGAAGACACCGCTTTTACGTGGCTTTTTGTATTCCAAAGTAATTCTTGCTCTGAAACCACTTCTAATTGAAGTTACTATGGCTTTAGCATGCCTGTCTTCAACTTCCTCAGGCTTTTGCTCCAGTATGATCTTGTTTGGCGCAATCTCTTCCATTGTTACAACAGCTCTCTCGGAACCGTTTACAATGAAATATCCTCCAGGATCTTGAGGGTCTTCCTCTTTTTCAAGCAATTCTTCTTTATTAAGACCATGCAAGTGACAGATGTTGGATTTGAGCATTAAAGGAAGTTCTCCAATATATACTTCTTCAAATGGTGGCACTTCATCCTCATCATCTCTTTTCAATCTCATTTCAAGATACATGTGAGCGGAATAGTTTAAATTTCTAAGTCTTGCTTCAGTTGGGAAAATCTCTCTGTTGGAACCATCTGCTTCTCGAGTAAATGGCTTTTCAATCCTGAGCTTTCCTGTTTGAAGTCTTATTTTAGTGCCATCTTCATCTTCCAATTCAATTGGTTCACTTATGTCAATGATTTTTTGAATACGATTGTCGACAAAATCATTATAAGACTTAATATGATGGTCTACTAAGTTATAACTGTCAAAAAATGAGTCTACTAGACTCCATGTCTTTTCCTTCATCTAATTTCTCCGAATATAATATTATAAAAAGCAAATTAATAAATCATATTTCGCAAATAAAAGCGAATTAGCATTATGGATTTTTAAAAACTAATCAATCGGAATAAGTCGCTAAAATCTACTGATAAAATATTAAGTAAAAACTAAAATCCAAAGCAATAAATTAAAATAATCACTAAAATTCATCAACAAGCATTAGCAAAAACTAAAATCCAAAGCAATAAATTAAAATAATCACTAAAATTCATCAATAAGTAAACTAAAGCAGATTAATCCAAATAAGATTATTTATCGTTTCTAAAACCATTTACAAACCTGTAAGTTACAAAGGTTCCTGCAGTCTCGCTATCTCTTGTGATTTGTAAAACATCACCCTCTTCAGCGCCTATAGCTTTAACTACAGGATCATCCGCTTTTATTCTTGGAAGCTGATATTTGTCATAGTCGAGATTTTTAAAAATCTCTTCAACTTCCTCTTCAGTTAAAATTTTATGTTCTGGAACACTTTCATGTTCTAATATATCAAATTTCAAAATATTCCTCCAATTTGAAGATAATTTTAAATTATTCCATTGGAATAAAAATTTTTAACTAAAAAATTAAATTAACTGATTATACCTTGTTCATACTTTTTATATCATAGAATTGAATTCAAACAAGTAAAAAAAAGATATTAACGACTAAGCCCTTCTAAAACAAAAAGCAGCCACTCATAAAAATAAAAATTCTTAATACCCCTCAATTACCTATTATAATCCTTAAAATTCTACTAGAATACCATTCTAAATTTAAATGATTGGAAATTTAAATTGATCTTTGATTAACTAAACGAAAAAAATATAATGAAAAAGTTAATTCTAGTTAAATTGAAATAAATAAAAAAAATCAGAGCGGGCCCGACGGGAATTGAACCCGCGGCCGCTTGGTTAAAAGCCAAGCGCTCTGCCAGACTGAGCTACGGGCCCTGATTACAAATGAAATTAATTTGGCTATCTCTTAACTTAAAAAGTTAAGCGCCTTGGCCGGGATTTGAACCCGAGTCGCGGGCTCGACAGGCCCACATGATAGCCCCTACACCACCAAGGCATTTACCTTGAGCAATAAGAATTGACTCAGTACTAATAATTATGTACATCACTATATATAAAGGTTTTGATTATCCTTCTAAAAAGAAATTTGATTAAATAAAACTATAATTTTAGATAAAAAACGCTTTAAAATTCTTAAGTAGAGGAATCAAAATTATAATAATGAAATCCCGCCTGCCGGACTTGAACCAGCAACATTTGGATCTACAGTCCAACGCTCTGCCAATTGAGCTAAGGCGGGTAGGAATGGGACTGCCCGGATTTGAACCGGAGTCTCAGGCTCCCAAAGCCCAAAGGATGACCAAGCTACCCTACAGTCCCATACAACATTAATTATTTTAATCACAATAGTATTTAAATGTTACTATTTATATCATTTAAAAAATTTAAGATTGAAATTAAATTTGTGATTAAAAGTACTTAAAAAAGCCCCGGACGGGAATTGAACCCGCGACCACGAGATTACAAGTCTCGCGCTCTACCAGACTGAGCCACCGAGGCAGTTGATTTAATGAAAAAATTTCAAAATAAAATATTCAACATTAAACTTTTAGTAAAACATCACTTAAATAGTTTACTATTATAATTATATATATTTAAAAACTTCAATGGAAAACTGAATTTTAAAATCACAAATCATCACGAATCAAATCATCAATTTAAGCAATCCGATTATTAAATCGGAAAACAGCGTTATAATATCTTATATTTAAATATTTTTAATGTGAATAATATATTGAGGATAGAATATCCAAAAACAATTTAAAAAAAAATTAAAGAATGATAAAATGTCAGAAGAAAATATAACTTATGAAACCGCTCAGGAAATTTTAGATGCAATCCAAGATGCTATGGAAAATGTAAAAGCTAAAAATCCACTGACACATTGCATTACAAACATTGTAACCACAAATGATTGTGCCAATGCTGCTCTTGCTGTAGGAGCTTCCCCTATCATGGCAGACGATGAAGAAGAAATAGCTGAAATCGTTGACATGGCAGATGTTCTGGTAATCAATATTGGAAAACTCTCAAAAGAACAGATCAAGGCAATGAAGGCTGGAGCTGAACATGCCAACAAAACAGGCACCCCAATAGCTATCGACCCAGTAGGCGCTGGAATCAGCAGGCTTAGAAACGATTTAATCAAAGACCTTGTATTAAATTACGATGTCAAATCAATCAGGGGAAACATGTCCGAGATAAAGGCAATAGCTAATCTGATTGAATTGGACATTCTGCAGGACAGCAAATCCCAAAGCGGAAAGGGAGTGGATGTTGCAGCAGACGACATAATCTCCAAGGAAACATTAAAGAAGAATGGAATCATTGTAAAGGAACTTGCAAAAGAATTAAACACCACTGTCGGTGCAAGCGGACCTATAGACATCATATCTGATGGAAATAAAACTTTTGCCATAGAAAACGGCGATGAGATCATGCCTTGCATCACAGGCAGCGGATGCATGCTGACCACAATCATTGGAAGCTATGTTGGAGCAAACGATGGTCTTCTTGGAACAGTCTCAGCAAGTCTGCTCATGGCAATAGCTGGAGAAAAAGCTGCAGCCAAAGTCCGTGAAAACGACCTGGGAACCGGAAGCTTTAGAACATTCCTGATTGATAACCTTTACAAGTTAACCGCGAAAGATTTAATTGAAAATGCTAATTTGTATGAAATAGACATCTAATTAAATAACATACAGATTATTAATATTATAATAATTTTAAAGATTTTAATAGATTAAAATAATATAATATTAAAAGATTTACCTGCTTGATAATATATAATAAAATTTTAAAAGATGATTGAATGAATAAAAAAGATATTGATTATACCTGCTACCTTGTCACAGACCACAAGGACAAGACAAATGAGGAAATATTGAACATCATTGAAGAAGCATTGAAAGGTGGAACCAGCATTGTCCAGATAAGGGAAAAAACTGCTTCCACAAAGGATTTCTACGAACTGGCTCTAAAAGTCAAGGAGATTACTCACAAATATGATGTTCCACTTCTCATTAATGACAGACTTGATATAGCAATAGCTATCGATGCAGACGGAGTCCATATCGGCCAGGAGGACATGCCTGCTCAAAAGGCTCGGGAAATTCTGGGAGAAGAAAAAATCATAGGTGTCTCTGCATCCACCATAGAAGAAGCTAAAAAAGCTGAAGCAGATGGTGCGGATTACATTGGAACAGGAGCAGTATTCCCAACAGCAACCAAGGATGATGCCCCTTCAATTACTAAGGATGATTTAAATGAAATCACAAGTTCAATAAGCATTCCAACAGTTGCAATCGGTGGAATCACCTTGGAAAATGCACACGAATTAAAAGATACTGGAATTGCGGGCTTTTCCGTGGTAAGCGCAATTATGAGTGCTGAAAACCCAAAAGAAGCTTCTGAAAAACTAAGAGAGATTTTTAATAGTCAATAAAAAAGATAATTTTAAATGATTAAAAAAAATCTTTCATAATAAAAAAAAAAGAGAAAACTAAAAATTATAAAAAACGAATATTGAAAAAAGAGAAAACTAAAAAATTAAAAAAATATTTAATAGTTTAAAGAAAAAAGAGGAATCTTAAAGGAGTTACACCAAATCGTCAATGGCTTTAAAGAAATCACCATATATCTTAAACACTTCTTCCAGTTCTTCAAGAGACCTGGTCATGATTATATAGTCCTTGATCTTCTCATTTTCATCCTTTATTTCAAGGCATTTTGATTCTTCTTTGAAAGTCTCATCAAGAAGAGCCAAAACTTCACCATATTTGTCTTCAAGGAAATTGTACATTCTGCGATGATTGAAAACATCCATGGCATGGAATATTCCATTATCCTGCAGGTCTGCGCAGGAGCTTATTCTAATTCGAGTCTCCATGTAATAAGGAGCCTCTACTTTATCATAACGCAGCCGGATTATTATTTTAGCCATCACATGCTCGTCGCCGGCATTTTCAGCCACATATTTAATAAATTCAAACTGCTTCAAGTTGGTATTGCTAAATAAATTCATAAATAATATTATATAATAATTATTTTTTATAAGTTTCCATATGTCAAACCGCCATTTGTAAAAAAAAATTGTTCGGCAGCATACAAAACATAACAATTGTTATATACTAGAAGCAACTATATAAGAAGTAGGATAAGTGATATTAAAAAATATAACAATTGTTATATTATGAAAAATTAATTAATGTATGAAAACCAAATGTAATAATATCATTTTTATTCTTACAAAATTATATGAGATGATAACATGGCTTATGAAGTAAAAAACAAAAAAAATATTGCAACATTAGGTATACACGCAGGTCAAGAAGAAACAGATGAAACCGGTTCCAGAGCAGTTCCTATTTATGCAACAACATCATACGTATTCAATGATACAGATCAGGCTGCAAACAGGTTTGCGCTTCAGGAAGGAGGAAACATTTACACACGTCTGACAAATCCTACCACGGAAGCGCTTGAGAAGAGAATAGCTGCAATTGAAGGAGGAACCTCCGCTTATGCAACTTCATCAGGTTTAGCAGCTATTTTCTATGCGATCATAAACATAACTGAAGTTGGAGATAATATCGTATCTGCAGACAACCTATATGGAGGAACCTTTGAATTGTTTGAAAACACATTAAAGAACCTTGGCAGAACCGTGACATTCGTTGATTCACAATCCCCTGAGGAATTTGAAGCAGCAATTGATGAAAAAACCAAAGCGATTTATGTTGAATCAATCGGAAACCCTAAACTGGATGTTCCTGACTTTGATGTAATTTCTGAAATCGCCCACAAGCATGGAATTCCATTAATTGCTGATAATACTGTTGGAGTAGGTTCAATCAGACCGTTTGACCATGGTGCGGACATCATCGCTAGCTCAGCTACCAAATACATTGGCGGACATGGAACCACCCTTGGAGGACTCATCATAGAAAAAGGAGATTTCAATTGGGACAACGGCAAATTCCCTGGACTTACAGAACCTGATGAAACCTACAATGGATTAAAATTCTATGAGACTTTTGGCCCTGCAGCATTTACAACCAGAATAAGAGCAGTGCTTGGAAGAGACACAGGCGCGGTTCCGAACCCATTCGGATCATTCCTGCTTCTCCAAGGACTTGAAACCTTAGCTTTAAGAATTGAGAAACATGCTTCAAATGCATTGGCAGTAGCTGAACATCTTGAAGCACATCCAAAAGTGGCTTGGGTAACCTATTCAGGTCTTGAAAGCAGCCCTAACCACGAAGTAGCTAAGAAATATGCTGAAAGAGGTTATGGAGGTATCGTATCCTTCGGTCTTAAAGCAGGATATGATGGAGCACTTGAGTTCATCAACAATGTTGAATTATTATCCTTGCTTGCAAACATCGGAGATGCCAAATCCTTAGTAATCCACCCTGCTTCAACTACTCACTCACAACTTACTGAAGAACAGCAAAGAGCTACTGGAGTAACTCCAGACCTTATCAGATTGGCAGTGGGTATTGAAGACTTGGAAGACATCTTAGCAGACATCGACCAGGCTCTTGATAAAATAGAATAAACAAAAAACAGAATAGATTTTTATCTATTCTCCTTCTTTTTTCTTTAAATAACTTTCTTAAATCAATCTCTTTTTTTAAAAAAAAACTGTCATGATTTTATTTAAAAAACTATTTTTAAGCTAATTGAAAAATTTGAAAAATTTTTTAAAAATATTCAAAATTCTATTTCTCCTCGTTAACAAATAGCCATACCGAGTAAAACAACCCTATCAAAACAAAATATTTAATAATTAAAATCATAATATATTTAAAATAAATCAAGGGGGCAATTATATGAATTATAAGAAAAGAATTATTTCCATAATGCTCATATCAATATTAATCATTTGTGCTATTTCAGCCGTCAGCGCATATACTGGAACAGGATTTTCACACAATGTACCATCATACAAATACACCAGCCAGTCTGAAAGCAGCATATTGAACAAATATAACGATACTTCATGCCACATAGAGGAAAGCGGCATATGCACAAAAGTCGTGGATGGAGACACAATTTATGTTGAAGGGGTTGGAAAAGTTCGTTTTGTAGGTGTTAACACACCTGAAAAAGGAGTTGAAGGATCACAAACATCCAAATACTTTACCCAGAAGTTCTGCCTCAACAAGAGAGTCGGACTCGATATCGACGATAGGAAAAACGAAGACCGATACGGCCGAAAGCTTGCTGTGGTTATCGTTAATGGTAAGAACTTGAATGAGATGCTTTTAAAAGAAGGGCTTGCTGAAGTTATGTACATTCCTCCAAGCGAATTTGTACCATATGACTGGACAAATGAAAACACTCCACACCACACTACCCAGAAAACAACTGCAAAATCAAGCAGTTCATCAGCAGCGAGTTCCGGAGCGTATATTGGAAGCGCAAACTCAAATAAATTCCATTATCCAAGCTGCAAATGGGGAAAGAAGATAACCGAAAGGAACAAGGTCATCTTCTCATCAAGAGATGAAGCAATCAAAATGGGATACCAACCATGCAAAGTCTGCAGTCCATAAATTTTCAAATTTAATAAAGCATGACTGGAAAAATTAGTATTTAAAAAACATATGACCAAATAAAATTACTATTAAAAAAGATTGCTAGAAAAAATAAAATCAGAAAAAAAGCATGCTAGAAAATAAAATCAATGAAAAAAGATAATTTAAAGAGAATTTAAAAAAAGAAATTTTCATTTAAAAGTGTTTAATACCAAAAAGTTGAATAGCTAGAATAAATAGCTATTCATCACCTCTAGTATCTTTTATTGCACTTATTTTACCATTTTCATCTTCGGAGATGATGTATCCATCCTTATAATATCCTTCATCATCAACATAGATATATGCGCCGTCTTGCTCACTCCACATCCTGTGAGTTCCACTTAAATCTATGGTCTTACCATCATCAGCAGTAACATAGTTTCCAGAATCGCTGGAGCTTGATGTATCCTGGCTTTGAGTAGTCTCCACTGAGTCAACAGTTTTATTTTCTTCAGTGGTATTGTTTACAGCTACCACATCATCGCTGTCATCATCCTGTCCGCCTGCAATATACATTCCAGCAAAAAGAGCACATACTGCTACAATAGCTATGATTAAAACCATAATTATGATATTTTTTGAGTCCATTTTTTCACCCCGTTAATTTATTAAATAAAAGTTTAATACTTTTACCATTTATTTCTTTTCATGGAAAATTCAAAACAAAGGGGCAAAAAGCAAAAAATAAGAAAAAATCAGAAAAAGTTTAAGATTAAAAAATAATTAAAAAATTAGAAAAAGTTTAAGATTAAAAAATAATTAAAAAATTAGAAAAGATTTAAGATTAAAAAATAATTAAAAAAAGCAAAAACTAAAATTGATAATAAAAAATGAAAAAGATAAAAATATATAAAAAATAGGAAAATAATTATTCCTTATTAGCAAAGAGTTCTTTAGAAGCTTTTAAAGCTTCAACTGCAGCAAGAGGCTTACCTGCGAGCATATTGATGGATGCTCCTCCACCACTGCTGATATGATCCATCTTTTCACCATATCCCATGGAAACACAAGCAGCTGCAATATGTCCTCCACCAACAATAGTAAATCCTTCGGAAAAGGCCATGGCATTTATGATATCCTGAGTTCCAATTGAAAATATAGGATTTTCAAATACTCCTGCAGGACCATTAGCAAATATTGTTTTAGCTTCTCTAAGCAGTTGTGAGTATTCAATTAATGATTCTCTGCCAATATCGAAAATAGGAGCGTCTGGAATATTTTCAATAGTCACATCCGCCCTGTCATTAAGAACTCCTACAGCTACATCTCTTGGATAAACTATTTTTTCGCCGAATCTTTGTAAAAGCTCGCGGCATTTATCAACCATGTCCTCATAACCTCTGCTTTTAATGAAGTTCTTATTGGTTGACTTTATGTCATAGCCTGCAGCCCATATTACAATATTTGCAATAAGACCGCTTACAAGGACATAATCCGCTGTGCCGTTAGCCAAAACGTTTTCCATAACCATGATGGAATCATCTGCTTTCATTCCTCCAAGTGCAAAGACGCAAGGGTGTTGAACATTATCCAATGCATTGGAAATAGTTTTCAGCTCATTCTCCATCACACGGCCGGCAGCAGAAGGAAGTGTTCTTGTAAAACCGAGCAAGGAAGCCTGAGAACGGTGAGCTGCTGCAAATGCATCATTTACAAAATAGTCTGCAACAGGACTTAATTCACGAACAAGAACTGATGTAGCCTGTTCTTCTGGAGAACGCTTCAATATTTCTTCAGAGAAGAATCTTGCATTTTCCAAAAGGAGTATCTGACCAGGTTCAAGAGCCAGAATAGCTTCCTTAGCCCTTGATGAGAATAATGAGTCCACATATTTTACTTCAAGACCGACGCATCTGGACAATTCCACAGCATGCTGGTCCAATTTAGTAAAATCGTTTTTACCCGGACGACTTTGATGAGCTATGATAACAACTTTAGCACCTTTTAAAGATAATTCCTTGATTGTTTCAGAATGCAGTTTCATCCGGGTGTCATCCAGAATAATGCCTGAATTAGGATCAACAGGAGAGTTTATATCTATTCTTAACAAAACAGTTTTTCCATTCACATCAAAATCATCGATAGTATTAAAATCCGCCATACTTTCACTCTTAATAACCTTCTAAAATATAAGCCTCAATAAATAAACATGAAAAAATCAAGAAATTAAATCTTGCTTACCAAATCCAGCAAAGCATCTTTAGGGCTTTCAGCCTTTATAATTCCACTAGCTAAAAGAACTCCTTCAGCTCCAAGTTCAATAGCTGCCGCCATATCCTCGCCGGTTGAGATTCCTGCACCACAGAGAACAGATACATTCTTATCAATGGCTTTTACCTTGTCAACACTTCCGGACACTACCTCCGGATCCGCTTTAGATACAGGAATGCCTGTTCCTATCAACTCTGGAGGTTCTACAGCAACATAAGTAGGAGACAAGGTAGCTGCAGCCACGCTGGTTTCCACATTGTTTGTGCAAATACAGGATATAAGTTTCTCATCTTCAAGCATTTTTGTAACTGCTGCAATGTCTGCAAGTGTCATTCTCTTCTCGGAATGGTTCAACAGGCTTCCATCGATGCCGCTTTCAACAAAGCTTTCAAACAGATTGCTTCCAGTATGGCCTCCAGGACTTACTGCATCGATATGCTGGGATAAAACTGGAATTCCTGTTTCCTCTTTTATTTTGTAGATGTCAATAGCCTGAGGTGCGGCCACCATGGTAATTCCGCTTTCAGCAGATGCACTTTCTAAAGCCTTAGCTAGTTCTAAAGCATTTTCACCACTAGATTCCAAGTAAGTTTTAAAATTCAATATTACAACAGGTGCTTTAAGATTAGACACAAAAATCCTCCTTTCGTACTAAAGTATTTAATAAATTAAATATAATAAATAAGATATAACATTATTTAATTTGAATATTATAATTATATTTGTCTTTAATGATATTTAAATTATTAATAAATCAAAATAAAGCCTTAAAATTAATTATAAAAAATTAAAGTTTAATAAACTCTCAAAGAATTCAAAAAGGATTATTATGTCATTAAATAAAGAGCAACAAGCAAAATTGGAATACAGCGGATACAGATTTGTAGGCGAGCACGGCCATGCCGCAGCAAAAGTATGTCATTGGACAAGAAAAAGCATGGTCAACGAAGGAGTCTGCTATAAAGAGAAATTTTATGGAATAGAATCCCACAGATGCCTCCAGATGTCACCTTCAATTCCGTTCTGTCATCATAAATGCTTGTTTTGCTGGAGAGACCTGACTTATACTGAAACAGAATGGGAAGGTGAATATGACGATCCCAAAACAATCATAGAAGACGCTATTGCTGCGCAAAACAATCTCTTATGCGGTTTTGGAGGAAATAAGAAAACAGATTGGAAAAAGTTTGAAGAGTCTAAAAGACCTACAAATGCTGCAATTTCCCTTGCTGGAGAACCTACTCTCTATCCTGAGATAGACGAGCTTATTGAGGAGTTTAAAAGACAGGACTTTTCAGTATTCCTTGTAAGCAA
Source organism: uncultured Methanobrevibacter sp. (assembly GCA_900314635.1). Taxonomy (GTDB): domain Archaea; phylum Methanobacteriota; class Methanobacteria; order Methanobacteriales; family Methanobacteriaceae; genus Methanobrevibacter. The sequence continues at coordinate 55,081 of OMVY01000002.1, forward strand.
TGGAATGTATGTGGAAAAACTGGAGAATCTTGAAAGCGAACCAACACAACTATACATTTCCTTGGATGCTCCTAATGAGAAAGTGTATGATGAACTTTGCAGACCTCAAATAAACAATGGCTGGAGCAATTTAAATAAAACACTTGAATTAATGAACAGTTTTGACTGCAATACAGCTATTAGAGTCACTGCAGTCAAGGGAAAAAACATGATTTTGCCGAAGGATTTCGCAGAACTCATAAACAAAGCAAACCCAACTTATGTGGAAGTCAAGTCATATATGTGCGTTGGATCATCCCGAGACAGGCTGACTCTGGATAATATGCCAAGCTATGAAGAACTGACTGAATTTGCACAGGAAATAGCCGATTACTCCGGACGGGAAATCACCAAGGAGTCTGAAGTAAGCAGGGTCGTCCTTTTAGAATAGGACCATCCAAAAACCATTTTTTTATGATTTAAAATTTACATATTATTTTTAAAAACTAATTAAAAACCCCCACCACTAATTAACATACAAAAACCTACCTATAAATAACAAACTATAAAAAACCACCACTAATTACTATACAAAACACCGCCTATTGAATAAACTAATAAAATATCCCTTCAACATAAAAATTTTTATATATGTAAGATAAGAAATTAATTATTATTAATATTAATTAGCAGGTGTTAAAATGGATAAAAAAAGTATTGTATATGTAATTTTAGGATTAATTATCGTTTTCCTCGCTGCTTTCTTAATAATATCACATGTTTCCACAACTGACTTTGAACAGCAAACCTTTACAAACTTTGTAATGGATGTTCCAAAAGGCACAGAGTTCGTCGAAACATATGACAATTATTCAACAATATACACATCCGAGGATTTAGAAGTTAAGTACTTTAGAGTAACAAACAATGATGAAGCATTCCACTACGCTGAACAGCGCACTCTCATTCAAAGTGGCGGAGAGCTGGTTGGTGAGTCCGACGGCATTACCGAATGGGAGATAAAAGAAGATGGAAAAACCAAATATGTCTGCTTCAAGGAAGATGCTGACAATAATGGAGCATGTATTTCAGTTAAATGCTCAAATAAGGATGACTGTATGAGAATGGCTGAAAGCATAGTATTTACAAACAGTGCTGTGTTCACTGAAGAAAACTCTACAGAGAACGGCACTGCTGACAACGCAACCAACAGTACCGTAAGCTCTAATGCAAGCCAGAGCTCTTCAAATACAAGTACTGGAAATGCCTCAACCAATGGTAAAACCAAGATATGGAGCGAGCAGAGCAATTCATACATTTACCAGGAATCATCTTCAGACGGCAATGTACGCCAATATGATGCAAATGGTAAATTAATTGGTTCAACTTACGATGAAGACCAGGCAAAACTTGGAAATCCTGATGGAAATCTGGAATAATTAAAAATAGGTTTTCATTAAAAAAATATAATTCATTAAGCTGTTTACCAGCTTAATATTTCTTTTTTTTTAAAATTAATAAAAAAGCAATCTATAAACTTCTTTTAAAAATAAAAAAATTTAAAATCTGTTACCGCAACGGGTACAGAAATTGTCTTTTTCTCCAACAATGCCTCCGCATTTAGAGCATTTTATCTCAGGAATTAATCGAGACCCACAGTTTGTACAGAAATTATCCTCCCCGCCATGAATGGAATTGCAGCTGCTGCAGAATTTGCGGCCGGTGAAAACCTTTCTTGCGGAAGTATGAGAATCATTTGAATGATCTAAAGAAGCACCGGACTCATTAGAAAGATTTGGAGAAGTGACAGATTCAACATTAGCCTGAGCAGCCCCAGATTTCTTTGATGAACGTAAAAAATCATCAGATAAAATAGGAGCGCTGTAGAAATCAGTTTTATTTTCAATAGCGACAATCATTTCGTTCATTGCGTTTATCCTTTTCGCATCAGCAGGGTGTGTTGAGAAGAAATCGAAGTCATTGGAGTTTTGAGCGCTCATCTTTCTCCAGAAGTCAGGGATTCCATCAATGTTATAACCTGCCAGGTGAATTAAAGTAATTCCCAATTTATCTGCTTCCAATTCTTGGTCACGTCCATGAGGCTGTAATAAAAGATATTCAGATGAAATATCTGCAATATTCGCAGCATCGAATGCCAAAGCGCCTATTTCACCAAGACCAAAGAGGCTGAGGCCCAATGCTCCGACTCTTGCAATATTAGTAAGGGTTTCCTTTCTTTGCCTTTCACTAAATTTAGTTCGAGTATGATCTAAAAGAGCATGTGACATTTCATGGCCCATGATAAATGCCAGAGACTCTTCGTTGTCAGCTATTGATAATATACCAGAATAGATTACAATCTTGCCTCCAGGCATGCAGAATGCATTTGCCACATTGCTTGCAACAAGGTGAACCTCCCATTCATAGTAATCCTGAACATAATCATATCTTCCAATCTTCTGCAAATAACTGCCAACAGTATTGATCAATCTTATTGCAACGCTTCTGACCAATTGTCCCTGAGGAGTGTCATCCAAAATCTGAGTCTTTTGAAGCATTGAGTAATACTCTGCATTGCATTGCGCAAGGAATTGGTCATCATTTATAGTATCCAAATGTTTCTTTCCAGTAAATGGATTCAACGGACTTCTATCATCTTTTGCCATTTAATGCCCCCTTGTTAAATTTATTAACTAATATCAATAATAGTCTCTCTAGTTCCCACATAATTCATATCTGAAGTATTGAATTTGTAATTCGCACTGCAAATCTTGTTTCCATACATGTCAAAAACATCCAGGTTGCAATGATCCACATCAAGCTTTTTGTTTTTAGATTCATATTGTGCCAGCTTGAAATCTTTTCCTTCATTTGTTGATGATAATGCAAAGACATGATCATCTTCTGCAAGAACCGTGCCGTTTTCATCTGTAAAATTAGCCATGACATGATAGTCCGTATACTCCTTAAAACCACTCAATGACGCTTTAACTGTATATGTGTAAAAGTCATACTCCTCCTGACTGCCAATATCATATACGATATTATGCCCATAGCTGATGTTTTGATTTAAATCATAGATGTGTGGAGTAAAACAAAAATATAATCCCGCAACAGCTATGATGACAATCAATGCAAGTATGATTTTGAATAATTTATTACGGTCCATAAAATCACCTAAAATAAAGATAAGTTATAATATAACCGAAAATGGATATGAAATAACTTAAATCATTTTAAATTTTATTTTTTCACAATTGATTGAAATGAAAGATAATTTAATCAAATATCAACAGATTCCGGGAAATTTTCAGTAATGACTTCAGTAAACAACTCCAATATTTTACTTGGAGAAATTTCACTTATCTCATCGCCGGAAATAACTGCATTATCAGGTATCTGACCGTTAGAACTAACATATGCATTGACATCTCTTGCAACAGCCATATAATCCTGTTTTGATACTGATTGACTTGAATCATCACCTGACGGACTGGATGCTGAAGCAACTTGAGGGATTTCCATGGATCCGCTTGTGGAACCAGATATGTATTCAGCAAATATTGCTATGCATTGGGATTGTGAAAAGTCATTTCCCTCAAATTCTATAGAGGAAAATCCATATCCAGTGGATTTCACTTTTCTTGCAAGTTCTGGAACATCAGACATGTCTATTTCATTTGACATCTCTTCAGATTGATTGTTTTCATCTGAAATATTTCCATCATCTTCTTCATCAGCAGTTGTACTGTCTGTTGACTCATTTAAATAAGTTTGATTATCCAAGATTTCTCTAAAATCTGAAGAATCGCTTTTAGAGGATTCCTCTGATTTGGTATCAGAAGAAACTGACTTGGAAGACTTATCGGATTTAGAATCATAAGAAACTGACTTGGAAGACTTATCGGAATTGTAATCTAAAAAGGTATTCTTAGAATCATTATTATCATTTGAGTTAATCTCTTTGGAATGATTCTCAACAGATTCTACAGATTTATTTGTTTTATTGATTATAGCATTATTATTGGAATCTGAAGTTTTCTTTTTAGTGGCATTCTTGTTCTTATCAGTAGAATTATTCTTATTCTTATCTGATGTTTTGTTTTTATCTGTATCATTCAATGTTTTATTAGTCTCATTAACTGATTCGTTGGTGTCATTTACATCATCCACTTGAATGTTGTCTTGATTAGTATCATTAACAAGTGGGAAAAATGAAAATCCATCATCGCTTCCGCCGGTATTTGAAGAAGCATTATTATAGAGAGCTATTCCTGTTACTGCTCCAATAGCTAGAACTAGAATTATTGCAGCAATAATCAAGGATTTGTATTTATCAAAAAATGGTGCATTCTGATTATCAATCACATCTCGTCTGAATGAACTTACAGGACTCAGGCTGGCTCCGCATTCCCTGCAGAACTTAGTATCGTGCTTGTTATGAGCCCCGCATTCAGGACAGATTCTTGAAGCATTTAATTGAAAACCACAATTCCTGCAATATTTTTCACCATCAGGGTTGTTGGTGTGACATTTCGGACATAACATCTCTACCCCTCCTTGTATTAAATGAATTAGAATATTCATTTCCTAATATTATTTTATTTTTCAATATTTAAATATATGCATTCCATTTTTTTACTAGATTCATGATAAAAAAAGAAAAACCAAATATTGTGAATTTTTAAAGATGTGAAAAACTAAAAAAAAGACAATTATGGATAAAAAAAATATTAAAAAAATAAAAAAACATCTGTAAAATAAAAAATATTAAAAAAATATTTGAAAAATTTAAAAAAAAAGAAATTTAATTAAAAATTAAAAAAAAGTAATAAAAAATAGCTAAAAGCTATTTATTCTTCTGAAGCCTCTTGTGCTTTTAACTCTTCACAGAGTTCAACTGCTTTTTTAGCAGCTTCTTCCATTGAAATTTCAAATGGAATTCCAGCTTCTTCAAGTAGCCTCTGACCTTCTTCCTCGTTGGTTCCAGTTAATCGAATTACCATGTGGACTTTGCGTTTGGAACTCTCTAAAGCTGCAATAACTCCTTTAGCTACATCGTCAGCTCTTGTAATTCCGCCTAAAACATTCATGAAGACCACTTTAACTGGAGAATAGTTTAAAACAAGGTCCAAAGCCATTTTAATTGATTCTTCAGAAGCTCCGCCACCAATATCCAGGAAAGTAGCAGGCTTGCCTCCATACAAGGTAATCATATCCATACCAGTCAATGTCAGACCTGCACCATTTCCAATAACCGCGATGTCACCAGGAAGCTTGACAAATGCAAAATCCTTCTTTTTGAAGTTGTTGCGTTCCATTTCATCCTTGTGACGGAACAAAGCGTCATTTTCTATTTCAAGTTTTGCATCAGCTGCAATCAATCCCTGATCGGTTAAAGCCAGAGGGTTGATTTCAGCAACTTCACAATCATACTTGTCATAGATATTATAAAGCTTCCATATTATATCTCCGATAGGAGAAATTAAATCTGAGCCCACTCCCATTTTACGAGCGATTTCACGAGCCTCATATGGGAAGAACTCTTTTAATGGATTTACATGATATCTGATAATCTTTTCAGGAGAAGTTTTTGCAAGTTCCTCGATTTCCATACCACCTTCAGCACTAGCCATGATAATAGGCCTCTTATTAGCCCTGTCATTGGAAACGCTGATGAAGAATTCTCTTTGAATATCTGCTTTTTCTTCAATAAGCAGGTGTTTTACTTTTTCTCCCTTAATCTCAAGATTCAATAGGGTGTCAGCTACTTCAAACGCTTCACCAGGATTTTCTGCAAACTTGATTCCTCCGGCTTTTCCTCTTCCGCCGGTTAAAACTTGAGATTTTAAAACTATTGGCTTTCCAAACTCAGAAGAAGCTTGCATTGCCTCTTCTGGAGAATAAACAACAACTCCTTGTAATGTTTTAATTCCTTCCTTTCTAAAAATTCTTTTTGCACTATGTTCAAAAAACTTCATTTTACTCACTTACCAAGTATTTAAAGTAATAATTTTTATTAAGTAATAAATTAAGGATCAATAAAAAGTCCATCGGTTAAGGATAATTAATTATCAATAACCATTAATTTTTATAGATTATTTAAACATCTACATAATTATACATTTAATATATTTATCATTACTTATTATTAAAAGTAATTATAAAACGTTTAAAATTTATTACTTTTTATAACAAAATCCTGGTAGAAAATATTGCATAAAACTGAAAGGTTAAAAAAAGAATCAAAGAAGAAAAAATCAAATCCATCATCGTAAAAAAAAATAAAAACGAATTGTAAAAAAACAATTTATAAAAAAAATAAAAAACCAGCAATAAAAAAAAGTTGTAAAAAAAAATAAAAAAAATAAAAAATAGGTTAAATCTTATTCAATAAGACCATAACCCGCTTCAAATGCTTGAATATTCTTATCTTCAGTACCCTTAGGCACACTGTCCAGAATAGCTTCCTTAGCTGCTTCAACAGATACTACGCCAGTTGCTTTGACAATCGCACCCATCATGACAATATTTGCCACGACTCTCAAACCGATTACGTCAGTAGCTGTTCGGGTAGCTGGTGCTCTAAACAATTTAATCTTTTTATCCGCAACGAAGTCCGCGATATCATCTTCATTGACAAGATCAGGGTCTATGATTAAAATGCCCTCCTCCTTTAAATCATCCTTATATTTCATTAAAGCAGTCTGAGACATTGCAATGAATATGTCAGGGGCTTGGACTTTAGGATAATCAATAGGCTCGTCGCTGATGACGACTTCTGTTTTACTAGCTCCACCACGAGCTTCAGGACCATAAGACTGAGTTTGAACCGCATTTTTTCCATCAAAAAGGGATGCTGCCTTTCCAATAACAATACCGGTCATGATGACTCCCTGACCACCAAAACCGCCTATTCTAACTTCCTGTCTCATTAGAATTCCTCCCAGAATGCTGATTTAATAGCCAGTCCACCATCATAGTTTTCGTTGACCAAATCTTCCTCATTATCACACAATTCCTTATGAGGCCTGTTTGCAAATTCACCAACTATGATTTTGCCGATAAGCTCCTCTTCAGACATTTTTTCAGATCGTCTTTTAGTAACGCTGTTTGCTTTAAGATAGTCCATGCCTAAAACAGGAGTTTTAAGCTTGTTCTTACGACCATAATAAGTAGGACATTGGGAAACAGCTTCAATAAATGAGAATCCCTTGTTTTCCAAACCTTTTGTGATTGCCTTTGCAAGCTGCATAGGGTGAGCTGTTGTCCATCTTGCAACATAAGAAGCACCGGCAGCTGTAACAAGACTTGCAAGGTCGAATGGAACATCACGGGAACCATAAGGAGCGGTTGTTCCGAAACTGCCTTTAGGAGAAGTAGGGCTGATTTGACCACCGGTCATTCCATAAATATTGTTATTTATGCAGATTACAGTAAGGTCAATGTTTCTTCTTGCCGCATGAATCAAATGATTTCCTCCAATGGAAGCAGCATCACCGTCTCCAGTGAAAACAACAACATCCTGATTAGGATTTCCCACTTTTAATCCTGTTGCAAAGCTTAATGCCCTGCCGTGAGTAGTGTGGAGGGAATCGCATTTAACATAACCAGGGATTCTTGAGGAACAGCCGATTCCGGAAACCATAGAAACATTATCAAAATCAACATCAGAGCCTTCGAGACCTTTAAAGAATGCATTCATGACAATACCGTTTCCGCAGCCAGGACAAAAGATATGAGGCAGTCTGTCTTCTCTTAAATATTTTTTATAAGGGTTTTCTTTAACAGCCATGTTCAGTCCTCCTTTTTAGATGCAACTTCCTTGATTTTCTCAAGTATTTCTTCCGGAGTGTGCAGGACTCCTCCGATTTTTCCAATCAGATGCACATTTGCATCCTTTCCAGCAACTCTTTCAAGCTCATGAACCATTTGTCCCAGATTCATCTCAGGCATGATGAAATCAGTTGCATTTTCAGCCAGTTTGGAGATTTCCTCATCAGGGAACGGCCATGGAGTGTCTATCTTCAAGGATCCTACCTTGATTCCTTCTTCACGTGCCTCCTTGACTGCTGTTAAAACAGAACGGTATGGAGAACCATAGGATACAACGACAATTTCAGCATCATCGCAGAACTCTTCCTTGTAAGAGCAGATTTTATCCTTGTTTTTCAAAATCTTATCACATAATCTTTCAACAAGATCAGTATGAGTTTCAGCATCATTGGTATCAGGGTATCCCCTCTTGTCATGTGTCAAACCGGTTACATGGACATTAAAACCATCTCCAAAAGCAGGCATTGGTGTGACGCCGTTTTCAGGAGCATCATAAGGAAGATATTGTTCCCCTTCCTCCAATTCAGGTCTGACTCTCTTTACAATATCTACTGAATCAGGAATGATGAGCTTTTCCCTCATATGGCCGACAACCTCATCAGACATTACCAAAACAGGAACACGGTATTCTTCAGCCAGATTAAATGCCTTGATGGTGAAATCAAAGAATTCTTGAACTGAAGATGGAGATAATGCTATGGTTTCATAATCTCCGTGTGAACCCCAGCGTGCCTGCATCATGTCTGATTGTGAACTCATTGTAGGCTGTCCTGTTGAAGGAGATCCTCTTTGAACATTTATAATAACTATTGGAGTCTCTGTTATAACACCGTATCCGATATTTTCCTGCATTAAAGAAATACCTGGTCCGGATGTTGCTGTCATTGATTTGACTCCGCTCCAGCTAGCACCTATGATTGCTCCAGCTGAAGCAATTTCATCTTCCATCTGAACAAATGAACCTCCGTTTTTAGGAAGCAATACAGACATGTTTTCTGCAATTTCAGTAGAAGGAGTAATAGGATAACCTGCGAAGAACCTGCATCCTGCAGCTATTGCTCCAAGGGCGCAAGCCTCATTTCCCAAGACAAAACGTTCTTCAACCATTATTCCACCTCTCTATCCACATAAAGAGCTTGATCAGGACATGATATTTCACACAAGCCGCATTTGACACATGCTTCCTGATTTGCAGGATAAGGAACATAAACATCCTTGGAGTTTACTTCCTTTGATTTTGCATAAACATCCTTTGGACATACGCTTATGCAAATATCACAGCCTTTACAAAGCATAGAATCTATAATATTCATTAAATCAACTCACATAAATAATAGAAACTAAATAAAAACCAGCTAAAAACCATCAGATTAAACATCCTGGAGAAAATCATTACCAAATAGCTAATTTAGATATTTAGAATCTTTAAATACTTAAAATAAATCCTTAAAACATATTTTATGAAATTTAATTAATAAGAATTATATGATTATAGTTATGATTTTATTAATTTATATAATTTATTAAAGGAAAATCATGTGCCAACCCGTGAAAAAAGTTTAAAAAGATATTAAAAATATTGGAAAAACAACTAAATATGCAAGAGAAAAATATTCTAGAATGATAAAAGAATACTAAAAAACAATAAAATGCAAGAAAAAAACTAAAAAAATTAGAGAAATAATAAAAAAATACTAGAAAAACAACTAAAAAAAAGAAAAATATAGAAGTTTACTCTATAATGTCTTCCACAAACATTAACGGATAATTGAGCTCTTCTATAAACTTTATTCTAATAACCGCCAGAACATCATCAACTTTTGAATAAATCTTAATATCAAGCATGTCTCCATTTACGCAAGTATAATCAAAGCCGGTCATTACCTCTTCAAGCTTTTGTCTGTTTATTTTAGCTTCAACCTTTTCAATTGCTGGCTGCAATTCAAGAGATTCTTTCATTGCCTTCTCTAAACTCTCTACAGTATCCCTGCTGATTGGAGTGCCAACGAATTGATGAAATAAAGCCCCCATTGTTATGGCTCCTTCAAAAATAGCTCTTTCCCTGCTTGTTATATTTGAAAAAAATTCTTTATCAACATCCATATTAATCACACATCAAAAATAAAAATTTAGAGAAAAAATATAAAATCCCTCTTAAAAGATTAAAATTATGATTTAAAACTCCTATGTCACTCCCATCCATGAATTCAATACTCCCAGCTTGTCAGCCCATACCTGAGAATCCATTGGGAAAATGCAGAAATAAATCAAAACAGCGGTTATTATCAGCACAGTAGCTAGAATAACCATCCTGTTTGCACCTGAATAGAAATAGGAAACCACCAGACCAAATGCCAGGAATATGATTGCAATATACCATGCAAAGTTGGCTTGAGGATTCTCCTGCAATGCAGTCTCATTGATAAGGCCTGTGGAATTCAAATCAGCTATGCAGATCATTCTCTCAGCTGTTGAGCCTACAGGATGGCATGTAATCAGGTATAAATCCTGCTGATGCATGTCTCCATTATGAGAATCATTAATTTGCAAATTGTATGTAGCTGGAACGATCTCAGTCCTGTTTATGGTATAATTAACCTCTCCGATTCCAGGCCATTGAAGAGTGACCACATCTCCAGGCTTAAGCTCATTCAAGCGTAAAAATGGTGAACCCTGAAGTGTCCTATGTCCAAACAAGACCACATCTCCTTGTGTTGGAATGTTTGAACTTGCATCAATATAGACTCCCTGGGAAATGGATACGTTATTGATTCTCTCAAAAACTCCGATAGATGGGATGCTCACTACAGAAGCATTATAATCCGCAGGTTCAGCCACATTCTTATAGGAAAAGTAGTTCACTTCCGTTACAGCATATAATCCTATAATTATAAAAGCAATGACCACAACCACAGTTGTTAATCTAAAATCCTTTAAATCCATAAATATCGCCTAAGAATAATTTAAAAACCAAAAAAGGCCAGTAATAATTTCTTTTAAATGCTATTAAATATAGTATTAGTTTCTAAATGATTATACTTATATTTATCTTATAGCCAAACTGCAAGAAATAAAATTAAAAACAAGCAAGAAAAACAAACACAAAAAGAATAAAACAAGAAAAAACCAAAAAAAACAAACACAAAAAATAAATAAGAAAAAAGAAAGCAGAAAAAATAAAAACAAAAAGAAAACAGCTACTTAAAAAAAAAATATGCTAAAACTTTAATCTGCATTAAAAATAAAAAAAATAAATTAAGAAAAACTTAAAATCAAAGCAAAGTCTCATTGTCTTGAGCTGTCAGTGCTTCATAATAAGTTTGACTTAATTCATTAGCCACCCAATCAGGTGCAAACTGTGTCGGAATAGTTAAAATCAAGTCATCCATGTTGTTGATGATGAAATCAACATCATTTCTTGGAACTTCCAGAAGAATGATGTATTCACTATCCAGCTCGCCCAGATTAGACATTCTCTCATAATCTGACAATTTAACACCGTAACTGTCCAGATAAGATTCCAAAGCTCCGTTTCCACTATATGAACCAAAAGCTGAAGCCTTAAGCAATTCTTCAACATCTGTTGAAAAGGAGTTTGTTTTCTCCTTAGGGGTTGAAACATTTCCATTAACTTTCAGACTTGATCTGGAGAATTTGCTGTCCACCACTCCGCTCTCTTTGGAACGTAAAATAGCAAGCACTGTAGCTCCACTGACATCCGGCCCTTTGTCAAAGTCCAGATTCTCATCACCAGAGGAATCATTTATAGAATCGGCGCCGGATTGCATGTCTTCTTGCGAAACCGGAATTGAGGATTCGTTTGACATGTTATCAGAGGAATTGTCCTGTGATTCGACACTTATCTCATCCGAACTGGAATCAGTCTGGGAATAGTCGAAAGTATCATTTTCATCCAGAGAATAGATGTCCACTATGGAGCCGACATATATCAGTCCGGCAGTAGCTTGAAGACGGGAAAGTGATATTGGAACAATTACTGTATCGACTTTCCGGAATCTTACATTGGACAATACCTTGGCGTCATTATCCTTTACAAAGTCCTGGGCATCACCAACTGAGAGTATTACATTCTTGGTATCATTGTCAGCATATGAAAGCATGACACGGCCGTAATCATCACGGCATTTCACTATGCAGCTCTTTTGATAAGTCTTCCAATCATCAGTCGCAGTTCGAAGAACATCTATTGACTTCAACTCTTCAATATCATGAGTCGATTCTATTTGATTTTTCAAAGCATATGCATTCTCATGAACTTCAAGAGGACCTTTATACAAAGCATTCAATTCATTAAGCTTTGCATTTCTCTCCAGATTCAATTCTTCCTGAAAGGGCTGATAAACCATAAAATAAAGCATTGAAGATGCTAAAACCAAGAAAATCAAAACAAAAGCAATTTTTCCAAAACGGGTCTTGGATTTATCATCCTTTTTCAATAGCTCATTTTTAAAGTTTTTCAATGAATCCTTCACTCCGGATTTTTCATTTGGAACCTCCTCATTGAAGAGTCCATCTGAAATACCATCACTAAAACGACTATCCATAGCAATTCCATCACTACGATGACCATCATCAACTCTAAAAGAACCATTCGAAAAGTCCTCATCAAAACAACACTCAGAATAATTTGAATTCTCAGAAGACTTATGGCCTTTAATCGAATCATGATATCTGCTGTTGAACTGGCCATCAAAATAAGTAAATCCTCCATCTTTTGAATTATTACCAGAATCACCCAAATTTTCACTGAAATTCAATTCATTCAAATACCTTTCTTTAGTATCATCCAATTCAGGATTCAAATATTTAGAGTACTTGCTTTCCAGTTCATCATCAAATGAATTGTTAATTGCATCCTGTTTATTTAAATCATCAGAAAATTCATTAAAATCATGCTCCAACTTTTCATTAGAATGATTTTTAATATTTGAACCATTCAAGTCATCTGCAGAACCCTTATTGGAACCATCATCAAGCAAAGAAGAACTCTCCCTAGAATCAACCAAAGGAGAACTGTCCAGAGATCCGCTGAAGTCTTCCACAACATAACCCTCGTTGTGTTCAGGAACTATGATATGATTCAAATTATAAAAATCATCATTTTTATCAGAGCTCTTTGAATTGAAATCAGGCCCTAATACAAAGTCATCAACTTTGGATGAAAAATTTTTTAATTTAAATCTGATCTTTTTAAATCGATTACCACGATTACTCATATCTACCAAACCCAATAGAATGAGATAAATAAAAATAGACAAATGGGTTTGTAAAAAGGGATAGTTAAAAGTAGTTATAAATAAGGAGCTTAAAAAAAATTATTAAAGGTTTAATTAAACTAAACCTTAATATTAATCTTTTTTATCAGAATTCAATCTAACGCCATCGGCATTGTTAGAATCAATAACATATTCTTCAGAATCCTCACTTTCTTCCTCCAATGCTCCTTCATCTTCTTGAAGTTCAACATCTTCAGACTCTTGAGGTTGCTCATCTGCAGATTCTTCATGAGAATCCACATCATGTTCCACTATGATTTCCTCGACTTCAGATTCCTCATCATTTTTAACTGATCTTTTAGGATATGCCGCTTTAATAGATCTTATAGCTTCTTCCTCAGGAGTTTCAGGAGTATAAGAAGCATTTGAGAAATTCATATTGCTCTCGTCAACTTCCTCCTTTCTGGATAAATCAGAGTTTGCAACTTGATTGACAGAATCCAATACATTATCAAACATGCCGCGAATAGAAGAAAATGAATCGCTTATTTTGGAGCTGGTCAATTGCCTGACTTGTCCGACTTTTTGATTTGCTTCATCAGTATCGATGGAATCAACATCAATAAAGAAGTCCAGGAATACTTCAAAGATATAAACCAGACAGATTACGAAAATAATCAAAGCAGGAAGATTCACACCATATAAATAGATATTTATAGGGGAAATCAAAATCAGGATCATCAATGCCCCGATGCCAAGAAGATAAATATTATCAAATTTAGGGAATCTTATGGTACTAATCATCAAATAACTTGCAAATACCATCAAGATGCATGCAATTGTAATATTGAACAGACCGCTTAAATAATAAGTGGATAAAATCAAAGCCGCAGCTGGTATTGGCAAGCCTATAAATCCTTTATATTGAATTCTATCCGCAATTACATTATAACGTGCAAGTCTTAACATCCCGCAAACCAATACAATAAGACAAACAATAGTTACCAGATAACCAGACCAGTCAGACATTCCGGAACCTAGTGAATACAGGATTGCCGCAGGGGCGGCACCGAAAGATACGACATCCGCAAGTGAATCCATGTTCTTTCCAAAGCTGAAATAATCCTTACGTTCCAGTTTTCTAGCTACCCATCCATCTACAGAGTCAAAAACAAGTGCAACAAGTATGCATAATGATGCAAGTGTCAGATGGTTATCTATCACCATCAAAATAGCTAAAAATCCAAATACTAAATTCAATAAAGAAATAGCATCAGGAATTGCCAAAAAATATCCCATTCCAGTACTTTTTAATCTCATAATTTGACTCCAATATTAGTTTTTTTAAACTCCCTTATTAATTTTTTCTTAAAAACCTTGCTAATTTAGCCAATTGATAAATAAATTCCAAATCAATCTTATTTTTAGCAAATAATTGAAATAAATCTTTGAATTAGAAAATATTCCAACTTTAGAGTTTAATCGTCAATTTAGAAAATATTTCTGTTTTAAAAAGAAATTATTAATTTAGAAAATTTTCCCAAATTGTAACATTTTTCAAATCAATGCAAAATGTATTGAATTTAATTAAAAACAAGAATTTCACGATTAAAAAACTTAATAAGAATAATTTTTCCCATCTCTTCAAATTTAAAAGATAAATTGCCCCATTTTTTCAATTGACTAAATAAAAACAATTCAATGTTTAATAAATTCCAGCATTTATATATGCTTTGAAAATTTCATACTTAATACTTTCTTTTACTTATTAATTTATATTGCCAATAGTATTTAATTTATTCTATTGTTATGTTTTTTATAAAAAGCTCTCGAAATATGCTAAAAAATAAAAAACCTGATAAAATGCTCAAATTTAAAAATAAACCTGGACAAAACAGAATTGCAAGTGTAATAATATTATTAAAAAAAATACTAACTAAAATTATATATTATACTAAAATCAAATATTAACATACTAAAAAGTAAATTTTCCAAAGCAAAATCCAAGTAAAAATTTCGATGTGTCCTGATGATTGAAGATAGAATACAAATTTTAAGAAGAGCTGCTAGAATCTCTTCAAGAGAGAATAATGAAAAAGTCTGGTGTGTCATAGCAGGAAATGACCGTCTTCTAGACGATATTGCATATAATGCAATAACAGCCAAGGACAGGGCAAAAATACTTTTTAGAGAAACAATCACACTCGAAGAGAAAAGGACATTGAAAAAATACGATTGCATCATGATCAAAGGCGAAGAACTTAAAATAAGAGAGCTCACAAATTATTCCAATGAAAGAGGTGGAGCATCCGTCCAATTCACCACAGAGCTTCTTAAAGAGAAGCCAAACTTATTAATCTTAATCGGTCTTGAAGAACAAGTCATACATTTTACAGGAGATTGCAACAGGGCAAAATTAAGCATAGACTACTTATTGGAAGACCATACAACAGGATTTATTAAAACCGAAATCAAATCAGGCTTTAGAATACCTAGTTTTTTAAAAACCACATTCACACCAATTTTAGATGTCAGCGATGTTGTTTTGACAACCCTGCTCATTTCCGTTGAAAACGATGATGATGTGACCAAAGTCAAGAAGATAAGCAAAGACAACACATTATTTGGAATAGACTTAAAGAACACCATTAAAAACGAATTAAATGAAAATGCCGATTCCGAACAGAATTCCGATGAAAAAGAAAAATCCGAAGAGGAAAACCAGTAAGCGGAATCTTATGAATTATTTTTTAAACTTTTTGATTACTATTCAATAGTTAAAAAACACACCTTTAAAAATACACTAACACACCAAAAAAAGAATGAAAGATTTTTTTTAATTTACATTTTAAATAGAAACCTTTTAAAAAAATAGAAAAAAATTTTTTAAAATCAGACAATTTTTTATAGAACTGTTTTTAAAAATACAAAATATACATAAATTTATTATTAATAAAAACAATAAATATATTATTATTATGATTTATCTCAATTGAATCGATTATCATTTTATTTCAATAAACGATTAAAAGCGTTTTAAAACAAATAAAAACAATAGTTCTACCAATAAGAACTAAAATAAATTGTTTCATTGAGATTAATTTGATATTCATACTTATATGGAGGAATGACTTTGAGTATATTCGGAAATGAAGACGCTATTGAAATTGAACAGCCAACTGCAAGAGTTGTGAAAAATAGTTTAGGTATTGACTTAGGTACTTTAAATACTGTAATAGCCAAGCCATCAGGAGACAAGTTTGACTTGTACCAGATTCCTTCTGTTGTTGCTGTTAAGAAAGACGACCCTTCAGCTGTCCTTGCTGTAGGAGAAGAAGCTAAAAAGATGCTGGGAAGAACTCCTGAGGACATCGTTGCAGTAAGGCCTCTTAAGAAAGGAGTTATTGAAAACATAGCTCAGGCACAAGCTCTGCTTATAAGAGCAATGGAAATTGGAATCAACGAAGGAGAAATCGTAGGAAGAATCGTTATCGGAATTCCTGGAGACGCATCCGAAGTAGAGAAAAACGCAGCTGAGGAAATCGGAAGAAAAGCAGGTGCTGAAACCGTGCTTGTAGTCAGCGAAGGATTAGCTGCTGCAATCGGTGCAGGATTGCCAATTGCTGAGCCTAATGGAACCATGGTAATAGACATAGGTGCTGGATCTACCGATTTAGTAGTCATCTCCCTTGGAGGCATCAATGATATTGAAACCGTAAGATTCGGAGGAGACGACATCGACCAGAGAATCGTTGAGCTGATAGCTGAAAAATACAATGTAGCAATCAGCATCCACGATGCGGAAGCTGCTAAAATGGAAATAGGAATGGTCCACTGCAGTGCTGACTTTGAAAACCAGACTTATGAGGTAATTGGAAAGTCCCTGGAAACCAACAGACCTAAGAAAGTAGTCATAGATTCCATGCTTATAGCTGATGCAGCAGAACCTGTCATCAATGCAGTCATAGATGGATTGAACATAATCCTGGAAAGACTGCCTGCGGAATTGATGATGGGAGTCTACAAAAACACAGTTGCAGTAGGCGGAAGCTCAAGATTGAAAGGAATCAAGGAAAGATTCTTTGACGAATCCGACATCCCAATCACAATTTCAGATGATCCTATGACTGTAGTTGCTAAAGGAACTGCAATCGTAGCTGCTGAACCATTAGCTTTAGAACCTGAAGTACGTTTAAAGGCTATGAAATAAGAAAAAGGATTTCATAGCGTTTCACACCTTACTAGAAGAAATATGGATTGTATTTATACAATTCATATAAATTCCTTTACCACTTTCAACACACCACAATAAAAACTGATTTTAAATCTTAAGATTTGTTAAAGTTTTAAAATAATTTTATTAAATTTTTTGTGCGGAAACTAAAAACCAAAACAAAAAATTTGAATTGCACAAAAACTAAATGCCAAAATAAAAAAATTGAATTGCATAAAAATTAAATACCAAAAAATTTGAATTGCAGAAACTAAAAAATAAATTTAAATTAAATGAAAAAATATAAGGAAAATAATACCATGGACGTTTTAGGATTAGATGAAGCTGGAAGAGGTCCTGTTTTAGGACCGATGGTTGTTGCAGGAGTTGTAGTGCCTGAAAAAATGATCAAGGTACTCGACAAGATGGGAGTCAAAGACTCAAAACGACTCACCCCTAATAGAAGAACAGTTTTATCAAGAAAATTAACCAAGATGTTCGATTATGAGATTGTTGAAATATCCGCCATGGAAATAGACAAGCTGAGAGCTGACGGCGTTAACTTGAATGACATCGAAAAACTAGCTATGAAAAAGATTCTGAAAAACTTGAAAGCTGATGAAATCTACATCGATGCCCTTGATGTCAAGGAAGGACGGCTTCAAGATGAAATGCAGGAGTTTGTAGGCTCAAAAAGCAAGGTGACAGCTGAACATAAGGCAGATGACACATATCTGGTTGTTGGTGCGGCTTCCATTATTGCAAAGGCAAGAAGAGATGAAGTAATGGAACAAATCAACAAGGATTATATGAGAGCTACTGGAGACGAAGATGGAATAGGTTCCGGTTATCCAAGCGACCCTAAAACAAAAGAGTTCCTGAAAAAATTCAAATATAATGAAATGCCTGAATTTGTAAGGCGCAGCTGGGCAACCGTTCAAAAAATCAAGGACGAAGAAAGCAATACAAGCCTTTTAGACTTTTTTTAAACAATCCAAACTTACTCTTAAATCCATTTATTATCTATTTCCCATTTTTAAAAATCAACCCCAAAAACCATTTATCACCCATTACAAATTTTAAAAATCATCCCATAAAACTATTTATCACCCATTACAAATTTTAAAAATCATCCCATAAAACTATTTATCACTTATTTCACTTTTTAAAAAATTTTTATATTTTTAAATTATTAATTTTCTTAAATTCCCAATATCCCAAATAAAATAAATAACAAACTTGTTTTATAAAAAACTAAAAATTAAGGCAAATT
Source organism: uncultured Methanobrevibacter sp. (assembly GCA_900314635.1). Lineage (GTDB taxonomy): Archaea > Methanobacteriota > Methanobacteria > Methanobacteriales > Methanobacteriaceae > Methanobrevibacter. The sequence goes on from OMVY01000002.1 coordinate 73,619, forward strand.
GATGAAATTTTACCTTAATTTAAGATAAATGATTAAATATTAAAAATAATAAATTAATAACATATTATAACTTTTTAATAATAAAACGGATTATAATAAAAATATAATTATTTAATGTGATACTTATGGATATTATCGGACCAATAATTGGAGGATTTGAAATGATAATGGAAATGCTCCAAAGTGGAGGGGTAATAACTTATTTAATCCTTTTACTAGGAGTATATGGTCTTATCATTTCTATCCGGAAGATACTTTATCTAAGAAAAATCAGCAAAATTGATGCAACGGAGATCATGGGGACTGTAACTGCATCAATGGAAAAAGGCGGGGCCATTGAAGCCTTGAAAAACATAAGCCATTACCGCAACCCTGTCTCAAAAATCATATCCGAAGCATTGAAAATAGGATATAAAAATAAAGTTGAAGTCGAAGAAAGTATGGAACAGATTTTCATTGTCGAAATGGGAAAGATGACTAACGGTCTCAATACCTTGAAGACAATTATCGAACTTGCTCCATTCATAGGATTAATAGGTACCGTACTTGGTATCTGGATGACTTTTAAGAATCTGGGAATAGACCCAAGCGCCACTGCAATGGCAGAAGGTATTTACATAGCTCTCATTACCACAATCGTCGGATTGACAGTGGTTATCATACTGCTCCCTCTTCACACTTACATCGAAAGTTTGGTTGAGATGGAAATGGACAAGATTGAACTCGCTACAAAAATGACCAACTGGAGCTACGGAGTCATAAAAATAAGAGTATATGAAAAAATGCCTTGTGTAATCGAAGCTTTGCAGGAAGCTGAAGGAATTGTGAATGTTCGTGAGATTACTGACCCATATTCCAATATTCAAATATCCTTCAAGCCGAGCATGCTTGAAAAGAGTATAAGTAACATCATTCTGGAAAAATGTGATGTGAAATCCGAGATTACAGAAAGTAAACTAAGACAATAATCAAAAGGATGATGCTCAAAAGGTTAAGATTTTGAAAAAAAAATTGTTTGCCCTTGAGCAATCTATTAAAGTGATGAAAATGGCAATAGATATCAAGAATTATAGAAAAAAAGTCGGTAAAAGAAAACCAAACATCAATTTGGTTCCTTTTATTGATATTTTATTCACTCTTCTCATCTTTTTAGTGGTTACCAGCAGTTTCGGCGCCACATCAGTTGACGATGCCACTGATTCCGGAGGCACTGGAAAGCCAAACATGACTGATTCATCAGGAGACCAGGAGTACTATCTGATTCCTGTAGCAGGACTGCAGAAAGTAACTGTAAACGGAGTGGACATGTCCTCTGAAATTAGTGGAAATGCGATAGGAGTCCATTCGAAGGTTATGGATCAGGGAGACATTCAAATTAAAACCCAGTCACATGAGATAATCATAAAGACGCCTCCTGGAATGAGTCCTCAGGAAGCTGTTCGAAGTCCTGAAAACCAGTAGGATAGTGAATCAATAATCATGTTCCATTTTAGAAAAATGAGAAAAAGCAGATTAAATTTTTTTATTTTCATATTAATTAATAAGTAAAATAAACATTCGGTGAGAAAATGTATTTAGGCAGAATCATATCAGCAGGCAAAACTGAAAATGGACAACCATACGTATCTTACAGAGTTTCCAGCCGTTCTTTTCCAAACAGACAGGTAAAAGCTCTTGAAGATGAAGCGGCAATCATTCCAAAGGAAGGCTTTGAAAAGGATATCTTTAAAAACACTTATATTGCATACAATTGTTTAAAACTCGTTGATGATATTGCAATTATCTCAAACGGTTCCCAGACAGATCCGATTGCAGATAAAATAGCCTTGGGAATGAACATCCGCGATGCAATGGCTTACTCCCTCATAACCATGGACTATGAAAAGGACGATTACAACACTCCAAGAATTGCAGCTGTTGTAAAAGGATCCGCAGATTCCTATGAAGCCTATATTGGAATAGTTACAGACAGCAAGGTGCTGGTTGAGAAAATAGAAGACGGCAAGGCGGAATTCATTTCAACTTATGAGAAGAACACTCCTGAAGAAGTGGCATATGCGGCTGAAGACCCAAAAGCTGCTTGCGACTTTATTTTCGACCAAGGAGCATTCGCTGAATTCGAACATCCTGTATGTTCAGTAGCTGCAATATTCAAAGACGGTAAATGGAACATAGCTGGATACAACCCTGAATAGATACTATTTTTTATCATGGATTTTCATCCATGACTTTTTTTTATTTTTCTAATTTTTTCAAAAATCTAAAATATTACTACAATTTTTTCAAAATCGAAAACATTACTCCAACTTTTCAATCATCCAAAACACCACCTCAACTTTTCCAAAATCTAAAAATATTACCACAACTTTTCCAATGATTTAAGATATTAAAATAAACTTTTTTTATATGGTAATTTAAAATAAAGCTCAATTAGCCATTATTTCTAATTTAAAGTAAAAATATCAAATATTAAAGAAAATCAGATTAATAAAAATGAATTTTATAAAAATCAACAATAATTATTTATATTCACAATAATAAAAAATTACACATGACTTTAGAATTATTTGGATTAAAAGAAATTCCTTTAGTAAAAAAAGGAGACAACATAGCAGAGATAATTAAAGAAGATCTCATAAAAGAGGAAATAGGCTTGAAAGACGGAGACATCATACTTATCGCCGAAACCCTGATTTCAAAAGCAGAGGGAAATATCATTGAGCTGGACAAGGTCGAGCCAACAGAGGAAGCCATTGAAATCGCTGAAAAGTGCAAAAAAGACCCCAAAGTTGTTCAAGCTATTTTAGATGTATCACGAGAAGTCGTAAGAATAGGCCCTAATTTCATAATCACTGAAACCAAGCATGGTTTTGTAAGTGCAAATGCAGGACTTGACGAATCCAATGTGGAAGACGGACTTGCAACACCAATGCCTGAAGACCCTGATAAATCTGCAAGGAAAATCAGAGAATATCTGGAGTCTGAGATGGATAAGGAAGTAGCTGTGATTATTACTGATACCCAAGGCAGAGCATTCAGATTCGGTGCTGTTGGAACCGCTATAGGCTGTTCTGGAATTAAGCCCCTATGGAAGAGAGTCGGAGAAAAGGATTTATACGGCAGACCTTTGGAGACCACAGAAGTGGCTACTGCTGATGAACTGGCTTCTGCTGCATCATTGCTTATGGGACAAGCTGATGAAGGAATTCCTGTAGTTCTGATAAGAGACTTCGAAGCATTTGATATATTGAGAGACACAGAATGCGGAATTTCACCTCTCATAATGCCTAAGGAATTCGATGTATTCAGAGATTAAATGAACCATCAGTAATTTTAAATTCTTATTTTGAATGAAAAAATCTTAAATTCTTTTTTTGAAGGTAAAATAATGAGCACTATAATCAATTTCAAATGCAGCAATTGCAATTTTGAATTTCAAGACAGGGATTTGATTTTCTACATAGACAAAGATAATAATTTAAAAATCGAATCATTAAGCCTTGAAGTTTCAAAAACCATGTCAAAGTCCCCATTAAGCGGATTTTTATATGAAAATTGTTGTCCGAACTGCAATCAGCTGATAAGAACATTCGTCGTGGAAACCGATGACACTCAGCTTACAAGTGCGGAAATTGAAGAGAATTTATATGAATTCATAGAAAAAGAGAGAGAAAATAATTTAGATAAAAATAATATAAAATTATTATTCTTTGATTTTAAAAATACTTTTTATAAAGAGCGAAGATCTGTTTTAGAAAATAATACATGTCCTAATTGTGAAAATGCAATGTCTTTAGTAATTTCTGAAAAAATACCATGTCCAAAATGTGGAGAGAAATTGGTAGAGACCTACAAATAATTTTTTAACAAACAATAAACAAAAAAGGAAAAACTAAAAAAAGAATTATCTCAAATGAAAAGCAAAGAAAAAATCATCCAGATTTTAAAGTCAAACAATACATAACTATCAAAAAAAAAAAACAAATGAAATAAAACGCATTCTAAAAAAAATTGAAGTGATATGATGATTACCATATTATCCGGAGGCACTGGAACTCCAAAACTTATTCAGGGAATTAAAGAGATTTATCCTCAAGAAGAAATCAACGTAATTGTAAATACTGTTGAAAACGAATACTTTTCCGGAGGATACATAGCTGCAGACATCGACACTGTGATGTACACATTTGCAGACATGATCGATGAGAGATACTGGTATGGAATCAAAGGCGATACATTCCACATTAGAGAAAAGCTCATAGAACTGGGAACCGAAGAACTTTTAACAATAGGAGACCAGGACAGAGCCATCGAGATTCAAAAGGCAATCCTGCTTGAAGACCACACATTATCTGAAGTAGTGGAATTTCAAAAAAACCACTTGAACATAAAAGCAAAAATAATCCCTATGAGCGATGAGGATTCAGATATCAAGATAAACACCAAAGAGTATGGAGAAATAGAATTCCATGAATTTCTAATAAAATATGGTGGAGAGCCTGAAGTATTGGAAGTCATCTACAGTGATGTGAACCCATCTCCTGAGCTTATTGAAACCATTGAAAAGTCCGACAAGGTCATTATCGGCCCATCCAATCCAATCACATCAATCAGGCCGATAACCTCAATAAAAGGAGTTGAAGAGGCTTTGAAAGGCAAAGAAGTTATCGCCGTCTCACCATTCGTTGGAAATGATGCATTCAGCGGCCCTGCAGGTAAATTCATGACAGCATTTGGTTATGAAACCTCTTCAAAAGGAGTTGCTGAATTATACAAGGCATTTCTGAATACTTTGGTAATCGACAATCAGGATGCTCAAATGAAAGGAGACCTGGAAGAAATAGTGCCTGAAGTCATAGTGACCAATACTTTCATGAACTCAATTGAAGATAAAATCAACCTTGCAAAAGTAGTTTTGAATATGGAATGAATTTAAAAACAATTGAAGCTTTCTAAAAAAATAAAAAATTGAACACTCGTAAAAAAAAATAAAAAAATAATTGAAAAAAAAAGGGAATCCATTTGAAAAAATCAGTTTTTAATAAAACAATGAATAAATCATAGAAAAAAATCACTAAATAATATTAAAGTTTAAATAGTAATTTAGTTAAAACTAAATATATTCAAGATTAGGTGAAAATATATGATACAAATGACATTGATACAAATCGATAACTATGGTCCATGGACTGTAACACCAAGGCCACGTACGGAATCAGACCTTCAAATTCTGCAAGCGGAATTATTCGCCGATGTTCAAAGGCTTATAGCTGCTAAAAAAGGTTTAGTGTTCTTTACAAGATTTGATAACATGTTAGCAATAACTAATGGTCTCGATGCTGAAGACCACATGAGAATTCAAAGATCCATTAAAAACAGATACCCTATTACCATAAGTATGGGTGTTGGAGCTGCTGAAACCGCACATGATGCTCAAAGACTCGCAACCGAAGCCCTTCAAAGAGAAGGAGGAGCACAATCTTCTGAGAGAAAGGAAATCCTTGCAATCGACAGTCTGGTTGATCCTGAAGACAGCTTCGTCCAAGTTGCACACATCGACATCAACAGCGTAACCGAAACCTTGACTGACATCGAATCAGCCTTTGACACAAGTTTCATGGTAAACAGGGCACAACATTATTTAATGACCAAACTGCGCGAACATAAGGCATTATTATTCTTTATAGGCGGAGACAATTTCATGTCCCCATGCAACGGCTTGAGCGAAGAAGAAATTCAAGACATTTTAATTGAAATTGACGAGGAAATCGGAATAGGCCTTAAAGCAGGTATTGGTAGAAGTCCAAATGCAGAAGATTCAGCCTACATGGCAGATATCGGACTTGAAATTATACGAGACGGAAATAACGAAAAATGGATAGAAGTTGTTGACAAACTTTAAGCAATCTTATTTTCACTTAAATCCATTTTTTATTTTTTTATTTTACAGCTATTTTTTTATTAAATTTTTAAAGATTTTCATTTTTAGGTCGTGTTAACATTAAAGTGCTTGCACCAATGGCAGGAATTACAAATGCGGAATTTGCAATGAAGCTGATACCCTACGGCTTTGATACTGTAACCATCGGAGGATACAATTTGGACGCTCCATCCATCGAAGCATGCGCTAAGATTATTGAAAGAGGTAGAAAAGAATTCAATTATCCTCAAGACAAGGTAATAGGCCAGATAGAGCATGAAACAAAAACAATCAAAGAAAACTTTAAAGTCTGTGTAAGTGCTAATTTAAGGTCCACAGCCCCGGGCCCAGTAATAGAAGCAAGCCGAATTAGAGATCTGGATATTGTCGAGATAAACTGCCATTGCAGGCAGGAAGAGCTGACCCAAGTCGGATGCGGCCAGGCCATGCTTTTAAGAGATGATCTGGAGGATTACATCAGGGAAGTTGTGAAAAATGCAGATTCGATGGTATCCCTCAAGATGAGAGCCAATGTGGAAGGAGTGGACAATCTTGAAATAGCTAAAATCGCAGAAGATGCAAAAGTTGACTACCTCCATGTAGATGCCATGAAAAAAGGAGTATTTGATGCGGATTTCGACTTAATCAGACAATTAGCGGATGAAACTAATCTTTTCATAATTGGAAACAATTCAGTGAACTCAAGAGAACAAGCTCAAAAAATGCTTGATAGTGGAGCAAAAGGATTCTCAATAGCAAGAGCTGCAATAAAGGGAAAACTGGATTTTGACATCAGCGACTTATAACAATTTTTGATAGAGAGAAAAATTATTGAAGAAATCCATAATAAAATATCAGTTTTAATTAAAAAAAATAACCCCTTAAACTAATTAAAACTAATTATTTTTATTTATTTAATCAATATGGAAATTTATAATTATTTATTACTTAAAAAAATACATTATAATCTTTTTTTATTAAATTAAAACTTACAAAATACTTATTTTATTATAAATGAAAGATAAAATTTATATAATATGTTATGAATATATATTCATAATATGTGAAATTGATTTAAAATTCTTTTTTTAAATTCAAAATTTGAATTAATTCACTATTATATTTCAACAGCCCAAGGAGTATAGATATGGTCAGGCCCAAAGTACAAAGAAGAATTGTAAAAGAGCCGGAGCATAACTGCCTTAAACATGGCAAGATTGAAATTGAAGGACACAGCGAAAACATTGAAATGAATCTTGATGAATTTGAGGCTATACGCCTTGGCGATTATCACAATATCAAGCAAAAGGAAGCGGCGGAGCTGATGGGCATTTCCCAGCCAACATTCCATAGGATCTTGAATTCCGCACGAAAGAAAACTGCAATCTCTTTAATTGAAGGACGCCAAATCGAGATAAACAACTTGAATTTCAATGTAGAGGGAAATTCCTACAAATGTGGTTCCTGCGGATTTGAATGGCAGAATCCAGACAAGAACTATGAAGAATGCCCCAATTGCAGATCAAAATCAATTCAAGTAATTGAAAACGGCAAGTCCGAAGACCCTGCCACATATTCAAACAGCAAGATAAGCGATGCTCCATTGAATATGCGCAAATCATTCGGAGGGTCTGGAAGTGGCAAAGGTCCTTCAAAGTCATGCATTTGTCGAAAATGCGGTTATCAGGCTCCTAAAATCAGGGGCTTCCCATGCAGGAACTTGAAATGTCCAAATTGTGGAACCCCATTAAGTGGATCAAAAAAACTAGCCCAAGAGCTCAACACAAGCGAGGATGAATTGCTAAATTCTAAAAAAAGCGAAAAATAAAACTAAAAGTTTTAAATTTGAATAATCAAAAAATAAAAAACTAAAAGTTTTAAATATTAAGTAATATCAAAAAAGCAAAAATGATGAAAAAATTAGAATCAAGAAATTCAAAAAACAAATAAATAACATAGTTTTATTAATAATATTATAAAAATATATAAACATATTTTATTAATATATAAATAATTAAGATTTGATGATGATTATTATAAATCAACTAACTGGATTAGGTGGACATAATGTCTTTTATTACATTAAAAAATATTAATAAATCATTTAACGGAGAACCTGTTTTAAAAAATATTAATTTGGAGTTAAATGAAGGTTCTACATTAGGTATTTTAGGTAGAAGTGGTAGTGGAAAGTCTGTTTTGATAAACATGCTCAGAGGTATCAAAGAATATGCTCCCGATAGCGGAGAGGTAATCTTCAACATTGCCATGTGCGAAAACAAGGACTGTCTGCATGTGGAAACCCCTTCAAAAGCAGGTGAAAAATGTCCTGAATGCGGCCATGAAATGAAAGCACGCGAAATCGAATTCTGGACTGCCGGAAGATTGGAGAAAGCTGCTATAAGAAGAAGAATCTCCATCATGCTTCAGAGAAACTTTGCATTATACGATGAGGATACTGTTATCGACAACGTTTTAAAAGCCATGGGCGATGAAGGCAGATACGAAGAGGAAAACATCTACAAGGCTATCGAATTACTGGACATGGTTCAGATGAGCCACAGGGTCACCCACATCGCACGTGACTTAAGTGGAGGAGAAAAACAGAGAGTTGTTCTTGCTAGACAGCTTGCAAAAGAGCCTGCTTTATTCCTGGCAGACGAACCTACAGGTACCCTTGATCCTCAAACAGCTGAAAAGCTTCACGCCACATTGGATGAAAGCGTTAAGGATAAAGGAATCACAATGGTAATCACTTCCCACTGGCCTGAAATCATGGAAGACCTGGCAGATTATGTAATCTGGCTGGATGATGGTGAAATCTACAAAGAAGGTAATCCTAAGGAGATAGTAGATAAATTCCTTGAAACCGTTCCTCTTGCAGACCAGGTTGAAAGACATGAGCATAACGAAGAAGAAATTAAGATTGAAAACATTAAAAAGCATTATTACTCCATTGAAAGAGGAGTTGTAAAAGCTGTTGATGATGTAAGCATAACAATAAACAAAGGGGAAATATACGGAATAGTCGGCCTTTCAGGTTCTGGAAAAACAACCCTGACAAGAATGATGATTGGATTAACCGAGCCGAGCAGCGGAGAACTAAACATCAAGCTGGGTGATGATTGGATTGACATGAAAAAGGCAGGACCTTTAAACAGGGGACGCATAACTCCATATCTGGGTCTGCTTCACCAGGAATATTCATTATACCCTCACAGAGATGTTTTAGGCAACTTGACTGATGCTATCAGTTTAAATCTCCCTGCGGAATTTGCTAAAATAAAAGCAGCTCATATCCTTGAAACAGTAGGATTTGAAAAGGAGAAGACCATGGGCATGTTAAACAAATGGCCTGATGAGTTAAGTGGAGGAGAACAGCACAGAGTAGCTCTTGCACAGGTTCTTATAAAAGAGCCTAACATAGTCATCCTTGACGAGCCTACCGGTACCATGGACCCTGTTACAAGAATCATAGTTACCAACTCCATTTTAAAGGCAAGAGACGAGCTGGACCAAACTTTCGTAATCGTTTCACACGATATGGACTTCGTTCTTGATGTCTGTGACAAGGCAGCCCTCATGAGAAATGGAAAGCTCCTTAAAGTAGGAACCCCACAGGAAATCGTTTCCGAACTTACAGGTGAGGAAAAAGAAGACATGATTAGAGATCACTAAATCCCACTTTTTAAATCGCCTTCGGCGATTTAAAACCTGGACTAAAAGTTTTTAAAAAAATGTGATTTTGAAAATAAAGAAAAAATATTTCTTTAAACTAAAAAATTATTGTAATTTCAAATTTAAACACAAGTTAAATCATTTGATTTAACTTATTTACTTATTCTATTTTTTAAATTATTTTTGAGACTTTTTTTACTTTTAATTATTACTAATTTATAAATTAATTAATTAAAATTATTATTTTTTAAAAATAGAATAGCAATAGATTTTTTTAAATCTATAAAAATCTTAAAAATAGTATAATTGAAAAGCAATAATTTTATTAATAGAAAAAATCTAACTTAATATATTATATAACTATAAAGAATTAGGGCAGAAAAATAATAAAAAAATTCTTTTTTAATGCTCGAATTCTTTAAAAAAATAAAATTTATCAGATTATTTAAGAAATGGAGATTAATAATGGCATGGGATAATGCACCGTCACATATTTGTAGAGGAGGAGACCCAAGAGGTCTTGCATTTTGCTGTCCTCCTGTAAAACCTTGTCCTGTTATGAACACATTAAGGGAAATAGGATTAAGTCCTCAGGAATTTTTCGACATCAAACAGGAATTTGCTAATGAAACTAAACTTGGAGAAGGAGCACACACTTGTTTTGGATCACTGGTATGGTGTTGCAAGCCATCCAAACCTTGTCCTTTAAGAGATATGACTTTAAATCAGATTGGATTAAGCGTTGATGAATATTTGACACTTAAAAAGCAATTGTCTGAGAGAATACTTGCAGCTGCTCAAAAATCCACAGTGGAGCCTAACAGGGAAGCAATACTTGCTCTTTCCGCAACATTTGATATCAGCGAAGAAAATGCGGCACAAGTTCTTGCAGACTGCAACAATGATTTAAGACTTGCTGTTAAAACCATAAAGCTTAATGAACTCAAAGGGCAATAAGATTATTTTTAATTATTAACGAGGAATTATATGGGAGTGACTCCGCTTTATCTGGAAGTTGAAGATAAAAACGTCTTTATTCTAGGAACTGGAGAAGTAGCTACAAGAAGAGCCAACCGTTTTCTTGACAAGGGAGCAAATGTTGTTTTAGTCGGAGAAAACATCAATAGCGAACTTCTGGAAAAGGGAGCCATACTCAAGCCATCTCAAAACCTTGAAGCACTTGTTGAATGGAGCGATTTTGTAATTCTCGCAAGCGGAGATAGGGAATTGTCAGATTACATTGCTTCAATTAGCCAGAACAAACTGTTAAACAGGGCGGACGAGCCTGATAGTGGAAATCTGATAGTGCCTACAAGCTTTTTAATTGGGGACATAGAATTTTCCATTTATACAAACGGCAAAAGCCCCCTCATGGCAAAGGAGCTTCGAAAAAGAATTCAAGCCACAATAAGAAAAGAAGACATTCTGGAAATAGAGCTTCAGGATTATACAAGAACCATATTGAAAGAGAGAATTGAAAATCAAAAGGATAGAAAGGAAATTCTCTACCAGACATTGAATAATCCTAAAATACAAGAGCTTTTGAAAAATGACAAATTAGAGGATGCGAAAAAGCTTGTTTGTGAAATGCTTGATAAAAATATATAAAAGCCCTTTTTTAAATTGATTATGAACCTGTTTTAACTAACTATTTTGACTAATAAATAAAAATGAGTTTTATAATAATAAAATAATGATATTCACTAATAAAATGATTTTACTAATAAAATAATGATTTTTACTTAATTATACAAATTCACATTTACAAAATTATAAAAATTATTCGGGGAGAAATAATGATAATAAATATTCGCATTGACCATAAAATGGCAGATATTGAAACAATGGAAACAGTTTCAAAGGATTTGAAAGAACTGTTTCTGAATTTGAAAAAAGCATTCGACATCAAGGAATATGTGGAAATCAACACCTGCAACAGATACGAATACTTTATCAATGCGGATATAGAGACTTACGACAACCCCCTCCTCGACCACAAAAACAAAAACATCCAAATCCAGTACGATGATGATGCCATCATCCACCTATTTAGAATGACTTCAGGTATTGAATCCATGATAATCGGTGAAGACCAGATTCTCGGCCAGGTAAAGGATGCAAAATTAAAAAGCGAAAAAGAGGAACATCTAGGAGCTATTTTAAATACTCTTTTTACAAAAGCCATTCATGTTGGACAGGTTGTCAGAAACAAGACAAAAATCAATCAGGGCTCAATTTCAATAGGTTCTGCAGCAGTAGACCTTGCTGAAGAATACTTCGGAACCCTTCATGACAAATGCGTGCTTGTGCTTGGAGCAGGCAAAATGGGAACATTGGTTGCCAAGGCTTTGGCTGAAAAGAACTTGAAAGCTATTTTTGTTGCAAACAGAACTTATTACAAGGCATCAAGACTTGCAAAGGAACTGGGCGGAGAAGCTATTCTAATAGATGACATTAAAGATAAACTAATTCATGCAGATTTATTAATCAGCGCCACTGGTGCTCCGCACCCTATTTTTACTAAAGAAAAAATGGAGGACATCTTCAATGGAGGTCCAAGCAAGGATCTTGTGATTATTGATATTGCAAATCCAAGAGACATAACAGAAGATGTTGAAGAGCTTGGAATTAAACTCTGCAACATAGACGACCTCAGGACAATAGCTGATAAAAATAAGAAGCTTCGTGAGAAGGAAGTTAAGGAAGCGGAAATCATCATAGAAGAAGAGTTCTTTTTACTTAAAGAATCCTTTAATTTAATTGAAATAAATGAAATACTTGGCAGTTTAAGGAAGTCTATGGAAGAAATAAGAGTAAGAGAATATCATAAAGCAATAAGCAAACTGGATGATGTAGATAAGAAGACTAAAAAAACAATAAATGGCATGACAAAGTCTATTGTAAACAAAATATTCTATGACATCTCAGAAAATGTAAGAAATGCAAGCATTGAAAATGAAGATGACATCCTTGAATTCTGCGAAGCTGTTTTAAAAAGAGAATAAAATGCAAGAAGATATCATTGATCCTAAAAGCTATTAAAAAAAGGACAATCTTATAAAACAGTTTTAAAAAGAATAAAATTAAAAAATTTAAGACACTATTTTTAATTATAACAGCCAATATTACTCAAACATGCCTTTCACTTCGTCTTTTTTGACCTTAGTGACTTTCAATGCAAAGTCTATGTCTTCCATGGTCACAGTGTCATGGTCATTAATTATTGCATTGTGCAGAGCATTCTTAAGGATTTTATCCTTGATGTCCCTGCCGGACATTCTTTTTGTAAGCTTGACTATTTTTTCAACATTCAAATCGTATTCCATAGGGAAGGTAGCCAGATTAAGCTCTATGATTTTCTTTCGCTCATCATCATTCGGCAGCTTGAATTCTATTTCCTCTTCGAAGCGACTTCTAATCGCATAGTCGATTGAAGAAGGATTATTTGTAGCTGCAATAGTTACAACTCCCTTGTTTTCTTGAATACCATCCATCTCTGTTAAAAGAGCATTTACAACCTCTGCCACATCTCCACGTAATGATTGAAAAGACCTGTGAAGTGCAATCGCATCGATTTCATCTATGAAAATCAGTGCAGGTGCATTATGGCGAGCCATTTCAAACAATTCCTGTATTCTGCTTGCTCCATCTCCAACATGATCCCCAATCAGGCTGGTTGCCTTGACTAAAAAGAGCTTGACATCCAGCTCATTGGACAAAGCCTTTGCAAGCATGGTTTTTCCAGTTCCTGGAAGACCATAGAACAAAACATTCTTTGGAGCCCATGGACCAAAGCTGTCAGGGTTTTTAAGATATTTTGCAATGAGCTTTGTTTTCTTTTTGGCATTCACTTGGCCGATTACATCATCCATATGGATATCGCTGATGACAGACTTAGCCTGCTCCTTTTTTTCATCTTCCACAGCAGTTGTAACGATAGCTGTGTTTTCTGTGATGATTGAGTTGTTCGGATAAACAGCTACAACTCTGAATGCATAGTCTGGAAGAATCTTCTGATCAAATAAGTAAGAGCCTATTTCAACAACGGATCCAACCCATTGCTCCTTTGCATACTGTTCAAAAAGATATTTGTCAGATATTTCTATATTAGGACTCTCAAGCATTCCGAAACTAAAAGGATAACCTGCAGTTTCAAGAACCAAAACCTTGGCTTCGTTTTCTCGCTCGAAATTGTTGGATTTGATTGAAATATTAGACTTTTTAACTTCATGACTTTTATTATCAGATTTCACATTCAGCACTTCCAGATAAATAAAATTAGATTTTAAAATTCTCGGAGTTTTTACCAAATTTTTAAATAATTATTTTTTTAAGTAAAGTAATATTTATTACTTTAAAATATTTAAAGATATTGATAAAAGATTATTAAATCAAACTGTCATACAATTGCTTCATTTTAAGGGCGTCCTGATCGAGCAACGGGGTTTCACAGATTATTGTGGCTTTCCAGCCGTTTTCTATCAAGTTCAGCAATAAATCCTTGATATGTGGGCCGTACTCATCGCTTTCATCTAGCGTATGGTGCTTTCTCTCACCGCCGTGTGCATATTCAATTGTAGTGAAATGACAGTGAAGCCTTTCAATATCCAGATTGTCCTCCAATTTGGAGAATATGCAGTTGTAATCCTCTTTCTTGTTCAATATTCCTCGGCCTCTTGCATGAACATGAGCAAAATCGATTGTAGGCTCGAAATGGTCGAATGAAGCACACATTTCTATGATTTCATCCAAACTGCCAAGCTGGGAACGTTTGCCTGTAGTCTCAGGAGCAAATGTGAAGTTTTCAATTCCCTCCTCCTCGCAGCGTTCTAAAAGACGTGTGAATGCCTTCTTGGCAATATCCATGCAAACTTCAGGCTTTCTGTTAGAATAGAATCCTGGATGGAACACCAGCCTGTATGCACCCATATATTCTCCAACTCTGGCACATTGCACCAGCCGTTCGATTGAGGCATCTATTTTTTCCTCTTCCTTGGAGCACATGTTTATGTAATAAGGCCCATGCATGGAAACCAGCACATCATTTCTTCGAGCTATATCCCGAAGAGTCAGAGAAGCTTCCTCTTTTATTCTAACTCCTCTGGTAGACTGATATTCAAAAGCATGTAAACCACGTTTCGCCAGATAATCAGGAGATTCAAATGCTTTTCCCCTAAATTTAATAGGCTTGCCCGCCGGACCGAAAATAACTTTATCTTTCATAAAAATCAACTAAAATAACCTTATCTTTATAAAAATCAACTAAAACAATTACCTTTAAAAAAAAAATCAATGAAATAAACATGAAAAATAGAAAAAATAAAAATGGAAAAAATAAAAAAAGAATGAAAATAATTTTCTTGGCTGAAAAACCATGAAAATTAATTTAGAAAATACCCATAGCCTTATTGGTTTTAACTATTGATTTTTCATTGTCTTTTTCCATTTCAAGCATGGACCTGATAGCATCAACGTTTTCAGGTACCACATCTGATTCCTGGTGAACAGCCTGCATATAGAAGAGCTCTCCATCTACAATATTGATAGACTCTTTCCATACTGGTATCTCATACAAGTCTGTTCTGCTTCTGCCTAAGTCCTTTGCATATTCAAGCAACTTGGCAGTTGAGCCTAAACCTTCTTCTGCTTCAACAAGCATTACCCTTGAACGTTTTTCAAGCACGTCGATACAATCATCAACGCTTACATCATTGTTGATTTCAGCCATGATATTGTGCTGGTGCATTAATGTAGTAGGCACAAGCAATGCCATGGTAGTGATATCAATACCTTTCATAACGGTTGCCACATCAGGACCGTGGTGGGAAGGTACTTTTGGAGGGTTTGGTACGATTGCATTGATAGGTCCTTTCTTATCATCGTTGGAATCAGCTCCACGGCGAACCATTACAGCACGCACTTTCTTGATGTCGCAGATTTTGTTGAGAGGGTATAAAGTACGGGTCAAACCTGTTGTATTGCATGATACTACTCTGGTGTAATCCGCACCGTATGATTCTTCATAGTTTGCAAATGAGTTGAAAGAACGGCCGGTTAAATCATGTGCCTCGCCACCTTGGTAGATTGCTTTCACACCTGCTTTCTTATACATCTCCATATTGGAGGCTCCGAATTTTCCAGGAGTACAGTCAACTACGATATCTGCAGCTTCAACCATGTCCTGCACGGTTCCAGCAATTTCAATTCCTGCTTCCTTGAAAAGTCCTTCATTTTCAGGTTTTCCAATGTATAAAGGATAACCTTTAATATCAACAGCAGTTTTAGCTTCAAAGCTAGGTCTTGTCTTACTTACTCCAATAACTTCCATATCGTCTTGAGCAGCTACTGCATCAGCCACTCTTTTACCGATAGTTCCATATCCGTTAATAGCAACAGCCTTCATTTTTACTTCCTCAATAAAATATAATCTAATTAAATCTAAAACATTTAATTTATGTTTTAAAGTTTATAATTTAATCTATATATAATTTGATATTAAATTTTAGTTTAAATGAGTACAAATAGTTTTTAACTAGCCAAATAATACCTATTCAGCAATATAAACAAAATTCATTCCACAATCTCATATAAAATATTTTAAAAAAAGAAGAAAAAAGAGTTTTATTAAAAACTCATAGCTATTTTCTGCCAAATAACAATGTTGAACCTTTAAGAGTTATTATTCTAGCTTCTTTAGGATTCATGAACATTCCTTCATCTGTTTTAATCAATTGAACATCTTCATAACCTGAGTCTCTCAGCTTTTGAGCGAATTCCTCCATATCGCCAAAGGCCCTGCCCATGATATCATGAATTGCAAAGCAGCCTCCCTTTTTTAAAACCCTGAGTGTTTCAAGCAACAGATCCTGCTTGTCCACACTGTGTATGTTATGATAAACATAATTGCTTGTTACAGCATCGAAATATTCATCGGGAAAATCCAAGTTCACAGCATCTCCAGAAGAGAATTCTGTATTATATGCTCCTTCAGCACTTGCATTGTTCTCACATAACTCTTTGTTATATGAATGATATTCCTTTCCCCATTTGTCTATGCCAAACATGAATCCCTGGGGATTTTTCCTTGCACAAGCAATAGTGAGAGCTCCGCTTCCACAGCCAACATCCAAACCTTTTCCCCCTGCAGGCAGATGCACATAGTCTGAAACTCCATCAATGATTTGCTTGGACATCTTGCGTCCTCCTTCATAAGAGAATGCTCGATAAGCATAGAAAGCCCAGATCACCGCAATAAGCAGAACAAGAGACAATATTCCAAATACATAAGTTAAAACAGTGCGGGTGAATCCACTTACAAAAAGACCCCAGATGCCAAATACATAATAGAGACTAAGTGCAACTAGAAATCCGCCTCCAATTGCAAGAACCATCCATAGAGGAAACCAATTTTTATAATTTGCTTTCATATTTTCACCATATCTTAAAAATTGCATTATTAAATTATAATTAAGGGATAAAGTCTTCGCCAAAAAACTTTAATTTGCTTTAAAACAATCAAAATAATTTAAAAACAAACAAAATAATTTAAAAATAATTTATTAATACAAATAAATATATGATTTCCGCATATTTAAATTTATAAAAATCAACAAAGGAAGATGAGTTTTATTTAAATACAATAATAAAATCGACAAATCAATAAAATTAAAAGCAGCATATGTGAAATAATTGAGCATCATATTTTTTTAATGTAAAAAATATCGCCAAACAATACTTCAAATTTAATTCACATATGCCGCTATATGGCGAAAATAAAAATCATCATTTAAAAAAAATCACATCTTGAATCTCATAAGCATGGAACAGTATATGATAACCACTACAGACCCAATATTATGCACCAAAGCCCCTCCAATTGGTCCTAAAAAACCAAACATGGCTAAAAACATTGCTAAAAAGTTCAAGCCCAGAGCAAATGCTATGCTTATATTGATAGTCTTTAATGTCTTTCTTGAAATAGCTATCAAATGAGGGACATACCTTATGTCATCACTTACAAGACAGACATCAGATGCTTCAATGGATACGTCACTGCCTACACCACCCATGGAAATACCTACATTAGCTTGTCTTAAAGCTGGAGCATCATTTATTCCATCTCCTATAACAGCTACCTGATGATGGGAATTTTGAAAATTGGATACCGCGGAAATCTTATCCTCAGGAAGGCAGTTGTATTTATAATCTACAATATCCACTTCATGGGCAATATATTCTGCTGCTTTTTGATTATCGCCAGTTAAAAGAGTTGCATTAACACCCAGTTTACGAAGCTGGCGTATGACCTCGTTTGCATCTTCTCTTAAAACATCAGCCAGTACAACCACTCCCATAATTTCATCGTTAGAAGCCACAAATATTGGTGTTGCTCCTTCATCAAGGTAGGAATTCACTTTGGATGCAAGAAATTCCTTTTCAACAGTCAAATTATTAAGTTCCATAAACTCAAGATTGCCTGCAAAAAGCATTGTTTCATTATTATCCAAATTTGCTTTTACTCCTTTTCCAATAATCATTTCAAAATTTGAGACATGAACTATTGGCCGTGAATAATTCTCCTTGTAAAAATTTAAAATCGCTCTTGCAAGAGGATGCTCTGACTGGCTTTCCAAAGAGGCGGTTAAATGAATAAGATCTTCAGCACTTAATTTTTCATTATAAGGAATTACATCAACAACCTCTGGCTTTCCATATGTTAAAGTACCAGTCTTGTCGAAAATCATTTCATCCACTTTGGCTAATTTTTCAACAGTCAGACCTTCCTTGACTAATATTCCGACATTGGTTAAATTTCCAAGTGATGCCATGATAGCTGTTGGAGTAGCAAGGACCAAAGCGCAGGGACAGAAAACAACAAGAATTGTAACCGCACGGATTATCTCTCCTGTGACTATCCATGTAGCAATTGCAGATACAAATGCAATTATCACAATCCATGTAGCCCAGCGGTCAGCCGCTTTAACTATCTCTGCATTATCCGGGCTTGCAGATTCAACCAGGCTGATCAATTTTTGAAGGGAACTATCCTCCCCTTTTTTAATTGCTTTCATATAGAATGAACCATAGAGGTTTATTGTACCGCTGAAGACTTCATCGCCTATTTGCTTATCAATAGGGATGGATTCACCAGTCATGACAGACTGGTCGATTGAAGTTTCACCTTTGATTATAACCCCGTCAACAGGCACAACTTCACCAGGCAGAACCTTTAGAATATCATCCACATCAATTGCATCCGCTTCAATTTCGCTTTCTGCTTCTTCAGAACCACCATAGTTAGTTACCAGAGTCCCTTTTGTAGGGCTTAAATCCACAAGCTTTTCTATGCCTGTACGTGTTTTTGAGACTGTGTACTCCTCCAGGAACCCGCCAATTGCCATGATTAAAGCCACAACTCCTGCTGCAAAAATTTCGCCAATGATAATTGATGAGATGATTGCAATGGTTACAAGAACATCTGCTTTAATATCAAATTCTTTTATAAGACCAATTGCCGCATCCTTGAATATTGGAATGCCGCAGAAAATTATTGATATCCATGCAAGGCTTATTCCATAAAAATCTATTCCAAACAGGCTGAGAATCATAAATATTAAAGAAACCAGCAAAGTGCTTACAGTCACTTTTTCTACATCATTGAATAATTTTTTAAAATCCATAAAAAACACCATATATTAATATAATAATAGGTATACCCCCATAGGTATATAGAAATTTGAAAAAAAATATAAGCTTATGCATCCGCATAAACTTATAATTATAATCTAGAGTAATATTCCAATATTGTAGAAACATCTGATAAAGCTTCGTCAGTATCTCCAGCTTCAATTGCCTCTTTAATGCAATGATTGAGATGTCCTTCTGCTATGATGTGTCCAACCTTATGCAAAGCAGACTTGGAAGCATTAACCTGCATCAGAATATTCTCACAAGGAACATCCTCGTCTATCATGCGATCAATAGCATTCAACTGCCCGATAATCTTCTTCAAACGCCTGTGAAGATTTTCAGAATCCATACATTTTTTCAAGTTATCACGACCTAAATAGAAATTAATTTTGAGTTTACCTATACCCTCATAGGTATATAGAATTTAATTATATATAAACCTTTGTAAAAAAAGTTGAAAAGATTTAAGCATTTAAGATGTTGACATATTAGTCGCTGCAAAAAATAGCCGAAAACATAGGGTTCCTAAAAGAGTAGAAAAATTAGACCATCTTAAAATCGTGAATAATACTCCAGAATAGTTGAAAGATCTGATAAAGCATCATCACTATCCTTTTCGTCAATAGCTTCCTTAACGCAGTTATTAAGATGGCCTTCAACTATGATGTGTCCCACCTTATGCAAAGCAGACTTGGAAGCATTGATTTGCATCAGAATATTCTCACAAGGAACATCCTCGTCAATCATGCGATCAATAGCATTCAACTGCCCGATAATCTTCTTCAAACGCCTGTGAAGATTTTCAGAATCCATACATTTTTTCAAATAAAATTCCCCAATATAAAAATTATTTTAAAAAAAATAAAAAATATTTTATTAATTAGCTTCAAGATTATATTTAATTTTAAAATATTTAAAATTTTCATAAAAAATAGAATAGGAATCAAGATTGAAATAATGATTAATATATGAAAATTAATCAAAAAATCGAGCTCGAATTAAAAAAATAATTAGAGAAATTTAAAAAAAGATTTAGTATCTGTTTCTATGCAGAAGCTCTTCCAAAAGAGTGATGATTCTATCATTTTGCTCTATTAAAACATCCAGCTTCATATTCTGAGCCGCTTCAAAACGATTGTTTAACTTATCGGACTTGCTGATTCCTTCAGGAACATAGAAATGGCCTATCTTATCAGCCAAAGCAGCTTCCAGCTTGTATTCCAAATCCTTGTTTTTCACATAGGACATGCGGTTTAAAACATAGTCCATATAGCTTCTGGCCTCATTTGTACCAGACCTTTTAGCTATGATAATTAAAGATTCCTTCAAATCCTTGATTGACTGGTTATCAAGAAATTCATTTAAAAAGGCATCATGGTCTTTTATTAATTTATTAGCCAGTTCTTCTTCAGCACTGTTTTTAGATAAAAAGCTCATACATATCCTCCAAACTTTTTAAAGTAATTATTATGGGATTTTCAAGAATAAAATAAAAAAATTTAAAAATTTAAAAATTGGAAATAAAAAATTCCAATCAAATAGAAAAAATAGAAATAAAACGATTCCTATTAAAAAAAATAAGTTAGAGAATGAAATTCTCTAAAATTTTAAAAAACAGATTTAATTCAAACCTAGTTTTTCCGGGAAGTATGTGTCTACAACATACTCAAGACCGTACTTGGAGAAAGATTGCTGCTCTGCTTTCTTACCCAGTTTGAGCATCTTCTTGATTTCAGTCTGCCAGAATGGAGTCTGATACCTTGGGTCTTTGGAAAGCTCTTTAAGTCTTAAAACATCAATATCTTTCAATGGGTCTGTTGGAAGCTCGTAGTTGATAATGTCGGATGCAGTTACTCCAATGAATTTGGCATTAGGAGTAGCAAGATCGTGGTTTACATGGGCAAGCTTTGCGCTTCCTGAAATAATTACCTGACCTATGTGGAATCCCCAAGGGTCTCCGTCGTTACAGATATATACTGGAAGACCCATTTCTTCATTGAGTCTCTTAATGAATCTTCTTGTTGCACGAGCCGCCTGACCTTTAAGTCCGATAATCAGACAGTTGTACCTCTCATGTGCGTTTTCCTGAACCAGTCTGTGGAACATTCCCATGGTTTCCACAGCTAAAACCCTTTCAGCGCCACATTCCAAAAGTTCCACCTGGTCGATGGTAGGTGAAATTGTATAACCTGACTTACCCGCTCTGGTTGCGTTCACTTCATAATCACCATCAAGCAGGGTAATGTCACCATAAACTGATGCACCGTCTTCTTCAGGCATCAAACCCAGGTCTTCACGAGTTACACCTAAAGCAACTTCCAGATCTTCTCCAACAGTGTTGGATTCTTGCTGTGTATTGAATTCAATACCCCATCCTTCAGAGATATAGTACATTTCCCTGATTGTAGCTGTCTTATCCCTTTGAACCAGGTCTTTACAGAAATTAGCAGTATAAACCATCTGACCTAATTTTCTGATTTGCTTTACATTACCAAGGGATCTTCTACCAACTCTATCTCCTAAAACATAGTAGCGCTTGTCTCTGTCATAAACAAGATTTCCAGTTCCTCTAGAAGGAATTTTAAGATTTGGCACTTTATTTTTTTGAATTTCTTCAATGATTTCTTCACCAAAGCCTTTTAGCTTGTTATAAGTATATTGTCTTCTTTGCTCCTTGTGAGTATGCTCATGTTTAACTTCTTCAGCCATTATAATTCCTCCTTTTATTCATCAAATAAAGTTGTTTGCTGGGATTTTTTAGAAGACCCTGACATTTCTTGCTCTAATTTTTCCTCTTCTTCGAGTGCATCTTCAACTTCTTGTTCCTTGGATTTCTTGCCTTTTTTGGATTTCTTCTTAGGAGCTTCATCATCCTTAAATGCGTCATCCAAATCTGTTTCATAAACCCTGTTGCTACGTGCAGAATGCTCGGAATCTACTTCATGACCGAATTCATCAAGCTCTTCAAGGAAGTAGTCAATGTAATCCTCTTCTTCTTCATCATCCTCTATTTTCTCGCCTAAAAGTTCTGCCAATGCTCTTCTGGTTACCTTGGCAAGAACCGGCTTGTAATCAGGAACTTCTGTCTCAGCAAGATTTGCAGCCTCTTCAATAATAACTGGAACATAATCTTCAAAGATTTTAGATCTCATTGCCTTTTCCTTTTCAGCTCTTTTGGATCTTAAGTATTTTTGAAGCTTACGTGCGATTTTCATGGTAGCCTGTCTTACTTCATGAACAATTTCAGGTTCAGGAGCAATACTCTGCTTTCCTGTTGAAAGGTAAGGAATCTGAGTGGATACAATGTTTACAAATAGAGTAATAGGGGTGTTATCGAAATCCCTTAATCCATATCTTCTCCAGTCAATAGATTTTAAAGCTTCAGTAATAGCACAGGACCCCTGGTCGAAAGTCAAAGGAACCCTGTTTGCAAATCTTAATATTTCAGATTTTCTCTGTTCGTTTACAATTCTTCCTGCATCACCGCCATAAGCAATTCCTGCTTCAACAATAAATGCCACACCACCTTTATATGTGATTGGCTTTCTTGTAATGGTAGTGATGAACTCAGGTTTCAAAATCAATTTCATACCCTTTTCAATCTGTTCTTCACCAATAGGTATGAGTCCGTCGGTTGGAGGAGCCATGAACTTCATCTTGTCAAATGCTTCGACAATAGCCTCAGCTTCTTCCCATTTCATGCTTTTCGGACGTTTTTTCATGTCAAGGCCTGTGATTTCAGCAAGTTCATTGATTTTCTTGCTGGACATTCTAGCCAGTGAACTAGTCAGCATGCTTTTGAAGTTTCTTTTATCAGTTGTCTTAGCCATTGTAATAATGTCGTCTGCAGTTACACCCTTTGGATGCGGCAGAACTTCCTTAGGGAGAACAGGAACAATTTCCGCAGCTCTTTTAAAGATATACTGGTGTCCGCTAGGGTCTCTAAATGTGATCTTCGCATGAGGATTAGCAATCATTGTTCTGCGTATGTATTCAAATGCTCCTTGCTCTGCTAAAGTGTAGGAAACCTCTTTAAAGTAAAGTTTTATGCATACTCCTGTGGTTTCAGGCTGGAAATATTCCTTGGATATCAAATCACCGACATTGTTTTTAACATCCATTTTGAATTTCATTTTGACTCCTTTAAGCTCGCCATGGTCCATGTAACTGGAAATAACATGGGTGGCCTCACCAGTAGTCATTTGGGATAAAAGCACACAACCACTGCATCCAAGACCCTGTTGTCCTCTGGACTGGATGTTTCTGAATTTGGAACCTGCAAACATCTGACAGTATACTTTCATTACGAAATCTTCAGGAATTCCAGGACCGTTATCAGTGTGAGTAAGCACATAATGGTCTTTGCCGAGTCTTTTCAAGTCGATTTTGATTTCAGGCAGTATTCCTGCTTCTTCGGCAGCATCAAAACTGTTTGTAATCAATTCGTGGAAAACAATGGTTAAAGATCTGATTTTACCTGAAAAACCCAGCATCTGTTTATTTTTTCTAAAAAACTCTGATGGAGTTAACTCATTAAAGTTTTCAAAAAGTTCATTAGCTTGTTGAGACAAATTAAACCTCCTTAATACTTATTGTCATTAATAATTTTAATGAAAAATGTAAAATTAAATAATATTTCAAATGTTCTAAATAATTAACCAAGCATTAATAACCATAGCCCTGGCTAATGGAAATTAAGTGGCAATTTTTTAGATACGGTGAAAATTGATAAAATGTATTGAAAAAACAATACCCCTTTTTCATGCAAAAAATATTATTAATTTATACAAAAATATACTAAAACTAGATATATCTTTCACTATATCTATATATGCTTTTCAATATATATAATACTTTTGTATTTAATTTAAGAATTTTAATTGGAAATAGCAAAATTATAAAAATAATTTAAAATTTTACATATGTAAACATAATTTAATCAAAGTGGAGTATCAAACTTGATATAAAATTTTTTATTCATACATATATTCCAATTGCAAAACATCATTTTATCATGAAAATTTCAAAATTCAAAAAATTCAGTTTTGAAAATTAAAAATTTTAAAAAAAAGTACAAAAAATAGTAGCTAATATTTGGAAAAAAATAAAAACTGAAAAAGATTTTTTCTAATATGAAAAAAAAACATTCAAGAAAAAAAATAAAAATAAAGAATTTAAATGGAGTGGTTACTCCTCATCATCCACATCATCAAGGTCGTCACGAAGTTCGATTTTATCATCATCGATTCCGACAACCGCTTTAAACTCTTTCATCTTACGTTCATTCTTCTTGTTTTCAAGGAATGAGTAGACGGACTTATGCCTTGATCCTTTGAGAATCATTTCAACAGCTTCTCTTGCAACCATGACGTTTTCAAGCTCACCAATGAGGGAAACTGTCTTGCCGTAAATAGCTATGTCCACTTCAGCCATGTCAACTATTATTTCTCTTGTCTTGCCGTCTTTTCCAATTATTCTGCCTTTATATCTTGCCATTGCCTTTTTGGATTTGCCAACGAAGAGAGGTAGGCTGATAACTTCCAAGTAAATATCATCCTGATTCAATTTAAGTGCAATATAAGGATTGAATCCACGTGCAATGGCTTTAACGATATTATTTGCTTTCCAAACACCAAGAGGATCTTCCATATCCTTTTTCGGATAAATAGCTACGGTACCTTCTTCACTATCAATATCTAATTGAGTTTGAGTTGCATTTTCGATTTTCTTCTTTGTTTCTCCTTTTGTTCCGATTAAAACTCCCACTCTATCAGCAGGAACTTTGAGATAGTCAGTTTCCGGCATTATTACACCTCAAATAATTATAACGAATCAATTTAATTCTTATCTTAAAATTTTACTTAAAAAATTTTTACTTAAATATATTTTATAAATTATATTATTTAAAACCTAACAGATTTAATAAAAACCAAACCAGTTTAAATGAAAACCGAAAAGGTTTCAAGCATTAGCTCAAAGAGCAATTGGAATTGATATGACAACTCTAAAAAATGAAACTAAATTGCCTTATCAAAATCCATTTAAATTTTAATTTAGCAACTATCTCAGAACAATAAAGATAGTTTATAAATATATTTAAAAATAGTTTGCCCAAGAGCATTTGAAAAGTAATATGTGAAATTACAAATGTAAACCATACATAAAATATGTGAAATTACTAATGTAAACCCCGCATAAAAATGTTGAATTACAAATATAAACCATACATAAAATTCAGAAATTTAAAATATTAAAACGGTGATTAATTAATCGTCTTAATTCATTCTATTTCTTAATCAAACGTTGTGTCAAATCTTCAATGGAAGTGTCCACACCCATTTTTGAAAATTCAAAGCTTATGTTTTTAATGTCTCTCTCAAGCAGTTCTCCTGCAATGACATGATCCCTTACAACACTCTGTGAAACATCGATTATAACCGGCTTTTCATCATAATTGATAATATTATAACTTGACAAATCACCATGGACCAGATTGGCTTTGTTTAGAAACAAGTCCATTTCGCGCACCAGCTTTTCATAAAAATCATTGGGATCACTTGGAGGAAGATTTTTAACTGTAGGTGCGGGATTGCCCTCGCCATCACCGATGTATTCCATGATTAAAACATTATTCAGGGATGTTGAAGGTTCTGGAACATTTACTCCAGCATCCTTGAGGCGGGTCAGGTTTCTGAATTCCTTGTTGACCCATGCTTTTATCAGCTGCCTCTTATTACCCATGCGAACTTTGAATCTAGGATCGCCTGCAATATAATACTGCATTTTTCTAAAATCAGATGTTGCTATCCTATATATTTTTACAGCAAGGTATGAACCGTCGTCTTTTACTCCTTTCAAGACATTTGCTTCCTTGCCTGTGCTAACTGCACCATTTAAAAGGTCCAGATAGCCCTGATTAGCTAATTTATAAAGTGTCTGCAATGTAAGCTTGTCAAAAATCTCACTGGCCACTTTCCTGTCTTCATCACCAGTCTGCCTTTTTTGGGAAATCAAATCCTGCATCTTCTTATCTGCTTTGGCGACTTTATGGCTTTCAACATTTGCCATATGGGATTCATCCAGATATTGGGAGCCTTCTTGAGAATCATCTTCAAAATCAACAGAATCATCTTCAAAATCATTCAAATCAATAGAATCATTATCAAAATCTTCTAAAGAGCCAATAACATCATCTGAAAAATCTGCAGATTCTTCCTCGAAATCGGATTTTTGACTTCCATACATAAAAAACACCAAACAATGAAATTCAAAATTAAATCAGTAAAAAAAAGCACCCGTAAGAATAAAATAAAAATAAGTAAAAAAAGTAATTAAAAATGTATGATTACATTTTTAAATAGCCTTTTCGCTCAAGCCAGTTGGACTCGGTTCTTGTATATCTCCAAATTACATCCGCTTTTTCATCGGATTGGAAATCCCATGGCTTTACAAGGACGACATCTCCTTCGCGAATCCAGATTCTCTTCTTCATTTTACCTGGTATTCTGGTCATTCTGATATTGCCGTCGGCACATCTTACCTTAATTTTTCCATGCCCCATGATCTGTTCTACTACTCCAGGGATTTCACCTTTTTTTGGAGTTCGTACTCTCCTATATTCTTGTTGTCCATTTTGTTGTGGTTTACTCAAAATTTGCCTCCTAACGCTTGCCAATATAATTTTTATAATATAATATTTAAAAATAATTAATTAAAATCATTAAATGATAATTTTTTTAAAGCTTATTAATTTAAAATTTTAATTAAAATAATAAATATAATTTTTATAGTAAATATATAATATATTTTTCATTGTATATAAACAATTAAGTTTTTTAAAGTTTTTTACTGCATTTGGCTATCCAGTATAAAAATCTCATGAGATACAGTAATATTATCATGAAAAAAAGCCATATGAAAAAATAGATTATTATATAAGTTATCAAATATTAATATAAACATATTAAAAAATTAGTTTCGAGGAATACAATGGGAGTGGAATTTTTAAAAATAAAAGAATCCGAAGAAGCCAAAGAGATTATTCAGGAAAAATTTGATGAATTATACTCTCCTCAATCTGAAATCATAGATATTGCTGACAGTTATGAAAGAATCACATTCAGTGATATAAAAAGCAGAATCGATTTTCCACCATTCGACAGATCCCTGAAGGATGGATTTGCAATCAATGCTAAAGACAGTTACGGAGTCAATGAAGAGAATCCGAAAAGGCTTAAGGTTATTGATTTTCTTGAAGCAGGATCATTTACCGATAAAACTGTGGAACCGGGCACAACAGTTGAAATCAGCACTGGAGCACCTGTTCCAGATGGCGCCAATGCTGTGGTTATGGTCGAGTTTGCAAATAGAGAGAGCGACAATCCAGATCTTGCATCTGATGAGATTGAGATATTAACCAGCGTCACACCAAGTCAGGATATCGGAAAAAAAGGTTCAGATGTGCAGGCGGGACAGGTAATTCTTGAGAAAAACAAGTTATTGAATCCTCCAAAGATAGGAGTCATCGCCGCCCAGGGCATTGATACTGTGGAAGTGTATAAAAAACCTGTTGTAGGAGTCATATCTACTGGAAACGAGCTTTTAACAAACCAAGAGGAAATCAAA
The DNA here is from genome assembly GCA_900314635.1 of uncultured Methanobrevibacter sp. GTDB lineage: Archaea > Methanobacteriota > Methanobacteria > Methanobacteriales > Methanobacteriaceae > Methanobrevibacter. The sequence goes on from OMVY01000002.1 coordinate 101,532, forward strand.
CCTGGAAAGATATATGATGTAAACAGCGAAATGATAAAAGCCGGTGTTGAATCCTGCGGAGCAGAAGGCAAAACCCTTGGAATTGTAAAAGATGTCTACGATGACTTGAAAGCGAAGATTACAGAGTCCCTGAAGGAATGCGACATATTATTATGCTCAGGGGGAACTTCAGCAGGAGTCGGCGATAACATCCGACAGATTCTGGATGAGATTGGAACAGTTTACATTCATGGAATCACAGTACAGCCTGGAAAGCCAACTATCCTTGGAGTTGTAGATGGAAAGATTGTCATTGGACTTCCTGGAAACCCTGTTTCAGCTATCGTGATATTTAATGTCTTTGTTGCCCCATCCATTAAGAAACTGGCAGGTTTTGTAGATGAGCAACCTCACAAGACCATCAAAGGAAAACTTGCTAGAAGAATACACTCACCTATAGGCAGAATGCAATATCAACTGGTCAGAGTGGAAGACGGCATTGTTTATCCAATTTTCAAGGATTCAGGAGCCATCTTCTCACTAGCAAGCGCTGCAGGATATACCAAAGTTTCCAAACAGACAGAAATGGTTGAAGAAGGAGAAGAAGTGGAAGTCACTTTATTCAATTGATTAATAAACAAATTTTAGAAAAATTTATGCTTTAAGAAAAAATTAAAAAAAATGAAGCGGATTTATTAATTTATTAAAGTGAATTTTTCTAAAAAAAGATGTTAAAGAATAAAAATTTTATAAACAATAAAGATTATAGAAATTATTAAATGGTGAAAATATGGATATTGAAGATAAGATAGTTCCAGATCAGATGATTGCGGTCATTAAACACAAAGGACCTCTCAGCGATATCGGAGTATTGACTGCACGATTGCTGGGATGGGTTGAAACAGAGGAGATTGAAACAGCCGGAGACGTTTTTGCAATTTATTACAATAATATAAAAAGATTCAAGGATGCCGACGACGTCGTTTACGATTTGGGAATTCCAATAGCTGATGGTCAGGAAATAGATGAGACCCCACTGCTTACCGTTGAAAAACTTATAGAGCACAGGGTCTTGTCAGCAGTTCATAACGGACCTTTAGACAATATCAGAGCAATCTATGAAGAAATTGCGGAATTCGCTGATGAAAATCATTATGATATTATCGGTTCTCCTCAAGAAAACTATATCAAAAGCATATACGATGTGGAAAATCCTGAGGACATGGTAACAGAAATTCAATTGCCTGTTATTAAAATGGATTAATTCAGTTTTTTATTTTTCCAAAGGAGCTGTTTAAAATGGCAAAAGAAAAGAAAACAGAGAAAGAGAAAAAACCTGCAGACCTTAATGAAAAGGAACTTAATGAAGAAATCGATAAAATACTCGAGAAGAATTTTAAAGATTACAAATCCCAGGAAGATCTTGATTCATTCATTGAGAAAACTTTCAACGAAAAAACTGAAAAATACAATAAAGAATTAAAAAACAAGGAAAAACTGTTAAATAAGAAAATTAAAGAAAATGAAAAAAATGATAACAAGAAAATGAATAATAAAATCAAGGAAATGGATAAAAAATTAGAAAATCGCGTTAAAGCCATTCTACGTGGAAATATTTAATTCATTCCTTAACCATCTCTTTTTCTTTAAAATTAAAAATTATTTTATTTTTTTAAAAAATTAAATTTAAAAAAAATTAATTGCCAACCACCCTTACATCACGAGCGAAAACCTTAGGAAGGATGAAAGATCCTTTTTGTTTTACTTCAGACTTAAGAGCATCACAATTTGATAAGATATCATAAATATTTCCAGACATCATGGCCTTTTTAACCGGTCCGGCGATCTCTCCGTTTTCAATAGCAAATGCATTGCTGCATTCAACTGAAAAATCACCAGTTATTGGATTAGCAGTATGGGCCCCTAAAACACTGGTGGTGAGGAATCCAGAATCAATTTCGGAAATATCAATACTGTTTTTAAAGTCAAAAATGACATTTGATGAGCCTACAGAAGGAATTCCAGCATAGGAACCTCTGAATCCATTGGAAGTGCTTTCAACTCCATCCTTGTTAGCAGTGTAAATATCATACAGGAACCCTTTCAAAACACCATCTTCAACAAGAGTGGTTCTTTTTGATGCTGTACCCTCGCCATCGCAGACACCGGAGTTCAATCCCCCGTCTAGAGTCCCATCATCATAAATTGAAAGATTTTCAGTTGTAATCATTTCTCCTGTTTTTCCAATTAGCCTGGATCTTCCCCTTTGAATGTTTTCCGCACTAAATCCAGTTAAAAAGTTTGAAAGAAGTCCAATTGCAGCATAATAATCTAAAACAACATCCATGTCTCCAGTTTCTATATGTTCTCCTCCAAGAGATGATTTTGCCAGATCACAAACTTCAAGAGCAAGTTTTTCTCCATCAAGGTCATATAAATTTGAAGATGTTGAATCGTATGCTGTTGACAGTTCATCACCATCAATTGCATTTATTGATACTCCGATTCCAAAACCTGTACCCTTGTCAAAGGCTTCCACGCCATTTGAATTAACAATCAGGTTTTCTCCATAACTTGATGAAAATACTCCTGAAGATACTTGGCAGCCATTATCTTCAACAACGGCTAAAACGCTTTTCAAGGATTCGATAATCTCATCAAGCTCCAAATCATCATATCTATTATCACAAGTATTCTTGACTACCGGCAGTTTTTCAGGAACTGCGAATGAGAAGTATTCATCAGCTACATTGAGCTTGGAGTTAGAGTAAGCATTTTCGGCAGTTTCAGCAATCCTGCTAACATCGGTTGTGAAAGCAAAGCCTAATCTGCCATCCTTGATGACCCTTATTCCCAGACCAATGTCAAATTCCTCCTTTGCAAAATTCAAATCTGTTTTCTGGGAATCCAATTGCAATACTTTTCCACTGCTTAAATAAATCTCATAATCATCAGAGTATTTTGAAATCTCTCTTTTTGCTTCTTCAGCCAACTCATATAACATTAAATCATCTCTTAAACTCAAATGAGCAAATAATTTTAATAAACTAAAAATAATTAAGAACAAACTTTAGTTGGAAATTAACTAAAATAATTAAGAATTATCCTTAATTGGAAATTAAAGTAAAAATTCATTCATTGTTAAAAACAAACTTTTCAATAGCTTCCTGGACGCCATCACCATACGGCTTCTCGCATACATAATCGGCGAATTCCTTAAGCTCGTCTTCAGCATTTGCAACAGCTATCTTAATCCCGACTTCCTTTAAAAAGTCAATATCATTCTCGCCATCGCCGACACCCATCACATTTTCTATATTGAATCCTGACAACTCGCATAATTTCCTCAAAGAGCTTCCCTTGTCCACCTCAGGATCGGTAAGGTGAATAGCAAATCCGCTGTCATAGACTTCTACATCCATGTCTTTCAAGGACTCCTTAATCGGATCCGCATCAAACAATTTATAGACAGTTATTTCAGACAATCGAGCATCATCGTCTTCAGTTATTCTGAGAGGAATCTCATCGCCGAATTCCTGAACTAAAAAGTCATAAGCAGCTCTTCCCTTGTTAATATCTCCAAGAACAACCATGCGATTATCATTATATCCTTCTTTATAGATTGCTCCGCCATTTTCACAAACCATTCCTCCGCTTGTTCCGATCATGGTGGCAACCGCATATGTGAAGTGGGAAATATTTCCGGTTACAATGATTACAGGAATTCCTGCATCTTCAGCTTTTCTAAGAGCATCCAAGGAACTATGACAAAGTCTTCTTTTTTCATCGGTAATGGTTCCGTCGATATCAACTGCTATAGCTTCTACTTTTACCATGGAATCACCTAAAATAATCACAAAAAATAATTATACATTATAAAGAACATTCAAAAATCCTTAAATCAATCATAAAATCATATATAAAAATTTTCAATCATGTTCCAAATATTAAATTAAATAAATCATCCATAAATTGTCAAACATTCTCCAATCTATCTGGAATAACGATGAGCGATATTACAGGTTCCTTCCTTACTTACCATGCATGCACCAATCGGATGCATTGGATTGCATGCCTTTCTAAAGAGCTTGCAATCAGTAGGCTTGGCTATTCCCCGAAGGATAGGTCCGCAGATACAGCCTTTTGGAGCTTCTGTAACGTCCTTGACCTCGATGTCATAAATCTCTCTTGCATTGTATTGGGAAAACTCGTCATTCAATTCCAAAACGGAGTTAGGTATCTTAGGGAAACCTCTCCATTCCCTGCTTTCAACATGAAATACTTCATCCATCATTTCCTTTCCGACAACATTACCTTCTGTTCGCACTGCACGTTTGTATTCATTGTCAATACGTGGCTCTCCCTGGTCAATCTGTCTTAAAATCATATAGACAGACATCAAGATATCCAGAGGATTGAATCCTGCCACTGCCTGAGGAATTCCATATTCAGTTGAGAATTTTTCAAAAGGTTCAGTTCCTAAAATTGTACAGACATGTCCAGGTTCGATTAAAGCATTCAAGTTTGTTTCACCGCTGGTGATAAGCCATTCAATTGCAGGAGGAATCAGCCTATGGCATGATACAATTGAGAAGTTTTCAGGAGGTTTGTTTAAAAGTTCGGCAGCAGTTGCAGGGGCGGTTGTTTCAAATCCTGCAGACATGAAGACCACATCATTATCAACCTTTTTAGCAATCTCCACTGCATTTGGAATACCGTAAACAACTCTAACATCTGCTCCTTCAGCCTTGGCTTCAGCGAGAGAGCTGTTGGAACCTGGAACTCTTAGCATGTCGCCAAAAGTGGTTACAGTTACTCCTTTTTCAATCAATTGCAGACATTCGTCGATTTCCCTTGAAGGAACCACACATACAGGACATCCGGGTCCTGCAACAATTTCCACTTCTTCAGGAAGAAGGGATCTTATTCCGTGTTCCATGATTGTATGCTCATGGGATCCGCAGACATGCATGATCTTAACAGGAGTAGCCAAATCATTTATTCTTTTAATTAAAGTATCCGCCATTTCTTTCATACTTGACATTATTACACCATAAATTTTATATTTCAAATAAATAGTTTTAATATTAATTAATAATATAATATAATTAGTTTGTCTTATTTAATATATTTTTACAGAAATTTAAATTTTCATATTAAAAAACTATCATGATTTCAAAAAAGAAAAAATAATTTTATCATAAAATTTCCATATGCAAAAACCAATGCAATACTTTAAAAAAAGACAAAAATAATATTATAAAATTCATATTAAAAAGATTTCAAAATAACAAAACAATAGCTGAAAAAAGTGTTTAAAATGTATAAAAATAATAAAATACTGGTTGTAATACCTGCAAGAGGAGGTTCCAAGGGAATTCCGCGCAAAAACATAAGATTGCTTGGAGGAAAGCCTCTTATTGCACATACAATAGAAATAACAAAAGCTTCCGAATATGTTGACGAGCTTGTTGTGACAACAGACGACAATGAAATAGCATTCGTTGCCGGAAAATTCGGAGCAAAAACCATAAAACGTGACGGCAAGCTTGCTGAAGATTCAATTCCTCTTGACCCTGTGATTTATGATGCGACAATCAAGCAGGAAGAGAAGGAAGGGGAAAAATATGATGTGGTAATCACAGTTCAGCCAACATCCCCCCTGCTTAAAACAAAAACTCTGGATTTGGCTATTGAAAAATTATTGGACATCGAAGAGGATAATGACGGGAATGAAATATCCTACGACACCATCATAAGCGTTGTTGATGACAGACACTTAAGTTGGGGATGGGATGAGGAAAACAATAAGTATTATCCCCTTTACAAAGCCAGATTAAATAGGCAATACCTTCCAAAATCATATAAGGAAACTGGAAGCATTTTCGCAAGCAAAAGAAAATTCATATGCGAAAATTCAAGATTGGGGGATAATATAGGACTTATCGAAGTCTCCAAGCAGGAAAGCATTGACATAGACAACTATGAGGACTGGTGGGTTGCAGAGAGAATCCTGAAGAAAAAGAAGGTCCTTATCAAAACCGATGCTTCCCATGACATAGGAACCGGCCATGTCTACCGCTCACTATCAATAGCTTCAAAACTTATAAACCATGAAGTGATATTTCTGCTGGATGAGGCCAAGCCTCTTGGAATTGAAATCGTAAAAAACAACAATTATCCTTATATCACCCACAACACCCATCAAGCTGAAAGCGAAGAAGCAAATCAGGAAGCGAAGGATGAAGTGGTTGAAAAAATCGAAGCCTACGGCCCGGATATTGTAATCAATGACATTTTGAATACCAAATCAAAATATACCAAGGCCTTGAGGGACAGAGGTTACTTCATAGTCAATTTTGAAGACCTTGGAGGCGGAATCAAGTACGCCCATCTCATCTTTGATGCATTGTATGAACATAAGATACCTCTTCAAAACCTTTATTCAGGCCATAATTTCTATATCCTGAAGGATGAATTCTATTACCAGTCTCCTAAGGAGATAACCGAAGATGTAAACAGGATTCTCCTAACATTCGGAGGAAGCGACCCCAACAACTTTACAGAGAAGGTTTTAGAATCCATTTTGAAAAGCAGTTATGAAAATGAGATAGAAATCATCCTGGGACTCGGATATTCTAATAAAAAAGAAATACAGGAAAAATATAAGGACAATGATAGAATTACAATATATGAAAATGTTAAAAACATGAGCGAGCATATGCACAGTGCTGATTTGATTTTCACATCTGCAGGACGAACAATGTATGAAATCGCATCTCTTGGAGTTCCATGTGTCTGCCTATGCCAGAATGAAAGGGAATTGTCCCACATTTTCGGCAATGTTGAAAACGGATTCATAAACCTTGGATTAGGGGTTAATATAACTGAAGAGCAAATCCTGGAAACTTTGGAGTCATTATTGGACAATTATGAGCTCAGATGTGAAATGAGCAGAAGAATGAAGTCCATAGACTTGAAACACGGCTTTGAAAACATTGCCAGACTTATCAAGAAAGGATATAAGGAATGGCAGATAGATAAAGCCGGAAAATGATTAAATATTAAAATCAGAATAATTATTAAATTAAGCGGGAATTTATTATTAAATTAAGTTGGAATTTATTATTAAAAAAAATAACGGTGAGATAATGAGCATATTCAATGAAGAACCTTTTTTAATAGCTGAAATTGGCGTAAACTATTATGATATTGCAAAAAAAGAAGGCATTTCCAATATGGAAGCTGCCAAATTAATGGTTAAAGAGGCTAAGGATGCAGGATGCGATGCAGTGAAATTCCAATCATACAAAGCAGACACAATAGCTTCTAAAAACTCTCCTGCATACTGGGATACAAATGAAGAACCTACAACCTCCCAATACGAATTATTCAAGAAATTCGACTCCTTTGGAGAAGAGGAATACAAGGAAATAGCAGACTACTGTAAGGAAATCGGAATCCTATTTCTGTCAACACCTTTTGATTTCGCATCAATAGATTATCTTGACAAATTCATGGACATCTACAAGATATCCTCATCAGATTTGTCAAACATTCCATTTATCCAGAAAATAGCTCAAAAGGGAAAGCATATAATCATTTCCACAGGCGCTTCCACCCTAGATGAGATTAAACTGGCTATCGACACAATAGAAAATGAAAATGATGATTATTTAAACGGCCAAGCGGAAATAGGAATCATGCACTGCGTTTTGTCTTATCCAACCGACAACAGCGATGCAAATCTCTTAATGATTAAAAACCTGAAGGATCTCTATCCAAACTATGACATAGGATATTCAGACCATACTAAACCTGATGAAAACATGCTCATTCTAACTACTGCTTATCTTTATGGAGCAACTATTCTTGAAAAGCATTACACACTCGACAAGACCTTGACTGGAAACGACCATTATCATGCAATGGACCCTGAAGACATCAGGAAATTCAAGGAAAACATCAAGCTTATTAAAACAATCAACGGCCAGTATGACAAGGTTCCTCTTCCATGCGAAGCTGAATCAAGAAAACAGGCAAGACGCTCAATCATTGCAAAAGTCGATATCAAAAAAGGAGAAGCAATCTCAAAGGACATGCTTACCTATAAAAGGCCTGGAACAGGAATCTCTCCAAGCGAAATAGCTAATGTAATTGGCAAAATAGCTAAAGAGGACATTAAAGAAGATGATTTATTGTCTTATGACGTTTTAGAATAAATTAAGATGATTTATTGTCTTATGACGTTAGAATAAATTCATGCAATTTAAGATGATTTATTGTCTTATGAAGTTTACATGCAAAATCAAAAACCCTATTTGTTTTTTACTATTCACTCATTAAAAAAATAAGAATGATACCATGACATTTACTGTAAAGGAAATCTGCGAGAGGATCTGGGAACTGGAAGAGAGATATGAACTCAACCACATGGAAATCCAAGGAACTTATCCATGGCTGATTATAAGGATGTATGTCTATTACGAGATAACAAGAAAGACCCAGGTATTCGAATCATCCCAGCAGGCCAGCCTTTCCTTATTTGATAAAGTCAAATCATTCACCCCATTCATTAAAAACAGCCTCCTGAATAATCCTTTTAGCGGAGGCAAATGTGATGTTCTCATATTCGACCATCCGAGAAAAGTGATTTTCCAAAATGAATATAAGGACATCTACAGTTATTTTCTGCCTCAAACTCTCAAAGAAAATGGAAAGAGTTTTGAAATAGTTGAATCTCCTTATTTAAACAAGCATTTCACTAGCAAAAGTTATCAGAAGAAAAACAATGTGAGATTTAATGATAGAATTCTTCTTGGATCATTTATCAACAAAAGCCGAAATCGTGGCAAGGTTCCATTTACAGAAGATGAGAAAAGCAGGATAGATCTTTTGAAAAAGGAGCTTGAAACTGCATTTTCCATTGAAATCGACTTGTTTAGAATAATCGAGGACCATATCCTCAACTTCAAATATGATTACGAGAAATATCTTGAACTTTTAGAGAAGAAACAGCCAAAACAGGTATTTCTTGTTGTTGCCTATGAAAACAAGGCATTGGTTAGCGCCTGCCATGAAAAGAACATCGAAGTCATAGAACTTCAGCATGGAACCATCAGTCCATACCATTTAGGATACAGTTATCCAAAAGAAACATGTAAAAAAGATGGAAAGTATAAGGAAATTGAATATTTCCCCGATAAAATACTAAGTTTCGGTGATTACTGGCAGAATGCTTGTCCGTTTCCAATAGAAAAAGATAACATAATTTCCATGGGCTATCCATACTTTAATGAAAGCTCATTGGAATTCATGAAAATAGATAAGAATCACAATCAGATCATATTCATATCCCAGGGAGTTATCGGCAAGTATCTGTCTAAATTCGCATATGAAACAGCACGAAATCTGGAGGATTACAAAATCATATACAAACTCCACCCCGGCGAATATGCAACATGGAGAGAGAACTACGAATCTTTGGTAAAAGCTGAAAAAATGGATAATTTTAAAGTCATTGACAAAAGCGAGCCTCCATTGTATGAATTATTTGCAAAAAGCGAATATCAAGTTGGAGCATTTTCAACAGCTATTTACGAAGGCTTGAGCTTCAACTGCAAAACATTCATCATAGATGCTCCGGGAATCGAGTATTTAGACGCCCTTTTTGATAAAGGCATTGTATTGAAAGTGGATGACAGCGATGATATGATAGAAAAGATGAAAGATTCCAATTTAGCGGAGTATGACAAGAATTATATCTTCAAACCTTATGATAAAAGCGTTTTTGATAAGATTTTAAAATAAAAAAATACTAAGCGCAATTGATAAGAATTTAAAATAAAAAAATTATAAAAATAATTTTATTCTAAAATTGAAAATATTTAGAGAATCATTGAGAATACTACAACAATTAAATTAATAAATAATTAAGAATATAAAAAATTTTAGAAAAATAATTCAAATAACTAAGTGTGATCAAATGGCAGATTATATCAAATTCATACAAAGAATAGGTCTCGTTGGAATTACAAATATTCTGATCTCACTTAGCAGCCTTATTTTCATACCAGTAATTACAAAATCATTTACAACTGCAGAATACGGCATGTGGGCACAAGTAAACACAACAATAGCCCTTGTGCCGAACATAGCAAATCTGGGACTTCCATTTACAATGGTGAGGTTCCTTTCAGCCGAGCATGACAAGGCAAGAATCAGGGAATCATTCTATCCAATGATGAGCGTGACATTGATTTCAACACTCATCATCTGCGGACTATTCATCCTGTTTGGAGGACAGATAGCAGATGCGCTTTTTAATGGAAGCATGCAGGTTCTCTATATTACTACCGCAATATCCTTTTTTGCCTGTTTAAACCTGATGCTTATCTCATACTTCAGAACCTTCCAGCAAATGAAGAGATACTCACTTTTCCTCGTATTGCAAAGCTATATCGGGGTTTTTGTAAGCATATACCTGACCTATGCGGGATATAATATAGAAACAGTGGTCCTCGGACTTTTAACCGGATATGTTTCAGTATTCATAATGATGGCATTCATCATTGTCAGATACCTCGGCTTCGGACCGGTTAAATGGAGCAATCTCAAAGAGCAGCTGGATTTTGCCATACCTACCATTCCAAGCAATGTATCATCATGGGTTGTTGATTCAAGCGACAAGTATGTGATTGGAATTATAGCAGGATCTGTTGCAGTAGGATGCTACTCACCAGGATATGCTCTAGGAAGCATTCTTTTAATGTTTCTCTCACCATTTGCAGTTCTCCTTCCTGCTGTTCTGCCGGAGCATTATGAAAAAGGAGAAATAGACCAGGTTGACACTTATCTTGGCTATTCGATGAAATACTACCTTCTTTTAACTGTTCCTGCAGCAGTTGGAATGAGCGTGCTTTCAAAACCTCTGCTGTATGTCATAACAACTCCTGAAATAGCACTTGGAGGTTATATGATTACTCCATTTGTCTGCCTGGGGGCATTGTTTATGGGAATGTATGGAATAACCAACAACATACTCATTCTTGAGAAGAATACCAGGGTACTTGGAAAGCTCTGGATAATAGTGGCTGTTGCAAACATAGCCCTTAACATATTGATGGTTCCTTATCTCGGAATTTTAGGAGCCGCTCTTGCCACATTGTTCTGTTATGTCCTGGCATTTGTCGTGACAGCTCATGAAAGCAAGAAGACAATGAGACTGCCGTTTAACATGAAAGAAGTTTTAAAAATATCTGTTTCATCAATAATCATGGGTGCAGTGGTTTATATGATGAATGCAAATGATATCCTAAGCATTTTAATAGCTGTAGCAGTTGGAGTGATTGTTTACTTTGCCTGCATATTCCTATTTAAGGGAATTAGTAAAAAAGAAATAGAGATATTTAAAGGGTTGATCCAATAATTTATCTCGATAAAAAGATTGCACTAGTAACTGCTTTCAAGCTTATAGAACTTTTAAGATTTAATTTGAAAAAAATATCCATAGATTTAAATTTAAAAAAAATAGAATCAATAGGCGGAACTAATGAAATCTGCCTTCTTTTTTTAGCTTTTCATAATGTTCAGCATTTCTGTACTTGAATACCTTAGCAGGATGGCCTCCTGCAATTCCATACTTCGGAATCTCTCCGACAACCACAGAGCCTGCTTGAATAATGGCTCCTTCGCCAATATGAGCTCCTGGCAGTATTATAACACGATTTCCAAGCCATACATTGTCTTCAATGACAATATCCTTAGATATGACAGTTGAATCATAAGGAACAGCCTCCCCCTCGAAGTTATGACTGTCTGTAATCATCATGCATTCTATTCCAGAGTGGAAATTGTCTCCAATAATTACCTGAGCGCTGCCTTGAATCTTCATGCCATTGAAATTCACATTATCTCCCAAAACAGTGCCGGGGCTTACATAAGAATAATTATTAACAGTCAAATCCCTTCCCACGGATTTAGCTGTTCTTTTTACTCTGAATGTATAATAAGATCGCTTTATGCCTTTAAAAAAATTAAAAATCTTGGAAATCATAAATACACCTAAATAAAAAAAAGAAAAATAAGTTTAATCAATCGATTAAACCTTGAATTATGTTCCCTAACCGGAACAGTTAGCTGAATAGTGAGATAACAGCAATGCTATTTTTTCAATGGTCTGCTCGTCAAGTCTTCTTTGACCGTAGATTATTTTATGGAACAATTCATCCATGAACAAGTCCTCATTAGTTAAAATAACATTTAAAATAGCCAAATCATTATTAATAAAACCAAGAAGAGGCTCTATGTAGATTCCACTCATTCCATTTCTATCAAGGAAAATAGCAAGGTCTTCATTCAATTCCAGAGCTTTGCGTTTAACTTTGCTGTTATGGACAAAATGAATCTCCTCATTGCCGAATTGGAACCTTGTCTGATGGTCATCATAACCGTCTTGAAGTTCCAAAGTATTCTTCTTATCAATGTAATCCTGAATGGAAGCTGAATCATTTACCATGCTGTCGGTTTCATTATCAGATTTTATCTTATTCTTGTATTCAGCAGGGTCATATCTTTTTGATATGATAGTGAATATACCTGTAGGACCTACAACTACATGATTGATAGCATCCTTAGATCCAGGCGGCTGAACTCCATAGAATACATAGAAAATCGGAGGAAGAGTCAATAATTTCTCACGTATGATTCTTCCACGGTTCACATAGCTCTTATAGCTGTATCTCAGATAAAGACCAATTATAAGCAGCAGAATACCGACTGCAACAACAGCCAGAATATAAATTAATGAATTGATTGTAAGATAGTAAGCAAGTCCGACAATTGTAAGGAACAAACCTGCAATAATCAGTATGTCTCCTGAAGCGGATTTTTTAGGCTCGTAGTTTCTATTTGGCATAGCCATTGTCTGAACCATCTCAGGACTTACCAGACTTTTGGAATCATCGTTTTTGAGATTTTCTCCTTTCTTGATTAAATTACGGATGGAACGATTGGAGAATTGACCCTCCAAGCCATTCAGGTATTCTTCTTTAAGAATATCCATCAGAGCATTGTAATAATTTAATCTTGCAACCTTGTATGCTTCGTATTCTTCTGTGCTGTCAAAGACAAGTTGATTCTTGCCTTTTTCATATTTTTCTTTATCTTCCTTGGACAAGGTTTTTCTAGTTAAGGTTTGAACAGGAGCAGAGCCTTCAGGCATGTTTGAAACATCCACAAGATCTGATTCATCATCAACAACCTGAGGATTGTCATTGAAGCTATTGAATTGGAAACCCGCACTCACATTAGGAGAAGTGCGCTCGCGCCTCCTGTTTTCAGCATGGATAGGAATAATCTCATCTATGCCTGCAAAATTATCGTCTGCTATTTGATCATGGGCTGAAAAGTCATCCACATAATATCCCTCATCCATTGGAATGATATCTTCAGCATCGATTTCATAATCAACTTCAGGGTATGTTTCGCTGTAAGGTTCATTTTCTATATAGGAATCCCCATTATCAAAGTCATCAATATATGAATACTCATCAGGAACATCTTCAACATATGAATACTCATCAGGAACATCTTCAACATATGAATACTCATCAGGAACATCTTCAACATATGAATAGAATACTCATCAGGAACATCTTCAACATATGAATACTCATCAGGAACGTCTTCAATATGTGGATCTTCTCGGTAGGTATCCATATCATATGAGGATTCTGCATTGTCTTCTGCATGAATAGGAATTATTTCATCAAGACCTGATTCAACAGGAGCTGCCTCATCAACATAAGAAAAATCATCCACCAAATCAGACCCTTCAGCATGAACAGGAATTATATCATCATCAGAACCAGAATCATACTCCACATATGACTCATCGGCGTGAATCGGAATTATATCCTCATCGCTATCTTCAAAATAGCTTTCCATGGGAACTTCTTCCACATCTTCTGCTTGATAGCCGTTATCATATGCAATCTCTTCAGATTCCCTTATAACTTGGGTATCATCAGTTACATAATCCAGAGGACCTCCGCAACTTGTACATTCGAATTCGCTAACGTCATCCTCGGCGTCAAGCTGATATTTCAAACCGCAGTCTTTGCAAAAAACGAGTACAGAGTTAGGATCTATTTCATAAGTATCATAATCATAACCATAGTCTGATTCATGATCATCTGGAAAACTTTCAACTTCCTCCAGGATTCCAGCACAAACAGAACATTCAAATGCATTGATATCATCAGCATCATCTAATTGATATTTCGCACCACAGTTCTGACACATTACTACTTTCATCTTAATCCCTATTCATAAATTAACTAAATATAAATAATTCCTCAAAAATATTAAAAAATTTAATATTATACTTATATATTTATCTTATTTAATTTAAATATTACTCATTTTAAGCTAAAAATTATAAAAAATTACTAAAAAATATTCATAGATAAAATTAAAAAATTTAATTGTATAAAAATTGTTAACAATTAAAAAACAATAGGGATTTAAAAAAATAATGGAAAAAAATCACATAAATAAAAAAATACGATGTAAAATTCAAAAAAATTTTGATTACAAGTAAAATTGATAATATCAAATCGGGAAAATGACATTAACATGAAAACTGGAAAAAAATGTGATATTAACAATTTACATGTAAGATATTAACATCCAAAATTTTAATAAAAAAAGAAAAGCATCCCCTTAAAATTTTTTCAAAACCACCGGCAAAACTATACTCTTAAGATTTATTTCTAAAACATCTGAAATACTATACTCTTAAGATTTCTCTAAATACCAGTGAAAAATAAATTATATGATGCTTTCATAAATATTGAGAATCTGTTCATTGATCATATCCCAGTTATACTTTTCTTGAATTAACCTTCTGCCGTTCATGCCAAATTTCTTTGATAATTCCTCATCAAATAAGACCTCAGCCATTGCATCCTTCAAGGACATCTTGTCATCATCGCAGGCAAGCCCCACAGAACCATCCACCCAGTCATGAATATGATTGTTTTTAGTAAGAACAAGAGGTTTTCCACAGGCCATCGCCTCAAGGCCACTTGTTGTAAAAGATTCATACTTTGAAGGCATTACAAACAAGTCGCAGTCAACCAAAGCTTCCTGCTTCTCACTTTTGTACAATGGGCCGGTTACAATCACTTTATCAGATAGGTCGCATTCTGCAATTCTCAGATTAAGGGCATCCATGTATCCATCATCAGGACCCACAATAGCTAATTTAACATCAGACTCGGAATCAGCCAATTCTTTAAAAGCATCGATTAATAAATCAAGACCCTTTATTTCATGAACCCTGCCTATGAAGATTATAAGCTTGTCATCTTTGGATATATTGAATTTTTCTCTAAATATTCCCTCTTCCGGCAAATCTGAGTATTCTTCAATGTTTATTCCAAGAGGAACTATTTCAATCCTATCCTCTTCAACACCCATTTTCAAGTATTGCTCCTTTTCAACTTCGGTTAAAGCAAAGACCTTGGAGGCTCCATGAAGTATCTTGAAGCCGAAAACCTTATCAAAAATATTCTTCAATCCTTCCTTCTGGAAAAAAGGCAGAACTGAACCATGAGCCTGAACAACATATGGAATGCCGTATCTTCGTGCAAAATAGCATGCTATTATCGAAAGAGTCTGCCTGTGCTCATGAACATGGACGACATCGAAGTCCCTTATCTGATTTTTTATTCTAAAAATAGCTCCAATAGGAGTATCAAGCATTGTAGCAAGCTTGAATCTGTTTGAAATGTTCTTGAAGTAATCAACTTTGATGCCGTCAATATCGACATCATATCGGCTCTCCTCAAACTTCAAGCGTTCCTTGCATGCATCGCTGCTTATGACTTTTACAGAATTGTCTCTTGCCTGCATCCTTGCAATTTGATAACTTGCATTGACTACGCCTCCAGCAGACAGACAAGGATAAAAGAAATGAGCCACATGTAATATTTTCATATAATTCCCCGAGTATTAGATTTCCAGATTGAATTTAATTTTTTAAAATTTATTACAATAATTTATATTTAAAGAATAATATAAATATACTCATTAATTTAAAAATCCTTTTAAAATGAATAATTCATAACTATTTTTATTAAAACAAACTAAAATGGAGATTTCTTGATGTTAATCGAATTAAAAAGCAAATTAAGTGAGATTATGCATAAAGATAAATTTCCACTCTTTGCAGTGGTTGCATTCTCCATTTTCATATGTCTTGCACTGATTATCATCAACAGCAGTTCGAACATACTCGGCCACAACTATCGTGATGCATACCTTTATCTGATTCAAGCATATCATTTTGCAGGAACCCCAATAGGAGGCTACGATTATGTGAATTATTATTCTCCTTTGATACCTTTCCTAACCTCACTATTATTCAGATTGGGTTTCGTAAGCGAGGCAAGCCTCTTTGCAGTTACAGGACTGTTTTATCCAATAGCTGTAATCGGAATCTACTTCCTCCTTAATTTGAGATTTGACAAGTTCTACTCAATGCTTGGGGCCATCTTATATGGAAGCATGTCCATTAACCTGATGTGGACAGCCAATGGAACATTGGATATTCCATCAGTTGCATTATCCATCTGGGCCGTGTACTTCTTCATCAAAGGATTGGAAAGCAATCAGAAGTTCTTTTACCTGGCATTTCCTCTTTTAGTGCTTTCAGTCTTTGCCAAATATACAGGAGCCCTGACAATACTTGTAATGATGGTTTACTTACTCTCAAAAAGGGATATTATTGGAAATTTTGTAAAATATATTAAAAATATAATCGGTGGAATAATAACAAGCTTCGTGTTCATTATTCCATTTCTATCATATTATATCATAAACGGCCTGCCATTCGGATTCATCAATCAGGCAAGGGAGGTTTCAACAGAAACAATTTCCTCAAACACTGCCGCAGCTCCAGCTAATGATTTGTTCTTCTATATTTCCAGTCTTCCAAGGTTCATATACAGCCCTCAAAAGATCTTAGGATATTTTATCTTACTTGTTGCAGCCGTCGGAGTAATCTATGGAATTTATAAACTAATCAATTATTTAAAAGAGCATTACAAAGATTCTGCAAACAAACTGGAGATTTCATTCTATCCTAAAATAAGATTGAATAAAAACGTTTGCTTTATTGCATTGGCGGTTTCAATCATCATGATTATTTTAACATTTCTAACTGCCGGCATGACCTCATTCATAATAAGCGAATTGTTACTGCTTATTGGATTGGCAATATTTGCATCATGCTTCAACAGCATTTTCACAGATTTAGCAGACATCGATTATGTGAATGATAAGGAAACTTCAAGCAAATACAAGTATTTCAGATTTGATTTTGCAATGATCAGCTGGTTTTTAATCTATCTTGTTTTCTTCTCAAGCCATTTGATTAAAGCGGATAGGTATTTTACAGCACTTGTTCCAGGCTTCGTATTTATCCTGGTTTACAGCA
The DNA here is from genome assembly GCA_900314635.1 of uncultured Methanobrevibacter sp. Classification (GTDB taxonomy): domain Archaea; phylum Methanobacteriota; class Methanobacteria; order Methanobacteriales; family Methanobacteriaceae; genus Methanobrevibacter. Next base: position 119,014 of record OMVY01000002.1, read on the forward strand.
TAGAAAGAGTGACTTATCTCTTAAGAAATAATAATTCCAAATTCAATATCTCTAAAGAAAAAGCGGCGAAAGGATTTTTAGCAATGCTTTTGATACTGCTTTTAGCTGCAAGCATCGGATATCTTACAATAGACAGACATGACCCATTAGTTGATAATGAGATTGAAACAGCCAAATGGATTGAAAGCAATGTGGATTATGAAAATATGACCATCTATGCAGACAGAGGACCGATTTATACATGGTATCTATCCAGCGAAGTCGATTACTGTCCAAGCAGTGTAAATATAAGCGAACTTGGAGACTATCTCAATGAGCAGAATGCAAGTTATTATATAATGACTCCTCTTGAAGATAATGTGAATTATGATTATTTCCAGAACAAAGATTCAATCGAAGGATTTACAAAAATAAAAACATTCGGCGAAGTCAAAGTTTACAAAAATAACGCCAAATGATAAGATAGAATTAAAAATTCATAATGAAAAAAAGTTAAAAAAGGGAATTGATTGCATCCCCTAAGGAAATATTTAAAATACGCCCACAGAACCCAATACTAAAAAAACCTTTAAAATATACCAAAACTAAATGAACCCAATACAAATGCCAAAAAGCTAATCATCATAGCTATTTTCAAATATTTGGATACCTTGGCACAGGTCTCTTCAGGCGGATTTAATTTTAAAGAATATGCACTATATAAGAAGATTATAATCGGAACTACCATTATCACCATGTATAACATATTGAAGATATGATAAATATAAAGAATCGGACACATTAAAGTTGTTACCACAATCAGAATAATTGAGATGATTGAAGGAATCTTCTTGCCGTATAAAATCGGGAAAGTTCTTGCACCTTCAAGCTTGTCCCCTTCAATGTCCTCCATATCCTTAACAATCTCCCTTGCAAGGGTCATGAATGTTGCAAAAAGACCTAGGATAATGGACACATGCAAATAATAAGTGGAATCCAATGCAGCTGAAACAACAGTTCCCGCGATAACAAAGCAGAATCCTGTAAGCACTGCCACAGTAATATTTCCAACCAAAGGCATTGCCTTGAGATTTCTTGCATAGAAATACATTATTATACAGGCTATAACCACGATTACGGATATCCATATGCTGTTTATCATATAACTAACTATGAAACTTAGGATTATTGCAATTGCAAAGAGGAAAAATGCATAATTTCTAGCATTCTCAACAGATATTCTCCCAGATGGAATCGGACGATGAGGCTTGTTGACTTCATCTATTTTCACATCAAAAACATCGTTGATAGTATTTCCAGCTCCAGTAGCAAAAAAAACAATTAAAGCGCATAGAATAATTGGCAGTTCATAATAATGCCCTACAAACATCATCAGGATTACTGCAATAGCTGCCATAACCGCATTTCCAAATCTTAGTATTTCCAAATAAGCATTCATGATATCCTCATTAAAATCTTTTTAAAATATGATTATTTAAAATATTGGTCTGAAATTATATAAAACTTATTAATCCTAATCTAATAAAACTTCTTAAACCTCAACTAATGAAATAGTTCTGAAATCCAAATAATAATCCACAAATCAATTAACAAATTCGTAAAAATCAGGACAAATCATCTAGGAGTTTTGCAAATTTACCTGCCATGGTTTCCATGGAATATTCTTCAATATCCAAATTGGAATCTAAGTTGATGGCTCCTTTTTCCATAAATTCATCATAAAACTTCAATATGGCATTTTTTGTATCTTCAAGGTTAGCTACGTGATAACCTATCCCTGTCTTGTCGATTAAATCTTTTAATGAGCCTGATTTATACCCTATTGAGAGAACCGGCTTGGCCAATGCAAAATATTCATAGATCTTGCCAGGTATGAACATCTGCTCATCGGGACTGTTCCATGAGATTAAAAGCAAAATATCGGACTGTGCTTCCTTTTCCAAAACCGTCTTATGAGGCACTTTTCCTCCGATATTTAAAATATCCGAAAGACCATATTCTCCGGCAATATCCAACAGGTTTCCACTGTCTCCATAAAAGCTAATATCCAATTTGGAAGAGTCTATTTTTTTCTCATTCTCCAGTTCCCTTATTGCCTTGAACAATAATGTAGGATCTCTTTTTCCAGAATACAATGACCCGGCATAAATGAATTTTAATTTAGCATTATCTGGACTATCCTCTAATAAATCCTGAGACTTAGAACCACTTAGATTTTGATTATCCTCCAAAACAGGAGCCTTGCTTTCATTTAAAACTTCATCGATTACCCTGAAGTCCTCCTTGCTATAGCCTGAAAGTATTGGAACTATTTTCTTATCAGGATGCAGTGTAGCTAATGTTTGAGCCGCAAGATCAGTTGTTACAGTTAAAACATCCACATCTTCAAATGTTTTCATCTCAAGATTGCGCTCAAAACGAGTTCTTATTGCTGTATGGGAAACATATGGATTCAAATTCCAGAGATCCCTCAAATCAGCAATCCAAGGTATTCCATATTTTCGTTTAAGGTCTTTTGCAATGGTATGGCAGGTAATAGGCCATGAAGAGCTGATGATTCCTACAATCTCCTCTTTTTCAATAATCTCACACGCCGCCTTGAAGGCGGGGTCATGCCAGTACTTCATGCCATCCGGATAAGCTAAAACCTCCCCTGCAAGTGAAATGGCTTTGGAAACTATCGGATTTCCTACAGAAATTGAATCCCTCAACTTGCTATTGGGAGCAGCGGATTCTTCAGCATGATTGGAATCTCCATCATTGGAGAGAGAAGAATTTTTCAAAGGGAATTTAGAAAGGTAATGGGAAAACATATCCTCATATTCAGTGGTAATTATGCAAGCATCCAAATCCTCATTTTCCGAAGGAGTAAAACCCAAGTCCGGCACGATAACAATCGGTTCATATCCGAAAGATGGGAGATATTCCGCCAAACCTCTCAAACGCTTGGAAGCTATTTCATTTACCTGATTAAAATAAAATGCTATAAGGATAACTTTCTTCATAATACCACCAAATTAAATCAAATCAAGATTGGCCATGAAAAATATTTCATTTATTAATGCCATAAAAATTCCGCAAAGAAAAAATATTTTTTAAATCTACTGTTATAACGAAAAAATTCATCATAACCCAAGTAAAAAAAATATTTTTATATAGTATAATTGCAATAATTAATAATAGTATATAATTTTATTTATTAATTGTGCTATTAATTTTAATCCCCTTTAGAAAATTAATGGTTTGATTAACTAATCGAAAACAATTAATAATATGATTTATAACTTAAAGATTATTTTATAAAACATTAACTGACTATTTTAGTATTTTTTAAAAGATGGTGAACTTATGAGTAAGATTAAAATAGCTATTGTAGGAATTGGTAACTGTGCCAGCTCCCTCATTCAAGGAATTTACTATTACGAAGATAAAAAACCAGAAGATGCCATTGGATTGATGCATTGGAAAATCGGTGATTGGGATCCAACCGACATCGAAGTTGTAGCAGCATTTGATGTCGATGAGAGAAAAGTTGGAAAAACTATCGATGAAGCTATTTTTGCAAAACCAAACTGCACCACAATATTCCAGGAAGAAATTCCTAAATCAGATGTGAAAGTTTCAATGGGACATGTTTTAGATGGTGTTGCAGAACACATGCAGAACTTTGATGAAGATTACACATTTAAAGTATCCGATGCAGAACCGGTTGATGTTGTAGAGGTTTTAAAAGAAAGCGGAGCAGAAATGTTACTCAGCTACTTGCCTGTAGGTTCAGAAGAAGCAGCCAGATTCTATGCACAATGTGCACTGGATGCTGGAATAGGTTACATAAACTGCATGCCTGTGTTTATTGTAAGCGACCCTGAATGGGAAGCAAAATTCAGAGAAAAAGGCATTCCTGCAGTTGGTGACGATATTAAAGCTCAAATAGGTGCAACCATCACTCATAGAACCCTTGCAAACTTATTCAAGGAAAGAGGAGTTAAATTAGACAGAACATACCAAATCAACACTGGAGGAAACACTGACTTCATGAACATGCTCAACAGACACAGATTGGATTCTAAAAAAGTTTCCAAAACCGAAGCGGTTCAATCAGTTCTTGCTGAGAGAATGGATCCTCAAGACATCCACATCGGACCTAGTGACTATGTCCCATGGCAAAAGGATAATAAGATCTGTTTCTTGAGAATGGAAGGAAGGACCTTTGGTGACGTTCCAATGAACATCGAACTTAGATTAAGCGTTGAAGACTCACCAAACTCCGCAGGATGTGTTATTGATGCTATCCGCTGCTGTAAATTAGCTCTTGAAAGAGGAATCGGAGGACAATTGACTTCCATTTCATCATATACCATGAAACATCCGCCAGTACAATTTACTGATGATGAAGCAGCTGCTAGTGTTGAAGCATTTATTAATGGTGAAATCGAACGTTAGAATTTTTATTCTAACTCTTACTTTTTTTATTTTAAATATTTATCAAATATTATTCATTGAACTTTTTTTTATCCATTTACAGAAAACAATTTTTTTAATACAATATTTTACATTCTATCAATGAAAAAATGGATAACCCTTTTTTATTCAATTAATGTTTATCTTATTATCATTATTTGGTGATAAAAATCGTTAAGTTTTATTAGTATAATAAACAAAATATATTTATATAATGTAAAATTTTATTCTTATATGTTAGAAAATAAATTTTCAATTATAATAATTAAAAATTCATCCAATTAAAGATTAGTGAGGTGTAAAAATGGTACAACTTATGGAAACAGCTCTTAGAGATGCACATCAATCACTCTTAGCTACAAGAATGAGAACCCGTGACATGACTCCAATAGCCGAAGAAATGGACAAAGTAGGTTATTTTGCAATTGAAGCTTGGGGTGGAGCAACATTTGATTCATGCATAAGATATTTAAATGAAGATCCTTGGGAAAGATTAAGAAGCATTAAGGAAAAACTCTCCAGAACTCCACTGCAAATGCTGGTCCGAGGACAAAACTTAGTAGGATACAAACATTACCCTGATGATATTGTTACTAAATTTATTGAAAAATCATATGAAAACGGTGTAGATAACTTTAGAGTATTCGATGCATTGAATGATGTAAGAAACATGGAACAATGCATTAAAGTTGCAAAACAGCAAGGTGCACATGTTCAAGGTACTTTAAGTTACACTATAAGCCCAGTTCATAATGTTGATACCTTTGTTGAAATAGCAAAGGAACTTGAAGCTTTGGAATGTGACTCACTGGCCATTAAAGATATGGCAGGCCTGATCACACCTGCAAGCGTTTATGAATTGGTTTCAAGATTAAAAGAAGAAACTGACTTGCTTATAGACTTGCATTCTCATTGTACCAGCGGTATGACACCGGTAAGTTATTATGCTGCTTGTCAGGCAGGCGTGGATATTTTAGATACTGCAATCTCACCTCTTGCATGGGGTACATCACAGCCACCGACTGAAAGTATTGTTGCAGCTCTTCAAGGAACAGAATTTGATACCGGTCTCGACTTGAAAGTATTAAACCAAATCAAGAAATACTTTGAGGACATCAGAGAGAAATACGGTTCATTAATTGATCCTATCAGTGAAAGAATCGATACTGATGTTTTATTATACCAGATTCCAGGAGGAATGCTTTCAAACTTAATTTCACAATTAAAAGAGCAAAACGCTCTTGACAGATACAATGACGTATTGGATGAAATGCCACGTGTGAGAGCCGATATGGGATACCCTCCTCTTGTAACTCCTACCAGCCAGATTGTAGGTATCCAATCAGTAATGAATGTATTGAGTGGAGAAAGATACAAGACCGTATCCAATGAAGTCAAGGAGTATATGAAAGGAAACTATGGCCGTTCTCCTGCACCGGTTAACAGTGAAATCTACAAAAAAATCATCGGTGATGAAGAGCCTATCGAATGCAGACCTGCAGATCTTTTAGAGCCTGAATTCGACAAGTTTAAAAAAGAAGGAGAAGCCGAAGGACTCATCAAATGCGAAGAGGATGTCATTACCCTTGCGCTTTACCCTGCAGTTGCCAAGAAATTCTTGAAAGGCGAAGCTCAGGAAGAAGAACTCCTGCCTGCTCAACAATTAGTTGAAAGCAATCAATTAAGTGCAATTCCTACAGAATATGCTGTTGAAGTAGATGGAGACGTATTTGATGTTAAGATCATACCTACTGGATTCATGGAAATCGAAGAGACTGAAAAAGGTCCATTCACTCCTGTGGAAGGTGGAATTACTTCATCCATGCAAGGAATGGTTTTAAAAATCAAAGTAAACGTTGGAGACAAAGTTACTAAAGGTTCTGTTGTAGCAGTGCTCGAAGCTATGAAAATGGAAAACGACATCCAAGCTGAAAGCGATGGTGTTGTTGAAGAAATTTTCGTATCTGAAGGAGATACTGTTAATGCAGGAGACACCTTGATGGTAATTAAATAAATATAGAGATTTTTATCTCTTTATTTTTTCTTTTTTTCTTTTTTTTCAGTTTTATTTTCAATTTGAAACTTTAACATATAACTAATTTTCACATATTCACAAAATTGCTTACACTCACATATTTTAACAAATCCCCAAATATTCTCAGTATTGCTTACACTCCCATATTTTACATTTTACATATTATGCCATTAAAAAATAGATTACACTCACATATTTACTATTTACATATTATGTCTTTAAAAAACTATTTTTAAAAAACAAATCAATAAGTATTAAAAGAGAAAAGCATCTATTATAGTAGTTTACCAAACTTTTATTATAGATGACTGACAAAAAGTATATTATGTCAGGAAAATCAAAAATTAATCTGGAAGAAATAATCACAAAAG
>OMVY01000006.1 GCA_900314635.1 uncultured Methanobrevibacter sp.
TCCGTCACCGAAGAATTTGAGTTGTTTTCCTGTTGGGAAGGATTCTTCACTTTCAAGAGCGTTGAATGCTGCTGCAGTAGGAGCAGTTAAAACACATTGACCGATTCTGTCCATGATTTGTCCGCCTAAAGCTTTTTTAGACATGTGGCAGATCATGATTGCGTAACCAGGTCTTCCATCTGGAGATTCAGTTGGAGGAATGTATTGGTCAATACCTGCTTCTGCAGGACATCCGATAACTGAAGTAGCGAATCCGGTAGCTTCAGTAGCTGCAATTTTAGCCAAATGTTTGGTAGCAGCGGTAATAATCATTCTAGATACTTTAATTCCGAAACCTTCAGCAAAGGTATCTTGTATTTTTACACCGTTAATTTCCATTATTTCACCAATTTTAGTTAAGTTAAGGATTAGACTAAAAACAATTTAAAAAAATTATCAATAAAACTAATTCCTTATAACAATTTAAATTATATTTACTAATTAAAATAAAGTTTTCTATTTAATCTTTGGAAATCTGGAAAAAATTTTAAAAAAAAGTGATTTTTGAAATTTTTTAAAATGAAATAATAAAAAATAATAAGGTTTTCTTATAGCCCAATTACTAGTTGATAATAATCATTGTTCTTCATGGGCATTCTCAACAGAATCACCAGACTCCTCGGAAACAGAATCCACAGACTCACCAGAAACAGAATCCACAGACTCACCAGAAACAGAATCCACAGACTCACCAGAAACAGAATCCATAGAATCATCCACACTATCAATTGAATCCACAGACTCGCTCAAGACTTCGGCATCCTGTTTTTTACTGGAATCGTCTAGCTCTTTATTAGCAGCCACTTTGCCCATAGCCTCCTCCAAGAGAGACCCACCATACATCGGCATGATAAATAACCCAATGATAGTTGCCATCCAGAATGAAATCAATCTCTCAATTACTGTCGCAGCCGCACTGACAGAAGCTGTTATTCCAGCATTCGCATATAAGAGAATCATTACTCCATCAACAGCACCGAGTCCACCAGGTAAAAGAGGAATCATTCCTACAAGTGTTGCTGCTATAAATACTTCCCCAATTGAAATAAGTGAAACATTGGCTCCAAAGGCTAAAAATACAAGATATACTCGGAATATTTCCATTCCCCATATGACAAATGACAATGGAAGGGCATAATAAAGAACTTTTTTGTCCCTGAGAAGGAAATTCATTGTCTTCTGAAAACCCCTTACGCTATCTACAATCTGATCTTCTGTGGATTGGGAATAATTCTTATAGAACCTGCGAACCAGTCTGATTATCCAGCCGATCAGTTTATCTCCAAATGCCTCATTCACACACATGTATATTATTATAGCTACAAGAGCGGTGATTGCTGCAACAGCGAGGATAAAAATTACAATCCAGACAGTAGCGAGTTTGAAGCTGAATATGATTCCAATAATTGTGACAATAGCCAGAAGAAGGAAAGGAAAAGTATCCATGGCTCTGTCTGCAACTACTGTTGCAAAAGTGTCCTTGAAATGATATTCACTATTCTTGCTTAAAATATAAGCCCTTACAGGCTCTCCTCCGCCTCTTCCACTAGGGGTGAGGTTGTTTACGGCAAGGCTTACCATTACCATTGGAAGGAGCTCTCTTACTCCCTTGTTGATTCCTGCAGCCTCATTGATGAGATACCACCTGAATGTATAAAGGTAATAAGTGAAAATCTGCACTAGAATAGCAAGAAGAACAAGATAGAGATTTGACATTGCCAATGCGGATAAAACATCCTCAAGACCGATGAAATATAGCATGGCAAGCATTATGCCTACACCAACTATCAATAGCAAAATAGTATACCTGTTCTTCATATTTCCGCCCTCATAATAATCCTAGATATGATAATAAAAATTAATACACTAAATCTAAATTACAATATAATTTATTAATTAATTGCTCAATTACAACAATGATAATTAATAAATCACTGCTCAATTACAATAATAATAATTAATACAATCACTGCCCAATTACAACAATAATAATTAATAAATCACTGCTCAATTACAATAATAATAATTTATTAATACATTTATTTAAAATTATATATTTAAATTTTTTAGAAAATCCAGTATGAAAAAATGCAAATCCCACTAGAAGACAAATCTAAAATTAAAATTCAAACTTGTGAAATAAGCCCAAATTCAAAATATAAGCCACTAAAACGATTTTGACATGAAAAAATAGATTTGAAATCACCAATACATAAGTTTACATACATAACAAATTTTAAATATATTAATAACAAATCATAACTTATGGCAAGGAGATATTTCACCAAGGCGGATGCCCTCACTATTTTTCATTTTCTAGGCATTCTAATGCAGGGCATAGGCATCGTATTGCTGCTGCCTGTGATTGTTGCATTGATTTATGGTGAATTCGAATACATATTACCCCTAATGGCTCCTGCATTATGCTCCATAGCATTAGGAGTAGCATTGCATAAGAATTTCAAGAAATATGCAAATCTCAAGCTGAAGCATGGGATGTTCATATCATCTTTTGCATGGCTGTGGGCAACTCTTATCGGTGCTGTGATAATGATGGCCTGTCTGCACATACACTTTGTAGACGCTCTTTTTGAAAACATGTCCGCATGGACCGGAAGCGGAATGACATTCTTTGTGAATGTAGAAGTTCTTCCATACTCAATACTGTTCCTGAGAAGCCTGGAACAATGGGTTGGAGGTCTTGGAGTAGTAATCATATTCATTGGAATACTGATTAGATCAGGAACTGCTGCGGCAAGATTGTACAAATCAGAAGCAAGGGAGGAGAAAATCAAGCCGAGCATTGCAAACACCTTGAAGAAAACCCTGGAGATCTATCTGATTTATACAGGTTTTGGAATCGCCCTTTATATTCTTGCAGGGCTTCCGGTTTTTGATGCTGTAAACCTTGCATTCACAAGCATATCAACAGGTGGAATGAGCATCAAGAATCTGAATGTGGGATTCTACCAAAACAATATCATCTATGTCATCACTATGTTTTTAATGATTCTAGGTGCTATAAGCTTCAATGTTCACTACAAGGTTATAAAAACCAAGGGAAAATCCATTTTTAAAGATATCCAGTTCAGAGTCATGGCTTCATTCATCATATTCTTCTCAATCGTGATATTCCTCACAAACAGCGGCATAGTGCCTATGGACATCCTGTTCCATGTGGTTTCAGCAGTGACAACCACCGGGTCCAACATAAGCACAGCACAAACAATCAGCACATGGCACGGCTCAACACTTATAATATTAATGGCATTGATGGTCATTGGAAGTTCAGCCGGATCCACAGGTGGTGGATTGAAGATAGTCCGGTTCATCACAGTGCTCAAGGGAATAAACCATACCATTTCAAGCATCGTATCTCCTGAAGGAAGAGTGATACCTACCAAAATTGCAGGAAAGAAGCTTACAGAGCGAGAGGTAAGAGAGGCGGGAGCATACATCTCAATCTACTTCATATTTCTGGTATTTGGATGGGCGATACTCTGTTTCTATGGACTCGACCCATTGAATGCATTATTCGATGTGGTTTCCATCATAAGCAATAATGGATTGAGCACAGGCATAGTCTGGGGAGGACTGCCTATGATTCCTAAAATCACATTGATATTCCTGATGTGGCTTGGAAGACTTGAAATCATTCCTGTTCTGGTAGTCTTTAGAACATTCATCGAACTGACTTCTCCAAGGAAGGTTAAGAAGAACTTGATAAACAGAACACAAAAACAAGACTTTTAAACTATTATTTATTAAAAAATTTTAGTTTTAAGAGCAAAAAACTATTTTTTATTCAAAAAGAAAAACATCCAATTTTTTATAGAAAAAATATAATCAAAACAATCTACTTTTATAATAAAACCGAGAAAAATTCAAAAAAACTAGAAAAATTTATTAATATAAATAGATATATTGATAATATCAATATGCATATTATTGAGATTATGGGAATATTGATTTTTTAGAATGTGAATTCTTTTACAAATTTATAAAAATATTTAAAGAATGAGAATTCTTTTACAAATTTATAAAAATATTTAAAGAATGTGAATTCTTTTACAAATTTTAGGGAAATAATTATTTAAGGTGGTTGTAATGTATATTGTGATTATGGGTGGAGGTCGTGTAGGGCTTTCCCTTGCGGACCGTTTAATTAAACATGGTTATGATGTTACAATTATTGAAAGCGATGAGGAATTATGTGATATTGCTTCAACAGAACTTGATGCCATGGTTATTCATGGAAATGGAACAGATACCAAGACATTGGAGGAAGCCAATATTGAAGATGCCGATGTTTTTGTAGCAAGCACTGGAAATGACGAGTCAAACCTGCTATCTTCCATTCTTGTCAAGGAGTACATGACCGGACAGATTATTGCAAGAGTAAGCGATCCGGACCATGAAGAGGCATTTAAGAAAGTTGGAATCGACAAGGTAATCAGTCCTGAGAGAACTGCTGCAGGATTTTTGGAAAAAGTCATTACTAGGCCTAATGTGGCTGACTTGATGACATTTGGAAAAGGAACTGCTGAAATCCTTGATATGACCATTAAGAATTCAAAAATCTTTGGAAAAAGGATAGGCGACTTATCCCCTACTGAAGATTACATCATCATATCTAAAAACGAAGATGAGGGAATTGAAATTCCCCAGCCTGATGATATCTTAAGCAATGGAGATAAGATATCCATTCTTGTAAAAAGAAATGCGTTTAAAAAAGCTGAACAAAAGTTCATGGGCGAGAGAAGATTATTCGGATAATCTCACCCTTTTTCTATTTTTATTATTTGAAAAATACTTGTTTTCGTATTCAAATTATTATTAAATTTTTAATTTAATTTAAATCGGATTCTTTATTATAACAATAAAATTATCCAATTATTATCTTTTTTTAAAAGTAAAAACCGCCAACAGACATTTTAATATGCTCATTAGCATTGGAAACCCATGGACCATGACCTGGAAGCAGATATTCAACATCAAGTTTTGATAATTTGTCCAGTGAGTTCTTCATGTCCTCCATGTTTCCGCCAATATCCATTCTGCCTACTCCTCCGTGGGAGAATATTGTATCTCCAGATATCAATATTGAGCCATCGAATAATGATATTCCTCCTGCTGTATGTCCAGGTGTTTCGAGAACTTCAAAATCTGCTATTCTGTCTCCTTCCTTGAGTCTTATGTCGACATCACGCCTTTTAATCTCCCTTGTAGGAACAAAGCATATTGGTATCGGGCTTTCAGGATCTTCAAGGCTGTCGCCGTCTATTGTACCTATAGCGATTTTTGCATTTGGAAAGAGATAATTGCCTCCTACATGATCATAATGACAGTGGGTGTTTACCACCAGGTCGATGTCTTCCATTGAAAGGCCTATTTCACTTAACTGAGAAGAGAAATAGTCTCCGCTTCCTCCGACTCCAGTATCTACAAGAATATAATCAAAATCAGAATCATTTTCGCTATTGTCAATCAAATAGCAGTTGGAATCCGCCATCATGCCGGCAATACAATAAACATTATTAATTTTTTCCATAAAGAATACCTCATGTTCTAGTTAGTATATCTTTTTAAAAATCTAATAGATATAGTTTTTTGAATTTCTAAAAAAAAAGCAGATAAAAATGGAAAATAGAATCAATAGCAAAAAACCGTTTAAAAAAATAAAATATGCAAAAACACGTGTAAATGATGAAATAAAAATATCAAAAATAGAGTAAAAATGGGGTCACAGGGATTTGAACCCCAATCCGGGGATTTCTCTTGCCTCAGTACTCCAATTGGTCATCACATCACCAATTCCTTACTGATCAGACTACGCGTATTTCTTCAAAGACAACTGGAGTCCCCGATGCTGCCTGGTTACACCATAACCCCATAATTCAAAATTAGCTAATTCAGCAGCGAAATTAACTAATTGAAGCCAAGAGAGAGATTTGAACTCCCGTGTAATTGGTCTGCAGCCAACCGCTTCGCCTCTAAGCTATCTTGGCAATTAAAAATACAGTAATTAAAATTATGTTTTAATAATATATAAAGTTATTGATTAATAGGGAAAATTAAGAATGGAATTAAAAAAAATGAATCTATTAATCCAAAACAAAAAGCCATATTTAATAATCAAAATTTAACTTGTCTGTCAAATCCGCAGATTTCATCGATTTCCAAAGCTTTTTCCAAAGAGTACGCTTTTTCCACCTTATAATTTCCATTTTTGGTTCTTTGAATCATCTCAGGAGCTAAAAACAGCCATTTAGTATGCTTGAATTTCGCACCCAGATACGGAGTCGCTCCGAAGATGTTTGAAAATTCAACAAGCGCATCTATCTGAGGAGCATCTATATAGATCTTATCCTTTGTTGTTGTTTTCACTTCAATAGCCAGATATATCTTGCCATTTCCAGCTATGACATCAGGCAATGGCTTTTTAGTAGCTCCACCTGAAGCAGGAGCCCTCATAGCTGCGAAATGCCTGTCCCATAGTTTATGAACCAAATCTCTTTCCTCGGCTGAACCTTTCTTTGCCATATTAAACCCACTTTTTATTTTAAAATTATATACATCCCATTTTCATTTTAAAAATGGTGATAATTTTTAAATTTTAATCTAAAATGCAACCATTATTTTAAATTATTGCTAATAATTTTATTTTTTTATAAATATTAAACTAGTGCTAGCATTTGAAAAGTAATATTTCAATTGCAAATTAAATCAATAAGGCATATGAAAAAATTAAGCAAAAATAGCTAAAAATCAAATCTAATAGACTAAATGAAGTTGAAAAAAACCTAAAACAGAAAAAAAGTTGAAAAATAAAAACAGTATTAAAAAAAATGGGGCCGGAGCCGAGATTCGAACCCGAGTCACAGGATCCACAGTCCTGTAGGATGACCACCTACCCTACCCCGGCAGATTTAAAACAAAAAATATTAGATTATGCGGGAGCAGGGATTCGAACCCTGGAAGACCTTCGCCAACAGGTCCTAAGCCTGTCCCCTTTGGCCGCTCGGGCACCCCCGCTTAAAGAGAGGGAGGGGATTCCCAAAAAATCTAACTATATAAAAAAAATGCTCCGGCCGGGATTCGAACCCGAGTCTTCGGCTCGAAAGGCCGAAATGATTGGCCGGACTACACCACCGGAGCTACAAAACTATTAATACATAAGATCGTACAATGGGCCCAATGGGATTCGAACCCATGACATCCCGGTTATGAGCCGAGCGCTCTACCTGGCTAAGCTATGGGCCCAAAAACGCCGTCGACAGGACTCGAACCTGTGACCAATCGGTTAACAGCCGAACGCTCTACCTACTGAGCTACGACGGCAAACAAACCCATGCTTGCACAATCAAACATATTAAATTACTGTAATTTCACAGTATTAATATGTTGGTAAACATTATATTTAAACTTTTCCATTTTTTGAACTATACCTTAAAATCAAAAAGAGGGGATTGGAAAAATAAAAAATCCAATAGTAAAGCAAAATAAGGTTATTATCCAACACAAATAATAATAGTATTAAAAGAAATATAATAAATAAGAAAACATCAGATTATAAAAAATTAAAAAATTCAAGGATGATCTCATGGAAGATAACGATAGCGCGGAAATACTTTCATTAATAAACAGGGCGAATAATCTCTCATTAAAAAAAGGGTACAATGAAATAAGTCTGGAGAGAGCTGTTTTCCTAAGCTGGTGGTGCGACAAGGGAGACTGCAAGTTCTGCTACATGAGCACTCAAAAAGACAAGATCAAAGAGCCTCAAAAGGCAAGACGCAGAGTCGGCAACATTCTGGCTGAAGCCGAAATGTGCCACCGCCTGGGATGGAATATCGAATTCCTCTCAGGAGGCTACAAGTCATTTACAACACAGGAAATAAAGTCAATAGCTCAAAACATTCATGACATCACCGGCGATGGAGTCTGGCTCAATACAGGAATCACAGAGGAATTGGAAGAGTATGGAGAGGAAATCAAGGGGATTACAGGAGCCGTGGAAGCGGCGAACCCTGAATTTCAAAAGGAAGTCTGTCCAAGCAAGCCTCTTGACCAAATAAGCGCAATGCTTGACAAGGCAGGAGATTTAGGATTTAAAAAGGCCATAACCATAATTCTGGGACTTGGCGAAAGCTTTGAAGATGTGAGTTACCTGATAGATTATATAAAAGAACATGAAATCGACAGGGTTATCTTCTACTCCCTGAACCCCCATCCTGAAACCATTTATGCAAACAGCTCACAGCCTGCATCCCTCTACTATGCCAAAGTCGTATCCACAGTAAGACTAGCATTTCCAGACTTGGAAATCATCTGCGGCACATGGACCGACAATCTTGCAAACATCGGCGTTTTGATTCTAAGCGGAGCCAATGGAATAACCAAATTCCCATTGTTCAAGATGTTCGGCACAAAATACGGCAAAAGAGTTGAGGAAGAGATCAAATGGACTGGAAGAAGCTTGAAGGGAACATTTACCGACAAAAGCAGACTGGGTCCTGAAAAAAGCGAAGTGGATCCAAAGCTTGACAGATACATAAAAAGATACATTAAGGACTCTTTGAAAAACAAATTCCAGTAAATCCCAATTAAAACTATAATCTAAAAGCCCATAACCTTTTTTATGAAAATTAAAGAATAAAAAACTAAAAATTATTCTTTAATTAATTTATTGATTTAAAAGCACCATTCTTAACAAATAAAAAATTGCAAACCGCTATTTTTATATAAAAATTGTAAAATAACATTGCCATTATATCGCAAAATGCATACCCCCTATTTTAAAATAATATTCTAAAATTACATTACCTATATCCCAATATTGCATACCCTATTTTTATATAAATAATATAAAAGACAATATTTATAAAATATAATCAATATAAATTATCATAGTGTAAATTTTATATAACAAAATTTTAAACTATTAAGTTTGAAATTCGATTAATACCAAAAAATAATACTTATTTAATACTAATTCGATTGGAGGAATTACTATAGACGTAGATATGATGTGTGGACTTGAAATCCACGTGCAACTTGAAACCGACTCAAAATTATTTTGCGACTGTCCTACAAACTACCAGGAAGCTCCGGCAAACACAAATGTCTGTCCTGTATGCTTGAACCAGCCTGGCGCAAAGCCTTACCCTACTAATGAAAAGGCTATTGAAAACGCTTTGATGATTTCATTAATGCTCAACTGTAAAATAGACAAGAACTTCACTTATTTCATGAGAAAACACTACGATTACCCTGACCTTCCTAGCGGATACCAGAAGACCTCAGTTCCTATAGGATACGACGGAGAATTGAATGGAGTCAGAATCCATGAGATACACATGGAAGAAGACCCGGGACAATACAAGCCGGATAAAGGTATTGTTGACTTCAACCGTTCAGGAATCCCTCTTATCGAGATTGTAACAGAACCTGATATGCACTCACCTGAAGAAGCACGTAACTTCCTCAAAGAGCTTATCAGAGTATTGCAATACAGTGGCGGAGCTCGTGGAGAAGGTACCATGAGAGCTGATGTAAACGTCTCCATCAACGGAGGAAACAGAGTGGAAATGAAAAACATCAACTCCATCAAAGGTGCATACAAGGCTTTGAAATTCGAAGTCGTAAGACAGAAGAACCTCGTTAAGAGAGGCCACGAAGTCCAGCAGGAAACCAGAGCATACCTTGAATCCCAGATGATCACCGTTGGAATGAGAAAGAAAGAAGATGCTGACGATTACAGATTCATTCCAGATCCTGACCTTCCTCCAATGAAAATCACAGACGAACAGATCAACGAAATACTCGAAGTCATGCCTGAAGCTCCTCACAACAAGGTTAAGAGATTCGTTGAAGAATACGGCATTGATGAGGAATCCGCAAAGGTCCTTACTTCAGAACTCGACCTCGCTCAAGTATATGAAGAAGTGGCCAAGGAAGTGGACCCTAAATTCGCTGCAAAATGGATGAGAGACGAGCTTAAAAGAGTTCTCACCTACAATAAAATGGACTTTGCAGACAGCGGAATACTTGCAGACGACTTGATTGAGTTATTCAACATGCTCCTCAACAAGGAGATTACCACAAAAGCAGGCCAGAGAATTGTCGAGCAAATGCCTAACAACAAGCAGACTCCTAAGCAGATTGCTGAAGAGCTCGGATTGATTGGAGTTGTAAAAGTTGACGAGGTCCAGGCTGCTGCAAAACAGGCTGTTGAAGAAAACCCTAAGGCTGTAGAGGACTACCACAATGGTGAAAAAGCTTCCCTGAACTTCCTGATGGGACAGGTCATGAGACTGACCAGGGGAAAAGCCGACCCTCGCGAGACTGTTAAAATATTGAAAGAATTGCTTGAGGAATAATGAAATCATTCCTTTTTAAGCTTTTCCCTATTTGGGGAATAACAGCAAGAGAATCCTTAAATCATTGGAGATGTGAAAATGGGCAATGAAATCAAATCATTTGTTAAAGATTACATGACAAAAAACGTTATTACAGTAAGAGAGGATACTCCAAACGAGCAAGTCATTAAAACAATGAAGAAGACCAAGCACGACGGCTATCCTGTAGTTGATGAGGATGACAAGATTGTCGGAATCGTCACCGCATTCGACCTGCTCCTCAAGGAATGGGGAAATGGACATATAGAAGATGTGATGAGCAAGGAAGTCAGAGTGATCAAGGAAGACATGTCAATCAACGATGCCTCAAGAGTAATGTTCCGCCATGGAGTGTCACGTCTTCCAGTAGTCGATAATGACAGGCATGTGAAGGGAATCATCACCAATACCGACATGGTCCGCTCACATATCGAGAGGTCAACCCCTACAAAGGTGAATGCATTTAAAACAAGTATGGAGCAATTATACGATATCAAAACCCTTCTTACTAGAGAGCAGGTTCCAGTTGAACTCCTAACCCCGACACAGGACAGAGTATATGCCGATGAACTGCAGGGAAGGGTTTACGAACTTAAGAGAGGATTAGCCGAACCTGCAATTGTTGTAAAAACCGGAGACCGCTATATCCTGGTAGATGGACACCACAGGGCAGTAGCTTCAACTCAATTAGGTCTTGATAGAATCGATTCATATGTAATAGACCTCCAAAGAGACATAAAACTGGGTCTTGAACGCACAGCCGAAAGACAGGGATTGGAGAAATTCAGCGACATCAATATTATTGAAGAGGACCAGCATCCTCTGATTGCCTTGACTGAAACCATAAAATCCTCTAAAAACTAATTTTTTATTTTTTTGTCTTTTAATTATGAAAAATTATGTATAAATACTCCATAACAAAAAGGTAAACCACTATAATTTGAAGAAGGTATCAAAATGAGTGATGAAAAAATCATACGTGAAGTTTATGAAGTATTGGAAAGCCGCAGAGACAATCCCATAGATTCATACACCTCTAATATCATGCAGGATAGCGATAAGAAAGCAGTAGACAAGATACTTGAAAAGATAGGTGAAGAGTGTGCGGAGACTATTATCGCTGCAAAGAATGACGAGGACCTTGTCTGGGAATCTGTGGACTTGATTTTCCATACAATGCTTCTGCTTGTATATAAAGGCGTGGAATTCGATGAGATCCTTGATGAATTCGCACGCAGAAGAAAATAAACTCTTTTTTTATTTTTTTATTTAAAAAATAGCAATTTCATATTGGATTTATTAAAAAAATAGTAATTCCATATGGGAATACGAATTAATCTTTTAAGATTAATTCCATGTTTCTCATACCTCTTTTTATGCCGAAATGCTTGAAGCATTTCTTTTTAAACACTTTAAAACCAAATGAGCTGTACAATCTGAATGCTCCATCGTTTCTAAAATCAGCATCCAGAACCACCCTTTTGCAATCCAGATCACGAGCCATCTGGATCAATTGTGACAAAACCTGTTTTCCATATCCTCTTCCACGATAAGAGGATAAAACAGCAAGTTCGCAGATATAGAAATCCTCCGGCTCCACATCAACAAGAACAAAACTGTCTAAAAAATTCACTTTTGCAAGACCCATGGCCTGGCTAAACTTCAGATGCTTGAATAATGACAAGCTGTATCTATAATAGCTGTGGGTTACTCCTTTTCCACCGTTGAACATTCCCACAATGTTTTTCTCTTCCACATCTTCATCATCGAAAAAGACATAATACAACTCGTTTTCATCCTCGTCCTCGAGTGAAAAGTCATAAAGAAGTCTTTCCTTGATGGCTTCTATGCCTTCCTCACGAGAAGAGAATATATTTACAAAAGTGCGCTCATCCACATCATAGACAAGCTCGGCCACTTTATAAACATCATGAATCTTTGGATCGAATTCTCTAAATATCAAAATATCGCCTTAAGTGTAGAATTATAAAATTACAAATTTGTTTTAGAATAAAAATTGTTGAAAATGTAAAAACTTTCGATTTAAACCAATTCGTTAAAAAATCTGATTGAAACCAATTCATTATGAAAAATTCCGATTGAAACCAATTCATTAATGAAAAAACTGATTAAGATAAGTTAATGAAAAAATCTATTAAACCATACAAATCCAATCATTCGTTTTTAGCTTTTTCCACATTCCTAGCTATTGTCTGAACAATTGTAAGAGCATCGATGGCTGCTCCAAAACCATTGTCTATATTTACAACTGACAAACCAGGAGCGCATGACTGAAGCATTGAATAGACAGCCGCTTTGCCATCAGCACCGATTCCATAACCGACAGATGTCGGAACGCCTATAACCGGAATATCCACTAGCCCTGCAACAACAGAAGGAAGGGCTCCCTCCATTCCAGCACATACGACAATAACATTGACTTCCTCCTCAACCATATGGGATATCTTTGGGAAAAGCCTGTGGATTCCTGCAATTCCGATGTCATAAGAGCATATTGTTTCACATCCACCCTGCTCAAGAATGACTCTGGCCTCTTCGGCTACAGGAATGTCTGATGTTCCAGCAGTGATTATTCCAACCTTGCCCAAATCAGGATTCAATGTCGCAAGCCTACCCTTATAAAGAACAAGGGTTTTTGCAGCCTTGTTATAGTTAAATTCTATTCCTTCATCGGATAAATAGCTTAAATCCTGGTTTAATTTGTCAAATCTCTCTTTTGACAATCTTGTAATGATGATGTTTTCCTTAAAGCCGTTTGTGGAAATCTTCTCCACAATACTCAACAAGTCATCATAAGACTTGCTTTCAGCTAGAATAGCTTCAGGAAACCCTGTTCTTTCCTTTCTATCAACATCAAAATTGGCTATTTCATCCAATTCGAGAATATTGTTGGCTTTTAAAAGGGTTTCACATCTCTCAATGGAAATCTCACCATCCAGAAGTTGTTGAAGAATTTCTTTCATTTCAATCACGCAATAAATTTAAAAGTAATAAATATAAAGTTATAATATTATATATAATTCTTAATATATATTATAATGTTCTTTATACAAATAATTATTATTACTCATTTGAGAAAATAAAAAAATTATGATTAATACTTAACCCAATATATAACTGAGCAATTTTAAAAATACTCATTATCAAAAATTATTACTCTTAAAAAAAAAATTGAAAGGGTGGAATTGTGGAGACAAAACAGATTTTAGTAGAAGGAATCGTACAGGGAGTGGGATTTCGACCTTTTGTTTATAGAATAGCTACAGAAGCTAGCCTTAACGGATATGTGAGAAACCTGGGAAATGTTGTAGAGATAATCGTCCAGGGATCACATCAAAATATGGGGGAATTCCTCTTCAATCTCCAAAACAAGCTTCCACCAATCGCCAAGATAAACAACATAGAAACAAGGGACTTGAAGGAAGAAGATGAAAAGTTCTCTTCATACACTGATTTTACCATAAAAGAAAGTGCAGATGATTTTGCTGGAACATCCGTCATTCCTCCGG
Organism: uncultured Methanobrevibacter sp.; assembly: GCA_900314635.1. Taxonomy (GTDB): domain Archaea; phylum Methanobacteriota; class Methanobacteria; order Methanobacteriales; family Methanobacteriaceae; genus Methanobrevibacter. Next base: position 13,970 of record OMVY01000006.1, read on the forward strand.
ATGTGGCTATCTGCGACAACTGCCTTGAGGAAATAAACGACCCTCAAAACAGAAGATACAAATATCCATTCAATGCCTGCACAGACTGCGGACCTCGTTTTACAGTTATTGAAAATGTCCCATACGACAGGGACAATACTACAATGGAGGACTTTCCCCTTTGCGATGAATGCGAAATCGAATATACAAATCCTCTCGACAGACGCTATCATGCTGAAGCGGCATGCTGCGAGGACTGCGGACCATCATTAAAGCTTTTAAAAAATACATGCAATGATGGAGAAGATTCCGGCTCTGCAATTGAAATAGACTGTGAAGACCCTTTAAAAGAAACCGCCCGTCTTCTTGATGAGGGCAAGATACTTGCAATCAAGGGAATAGGGGGAACACACCTCGTTGCTAACGTCAAGATAAAGGAAACAGTAGACCTTCTGCGTCAGCGTCTGGGACGAAAATCACAGGCATTTGCTGTAATGAGCCCGGATATCGAAACCATTAAAACATTTGCAGTCATGTCAAAAGAGGAAGAGAAAACCTTGAATTCCAAGGAAAGGCCTATCGTAATCTTAAAGAAATCCGAAGACTATGACTTTGCAGACTCTGTCTCACCAGACCTGCACAACATCGGAGTAATGCTTCCTTATGCCCCTCTCCATCATCTTCTATTCAATGAAACAGATACTCCTGCATATATCATGACTTCAGCTAATGTTCCAGGAGAGCCTATGATGATTACAAACGAGGAGATAGTTAAAAACCTCTCCAAAATAGCTGACTACTACTTGGTGCACAATAGAAGAATACTCAACCGCTGCGATGACTCCGTAGTCAGATTCCGAAATGACGAGCTTGCATTCATTAGACGTTCCAGAGGCTACACTCCAGAACCTTATGACTTAAGCGGAAAATACACCTATCTAAATGAAGAATTCGATAATCTGAACATTCTGGCCCTCGGACCCGAGCTCGATGTCACATTCACAATCATCAAGAATTCAAAGGCTTATGTCTCCCAGCATATTGGAAACACAAACAAGTACAGGACATACCAGTTCCTCAAAGAAGCCATCGAGCATATGATGCAGATTACAAAAACAGACAGCTTTGACCTCATCGCATGCGACATGCATCCTCAATTCTTCACAACACAGCTTGCAAGGGAGTATGCTGAAAAATATGACTGTCCTTTAATCCAGGTCCAGCACCACCACGCCCACGGCGTCTCCCTGATAAACGACCATGTTTTAAACAAGACTGATTTGGATGAAAAGACATCTGCAGAAATTGAAATCTCACAAGATAGTGAAAAAGCAGAATTGTTTGAAAACCCTCGGGAAATGATCATAATTGCATCAGATGGAGTAGGATATGGAGATGACGGAGGAGCCTGGGGAGGAGAGATATTGTATACAGATATCAAATCCTATAAGAGAATAGCTTCCCTGATGCCTCAGAAGATGCCTGGAGGGGATTTATGCACAAAATATCCTGCAAGAATGCTTGCAGCCATCCTTTCCAATCCAAACAGCGATTATGAAAGGGACAAATACGGCGAAGAGAATGTGCAAGAGCTTATGGAAAGGAATTATCTGGATGCATTTCCTCATGGAAAAATGGAAATTGCAAGCTTGTTCAAGCAGATTGAAAGAAATCTGAATGTTGGAATCAATACAAGCACAGGAAGATGCCTTGATTCCATAGCTGCTGCTTTAAATATCTGCAGTGAACACAGCTACGAAGGAGAAGCTCCAATGAAGCTTGAATCTGCAGCATTCAATTATTTGAAAATGAATGATTTAGATAAGATTAATGATTACCCAATCATTATAAAAGACCATGATGATAGAAGAGTTCTGGATACCACAGCCATATTGAGATATGTCATTGATAAACTGGAAGAAGGAGAAGACATTGGCAGGATTGCCGCTGCAGGACAGGAAGCAGTAAGCATAGGACTTGCAAAACTAGCCATTGAAGCGGCTGAGAACTGCGGAATCGATACTGTTGGAGTAAGCGGAGGAACATTCTACAATGAAGCAATAACCGCCCACATCAAGGATTGCATTGAAAACGCAGGCTTGAAATTCATACAGCACACCAATTCATGTCCAGGAGATGGATCCGTATCCCTTGGACAAGCTATTGTAGCAGGAATCAATTTTAAAAAATAGTTGTGATTTTTCTAAAAAATATTAAAAATAATTAAAAAAAAAAGAAATAGCGGCCTTGAGGCCGTTATAAAAATTCGTTTAATAACGATTATAAATTCACTTTAACTTAATAACGATTATAAGTTCTCTCTAAAATATACTCAGCTCTTTCCTTGAGATTGTCATACAATCTGATTTGAGACTTGAGCTCTTCAATAGCTTCAGTCTGGCCCTGATCTATTCTTTTTTCAATGGCAAGCAGCTTGGACCATTCATCCCCTGAAGGCAGCTGTTTTATATTCATCATATCATCGCTGATTGCCACATTGAATGAATTTCTAGTGATGCTGATGGTTACATTCACATCATTAGGCATGTCGTAGTACTTTCTAGGTCGGCCCCTTACAACCTTTTTGAATGAGGATTCCAGTATGCCTATTTCTTCCATCGCTCTTAAATGTTCAATAATAGCTTTCTGACCGATTTGAAGCTCTTGAGATATTTCACTAACAAACCTAGGCTCTTCTCTCAGCAAGTCCATGATGTCACGCCTTGTCTTGCATCCCATCACATCAAGAATGGCTTCCATGTCAACCTCGTTTGCAGGACGCCCATTTATATCGGCATTGATGTTTCTATGGACATTCGGCCTGGTTATGCGATTATCTTCTTCCATTTTACCGCCTCTAATTAATTATAATAAGTAATAATTTATCAATTGAAAAACTTATAAAAACTAACTATTATTACGAGCATTTAAAAAATTATAAAACACCCTATAATATTTTATAAGTCAATACTATTATATTAACTTTTTGTTAGTAAACTAATACGATTGGGAATTAGCTTACAAATAATTTATGCAGACTAATTTTTAGGTTTTTCATCAAATTTACCAATTTTATTATGCACTAATGAATGCAGAAATTTAAATCCAATGCATTGAAAAAAAAGATTATTTAAAAATTGAAAAAAAGTGAATATAATAATATTATATATAATAAGAATAAGTGAACTTTTTCAAGTTCTGAATGACAAGAAAATAATATAATAATATTATATATAATAAGAAGAACTGTTGTAAAATTTTATAGCAAATTCAAAAACCAAATGAAATAGCAGGATTAATTCCATAAAAAACACAGATTATTAATTATTTAGAAAAATAAAAAATTTTTATTGATTTATTTAGCATAAAATAAAAATACTATAATTTATATAGTTATCCACTCAATTATTAAACATGAAGCCAAAATATCTTTTTATAATATTGATTACATTGATTCTAGCAACCAGCGTAACCGCTGTTGCTGCTGGTGAAAGTGCCAGCATTAATGGCTGTAAATTCGAGATTCCGGATGGATTCGAAATATACAATCAAAGCTCCGATGTCATTGTCATCAATAACGATGACTTGGATGTCATAAGCATTTATGCACCTTCCCAGTCATTTACTGCTGATGAATTGAAGGAGGAGCTTATCAAGCAGGGCTATACCTTCAAGGCCGAAGACACATCAGAATATGAAAACTCAGGTATCGAACTGACCACTCAGAACTTTGAGTATGAGAACATGTTTATCATAACATACATATTCACAGTCGACGACCAGCTTGTTCAGATCACATTCATACCTCATGACAAGAACAATATTCCGGAATACGAGGACAACCCTGTCACAGACATAATAGATTCAATCATCTACTAAATCATAAAATTTTTATTTTTTATAATTCTTTTTAAAAATTACATTCTTTTTTTTAAATTTTTTAAACCACCCCCACATATTGACAAAAGATAACATCCCCATTCTAAATTCCACAATCAAACAAAAATGTTCAATTTTATTTTCGATAGTTCATATTTTGACTATTTTAATTTTAAAAAAAGAAAGTATTTAAAGAGAAACAGAGTTTTACATAAACATAAGATTAAATTAACTTTTTGTTACTAAAAACCGAAATCTTTATATAACAAATGGTTACTATAATAAGTATAGAGAAAGATAACTTTTTGTTACTTTAATAATTCTGGCAAGATAAAATTAAAATCCTAGAATATTAAAACTCTAAAAGTTTTAAACTTATGATAAAATGAAATATTTTGAATCTAATCAAAATAAACTTCTTTTATCATCAAAATGTCTCAACACAAATCAAAAAAAGGACACAACACGGCAAGTCAAAGAGCATATTTCAAATCCTCTTTAAAATCACACTATAAATAAAAATCAAGCACACCTGATTTTTATCTAAGATAAAACATCTCAAATATTCTATAACCCATAAATAGAAAAAATAAAATTTTCTCTTTGATTTGAGCCAGAATATTAAAGGAGCGGGTCGCTCTCTTTCTCTAAACATTAATAATTCTTATTAAACGAGTGAGATTAATAATAATTATTAGTTAAATCAATCCGTTAAAACTCAAGGTGATGGAATGGCTAAGGAAAACTTAAAAGAAAAATCTGAAGAAAAATCTTCCAAAGAGGAGAAAGTCTCCAAAGATGAAGAATCTTCAGAAGATCTTATAAGTGAAGACTCCACTTCAGAAGAAGATGAATTAGCTAAATTAGAAGATGAGCTTAAAGCAAAAGAGGAAGTCATTCTAGAACTTACATCCCATATTCAAAGGCTTCAAGCAGACTTTGACAACTTTAGAAAACAGACAGAAAAGCACAACAGGAATTTAGTGGAATTCGCTAATGAAGGTCTGATTCTTAAATTCATAGACAGCTATGAAGACATGGGAAGGGTTCTTGAAAACTCAAAAACCAAAGAAGACCTTGAAGAAGGCTTCAAGTTGATTTATTCAAAAATGCAGAACACATTGGAAAATGAAGGGCTCAAGGAGATTCCAACTGTCGGTGAAAAGTTCGATCCATTCGTTCATGAAGCTCAGGGAACTATAAACAGCCCTAATCATGAAGATAAGGAAATTGTCGCTGAAATCATGAAAGGATACACCTTAAAAGACAAGATAATTAAAAATCCAATTGTGATTGTGTGCAAGAAATAAGATGATGTTTTAAGTCGTTAATTTAACTATTCAAATCATGTTTATTTTATAATAAAAATTAGAAGCTGATTTAAAGCTTCAAAGAATTTAAAAAAATTAAAAAAAATCAAAAATTAAAAAATCAAGGTGAATATTATGTCTGATGATACTAAAAAAGAAAAAATAATCGGTATCGACCTCGGTACCAGTAACTCTGCAGCAAGTGTACTCATTGGTGGTAAACCAACCGTTATTCCAAGTGCTGAAGGTGCAAGCCAGTATGGTAAGGCTTTCCCAAGTTATGTTGCATACACTGAAGACGGTCAGAGATTAGTTGGAGAACCTGCAAGAAGACAGGCAGTAACCAACCCTGAAAACACTATCAGCGCATTCAAAAGAAGCATGGGTACAGATAGAAAATTCAGCATCCAGGGCAAACAGTACAGCCCTCAGGAAATCTCAGCAGCATTACTCCAAAAAATCAAGAAAGATGCAGAATCCTTCCTTGGAGAACCTGTTGAAAAAGCTGTAATCACTGTTCCTGCTTACTTCGACGACAACCAGAGAACTGCAACCAAGGATGCAGGTACAATTGCAGGCCTGGATGTTGTAAGACTCGTAAACGAACCTACTGCAGCAAGTCTTGCATATGGTATAGACAAGCAATCCGATGATGACATCAACATTCTCGTATTCGATTTAGGAGGAGGTACTTTAGACGTAACCATCATGGAATTCGGTGATGGAGTATTTGAAGTACAATCCACAAGCGGTGATACCCAGTTAGGTGGTACCGATATGGACAACGCAATTCTCAAATATCTTGCTGACGAATTCAAGAAAACCGACGGCATCGACCTCATGGAAGACGATCAGGCAGTTCAAAGATTAAGAGAAGCAGCTGAAAAAGCAAAAATCGAATTATCAAGCACCTTGACCAGTCAGGTCAACCTGCCTTTCATCAGCATGGGCGCAGATGGAAAACCTCACAACTTAATCAACGATTTAAGCAGAGCAAAACTGGAAGAACTTGTCGACCCAATCGTCAAGAAATGTGGTACTCCAATCAAACAGGCATTAGACGATGCAAAAATGACTAGAGATGACATTGATAAGATCATCCTCGTAGGTGGACCTACCAGAATGCCATGTGTACAAAAATTCGTAGAAGACTACATCGGCAAGAACGTCGAAAGAGGAATCGACCCAATGGAATGTGTAGCAATGGGTGCTGCAATCCAAGGTGGAGTTCTCGCTGGAGAAATCAAGGACCTCGTTCTTTTAGATGTAACTCCTTTATCCTTAGGTATTGAAACCTTAGGAGGAATCAGCACAACCCTGATTGAAAGGAACACTACAATTCCTGCTAAAAAATCACAAATCTTCTCAACCGCAGCTGACAACCAGCCTTCAGTAGACATTCACGTTGTACAAGGAGAACGTAAGATGGCAGCAGACAACACCACCCTTGGAAGATTCCAACTGGTCGGAATACCTCCTGCACCAAGAGGAATGCCTCAAATTGAAGTTACCTTCGATATTGACGCAAACGGTATCATCAATGTATCTGCACAAGACAAGGGAACAGGCAAGGAACAGTCCATCACAATCACATCAAGCACAAAATTATCCGATGAGGAAATTGAAAAGGCTGTAAAAGAAGCTGAAATGAACGCTGAAGCAGACAAGAAGAAAACCGAGGAAATCGAAGTCAGAAACAATGCAGATTCCATGATTTACACATCCGAGAAGACTCTCGACGAACTTGGCGACAAGGTCACTGCTGATGAGAAATCCAGCGTTGAAGAGAAAGTTGCAGAACTTAGAGAATTAATCAGCGGCGATGACATCGCAGCCATCAAGGAAAAAACCGATGACTTGAGCAAAGTAGTCCAGGACATCGGCGCTAGAATCTACCAGCAGGCAGCAGCAGAGCAGCAAGCTGCTCAACAAGCTCAAGATGCTGGTGCAGACAACTCTTCAAACGATGATGACGGAACCATCGATGCTGAATTCGAAGAAAAATAAGCACACAATAGAAAATTATTAGGATTTCTTTATTAGAAATAAAAAGTTTAATAGCATGTCTTCTAATCATTTAGAAGACATTTTTCTTTAATGAACATTAAAGACACCTATTAAAAAATATTTAGACCTCTCAAAAGAGTAAATTGGATTCTTTTAGATTGTTACTCAATAGCACTCTAAAAGAATCCTTTTTATTATGATTTAATTAATATTTGAAAATAATTTTAAATATTAAAAAGACAATAATTAAATTAGTGAATAAAATTAATTATTCCTAGTTTTTTATTTAAATCAAATTTACTAAATTGCTTTTTTTAAAAGATTTAAAATCCATTTTCTAATGTTTGTTAATTAGCAATTCAACACATATCAAAAGATATAAGATTATATAAAAATAATTCATGAGTTAGAAACAATAATAATTTGAATGTTCAAGATAATTTAAAATTTAAATAAATAAGAATTGGATTAAGGAAAAAAGCAGTTATTATAATAATTATTCTATTAAAGGTGACTAAATTGCCAGAAAAGCGCGACTATTATGAAGTTCTTGGAGTAGATAAGACAGCTACTGACAAGGAAATTAAAAAGGCTTACCGTAAGCTAGCTAGAAAATATCACCCTGACGTTGTAGGAGAGGATGAAAAAGAGGAAGCCACTGAAAAATTCAAGGAAATAAGTGAAGCCTACGCTGTTTTATCCGATGAAGACAAAAGGCATAGATACGATCAATTCGGCCATGCAGGTATGGAAGGCTTCTCTCAAGAGGACATATTCAGAAACGTCAACTTCGAAGATATTTTCCAAGGCTTCGGCGGCGGAGGCTTAGACGATATATTTGACATGTTTGGATTTGGCTCAGGTAGCAGATCCAGAAGACAAGGCCCTAGAAGAGGCGGAGATATTTACACAGACATTACAATCACATTGGAAGAAGCGGCCAGCGGTGTTGAAAAGGACATAAAAGTAAGGCATGATGTATTCTGTCCTGTATGTGAAGGAAGCCGTGCCGAGCCTGGATCAGATGTTGAAACTTGTCCTACCTGTGGAGGTACAGGACAGAGAAAACAAATCCGCAACAGCCTTTTCGGTCAGGTAGTAAACATAGTTCAATGTGGAGAATGTGGCGGAACTGGTAAGATCATCAAGGAGCCATGTCACAACTGTCATGGAAGAGGAAGCGTCAAAGAGGAGAAGACCATCAGCATCAAGGTCCCAGCAGGAGTTGAAACCGGAAACAGGCTCAGAGTCTCAGGAGAAGGCCATGTTGGAGATGTTGGCGGTGGAAAAGGAGATTTGTATGTTGAGATAAATGTCCAGAAGCACCTTGACTTTGAAAGGGAAGGAGCAAACCTCTACTATGAAAAGCAGATCAGTTTCCCTCAGGCAAGCCTTGGAGATACCGTTGAAATTCCAACCATCGACGGCAAAGTGGATTTGAAGATTCCGCCAGGAACCCAGAGCGGAACAGTATTCAGATTAAAGGAAAAGGGAATGCCTCAAATGAGACGCAGCAACAAGGGAAATCTTTATGTTACCATTACTGTCGTAGTTCCTCAAAAACTGAACAAGGAGCAGACAAAACTGCTTAGAAAATTCGCTGAAATCAGCGGAGAAGAAATCAGTGTTTACAAGAAGGGACTCTTTGACAAGGTAAGAGATGGAATAAACAATCTTCTGCTTGTTAAATAATTTCCTAAAGTCAAATTTTACATTTCGAAATATTTTTCTTTTAAAAAATCAAAGTAAGGAATTTTAAGTACCTTTACTTTAAAAAAATCAAATTTAACGAATAAGAGATATCTATATTATACAATTTCTATCTCACTCCGATTAATTAGATATCTCTTATTTCTTATTCTCTTTTTTTAATTTTTTACTGCAATAATATTTGGCGAAAAGCTTTAATGAAGCCCTAATAGAATCAAATAATCAAATAAAATCGCTCAATAATATTTGGTAAAAATATTACAGCAAATCTTATTAATAACTATGAACATAATTATTAGTACAATTAAATATTTTAGGAGGTTTTAATAATGGCAAGCAAAGTAAACCCAACACCAACTTTAAGTGGTGCTGATGCAAAAAGATTTATTCAAAAATTAAACACTCCTTCAACCGATGAAGAAATTAAAGCTTTAAAAAGAGCAAAAAAAACTTTTGAAAAAATTAAATTCGAAAGATAAATTTATTTTTTTATTTTAGACATAAATCTCTATACATCGGCATATTATTTTTATTTTTATTTCTCTCTGGTTGTAATGCTTCAAATAAATTATAATTATAAAAAGATATTATTTTTTCTCGATTATAAGCATCAACTGATATGAATCTAACACCAATATCCTTTCTTAGTTCTAAACAGAAACCAACAACCCAATCAATCAAAATAGATCCTATATGCATGCCTTGAAAATCTTTGTGGACGGCTAATCTGCCAATTTTTATTGCAGGATAAGTACGATATGCGATTTCAAGTTTTTCATTGATTTTAATTGAATCAGCAGATAATGAAAAAAATGCAACAACCTTGTTTTCATATAAGCATAAATAAATTTTAGATAAACTGTTATCAATATTTATAAATGAATCTTCTAATAAGAATTCATTAAGATCCTCATCTCCACAATCAAACTCAACAGAGCGTAAAATATCCTTATCTGCTTTAATGATTTTCAATTTACTGCAATCTAAACTAGACATAAATTATTATTATACAACAAGATATATAATATTATCTTGCACTCAAATTTCCATTGAAATAAATTTTCTTTCAAATAGCAATTGAAAAGTGTATGATATATAGATTACTAAAAACCATTTACATCGTTTTATGATTTTGTGTGATTTAAATAAAAATTTGATTGATTAAAATATAACTTATCATGGGAAATAGTGGTTTAATTTTTTATAACATTAATTAAATTACATTAAAAACCATAGCAAAAAATTATTTTAAAAAACACCCACTCTGGGAAAAATCAGTTCAAAAAATGAATACTCAAAAACCATCCGTAGTAAATTAAATAAATAATTTAAGCCAAATATAAGATAGGTAAAAAATAAAAATATGAAGGCAATATAATGATGTTCAGCATAAAGATGCGCTCTTCAAAAGGAGGACCTCACGAAAAAGGAGGAAGGCACATATCCGGAATAGAGCGCATAGTAAATGAAGATGAAGTGGAATCAGAAATCATAAACGCATATAGAAGAGCCCGCATGCATGAGCGCGGAGATTCAGACTTCATAAATATCAAAATAGAAAAAGTGAACGAATCAAACATCATATACAAAAATAAATTGAATATAAAACAGCACCATGTTGAATCCAAGGAAGAAGGACTTGCTCTCTCAAGTGAAATACTTCAATCAGCAGGTGTAAGCGAGAAGGCTTGTGAAATAGCTATTCAATCAATATTAAACCTGAAGGAAAGCATGCACGGAGCAATGCTCATTGACAAAGACACAGGTGAACGCCTGGATGAGCGTGGAATGAAGGGAGTCCGCGTTACTGGCATAAGCTCTGCAGATATCAATGATTACAGAAAGGCATTGGAAAACAATATCGACTGCGGAATCCATCTTGAAGAAGCTTTGATACTTGCATCAAAAGTTACTAGCGCAAGAGGAGTAACAGCTGAATTGTGCTGGTCTGATGATCCTAATTACCTGATTGGATATGTTGCTGCAAATGACAACTATGAACGCATTCCAATTATGAAGGACAAGGGAAATCCGATTGGAGGAAGAGTGTTCCTTGTTGACACTGACCAATTTGATGAGGATTACACTTTGGATGACTTGATTGAATACCTTGAAGATCAAGTGGTTTTAATTAAATAATCCTCATAATATTAAAACTTGCAAATAATTTAAATGCATTAACAAAGATGCAGATTCAAAAATAATTCCAATATTATTCCATTACAAAACCGTTTATAATACTAGCAAAAAATGCCTTGAAAAAAATCTTGATTCGAACCCCTTTTCTTATACTTAAAAAAAGTAAAAATATTGAAAAATTCTTTAATTCAAGAAAAAAACTATTTAAAATCAAAATTGCAATACAAATCAGTCACCCAAAACACAACAAATCAGTCACCCAAAACACAACAAATCTGCCCAATATTTATATATTATTAAATATTAAATTTATAATATCTATTCCCCAGGATGCATTATTATGACATTTACATATAAACCACGAATTATTGATGAAGAAATTGATGAATACTTGGAGATGATTGGTGCAATACTTATTGAAGGCCCCAAATGGTGTGGAAAGACAACAACAGCCGAACAACACTCCAAAAGCAGCATTAAATTACAAGACACCGACCAATCAGAAAATTATTTAAGATGGGCCAAACTGCAACCATCTGTACTTCTTGAAGGTGAAAAACCTCGCCTTATTGATGAATGGCAAATGGCACCAATACTATGGGATGCAGTTAGAAATAGTGTTGATGAACTTCATGAAGATGGATTATATATCTTAACCGGCTCAACTAGCATTGATGAAGTGGAAGTGATGCACACTGGGACAGGAAGAATCCATAGAGTAGTTATGAGAACAATGAGTCTTTTTGAAAGCGGAGAATCCAACGGAAAAATTCCGATATTAGACTTATTTGAAAATCCAAATATGAATATTGATGGCATTTCATCTGATTTGACTATTAAAGATTTGATATTTTCTGCATGCAGAGGAGGATGGCCAGAAAGTTTAAATAAAAATTCAGAAAAAGCACAATTGTTTGTTGCAAAATCCTATGTGAAAAATATTTGTGAAATTAATGTATCTTCTTTTGATGATGTCAAACGCGACCCCCAAAAAGTAAGAAACATATTAAGGTCCTATTCTAGGAATATTTCCACCTTGGCATCAAACTCCACAATCTTGGCAGACATCAACTCTGAATTTCAAAATATCAGTAAGAATACTTATTATAAATATATTAATGCATTAAAAAGATTATTTGTCATAGAAGATGTTCAATCATGGTCTCCGAATATCCGATCGAAAAGTTCAATCAGATCAACTCCTAAAAAAGAATTCTCAGATCCCTCAATTGCAGTTGCATCACTTGGTTTGTCACCAAAAATTTTAATGGAGGATTTGAATACATTCGGTTTTATATTTGAAACATTATGTATTAGAGATTTAAGAGTTTATACAAGTAAAAAATGGGGAGAAATTTCTTATTATAGGGATAGAACAGGTTTGGAAGCCGATTGTGTTATACATTTGGAAAATGGGGATTATGCATTAATAGAATTTAAATTAGGTAGTGATGAAATAGAAAAAGGAGCGAAAAATCTATTAAAATTAAAAAACTTGTTGAAAGAGAAAAACTTTAAAGAACCAAAATTCTTAGCAGTTATTACTGGAGGCAAATTTGCATATACTACCAAGGATAATGTGAAAGTAATCCCTATAGGTTGTTTACGTTAAATATGGATTAAACTTCAACCTATTTTCCATTTACACTAAGAAAATTAAATGAAAATATGATTAATTTACTTAAATTATCTGGAAAACATATAATCAATATTAACTCAGAGATGTAATATTAAAATGAAGTGATAAAATGAATAAGAATCTTGAAAATCAAATCAAGGAAGAATTAGAGGAAATCAATCAGAAGAATCTGATGAGAAAAATAGATAATCTAAAGTTTATCACTTCAACTAGAGCCATTGATGAAAATGGGAAGGAATACCTAGTTTATGGAACCAATAATTATCTAGGACTTACCCATCACCCGGATGTAATAAAATCAGCTCAAAGTGCAAGCGTTAATGGAACAGGATCAACTGGTTCAAGACTTACAACAGGAGCTACATTCGAAGCCCATGAACTGGAGAGAAATATCACTTCATTCAAGGGAACAGAATCCACACTTCTTTTCAACACAGGCTACATGACCAATCTCGGAGTCATTTACACATTATGCAAAAAGGGCGATGTGATATTCTCAGACAGGCTCAATCACGCAAGCATTATCGATGGAATCAAGATCTCTAAAGCAGATGTCAAGATATACAAGCACAAGGATACTGATGATTTGGAAAGGCTTATTCAAGAGGCTGTTGAAGAGAATAAAACTAAAAACTTAACTAATAATACTCAAAACAACACTAACGAAGAAAATAAAACTGAAAATGAAAATTCCCAAAACTTCTTCATCATAACAGATGGAGTTTTCAGCATGGACGGCGACATTGCTCCCCTTCCAGAACTAACAGAAATAGCTGAAAAGTACAACTGCTGCCTTATAATAGATGATGCTCATGCTACAGGAGTAATCGGCAAAACTGGAAAGGGAACCGTGGAATACTACAAAGATAAAACCGGAACAGACCTGACTCCATATGTAGACCTTCAAATCGGAACTTTAAGCAAGGCTCTTGCATCCGAAGGAGGATATGTCACAGGAAAGAAAATCTACATGGATTATCTTATAAATAAATCCCGGCCTTTCATCTTCTCAACTGCATTGTCACCAGCCACTATTGCTAGTGCAAACACAGCATTGAATCTCTTAAGGGAAAATCATGAGGAATACCTTTCAGCTTTAAGAAGAAACACTCGAAGAATGAGAGAACTCTTGAGTGCAGGTGGGTTGAATGTGGTTGAAGGGGAAACACCTATTATTCCAATCATAATAGGCCCTGCAAAGCTTGCAAGCGAATTTGCAAAAAAACTGGAAGACGAGGGGATACTTGTTTCTGCAATAAGGCCTCCTTCAGTGCCAACTGGTGAAAGCAGACTAAGACTGACAATAATAGCCACCCATACTATTGAAGAAATAGAAAACACTGCAGATATCATCATCAGAATATGGAAAGAATTGATAGCAGAAAAATAAGATCTGAAAATATAAAATCCTCAGAATTAATTCCATAAAACAAGAATCACTATAAAAATTCTATTGCTCTTTTTAAAAAAATAGGAATAATGGCCTGCCGAGAGTAACCCACATTCTGTTTTATACAGCATTCATCTTAGCGGACTACTTTGCCTCCAATAGCTATCATCGGCACCTTTGTCCTTGCATCCTGTAGATTGGCCGTTTCACCGATTCCCCTAAATGTCCATCAGTCAAGCATCATTGTCATCCATCATGGGGCCGTGTCGTTTCTGCTCCATAGTCATACTTCTCAGCATATGTCTTTCAACATTACAGTCTATATTGATGTGCGGAGTTTCCCTAGTTAATAACCAGCAGCTGTCTTCGGCTTGCCATCATCTAATAATAATTTGATTTTCATAGTATAAATAATTAAAAAAATCAATATTAATCAAATAAAATTCTTATATTCTAAAAAATAAAAAAAGGAAAATAATTAAAAAAAACCAATATTAATCCAAATAAATATCTGTTTTTCTAAAAAATAAAAAAAGGAGAATAATTAAAAAGAGCGAGAGAAATTATAATAATATGTAGTTTATAATAGTGAGAATATGGATAATAAATCTGATATGTGCATATTATAGAAGATCAAACTACAAATTATTATAATTCAACAAATGGACAATGAATAAATCGATTACACAATTTCACGATATTTATTTGGGTTTTTGTTTCTAACATAAGAGATGGGTTAAATAAATACCATGTAATTAATAATTTGAGTAATAACTATATAAAGATTATTATTACTAATTTACAGCTTTTATAAAAAGAATAATACTTTTTTTAAAAACAAGATTTATTTAACAAAGCAAAAAACACCAAATTAAAAAAATAAAGAAAAAATAATAGCTTAAATAAAAAAACAAAAGCTTGTAAATTATTAAATAAACAATAAAACAAATAAAACAAGCCTTTTATAAAAATAATAAATTAATAAAATAATAATTTTAAGTAATACTTAATAGAAAAAATAAACCGGTTAATAATAAAAAAAGAAAAAATCAATCTATGAAGATTGATTTCGAACCATAATCATCTTGCCGGTGGATGGGTCCTCATAAACCTTTCCCATCTCGGTATAACCTTGTCCGGTTTGATTGCTGGTATCAGGAGTCTCATTCAATACCTGGCCTTCCTGAACTTCAGTAACTTCCTGGTTCATGGCTTCCATGACCTGCTCCTTCTGTTCCGGAGTCAGGTTCTCATTGAATAGAACGCTTTGCATGTTCCAGGCAAGCACAAGGAATACAAGGAGGCCTACTGCAATGACAAGCATTGCATCCACTAGGTTTGCAGTACCTGCCATTGGGTCTTCTTCCTCACTTTCAAAACGACCTTTACCTCGACGACGAGCCATAATAATCACCAAAACATATAAAATCTTATCATACTGTGAATTCTAAATATTCAATGCAACCTTCTTTTTCAAAGATTATTTTTAAAATTGCATGCCATCACATATAGTGATTATTTCAGCCTCTCGTCCCTTTTATCGATATTGTCCAAAATCGCATCCATCAATGCATCAAGATTGGCAAGATATTCACCAAACCATCGGCGCCTAATTTTAGAAGCAAAGTATGCTATAGCACCTGATCCTATACCTATAACTGTTGTATTGAATGCAATTGTAATAGCACTTGCAAGTGTGGTCACATCTCCAGTACCCAATGCGGCAAGACCTGGACCCATTGGAATAAGTGTTCCCATCAAACCAAGTGTAGGGCCTATTCTAGTAACAATATCAGTCTTATTGATATTCTGTGCGATCTTGTCTTCTTCATTGTCTATCAATCTTCGAGCCAATGTTTCTCTGGATTTCTTACCTAGATGCTCGCTTTCTGCAAGTTCTGATAAAATCCTCTTTTGAGACCTTTGGATATCCGCCTTATTTACAACATTTTTAATATCTTCAGCAGACTCTGCATCATAGATGTCGTAAATCATTTCTTTGATTAAGCTAACAGGTACTTTCTTCCTGGAAAAGTATTCTGATAAAAGCTTCCCTAAAGTATATACAGCGAAGACTAGAAATGCTATTAAAAGAATGATTACAGGTATCTGCAATGCCTGTGTTATAGCAGTTAATGAACTATCCAGTATGGGAAGTCCTGTGCCGTTGGTAGTTGAAAACATATTGAGCAGCCCATTTGAACTTTGAAAAGCCGCTTCATCTGCAAAAATCAATGCATTTATCATTTAATCACCAAAAAAAATAAAGGGTTTTAAGTCAAATTATTTAATTTGACTTAATGAAGAATTCTATTTTATTTTAGCCATCCTCTTGACTATAATTAAAAAATTCTATTTTATTTTAACCTTGCCTGTCTTCTTGACTGCAACATAAGTCTTATCCCCAGCAAACTTGACTGTGAACTTGTAGGTTTTCTTCTTAGACAATTTTACTTTAACAGTAGCTACACCTTTCTTATTTGTTTTTGCAGTGTATTTTTTCTTATTGACTATGAAGGTGACCTTCTTGGATTTGATTGCCTTTCCTGTCTGGTCCTTTAAAGTTGCAGTTAATTTTTTAGTTTTAGCTTTTGCCTTGTATGTCTTTTTAGGGACAGTAAGCTTGGTTTTTGTCTTGGTCACCTTGACCTTTACAGAACTGCTGCTTGCAGTATAATAGCTGTCTCCTGCAAATTTAAGTGAAACAGTATAAGTTTTTACTGCATTTAAAGCCAGATTGAAAGTAGCTACGCCTTTGGAGTTGGTAGTTGCATAGTAGGTTTTTCTATTTACGGTAGCTGCGACCTTTCTATTAGCAACAAGATTTCCGCTTCCATCCCTCGAGGTTACTGTGATGGTTTTTGAAGCGGTTGTGACTGTATAGGTCTTTCCAGCAGAAGACATGCTTGTGCTGTCCTTGTTCAAGACAAGTTTTCCTGCATTGGTTGAAGCAAGGAGGATTCCTTCGCCATAGAAGTATGCGACAACATCGAAAGTGTCGGTCTTGCTTATGCTTACTTTGATTTTAGCAACTCCATTTGTATCGGTTGTGCCTGTGTAGTTCTTTCCATCAACAGATAAAACAATGTTTTGGTTAGAAACAACGGTTCCATTAGCATCCTTAAGTGCAACAGTAATGTATTTGTTTCCATTGTTCCATTTATATGAAGCGTCTGATACAGTCAAAGTAGTATTATGAGGAATTACTGGTTTAAATACGCCCCCAATATTATTTTCATCATTTTCAACAAGAGTGCTATTGATTTTTTCAATTGCATTGGTAGCCATAATTGTAATATTGTTTCTAAATGTTGAATTAATCGCCTTGTATCCAAGATAGATTCCAACACCATGATAAGGGCCTCTGACTGAAATGTTGTTGTCTATGAATGAATTGTTTTTAGAACCTTCAGCAGTGCTATTTGGACTTGCACCAATAATTCCCATAGCATAAATCATAGAATCATTGGAGTTGAGGTTTATGTTGTTGTTGGAAATAGTGTTGTTGAAACCTCCATAATGGATGAACACACCTGCAATAGTGTTGCATGATTCATTCAAGTTGTAGAAAGGATCCAGTCTTGAGCCTACGGTAACATTGTTGTTTGTGAAATTTACATTTGAAGTGTGGACAAATAAAGCACCATAAGTTCTGAATAAGCCTGAAATCATATGTGAACCTGGAATTACACCATCCAATGATTCGGTATCTCCATCACCATCAACACATATTGTGGACCCATCAGGACAAATACTACCATCAGGACAGATAATTACACCATCAACAGAAGTATTCAAGCAACCCCTATTGTTGACAAGGTAAGTATCTCCAGAACCAATTGTTTCAATGGAGTTTCCATCTATTGTGATATTATTTGAATTGAAGGAAAAAAGCGCTGCAGTGAAGTAATTTCCTTCAGCTTTCAAAGAGCTGTTGATGATACTGCAATTGTTGGAATCAAGAACATATACTGCAAATGCTGAATAAGGATCATAAATAGAAATGTCGCAGTTTTTAATGGTTACATTATGAGTATTGTTTAATTGAATTCCCCAAAGGCGGTCTGCAAGATTTGTATTAGGATTATTGATTTTAATATTTTCCATAACTACATCATCAGTTTCTGATATGATGAATGTAGTGTCTTCAAATACTGCATTTACTCCAATTAGGAACACTTTTTCATTGATAGTTAATTTACCTTTGCTAGAGAAAGTACCTAAGAATAATAAAGTATCATTTTCGTTGATTTGGTTGTTAAATGAACCGGAATTGGAGAAATAATTGTAAAAAGTGCTTTCAGTAATCAAATGAGTTGTCTCATTAACAGTTATACTTCCAGACTCGCCAATTATAAGAGTATTATTAACCAGAATATTGGTACAAAGCTTATCTACATAAATAGCACCATCCTTTGAATTACTGTATAATATATTGGTTTGTATAGTAATGTCATGAGGGAACTTAAATCTTGACTCCTTTTCAAATTTTATTGCTGATGCATTATTTGAGTCAATAATATTTGACTCAATATTTAGGTATGAGCAATCACCTTTAACATATACCCCATAATCACTAACATTAAAATTATTATCAAATATGGTTGTATTGTTACCAACAACAGTCACACCCATTCCTGTGCAGTTCTTGATGACATTGCCACTCACATTAGAATTTGTAGATGCTTGAATAACTGTGCCTACTTTAGAATCTGAAATAATGTTATCTTTTACAACAGAATTAACAGTCACATAAATAGCAAAGTCCCCACCATCATCATTAGTATTTCCACTATACCAAGTTCCATGAATGTTATATAATGTATTATTAATAATATTGTTACCTGCCTGGGTAGCACTTATACCTCTGTAAACATTGTAAACAGTATTATTAATCACATCATTATTTGCTCCCATTACTTGGATACCATAAGTAAATGAAGAAGGCAGAGGAGTCTTGCCATTTTGATCAACTGCCCATTCCATACCCCTTATACTATGGACAGTATTATTTAAAATGGTATTGTATGCATTAGCACCGCTAGTTTGACCCATTTGACCTCCACCAAGGAATCCTGTAAGGTAAATGCCGTTAGAATCATTTGTTATTACATTATTATTGGAAATATTATTGTATAAAGAAGCGCTTAATACAATAGCTGACGGATGCCCATATCCTGTTAGATAAGCAGTTGTTTGAACTTTATTATTAGCAATACATGAATTATTTACTGCATTAAATAATATTGGATAAGATCCAGTAGCGTTTGAAAAAAGGTCACATTTTGATATAGTAATGCCAGTTACATTGAAAACATCAACGATAGGAGTATTTAACTTGCCCATGCTTGCTTTTAAATTAGTTATATTAGTTCCTTGTGAGCCTTTGACTAGTTTAAAATTACAGTTAGTAAATTTAGCAGTTCCGTCAGTAGATGTGATAATCAAAGGCATGTTGATGATAAAAGTTTTTGAATTGAAAGTGCCTAAAAAGTCCAAAGTGTCTCCTGCTTTTAATTTTCCAGAAATTATGTTTCCGCTTCCATTAAAATAAGTGGAATACTGATTTTCCTTAAATTTTACTGTAGATGCGAGAATTTCATTATCCTGACTGCTGCCAAGAGTATTCTCCACACCATCTTCTGTTTCAATATCTTCGATGCCATATGCATCATTGCAGTTTTCTCCAAGAGCAACAGCATCTAACGTATTTCCATCTTCAATAATATTGGAATCATCAACAATGGCTTCTTCAACTGTTAAGTCATTGGCTGCTTCCCCTACACTTTCTGAATCCACATCACTTGCACTTGCAGATCCAATAGCCAATATCAACATTATCAATAATCCCATTATTGGAATAATTTTATTAAAATTCATAGTTTAATCTCTCCTTCTTTTTTAAAAATCTTTTAGAGAATAATTAAATAATCATTTGTTAAATTATATTTTTTTAGATAAGGATTTAAAAAAAGAAATCCAATTTTAGCAAAAAACCAAAATATAATTTATTAAATATAAAATTTAATTTATACATTTATATTTATAATTATATAATAATATAAATTTTACTAAATAAAATTGAAAAATCATTGAAAAAATAGTTTTACAAGAGCAATGAGCTATTAATGAATACAAAATAATAAGATTGAAATTTAAATGAATAAAAATGCTAAATAATGACTTAAAAACAGTGAAAATAATAAAAATAGGAATATAGAAACTTTAAAATTAAAATATTAATATTTGTCAGGTATTTCCTAATAAAAAATAAAATAAGAATAAATACAAAGTATTTATTCCTTATTCCTCATCATCGTCTTCGTTTTTAGCACCTAGGAAACTGAAACAGAATACCAGCATGAGAATCAATGCCACAATAGGCACATAAATACCAGATAAGGTTTTAGAAGCTATCTCTTCGATTTCACTAACTAGCAAATCGGAGGTATCGCCAGATTCACTGCCCCCAGCATCACCAATACCTTCACCAAGAGAAGACAATGCATTAGCAATTAAACCTAAATCAATTTGACCTAAAGCACTAGAACCTGATGAATCAGCATTACCAGAATATGATGAAGTACCATTTGTATGGATAATGCTATTTCCACTATTGCCCTGCGAATTAGATGGGTTGGAAGGCTTAGATCCTTCATTGGAACCTTGTTTATGATATTTATTGCCAGTATTGCCAGAAATAACTGCCTTGCCAGACCTGTCATTAATAGCGTTATTTCCTCCACCTGCTGAAGCAGACAAAATATTGTTTGCAACAGTAGTTTCAGTGCATGTTTCATCAACATCAACTGCAAAAGGGGCATTATGCTCAATATCATTATCTGATATATTGGTATCATTAGTATATTGTTGTAAAGATATTCCTGTATTGAATAGTTTTACGGAATCAGGATGCTCAGAACCTTGTGCAGGATCTTGTGATTCACTACCACGAGCCCTAATAAGGTTATGGGTAATATTATTATGGTTAGATGCATATAGTGCAATAGTACTAAAGCTGCCTTCAGAATAAATCTTATTGTAACTAATGTCATTATTGCTTGCAGCATAACCTTCTATTGCATAAATGCCTGCCTTACTGGTACTGTTGAGAGTATTATTTAAGATTTTAGAACCATCTGAAATCTCTAAAGTTATACCATATGTATAATTATTCGAATCAAGTCTAAAATAGTTATCCTTAACAAGAGTATCTTGAGAGTTGTGCCTTAGAATCATGCCCATAGCAAAGTAATCAGCTTCAATGGTAATATTGTTCTTGCTGAATATGTTCTCACATGCATAAGTGACTGACTTACTGGTATCATCTCCGGAAGAGCCCATTCCATACAGGAAAGGATCATGTCCATGAATATAAACATTATTCTCGCTTATATTGTTCCTATTTGAATCATAGTAAATGTAAAGACCAATCAGAATGTTTACAGAAGGATTGTATGGAACTTGGAAACCTTCCACAGTTGAAGTGACTTCAATGTCATTGTGAATGAATTGATTGTCGCTTGAAAAGTCCAATATCACACCATATGTTTTAGAAAGCTCTGAAATACTGCGAACTCCGTCGATGCAAATGGTTTCATAATAAGGATACAATTCGCTTGTTCCAATTGCAAGAATGCTGTTGTTTTCAAAGAGAGTGTCATATGTCTCAAAAGTTAAAAGAGCAAATACGAGATTGTCTCCTTGACATCTTATGCTATTGTTTGCAACTGTATTATTATAGGAGTCGCAGAGATATATTCCATAAGAAGTGTTCTTGTCCCATATGGTTATATTGTTTCCAGTAATCACTTCATTATCAGCTTCATAAACATAAATTCCCCAGAGATTGCAATTTCCATCATCAGTACCATTGTTTACAATATTGAAGTCCTGAACCTTACAGTTGGAGGTATTCAATAAGATAGTTGTATCCCTTAAGAATGCATTGTCCCCTATTAGGCTGACAATCTTGTTCAAGACTATCTTGCCTTTAGGTGAAAAGCTGCCGCTGAATACTAAAATATCTCCATCCTTAACAATATCTCTTAACTTTCCGTTTGAATCGAAATAGGTATTGTAGTTCTCTTCAGTTACCTGATAAACTGTACCATCTCCCCATTCTGGAGAATAGTCAGTTGCAATAGGATTGATGATGGATTTATCTCCAATACTATTGTTTTCACATAACCATCTTTCAGTGGATGACTGGGCAATATTTATAGCATAATCATTTGAAGTGTAGATAGTGTTATTGTAAATGGAAATGTTATAAGGCCTGTTGGATCTTGATTGGTAAATGGATAAAATACCGATTCCCAATCCGGAACCTTGATTCGCACCTATATCGGATAAGGAGTTTACAATATTGTCGTAGACTTCAGTGTCTTTAGGAGTGCCCTTTATGCTTATTCCTGCACCGGATAAGAAGTCTATTGTATTGTCGTGAACCTTTGAATTGTGACCTCCTTCAACATCCCCTATTCTAATACCATCTCCACTGCTGTTAATTTGAATATAGTTTCCGTAAACATCGCTATTGGAACCTACAAGAATACCTGCACCAATCACATCTGCATTGTAAATTGAGTTGTTGGCAATTAAAGTGTCATTGCCTCCATAAATACCATAATCCCCACCTATTCCGTTGTTTTCATCAAAACCGTTTATATCATAAATCTTGTTTCCTATGATATAGTTATGAGGATAGCTTGAATGAATTCCACGATACATGCGATAAATGGTATTGTTCTCCACATGATTATAGTTTCCAGTCAGATAAACACCGTAAGACCAGAATGAAGGAGTTTCAGCAGTGGCCCTAATTGTATTGTTAGCTATGATATTGTTATTAGATATGGAACTGCCATAACAAAGGTATACTCCATAGGAATTTTCAACTGTGATGTCATTGTTAACAATTGAATTCCAGTGGGCATCCCTTAAGCTAATACCTGAATGCTGCCAACTGCTATTGTCTCCAGAATTCTCTTCATCATAATTGACTTCTGATGAATCTATTGCAGTGCTTACCGGAACAACAGTTTTTATAATATTATTTTCTACAATACAGTTATAGGTGAAGCCATCAAGGGAAATAGGATAGCCGTTATGTCCAGTAGTGAAAATATCATTATTTAAAATCTTGACATATGTGGATCCAATTACCCAAACTGCAGATATGTCTGGAATGTCTGATTCAATTTTCAAGTTGGAAACGATTGCATCATAAGCAAAATTCTCATTTGATACATTTACGTAGTATATTGGAGAATTCTTCAAGAAAGCATTGTTTTCAGTGCTTGTAATGGTTAAAGGAATATTTATTATAAATTTCTTATTAGAAAAATTACCGGACAAATTAATAGTGTCATTGGCTTTTACCAATGAATTGATTAAATTACCATCTGAACCGAAATAGTTTGAATAATCATTTTCAGTTATTGTATGGACGGTTTTTCCACCATCTCCAATAGATTCTGAATCTGCATTCTCTTTCAGGATTTCACAACTTGATATGTCATCTTCAGAATCTGATTCAATAGAATTTGAAAGACCTGAATCAAAGCTATCTGAAGAACCCAAATCAACATTGGAATCAATGTTATCTGAAGAAGCTAAATCCATGCTGGAAACTGGAATGGATTCCAGGTTGTCTGACAGGTTCTTGATGACATCATCACTTGAAGAAGCGCTAGCAGTGTTTAATCCTATTAAAAGAAAAAGCAGGACGAATAACAAAGTGAATCCAATTATTCTCTTACTTTTCATCAAACACCTCCAGTAATTTTCTTATTTCAACAAACATGTGCAAAACTTTAATCCACCTTATGATTTTTAAAGCAGACAAAAGTTTTCATATTAAAAATATTTTATAATTAAAGTTTCTTTAAATAATATAAAATATGATTGATACATTATTAATTTATTACTTTTAATATTAATAAATATTCTTATTTATTAGAAAAGATTATTTTTATAAAAAAAGTAAACCCTAATTTTAAAAAAAATGAAAACAATACACTAATATTAAAAATTAAAAAAAAGCACACTAATCTTTAAAAAAACAAGTTAATGTTTTAAAAAAGTAAACAAACTAATGTTTAAAAATCAGACAGAGTAATTTTAAAAAAATTAACTAATATTTAAAAAAATCAATAATTAAAAAAAGAAAAAGTAGAAAAGTAAAAAATTACTTTTCTTTAAATTCAACTTATTTTACAGTTAACTTACCTTTGAAGGTTTTTGCCTTGTTGAAGTTGTCACCTGCGAATTTAACAGTGTATTTGTATTTCTTAGCTTTCTTAGGTAATTTTACTTTGAAAGTTACAATACCTTTGGCATTGGTTTTTGCCTTGTAGGTCTTCTTGTTAATCTTAATGGTGATAGCTTTCTTCTTGAGGGCTGTTTTTCCAACTTTTAAGGTAAATTTGACTTTAGCCTTTTTAGCTTTGGATTTTTTAACCTTCTTGGTTTTAGCAGCTATTTTAACAGCATTCTTCTTGACTGTGAGCTTGCCGGTTGCAGAACTACCTAATAAACCGGTTGCACCATTGAATGAAGCAACGAGACTTACAGTTCCGCCAGCCTTGTAAGGTACGGCAAGTGTAGCAACACCTTTATCATTGGTTTTAGCAGTCTTGAGAGCGCCGTTTACATAGACTTGTATGGTTTGACCAGCAACTGGATTTCCATTAGCATCCTTGACAGTGATTGCAATATTTTTAGTCTTGGATTTTCCATTAGGACCAGCAGTTACAGTAGCGCTTTGAACAGTAATGCTTGTGGTTTTTGGAGCAGCTGGAAGGTCAGGGTCGCCTTCTTTTTCTACATACTCCATCACATAGTTGGAACCAACTTTGGTATCACTGCTTGCACCAGCAAGGTCCATGTTGTTTTGATTGCTGTCTATGTAGTTTCCGCTTACATCAGCGGTAGCATTTCCGGTTAATTTTATTCCAGAATTACCAGTACCAACAGTATCCTTAGGAATAATAGAATTAACAGACTCATTGTCCGCAGCAGTTACCTCAATGGTATTGTCCTTAATGGTTGAATTTCCTCCATTGATACCAATTCCAATAGCACTAACACCTTCAACAGTTATAGTGTTGTCATTAGCAGTGACACCTTTACCCGGAGCTATGGTAATACCATAACTGGCACCAGTATCAGAAACACTTTTTATATCAAATTCATTATTGCTGAAAACAACATTATTAACATTGTCAGATCCAATACCATAAGCATTAGCAGTGGATTCAATGAAAACTATATTGTCAGATACTATTGAATCATCAACCCAGCTAACATAAAACGCTTCAGCCATGTTAGTGCTGCCCTTGAGAGTAACATTATTGCCAGTGATGGTTAAATTCTTAGAACTGACACCCTTATAAGGATAATCATAACTAAAAGCATCAACAGCATAAAGATTCTTATTAGTTTCACCAGTAATCTCAATCACATTGCCAGTAACAGCAATATTCTCAGTAATGGAATCATTAGAACCTGGAATAACAATAGCATAAATAGTTCCGGTTCCAGTACCTACAATCTTGATATCATTATTGGAAATAGTGATATCCTTAACACCTAAGCCAACATGAATCAAACCGTTCCATCCACCAGGAACACCTTCAAACTCAAAAGTCAAACCATCAATAACAATGCCATCAGCAGTCAAATCAACATTAACATTAGTCAATTTAGCACCAGGAACACCCTTAACATTAACTTTAGAACCAAAAACAAGAGCCTTATCGGATAAATCATCCAAAGCAATATTCTCAAAATCACTAATATAATTACCAGACTCATCAAAGAACTGATCATAATTATCTTCGTCAACAAGTGCATAGACAACATTGTTTTCAAAAGTCACATACTCAAGATAATCTTCGCTGTTGATCTCATCAGGCAAAACATTAGTGGTGACTTTATTATCCTTGACTACAATGAAATAATCATCATCAGAAGATCCTGCATTATATTGTACACAAAGCGCAGAAGTATGATTGCCTAAAGCATCACCAGTAGTCATATCTTCTGCAGAAGTACCGATGGCAGTAATATCATTGCCAACAACTGTCATATTGTAAGTCTGACCACCAATACCAATAACTCCTTTCTTAGAGTTAGCAACTACAGTGTTGTTAGCAATAGTGGTGTTCAAATCAAATTGATAACGGGCAGGCATTGATAAATCCCACTCTGCCATGTCTTCATCGTAACCATCAGCACCAAAGCTTATAACAGTGAGGGCATATACCATAAAGTCACTGCTGACATCCAAATTATTATCTTTAATTAAAACATTTCTAGGAGATGTGAGAGCACCTTCATAACCTGCATAGTAGAAAACATATTGAGCAGAATCAGCTACTTGAATACCATACGCACAGTTATCACCAGTATTAGCTACAGTAACATTATTAGCTTCAATCAAAACATTGTTAGGATTATCTAAGTAAATACCTTCACCCACACAGTCTCCAACATTCACATCAATTACATTGTTAGAGACAACAATGTCTTTAGGGTTAGCCATAGCCCCATATGAACCTAATTGGATACCATAGGAGTAAGGAGCATTACCTTTAACAGAAATAGTATTGTCCTCAATCTTCAAACCTGAAATATAACCATTAGCATTCACGCCATAAATACTGAAATAAGGATTATCCTCAGGAGCAACACCTTCAATATTCATGGTATTTCCTTTAATAGTAATATTAGAAGACAAATCCAGAATTTCAACAGCATTCTTATTGGTATTGGTGAAAGTCAAACCAGAAACAAGAATAGAGCCCGCATAACCAGTACCATCACCAATGACGATAGTACCATTATTGATTATACCTGCACCTTCTTTACCAATAATATTAATATTAGAACCAGAACCAATCTTAATATCCTTATTAGTCAAAGTGCCGACATTTAAAGTATAATCGCCCATTTCACTTAAAGCATCAGTAGCAGTACCATCCTCATTGAAATAAGTGGAATAACTATCATCATCAAGATCATAGCTAGCTGCATCATCTCCGAGAACAGCATTGCCGTCATCACCGACCGCATCATCTGCAGCATCATCTGCTGCAGAAACATCATTTATGTCTGAATCAGCCGTTGCAACAGTTAAGTCACTGTCATCAGCGCTTATTGTCGCATCATCTACAGATTCAGCGCTTACAGCCCCGACAGCTAAAATGGATATGATCATAATAGCTAAAAGCAGGGTTATCTTATTAAATTTCATAAAAAATTACCTCTTATAATATTTCATGTAATATAACAATATTTTTAGAAAACTAATGAATGAATAAAATTTGCTTGATTGACAATATTTAAAACAAAATTATACTCAATCCATAATATGCATTAAAATTAATATTTTAATGACTATATATTTATATAATCTTATTAAAAAGTTTTACTATACTTGAAAAATTATAAATTATAATTTAAAAAAATAATATGGCAAACTTATAAAAATATAAAGTAAAAAAAGAACATTATTAAAATTTGAATAAAAAAATAGAAATAACCTAAAAAATATTCAAAACTACAAAAAAGAAAAAATGGAGATTATATAACGATTGTTATACTGAGAGCGATAAAAAAATAGCAGGGCCTAGATTTGAACTAGGGCTCTCGGGGTTATGAGCCCCGCGGGATCACCAGACTACCCCACCCTGCTATATGAGTAGAACAATATTATACAACATAGTTATATTAGTTTACATAATATATAAACCTTTTGGAAAATAAGGTTAGAATAAAAATAAATTGTTGAGAATAAGATTAGAATAAAAATAATAGTGGAAAATAATTTATTAATAAAAAAGAAAGAAGAATAAAAAGATTATTCTTCCAAGTCCTTGGTTTCTTCTTCAATTACTTTCAAACGAGCGTCAAGATCTGCTATCTTCTCATCAGTTGAATTGCTGTACTCAGAGAATCTTTTCTCCAAAGCATCGATGTTTTCGCAGGCCTGAATGGAACGCTGCTCCAAAGTGCTTAAGTCGTCTTGGGTAACCAAAGACCAGTTTTCAATCAATTCCTCGCTTTTCTCATCTAAAAAGCCGTCAAGCCTTTTGGAAAAAGCATCTGTATTGATGTAATTCTCATCAATATCCTTGATGGTGATTTTGATTCTATCGCTCATGGACTTCTTCTCTTCCTCTTTTGCCTCTCCAGACACTGGAGGTTTGGAATATTCATCTTCTACATTCGGAGGAATGTTCTGGAAGTATTTCTTGAAATCCACAGAATTTCCATTTGAAGTTTGCACATAGTAGTAAATTAAAAGAGCAATAACCACTATTAAAATAATAATTGCAATCAATTCAATTGCTTCCATGATAAAACCTCACTTATTTCTTATTGAGTTTCTTCTCTTTCTCTTCAATTTCAGAAAGCATCTTTTCTAATTTTTTAAGTTCTGTCTGAGCTTCAAGGCGTGCCAGACGTTCATTCACCTGGCTGTGCAAGTATCCTACATTGGATCTTACCTCGGCAGTGGATTGTCTGATTTGAGCAAGCTCTTCCTGTTGTGCTTCAGGTAGCTTAACTGGATTTTCCATTAGACGTTTGCTTTCCAAATCCTTCTCGACCATAGCTATCTTTTTAAGTTCTATCTCTTTTTCAAGTAATTTCAAGGAGTTGTTGGATTGACTTACCTTTCTCCATTGAGAAATAATTACAACAACAACAGCCGCAAGTATAATTACAAGAATGAGAATAAATATCTGAGTTGGAATAATCTCTGCAGCCATTAATCTGCCTCCTAATAGTCTATAATTAGCATTAAAAATTGGATATAAATAAAAATATTTGATATACAAAGAACACTGATTATATTATTTTTTAAGAATAATTATATTATATTACTTGCAGTATATAAAAATTATGAAAAATTTTTTTATTAAAAAAAGAATTTCAAAAACCCGTGAAAAATTAAAAATATCACTAAAAACCCACTATGAAATCAAAACATGCCCCAACCTATTGAAAAATTAAATATGCTTAAAAACCCAAATAAAATTTAAATGCCAATTCATTAAAACCGTATTTTAAGAAAAATATAAGAACAATATAAATAAAAATATAATTATTAAAAAATTAAAAATCAGACTTATTATAGATTATCTATTAAAATCAAACCTGTGATAATATGACAGATGAAATAGAATGTTATGAAAAAGCTGGCAAGATATTAAAAAAAGTAAGATCCGATGCCAGCGCAATGATTAAAAACGGATTGCCTATTTTAGACCTTGTAGAATTTGTAGAAGGCGAGATATTAAAGACAGGAGCTGGAATCGCTTTCCCATGCAATGTAAGCGTGAATGAAATAGCTGCACACTACACCTCACCAGCTCATGATACAAACAAGCTTGTTACAGGAGACCTTGTCAAGCTGGATATCGGAGTTGAAGTAGAGGGATACATTGCAGATTCAGCAGTGACAATAATGGTTCCAGGAGACAATCTTGAGGAATTATACACAGAAGATGAACTTGAGCTTCGCCAGAACATCATTGATGCCTCAGCAGCAGGACTTGAAGCTGCAATAAGCACTGTAAGAGCCGGAATCAAGGTATGCGACATTGGAGAGGCTGTTAATGAAGCAATTTCAAGCTATGGAATGAATCCTATTTTAAACCTTACTGGCCACAGCCTTGAACATTGGAACCTCCATGCAGGAATTTCAGTTCCAAACTACAACAACAACGATCCAACCATACTGGAAGAAGGACAGGCTGTAGCAATAGAGCCTTTTGCAACTCCTGGAGACGGAATTGTAAACGACTGTCCTGAAGCCTACATATTCTCCTTCTTAAGAGACAGGCCTTTCAGACTGAAAAGCACACAGAGAATGCTTAAACATATTGAAAAAAACTACAATGCACTCCCATTCTCAGGCAGATGGCTGACACAGGACTTCAATGAGCACAGAGTCAATGTAGCCCTTCAGCAGCTTGGAGAAGCAATGGCCATTTATCCATATGCTGCTCTTAAAGAGCGAACAGGTGCTTTGGTTTCACAAAAAGAGCATACTTTGATTGTGGAAAGTGATGGTTGTCAGATTACTACCTTGTAGAACTAATAAAAATCTTTTTAATATATACAATTAAATGTAGAAGGCTCATCAGAGCCTCAATACCCTTTTTTTAAAATCTTTTTGAAAATTACATTCTATTTAATGAATACTAATTTTAGATATCTTAAATCAATCTGTGAGGATAGATTCCTCTTTTATTATACTCCACCTCAAGCCATCTTGCAAGAAGAGGTTCAGATATATGATACATTCCCTCTCTGAATTCAATCAATTGGAAGTCCTGAAGATTATTCAAATAGACGCTTAATGAACCTGAAGCAACATTCAATTCCTTTGCAATGTCTTTCCTCATCTTAGGCCCATTAATCAGGGCAATCAGTATCTTTTGTTCATTTAATTTCAATCTGCCCCATAATGTGGTCAGACTTGAAGTTAAGAGATCAAGATTATCATCCAGTTCCTCTAAAACATTCACCCCATCCAATTCCTCATTCAAAGGCAGCTCATTCGCAAAAGTATTGACATATGCAGGAATTCCTGAGGTACACTTGTAAAAACGGTCAAATCCTTCATCAGTGAATTTCAGTTCAGGCAGTTTTTCACTCAAGTAATTCCTTGTTGTTTCTTTAGAAAAGGGTTCAACTTGAAGGGTCAGCAACCTGCCTCCAAATACCCCTTGCTTTCCTGCGATTTCATAAATCAACTTGTCATAAATGCTCATTGAACCGGATAAAATGTATGCAACATTGTTCTGTTCCTGCATGAAGCCTCTAAGCAGCCATAAAAAACCTTCCTTATAATCCCCTAGTTCCTTGATGATTTGAAATTCATCAATAATTATAATCACTCCCTTGATCTTATCATTGTTTGAGTTGTATAATTCTTGCGGAAAACCTAAAACAAACTTATTCAATTTATTCAGATTTGTTTCGTTTTCAATTACGGGAAGAGGAATGCCATTATAGTTGTTAAACTCCTTTAAGTGAAAATCATTTGTCTTTAAGAATTTATCTACTTTTTCCTTGAAGCTTCCCATATTCCTTTTATCGCATTCATCCACAATGGATTGATAATAATGGTCAATCAAGCCAAAAATGCTCATATTATTTGTTTGGAATGCCTCGGCATATGAAAAATTGATGTAGACCACAAGGTAGTCCTCATCGAAAATCTTTTTTACTTCCTTAAGCAGTACGCTTTTTCCAACTCCACGAATTCCAGTAACCAATAAATCAGGAGCATTTCCATCTTCAGTTGTTTCCAATAAGCTTTTAATTCTGCCCAATTCATTACTGCGATTATAGAATTCTCCTTCCTTCAAATTAATATTATTTCCATGAGGCAGCCTTTTCATTATATCACCCTATAATTTAGTAACCAATTTTTAAATTATGTGTTAAATATTAAAAGTAATTCAAAACTTTAGTACATGATGCATTTAATAACAATATTTCATTTAGACAACTTATTACATAATACCTTTCATATTACATAATATATTTCTTATCAAACATATTCCTATAAAAAACTTATTACATAATACATTTCATATTACATAATATATTTCTTATCAAACATATTCCTATAAAAAACTTATTACATAATACATTTCATATTACATAATATATTTTTTATCACTTATATTATTTTCCAAATATAAAATGAAAACTCAGATTAAAATAGCAAATGGGAAAACTAAAAAACAATAAAGCGAACTTCTTAATAAAAAACGTCTAAATAGCTAAAAAAATCAAAATAATAATCAAAATATTAAAAATAGCTAAAAATAGTAATTATTTGAAAAAATAAAAGTTTTAATTAAAAAAAAGTCGGAAAATAATAAAAAAATACAAGAAAAAAGTTAAGAACAAAAATGTTCTTAACTTCTAGCCAACTAGACAATTATAACTCTTGTGGAAGAGGTAAGCCTAAGCCTAATCTTCTTTCACGTTCAGCGTTACCTTTGTCTGCTTTGTTGTTAGCTAATTTTTCAAGTAATTCTAAACCGAATTTTCCTTCATCCATTGGTTTTGTTTCAATAAGACCTGCTTCGACAGCAGCTTGGAATACTTCGTTTCCGCCTTCAGTTCTTGGGAAAACAGTAGACCATCCGTCAGCAGAACCGATAGAACCAGTAGAAACGTCAGCGTATTTTGCTACTAAGTCACGGCAGATGTTACAACCTGCTTGTTCGTAACCGTGGGTTTCCTTGATTTTAAGTCCTTGTTTGCCGTCAACAGTGTCAATCCAGAATTTACCTTTTCCAATATCCATTTTTGTAGTTGCAGCAAGAGAAGAGTGTAATTTACCATCAATAAAGGTTCTTAAAGAGTCTCTTGGGAAGTTTTCAGTACAGAAAATTCCAATCATTAATTTGATCTTGTCAGCTACAAATCTGGTAGAGAATGGGTAAGATTGCATTTTTCTAAGTCCCATGATTTGACAAGGAGTACCTACAGTACCGATTTTTTCGAGACCGTTTTGTCTTACAGCTTCTTTGATTTTGATAGCGTTAGGAGAGAAGGTGTATTTGGTACCTGCTGCTGCAAGTAAGTCTTCACGACTTAATGCAATGGTTGGTTCAGGTTTCCATGGGTCTTCAGTGTCCCCAGCTACGATAGCACCTTCAATGATGTTTTCTTCTAATGCGTAAGCAAATAATGCTGTTACGATTCCTCCGTCTTGTGAGACTTTTTGGATATCTTTGTCAGTAGATCTTGCACATACTACTTCTTTATAAGTACCGAATGCCATTTTAATATCCTCCTATAATCCTAAGTCCTTTTTAACTCTTTCTGCAGGGAACCAGGTTCTTGGACAGTGAGTGGAACATGCACCACATTTAATACATCTGCTCTTATTGTGGGATGGTCTTCCTTCAACCATTTCAAGAGCTCTGGTTGGGCAAGCTAATACACAAGTTCCGCAACCGCAGCATAATGCCTTGTTGACAACGGAAGTTTGCAAATCACAACCGCATGCAAGATCGCATGCTGCCATGTTAAGCATAGGAGTCAGGTAGTCCATGTCACCGTTGACTAAAGCTACAATTGTTTTTGCAATGATTTCCGGAGATGCTGGGCATCCTGGAATAGCTGCGTCTACTTTAACTAAGTTGGAAATAGGTACAAATGACTCATGTTTTGGCTGAGCTAATTGTCCACCACGGGAATATCTGGTGAAACAACCAGTCATAGCACAAGATCCAAATGCAACTACTAATCCTGCTTTTTCTCTTACTTCTAAAAGTTCTTTTATACTGTGTTCATCTTGTAAACATACAGAACCTTCTACTAATGCAACATCCATTTCTGGCATTTCCTGTGCAAATGTACCTTCAGTCCATACGTCTACTAAGGTGGTTCCGTATACAATATCAATCATCTCTGTGAGTACGGTTGAGAGAATGTCATAGTTTTCAGTTAATGACATACCGTCACCGGTACAACCGCTCATGTGAATATATCCTACTCTTGGTTTATCAGCCACTTTTTCAACCTCCTGTGTTGAAGATTCTTCAATATTTGGCTCAGATGATTCAGCTTCAGCCTTTGCTGCATCAGCAGCTTTTTTAGCTTCCTCTGCTGGCTTGGATTCGGCTTCAACAACTTGCTGAACTGAATCCTTCAATTTAGCTTTCTCATCTTCTGCATCCGGTTTAGCTTCACGACCTAATAATTTATTAAACCATTTTTTTAATCCTTCGAGCATTTGCTAAACCCCTTAAATATTTATTTTAGAATTTAGTTTTATCATAAATCCGCTACTCATGAATTCAAGTTAAATATCATTCCATTAAATGTTACGAATCATTAATATTAAAACAATTAAATATCATAATTCTTCAAGGTCACGACATCATCTGTTTCGTAACCAAGCTCCTTGAAAATCATGTCGATAGCTTTAGGAACAGCATTTAATACAGGCTCGCTTAAGCCCACTTCCACATCAGGCGTAGATATCTCGCCAGGCTTGCATCCAATAATCTTGACGTCGTAGCCGTCCTCTGCAAGTTCTATAAGCGGCTCTTCAACAGTATATGTATGAGCGCATTCAAACATTCCAGCAGGCATGTCGTATGGAGAAAAGACTTTCAGCTCTCCAGGCTCGCCGTCAAACAAGACAATGTCAACCACTATTATCTTTTCCCAGATTTCTTGTGGAAGAGAGAACAAGTGGAAAGGAGCTGAATTTCCAGCATCTATGAACATTGTATCCTCTGGCATTTCCTTGTCTTCAAAATAATCGTTTAAAGCCTTTATTATGAAAGGACCGAACCCGTCATCTTTGAACAGGTATTGTCCGCATCCTACGACTATGTTTTTCGCTTGATATGGCATGTTATTCCTCTAGATTTTTAAAAAAACTTAAATTCTCACCATTTCATTTTTAATAACAGATTTGTCCTCATCATCAACTACCATGACGTGAGTTGCACAGGATAAACATGGATCGTATGCTCTAATTACGTGTGCTCCCCAGTCGTAGTGGAATCCTTCAGTTGCAGGACCCATAGTTGGGATGTTCCAAGTTGTTGGTACTAATGCACTGTAGAATTGGGTTTTTCCGTCTTTTACAGTTGCCATGTGAATATCGGTTCCTCTAGGTGCTTCGACTACACCGACACCTAATTCTCCGGTACCTCTTGGGTCGAAATCAGCCATTGTATTAGCAGAAGTATCTAATTCATCTAAGATTGCAATAGCTCTGGAAAGGTAAGTTTTCATTTCACGTGCTCTTGCTAAGTGTTGTGCGGTAACTCCTCTTTCTTTGTAGCCTGCAAATTTGTCTAATCTTGCTCTAGGTCCGGTTTCAACATTTACGCCATCGTATAATGGGATGGTGGTACATGCTCTCTTACCTACTTCAGGATCATCATACCATACTTCAGGTACGATTTCAGTAAATCTGTCAAGGTCGAAGAAGTCGTTCTTACCGTAGATGATGTCACTTGCAAATACAGGAGCGTTGACTACACCTAATCCTTTAGGGAATTCCTTCTCGAGGACTAAGTTTTCGATTAATTCAACGTGTGCGTTTACTTTAGGAACTAATGCGCTGAATCTAGCGTATAATTTCCTTCTTGCAAGTTCGGAAATGTTTCTTGCCATTCCGCCAATTCTGATGTCTGATGGGTGGATACCTTCACCAGCAATCATGTCTACAGCATATTGTGCGGTTTTTCTGATTTCACTTACGCTGTCTACTGCAGCTTTGAAGAGTTCTACATTATCTGCAGGAATTAAGTCAGGAGCAACCAGGAAGTGGTGGATTGCGTGACTGTTAAGGTTAGATGCAGAAATAACCAATTCTCTGAGTAAAGCAGCAGTCTTAGGAATTTCAATACCTAATGCAGCATCCATTGCTTCTGCAGAAGCCATTGTGTGAGGAACTGGACATACACCACAAATTCTTTGACAAAGAACAGGTGCTGATTCAGGTGCTTTACCTGTAACCATTTTCTCTAAGCCTCTTACAGGAGTAATACTAAAGTATTTACCATTTGTAACAATCCCTT
Organism: uncultured Methanobrevibacter sp.; assembly: GCA_900314635.1. Lineage (GTDB taxonomy): Archaea > Methanobacteriota > Methanobacteria > Methanobacteriales > Methanobacteriaceae > Methanobrevibacter. The sequence goes on from OMVY01000006.1 coordinate 49,610, forward strand.
CGTCGTCAACTTCCATGATAAGCTCCGCATGGCCTTCTTGACGAGAGGTCGGGGATATAACTATTTTTTCGCTCAAATGTGTCACCTCTTATTTTACATTAAAAAAAGTTAGAAACTAACATTTATATATTAATACTTAAAGTAATATAAACTCATTGTTTAAACTTAAAAAGAAACTTTTATATAAGATTAATTTAGGCAAACCAAAAATATAATAATTATTTGAACAAATCATGAACAAATAATCAAATAAAGCCCTATAAAACAATATTTAAAGAGATTTTTTCATATTAATCATTATAAATCATTACAAATAAAATAATAAAAAAGTATTGAAAAGTAATAAATCAAAATTGAAAATCTGGGAAAAATAATAAAAAAGTAAAAGAAGTTAAGAAAAAGTATTTATATGAAATAAGGTTGAAAATTCAAGAACATTTTAAAAAAATAGATATAAATCATATACATAATTTAAAAAAAGTTGAAATTTTTTCATGAAACCGAAAAAATGGATCAATTTCTAAAAAACCGAAATGCAAATTTAAGGAAAATTTATATAAGAATAATTTTTAGAAAAGATATATAAATAAAAAAAGTCTATATTAAATTAATATATTGTTAAAATTCTGATGATAGTGAAAATTGCTGATTTTAACATAATATATTTGACTAATGAACTTATAGGCTCAATAAAAAATTCATATTAATATTATTTATTAAACTTCAAAGTTAAGAGGTGGAAAAATGAATAATTCAAACATCATTGTATCCATAATAATTGTTCTGGCTATTGCAGCGGGAGTAACAGCATATGGATTGACAAATGATTCAAATACTGTATTCAATGACTTGTCAGGATTTACTCCAGGCAGTACAGGAGATACAGGTATTGGAAATCTGACAAACAGTTCAGGAAATAGCGGAAGCGCTTCCTCAGGAGGTTCTGGAGCAGGCTCTGGATCAGGTACTGGAAGCGGCTCAGGCAGTGGAACAGGAAGCGGCTCAGGCAGTGGAACAGGAAGCGGCTCAGGCAGCGGATCCAGCTCAAGTGGTGGCAGCAGCGGACCTACAATATCAGCAAGCCAGGCAAAATCAATTGCAGCTAGCCAGATAGAAGAACCAGGCTGGCATATTGGCACAGTTACCTACAATAGCGGAGGTTACTACGTATGTACCGTTGTTGATGGTTCAGGCACTAACCATGGTACAATATTGGTTGGGTCTGGAACTGGAAGAATCTTAAACTCCTTTGATTACAATTCAGCAACTCCTGAATCCGATTCAAACTCCAGTTCAAGTTCTAGCTCCAATTCAAATTCCAGTTCTAGTTCAAATTCCAATAGCACAGATGATTAGGATAGTAATATACTATCCAACTTTCTTTTTTTAAAAGATATTGAGAATCAAAATCATAATTTGGGATTAGTTAAACTACCCAAACTTTTATATAACATAATGAACAAAATAATTATGTTGTAAAAAAAGGGCCCGTAGCCTAGCTGGACAGGGCGTCGGACTTCTAATCCGAAGGTCCCGGGTTCAAATCCCGGCGGGTCCGCTCTTATTAAATACATATCTTTTTTTAAAACAATCACAAAACAACTATTTTATAAACGCTTTTTTAAATATGATTAAATATTTATAATCGCTTTATAAAATAGTTCATAGAGGCTTGTAGCCTAGCTTGGATAAGGCGTTAGACTCCTAATCTAAAGACCGCGGGTTCAAATCCCGCCAAGCCTGCTTTTTTATAATCCCACTATTTTTAAAAAAGAAAATTATAATTATATTATAAAATACTCATTAAATATCCTATTTCAGATTTAATGCTAAAAAAAGTCATCCAAGCTTGTGGACTGCTCTTTTTCATCCTTAATTTCAGGCAGTTCCCCACTAAAGGAAATCTCACCGTATTTGCCACCTCCACCTGGAGTAACCTGCAAGGTCTTGTTTCTAAATCCTTCAATGCCTAGAACCACTCTTTCATCCACTTCTGCAATCTCTTCCAGAGGAGCATTGATTAAAACTTCGATTTCCACGGCGAATTTATCAATCAATCTTTGCCAAATGCTTTGAACTGTCTTAGTGGTTACCCCCTTGTCATAAACAGTTCCAATGACCTCAGCAAGAGGCATCAGATGAATATACGGAGGCCTATGGCTGGGATGGCATGGCTTTGAATAATCTGAAATTTCATAAATCCTGTAATCCACACCCTTCTTAATCCTTCCACCGCAGGAGCATTTCATCCGGTTTTCCTTTGCAATTTCAGGATCCACAATCTTATAGCATTTGGTGCATGCTGTCATGTGGTATTTTCCCAGATTTGGAAGCATTCCATAATTAGCCTTGATAGTCCTGTGCTTGAATGCCTTTTTAAGAGACGAATATGAAATGTCATCCATTTCAATCTGATTGAATTCACGGCCCAGTCTATGAGGCCATGGAGAATGGGCATCAGAGTTTGTTAAAAATACAAAATCCTTCAATTCTTTTATTGTATCCGCCATGTCTGTATCTGCAGACAATCCAAGCTCTACAAAATCAGGCTTGGCTCCATAGCAGTCATATATGCTGTCATGGCTTTTATACATTCCAGTCCATGGAGTGAAAGCATGTGCAGGACCAATCATGCAATCGTACTGCTTTACAAGGTCATAGAGCTCGCATCCGTCAAGAGAGGTCTTGGGCCTGCCGTCAATGCATTTGTTTTTGCTTGGCAATGCATCTGATAATTCCCTTGCAGTTTCCATATCCGGAATAATGATGACATGATGTATCTTGTGCCTGGCTTCAACTTCTGTTGTTAAAATGAAATCACAATCTGAATGTGAGTAGATTCCATCTCCAGCATATTCAGTGCTCTCCTCTATGATGTCCAGCCATTTTGGATGAAGGGCATCTCCACTTCCAACAAGCTGCAGGCCTTTCTCCCGTGCCCTTGGAGCAATGCCTTTAATATCCATATCCTTGGAAGTGGCCATTGAAAACTTGCTGTGGATGTGTAAATCTGCATTGACTAACATGTTTAATAATTAGATGCTTATAATATATAATAATAAAGAATCAAACCAGACAATAATAAAGAGTTGAACCAAACAATAATTAAAAATTGAACCGATAATAACGAATTAACAAGATAATCATAAATAGAACCCGACAATAATGACTAATTGAACTAAACAATAATTAAAAATCCAGAATTGGTGATTTCATGAAAGCCAGCATATTGTTAAATGAAATAAAGGAAAGCATTGAAAACTTTGACACCACCAGAATAGAGGAATCTTTGAAAAAGGAAGACATGAATCCGATGTCCAGACAGTTGTCAATCCATAATCTTGAAACCTGCAGGGATATAGAAGCATGCGAGATTAGTGATGACATGGACTTTGATGTCGATGATGGAGAAATGGAAAGCTTCCGAAAAGAGCTTCATAATTTCTTTGAAGGATGTTCTCCTGAGAGTGATGATGAATTTAGAAGATTCATTCAAGACATATGCTTCTTTAAAAGCTTCATAGCTAAAAAACCATTGCACCCTGTTGGAATGGATATGAGAGACAATAATACAGTTCACGAAGTAGAAGAAAATGGAAAAACCGTTTATTATTGTGATATCAGAAACTCAGTAAGGGATGATTCCAAAGGATATTATACCTGCAACTACTGCATATGCAAGGACACCAGTGAAAAGTGCGTTGATTAAAAGAATTGCTTATAAAATAACCCAAAATAACCAAATAGATTATGAAATAACCCAAAATAACCAAATAGATTTAAAATAACTCAAAAAATCAAATACGAAAAATAAAAAACTTAAAAAATAGCATAAAATAAAAAATTAGATTAAAAATAATTAAAAATAAAAAAAGGGGTTTGGCTCCGCAGGAGCCCTTTTAGTCCAGGTTTTAAATTGCCGAAGGCAATTTAAAAAGTGGCATTTAAAAGTGGGTTTAATGTGGATCTAATGAAGGTGACTTGGGTCGTCACAATCAGGGTCATCACATTCGACTTCTTCGATTTCAATCAAGTCGAAGAGTTCTAAATAGTTATAGAAACCCATTTCAGCAGGATAGTCTGTAAATGGATTGATGTAGATTGAATCCATTTTTTCATTATCCAATTCCTCATCAAACAATAAAAGAGCAAGATCTTCAGCATCCATGACCAAACCAGTTCCAGGCAGGTCTATTTCAGTTTCAAAATCACCAGTGAATACTGGAATGAACTCATTGCCATCTTCATCTTCCATTTTTATAATGACAAACTCGACATCATCACCTAATTCTATTTCTTCATCTTCCCCTAAGCTGTCAAGGTCTATGGACTCTTCATCCACTTCCATAGGAATAAGGAATTTCGCACCTTTGAGTTCTTGTACAAATTCCTCTATGATTTCATCAGTATAATCTTCTTCATCCATGGCTAAAATCTGGTTAATTCTTTTGTTTGCTTCTTCCATATCAAGCTCTCCTTTGATTATAAATCAAAACTACTTTTAATCTTAAATACTCTTTTTTATTTCCTTCCATATAAAAGTGACCATACTATTAAAAATTAAATTTTTAATTAGACTCTATAAAAAACACTTATAATTGAATAACGCTAGCCTCCACTTCATCATTGTCAGCGCCTTCATACAGGATGTCAGCCAGTTTCAACAGCTTCTCCTGTCCCTTGACCTCGTCCTTGAACAAAGGAACTTCAGTAATCTCCTGATCCTTGAATTTCTGGCCGATAAGGGCAAGACGCTTCTGCTGCAGTTTATATCTTGAATGACAGAAATCACAATCACAGATATCAGGCATTACCTGGTTTACAATAATTCCGTCTGTAGTGATGTCAAACTTGTTCAATGCTTCAATAGCTCTTTCAGATTCGTAAATTGACATTTCTTCAGGAATTACAACCATTTTAAAGGTTGTTCTCTCAGGGTCTGCCAGCACCTCCTTGGCAGCATCTATCTGCTTTTTAGTGTCATCCAGCTGCTTTGCAGTTTGAGCATCCTGGTTTGCATCCATGAACGGGATGATATTCTTTAATGCATTGGCGGCTGAACCCAGAGTAGCCCTGGCCTTCATTAATTTGCCGACCCATGAGTCCATTACCTCAGGGAATGACAGCAATCTGAGTGTGTGGCCTGTCGGAGCGGTATCAAATACAACAGCATCATACTCATTGGTGGTCATGATCTGAAGGAAAACTTCAAAAGCTGCGGTTTCATCAGCACCTGGAGATGATGATGCAAGATCCATCTGCTCTCCCAAAAAGTCAAGTCCCATAAGCTGGTCCGCTGAAGCCATTGACTTCTGACTGTCAATCTCTCTTTGCTTTTCACTCATCGCCACTTCAGGGTCGATTTCAAGGCCGTATAAGTTTTCAGTGATTTGAACAGGATACGGACCTATGTTAACTTCTAGTGAATCTGATAATGAATGTGCAGGGTCAGTGGATACGATTAAAGTCTTTTTGCCTTGCTTGGCAAGCCATAACGCAGTAGCTGAAGAAACAGAGGTTTTCCCAACCCCTCCTTTTCCACCGACAAATACAAAGGTGGTTTGACCTTTTCTAAATTTAAACAAGTCTTTAAATGCCATAATAATTCTCCAGTATTTTTATATAATTGTGAATAAATTTAAATTTGACTAAAAAAATCATTTTAGTAACATAAAGTTATTATATTATTCATACTTTATATAATTATTTCTTTACTATATAAAGTTTTCACTTAAAGGAATCTGATTAAAAAATAGCTGAAAAATCCTTTTAAACAAGCCTATTAGAAAAATATGATTTTTCATACTAAAATACCCCTAAAAAAATTAGTTATAACAATGCAATAATATCGAAAGTTTTTAAAAGGATAAACTATAATAATTAAATTGATTATTTAATTTATACGAATATATTAAATAAAGTTGCAAATATAATAAAATGTAGCAACAATTATTTAAAAATAAAGCAATTTTTAAAAATTCTAAATAATATAAGAAGAGACATAATAAGGGATAATAAGCATGCCTTGTTAAAAAAGTGATAGAAGCATAAAAATTGCATTAATAATCACAAGTCATTTATTAATTTAACTATTTATTATAGGTTATTCCAAGACTACTTAAAAAAATGTGATAATATGAAAGTAACATTCATTAACCCGCCGCAAACAAATTCAAAATACAAGTTTTTAGGAGTTGTAGCACCTTCCCTTGGAATAGGATACATGTCAGCAGTTCTAGAGGAAAATGATATCGATGTTGACGTGATAGATGCTTCAGCACTTGATTTGAGCTATGAGCAAATAGCTGAAGAAATAATAAAAAGACAGCCGGATATCGTTTCCATCAGTGCTCTAACCCCTACAATAGGAGTTGCTTTGGACAGCGCTGATGTTGTGAAATATGCAAAGCCTGATACAATCGTTGTCTTGGGAGGATACCACCCTACATTCGAATTTGCAAGCGTCTTGGAAGAGGAAAGCGTGGATATTGTCATACGCGGCGAAGGAGAGTATACCATGCTGGATCTTGTTCATGCGATTGAAGAAGAGCGGGACTTGAAGCAAGTCCAAGGTCTTGCATTCCATGACAAGGATGACGGATCTCTTGTTGTAACTGAAGACCGTCCGATCATAGAGGATTTGGATGAACTGCCATTTCCTGCATTGCATCTGATGCCGATGGACAAATATAAGATTCTCAATATCTCAACAAACGTGGCAACAGTCATCACAACCCGCGGATGCCCTATGCAATGTTCATTCTGCTCATCAGCGGCATTGCACGGAAGGCATTTGAGAAGAAGAAGTCCTGAGAATGTTGTAGATGAAATCGAGCATATTTTAAATGACCTTGATGGGATAGACACCATAGCATTCATGGACGATACATTTACATTGAACACCAAATTTGTAAGGGATTTCTGCGCTGAAATAAAAAGAAGAAACCTTAATTTCTGGTGGGGATGCACTTCAAGAGTGGACACAATAGACACAGAGCTGCTTGAAATCATGAAGGATGCAGGATGCATCACATTGTTCTTCGGCGTGGAAAGCGCAGACCAGACAGCACTTGACAAGATGAACAAGAACATCACTGTCGATAAAACTGTAAAAGCATTCAAAGCGGCAAAGGAAGTTGGAATCAGAACCATTGCATCTTGTGTGATAGGAATGCCTGATGATACCATGGAGAATATGAAGAGAACCTATGATTTTGTCATGAAGCTCGATCCAAGCTATGCCCTTTTCTCCCTTGCCACCCCGTATCCTGGAACAAGATTCTACAAGGAATCATTTGAAAAGAACCTGATTAAAGTGAAGGACTGGTCCAAATACACTTTAATCGAGCCTGTGCTTGAAACTGTGGAATGTTCCAAGGAAGAACTGAGAAGCTTCCAGAAGAAGGCATTTTTAAAATTCTATCTGAGACCTGGATACCTCTTCAGACAAGCCAGAATGGATGGTGCAGTTCTTGTTAAAACAATATTTGGAGTTGCCAAGCAGATTATCAAAAAGCAGACAAACGGCAATACTGATTATAATAAGAAGAATGTAATTCAAAGTGGAAGCTTTGGCAAATAAACCCCCCCACCTTTTGAGATGCCTTCGGCATCGCAAAAGCTGGACCAAAAGCTAGTATAAGTACTGTTTCTGCATAATTTTAAAAAAAAGAAACTTATTAAAAATTTACATAATCACTTTTTTTGCAGTTTTTTATAAAACTGTGCTTTTCTATTTTTATATTTAAAGAGAAAAAACACGCATGACTATTTTTTATTAGGAATATTTCACTTCAAGTGAATAATTTTATATTAAATAAAAATAATAAATATAAACTAATATGTTTTATTAAAAATAGTTTAATAAAGCATTATAACATTATAATTTTTAAATTTATCTCAATTCAAGAAAATTCTTGAAAACCAAGCATCAAATTTTAAGAAATACTTGAATTCAATCAAAATTATAACTAATCCAATCAAAATGGTGATTTAGTGACTAATAATGAAATAGAAACAAAATGGCAAAAGAAATGGCGTGAAGCAAAGCTGTTTGAGTCAAATCCTAATGAAAAGGAAAAACTATTCATAACAGTGGCTTTTCCATACCCTAGTGGAGCAATGCACGTAGGACACGGCCGTACCTATACCGTTCCAGACGTATATGCAAGATTTAAAAGAATGGAAGGCTACAATGTATTATTCCCAATGGCATGGCACGTAACCGGCGCACCTGTTATTGGAATCGCAGATAGAATAAAACGAAAAGACCCATGGACCCTTGACTTGTACCACAGAGTCCATAAAGTTCCAAAAGAAACCCTTCCAAGCCTTGAAGACCCAATCAACATTGTAAAATACTTCAGTAACGAATACCATGAAGTAATGGATGAAATGGGATACTCAATAGACTGGAGAAGGGAATTTAGAACAATCGATCCCACTTATCAGAAATTTATAGAATGGCAGGAGAAGAAATTATACTCCCTCGGACTCATCGAACAGGGTGAACACCCTGTCAAATACTGCCCTCACGATGAAAACCCTGTTGGAGACCACGACCTTCTTGAAGGAGAGGGAGTGGGAGTAAACGAAATAACCGTCATCAAGTTCCAATTGGATGACGGAAGATATCTGGTTCCTGCAACATTCAGACCGGAAACCATTTTCGGTGCCACCAATGTATGGCTGAACCCTGAAGTCCACTATATAGAAGTGGAAGTCAAGGACGGAATCTCCAAAGGAGACAAATGGATCATGAGCAATGATGCATTCACTAATATCTCCAACCAGCATGAGCTTGAAATAATTGGAGATGTGGATGCAAAAGCGATTATCGGACAGAATGTTAAGAATCCTCTAACTGGAGCACCTCTGCCTGTTTTCCCAGCCAGTTTTGTTGATGCTGAATATGGTACTGGAGTAGTATTCTCAGAGCCTGCCGATGCTCCTGCCGATTACATGGCCCTTCAAGACTTGAAAAAGAATGCTGAATTACTTGAAGAATACGGCATAGCAGACATCGCAGCTAAAACAGAGCCTATACCAACAATCACAGTTAAAGGCTACAGCGAGATTCCTACAAAGGACGTTTGCGAAAGACTCGAAATCAGCAATCAAAACGATCCTAAAGTTCAAGATGCAACAGACGAACTCTACAAGATAGAGCACAGCAAAGGTTATGTCCATGAAAGAATCGAAAAATACGGTGGAGAAAGAGTAGCCTACATCAAGGATGTTATTAAGGATGATATGATTGCAGATGGACTTGCAGATATAATATACGACTTTGCAGAACGTCCTGTCATCTGCAGATGCGGTACCAAATGTGTTGTTAAAATCATGGACGACCAGTGGTTCCTCAAATACGGAGATGAGGAATGGACTGAAAAGACCCAGAAGCTCCTTGCACAGGAAACAATCATTCCAGAAGAGATCAGACCTAACTTCGAATATTATCTCGACTGGCTTGACAACTGGGCATGTTCCAGAAGAGTGGGACTTGGAACTCGAGTACCTTGGGACCCTAAATGGCTCTTTGAACCACTAACCGACTCTACAATGTACATGTCATACTATGCAATAGCCAAGTACCTGAGAGACATGGACCCTGCAGACTTGAATGAAGCATTCTTTGAAAAGGTCTTCCTCAACAAGGACAGCGATGAGATCACTGTTCCGGCAGAAAAAGTCAAAGAGATACAGGATGAATTCAATTACTGGTATCCTCTCGACTGGAGGCTCTCTGCAAAAGACCTTGTTGGAAACCACTTGAGTTTCCTGATGTTTACTCATGCAGCTGTTTACGGCGAGGAGAACTGGCCTAAAGGAACTGTGGTCTTTGGAATGGGACTTCTGGAAGGAAACAAGATGTCATCATCCAAGGGAAATGTCATTCTTTTAAGAGATGCAATCAAGGAATATACTGCGGATGTAGTAAGACTCTTCCTCATGGCATCAGCTGAGCCATGGCAGGATTTCGATTGGAGAGAAAAGGAAGTAAGAGGAACTCAGAGACGCCTTGAATGGTTTAGAAACTTTGCTTCAAGAGTCGAGGAAATCAAAGGCTCCAAACTGGACCTCTCAAAGATAGAGGATGTGGAACTGGAACGCAGCATAGACAAATGGATGATCAGCCAGCTGAACCTGCACATAAAAGAAGCCACCGAAGCTCTGGAAGTCTTCCAGACAAGACAGGCCCTGCAGCATGCATTATTCCTGCTTAAAAAGGATGTGGACCATTACACATACCGCATAAGACCTTTAATCGACAAGCAGGACCCTGCAGTCATTTATGTATTATCCACTGTCCTTGACAACTGGATTCGTCTCCTTGCACCGTTTACTCCTCACACCTGCGAAGAGCTTTGGAGCACTTATGGAGGCGAGGGATTCGCATCTGAAGCAGCATGGCCAGAGTATGATGAAAGCCTCATCGACGGCGAGATTGAAGCTTCCGAAGACCTTGTGCAGAATATTGTTAAGGATATCAAGGAAATCAAGAATATTGTTGACAAAGAGAGCGAGAAAGTGCATATATACCTTGCTCCTGAATGGAAATGGGACTTGTACAGAATAGCTGATGAGGTTGGAAAACCTGACGTGGGCCAAATCATAGGTCGCTCCATCAAAGAGAATATCCTTGACGATAAAAAGGAGATAGCCAACGCAGCTAAAAAGGTAGCAAGGGAAATCACAAAAACCAAGTATATTGGAAAAATCGACGAGGCAACCATTCTTGAAGATGCAAAGGACTTCATTGAAGAGGAAATCGCATCCGAGCTTGTTATCCACACAGATGACAGCTACGACCCTCAAAACAAGGCAAGAAATGCAATGCCTTACAAACCTGCAATATTCATGGAATAAATTTATTCAAGCTATTAACTTTTGTTAATAGCTCTCATTTTTATTTTTTAAAAAGAATGTATGATGCTTTTATTTAAATAAGCAGATATTTATTTATTAAATCATTTATCAACAATAAGATTAGTTTTTTAACATAAAAGAGGACTTTTAGTTTCATTTGCCTTTGCATAACCCTCCTGAAATTAATAATCCAAAACAATAAAAATATTTCTTAGAAAAAAACATAAATCATGTTTTTTTGCAAAATCTTTCATATGTGCTCTAATTTTAGAATGGTGCATCAAAAGCTCATCATAACTCTCGTTTTTAGGAACCTTAATCAGAAATACATTTTCGGCTGTTCCAGATTCATAATCTATAAAAAATGAAACATCACCTAACTCGAACTCTCTAGAAAGTCTTTTAAACTCTTTTAAAAATATGTTTTTAGCTTTTTCAAAAGAAACTTTTGAATTTTTGCCGACATAATCGGCACTGTTTAACAAAGGATTATCCAGACTTGTAAAAACTTCAACATGTCCTGTTTTTTGCAAATTAACACCTCAGTTAAATTTTAAATTGTCAAAAATTGAATCTAACAATTTAATTGATATTGAAACTTCTTGATCAGTTAAATCCATAAAAGGATTATAATCAGCTTTAATTCTAAGTTTACCTAACTTATATAAATAATCTCCTGCTTTGTAACAATGTCTAATCAATTCAAATTTAATTTGTTCATGTTCTGAAATGACTTTTTCACCATTATCAAAATCAAGTGGATGTTTAACTTTAAAATTAAATTTATCTCTTAGCCATTCTTCTGCCAATAAATATGAACTATAATAAGCCCTATTTATTATTGTACTATCAATGCACCGATTATCTGCATTTTTAGGGACTAATTTATCTTTATTTAAAAACAATTTTTTAGTTAAACGATACAAATCATATTGGGGGCTTTTTTTAATATTATACATGTTATCACCATGTTTTTTAACCCTATAAAATAATCAAAGTGAAAAATTTCTTCTTGATAAAATGTTGTATTTTTTAATATTTAAACTTTGTTAAAAATGCTTTATTTTAACTATAAAAAACTAAAATAGTTTATATTGACTAATAAAATTATAATTGACTTGTAAAATTGATATAAACTTGTAAAATTCACATATAGTTATAAATAGTAAACCAAAATTAGTAAAAAAAATAGTGAAATAGAAAAAAAATAAAAAAAAGTAAAAAAGTCCTTAATTGATTTCATCAAGAACTTCACCAACAGCCCATTTGCAAATATCCAAAGCTTCTTCAAGCTCTTCCTTGGATATTACCAGAGGAGGATTGAAATACATAACATCACCTAAAGGCCTGAGCATCAGCCCCCTCTCAAGAGCCTTTCTATAAATCCTGTATCCAAGACGCAAACTACAATCAAAGGCCTTTTTAGTCTCCTTGTCCTCTACAAGCTCGATTGCATTGATCAGTCCTACAGAGCGGACCTCCCCTACATTTGGATTGTCATCAAACAATTCATGGAATTTTTGATTCAACCACGGAGCCATTTCATTAGCCTTTTCAATGATATGGTCCCTTTCAATAATCTTCAAAGTAGCATTGGCAACGCTTGCAGCCAAAGGATTTCCTGCATATGTATGGCTATGCATGAATGCCCTATGTGATTCATAATCCCCTAAAAATCCATTATAGATTTCTTCAGTTGTGGCAACTGCAGCCATTGACATGTATCCGTTTGTAAGACCCTTGGAAATACACATGATGTCTGGTGAGATTCCAGCATGATCTACTGCAAAGAACTTGCCTGTTCGACCATATCCCATTGCTATCTCATCATCAATCAAAAGCACGTCATGCTTGTCGCAGAGGGCTCTGAGCTTTTTAAGATAAAGTGGAGGATAGATCTTCATTCCAGCGCTTCCCTGCACCAATGGCTCGATTATCATTGCACAGCATTCATCGCCATATTCCTCAAAGCATTCCTCCGCCTTTTCAAAGCATTCACAAGAACATGAATCTCTATCAGCCCCATAAGGACAGCGATAGCAGTCAGGCGCCTCTACTTTTACAGTATCAAGCATAATTGGTTCGAATACCTTGGAGTAGTCATCCAAAGCCCCTACAGACAATGAGCCTAGGGTCTCGCCATGATATGCATCAGTGAAGCACATGAATCTCTTCTTCTCTGTCTTACCATTCTGCTGGCAGTATTGAAATGCCATCTTAAGAGCGGATTCAACAGAAGATGATCCATTATCAACGAATGAGAATTTTGTCAAATTTTCAGGAGTCACCCTGTTTAAGGATTCAGCCAGCTCGATTATACCCTTGTGGGAGTAGTTTGCAAATATCACATGGTCAAGCTTGTCCACCTGCTCCTTCAAGGCAGAGCTTACCTCATCATTGCAGTGGCCGAGAATATTGCACCACCAGGAGCTGATGATGTCTATATATTCATTTCCATCCACATCATAAAGCTTCACCCCCTTAGCATGATCGATGATTATGGGAGGGAAATCTTCATAATCCTTCATTTGAGAAGCTGGATGCCAAATATGTGCCAAATCTCTTTCTACATAATCCATAATATTACCTTTTTGTTAAATTGAAATTTTTTAAAATCCTATTTCTTATAAAAACTTAAAATGAAATTTTTTATTTTAAAATCAATGAAAATCATTGAAATTTTTTCCATGATATTTTCTTAAATTAAATTAATTAAAACTTTGATTAAAATACACTTTCTTAAAAAAACTTATCATATAAATAAGAATATAATCAATATAATTAAAAGTTCTATTTAAAATAGCTAATTAAAACTTTATCATCTACTAATGGAGACAGATTTTCATCATTTTTGTAAACTTTAGCTATCACAGGAATTCCTGTAATATGTTCAACCATGAGGACATTATCCTTTTCCATGATTTCATCCTTGTAATTGTTCATTATAATACCACATACAGTGATATTTCTGTTTTTCAAGTATTCATAAGTAGTTACAATGGAATTGATTGTTCCAAGTCCGGCGTCTGCTATCAGGACGACATTCAAATCCAATTCATTTATTATGTCCTCAAGCATTATATTGTTCTTGCTGTCCTTTCCTTCGTATCTTATAGGACAGACTATTCCTCCACTTCCTTCCATTAGCACATAATCATATTTGGATGCCACCTTGTTGTAGGCGTCCCTTACCACATCCATTTCCACAGGATGTCCCTCAATTCTTGATGCAAGATGTGGAGAAACAGCTGTTTCGTAGACGTATGGAACGACAAAATCAGTATCCTCATCCAGATTAGCCATTGAAAGTACTTCCACAGCATCTCCTGGAATCAGATCCCCATCCGGATTTTTAACTGCGCCGCTTAATGCTGCTTTGAAATAGCATGCATTATAACCGCTGTCTCTTAAATACTTAAGCAGCAAACCTGTAACATAGGTTTTTCCAACATCAGTGCCTGTTCCTATAACAAACAGTCCTTTAGACATAAAACACCTCTCTTATTTACCATACAATATTTGTTGTAAAAAGAATAAGTAATTTACCCTAAGAAGATAGCATGAAAAAAATAGAACAAGCAATTGCCCAATAACTGATAGCATGAAAAAAATAAGAACAATCAATTTACCAAAGTGGCTAAATAGTTTGAAAAAATATTAAAAAATAGATTTAAAAATTTAAAAAAAGTTAAAATTCAAATCATAAAAATGCTATTTAAAAATAGAATCCAACCTCGAATCCAAGTTCTTCAAGAAGTTCAAAATCATCCTGAATGGAAATTCCAGCTGTTGTAAGCATATTTCCAGAGATTGTTGCATTGGCTCCTGATTTGAATGCCCGAACACCCTTGTCTTCTAAAAAGAGTCTTCCTCCAGCCAGGCGAATGAAAGCATCCGTATTAATGAATCTGAAAATAGCTATTATCCTGCAGACCTCATCATAGCTCAGGACTTCATTGTTTTCTACTGGAGTTCCCTTAATCGGATTCAATATATTGATTGGAATTGACTTGACTCCTAAATCTCGAAGGGTCAGCGCCAAATCTATCCTGTCTTCAAAAGTCTCTCCAAGACCAAATATTCCACCACTGCAGACATTGATTCCATGGCTTTTGACAAAATCGATGGTTTCAAGCTTTTCATCATAGCTGTGGGTTGTGCAGATTTCAGCAAAGTATTTTCTTGAGCTTTCCAGGTTGTTGTGAACCCTGTCCACACCTATTTCCTTTAACCGGTTTATCTGTTCATCATTCATTAATCCGAATGATACACAAGCATGAACTCCTTCCTCTTCAATCAATTCCTTTAAAGCATCTTGAAGAACTTCAAACTCCCTTTTTGTAACTTTTCTTCCTGATGCCACAAAAGAAACCCTTTCAGCTCCTGCATCCACCAGTTCCTTGCCTTGTCTTTTAAGTTCCTCTTTTGAAAGGAGAGGATATTCATCTATATCGGTATCATAATGTGAGGATTGTGCGCAGAACTTGCAGTCCTCACCGCACCTTCCATTTTTAACATTGACTAAAGTGCATAGGTCAAACTTGTTCGCGCAAAACTCCTGCCTGATTTCATCAGCAGCACTTGCAAGTTCATCAAGTGGTGCATCAATAAGACTTAATGCATCCTCCTTTTTAAGTTTATACCCATTTATAACACTGTTTTTTAATTTATCAACGTTAAACATAATAAATACCTGATTAAAGTAATTGTAACAATTATACATATTAATCAAACTAGTTTATAAATTTTTTTCAATTTTTAGAAAAAATAATCCAAAATTTAAAACAATTAGTAATTTAAAATATGAAAAATCAGATAATATAGACAAAAACAATGTTCCCAGTTTATGAAAAAGCTATTGCTAAAAAAATAATTAATTTTAAAAAAATATAATAAAAAAATAAGAAAAAAACTTTTTAAAAAAAATAAGAAAGTGAAATACTCAGTCATGTGTCATAAATCCAGTAGCTGCCACAAATAGCAGAATAGCTAATAATACAGAAACAACATTATGGAATAAGATCAAATCCAGAAATGCTATCAATACCAGAAAAATTGAAAACTCAAAGTCTGAGAGATTCACCTTGTCTAATGCGGCATAAATAGCTGAAGCAACGACCAAATCAAAGACGGATGTTATGAAAAGGTCATAAGCATTCAGACCTATTTGAGATAAAGCATCCCATTCAAACAGGAAAAGAGCCAGCAATAAAAATCCTAAAAGCCCCAGTATTAAAAACACATATTCCACATATTCAGCAAATTTCCTTTTTTCCACTCCTAATGGCATGAAAACCACCTTATTCTATTTAATAATTAATTAACACCACTTGTAAAAAGAAATCACAATTTACGTGCAAAGACCATGTATCCGGTATGGCCGACCATCCGGGTTTTAGGCCTTGTTCCTTGAGGACGTACCTCCAATTCACGCTCCAGGATTTCAGAAATTGACAAGTCCTTGAAGCCCAGCTTTTTTGCAATCCTGTAAGCCACTTCAGCCTGATCTATGTAAGGCGCATAAACAACCAGCCATCCCCCTAGTCTTAATGACTTGTAAACATCCTCGAAAATTTCGAAAGGTTTTGGAAGATCCAGGAAGATCAAATCTAATTGCTGTTCATCTATTCCTTCTTTTATATCCTTGTTTTTTACAACAATATTGTTTATTCCGAAGTTGTCTATATTCCTCTGGGCGACTTCTGCAAAGTCTTCGCGAATTTCATAGGTGAAAACCCTGCCCTTCTCGCCGACAACATTGGCGAAATTAAGCGCGATAGCTCCAGCACCGGTTCCAGCATCGACAACACGGCATCCAGCACCGAGGCCTGTTTTAGCAAGAACATTTCCAATGTCCTTTTGAACAAGAATGGAACAGCGTCTTTCCATAAGTTCAATGAAATCATTAACATTAGGCTTGATAACTCGAAACTCCTTGTTTAAATGAGTTATCAATGTATCGCCGATAGTAGCTCTTTCCATTTGTTCCTTCTTGATAATGCCTAAATCAGACTGGAATTCCCTGTCCTCTTTAATCAAGTATTTCTTACCTCTCTCATCCATTAAAATTTTCAAATAATCACCATTAATAAAGCAATCAATTAGAATAAAGTTTTTAGATAATCTTATATATAAATATTTTAGTTTTTATCATATATAACATTATAAAATAAGGTCTTAAATTATTGAAAAACTTGAAAAATGCAAAAAATTAGAAAAAATAGAAAAATTGAAAATGAATTAAATAGCTCCCTTTGAGTTAAAAAAGAAATAAATTAAATAGTAACCCTTGAAGTTAAAGGAATCAAATCAATTTTTTATTCTTATCCTTCTTGAAGTACAAATATTTGCTGTCAATGACCTTTTTGATATTGCCTGCCGTTTTCTTTCCGATTCCAGCAACATCCATTAACTGTGACTCGCTTGCATTCATAATAGCATTGACTGTACCGAAATGCTCAAGTAAAGACCTTGCATGAGCAGGCCCTATTCCAGGCAGTGACTCTATGATGAAGAGCTGCTGCTCCCAAAGGTTTTCAGGCTTCCTTTCAGTTCTGATTTGAATGCTTCTTTTCTCTCCCTTCTGCTCGCGCATGGCAATTCTCTTAATCATTGCGGCAGTGTCTTCAGAGTTTCTGGTTGGAATGATGCTGATGCCGAAATCCAATGCGATTGAGGCTATGGACCCTCTTATGGCATTTGGATTGATGAAACCAGTGTAGAAGTCATCTCCTTCTAGAATCATGATAGGTTTTTTAAACTCCTCCATCATGGCTCTTGCCTGCTTGAACAATCGCTTGTCCACAATTGAATCAACAAAATCCTTGGCTGTTTTTCTCTCTATGGCCACTTCTTCGCTGACTTGATAATCAGCCACGCTCATAGTATTGATCTTCACTTTAACACCGATGGTGTCCAAAGCTCGTATTACACTGGAATTGCCTTCTCTTGAATCCACATAAACAACCAGCTCATCATTTGGAGTTTCAACGATGCTGTCCAGGATCTTGTCCTCCATAGGCTTCTTCTCGTATTCAATCTGTTTAGCCTTGATTTCATTTTCATTTTCCAGATTTATCTCTTCAATATCATCAAATCGAGTTTCTTCTGATAAATCGTCTTCAATATCGCTTTTGGAGTCTTCAGGTATTTTACTTCTTTTGGTATTTCCATTCACGATATCCCGCCTCAGTCTAAGGCCGTTATCATATTCCAAGCCTTCAATTGAAGGGGTTCTCCTTCCTAGAGATTTCATGGACTTTTGAGCCTCGATACGCTCTGGAGCATTCAATTTCAAATCGTCTATGGCCTCCTTTGTAGCAAGCTGGCTTTTCATTCTATCCTCTTTCCTTACGCTTGCCCAGTAATAGGCCTCATCACGAGTATTCTTAGTTATCAATACCTTCATGCGGCCTGAACTTTTACGGCCTGTTCTTCCTCTTCTTTGAATCATTCTAACTTCAGATGGAACAGGCTCATACAATACAACAAGGTCCACTGCAGGAATATCAATACCCTCTTCGGCAACGCTTGTTGAAATCAAAACATCATAATTGCCTGATTTGAATGATTTGATGATCTGCTTCTGTTCTTTTTGAGAAAGACCTTTCTTGCCATCGCTTGTACCTTGGCCATAGAATCTGACGCTTCTGATTCCTTCCTGCTCGCACCTTTCATAAATCATGTCCAGAGTGTCCCTGAATTGAGTGAAAACAATGATTTTAGGACTGTCTTCATCGCTGCGTTCTGTTCTGATTGAACTCAATCTTGTTTGTCCACCCTCCATTCCAAGCTCTTTTTTAAGTATTTCAATAATCTTTTTGAGTTTAGGGTGTTCAAGCCCATCCACTTCAGCCTGTTCGGCTAGCTTGATGGCTTCCTTGAAATTAGGGTCAAGCATCAGGTTCTTTGCAGCCTTGGTGGTTTTCCTTTTCAATCTTTGAACATATTTATTGAAAGTGGATACTCCCTGGGTTTCAAGAAGTTCCAAAGAATGCTGGAGATTGATGACTGCTGTTAAAATTGAAATTGCCTGAAAGCATTCCTTTTTAGGATTCACAGACCTCGCAATCTTCCCTTGGACTTTTGATCTTGCCTTCAGGATATCCCTTTTACTGACGGCAATGGTATTTATCACACCTAGAGATTTCAATCCCTTAAGACGGATTTTTAAAGCCTTGTTCACCAGGTCCCTGATTTTCTGCAATTGCATTCCCATTTCAACACGAACCCAATCGATTTTAACAGGATTGAAATAGGGCCTTACATCATGGTCCTCTTCGGATTTGATAGTGATGTCTTGAATGTATAAATTATCGCAGACTTCCTTAATTTTATTTTTATCATATCCTGGTGATGCTGTCAGACCTAAAATAAGATGGTTTTTAGCTTCCTTTACATAACGTGATGCAAGATAGACATATGAGTAGTTTCCCACTCCGTGGTGGCATTCATCAAAAACGATAAGGGATACATCTTCAAGAGTGTATCTTTCATTGAGCAGGTCTGATTCAACAGTCTGTGGAGTCGCGCAAATCACACTGGAATCAGCCCAGCGCTTCTCCCTATCAGATGTCTTGACAGAACCTGTAATTGATGAGCATGGAACTGTTAGGAAATGTCTGAAGTTTTCCTCATGCTGAATGGCAAGAGGCTTGCTTGGAGCTAGAACAAGAACTTTAGAGCCTTTAATTTTATTTAATCTTTCAGCTGCTACGAGAATCGCCACTATTGTCTTTCCCAAAGCTGTTGGTGCGACAATCATAGTGTTTCCTTTTTTAAGCACATCTGCAGCTAAAATCTGCTGATAAAGCCTTGCCTCCACGGCATCTTTCATTATCAAAGGATGTTGAATATAAGTAACCATAAGATTATATTTATCAGATAACTATTTAAATACTTTAGCAAGAGCATTTGAAAAGTAATTTTAGAAAAATAAGGATTGGCGATTATGAAAGGATATGGTCTTTAAAGAAAATTAAAATTTATAAAAATAGTTTAATGAATAAAGATGATATTCTTGAAAGAAAATTTGAATTTTATAAAAATAGATTAAAGAATTTATAAATAAAAAAAATAAGTAAGAAAAGCAGTTTTTTACTGCTTCTCAAATTTAATAATTTTTTGCGTGTTTAATTCCCAAAAATCAAGGAGTCAAAAACCATTGAAAGAAATTTAAAGTAAGGCCGCGGCTTTTCGAATAAGGAAAAGCCACTTTAAAGCCCATACATTAGAATGGAGCAAACTTAATAAACTTTAACTTTTGTCTTTAAAGTTCTCTTCTTGTTTGCCTTGTTGCCTTTGAAGGTTACTTTGACCTTGTAGGTCTTTTTAACTCTAGGCAGTTTTACTTTAAATTTGACAAGGCCTTTCTTATTGGTTTTAGCCTTGTAGGTCTTCTTGTTGATCTTAAGGTAAACTTTAACTCCCTTGATACCCATTTTCTTACCAGTCTTGGTTTTTACATAGTATTTGAGAGTTCTCTTCTTAGCAGAACGTTTTACCTTCTTGGTTTTTCTGGTTATCTTGACCTTGTTTTTAAGGATTTTTATTGTAGCCTGTTTGCTTGAAGCACCGAGTGTTGATTCGCCTGCGAAACTGACAGCAAGCTTGTATGTACCTGGCTTGTAGATGTTTATGGCAAGTTTGGCAACGCCTTTTTCATTGGTTTTCACATTGTAGGTCTTGCCAGCAAAAGTGAATCTGACATTCTTGCCTGCTAGAACATTTCCATTTGCATCCTTGAGTGTGACAGAGTAGTACTTGCCGGATTTTGCAGCCTTATATGGAATTGCATATACTTTCTGGGTGTTTGCACCAGCAAGTGTGGTTTTAACTGCCTTCTTAAGAGCAACATTGCCTGATAATGCAGATGCATTGGTTTTCAAGGAGTTCACACCAGATGCGATGATATTCTTGCTGATGGATACATCGCTGCTTGGCTTGAATGGATTTGCATTAGTGTTTAGATTAAGCAGGGAAATTGTGCTTTCATTTACACCTTCAGCAGGAATTGCGGTCACATTTTCAATTGTGATTGCAGGAACTTGTGAAATTCCAGCTCCAAGATCATTTGGAGTTACTGAAAGCAGGCTCTGATTGTCGCTTGTAGCTACAAATTTAACATTCCTGATGATTACATCACTAGCGTTGGCAGCAGCAACAAATGCGCTTGACTGTCCAGCAGGAACTCTGATTACAGTTCCTTCTCCACCAACAATGGTTACATTGTTGTTGATTTCAATACCTGCCAAGTCATAAGTAGTGTTTTCTGCCAGTTTAATAGTTGCGCCAGCAGGAGCATTATTGATAGCTTCTTGTACTGCTTCAGCACTATTATTAGCAGGAATCACAGTATATTCGCCTTCAGGTGCCACAGTGAAGCTGGTTTCAGCATAGAATTTATCATATGCAGTACCATTATAATTGATTGCAATGACGTGGTCACCTGATTCAGCAGGAGCATAGACAAACTCATTGCCGTTAAGTGTAACAGCAATCTCCTTGCCGTTGTCAGTAATATTGAGATCGCTTACAGGAACATCTCCAGGCATGCCTTCAATAGTTACTGTCACATTTTCACCAAAGTTGATAAATGTTGCATTTACCTTAGCGGAAACATCAGTTGATTTAACTGTAAAGACTGCGCTAGCAGTGGACAATTCATAATTTGAACCAACATTGAATATTGCATTTATGGAATAATCGCCAGCAGGCAAGTCAGACAATGTAATAGGTTCTGCCAACTCGGATACTGCATACTCATGAGTGAAGCTGTATCCTTCACCTGTTACGATTACTTTAACAGTACCATCAACACCTTCAGGACCAACAGTAACAGTAATGCTTTGAGTTTCTCCAGCATTAATTTCAGGAATAGGGCTAACAACAATAGAAGATTCTGCTTGTTTAACAACAACAGTAGCAGTAGCCTCGGTTCCAGCGTACACATCATCACCATCAAATGTAGCAGTAATAGCGTATACTCCAGCATCAAGCTTGCTTAAATCAACAACATTACCCTCAGCATCAGTAACAACAACAGCAACAACACCATCAATAACCTCGCCGCCAGAAGTAAGCTCAGTACCAACAGTCAGCTCATCGCCATAAGTAATCTCACTAGGAGCAGTTATGGTTATTTTGGAATCAGCCTTGCTTACTTTAAATTCAGCTGGAACAAATTCAACATCATACAATTCATCAACATACTCTGCAGCAACAGTGTAAGTGCCTTCAGCTAAAGCCTTGAGGGCAGTTACATCAGTTAATTTGGCAGCCTCTGTTCTGTATACTTCAACACCGTTCTTATCATAAACCATATATACAACATTTTCATCAAGATAATCAGGAGCATTGCTGCTTACAGAAGGAATTTCAGCACAGCTGACATCATTTACAGATAACACTACAGTTTCTTCCTTCTTGGTTACAACATATTTGCCTTCGAATACCTTGCTTGATGCAGCATAATTTGTGGTTTCCTTATATGCAACAGTCACATCATATGAACCTGGAACGACATCGCTAGGACCTGCTACACTGGAATTAGATCCAGCAGCAATTTCAATAATAGTTGTAACTCCATTAATAGTCACATAATAATATCCTGAAACATCACTAGTAACATTCACAGTACCTGCAACACCATATTCAGTAGTTGAATCATATACAGTGATAACAGGAACAGCCTGATCTACAGTGAATACAAGAATGTTGCTTGATGAAGCAGCATAGTTTTGAGTTTCTAGGAATTTTACCCATATTGTGTACTCGCGAGCATCCAAATTAGGAACATCAAATGTTACAGTTCCATCTGCAAGGGTAACTGTTTCAACACCAGGGAGGCCGTAAACATCAACAACTTCGTTCAATTTTTCACCAGCAGGTGTGGTGACAGTAATTGTCACGGTAGCGTTTTCACCATAAGCGATAGGTTGAGCAACGCTTACGCTTACTTCCACATCAGCAGGATTTACAACAACAGTTGCAGTAGCCTCACTTCCAATGTAGTTGTCATTACCAGCAAATGCAGCCTTAATAGTGTATGAACCAGCATCAAGCTTGCTTAAATCATCCACAACAACACCATCAGCATCCTTGACAACAACAGCAACAACACCATCAATAACCTCGCCACCAGAAGTAAGCTCAGTACCAACAGTCAGCTCATCACCATAAGTAATCTCACTAGGAGCAGTAATGGTCACAACAGAACTTGCCTGATTAACAACAACAGTAGCAGTAGCATCACTTCCAATGTAGTTGTCATTGCCAGCAAATGCAGCCTTAATAGTGTATGAACCAGCACCAAGCTTGGTTAAATCATCTACAACATTGCCACCCTCATCCTTGACAACAACAGCAACATCACCAGCAATAATCTCGCCACCAGAAGTAAGCGCAGTATCAACAGTCAGCTCATCACCATAAGTTATCTCGCTAGGAGCAGTAATGGTTACAAGAGAAGTTGCTTGCTTAACAACAACAGTAGCAGTAGCATCACTACCTAAGTAATTGTCATTACCAGCAAATGTAGCAGTAATAGTGTATACTCCAGAATCAAGTTTGCTTAAATCATCTACAACATTACCCTCAGCATCAGTAACAACAACAGCAACATCACCAGTAATAGCCTGACCATCAGATGTAAGTGCAGTATCAACAGTCAAAGCATCACCATAAACGATCTCACTAGGAGCTGTAATGGTCACAAGAGAACTTGCCTGATTAACAACAACAGTAGCAGTAGCATCACTGCCAGCATATTTGTTGTCACCAACAAATACTACAGTAACAGTATGAGGACCTACAGCCAAGTTTGCAGGAATTGTGTAAGTTCCGACGCCGTCTCTGATAATTACATCCACAGGAGTGTCATCAACAGTTACGGTTATCATGTCTTCATCGAAGTCAGCAATAGGATTACCTTCTCCATCTACAATAGTGAATGTGCCTTCAGTTTCAGTACCATATGATATGTCTTCAACAGGTTCAATTATGATTCCAGTGTGTAATCCAATTACATCGAATTTATCAGAATCATCACTTGCTTCATAGTTTGTAGTGGATCTGAACACTGCAGTTACTTCATAATCGGTATTTCTAGCTAAAGTATTTGTGACAGTTAATTCACCTTCTCCATTCACTACCTCAACAACCAGAGGAGTTTCAATACCTGGAACTTCAAGATAAACATCTCCGCTGATTGGGTTGTTAAACTCATCATATAATAAGACACTTATAGGAATATCGTCACCAGCATTTACAGAAGGAACTTCAATTATTAAAATTGTTCCTGCTTTTTTAACTTCGAAGGTATTATATGGTTCTTGGATAGTTACTTCATCTGCATTGTATCCGTCATTTCCTTCAAATTCAGCAGTAATATTGTATTTGCCAGCATTTAAATCTGAAAGATCGACTAATAATCCGCCAAGTTCTTGTACAACATCATCTTCAGGGTCTAATGTAACATTAAAGCTTACAATTTCTGTGCCATTGTAATAATTGATTAATGTTATACTAATGGTTCCTTCAAATGCAGTGTTGTTTGTACCTACAAAGATTGTTTCATCTTGACCATATGTGATGGTATCGTTGATTCTGTTAACGATTACATCAATATCCGCTTTGGATACTTTTACATTGATAGGTTCATAGGTTAATGGTTCATATCCTTCTACTTTGAAGAATGCGGATAATTCATAATCACCAGGTTTTAACATGCCTAAGTTTACTTGATAGTTACCTTCTTCATCTTTGTAGGAAATATCTGCATCGTCATAATTAGTGATTAATATGTCTGCACCGGTAACTGCTTCACCAGTGATAGCATCGGTTACAGTAAAGTCAAGAGTTACCTGATCTCCATAGACGAAGTTTTGTAAGTCATCCAAGTTAGTAATTACGACAGCTAATTGTCTTTCTTTTACATTGAATAAGTCACTTGCATATCCATAGTTGTAGTTGTTATCACCAAGGAAAATAGCAAATGCTCCATAGTTTCCAGCAGTTAAGTCAGGAATTTCAAAGGAGAATGTACCGTTTTCTTCTACAGTGGTTGTTATATTGTAATCTACATCGTTTACTACAACAATTATGTCAGCTGCAATACCAGTATCATCAATACCAATGATCTGACCAGTTACAACAGCTTTTTGTCCTTCATGAATATCTTCAACATTTATAGTTAAGGTTACATCTTCTTTAGCTACATCAATAAGTCCAGTATTGATTACTAAGAACTCATCAGCAGAGGAGGTGATAGATACTAAATTTTTACCTGCGGATTCAATATCGTATTCGGCTTCGTACTTGTTAGTGTCATCATTATAGGTTGCTTCCACTGATTTAGTTCCAGCATTGCTGGATATTGTGAATACTAATGAAATATCTTTGATTAAGTTTCCATTGTCATCAGTAATGACAGCATAAATAGGAACGGTTTCGCCAAATGTAGCCTCTACAATTCCAGCGCCTTCGGTAGTGTCGTTTCCTAATATTTGTACAATAACTTTAGATTCAATAGAGCCATAATAGTTACCTATGTCAGCGCTTGTAGTGCTTATTGTGTTTCCTTCCAGTTTCAATGCACCGTCGGTTGAGATAGCATTACCCCAGCCAGCAGTATTGCCTGAGAAAATGGAGTCTTTTACAGTTACAGCAGCATCGCCGCCGGTCCAAAGGTAGACCGCACCACCATCACTAGCAGTGTTGTCAGTGAAAATACAGTCATCAATTAAACTATCCTGATCCACACCAGCAAGACTTACCGCACCACCAACATTAGCAGAGTTAGAAGTGAAGTTGGAACCGGTAATAGTGGCTTTAGCGCCATTAGGGAAGACTACAATAGCTCCACCTTGAGTATTGGAAGTTCCAGAACTTCCCACACCGACACCTGAGTTTTCAATGAAAGTACAATCATCTACAACAAGGTTGGAACTTTCTACAAAGATGGCTCCACCAAATGTAGCGTTGTTTCCTTCAAAGGTTGTTCCAGTAACGGTCAAGGTGTAAGGATTGCTGTTCAAGTAGCCGAGTGAACTGATTGCTCCACCCCAGGAACCTGTGTTGTTTGCGAAGTATGAATCTGTAATAGTTGTTTCACCAGAGCTTACAACTACACCTACCAATAAGTCACCGGCATTGCCATTACGGATGACAATATTCTTCAGGTTGCTGGTTATGTTGGCTTTGTTTACATTAAGCACGCCGTTTAAGTTGTAGATTGCTGCTCCACCATTATCATCGTTTTTAGTTCTGAAAGTAATGTCATTGCCGTCAAATACAGCGGTATCAACATTCACAGTACCCTCGGAGTAGATTGCACCACCACGATAAGTAGCGGTGTTGTCAGTGAAGTTTACATTGTTAGCATTCAATGCAGCTCCAGCATCAACATAAACAGCAGCACCTTTGTCAGCTTTTGCTTCGGTGAGAGTAACATTGTTTAATGTTAATGTTTTTCCTTCAGCCACATGGAATAATCTTGCTGTGTCGCTACCGCTAATTACATAATCATTACCATTAATGGTTACACTCTTGTCGATTGCAATACCATCTACAAGGTCGGCATCAAACTCGTCAATGTAGGAGTAGTCGCCATCCAATTCAATGACCGCTCCTTCTTCAGCATTATCAATCAGGTTTTTAAGGTCGGTTAAGGATCTGTAAATGTTTAAAACTCCAGTTTGGACTTCATCAGCATCTTGGAGATTTGTAGACACTACAAATGTGCCTGTTTCAGTAGGAGTGAACTCGGTTTGGTAAATTCCGGTTGCGCCACTTATGCTGATGCCAGTTACTTCAGTCTCGCCAACTTTAAATCTGAATGCCATATTGATAATTACATTATCCATATCATCAGTTACAACAGCAGTAATGTTATAAGGAGCCATATGGATGTTTACAGTATCATTATTTAATATCTTGACTTTTAATGGGGACTCTAAAATTACACCAGATTGTGTTCTGACTTGAGCTTTGCCATCATTACCGGTAACAGTGTTTTGTGACCATACCAAAGTAGTACCAGCTATTTGAGAGAAAAGTGCATTACCATAGCCAGCACCAACATTATCAGTGAAAGTAGAACCGGTAACTGATGCATCGGATTGAGTGTAAATAGCACCGCCAAAATTATTTGCAGCAGCTTCATTTTCAGTGAAAGTGGAATCTTCAACAGCCAATTCGCCACCAACACTTGTAAAAATAGCTCCTCCAGCAATAGCTAAATTTTTAGTAAAGTCGGAATCTGAAATTACAATAGAACTCTCATCAGTGTATTGATATATTGCTCCACCATAATTGTTAGCAGTGTTTTCAATGAAATCACAGTTGTCAATAGTGAAAGTACCAGTAGCTCCACTGGATATTGCTACAGCACCACCTAAATCAGCTGTGTTGTTGATGAATTCTGAACCGGAAATATCCGCAGCAGCCTCACCCATGACCAGTATTGCACCACCTTGACTGCTTGAAGTACCAGCACTTCCAGGACCAATACCGGTATTGTTGTAGAATTTACAGTCTTTTACAACAAGTGAACCCTCATTGTCATAGATAGCAGCACCGAAAATTGCTTCATTATCCTCGAAAGTGGTGTTCTCTACAGTTAAAGTTTTATCTGTATCAGTTTGTGTTAAAGCTCCTCCATAACGTCCTTTATTGTTTTTGAAGTATGAATTCTTAATACTGGTTGTACCATTAGCTACAATAGCCCCATTAAGGACATTGCCATTTACATAGTCTTTAAGGTTATCTATTACTTGAACATTGTCTAAAGTAGTTACTCCTCCATTGTTATAGATAGCTGCTCCACCTTTATTCTCACTACCAGCTCCATCTCTTTTAGAGATGTAGTTCTCTTGAATAGTGGAATCTTTTATTTCGACAGTGCCTTCAGAGTAGATAGCACCACCACGAAGAACTGCCACGTTGTTAGTGAAGATAACGCCATCAGCATTCAAAGCGGATCCAGAGTCGACATAGACACTAGCACCTTTTTCTGCTGCACCATCGCAAATGGTTACATCATTCAAGGTTAGTGTTGCACCGTCAGTTACTTTGAATACTCTAGCCAAGTCACTACCACAGATTTCAATGCCTTCCTCACCTGCTATGACTATGGATTTATTTACAATAATGCCCTCTATGAGTCCATCTCCATCATATTCAGCATCATAAGCAATGTCATAAGCCAGATTGATAGTTGAACCTGCCTCTGCATTATCTATTTTTTGCTGCAGATCTTTGAAGGTTCCCTGCTTTTCAAATACAGTCAAATTGTATAACTGCTCGACAGGCTTGTAAGATGCAGTGCCTGCTATGGATGCGTTTATGACATAGTCGTTCGCTGCGAGGCCTTCAAATGTAACGCTTCCAACACCATTCTTTACAGAAATGGATTTGGTTACGCCATTGATGGTTATCTTGACAGTAGGGTTTACAACAGCCCCATCCTTTTCACGAGTTGTGCTTACGCTTACAGTAAGGACTCCAGGATAGGTGATATTATCATAAGTCACTACAAGAACTCTTGCAGCTGGAGTCACATTCACATAAGCACCCTTGACAACAACATTTGCAGCATCCACATAAGGGAATGTGGCTCTTAAATTACCCATGTTGATGGCGCCGGATTTGCTTAGAGCGAATGAAGACTTGTATAATCCTGTAGCCTCATCGAATACAGGCTTAGGAACGTTGCCTGCAATAGCATAACAGCTAGCATACATTCCTATCTTATCGCCGTTTACTCTGATGACGTTTCCATTATCATCTGTTACGCTGACTTCCGCAGTGAAAATATCAAATGCTTCTGCAGTGTAAGTTGTGTTTCCATTGATTACAATATTCACCTGGGAGTTGAGCTTTCCGTTAAGATCTATGAAAGTGTCCATGGTGTTTCCGCTTAAAGACAGGTATCCATAGTTAAAGATTGAATCAGCCTTGTCGGTAGCGGTGTTGCCTGAGAAGGTACAGCCTGTGATTGAAGCGGAATTGTTGTTTTCCAAACCTACAGCCACAGCTCCTGCCCATGCGCCTTCACCGGTAGCCATGTTGGCAGTGAAAATGGAATCCTCTAATGCAAAAGAGCCGCCTCCAGAAGCAGCGATTGCGCCTCCGGCAGCATAATATCCAGTGCTTCCAGGACCGACTACGAGTTGTTGGTGAAGGTTGAACCGGATATGGAAGTTTTCATGTTATTGATGTCAATAGCAGCTCCATTATACGCCTTGTTGTTATTGAATGTAGCGCCTGTGACAGTCAATGTGGTTTCATTATTTCCGTCGGCATATATGGCCCCACCGTAGATTCCGGTGTTGTTTTCGAATAAACCCCCGGTGATTTCTGCATCTGTGTTCTTAAGGGTTACAACAGCATCAACCAAATCCAGATTAGTACGGTCAAGCTCTCTTCTGCCATTGTTGGTAACATTAGTGTTGACCAAGGTAACTTGAGCGTTTTTAGCAAATATGGCCGCTCCACCTGTGCCATTGTTCTTAGTTGTATCTTCAACATCATTATTGTCAATTAATGAGTCTGTGAGAACAATTTCTCCGCCTTCAGTGTAAATAGCTCCACCGCTGTAAGTAGCTACATTATCTTTAAATGTGGTTGAGGTGGCATCCAATTTGGCGTCTGAAGCAAGATAGACTGCCGCACCATCATCAGCCTTACCATTTGCAAGGACCACATTGCTTAATGTAAGGGTTCCTCCATTTACAGTGAAGATTCTTGAAGCGTGATCTCCGTCGATGGTGACGCCATTACCAATAATTGTAAAATCACTAAGAATTACAATTCCTGTTGCCGCAGCTGCTGCATCATGACTTTCAATGTATGCAAAGCCATAGTCTAATTCCAAAGAGCTCTCGCCATTTGCGATAGCCTCATCAATTAAATCTTGCAATGTGCTTAACGGACTTTCAAAAGTGACAACGCTGGTAGTTATGTCTGCATCTTCATAGCTGCCTGTGGAAATGGTGTAGGTGCCAGGTTGCCTGAAGGTGTAGGTTGCTTTGTAAACACCCTCTGAAGCGTAGTAAGTAGCTGGAACCTCATCCTCGCCGATTTTGAAGGCGAAATTATGGTCCATGAGAGGATTGTTGCTGTCATCAGTGACAGTTGCAGTCAGTTCATACACAGGACTTGTAACAGTATGTGCGAGACCATCCAGAATGGTTACTTTCACATTAGTGTCAAAAGTTCCCAGCCAGTTGCCTATGGCAGTGTTTGCATCACCGCTTATGGTATTTGCTTCCCATTTCAAGCCTGCATCATTGGAGATTGCATCTCCCCAGCTTGCTGCAGTATTGTCAGTGAAAGTGGAATTCCTGACTGATAATTGAGCGCCATCTGCAATGTAATTGTAAATTGCTCCTCCTTCATAGGAAGCAGTGTTTTCGGTGAATTCACAGCCATTGATTAAAACATCACCACTTGCCTGGCTAATGCTTATAGCACCACCTGTATTTGCAGAGTTCTTTTTGAAGCTAGACTCGACGATAGTTGCGGAAGCTCCTTCGCTCATGACCAAAATCGCACCTGCTTGAGTGTTGGAAGTACCTGCACTTCCCACTCCCTCACAGTGGTTTTCATTGAAAATACAGTTCTCCACAATGATGGCTGCCCCATAATCATAGATTGCAGCACCGAATGTAGCCATGTTGTTTTCAAAAGTAGTGCCGGATACAGTGAATGTTTCATCACCGCTTACGAAAACTCCTCCACCATAAGAACCGCTGTTGTTAGCGATGTAGGAGTCAGTGATGTAAAGGCGGCCACTGGAGAATACTGCTGCATTGATCAAGTCGCCGGCATTGCCGTTACGTATGACAATGTTCTTAATATTATTTGTAACTTTAACATTGTCTAGATTGCATGTTCCGCCGTTATTATATATTGCAGCTCCACCGTTATCATCGTTTTTAGCTCTGTAGCTTATGTCATTGCTATCGAATACAGAATCAGATAAATCCACGACTCCTTCGGAGTAGATTCCTCCGCCACGGTATACAGCAACATTATCAGTGAAATCCGCATCACCAGTTAAAACACCGTTTTCGGTGTTATAGATTGCTGCTCCGTAGTCCGCAGAATTATCTCTAAATTCACAATCCTTAAGAACGAGATTGCCGTCATTGTAAATGGCTCCTCCATTGTCAGCCTTACCGTTGATAAAGGTGACATCCAGTAAAACCACACTGCAGCCATTCTCGATTTTAAAGATTCTTGAGAGGTCATTTCCACTAATTATGGTAGTTCCCCCACCATTAATGGTAATGTCCTTGCTGATGGTTATTCCATCAACATACGCAGTGTCTAATGTGCTGTCATATGCATAATTGCCGCTTAATGGCAGATAGCTTCCGGCATTTTCAATACTATTGGCAAGATTAGTGAAAGAATTGGTTCCACCTTCCGCTAATGGACCGGAACCAAGAACCGTCTTAGTGTTCTTATCTGAGTCGCCAGTATCATTGACAATTATGCCATCAGCTTCATATGACACATCATTATCAATCGTTTGAGCATCCCCGCTTGCATCCACTGCCACATCTGCTACCGCGATATCATCTGTGGATGAGGAATCACCTATAATGGAAGCCTCATCATTAGCAGATACTGCAGTAAAGCAAAACAGGAAAACTAAAACAATAGTAATTAAAAATATTGTCTTATTTAATTTCTGCAAAAAAATTCCTCCAAAATGAGGCATGACAGTCAATTAAAATATTAACATCATAAATTTTCAATTTCCATGCAGATGATTTAAAATCTCGAGCCTTAATTGAGAAAAGCCCTGCTTAAAGGACTAAAAATCAATACTGGAATTAATTTCTTAAAAAAATCAAAAAATAAAATTAATAAATTTAATTGACATTAATTAAATCCATTGACTAAATCTATATCGCTAAAATACAAATTAGACGATTTAAACCATACATATCACAATTAGTCATAAAGATTAATTTTACCCCAAATATTAATTAATTAATAAAATTAATGATGCATAAATCATTAAATCCATATTAATTAATATGATTTATAATATAAATCAGACAATATATAAAATTTTCTAAATCATTCTCATTATAAAGGATTGCGTAAAAAATAGGTTAAAATAATGAATAAAATTAAAAAATAAGGATAAACCTTTAAAAGGTCAAAATAATTAATTAAATTTAAATAGAATAATGATTTGGAATAATTATTCAAGCAGTTTGTCGATAATGCATTCAATATCCTCATCAAATGGCAAATAGCTATCCATTATGCCATCTGGAATTCTTGAAGATGCTTCAAGGGGATAAAGATGATACCTTCCCTCGATATTTACAGAATACTCAAGGTGTGACCTGTTGAACCTTGCAAGATTCCAGTTCTTGAAATTCATGTTATAGGCATCAAAAGGAAGCCTTATTATGATAGGAGTATTGAATCCCACTCCAAATTCAAGAAGGAGGGTCTTGTCGTATTTAGCATCCAAAACAAAATTATGATATGCATCGCTGTGAACGTGCCACTCCTCATCTTCTATGAACTTGTCATCAGACCTTAGATAAGGCACCATTTCTCTGCCGCATACTGGACATACAGGCACAAGATCGCTTGGAATCTTCAAATCAGCATCTGTTTTTTCAAGGCATTCATGAACGAAATCCGCATCATCATATAATGTGTCATGGCATGCATTCGCACACTGTATTTTGGCATATGTTCCCTGAGTTGCAAAGACCCTGTCGGAATCAAATCCTGTTTTGAAGAACTGGTCGTCCACGTTTGTGGTTATTACAAAATAATCCTTGTCTTCAACGAGATCAAGCAGTTTTCCATAAAGGCTGGTT
>OMVY01000034.1 GCA_900314635.1 uncultured Methanobrevibacter sp.
TGCGCATAATGCCGAATTTTTTATTATGCGGAACTTTGTGATAAAGCCTTACTTATTGGCTTTTTTTATTTTGTTTTTCTACATTATTCATCTTTAGTTCATATATGTTTGCTACGTAATAGCTAGGGTATTTCGTTCAAAATAAATATACATAGAAAGAAGGTTGATTAAAAAGAAAACAAAGTTTTTTAACGCTTTATCCGAATCAATGAAGCTCATTTTTCATTCCTATAATAAAAATGAAACTATGAAATCAAAGTATACAAAGGCGTCGGATTATTTAAAGGAATATTTTAATTCTACAAATGATATTACTTTCGAAAATTGCAATACATGGGCATCCAGCCTTACAATTCCTGGATATTTAACAGATGCTATCAAAGTATTAATCAATACGATATTTAACTATTTAGATTACGGTGTATTTATTGTCACAAAAGATGGATGCGGCTTATCTCCAAGAGCTTTTTTGGAAGACAACATACAATGTGCAATACTTAATGAATATTTAAGTTCGAGAAAATGGACGGAATCTTATTTTAATTATGTCAAATATATTCTTCTTGAATTCGTTTATATCATAACACCGTTTGCACCTTCCATTGAAGAGTTAAACTATGATCAACTTGATGAATATTATAATATACAATTTTCTATCCGCGGTGAATGTCCAAGCTTTTATCAACGTATTATAAAAGTAAGATTGTTTCTTGAATACTGCGCTAACTTCGGAGTCATAAATAATACTTTGGGACAATTTCTCACCAAGGAATATCATGATTATTTTGTGATTATGAAAGAATTAATGCATCAAATAAAGATACCAAGTAATCTCAAAAACGATAATTATGACTATAAAGAATATTTTAAAAATGAATACGTCATTAAATTAAAGCAATTATATAAAGATGCTCAATATAAACGCTGTTACGGAGGATTCGAAGGCAATAAGCTGCCAGCTGTTGATAAATTTAGGATTTTTATAGAGTTTTATCATTTATCTGCAGCTGAAGAATCAATAGAATACTGGATTAATAATGTGGTGAAGAAAATATATGCATCATTTCATGAATACCGCCTCATAATGCTTAGATATCATGAAATAGTCACAGAGGGAATAATAACCTTTACTGCTAAAAACAGCTATAGGACACATTATGACGATATTCCACTTTGGTCAAAAGAAATGGCAGATAAATACATTTCGTACAGAACTTTGCTAGGTTATAATACAAAAAACACAATTAATATGGATAAAAATTGCCTTGCACGATTTCTTAATCACATGAATTTTATTGGCATTCAATCATATGATGAAATTGATGAATCTGCTTTAAAATCATTTAACGAAAATGACAGTCATAAAACTGCTGAAGGAAAGAATGCCTATTTGGTTAGAGTAAAATCATTTCTTAAATACATGCATGAGTATCATGGAATGAAGCCACTCTTTATGTCGATATTTTTATCTGGTTCAAGGGTCCCACAGAAAGTTATTAATTTAAATAATGATCCATTTCTGGAAGCAGCACAAAACTACACTCTTTATTTTACAAGAGCGATTGATTACAGGGATTATGCAATCTATCTTATTACCATTAGAACAGGTCTTAGAGCCATTGATATTGTCTCATTAAAGTTTAGTAACATTTCATTTAAGGATATGTCTATCAGACTCATTCAGTCAAAAACTCAGAAAGAGATTATAACTAATCTTTCTGTGGATACAGCTAATGCAATTTATAAATATCTAAAATATGCACGTCCCGAAAGCGATTCGGAATATGTTTTTCTGACATCTAAAGCACCGTATCAACCAATCGACAGAACTTCTGCACAAAATGCTCTGAAAAGAATGGAAAAGAATATTGGAATAAAGGCTCCTAAGGGATTCCACGAACTAAGGCGGACATTTGCGACAAAGCTGTTGCAGAAGGGACGATCGGTTGAGGAAGTTGCACTTGCGTTAGGACATGAGGGAACTGAAACAGTCAGGAAATACTTATCACTTGATGAAAAAAAGATGGCATACTGTACACTTGAACTTAAGGAAATAGATCTGGGGGTGTTAAAAAATGTCGAATAAAAGCATTTATAGAGAATACATCGAAGATTATATTAACTTTCGTATTGCAAATAACTATAAAGCTGCTTCCCTTAATACGCTTTATGATTTCGATGATTTTCTATATAAGAATTGTTATGAGAAAAACGTTTTGAGCAAGGAAATAATCGATAAATGGGACGAAAAAAGATTAACTGAGACAAAGGTTGGTCAAAGTCTTAGAATACGAACTGTTCGTGGCTTTTGCAAATATCTCAACGCCTGTGGGATCGATGCTCATATTTCTACTAATTATGTAAAACCAGAGAAGAATATGCCATTTGTATTTGATCGCGATGACATGCCAAGCTTTTTCCGTGGCATTGATAAATACTGTTTAGGAATACGGACTAAGCATTATCGATATATGATCCCGGCAATTTTAAAGCTGATGTATACAAGCGGGCTTCGGATTGGAGAAGCATGCAATATCAAAATTAATGATATTGATATGGAGAACCGAAGAATTCACATACGTGATTCGAAAAACCTCAAATCACGATACGCATATATCAGTGCAAGTACCGCTGACCTTCTAAAAAAATATATGAAAAAAATGAAATCAGACGGCTTATTTGAAACATGGCTTTTTCCAAATTCGATATCAACTAATCACATTCTTAAAAGTGTTGTTGATCATTATTTTAAAAAGGCGGTTAAGACTATTGGCGGCTTCGAAGGCAGCCATTATCCTGTCCCACATTCACTTCGTCACTCATTTACGGTACACATTATAAACGATTGGGTGAGCTCAGGTCGTGATCTTAATGAGTTAATGCCCTATCTTGAAAATCAACTTGGTCATAAGGGACTCAATGAAACAATGTATTATTATCATATGGTTTTTGAAAGCTATGAAATAATTCAAAAAAAGACAAAAGATGTATATCCGGAGGTAAAGCATGATGAAAAAAGAATGGAGTGGTGAATTATTTTTCAGCAGAGTGACTGACTATCTCGATACATATCTTACAAAAGCCCTTTCTCGTAGCAGACATACAGTTGAAAGCTATAGAGATGCACTCACGATTTTTAGAAGGTTTCTAAGTGTAAACAAAGGTATGAGCATTACTCGGTTTAAAGTAACAGATCTTACAGTTGAAATTGTATTAGACTATATCAGCTACCTTAAGAAGGATTATGAAAGCTCTACGATTAATCAGAGAGTCACTGTCATTAAATCCTATATGAAATATATAGCTGAATGTGATAACACCTATCTTGGGATTTATACCAAAATCAGCCATATTCCTCCTATAAAGGTTTCAAAATTAATTAGGCCAGTGTTAGATGAGAATATGCTTAGCCAGATTATAGAGTGTGCAGGCGAAGACAGAAAAGGAATTAGAAATCAAATGATGATGATCATTCTTTATGACTGTGCTGTCCGTGTTTCAGAATTAATCAATATTAGAATGAATGATATTGATACAAAAAATGGAGTTAAGATAATATATATAGCTGGTAAAGGCGATAAAGAAAGGATAATTGTACTCAGTACTCGAGCGACTGAACATTTGAATAACTATATTAGATTATATCATTCTAATAATGAAAGCGAATATTTGTTTTATACCATTATAAATAATCAAGTAAATCATATAACAGCTTCATCAGTTCAAAAAATCATCAAAAAAGTGGCTAAAAGACTTAAAGAAAGGAATTTGGATCTACCAGAGTCTGTTCACCCACATATTTTTAGGCGCTCACGAGCCACTCATCTTTATCAAAGCGGGATTCCGCTAGAACAAATTTCAAGAATGTTGGGTCATTCAGGAATCGATACAACTAAAATTTATGCAAAAATGTCTATAGAACAGATGAGGGAAATTATTGAAATTGATTCTAATTCTATTGAGGAACCCGAGTGGAATGATGAAGATGAAATCATCAAAATGTTTGGACTGAGATAGCTTTAAAAGGAATAACGCAAAAAACACTAATGCGGAACTTTGCCTTAAATTTACCCCTTAAATTTGAACGGCTTAAAAAGTTCCGCATAATAAAAAATTCAGCATTAGCTCAG
>OMVY01000018.1 GCA_900314635.1 uncultured Methanobrevibacter sp.
TTCTATCCTTATTTTCAAAAAATAAACAATTTAACGAAGAAAAAAAGTTTTAACAAAAAAATACTATTTTTTAAAATCACTCAAGTTTGATACAGTCCCGTGAAAGCAAAGGGTTTTTGTTACAATATCTGTGATGGAGGAATTCATGTTTGCCCAAATAATTCCAACGAAATCATGGAATGTGAAGAAATGATATTCCCAATAACTTATTAAAAGAATATTATCTTCAAAACTACCTGTCCATCAGTTAGCAGAAATCTTTGGTTTCAGTCGCCGCATCATCAATCATAGATTAAAAAAAAAAAAAATTGAGCGATGATTATGAAAAAATAAAAAAAACAAAACAAAGTAGGGGTGCTAAAAATTATGACCATAACAACCCCAATATTAAAAATGAAGATATATCATATTATGCTAAACTAGGATATAATTCAGTTGAAATCGGCAGATTATTGAATTGTTCTAATAGCGATGTTATGGGTAGATTAAAAAAGATTTTATCTGAAGAAGAATATGATAACTACAAAAAACAAAATACTAAACGAAAATGGCTAAACTAAGAGAAACAGCACACACAAAGAAAGTATTGCTAAAATGGCTGAAAAAAAGAAGAAATACATTTTATGGTTCAAAAATACATTATAATCCATATAAACATAAAAATAAAATGAAACCCCCTTTTTATTTAAGATATAAGCAAAAGATGTTAGGGGGCTTGTTTTTATAGAGTTTATATCCCGGAAATCATACATGGATTAATCGAAGAATACATATAAAATTAATTAACTTTTAACTCTTTTTTTAATTTATTATATTGTCTCTTAACACCTACTTTAGGATCCAACTCCAATGCTTTTTCAAAATACTCATAAGCATTCTGCTTATCATCATTAAACAAGGCAACTTCGCCGAAAACCCTATTATAATAAGCCAAGCACTTGTCATTGCCGATATTATTCCTTGATAAGTAATCCACGATTGAGACAAGCTCATTGGTT
This sequence comes from uncultured Methanobrevibacter sp., assembly GCA_900314635.1. Taxonomy (GTDB): domain Archaea; phylum Methanobacteriota; class Methanobacteria; order Methanobacteriales; family Methanobacteriaceae; genus Methanobrevibacter. The sequence continues at coordinate 999 of OMVY01000018.1, forward strand.
TTCTCAACATCATTGAAATCCAATGCTTTCAATCTTCTATGAATATCAAGCTTTAATTCATCTCCTGTTTCGAAATCAAAAAATTGTGATATGATATCCTCCTCATCATTTTCATGGGTCTTGAAATCCATTATCAGTTTTTTCCTTCTTTCAAAAATGCTGGAATCAAATTTACCCGGATGAATACTACCTATCTGCTCAACAGCTATTTCACATATTCTTATTTCATCATCCCATTGTCTTAGTTTGCGATAAATATTTGCTAAATTGATAAAATCTATTGGAGCATCCGCGCCAATCCTGATAGCTTCTTCATACGCTATTATCGCATTATCAAAATCACCTTTATTCTCGTAATCAAGAGCTATATTAAATATGTCTGAATAAATCATGTCAATCTTACCTTCTTTAGAAATATTAGGATGAGTTAATAAACTATCAATCTCTTCAGACAACTTCCTGCCAGATCTAATATTCATTGATAAGACTTCTTCCTTGATTTCAAATGGTAATTCAACAGGTTCTGTTTTTTTCATAACCTTTTTCAAATCATCAGGCTTAATATTAATCTCCTTTATAGTTTCTCCATTATTAGTAATTTTTATATTAATATTATCCAATGTATTAGAAACCATTTCCGCTTTTTTCTCAATATCAGCAATAATATCCTCCAAGTTCGGATTGGTTTTATTCTTCTCTAAAATAGCATCTATCATCTCTTCTCTGAACAACTCATTATTTTTCAGTTTTTCTATGCGGGCTTTTAATTCAGCACTTCGTTCATATTCCTTTGTTTTCAGATTAAAATTGCATTTTGGACAAATAATTATTTCCTTCTTCATTTTCTGTCCGCATTCGGTACAAAAATGATACTCCTGTTTTTTAAATTTATCAAATAAACCCATTATTTCATCCCCTATGTGTTTTATTAGATAATATTATTCTTATTATTTTTATTATAGTTTTGCAAACAAATTATATATTAAAATGAATAAAATATGTATAAAGGTGATATGGTGGTTAGAATCAAAACAGGAAAACATTATAAGAATATACGACCATACATGAACAGCAACGGTAAACGCAACAAGCCGAGTATAGAAGAAAGATACCATAATACCGTGGACAGATTTGGAGGATTTTGGAAAACCTACTTAATCACATTCGTAGTGATTTTTATAATCTTTTTTATTTTTTCATATTATGCTGGTGGATTTGGTCAATACCTATTTAGTCTTGAAGGATTCTCAATATCATTAATATTTGCTTTTTTTATGAGTTTTGTTATTTTAGGAATATGGATATTGGATGGTTAAATATGTTTGATTATACTATTATTGAAGAAGTATATATTGATGAGATCATTGATTTCTCGCCGAAACTGAGACTCATATCGAAATGACAACACCTTATGAGGAATGGAGAGGATTTGCTTATTATTATGGCAATAAGATAGGGATAACTGATAATAATATAGATGAATTCGCTTTCATAGTTGGTGAATTCGTGAACGCGAGTTTAATAAAGAGATAGCCCCACCAGACCTCTTAAATGCTTATGAAACATCTGGGGACGGAGGGGATTAGTGACGAAACAAAAGCAAAATTAATGTTTGAATACATATTGAATGATTTTATAAAAGAATAAAATATTTATGTTTGACAATATAATATTAGATTATCTACTTTAGTTAAAAAAACCATATAGTTTTATACCCAACTAACAAAAACATATTATAATTATATGATTACTTATTCCATTAAAGCAAAACAATTACGATTGTTTTCAGGAATAAAAATTAGAAATGATGATTAAAATGGATTTTGAAAACTTACTTTATGAAGGAAAGGCAAAAAGCGTCTACCAAGGCGAAAGCGAAAACGAAGTCATAGTGAAATTCCGTGACGACATGACCGCTGGAGACGGAGCAAGAAAGGAAAGCATGGGACAGAAAGGATACTTCAACTCAATCATCTCATCAAAAATATTTGAAACCCTTGAAGAGGCAGGAGTAAAAACCCAATTGATCGAGCTTGTCGAACCATGCGTCATGAAGGCCCAGAAGCTTGAAATGATTCCAATCGAAGTGATTGTCAGAAACATCGCAACTGGAAGCATCGTGCGCAAGTTCCCATTTGAAGAGAAGGCTCCATTCAATCCTCCTCTCATACAGATGGACTTCAAGTCAGATGAATTCCACGACCCTACATTAAACGATGCAATAGCTATTGCCCTTGGAATTGCAAGCAAGGAAGAGCTGGATGAAATCAGAGATCTCGCCCTCAAAGTCAACGACATCATGAGCGCAATGTTCAAGGATGCTGGAATCATTCTCGTAGACTTCAAGATAGAATTCGGTAAAGACGCCGACGGCAACATAGTCCTGGGAGATGAAATCAGCCCTGACAGCTGCAGATTATGGGATGCTGAAACCCTTGACATGCTTGATAAGGAATTGTTCAGACAAGGAAAGGACGATGAAGTCATCGATGCTTATGAAGAAGTCTTCAATAGAATCATTACAGATGAAGACAAGGCCAAATGGAATTTATAGCTGAATATTAAATTTTAGAAATTACAAATTTAATTTAAAATAATCAAAATTACAAAAATTTAAAATAAAACCCGAAAAGGTTTATTTTAAAGAAAAACTCAAAATTACAAATTATAAAAAAATTTTCAATTTAAATCAAAGGTGAATTAAAATGATGTTTGATACAACTGTTAAAGTTTCTCTTAAACCAGGAATGTTGAATCCAGAAGCAACTACCATTCAGAGATCCCTTGCGCTTCTAGGATATGAAGTCAAAGGCACTAAAACCTCAAATACCATCAGTTTCGTAATCGAAGCTGAAAGCGAGGACGATGCAAGAGCAAAAGTAGACGACATGTGCCAGAAACTGTTATGCAATCCAATCATCCACAACTACACAATTTCCCTTATCAAAATGGACTTTACTTGTGGAAGCTGCGAATAAAACAAATCAGAACTTATTATTAATCATATTTTAGAGAGGATAAAATGGCAATAGGAATTATTAGATTCCCTGGATCCAACTGCGACCGCGATGTTTACAAGGCAATTGAACTTGCAGGCGGCGAAGCGGAATATATCTGGTGGAATAATGAAGACTTGACTGATTATGATGGAATTGTTATACCAGGAGGATTCTCCTATGGAGACTACCTTCGTGCTGGAGCGATAGCTTCCAACACTCCTGTGATAAATGGAGTAAAAGCGCTTGTAAAAGAGGAAAAGCCTGTTTTAGGAATATGCAACGGAGCACAGATTCTTGGTGAAATCGGACTCATGCCTGGATTGTTCATTACAAATGAAGTTCCTAAATTCAACTGCGAATGGGTGGAGCTTAAAGTCGCCACAAACAGAACTCCATTTACTAAAAACTTTGAAAAGAACCAGAAGATCAAAATCCCGATAGCTCACGCTGAAGGAAGATTCTACACAAAGGACATCGACCTCATGAAAGACCAGGACCAGATTGTTCTTCAATTCGAAGGAAAGAACCCTAACGGCTCCATGGAAGCAATAACAGGAGTCTGTGATGAATCAGGACTTGTTATGGCAATGATGCCTCACCCTGAAAGGGCAACAACCAGCCTGTTAGGTTCAAAAGACGGATTGGAATTCTTCAAAGGCATGTTAGACAGCATCTAAGATAATATTAGACAACAACATATTAATTAAACAGCATCTAAGACAACATTAGACAACAACTAAACAATATGTTAAGCATATCTAACATCGATAAATCTTTAATCATCATTAAATAATTAAAAAGGACGGATAAAATGCCAGTGTATTTAATAGGCGCAGGTCCAGGAGACCCTGATTTAATAACATTGAAAGCTGTAAAGGCACTTAACAAGGCAGATGTTGTATTATACGACTATCTTGCCAACGATGAGATTTTAAAACACGCACCTGATGATGCAGAACTCATTTATGTAGGCAAGAAAGCTGGAGAACACTATAAGAAACAGCCTGAAATCAATGAGCTCCTTGTTGAACAGGCAGAAAAACATGAAAATGTTGTAAGGCTCAAAGGAGGAGATCCATTCGTATTCGGCAGAGGCGGAGAAGAGTTGTTGGAACTTGCAAAGCACAACATTGATTTTGAAGTCATTCCAGGAGTAACTTCAGCTATCGGCGCACCAACCAGCATGGCCTTTCCAATCACCCATAGAGGAGTGGCTACCTCATTCACAGTTGTAACCGGCCATGAAGACCCTACAAAACCTAACAAGCAGGTGAAATGGGATTATACTGCAGACACCCTCATCATTCTCATGGGAATAGGAAACATAAAGGAGAATACTGAGGAAATCATGAAATACAGAGATCCCAACACTCCAGCATGTGCGATTGAAAGCGGCACAATGCCTAATGAGAGAGTTGTTTTCGGAACTCTTGGAACAATTGCAGACAAACAGATCAATACTCCTGCAATACTTGTTATCGGAAATGTTATTGATGTTTTCAAAGAAATCAAAGGTATAGATTAATTATACCTTTAACTTATTTTTTTAAATTTTCACTATTTTTAAACACCACATCCACAAACACTAAACCTAAGCTAATTTTAAAAAACCAAACCATCCACAACTTAATTTAAAATAATAATACAATGACCTATTTTTACAACTATCTTTTACAAAAAATCAAAAATTTAACTTTGTTTGATAAATATTATATATTACTTTAAAAATACTATTAGTATGAATTTTAAAAATGAATTGTTAAGCGATGGAAAGAAATTTACAAATACTCAAAAGTATGCTGTTTATATTGCAAGCGCATTATTATTCATCTGCATGTTTTTAAAATTTTGGATTGATGTTAAAGCATCACACATGCATTTTGCAATAGCTCTTGGAGTGTATTTGATATTTTATATCTATCTGGTAAGCAAAGACAGCGAAGATGTGATGTTCAGCGTAAGTCAAAGCGATGTTAAAGTGGAAAGCATATTTGCAGCGATCATGACTATTGCATTTCTAGTGGTTGTAATCGTAATGTATCCTCTAATAACAAACATGATCGACATAGGCCTTGTTACAGCAGCATCCATAATCAATTTAATCGTGTTTGTTCCTCATGCCTTATCACACAACGAATAGGATAAAAAATAGATATAAAATTAAAATGACGATTAAAACACCATATAATTAAAAATTAGTAAAAAAGGGAATGCTAGAATAACACCAATTAATTAAAAATTAGTAAAAAAAAGAGAATGAGGAATATGTTTTTTATTATTCAAACATTTCTCTGACATCACCCATAAATGTTGGAATGTCCAAGTGCTGAGGGCAGTTTTCAACACAGGCTTCACACTCTGTGCAGTCAGAAGCCTTTCCCACACCATTTTTTTGAGAATAGGACTTGTAAATAAAACTCTGTGTAGAGAAATAAGTTGTTCCAAACTGCTTCACATCATTATAAAGGCCTAAGTATCTTGGAATTGGAATTGCCACTGGACAGTCGTCCAGGCAGTATCCACATTCCGTGCACTCGATGAATTTGGACTCTCTGACAATGCAAACAGCTTCTTGGAGCTTTTCCTTTTCCAGCGAATTCAAAGGATTCAGGTCATTCATTATGGAAATATTCTCCTCCAGCTGTTCAAGATTGCTTGCGCCGGTTAGAACCTTGCACACATCATCCAAGTCAGCAAAGAACTTCAAAGCCCACCAAGCCAATGATTCATTATTGCACTCTTTCAAAACAGCTCTCGCCTCTTCAGGCATGTTAATGATGGTGCCTCCCTTGAAAGGCTCCATAACAATTACCTTTTTTCCATGTTTCAGACAGACTTCATAATTCTCCCTTGATTGAATGGCATCGTTTTCCCAGTCCATGGCATTGATTTGAAGCTGCACGAACTCCATTTCCGGATGGGCTGTCAGCACCTCGTCCAACAGTTCGGCATTGTCATGAAAGGAGAATCCCATATGTTTTACTTTGCCTTCCTCCTTTAATCTGGATAGAAATCCAAAGGAATCAATATCATTCCACCCTTTGTAAGAGAAATGGCCGAGATTGTGAAGGAGATAGTAGTCAAAGTATTCAACGCCGCAGCGTTCCAGCTGCTCTTCAAATATCCTCTCCATATCATCTTCGCTTTTCAATGCGAATACTGGAAGCTTGTCTGCTATTTTGATTTTCTCACGAGGATATCTCTTTACAACGCATTCCCTGATTGCCTCTTCGCTCTTTCCCCCATGATAATAGTAACCTGTATCGAAATAGTCATATCCCGCATCAATATAAGCATCAACCATCCTATTTACCCTGTCCAAGTCGATTACTGTCCTGTCCTCCTCATCAACAAGAGGCAGCCTCATGAAACCGAAACCTAATAAATTATCCCTCACCATATTCTCTCCTAAAAGCTTAATTAATTATACTTTAAATTAGTTTACATATATAAGTTGCTATTTGCAACTATTGGATTAAAAAAAACATTTTTAAATAACAATAAAATTAAAACTAATAAAATACAAAATAATATTAATATAAAAAATTCATTCAATAATTTTTAAAATCCAAGGTGAAAAACTATGGGAGATAAGAAAAGAATAGCTATAACACGGCCTGCACAAAGATCTGAAGCTGCAATGAAAATCATAGATGAACTAGGCGGAGAGACTGTCATAAGGCCGACACTTGAACTCAAGCTAACCAACTCAGATTCATTGAAACATCTGATGAGCGAAGCAGGAAACCTTGACTGGCTCATCATAACCTCGGTGACTTCAATCGAATCCATTTTCAAATTCTATCCTGACTTCCTGCACAAGCTTAGTTCAAAATGCAAGATTGCAACAATAGGTCATAAAACTGCAGAAGTAGCTATTGATAACCAGCTCCCTATAGATTTGATTCCAGAAGATTATACTGCTGAAGGATTGCTTGAAGCATTTGAAAGAATCGACTTGAATAACAAGATTGTTGGGATACCTCGTACATATTCTGCAAGGACTCTTTTACCAGATGAATTGGAAAAAAGAGGTGCGAAAGTGATTCTTGCTGAAAGCTATAAGTCTGGAATGCCAGAAGATGTGAGCTTGATTGAAAAACTGATTGACGAGATCTTGAACGAGGAGATTGATGGAATCATATTCACCAGCCCTCTTACTGTAAGCAACCTGTTTGAAGTTGCAAATGAGGACGACTGGGACAAGATAGCTCAAAAGATGTCAGATCCTATTTTAACTGTTTCCATAGGACCGATTACTGCAAGGATACTTGAAAATTACGGAGTATCCTACATCTGTCCGGAAGTCTACACAGTAAGGGACATGCTGGAGCTTATGTTTGAAAAATTCGACGGCGAGTAAGAATTTTTAAAAAAATCATAACTTAATTGACAAGGATTTTAAAAAACTTATATAACAAATTAATGTGTTGACAATTTTAAAAAACAAATAATAACAAAAAATAATTAATCAAGAAGTTTTAACAAAAATTATCATAATAAAACTAATTGATGAAAATATATGAAAAGAGATGAAATTATGAGCGAAACCATGATATGGCCTATCTATCTGGACAAGGACAAGTCCTTAAGCCAGGGAAGAAAGATATCCAACGAATATGCTATTTCAGAACCTAGAATAAGAGAAATTGAAAAGGCTGCAAAAAGATTAGGATACACATTCATTGTGGAAACCGACAAGTCATACCCTGGAGAATGGTATGCAAACTCAGGACGAATCATAATAAGCAGCGAAGAATCCAAGAAGGAAATTCTTATTAAGCTATCCGCTCAAATCAAAACCATTCGTGAAACTAAAAAGAGCAGTGGATTTGGCAAAAAAGGCAAAAAGAGAAAAAATAAATAATTCTTTTCCTTTTTTTTAAAAAAAAAATGATATTGCCATTTTAAAAAAAAAATAATGTGTTTAAGTCATTTAAAAAAAAATAATATGTTTTAGTCATTTGAAAAAAAAATACCTCATGTTCTTAAAAAGAATTAAAAATAGTTTACTAAATATAAAAAATACTTTTCAAATGCTCTTAAATAAACTTATTAAATAAGAAAGTGCTAATAAATAAAATTATAAAATTAAAATTTTTTAAAAAAAAACATTAAAGGATAAACATGATAGAAACAATACCACCAGAAATGAAAGAAGATTTCCTTAAAGCAAAGGAAATCATCGAATCCTCAGAGGATATAAAGATATACAGCCATACAGACTGCGATGGAATCTCATCAGGAGCAATTCTCTCAACCATTCTTGATAGAATAGGCAAGAAGCATGAAATAGAAATTGTAAACCTCGATGTGCTTGAAGACCTGCCTATTGAGCATGAACTGACCATATTCTCAGACCTTGGCTCAGGCCAGCCTGTTGACAAGCATGCGAAAAAGGACTCCAAAATCATCATCCTTGACCACCACCCTCCACTTAGGGAAAAAAGTTATAATGATACTGTCGACTATGAGATATTGGAAATAAATGCCCTTTACTATGGAATCGACGGCTCATTGGAAATCTGCGGAGGAGGACTATGCTATTTGCTTGCCAAGGAGTTCGGATATGATGATTTAAGCTGGATTGGAATCCTTGCAGCAGTTGGAGACATGCAGAATACAAAAACAGGCAAGCTGGTAGGAATGAACAATGCGATTCTGAATGATGCGAAAAATGAAGGCCTGGTTAAATCAGAAACTGATTTGTCATTGTACGGCAGACAGACAAGGCCGTTGTTTGTAGCATTATCCTATTTCAGTGATGTGAACCTGCCGATAACCAACAATAAAAATGAAACAATTGCGCTTCTTAGAAAACTGGACATTCCAAGAAGAAATCAATATGATGAAGCATTGACACTCAGCGATTTGACAATGGATCAGAAAATACCTCTAATCAATGAGCTGATTAAAATGATTTCAAGGGAGGTTCCTTTGAAATACAGCAAGTATGTTCCAAAACTGGTTATCGCTGATACATATGAATTTCTTCAAGAGGACCATGGAACATTCCTGAGAGATGCATCCGAGTTTTCAACCGCCATGAATGCATGTGTTAGAAACAACAGGCCTGATATAGCCTTAGAGGTATTGAAGGGAAACAGAACAACCGCACTTGACGAGCTTGAAATAGTCTCAAAAGAGCACAGGAGATACCTTGCCCTTAATATTCAAGACCTTGGGGAAAGCGGCGCCATCATACAGATGGACAATCTCCAGTACTTTGATGGAACCGGAATAAGAAGCAATGTGGTAGGTACAATAGCTGGAATGATATTAAGCTATGGTGATTGGAGAAAACCGATAATAGGATTCACCCAGGTTAGCGATGAAAACACAGACTTGAAGATTTCCCTTAGATGTTCAAGACTGCTTGCATATGACGGAATACATTTTGGAAATATCATCCGCGAAGTTGCTCAAAGCCTTGGAGGAAATGGGGGAGGACATAATGTAGCTTGTGGTGCTTATATCCCTGCAGATAAAAAGGACGACTTCCTCAATTTAATGAATGACAAGCTTGAAGGCAGACTGATGCTGGATAATTAATGGGCTTTTAAAGCCTATCTTTTTTTATTTTAAATTATATTTATTGCTTTTTTTAGAAAAAAAACTTATTTGATTATTTCCCCTATTAATAAAAACTCTTTTTAGATTAAAAAATACTTGAAAAAAGAAAAAATTGTTTAAATTATAAACTCATATTGATAAAAAATTTATAAACTTGAATGAAAATTTGTGATTTTATAAAAAAATTAGGATAAAAAAAACTTTAAAATCAATTTAACTATCCCCCATTATATAAAATTAATCATAACTTTTTAAAAATATTTTTTTGATAAAAATATAATCATATGATCATTATTTTGCGAAAATAAAATCTAATAATAAAATTCAAGTATATCTTATCAAATTTTCTTTACAAAATTCTAAAATAAACTTTATATATTTGATTGCACATATTAAATATTAACTTTTAATGTAGTTAGTTTTTACTGCATATGATTAAAAGGAAAAAAAAATAATTTGAGGGAGAAATTATGGAAATATTGCAAAAAAGAGGGGCTTTGACTCATTTTCAAATTTTAGGTGAAATCTCCAAGCAGGAGCCTAACCTTAAGCAGAAGGACCTTGCAGAACGTTTGAACATTACAATTCAAGCTGTTTCAGAAAATATTAAAATCCTGACTGAAAAAGGATACATTACATCCAATGATGGAAGAGCACCATACAAGATAACACAAAAGGGAATAGCCAAGGTTAAGAAAGATGCCATAATCCTTAGGAAATATTCAGACTCCGTTCTTGAAACCATGACTTATTATAAATCCGTCTGGCCTGCACTTGCCAAGGAGGATTTAAAAGAAGGAGATGAAGTAGGATTATACATGGAAGATGGAAAGCTGTATGCTTCCCTGAATGCCCAGACTTCAGCATTCGCTGATGTGATTCTCGATACCAAGAAGGGATTCGATGTTTCACTGACAAACCTCAAGGGAACAATTGATATTAAAAACAGCAAGGCACTGATTGTCACTTTGCCTTTAATCAAGGATGGAGGATCCAGATCAGCAGACATGAAGCTTGTCAAGGAAATATACACTGAAAAATACAAGAATTATGGATTTGAATCATTAGACAAGGTAGCTGTTATAGGCACAGTTTCCCATGCAGTTGCAAACAACCTGGACATTCCAATAGATATTGAATACGGTGTTACCTCCGCAGCAGTCAGCGCTATTAGGAAAGGCCTTAATGTATTCATATTATGTGTCGGAGACATGACCAAGAACATAACAAAGGAATTGGAAGACAACGACATACAGTATCAGGTAATTGATGCCAAACTGCAAAAGAAGATATAATTAATTAGCTATTTTCAATAGCTAACTTTTTTTATTTTTATTTTTAATCCTATTTTTTTAAAACGATTGACTAACTATTTTTACCATAATACTATTTTTAAAAAAAAATAATCAGTAAAGATTATGCTTTAATACCAAAGAATAATTTGATAATTAAAAATTTTTGATTTGATAAAAAAAGAAAAACGAATTAAACCGCCTTATGCTCACAGTAGCTCTGGTATCTGCATTTTCTGCATTTGTTTGGATTCTTGGTTGGAATGAATGGTTTGGTTCCTTCAAACAAACCCTGCATGCGGTCTAATAAAAAGAGAATCCTTTTCTCATTCTTCTCATCAAACTCCTCGCTCCAGAAGATATTGTCTGTGCCTCTCTCGCGAAGAGCCCCAATTATCTTTCGCTTGTCATCGCCAACCATGTTCTTGAATGCAAGACAGTATGCAAGAACTTGATGAATTGTTGAGGCATAAGCCCTGTTTCCAGGCTTGTCGTCAATAATTACAATTTGAGTCGGAGTCATCCATATCTCGTCGATATATCCTCTGATGCCGTTTTCAACATCCACGACATACATCTCCCGAGAAAGGATTTCCTTTTCTCTGGACAATTCACAGGCATCATCGAATGTGGAAGGGGTTGCTGTCTCCTTGAACTTGTCCTCAAGCTTTTCATGCTCCTTGCTTCCTGTAAGCATCGCCTGAGTCGGAGCTGTGGAAATGCCTTCAAAATGTTCAAGATATAATGAGTATTCGCAGTATCCCTGCTTGTTCAGCCAGCTGATTGGAAAATTGTTCTTTCCATTGATAATCTGCAGTCCCTTGATTTCAGGATGATACTTTACATCAAGGTCGATATTATTTTGAATAAGCTTGTTTTCCATATAAAACCCCTAAAATTAAAAAAAAACCAAAATTAAAATGAATAAAAAAAAGTTTGAAAAATTAAAAAAAATTAATAATAACTATTTCTAGATCGTCTTACATCAAATCCTGAATCATTTTCATTTAAAACAACGGTTCTTGAAATCTTATCAAGAATTCTTGTATTTCCGGATATCTTGCCAAGAACAACATCAATGATTATCGGGAACCAGTAAACCTTGGAAATGGACCTGATGAATGCTTGTGTATAGGTCAATGGAGCGCGAGTTCTCCTGATAGCCCTAGCCTGTCTTGTAGAACGCACTTCAATAAACATCAAGCGTTTTCCAACAGTTGCGCCAATATTCTTTTCCAATATTGTGAAATAGAGAATTGTGACGATTGGAAGTATCCAGATCAAATAGTTGTAAATTGAAAACATGTTGTAGTAATTGATTCCAAAATATGCAAGATATGAGAAAATCCACATAAATGCAGAGACTACAAAGAAATCTAAAATATAAGCAATCACTCTCTTTAGAAACAAGTTCATATAACCACCTTTACAATATTTGAATAAATTCTCAAATGATATTTACAACTTAAATTAACAAATCACATAATGAATTTTAACATACTCTTGGAACAGGATCCGCAATAGGGGTTTCAAGTATTCTTATACCGCCGATAGCGGTTTCAATTAAAACCTTGTCCTCATCGGCAATAACTTCACCGATTATAGCAGCATCCTTACCATATTCCTCACTCTTAATAGCTGCAAGTACTTCATCAGCCTTTTCAGCTTTAACACCCATTAAAACCTTTCCTTCATTTGCTACTTCAAATGGGTCGATTCCAAGCATCTCAGAAGCTGCCTTCACAGCTTCCTTGACAGGAATTGCTTCAGCTTGAAGCTTAATTCCAACTCCGGATTTTTTAGCCATTTCATTTATGCAATTGGCAAGTCCTCCACGGGTAGGGTCTTTCATAGCCGTTACACCGCCAACATCAAGAGCCTTCTTAATCAAATTCCACATTGGAGCAACATCTGATTTGAGTTCTGTTTCAAAACCAAAGCCTTCTCTAAAGCTCATCAGACTCATTCCATGGTCTCCAACACTTCCAGTGATGATGATTTTATCTCCAACTTCAAGACCTGAATCAGTTATGATTTCTCCTTTTTTAGCTATTCCAATACCGGTAGTTACAATGACGATTCCGTCAAGCTTATCCTGTTCCATTACCTTGGTATCTCCAGTAATAACAGCGACATCGACTTCCTCGCAAGTAGCATTCATGGATTTCATTATTTTATCCAAATCCTCTATAGGGAATCCTTCCTGGATAATCATTGCATTGGAAATAGCTAAAGGCTTAGCACCCATTACAGATACATCGTTAATGGTTCCAGCAGCTGAAATTCGTCCAATGTCTCCTCCAGGGAAGAATAAAGGGTTTACAGTATGACCGTCAGTAGTTAAAACAATTTCATAATCTCCCATAGGTATGGTGGATCCATCATCCAAAGCATCCAAACTGATGCCTCCATTAACAGATTTTTTAGACAAGTTATTTAAAATGGTTTCTTTAATCAAGTCTCCCATTACTTCTCCACCAGCACCATGTGACATTCCAATTTTCATTATATCTCCTTATTAATTGAATAATTATAATAAAAAACAACATAAACAGCAAATTTCAATAGCCGTTTTTTATTAATTTAATATTATTTTCTATAATATCTAACATTTTAATATAAGTAATTAATATTAAATAAATATTTCCTAATATATTGAATTTTAAAAAAAAAAGCAAAATACAAAAAGGCAAAAAACTGATTAAATAAGTTAAATTTAAAAAATACAAAAATAGGTAAATCAATAAAAATATTCAAAAAAGACTTAAATAAATGAATAAAAGAATATGAGTTTAACTCATATAAAAAAAGAAAAAGAGCAGAGTTTACTTAAAGTAATACTCCGTTGATAATACCATCCTGACCAGGTCTGGATGTGACTTTTGCATTACCAATTTCGGTTTCTACAATAGCACCTTTGGTAATGATGTTTCTTCTTACGTAGTTAGGGTTTGCATTGTTTTCAATTACACCGTAGATTTCTACAGTTTGAGCTTTTCCATCAGCATCAATGACATTGATTTTGTTGTCTTGAGCTAATCTTTGTTTCTCGTTTCCACCGCGAGTTCTGATTTTTCTTAATTTTCTCTCGCCGAGTCTGGTTTCTGCAGATTCTCTACCTAATTCAGATTTACGTTTTCCACGGTTTGCAACTCTTCTAGCACCAGAAGGGGATCTGGTTGATTTTCCTTGACTAATTGCCATAATAATAATCTCCTAATTTTTTTGCGTCATGTCGTAATAAGACTGATAATATATAAAATAGCTTAACTATTCATAGCTAAAGCTAATAAAGAATTTAAACTAAAAAAACAAGCGTCCGCAAGCTTGATAAAAGACAATAAATATTGTTTTTGATTTATTTTTTAAAATGAAAAGCTCTAAGTGAGCCTACGATAAAAATCGTATGAATAAGCAAGTTAATTAATGATTCTTATTGCAAGATAAAATAAGAATATACAATTAATTATATCCAAATTAATATATAAAGCTAACGATTTTTACAATAAAGAATGAGAGCAAATGAAAGAGGCCCTATCAAAGGAAAGCTCGAATCAAAGCATTTGAAAATTTAAAAATCTGCAAAGCATTACATACTTATTTAAAGAAAGAAAATTATAAATACTATTGTATAATTTATTAATATGGTAGAATTCTCAAAAGATATTCTTGAATGTGCAAACTCTATACAATTCACAAGGTGTTTAAATGGCTGAAAAATCAAATTTTGCTATTGAAATCGAGGACCCAATAGAAAGTCCGCAGCAAATAGCTCTTGAAGAGGAAATAAGAGGAAAAGTTGATGATTTTCTAACTGAATTCAACGGATCCCTGCCTAATACCATGGAATTGGAATTCGAGGGATTTTATAGAAGAGGATTCTTTGTAACCAAAAAACGATATGCCGTTATAGAAGATGGAAACATTATTGCCAAAGGTTTGGAGCTTGTAAGGCGTGATTGGGCGCCAATAGCTAAAAAAACTCAGGAAAATATCCTTTTAGCCATCTTAAAGGAGGGTAATGTGAAAAAAGCCGAAAAAATAATCGGAAAGGTATTGAAGGAAATCAAGTCCGGAAGAATTGACAGGAAAGAACTTGTCATACATACCCAGATTACCAAAAAGCTTGATGACTACAAGCAGATAGGCCCTCATGTAGTAGCAGCAAGAGAACTTGAAGCTCATGGAATCAAGGTTGGAAGAGGAACCATTGTGCAGTATATCATTGCCAAGGGAAAAGGCTCCATCAGCCAAAGAGCGGTCCCTTATGAATACAGCGAAGGAATTGAATATGATCGGGACTATTATATCGAACACCAGATACTTCCAGCGGTTTCAAGAATGATGGAACCATTGGGATATGACTCCAATAGGTTATTGGAACTGGCAAGCAATGAAAGACAGCAAAGCCTTGATGCATTCTTTTAAATAAAGAGATGCAAAAATCACATTAATTTAAAACATTATTTAAAAACCATCAAATTTAAGAAAAGTAATTTTAATATTAATTACAATGCACTTAGAAACAGATAATTAAACAGTTAAAAGCAAAATTGAAAAGAAATAATTTATTAAAAAATAGATAGGGTGTAAAAATGACAAAAGCAGTATTTTTTGATATTGATGATACACTTTTAGACACATCAGCTTTTGCAGATATTGCAAGGCATGCAGCTATTGAAAGCATGTGCAACAATGGCCTGCCTCTTGAAACTGATGAAGCTTACGATTTGTTGAAGGATATCATTAAGGAAAAGGGATCAAACTACTCACATCACTTCAATATCCTAACCAAGGAAGTTCTAGGAACTGAAGATCCGTTTTTAATAGCTATGGGAATGACAACTTACCACAATGTAAAATTTGCTCTTTTAAGACCATTTCCAAGAACCAGCGCTATTTTAATCTACTTGAAAAGCAAAGGATACCGATTGGGAGCGATTACAAACGGAATCACCATAAAGCAATGGGAGAAGCTAGTCAGATTGAACCTGTACCAGTTCTTTGACATTGTCATCACATCCGAAGAGGTGGGAGTGGAAAAGCCTGATCCTGAAATATACATCGAAGCCTGCAGAAGAATGGCCTGCGATGTTCACAAAAGCGTCATGATTGGAAACAAGCTTGATATCGACTGCATGGGTGCAGTTAATGCTGGAATGAGCGCAATACTGGTTAATTCAACATTAAGCCCTGAAGAGAAGGAAAGAGTGAACAATGAAGACATCAACATAATCGTTTTAGACAGCATTTCAGATGTCGATACAGTTTTATGATTATCATTTAAAAATCAACAAATGGGGGAATCATATGGTAAAAATATGTCCTGATTGTGGAACTGAACAAGAAGACTCATATAAATTCTGCAATAACTGCGGAGCTTCACTTGATGAAGAAGCTCATAAAGTGGAAATAAGTGAAGAAAACACTGAAGAAGTTAAAGTTGAAGATGCTATCGAAGCAGAAGAATTAGAAAAAGAAGAAGTGGAATCAGAACAAACTGAAGAAGCAATCGAAACAGAACAAAGTGAAGAAACAACTGAAACAGAAGATTCCAAACAAGATGAAATTGATGAAGATATAAAAAGATGTGCTAATTGCGGAACTATCCTGCATGATGAAAAATTCTGTCCAAATTGTGGAAAATCAACTGAAACCCTGCCTCAAGCAAAAACATGCCCTAATTGCGGCACCGTAGTTGATAAGGAAAAATTCTGTCCTAAATGCGGTCAGAAATTAGACCCTCAAGCACAGATGAGTAGAAAACTGACATATTGCAGAAATTGTGGATCCCAGATTGATGCTGAAGCTGAAATCTGCCCTAAATGTGGAGTCAGACAGAAAAATCCTCCTGTTCAAAATAAAAACCCATTGTTTGCACTGATTTTATCCTTTATTTTCCCAGGACTAGGTCAGATATACAATGGCCAAAACCGCAAGGGAATACTTTTGATAGTTTCATACATTGTATCATTTGTATTATGGGTGATATTAATAGGAATGATCCTCACATTACTTGTCTGGCTGTATGGATTGTATGATGCATACACTACCGCCGAACACATAAACAACGGCGAGTTTACAGAAGACAAGCTTTTCGGAATTTAAAATTCAGTCAAATTTTTTAATTTAACTTATTTCTTTTTTTATTATCTTTTTTTATTTTTACTTCTTTTTTTTAAGTTTTATATTTTTAAAATAGCGCAATTCTTTTTTTAAAGATTTTATTAAGATACAATACAAAAACTGCAAATTATTAATAAAATAATGATAAAAATGCATAAATTGTTAAAAAAATAGTTTAAATTACTAATGTAAAATTAATAGGAATATAGAAAAAAAGAAAAAAATAATTTAGCTAAAAAAGCTAAATTAAAAAATCAATTAAAATGTTTGAGTACCGCTTTGTTCTGCCAGATTGACAGTTAAATGGTCCAATTCTTTGCCGTTTGCATCATAGATAGTGACTAAAGCAGTATCAGGATAATAATCAAATGCATAAGCACTTGGCACTGAAACATATCCGCTGGAGTCCACAGTCTTTGGAACTATGTTTCCCTGATTTAAATTGCTTCCATCCCTGCTGTATAAAACACTGATCTTGCAGTTCTCGCCAGCATGTTCGGTTCCCACATAAACACTGCAATAAGTCTTGTCAGACAGACTGCTTCCCGTGCTTATGCTTCCGCTATGGATTTTCCATGAGTTGACAGCAGAAGCGGTTGTGGAAGATTCTTCCTGATCGTCAGCATCTACAGTATCTGCATCATCATTATCACTTACAACAGTCTCTGAATCGGAACTATTGTTATTATTCATAAGCACCAATGCTCCGACAATTATAACCGCACATAAAACAACTGCCAGTACGATAATCATCATGTTCCTATTATCGCTGACGACGGATTGATTGCTGGAAGCTCTGCCTTGAGAAACCATAGGGCCTTGTGAAAAGCCTTTGCCGCTTAAACTTGCCCCGCAGTTCTTGCAGAATTTTGCATTATCGCTGTTTTCAGTATTGCACTCAGGACATAACATTTCGTATAACCCCCTATAAATTTTTTTATTATCAAAAAGATGATTGTGATGAATGTTTTTTTAAAAAAATAATAATATGAATGATTTTAAAAAAATATGATTTATAAAATCATATTAAATGTCTAATAAATAAAAAATTTTAAATTAAATATCCAATTCCAAACAGGAAAATGAATGAAAATTAAATTAAATATCCAATTCCAAACAGATAGGACAATGATCAGATCCCATGACATCCGCCATAATGTAGGAAGCCTTTACCTTGTCTTTGAATTCCTCATTGACAAAGAAGTAATCCAGTCTCCATCCTACATTTCGCTCTCTTGCACGGGTTCTGTAACTCCACCAGCTGTACTTGTCCTTCTCATCTGGATGAAGCATTCTAAAGGTATCGACATATCCATTATCCAGGAACTTGCTGACCCATTCCCTTTCAACTGGCAGAAAACCTGAAACATCCTCATTTGCAGCAGGCCTAGCCAGATCGATTGGTTTATGTGCAGTGTTTAAATCACCACATATCACCAGATTGAATCTCTGGTCTCTTAAATCATTGGCATAGTCAAGAAATGCATCATAAAAGTCAAGCTTATAGCGTAATCTTTCATCATCTCTTCCGCCATTTGGATAGTATATGTTTAAAAGGGTGAAGTCATCGAAATCCAGTCTTTGAAGACGGCCCTCTACATCGAACTTTTCTATTCCCATGCCTTCGAAAACCTCATTCGGCTCGATTGAAGTATAAGTGGCTACTCCACTGTATCCCTTCCTCTCGGCGGAGTGGAAATAGCTTTGATAACCAGAAACATTCACTAATTTTTTTGGCAGCTGTTCCAAGTGGGCTTTGGTCTCCTGCAGACATAATACATCTGTTTCTTCCTTATCAAACCAGTCAAGGAATCCTTTTTTGTGAACAGCTCTTATGCCATTGACATTCCATGAAATAAGTCTAACCTCTGTCATATTCACACCAAAACATAAAAAGAAATTCAATCAGTCAAGCTTGATTCCATTATCCAATGGAATATCTCTAAGCCAGCTGATATCACTCTTGTAAAGCATTCTAATATCAGACAAATCATATCGAATCATTGCAAGCCTTTCAATACCCAAACCGAATGCAAGAGCCGGAACATTAACACCCAATGGCTCCAATACTTCAGGACGGAACATTCCGCATCCTCCCAGCTCAATCCAGCTTTCCTTTTCCTCGAGATAAATCTCACATTCTGTGGAAAGATAAGTGTATGGGAAGTATGCAGGTCTGAATCTGACTTCGAATCCTAGTTTCTTATAGAATTCCTTCAATGTTCCAAGCAGATTCTGATAATTGATTCCTGGAGCTGCTATCAATCCTTCAACCTGATGGAACTCAGGCAGGTGCTTGTAGTCAAAAGTCTCTCTTCTGAATACTCTTCCAACGGAAAACATCTTGATAGGAAGCTCTTCATTTGCAAGGCATTTTGTGGAGATTCCTGTAGTATGGGTTCTCAGTACTGCCTGGCGGGCTATATCTGCATCCCAGTCATAGTTCCAACCTTCAGAATTGGTATTTCCACCGTCTTCATGAGTTCTAGCAACTCTCTCAACGATTTCATCATCTGGCAGGTCGCAGGTCAGTGGATTTTTCATGTAGAATGTATCCTGCATTTCACGTGCCGCATGGTCTTGAGGCTGGAAGAGGGAATCGAAGTTCCAGAATGCTGAATCCACAATATTTCCATTAGCCTCTGTGAATCCGAGATTTAAAAAGATTTCTCTGATTTCCTGAATGATTCTTCTTAAAGGATGCTCTTTTCCAGGATAGAATTTAGGAAATTCCGCATTAATATCATAAGGCCTGTATTTCAAGTCCTTCCAGGAATCGTCCTTTAATTGCTCATGAGTTAATTGGGTGGCTTCTTCCTGGAGGGTAAATCCTTCATTTAAGATTTCACGGCCTAAATCAGTGAGCTTGAAGCTGTGCTTTGTTACCTTGTCGACTGCAATGAGATTTTTTCTGTTTTTGAGTGCCTTGAGCCCGTCTGCCATGTCTGCATCAAATTGCTCCTTGGACAGTTTTCCCTTTTGAATCAAGGTTTCAAGCAGAGATTCGTCATCTCCCTTCTTGTCTTTAGAGGATTCTCCAACTTCGGTAATTGAAATAGTTCCCTTGTCGACTTTAGCCCATCCTTTTCGAACAAGCCATCCTATAGCGATGTTTGACTCCTTCTTATCAAGTTCATCGAGCTGGGAGAGCTCCTTCATAGCCATCTCACGTCGTTCTTGAAGCTTTTTAAGAACTCTTCGCTCTGGAAGGCCTTTTTCAGCAATTTTCTTACCATCTTTGGTCAGGCTGAATTTCTCATCGACCTCCTTCTCCACAATGATGATTCCTTTTGATGAAAGAGATCCTGCTGCGCTCATAACTGATTTGATGTTCAAGCCAGCCCTCTGGGAAATCTCTTCAGGACTAGCGTTTTCATCCTTTTCTAGTTCTTTCAATACCTTTTTTTCATAAATATGCAATTCATTAATGATTTTATTAATATCGTTACTCATCTAAACACCAGATGTGAATTTGTAAGTATAATTGATTATAATCTTGAATTAAGATTCTTATAATATTGTAATCTTGAATTAAGATTCTCATAATATTGTAATCTTGAATTAAGATTCTATATTATATCCATAATAGTATAGTATATATTTAATCTGATTAATAAAGTTGTTTAATTTAATGGAAAAAAAGTATTAAAAAAAAGAATATTTTAGAAAAATAGATTAAAAACAGTTAGTATTATGGATGAAGAAGAAATAATTATCTTACAAATATTTTAAGTTTCATTAAGGGTTTAAGGTTGATATTATCAGAAGTTAATATAGAAATTATATTTTTACATCCATTAATACTAACTTACAAAAAGGGGGTGTGGGTATATGTGGATGAGAAGAGACACTAGTAAAAAAAGTTTTTTCCACATATACACAATAATACTTAGTTTTATCTAATATTTAAGCTTTTTCTTAAAAATAAAAGCAATATTGACTTTAATTTGAAAAAATAAGATTAATTTGTAATATTTTATTGATTTAATAAATTATTAAGGATTTAAAATTTTCATAATGACTTGTAAAAATAGCATCAACTTGAAAAAATGAAAAAATGAAAAATTATTAAAATTGAAAAAATAATACTAAATTTAAAAAAATAAGACCAACTAGCGAAAATAAGACTAATTTAAAAAAATAAGACCAACTAGCGAAAATAAGACTAATTTAAAAAAATAAGACCAACTAGCGAAAATAGACTAATTATAAAAAATTATTAAAAAAAAAGAAAATAGCTAAATAGCTATTAAAAAATTAATCCTCTGCAAATCCTTCATACAAGTAGCTTAGGAAAATAGAAGCCTCAGTAAGGTCTGCGGTAGTTCCAGGATTATACTTGCTTTGATACAGCTCGTCATCAAAGTCGGCGAGTATCTTATCGAAATTCTCGCTGTTTTTAGCTTTTAAAACTGCTTCTGCCTTTTTAGAAACTTCTTCAGCAACTTCATCACCATATTTTCTGGATATGAGAGTATCTGGGACTTTTGAAAGCAGTGTTAAAAATAAAAGGACTGTAGCCTTGTTGATGCAGTCAACATCATTTCCATATTCCTCCTTGAACTTCCGGAATGCAGGACAACCGATTTCAAATACTACAGGCATTCCTGATGTAAGCTCGCTTGCAAGCCTGTCCCATGGAGCGGAGATCTTCAAAACATCATACATGGTTTGATTATTGGCTCTGAGCTCATCCTTGGCGCTTTCATTGGTTACATCATACTCATCCTGGTCTCCCATACCGCCAGCAGCCGCAAGGCCGATTGCATCATATAAATTGCATGCATCCTCCACTGTTGTTGCATCCATCAATGCTTCGACATTGGCTCGAATTTCTTCAAAGCTGTCACTGATGGCTGCAGCCGCTGCAATCGGAACGGACATCATGACAATTCCAAGATTGGTATTGTTTGCAATCCATTTATCTGTTTCACTAACCGCTTCTGATATGAATCTTCCAAGTTCAGCATCCTTCAAATCATCGATTGATTTCGCTTGAAGAGCAGCTTCCTCAACAGTATTCCCTATGACTACTCCGCTTATGATGAAATCTTCAAAAGCCATGTCATCAAAGTTGCGGGTTCTGTGAACATTTCCAGGCTTTGGATAACCGCTGACTTCAAGTGCTGAAGCTATTTGAACTCTCTTGGCTATTTCTTTTGCATCCATGACACGACCTCTTATAATTTATCAATGATTTGCGGAACAAAATAAGTGATAATCATATCAGCTCCGGCTCTTTTAATTGAAAGCAGGGATTCCATGATGGAATCTTCTGTAAGATATCCCTTTTCAATTCCAGCCACCAGCATGGAATATTCTCCGCTTACATTATATGCTACCAAAGGCAGATTGAAGTCCTCTTTCAAGGTTTTAACAATATCCAGATAAGGAAGAGCAGGCTTGACCATTAAAAAGTCGGTTCCTTCGACAATATCCAATTCAGCTTCACGGACTGCTTCACGTGCGTTTGCAGGGTCCATCTGATAGGATTTCCTATCCCCTGCACAAGGAGCGGAATCTGCAGCCTCCCTGAATGGAGCATAGAATGAAGATGCAAATTTGACTGAATATGACATGATCATTGTGTTGTAATAGCCATTCTCATCAAGCAGTTCTCTTATAGCGCTAATTCTGCCATCCATCATGTCTGAAGGAGCCACTATATCCGCACCAGCCTCGGCATGGGATAAAGCAGTCTTTGCTATGTATTCAAGAGACTCATCATTCAATATCTCGATTCCAGCATCATGGTCATCGCTTTCCTTAATCATTCCACAGTGGCCATGTGAAGTGTATTGGCAAAGGCATACATCAGTTATGATGACAAGGTCTGTCTCCTCTTTCAATTTGCGCACTGTCCTTTGAACGATGCCTGTTTTGGCATATGCGGGTGAAGCTATCTCATCCTTCTTCTCAGGTGAAGGTATTCCAAAGACGATGACCATCTTCAATCCTTTGGATTCCAGCTCTTTTGCATATTCGACACAGTCGTTTATGGAATATCTGAACTGTCCAGGCATTGTCTTGATTTCCTGAGGCTCACCATCCTTTATATCTTCAGCAGCATAAAGAGGATAAATCAAATCTTCAATATTCAATTTAGTTTCTCTCATAACTTCTCTTATTTTAGCGTTTTTTCTATATCTTCTCATTCTAGTAGTAGGAAAATCCATAATTTCACATCTTTAAACTAATGAAAACAAGATTTGAAAAATAAATTTCAATTAAAAATCATGCTTGAAAAATAAATTTCAAATAAAAAGTATATTATTGTAATAAGTATATTATATTTTTTAAAATATTAAAATTTTACACATTATTCTTAAAACCTGATTTTTAAATTGTTTAATCAAATTGCCCCAGAAAAGCATTATTTAATCACTGAAAAATAAAGATTTTAAAATTGTTTAAGTAAATTCCACTTAATAACGCATATATTTAATATTTAAAAGACAAAAATATTATAGAAGAAATAAAAATGAGTGAAAAAATGACAAATACTACTGGAAAAATCTTTAGAGTCACTAGTTTTGGAACCAGCCATGGAAAAGCCCTCGGAGCGGTTATTGATGGCTGTCCAGCAAATCTGGAACTGTCTGAGGAAGACATACAAATTGAATTGAACAAGCGCAGACCTGGAACAAGCGCTATTACAACATCAAGACAGGAAGCAGACAAGGTTGAAATACTCTCAGGAATCTTTGAAGGAAAAACCGATGGAACACCTATTGCAGGACTTGTCTACAACACCAATCAAAAATCTAAAGATTATTCCCCGCTAAAAGACACTCCAAGACCTGGACACGGCGATTACTGTTGGATTGAAAAATACGGAAACTACAATTACAACGGAGGAGGTCGTGGAAGCGGCAGAGTGACAATCGGCCATGTCATTGGAGGTGCAATAGCTAAAAAACTCTTATCCCAGTTCAATATCAAAGTTATCTCCCATGTCGTTCAAATTGGAGATATCATGGCTCACAGCACTGATATAAACATTCTGGAAGAAAATATCAGTAAAAATCCTGTCAGATGCGGAGATTTGGAAGCTGCAAAAGCCATGGAGGATCTTATTTTAGAGAAGAAATCCGAAGGAGATTCCATTGGAGGAATAGTTGAAACCATAGCTGTTGGAGTTCCAGCAGGACTTGGAGAGCCTGTTTTCGGAAAGCTCGATGGAGATCTCGCAAAAATCCTCATGGAAATCGGAGCAGTGAAGGGAGTTGAGATAGGACTTGGATTTGACGTTGCAACAGCTTCAGCATCCGAGATAAACGATGAATTCTACTATGATGAATTCGGCGAAGTTGAAACCAAGACAAACTCATCCGGAGGAATTCTTGGAGGAATGAGCAACAGCATGCCGATTGTTTCAAGAATAGCTGTCAAGCCAACACCTTCCATTTCAAAAGTTCAACAAACCATTAATTTAAAAGAGCATGAAAATGCAAGCATGGAAATCAAAGGAAGACATGACCCTTGCATCTGCCCTAGAGTTACTGCAGTTGCAGAATCAGCTACAGCAATAGTCCTTGCAGACCATATGATACGTTCCGGATTCATTCATCCAAGCAATATTGAAAAAAGCCTTTACAAGCCTTAAAAAAGGTAGTAAAAAATTCTAAAAATTTTGATTTTAAAAATTAAAAAAAAACTAAAAAAAATTACAAAATAACTATTTGAAAAAATTAGAAAAATTTAAAAAAAATTATTTATCAAACAGAATAAGAAAAAATAAAAAATAATCATTAAATAATTTTTTCTTATAATAGCTAAAAAAAATATTCACTGATTAATTTTTTCTCATAAAAATAGCTAAAAAATAAAAAATAATTATTATTAGAAGTTATTTCTCTTCTTATAATAATTTTTCTCTTTTTGTCTTACTGCGCGAGCGGATTTGTCCTCGATATTGTTTTTAAAAACATTTTCCTGTTTTAATCTCAGTGCAAATCTGTCTTTAAGTCGAATCATGCGGGAACGTTCAGGATATTTCCTATTTATATCCACACGCATTCCATCAAATGCTGCAAGGGTTCTAACACCGGTCTCGCTAGCGACTCTGAGAGCCTCTTCAACAGGATTTGCAGAAAGCATTTTAAATCCAAAGTGAGTCATGACTGCAAGTCCAGGCTTGACTTCATCAACCAGATTAATGAAATCATCAGTGCACATATGGCCTCTTATGGATTGATTATAAGGCCTAAGCACGCTTGCAATTAAGATATCGGCTTTTTTATGATATTTTGGAAGCTTCTCAAAATAGCTGGTGTCTGCAGTGTATGATATCCTGAAATCATTATGCTCCATTTGAAAACCCACGCCGGTGGGATCGCCATGCTGGGTTTCACACCCCTTTATTGTTAAATTAGGGAAATGCTTTACCTTGTTTGGAACCAGAACCAGATTCTTGGAATTGCTTTGATGATACTTTGAAAGAGCAGGGCCCCACTTTTCAAATTTTTCAAATACTGTTCTGCTACCCATGATAATTCCATTGTTCTTGGTCATTCCACGGGTCATCGCTTCAATAAGTATCTCTGCATCGTTATAATGGTCCGTATGGGAATGAGAAACAAATACTCCATCGATTTTTGTAGGATTCACTCCAAACTGATAGCATCTCACCAAAGCCCCTGGACCGGGGTCAATATGATAGTTCTTGCCGTTGAAATCATCAATGCGGAACCCTCCGGTCATTCTTTTTTGACTTATGGTGGCAAAACGTCCGCCACCTGATCCTAAAAAGGTTAGTTTCATTTTCTTCTCCTTCAATCAGAAATAAGTAGCAGAAATTCGATTAAAATACATTAATCAAACTATACTCTGCAAAGAATGATGTCGCAGTTTAATGTCTGCTTGTTCTTTTTAAGGCATAGATGCTCGTCTTCGATAACGACTTCATCACCTATTTCCACATCACCGGAGTCTTCAATGAATACAATGACATTATCCCCAGGGCTTGCAAGGGTCTTCCAGTTCATGTCAAATGCTCCGACTGCTTCATCCAATTGGACTTCGAGCATGTTTCCATCAATCTTGTCCACATAGCCAATGAATCCTTCATCAATAATGGTGCTGGACAATTGGATGGTTTCATTGATTTTGATTAAATCCTCGGTAAGTCTTGTTCGGTATTTGGACAGAAGGTCCACATCCATTTCAACGATTTTATCCAGATGGTTCTGTCCTGTGATTTTGGTCAGGCTTGAATCCTGTTTAATGATGACATCGTATTCCTTGCCTAAAGAAGGAGATTTACTTGCGATATCCTTGATTATTCCTCCAAAAATATCGCCCATGTATTTCAAGCTGAATGAAGGCTTCCATCTTTTTTGAATCAGGTCATTAGCTAATGATTTAGCTATCTTATTTCCAAATACGATAATGGATGAGCTGCCTTTTGTAATATTTGTAACCTTGGATCCTGAAAGCTCTACAATCTGATAGGCATTTGTAGTTCCGTAGATTCTTTTTCTTTTGGTTTCCATTGAACCTCTGGTTGTAACTTCACCGAGTGCAACATCTTCAACAGTTCTGACCTTGCTTGCATCATCACTGATTTTAAGTACAACATCGAGTTCCTCAGCTCTTTTATAAAGCTCTTCATCAGTTGTTATATCTCCGGAATACATATCGGCTTCAAGAAGCTCTCTGTTTTCCTTTTCACCAAAAAAAGCTATTCTTCTTTTATCTGCTGCTATTACACAGCCTTTCTTACCAATATAAGCAATAATTAGACTCATTTTCTCTCACTCTCACATCTAATTAATCTCTTAAAAAGCAAATGGGTTTCAAGTTTGACAAATTCAAGCTATCACTTAATTTTAATTTTTAAATTCAAGCAAACTGCTAATTTAAATATTTTCAAGTAAATCGGCGTTATTTAAATCATTTAGTAAATCAAAAGTTTATCAACTATCCACTTAATTCAAACCTTGATTAATTTTTTTATTTATCAAGACATATGCCTTAAAAACTATTGAATTTAATTTTAAAAACTTAAAAATTGCTTTTTAATTTTAAATTTTAAAATCTATTTGAAACTTAAATTTTATAAATTATTTTAAAGTATTCTTAAAAATAAGAAAGATTTCAAATAAAATTTTAATTCCTTAGTTATAATTATTGATTACATAATATAAAAACTTTATATAAATTTAATTCAATTTTAAAATAAATAAAACAAAGAAAATTAAAAATCATGCAATAATAGAAAATAATTATAAAAAAATAGCTTTGATTTAAACAAATAAATTTTAAAACAATGCAGGGCTATGAACTGTTTGTAAAAAAAATAAATGTTTTAATAATATAAAACTATATATATTTTAAAATACAAAATTAATATAACAAATTTTGGAGGCTAAATATGGCAGAATTAAATGAAATTTACAAATGCAACATTTGCGGCAATATAGTGCAAGTAGTTAGCGCTGGCGGAGGAGAATTAACCTGCTGTGGAGAAGCAATGGAACTTCTGGAACCTAGACAACTGGAAGAAGGAGGAGCAAAACATATTCCAGTAATCACCAAGGAAGACGGCAAGATCGTTGCAGCTCTCGGTGAAGTCGAACACCCAATGGTAGAAGAACACTACATCGAATTCATCATCCTGACTGTCGGCGACAAGCAATACCGTGCTAACTTAAACCCTGGTGACGAGCCTAAGGCAGTATTCGACGTATGCGCTGAAGTTGAAGATGTCAAAGCTATTGCATACTGCAATATCCACGGATTATGGCACAACTAAGTATTATTTTTTAAATAATACTTTTTTATTTTTTTTTTACTCATTTTTTAAACTTTTTTACTCAATTTCCAACACTTTTTTACCCCTTTACAAATATTTAAACACCCATTCTAAAAACACTTTTTAACACATTCTCAATATTTAAAATGTTTCAAACACTTTTTAACACCATTATAAAGGTTTACCATTCATTAACTGCTTTTACTCCTTTTAACTTAATCAATGATTTTAGGGGACTGTATCAAACTTGAGTGATTTTAAAAAATAGTATTTTTTTGTTAAAACTTTTTTTCTTCGTTAAATTGTTTATTTTTTGAAAATAAGGATAGAA
>OMVY01000012.1 GCA_900314635.1 uncultured Methanobrevibacter sp.
CTCAGCAGATTAATATTTTCCAAAGGCAGTTTGATGTCTTCCTTATCATATAAATGTCCTTTGCGGCTTAATTTATTTCTCATTTTTATGCATTCGGATACTTTGAAATGCTTGTCGAACTTTGTATTGACAAGGAGTCCGTCAGACTTTTTTAAATATTTCATGTCATGCTTCTTGCAATATTCCAACAAATTCCTACAAGTTTCAGGACTTCCAATAAGTTTTTCCGGAAAATCCAATTTGATTAATTCCTTTGAATATTTGTCTTGTGATATTGAATCTGTCATGAAAATCGCCTTTCAAGTAAATATCTCTTTTATCAATAAAAAAATTTTATTAAAAAATCTCATTTATTTTATCATGTATTTACTTCCAGTTTACAGGGGTTATGGAGAAAAAATTTTTTTTAATAAAGCTCATTTATTTTATCATGTATTTACTTCCAGTTTACAGGGGTTATGGAGAAAAAATTTTTTAATTAAACCCCCAACTAGCTCTTCAATTCAGCCAAATTCTCCTTCAATAACTTATAAATGCTTTCAGCACCTATTATATCATCATCACTGACCTTCCAGCTTGAAGGATATAATATGAATGGCTTGGATTGGTCTCCGCCTGCTCCTCCATGGCTTCCAACCAATTCCTCAAATGCGCATACCTCATCGGCCTCCTCATCATAAAAGCTGTTGACCAGAATATCCGGTGTATGCTCAAATGAGCTTGTCCTTTTCAAATGTCTGACGATATTGTCTCCAAATCCGAGAAGAGGGTTTTCCCCATCAATTTCATCACTGTCAAGATAGTATGTTCCATTCTTTCCAATTGCCATGTCCCCATGTTCTCTGGAACGCACTAGAATGAAACCGACATATTCATTGTTTATAATGCCGGGTATCAGTTCAGGGAAATAGCTGTTGATTTCCTCATATGTCAGTCTCTTGCTCCATTGTGTCAGGTAAATCATTGCAAGGTTTCCTGAAGCCAATACGATGACTTCAGAGTCGCTTAATTCCTGTGCTTCCTTATTCTCTTTGGCTATTTTCTTCTCCTTTCTTGCAAATGGGGTGTAGTCCTTTACAAAATGGTCGTCATTGGAATCCATTTTTGCAAAGACAGACATGTCTTCAGGAAGCAGGGACTTGACAAAGTCCTCAAAGCTTTCTCCATATCTCTGGGTAAATGTGGCTCCGTTTGTCTGGCCGTGATCTGATTGAATCACGAACTGATAATCCCTTGGGGAATACTTGTTGGCATCAATCAGGTGTTTGATCTGCCTGTCCATCTGCCTTAAGGCAATCCATGCATCACTGTCCCTGACTCCAGAGTGGTGGGCTATCTCATCATAACCAAGATATGTTGAGTATGCAACATCAACATCACCTATCATCATGTCTCCGATTAGTGTTGAAGTGTTGATTTCCCTCATGAAGACGTTTGTGGCGGCTCTTGTTGGAATGTAGATTATTCCCCGTTTTATTCTTGGAGTGACATTTCTTAGGGAATGTGTGATTTGAGACCAGACCTCGCGTGCCATGTCGGCGAGAAACAGGGAGATGATACGTGCGAAATTGCTTGGATTGGAAAATACTGAGTACCATGCCTTGTTGTAGAGTTTCTTGAAGTCCATTATCTTGCTGAAAGTAAATATCACATTGTCGGTATCGCCTGAGAATAGATTGGATCTGCTTGCTCCATTATCCACAAGCAATCCATCTCCATTTGAAATCCTCTCTTCCAGTTCAGGCACTTTGGTGATTCCGGAACATTGCATCATCTGATTGCCGTTGCCCTTTTCTATCCATCTGAATGCAACGATGCCTTCATTGTTTCCATGAAGGATTCCAGCCTGGCTTGCACCGGTTTGTGAAGACAAGTCGGTTTCCCACATTCTAAGATTGTAGTCGCCGCCTTCGATCATTTCCTTGATGGTAGGCATGTCTCCTCTTTCAACTGCTTCAAGAAGAACTTCATAGGCAAGCCCGTCGATTTCAACGATTATCACTCCAGGATAATCCTTGACTTCATCTTTTCTATTCTTTTTAGCATCATTAAAAACAGAACGGTAATATGAGCTGTCATCATCAATTGTTATCAATGAGGAAAGCAAGGTTGTCACAGCAGCCATTCCCAGCGGGGCAAGGATTGTTGCAAGGCCGTGGATTTCTATGGAAAACAATGGTGCAAGAATTTCAAGGAGAATTCCGTTCAATATCAGTGTTCCGAATCCGAAGGTCAGGACCAGGAAGGGCATTGCTATTCTTGTCAGCACAGGCCATAGGATTGCATTTACCAAACCTATGAATAAGACTAGAAGGAATATGTCATCAAATGAGCTGATCTTGACTCCTAATCCTAAAAAGCTTATCAGGTAGATTCCTATGATATTTCCAATAAATACTATTAGACTTCTCTTGAAACTTCTTTTAGGGGTTTGCTTTTGCTTGATAATTTCCATGTTGATCGCCAAGGCTTTATTTTACTTTTTTTGCAAGTTTTCAATTGAAAACAAACTATATAAGAATATATTGGGTTAGTAAACTATTTAAAAATTAAGGAAATGATTAAAAAAAGAAGTTTTAGTAAAAACTAGGATATTAACATTCCTTAGCATCATTCAAATTTCTTTAATAAACAATAGAATATAATCTAATTCATTTAAACTTCTGTTTAAATAATTCTAAAATAAATAAATTTTTTTTAAATACTGATTTTTTAGCACCAACATTGTTAATGTGTTATTGACATTTAAACCCCTGAAATTTCTAATAATATTTAATAAATTCACTACAATATATCTGAATAACATTCTTCAATAATACTCAAACTATTGGTATATGTATTATCTACTATATCATATTCTTTATCAAAACCTTTATTAAGAATTTGAACTAGGCTATCGAAACTAAAAATAGTTTCAACTGAATCATTCGAAATATTTTCATCAATTCTTTTACATTTCTCTTTTAACATAATCTTTTGATAAGGAATACTTATTTCACTAGTATGATTATTTGGATGGGCATATAATAAATGTTGATCTGGTGTTAAAACAATTATATTTTCATAACAATAAGAAAGTTCGGGGAACCTTGACCTAGGAAATATATGATGTAATTGAGTACCAATACCTTTGTGTTCATCACAAACTTCAGAAAACCCATTTCTATATTTTTGATTAAATTGGCGTAAGAACTTCATAGCTTTGTTTGTTTTATGTTCAATTACATTTACTAAATGTTTATAATCTGGTGTTCTTTCCCATTCTTTACGAGTTTTGTCTCCTGGTTTGTTTGCATAAATATCTCTAAAATTCTTTTGAGCATACCTTAAATCTGGAAAAGTTATAATTTCTTTTGATATATGTCCTCCACGAGTACCCAAAGATTTATTAAAACAAGCTAACGGATTTAAAACTTTTATAAAAATACGTCTAACTTCAACTGCATTATTTATGGGAGTATGTGAAATAGTAAAAGTAACAAACTTTTCTTTAGTTTCTTTATATTGTTCAGGTGTTTGATTAACAAAAAAATCTTCAAATGAATCTAATAAATCTGAATCATATAGAACTTTTGAAATATATTTTACTAAGAATTTATAAGCAAATTTTTCGCTGAAAGATATATATTCTAAAATATTATAATTGTTAATTCTATAAAAATTTCTATTGCCCTTTTTATATTTAAGTAATACATTAGAATAAGCTAATAATTCTATTGGTTGAGCAAAAAATTTATCATATTCATTTCTAGCGTTAGTGTTTAAAATATGAACTTTATTAAAATAATCACCTATTACTTCTGCAGAATATGGATGATCCCAAATATCTTTAGCGGTGAACCATGAATCAATATCATCATTTTCTTTAACATAATCAATAATACAATCTGCTATAACACTAACCACATCAATAGCACATTTTTGATCAATCCAACGAGCATTATTAGTCTTTCTAACATCATAATTGTTAGATTCCAACAAAATATCAATTAACTCTTCCATAATTATCAACCCAAATATAAAAATTCCAAAAAATATTTCTCTTACTGGCTAATTCTTTAGAACCATCAGCAATTCGTAGTTTCTTCATCCTAAACGGAATCATCACTTAATTACAGTAATGACATATAATTATATGTATTTATATTATTATATTAAAAAATTTTATATATTTTCTGAATAGCTTTCATTAATAATATTAATCACATCATTATAAGAATTACCAACAATCTCATAATCTTTACTAAGACCGATATTAATAACTTCAACTAATTTATCAAAGCTATAAATAGTTTGAACAGTTTCATTTGAAATATTTTCATCGATTCTTTTGGCTTTTACTGTTAATAATTTTTTTTGATACGATTTATTAATCTCATGATAATTAATCTCATGAGGGTTATTTTCGTTATTTCTGTGAGCTCTTGCATGCTGATTAGGAGTTAATACAATAAGATTCTCTAAATAATCTGAAATCTTTTTAAAATCTGATTTTGGAAATATATGATGTATTGGATAAGCTTCATCTTCATCAACACCACTAACTTCAGAACGGCATCCCCTATATGTGCAATTATGTTCACGTAAAATCCTTTTAGCCTTAGTAGTTTCACGTTCTATAACTCTTTCAACTGATTCGCATCTTGCCCTATATTCCTCTGTTTGTTTCCACTCCTCACGAGAAGTTTTCTTAGGTTTGTGTGCATAAACATCCCTAAAATTTAATTGATTATACGATAAATCAGAAAAGGTAATAACTTGTTTAGACATATAACCCCCAGATGTTCCAAATTTACTATTATAACAAGCTAAGGGATTTACTATTTTTGTAAAAATACGATTTACTTCCTTGTGTTTGTTAATCGGAGTGTGTTTAATAGTAAAATCACCAAAATCTTTTTTAAGTTTTTTAAATTCCTCTTTAGATTGGGAAGTGAAAAAAGTTTCAAACATATCATAAATTTCACTATCATTAAGAACTTTAGGAATATAATTTATTAAAAACCTATAAGCAAAACGGTCACTGGTAGCTATATGACTTAATAATTCATGATTATTAATTCTATAAATATTTCTATTACCTTTTTTAGACTCAAATAATATGTGTGAATAACCGAATAATTTTAAAGGTTGAGCAAAAAATTTATCATACTCATTTTTAGCTTTTTCATGCAAAACATGGACTTTATTAAAATAATCTCCAACACTTTCTACAGAATATTCAAAATCCCATATATCCCTAGTAGAAAATTCTATATTCCTATCACCTTTTGAATCTACATAATGCAATATGCAATCAGCAATAATGTATAATACATCAGGAGTACATTTCTGATCAATCCATCTAGCATTCTCAGTTTTTCTAACATCATAATCATATTGAACTAAAAATTCAATAATTTCTTCATCTTTTATAATACCACATCCTAATAGAAAAAACTACTTTCTACTCAATCCAAAAAACATTACACTATTCGAATCAATATTTAAACTGCGAGTACTATAATTTCTAGCAATTCTATAAAATTCTTCAAAAGTTTCTCCACTAAAAAACTCTAAATCATCCTTAGTTATATCATAATCAGATTTATTCTCCAATATTGCAACAGAACCATTAACAACAGTATTTTTAGGTTTTTTAACAAGCCTTGGATAATAAGTCATATTAGGACATAAATAAACATCATCCCTATCCAAATACTTATAAACAGAACATTTTTTTAAATCATTTAAATCAATAAAACCATCATAACCTTCAATATTTATTATACCTCCACCATCACGAAGAATATTCCTACTTTTTATAACCCTTATTTCCCCATCATCTTTTAGAAGTTTATTTGTAATTTGGCGATCTCTAAACGAATTAAATACGTCAAAAACCATATTTGAAGCTAATTCATCAAAAAAATCATTCCGATAAATTATCCAAGAAGGAAATTCATCACTAGTAATTTTGCTTTGTTTTTGAATATTTATTAAATCTTTTGTAACAGAATAAGATATAGTTTCATTAGGTTTTTTAGAGGTATTAATGAATATAGCTATTGTTTCAATTAAAACCCCTTTAAATCCTTTTTCTCCGAAATCGACAATTTTTTCTATACTGAATTTATTTATTCTTTCACGACAAAGAGAAAAATCAGGATTATGTAAAAAATATTTAGGCATTACCAGAACTACATTTTCAGATAAATGAGATGCCTTTTGTAAGAAGAATCCTGCAATATTTTTAGTAACATTATCTTCAAACATAGATGAATAAACATCTAATCCCCTCGCTTTAGATAGTTTAAGAAATGGGGGATTACCAATAATTAAATCATAATTACCCTCAAAATTATGTGTTAAAAAATTGTGATTGAAATAATTTATCTCAACATTGCTTGGAATCTGTTTAAATTGGTTTAATAATTTAATTAAAGCAATGCTTTCTTCATCAATATCATTAAAATCTATAATTAATTTTTTAGCATTTTTGTATTTATTAATAATAATTGATAAAAAATTACCTACTCCTGCAGATGGTTCTAAAACTCTTATTGTTTCCTTTTCAATATTTGGTAAATACTCTTCAATAAGAGTTAATGTTTTAAAATCAGTATAATATGCTGCAGTTTCAGTACGTTTATTATTTACAATCTCAGCTATTCTAGATAATTCTTCAATACTTAAATCTTCAGGATTATCTTTAATAAATTCCATGACTTTCTTTCTATCAGATAAGGCGTGTTTGTCCACTATTTTTTTTAGATTTTTTTCCATTTAATAATACATCCTTAATGTTTCTAGCTATTTTCTGCATAATTATAGTAGGTACTGCTTCACCAATGCATTGCCTTATATTAATCTCATTTTTCTTTAAAAATTCTTGTTTCTCTTCTAAAGATAAATTATTCAGTTCTTCTTCACTTTCTTCAACCCATTTAAAATTATCAGGAATATTCATCAATAACATTAATTCTCTAATACTAAAAACACGGTCATCTACTGGATGAACAGTATTCTGACTAGCTAAAATATCATTGCGAGTGTGAATACAAGGACCCACCTTATCCCAACATTGTCTAGTATATTTATCTCCATTTTTCTTTACATTAGGTACAATTTTTCCATCTACTATTTTATGAGGTCTCTTATTTATGTCCTCATTATCAAAAGCAGATTCTCCTTCAGAAATATCAGAAATCCAATTTCTCATATCTTCTCTATAAGGTTTAAAATTATGGTAAATATCAGTAGAATCAATTTCACCCATTTCTTTTAAACTTGGTAAATCACCTATTACATCAATAAGATTCTTAGGTTTCTCTTCTTCAGGAAACAAATCTAAAGGATGAACTTTATTAATTAAATCTCTTCTTACACCAATTGCTAATGATCTTGGGCGGCTACTATTTGCCCCATAATCTTTAAAATTAATAATTTTTTCTTCATAAAGATAATCATTAGATAACCAGTCTTTAAAAGCTTGTCTAATTTTCTTCTCAACATCATGATCAATGCATTTAGTATTCATAAAAGCCCTAACATTTTCAGAAATGAAAAATTTAGGTTTAATTTCTTTAACTATTTCTAAAGACTCAACAACTAATGAATTCTTTTCAATGGTTCCATCATTCTTTTTATGATTAGCCACAGACATTCCTTGACAAGGCGGAGTAAAAATAATTACATCAACGTCTACAACGTTTTCTTTTTCCTTAAAATTAGTTATAGCATCAAATAATTGCTGTTTAATTTCATCTTGTGTTATATCTCCTAAAATATAACCCTCATCATATTTAAGTTTATTATTAATTTTTTGAACATTTAATCTACGTTCAATTAATTCAGAAGTAGCTATACCATCAAAACCCTCTACTTTAAAACCAAAACATCCTACTCCTGCAGAACTAAATAAACTTATGTAATTCATAGAATACCCTCTTTTTATTAATATATTAGGTGATATTATTTATAAAATTATTTTTTTTAAGAAGTTTATACATAATTTTTTGTTTAAATCTATTTATAAAAATTGAGAAAGAATGGATATGAAAAAATTT
Source organism: uncultured Methanobrevibacter sp. (assembly GCA_900314635.1). Taxonomy (GTDB): domain Archaea; phylum Methanobacteriota; class Methanobacteria; order Methanobacteriales; family Methanobacteriaceae; genus Methanobrevibacter. Next base: position 8,049 of record OMVY01000012.1, read on the forward strand.
AAAAATATTTTAATTTGACAAAAATAGAATTATTTAAATCCCTAAACTATCTTTAAATAGAAAAATGTAATTTGAATAAATTAGGATAAATAATAAAATTTTCAGGAAAATATTTTTTCTTAGAATCCATAACCCTCCAATAATAAATCTTAAGAATTATTTTCATCTATTAAAGTTTTTAAGTCTTCAAGTGATAAAATTTCATTCTTTTTCCTATGAATCATCCTATGGCAATTAGCACATAGAACAACTAAATCGGTTGAGGGATCTATTTCTGATTCTTCGTTTATTTGAGAAAGTGGTTGAACATGATGAACTTCAATATAATTTGTTCCCCTTTCACCATAAACATCTTTAAAATTAAATCCACAAGCCATACAAGTAGTGCCATGTATTTGAACTGCTTGTTTTCTTAATTTAGGATTTCTTTCATACAGGGTTGTGAAAATTTGTTTCTTTTGTCCCTCTTTTAGAACAGTATATTCCTCTGCAGTTTCTAATTCAATATCTTTTTTTACTAATTCATAATTTATAGAATCACTCTCTAAAATTGATATTAACTCATCATAAGATGGATTATTTTTAGATTTAAGTTCAATTATAGCTTCTTCAATACTCATACCTTGAAAAATTCCCCTAAATTTTCCTAAACCTAAATGATTCAGAATTGCCCAAGATTGCCAACCTCTAGAATCTTTTTTCCATCCCTCATCATCGGGATTATTAAGATTTAAAATAATTGTATCAATGTTTTTAGTTGAAAGATTATCGAATAAGTATGCTTTTACAACAGAAACACGTTCTTCAAAAGAGTATGCATTAAATTCTCTTTCCCTGTATTTTATTTTTATGTCAGGTATTTCCATTTTATCATCCTTTGAAATAAGTTTACTATATAAAACTATATATAAAACTAAATAAATACCTTAGCTAAAAATTCTTCTAAATTTTTTAAATATTAATTCAATTAAAAACATTTTTTAACTATAATAAATAATAATTATCTTTTAACTATTCATTACAAATAGTAAACACTTTATTTAAATACATAACCTTTAAATAACTTGATAATCACAAAATAAACTACTCATAGGTGATTAAAATGTGTGAAGAAAAATTAACCTTGGAAAAAATAATAGATGAAGAAAATAAAAAAATAGAAGAAAAATATGAAAAAGCAGAAAGCCTTATAGAACTCTTCCCATCATGGAAAGTGCATAATACTACAGAAATAGATTATGAAACAGCTAAATTAATGGACTTGAGAAGAAAAAAGAAAAGCCAGATAGACGAACTTAAAAGAGAAATAAGTGATTTGGATTATGAAATAGGATTCAAAATGGGAGTAGAGGAAGGTGAAATCAATGTAAATTATGAAATAGCACATGAATTATTAAAAGAAGATTATCCTCTAAATGAAATATCCACTATGACTAATTTAACAACAGAACAAGTAAAACAATTAGTCCAAACCATCTAAAATTTTATCAAAATTAATCTTAGCCTGATTATAATCTGCTCATGTCATCATCTAATAAAAAATTAATACTACAAACAACAAACTAATTAAATAAAACAAGGTGGTTGATATGGAAACTAAGAATTTAGCAATTATATGTGTGGCAATTATTATTTGTGTGGCCATTATAGCTGCTGCATTTGTCATGGTAAACAATAACTCCAATGATGATGTTGTAGTAGTTAATGAAACCAATGAATCCAGTGATTCTAGTGTAAATGAAACATCTTCCAGCAGTAGTGATTCATCAAGTGCTGAACTTGGATCCCGTGAGAATCCTAAGACTGAAATAGATTATAATAATGGACATGACGGTGAGCTCAACCCAAACTATGGAGATTATTATGTATTAGATGGCGGTCTTTTCCGTGATGATAATGAATATCTTGGAGGAGCAGGAACATATACATTCATAAGCGGAGATGATCAGGATGGAAAACATAGTTATATAACTGGAGTATGGTATGGTAAGTGCAAGGATCATGGATGGGTTGAATTGAATTCAGACAAGCATTGTCCTATATGTGCTGAAAAAGGCATGGACGCAAGAGTATACAAAGGCACAACATATCAGGCATGAATATAATATTTTAAAAATTTTTATTTTTTTTTAAATTTAAAGTTTTTTTAAGCTTTAAATTATCTTTTTTTAATTTAAAACTTTATTAATAATCCTTATATAAATTTTATAAGCCTTTTTTTATTAAATATATGAAAAATAGTAGTTAATAGAAATAGTAATTTATTAGAAAAATAGCAGTTAATTAGAAAAAATAAAAAAATAAAAAAAGAATAAAATTTTAAAAAAGACTATAAAGAACCATAAAGCTCTTCATACTCTTTAATACCGGAATATAAAGCTTCTTTTCCCTTGTCATCAATCTCTGTAAGAGTATTGTCCAGAAGTGAAGAGTATTCCAGTCGCATCTTGTCCTCTGTTTCGCTTTCAGCTCTTTGTTTAAGAGTATTCACAAAGTTTTCAAAATCTTCTATGAATTTTTCGTCTTTGTTGCCAAGGGCGTCTTTATAGCATTCTTTTTCAATATCTTCAATGTTCTTTTCAATAAAGGCAGTCCAGTCTGGCTGTTCAATAAGCTCCACATCATCTATTGCCTTGTCTTTATAGACCTTGAAGAATTCATTCAGCTTTTCACTGCTGCCTGCATGAATCAGGGCCATCTGAGCGAACTGGATGATTTTCTTATATTCGGAAATCTCCATGTCCACAGGAAGCAGTCCCTTTCTATAAGGGCCGTATGCTTCAACAGCAGCTTCCTTTGCAGAATAATATTCTTCCCTGTTGTCTGTTGGGAAATTGAATGCTACTTCGGCAATGTCGAAGATGCTCTCATTTGTGATGGCAAGATCTTCCACCATGCATTGATGATCTTCATCGAATTCACTGCTCATGCACAGGTATTGAGTCTTGTCTTCATCATTCAAAAATTCAACTTCTATAATATAGGTTTCAATCCAGTCTGCTGGATCCATATGAGTTCTTTGGATTTTTTTTAATATTATAAAACATTCACCCCTTTATTGTACTAATATTGTATATATTTTTTAATTGTATTGAATTTAACTTTGTTCAAAAAAATTCTCATATTTTTTTATTTTCGAACATAAATTAATCTTTTCAATTAATATTAAATATATTTTTTTTTAGATTACTTAATTGTTTCTCCACTTTTTGTATAGTTAGTTTTATTATCAAAAATTTTAATAATGATAACTTATACATTTTATTTTGTAAGAGATTATTCATATACTTAATTATGGACAAAACTAATATAAAGTTTATAGTTTAACTATATTCGGGTTGGTTATATATCTTTTTATATAATTGGCTTTTATTAGGTGCTCTTAGCATGGGGGGAAAGCCATATAGTAAAATGATATATCTTCTTTAGAAGAAAATAGTGGTTTTTTAAAATCGCCATTGTAGGGGTCGGTTATTAATTTTGTTTGTAATGGAAGAATAATCAAAAACTTTTCTTTTTTTTTAAAATATTTTTTAAAATTCTATCTCATTTTTAAAATCAGCATTGGATCATAAGCTTGATGCTAGGATAAGATTCTAATTTTTTTAAAAGTTATTTTTTTTAAGGTTAGGATTCTATTTTTTTTAAAAATTTAGTTTATTTTTTAGATTAAGCTTCTATTTTTTTTAAAAAATTTATTTTATATCAAATTAAGAGTCTATTTTTTAAAAAACATTCATTTTAATGTGAGCAAATAAAAACAAGACTTCTAAGGGAATATTTTTAATGAAAAAGGTTAAAAAAAGCAGTAAATTAAAAAAAATCGGAGAATAATATGCAAGGTTAAAAACAACTATGTAAAAAGGGGGGGGGTATTAGTAATACATATTATTCTCTTAGACAATTATTTGTTTTAATGATATATAAATATTCATTTTTTTAAATAACAAATGAAAATTATCCTTTTATTATACACTTGACTTTTTTATGAAGATTCTTCATAAAAATAATTAATTTTAATTGTTTGTTAATTAAATATTCAAAAAAATGAACGAAATAATAATAACTGCTTTTTTTCATTTTAAAAAAGTAAAAATGAAAATTTTAATATTATTTCAATCATAAATAGAATAATGTTTATAATGAATTTATCAAAAGTAATATTTATGCAGAAAAATAAAAGAAATGATTACTATTGAATTTAATAACAATGCCAACAAAATTTATAAAGAATGATTGAAATGTTCAGGGAAGTAGCTAGAGTAAAACAAAAATTATCAGATGAAGAATGCATGGAAATATTGAAAAGCGAGCCTAGAGGAGTTCTTTCCCTAATAGGAGATGATGACTATCCATACGGCATGCCAATGAATTTCCTATATATTCCAGAGGACAATGCCATATATTTCCATGGAGGAAGAAAAGGCCATAAGATCGATGCAATCAGGAAAAACAACAAGGCGTCATTCTGCACATATGATTCCGGATTCAAAAAGCCAGGAGAATGGTCATTGAATATAAAAAGCGTGATAGCCTTCGGAAGGATTGAAATGATCGATGACATGGGAGAAACTGAAAGAATCAGCAGGCTTTTAAGCTACAAGTTTACAGACGACGAGGATTATATTGAATCTGAAATAAAAAATTTTTTGAAAAGTACATTGTGTTTTGCCTTAAAGATAGAACACCTGACTGGAAAGATAGTTAATGAATCCTAGTCTTTTTTTCTTTAATTATCGCTTTTTTATTTAGTCTTTTTTTCTTTAATTATCTCTTTTTTTCCATTAGTTTTTCCTTTAATTATCTTTTTTTATCATAGTTTTTTCATTGATTATTCCTTTTTCCTAGTCTTTAATTATCTCTTTTTTTTAATGTTCAATTCTACATTTTTAAAAAAATTTCTTTTTTATCAAATTTGAAAAAATCTTAAATAAATAAATAACAAAAATATAACCAACTAAATGATTAAATAAACAATTACTTTCTTATATATAAAGGTGAAGATAATGAAAATCAATAAGGTTTTAGTAATCCTGCTTATTTCAATTCTGCTTTTTTCATCTGTGTCTCCTCTTTCAGCAGATGATGACAGAAGCTATACCATAGATGATGCCATTATCAATCTTACAGTTGAAAAAAGCGGGCTGCTTCATGTTGATGAAGCCTATTTGTATTCCTTTGACGGCGAGTTCAACGGTGTATACAGGGACATACCCCTTAAATCCGGAGAAAGGGTCCGCAATGTCAAAGTCACTGCAGAAGGAGCATATCCTGTTCTTCAAGAAACTGATGACAGCGGAGAGAAACGCTTGAAGATCTATTTATATGCAGACAAGGCCCATACCCGAAAGATTAAAGACTGCAAAGTAAAGATTCACATCAGCTATGACATGGAGAATGTTGTAACCCTCTTCAATGATGTTGGAGGCCTCCAGTACAAGCTATGGGGTGACGAGTGGGATGTTGGAGTCGGACATGTGAAGGCTGTGGTCAGCATGCCTGGTGATAAGAACAACACATACTATTTAAATCCAAGCGAGTACAACAAGACCAGCTCCATGAAGGGCGACACATTAACAGCCGAGACCACTTCAATTCCAAAAGGAGAATTCTATGAATTGCTTCTCCTCATGCCTTTAAGCGATTTCGACAGCGATGCCCCATATGCAAAGCATGTGGATAAAAACGGAAGGGCCATGATTGAGAAGAACCTTGAAGACAGCATACAGTCAAGGGCCATGTGGGCGATGTCATTCATAGCACTTGCACTTCTCTCACTTCTAAGCCCTATAATTGCAGTATTCGTATACCTGAGATATGGAAGGGAGCCTGAAGTTGCATACGAGGGAATATATGAAAGGGACCTTCCAACAGATGACCCTCCTGTCTTCATCAATGCGATGATGAAATCACACGGGCTTGGAGATCCCGACATGGAAGGATTCCAGGCAACGCTTCTTGACCTGATTGACAGAAAGGTGATCTCCCTTGACGTTCAAGCAGGGGATTTCAGCACAAAGGATTTGATATTGAAATTCGAAAGAGATGACCTCAAGGATTTGAAGAGGTATGAGAGAAACCTTTACAACATGCTCTACTCCCTCTCAGACGGAGGAGTATTGAACATGTCAGAACTTGACTCCAAGCTCTCAAGCGAGTCAAAGGGAAAATGGTTCATGGGGGAGCTTGACAATTTCTACGAGTCTGCAAAGTCAGAATATCTTTCAGAAGAAACAGTAAATAGATACTTCAACAACCGCGGAAGCGATATCACAATGTTTCTTGCCTTTGGAGGAATAGTCATGGCTGCAATCATGCTCTTCCTCGGATTCACCACCAATCTGAAAGCGGGAATATATGTGTTGGCTGGCGGAGCATTCCTCTTAGTGTTCTCAATTGCCTTAATATTCCTTCCTGATGACATCTTCGGACAATGGACTCCTGAGGGAAGAGTCTTCTATCTCAAATGGAAGAACTTCAAGAAGTTCCTGCAGGACAACAGCCTCATCAAGGAGCACGCTCCTGATTCCATTGTCGTGTGGAAGAAGTATCTTATTTATGGAACAGCTCTTGGAATAGCCGACGAGGTTTATGAGTCCATGAAGATGAAGATACCTGATTATGCTGATTATGATGACAGTGTATTGGTTTATCACTATTATGGAGGTTATCATATGATGCACACCGCATATGATACCGGATATTCAGCTGCCAATCCTTCTGACTCCAGCGGTTTCGGAGGACTCGGCGGAGGTTCCGGCGGTGGTGGTGGAGGAGCTTTCTAGCTTCTTCCTTTTTTTATTTTTTTATAATTTCTTTTTGAGAAAATTAGTTTTTTAAGTTCTTTATTTTAATATCCGTTTTCAAATGACTCGAGTTTTAACTCTTTTTTTAGAATAAAATTAGTTTTTTAAGTGATTTTTTTATTTTTTAAAAAGTTCAATTTTGCATGGAAATATAGAAAAAAATAGGTTTTTAAAATTGAATAATGATAAATTTGTAAAACAAATTTTAACATATCCCTACTCAACAAATCTAATTACAGGTTGGCATTTGCCACCAAACATCCTAAGATGTTTGATAATATTTTAAATATCATAATATATGAATGTTATTATTTGACCTAATTTTAACTTATTCTGGTTTACTATTTATAACTATACATAATTTTTACAAGTTTAAATCAATTTTACAAGTCAATAATAATTTTATAAATTAATTGTAATAATTTTAGTTTGTTATAGTTAAAATAAAGCATTTTTAGCAAAGTTTAAATATTAGGATAAACAACAATTCTATCAAGAAGAAATTTTCGCAGGTTTTGGGTTTAAAAAATATGATGTGATAATATGCAAAATATTGAAAAAAGCCCTCAGTACGATTTGTATCGTTTGACTAAAAATTTATACTTAAATAAGGAAAAACTCGTACCTGAAAATGCTGATATGCGATGTGTAAAAAGCACAATTATAAATAGAGCTTATTATAGTTCTTATTCATTAGCATCAGTATGGCTAAACTATAATTTTGATTTTCAAATCAAACCTCCTAAAAAATTTAAAAATTATAGACCCTTTGTTTCAGGACATATACAAGTCTTAAAAGCTCTTTTAAAATATGAAAAGGAGGACACTAATTTATATCTTGGTCGTCTAAAAAATTTAAGAACTAAAGCAGATTATCATTTGGAATCCAAAATATATGATGATGAAGTCGAGGATGCTTTAGTTTATATGAAAAGAATATTCAATGATTTAAAATTTGGTGATTAAAATGCAGGAAATTCAAGATCAGTCAAGTTGTATATATGAAATGCATTATGATGAAGAATGCTCCTCAAGTACTGGAATAGCCTCACTTAATGAAAAATTAAGTAATGATGAAAAAATAAATATTTTAATTGATCATTTGGAGCTTCTTTCAAAGAAATATGGTTTGGGAGACGTGAAGTTCTGGTATGAGCCTTTTTCAGATGGTTATAAAATGTTTTCAGTCCAGATTTGTCCAGATCATAGTGATGACGAGAGGATAGAGGTTCTTGATAAAATTACGGATGAAATGCGGGATTTTGCAAAAAAGAATAACATGGAACGATTTTTTGCTTACTCATGTGTCCTGTATGATTATGATGTTGAATAAGTTTTTAGAAATATGGTAGTTTTATGAATGGAATGCATTATGATGAATATTCCTCAAGCACAGAAATATCATCCCAAGAAAATTTAAGTGATAATGAAAAAATAAATATTCTAATTGATGAAGATTCCTCAAGTATTGGAATATCATCCCATGAAAAATTAAGTGATGATGAAAAAATAAATATTTTAATTAGTCATTTGACTCTTCTTTCAAAGAAATATGGCTTAGGAGAAGTGAATTTCTGGTACGAGCCTTTTTCAGACGGTTATAAAAATTTTTCAATCAAGATTTCTCCAGATAAAAGTGCTGATGAGTTAATAGATCTTCTTTATAAAATTGAAGATGAGATGGAGGATTTTGCAAAAAAGAATAACATGGAAAGATTTTTTGCTTACTCATGTATTCAGTATGATTATGATGTTGAATAATAAAATACGTTTTTTATTTTTCTTACTTTTTTTATCAGGATTTTGATTTATTTAAATTAAAAAGCTGAATAATAATTTTAAATAGTTTTTCCAAAACTTAATTTTAATCAATGACAATTTCAATATTTTTATATCTTTGCAATATTTTTAAAAATTAACTCGCTTGTATCTATGGATTCCCAATTTAAATTTTAATTATTTAACTTCTTTATTTTTTACACCTTTTTTTTTAATTTCCCATCGATGTATAAAAATATATAAATGGAGAATTCAAATATAAAAGTATGAAAATTGAACTTAATTCCATAGGAACCATCCATTCTCCACACAAAGAGCTTGAAGGAATGCCTATCCAGCCTACAGGCGCCAAGGGAGTCCATGGAGAAATAGAAATAAAAGATCAATATGCTGCAGGACTCAAGGATATTGAGGGATTCTCACATCTGATACTTATCTACTACTTGCATGAATGCAGGAATGAAGCTCTTGAGGTAAAGCCATTCATGGATGATGCAACACATGGAGTGTTTGCAACAAGGGCTCCTAAAAGGCCTAATCATATTGGAATGAGCACAGTAAAACTAGAAGGAGTCGATGGCAATGTTCTCCACATATCCAATGTGGATATTCTAGACGGCACACCTCTTCTTGATATCAAGCCATATGTTCCACAACTGTTTGAAGATACAATCGATGAGTTGAGGATAGGCTGGTTTGAGAAGAACCATCACAAGGCTAAAAAGCAGAAAGCAGACGACAGGTTTATTGACTAAATTTTTTTTATTTTTTTTAATTTTTTCACTATTTTTAATTGATTTTAATTTGTAATTTCTTCTTCGAATCCTATTTTTACTATTTAAATATATTTTATATTTTTTATAAATGGTTTACTGTTCTTAAAATAAGGTATATCTTATTAATAAGCTTTTTTATTTGATTTTAAACAATTATTTTTTATATTATAATTTACAAATTAGGATTTACTTTTAAAAAGTTTTCACTTTTTTGAAAATGAGAATTTGAAAATTTGTTTTAACAGTCAAATATGTAATAATTTTAAATTTTTCAAGAAAGTGCAAGGAGAATTATGGAACTGCAGTTTTTTAGTAAACTAAATAAATTACATTTTTTATAATATATAATATGGAGAATAGCATGTCTGAGGGAATTAAATTATTCAATGATGAAAAAGTCAGAGTCAAATGGGATTCTGAAATAGAAGAATATTATTTTTCAGTAATAGATGTAATAGCGGTATTGACAGAGAGTAAAAAACCAAGAGATTATTGGTACCGCCTAAAAAAAAGAGAGTTGGAACATGGTGTTGATCTGTCGACAAATTGTCGACAGTTGAAAATGCCCGCTCATGATGGGAAAATGCGTTTGACTGATGTTCTGGTAGACAATTGCTGAATATAAGGAATATAAAGGTTTGAAGAAGGAAGGCCTTAGGGATAATATGACTAATATGGAATTGGTTTTGAATATGCTGGCGGAAGTATCCACTACTGAAATTAGCAAAGTTGAAAATCCTGAAGGTTTTTATGAAAGCAGAGATGTAGCCCAGCGTGGAGGCAATATTGCAGGTAATGCTCGTAGAGAAATAGAAAATGTCACAGGCAAAAAGGTTGTTAGCCCACATAATGCAAAAGATAAGAAATTGCTAGGTTGATAATTCCCTTGAAGCCTTTAATAATAATCAACTAATGATAAATATGAATCAAGTAACATTAAACAATAAAGATTACAAAAAAGTGGCAGGGTTGGAGTCTTTGAATATGTTCAAAGGGCAGCTCTATGAAACCATAGTAACTACTCAAAATGGAGAACTGGTTAAAAACGCAGCTCCAATCGGAGTTATCTGCAAGGATTCCAATCATGTTGTAATTCATCTTGACAACTGCGTCCACACCCACTTGAACATATTAGAAAATGGAGAGCTTATTGTAAACATTACAAAGAATCCTCTTGTTTTCACAATTTCCACTCTTGGTGAGCTGGATGATAAGTATTTTGATGAATTCAAGGGTTTTCCTATGATAAAAGACAGTATTGGATTCTTCAAGGCACATGTTGTAAAGACCAGAGACAAGAAACGGGAAAACGACTACAATGATGGAATTGGCAACATTGTAACCTGCGAGGTCGATGATATTTACATAAGCGATTATAAGGAGATTGTTCCTTTAAACCGTGCAATGAATGCGGTTATTGAAAGCCTGATTTACTACTGCAGATTCGACCACAAGTACAGCCACATGCAGAAGGAGATATGGATTCATATGAAGGAGCTCAACAGAGTATGCCACAAGGTGGGAAATGAGTCTGAGAAGAAGTCCATGGAGCTTATTCTAGCTAAAATGAAGGAAACCCATGACTATTTGGAATAGTCTTCAATTACAACTTTTTTTTATTTTCTAAAAAATTTTTTTTCTATAATATTAATCAAACATTTATTAGTCATTTACATTACAAACCTGTTTTTAACTATTTTTAATTAATTTCCCAATTGTTTTTATTTGAAAAATTATAATAAAAGGTTTATATGATTTTTTATAAATATTAACACAATAAAAACAAATTTAATCTATTTTCAAAAACAAGTGATTATCATGGATTATGATTACGATGTTATTTACATAGGAAGCGGAAATGCGGCATGGCAGGGAGGAAGATTCCTCACAGATGCCGGATGGAAGGTTCTCATAATAGAGGAAGGTCTCTATGGAGGAGCTTGCGCCAACTACGGCTGCAACTCAAAAATCCTTCTGGATGCTCCATACGAACTTAAATCAGCAATAGAAAGATATGAAGGAATAGGAAAGAAAGGAGACTTCAGCGTCGACTGGCCTTCTCTTATGGAATACAAGAGAGTTAGAATTGCCGGACTCTCAACATTCCTTGACGGCAAGTTCAAGGAATACGGCATAGATGTGGCTGATGGAAAGGGCTTCATCGTGGATGAGCATACCGTAGGCGTTGGGGATAAGACCTATACAACCGAAAGGATTGTAATAGCCACAGGATTGTCACCTGTAATTCCTGAAATTCCAGGCAAGGAATACATTCACGACAGCACAGAATTTCTGGATGTATCTGAACTTCCAGAGCATGTAATAATCATGGGAGCAGGCTTTGTTGGAATGGAGTTTGCATCCATATTATGCGAGGCTGGAAAGGAAGTGGACCTGCTTGTCCGCTCTGAAATTTGTCTGAGGCACTTTTACCAGCCTTATGTGGAGCTTGCAATTAACGAACTTGAATCCAAGGGAGTGAGATTCCATTACAACCAGTCTCCAGCATCAATTGAAAAGGACGGAGATGATTTCATTGTTACCACTCAAGACGGTTCAACATTCACTGGAGATTATGTGATAGGCGCCATGGGAAGAGAAGCCAATGTCAAGGACATAGGCCTTGACAAGGTAGGTCTTGAATATACAGCATCAGGAATTCCTGTTGATGGAAACATGAGGACAAAGGTTGACAATATCTTTGCAACAGGAGATGTTGCAGACACAGGTCAGGCAAAGCTTGTAACCGTTGCAATCCACCAGTCCAAGTATCTTGCAAAGTATCTTCTCGGCCAGACCGATGAGGAGATTACCTATCCTGTTGTTCCAGCAGTTGTATTTACTCTACCTAGAATCGCAACTGTGGGAATTCCGGTCTACAAGGCATTGAATATGGAGGGATACAATATCCACAGGATAAGGTATGGAGATTCCTATTCAATCGAGCTTAAAAACGACAGGACCGCAGAGGTCACTGTAGTTACAGATCCTGACATGAATATCGTTGGAGCAGAGCTCTATGGTCCTGAAGCTGAAAACATGGTCAATATCTTCGCATTCATCATAAACAAGAACATTAGCTTGGAAGAGCTTGACTACTTCATTTACGCATTCCCTTCCAGCATTTCCGTAATGCTCTACAAGATGCACAATATTCACTATAAAATAGGAGATAGGAAGGAATAGTTTTATAGCGATAGAATAGTTTCTTATAGTGATTTTAAGATAAACAATTATATTTATTAGGTGGTTTTTATGGATATTAAGAAAACCTTGTACCTTCTGGCATTTCTTGTACTTGTCATGGGCATGATAAGCGCGGTATCGGCTGCAGATGATGTAAGCATAGTGGCTGATGATTCTGGAATGGATGTGGTATCCGATTCCAGTGATATTGGTTCTGTATCAACTGATTCAAGTGCTGTTTTAGGAGATGATGCTGATTCAGGCACAAATACAGATGATTCAGGTACAAATACAGGTGGTTCTGGTGCTGATTCAGGTACAAATACTGATGGTTCTGGTGCTGATTCAACAGCTTCTGCAAATTCAAGTTCAACAGAGTCCCCTAAGATAGGAACATCCAAGACAACTGTAACAGGCACTAAGAATTTAAAGATCTTCTATGGTGAAAGCGGCAATTTCAAGGTCAAGCTCACCGACAAGGACGGAAAAAACATAGCAGGCAAAGTTATTAAACTAACTTTGACTGACCCTTCAGGCAAGAATACCTACTATCAAAAGACAAGCAACAAGAATGGAAATGTTTATCTGACTTTGGAAAAACCTGCAAAGGGAGTCTACACAGTTAAATATTCATTTGCCGGAGACAGCTACTACGCTCCTTCATCAGGAAGCAAGAAGGTAATTGTTGCTAAAAAACAGTCTTTGAAGCTTATCGGCAAGGATAAAAAAGGAAAAGTTCAATTGTTGTCAGTAATAGGCAATCCATATTCCAAATACAAGATAGCTTATGTTGTAGGATTGCATATAAGAGAAAAGCAGATTCATGAATCCTTTTACAAGCTCATCAAAAACAAGAAGAACATGAACTATGCATATTATGTTTACAAGATCACTTTAAGAAAAGTCACAGGTGATTATTCCACAGACCGGATGAACGGACAGCTGCTTGCCAAGAAGTATATTGTTCCTCATGCAAAGAAGATGAAATACAATCTTGTGGTTGATGTTCACTCAACAGACGGACGTGTTTATAAAAACACTTACTTTATTCATGTTCCTAAAAACAAGCATAAGAAATCCATGAAATATGCAAAGAAGACAATCAACAATATTAAGAAAGCTGAGAAGAATTCTAAAATACAATACTGGTCTCCAGCCAGTCAGACAAGCCCTCCTTATCTGCATCTTCCCCTTATCAAGGCGGGAATTCCTACTTTCGTATTTGAAACTTTGAGTTCAGAAAAGAAAAGCAGGAGCAATTACAGGGCTAAACTGCTTATTAATGCTGTAGATAAAGTATTTGCATGATTTAAAATTATTTTTTGCATTAGCCTTTATTTTTAAAGGTTAATTTTTCTCTATTTTTTTTTAAAATTATTTTTAAAGCTTATTTTCTCTATTTTTTTTAAAATTATTTTTAAGGCTTATTTTTCTCTATTTTTCAAAATTAGCTGTTTAAATCAGATTTTTATATTTTTTTAAAATAAGTTATTTAATGCTTTTATCAAGCATCATGGTGAATTTATTCAAGTCCATTTTTTCATCAATTATTCTTCTAGGATATTTTCTGACATACTCTCCATTTGCCTTGCCTTTCTCAAGCTCTTCCAGGTAGTCTAGAAAATTGTTTATCTCATCAATCAACTCGATGATCTCCTGTGCGGTATTTGGGTAATCCAGTATCAGGAAAGGTATGTTCTTCTCTCTTATCTGGGATTCCATCAGCAGCTTGGTGTTTAAGCATCCTGTGCCTCCGCCAAAAAGGATAAGCTCGTTTAAAGTGTTGTACATATGCTTTTTCGGACTTTCGCTCATCATTATCACAGCCTCCGCCTCATCTATGACAGGGCCGATGATTGACATCCTGCCGAGCACTCCTGATGGGGCTTCAGTTCCTGAATATTTTATTCCATGCCTTGGAACGAGATATGGCATGTCATGGATTGATTTTTCAGATGACTTGTTAACATCCTTGCGGTATTCTTCCATAGTCTCCTGATTCATCCTCTCTTTGTACATCCTGTCATAATTGGATAACAGCTCGTGCTGGGATTTGTTTACCTGGTTGAGGAGAACCATTGCGCTGTCTGGAAAAATTGCCACCTTCATTTAATCATAACCATTTTAATTTATTTAAACTATATTTTATTTTTTGATTAATTAAGACTTTCTATTGATTTAATATCCTTTTTCCAAATTATTTAGTAAAACTGGTATTGGCAAGTTCGGATGGATTTTATTTTTAAATCAAATCCCCTTTGATAGTTTTATATTCTTTGAAATACAATTATTATTAGTGATTATATGGCATACCAGAAATACACCATAGGTGATGTTGATGGGATTCTTCAGGGTTTGAGCGGAGATAAATTGATATTTACCCGCCACAGCTTTAAAAGAGCCCAGAACAGAGAGATTGATGAGGACTATGTCCGGAATGTGATATTCAACGAAGATCCCCTGGACATAGACAGCGACAAGAAGGCTAATGAATTCAGGCTTTTCTACCCTTCACAGCTTCATAACAACAAGGAACTTGTTGTTGTCATTGCCATAGATGATGGTTATGTGATAGTACAAAGCCTGTGGGAAGCTAAACGGATTTTTAAACATTAATTAGCACGGTAGTTTCATAATATTAAGTTAAATAATTCACACGGTTTAGTTTATATAATATAAAACTAAATATCATATTGGAGTTAATAAAATGGAATTTTTAGACCTTGCAAAGAAACGTTATTCCTGCCGCAAATACAAAAGCGACAAGGTGGAAGAGGAGAAAATAAACAAGATACTGGAAGCGGCCCGTCTTGCGCCGACTGCTGCAAACAATCAACCCTGCAGAATTCTAACCATTCAATCTGAAGAAGGCCTTGAAAAGATGAAGAAAGTTACCAATTTCACTTTTGACGCCCCACTTGTTTTTGTTGTGTTTTCAGATTTGAGAGAATGCTGGTATCATCCTTTCGAAGACTTGAACAGCGTAAGCATAGACCCATCAATTGTAGCCACACATATGACTCTGGAAGCTGCTGACCTTGATCTCGGAAGCCTTATGATTTTAGGATACTCTCCATCATTTTTAGGAAGGGAATTCGATGTTCCTCCTTATTTGTTTCCAAACATGATTCTTGCCGTAGGATATGAAGCCGATGATTCAGTTCCTAATCCACGTCATGAAAGTCGTAAGGAAATTGAGGAATTTACTTATTATGAGTCTTTTTAGACTGATTCTTGATTAAATATTAAGTTAGCATGGCTTTTATAAAAAAAGATTCAGTTAGCATGGCTTTTATAAAAAAAGAGTGGTGTAATTTTTTTCATAGAGAAGCTGTGCTACAAAGGGGTAATAATTGTTGAACAATTTAAGTAGCACATCTTCTCATATTTAGTAACTCCTACTTATTATATAAACTTTGCTATTTTTTGTCTACAAATTTTATTTTCAATACTTATTTTTTTAAATATTTTTAATTCTGTACTCTTATTTTAATTCTTTTTGAAATAGGTATTTTATTTCCCTGGTGTATTTTTCTTATACTGCTATATTGTAAATTTCAAAAATTTATTTGTCATTTTTTTAAATTCTGTGTTTTTGTGCTTGTATTTTTTTGTGTTTTTTCATACTTGTGTTTTTTACAAAAATATTATTAAACACACTTCAAATCATTTTATATCTGATTAAAGACTATTTTTTAATATATTCATTTGTAAATTACTTCAAATTCAAAAACCTTTCTGGTTTAAAAAAATTCAATCTAAAAAAATGTTTAAATTAACCTTTGATTTACAAGGGTGTTAGAATGAGTGAATTGGATAGTGAAAAAGGTATTGGAAAAACAATTGCAACCAAGGTTCCCATGAACATACATGAGGAATTGATTGGCTTGGTAAACAGCGGAGCATATTTAAGCATTTCAGATTTCCTGAGGGAGGCTATAAGAAATGAACTGGCGCTTTACAAGATAAATGATATTCGAGATATCAAATACATGGATGCTAAAAAGGAGGTTCTCAGTTATTTCATGAAATATCATGACTGTTATTTGGATGAGATAGCTTTTGATTTGGAATTGGATTTTGATCTGGTTTCCAGGATTTTAAAAGATCTCCTAAGGGAAGGCAGGATAATTCTTGTTACAGGCAAATCAATCCTTGAGGAAATTGAAGAGAAAAACTTCGACGGCAGTGATTATAATCTGATTAAACTCCAGGGAAAGCGCATAATCATTCAATCAAAGTCTACAGGCAACAGATATATAACGCTGCGTCATGACAGGAATAATAATACTGTATTAAAAAGCAAGGATGAAATTGTTTTCAATGGAACTGCGATTTTATCAAAATGTTATTCCTTTGTTAAATAATTTTCCTTTGGAGGTTAATTGTGATATTATATTATTGGATGTTTACTTGATTATCCAGGTCTTTACCTTTATTTCGTAAGTTTGGATGTTATTTTTGAGTTTTATTATTTAATTATCGAAATTGGGCTAATTTGGAGTTTATTATTTAATTGATATTCTTTCATAAAATTGATTTTTATTAATAATTATTTTTCAATTTTATTAAATTATTTCATTTTAATATCAATTTAACAAGTTTATATTATTTTTTTAAGCAAATAAACTGCTTAATTTATATATCTCATTAAATAAACTCTAATTCACCTTTTTATTTCGGTGATTTTATGAACTTGTCCAGTATTTTATTTGAAAATGTTTCTTCCATTTCAGATTTATTGATTTTGATAAATGCAAATAATCTCTCCATTTTCGATTTATTGATTTTAATAAATCTAATATTTATAATGGGAATATTATTCATATCCAATTATTATGATTTGAAATATAATATTGTGCCAAATTACCTTGTCAAGATCTTGATGGCATCAGGGCTTTTAATAAATGTGTCATTAGCCATGCTCTTTAAAAGCTTTTCTTTCCTGTTATTCTCATTTGTCCTTGCATTTTCAGTTTTCATATTTTCATTCCTCCTTTGGATGCTTAAATTCTGGGCAGGAGGTGATGTGAAGCTCTTTACGGCATTGTCCTTTTCTTTAAGCTTTTTATCGAAGGATTTTA
Organism: uncultured Methanobrevibacter sp.; assembly: GCA_900314635.1. Taxonomy (GTDB): domain Archaea; phylum Methanobacteriota; class Methanobacteria; order Methanobacteriales; family Methanobacteriaceae; genus Methanobrevibacter. The sequence goes on from OMVY01000012.1 coordinate 25,680, forward strand.
TTTTAAATCATTTTGCAAATTCCCATATGCTGGATTGTTATGGCGCTTCATATATTGTCAATAATTTGACTATATTCCATCAGTTTACGCTCTATCCTAAGGTATTTTCCATATTGCTAAATGGATTGCTGCTGTATTTGCCCTTGATAATATCAATAATCATTATCCGATTTTTCAAAAGTAGTAAAACTGATTTTGGCTTTAAAAACAATTTACAAACATCTTATTTGGCTAATTTCTTCATCTTGATCATCTTTAATTTTTCTAATATCATCAAGCTCTCCACAAGATCGTTAATCGATATTCGGGATTTAAAAGAGGGAATGCTTCTTGATAAATATTATTTTGATGACGAGAAGGTTTTCATTAAGATAAATGATTTGGATGGGGATTATAATCTGGTTTGCCATAAAGAGGCAGGCAGATTTAATAATTCATCTCAAGGGTATTATCTGGAATCTGGAACTGCAGCAGGTCTTACTTTAGATGATTTGGATTTTTTAAAGGGATTATATGATGAAGGATTAATCAAATCCTCCAAATTCAATATAAAACTCACTATACCATTTCTTCCCTCTTTGACTCTGGGTTTTATTGTCATGCTGGTATGGGGAGATTTGATATCTCTTATTTCATCACTTGTTTGATATTTTTGAGAATAATCATTAATTTTTAAAAAAATCAGTCAATTTAGAAAAATAGTTAATAAAAAATCAGTTGTGTGTTGGTTATATGTTATTTAATAGGATATTCAGGGAAGATAGAGCCCAATTGTCTTTGGAGTACATATTGATTGCAATGATGTCAATATTGCTCATAACTCTCGTATCCATTCCAATTCTAGGCTTAAGCATTGATTATTCCTTTGATGTTGTGGATTCTCTGAATGCCAAAACTGAATTAAGCAAGATAACTGAAGGAATAGATTTCTGCTATAATTCAGGCAAAGGATCTAAAAAGATAGTTTTAATTGATTTAAATAATGATTTGGAAATTAATCTATTGAATAACAACTCAAAAGGACTGGCCGTTGTTGATTTGGATTTGTCCAATAATGATTCTAAAACTATTTATCAGTCTTTTGACTGTCCGTTATTGAATGAAAATATTGTATTGTCCAAGGGTTTTAATAAGGTCCTCATAGAATGGAGTGATGAGAGCGGTTTAATTGAGGTATCAAAGATTAATTGATGTTCTTATTGGGTCATTCAGGATTGATTTATATTGCAATTGAGCATATTGGATTAATTTATTTTACAATAGTTTATTTAGGATTAATTTATTTTTCAATAAACTATCTAGGATTAATTTATTTTACATTTGTAATATCTAAGCTTAATCAAGCATTAATTGGATATACTGGCTTTTATTTCAATTAATTTATTTTTTGATTATTTTGTTCATTATTATTATGAATTTTTATATCATTCATTTATTTTTTTAATTTTTTTATAAACAAATTTTGTTCTATATTTGGCTTACTATTCCATTTTCAAAAACTTTATATTTAAAAAATTTTAATAGTATATATTGTACTTAAAATTCCTAATTTTAATTTTATTTTAAAAAAATTCTTTTAAAATTAATAATTAATATTAATTTATTTTTTAAGTCATTATTAAATAATTTTATAAGGTGTTTTTTATTTTAAAGACATTTTATTAATTATAATGTATTTTTACTAAAATATTGATGTTATTTTTAAAAAAGAGTTGATTTAGATGGATATTTTCACTGCAATTATTTATATAATCCTATTCATTATAATAATGGCAATTGCATTTTCCATGGGAGTCACTTCTCCTTTAGTTGGAAAGCGGGAAGTGGCCTATATTATTGCAATTGGTTTTGTCCTTGGTGGAATCGGCGGATATTTCTTTATAGAGCCTATTTATGAAGAAGTGCCATATGCTATTGGAAACGTGCAAGGGCTCTTTACATTGGACAATGAAGTGATAAACTTGAATATTCCTTCTACTTCAAACATCAGTACGATAACATCTAAAATTCTAGATAAGAATGGAGTTAATTCAGTAAGCACTAATGGTTTCGAGTTGAAGACAAGCAATATGAATGGAGAGCTGCAAAACACAGTAAGTTCTTATTTGAATAATGATACGACAATTAAAAACTTCACTATTACCAATAATACCATTACAGTGGATCTGGCGAATGATGAAAGTTCCACATCTACTTTAGGTTCTCTTGTAACCTGGCTGTCACAGAATGGAGTTGTATCAGAATTTGCATTTGTCCATATTCAAGTCAAAGTCAATGCAAATGATGTTGTTGAGATAAAAGAGGATCTTAAAGATAATGGTTATACTGTAATGTCTGTTGAAGGACCTGTCCAAGATACTATCAGGTTTTTTAAAGTCAATTCAATTCCAACATTGGGAATAATCTTTATTTCAGGAATAATAGGTATTATAGTGGCAGTTGCAGGAATATATGTTGAACCTGTAACTAATTTCTTCAGACGTTTTAGAAAACCTAAAGACAATGGACGTCGTCGATATTGAGTTTAAATAATTTTAAACTCTTTTTACTTTTTTTTTTTAATATGATTTTTATTTTTCTATTTTAACAGATAATGCATTATTTTATTAAGTCTTAATCACAAATTACTATTTAGTTTTTATTTTAACTAGCAATTTTTAATCACAAATTAATATTTTAAAAATATCTTACAGGTTTTAAAAATGAATTCTGCAGTTTTGTTTTCAGGTGGAAAGGACAGCGTAATGGCATTATATCATGCCTTGAATAATGGAGATGATGTCAAGTATCTTCTTTCAATGAAATCTGAAAATGATGAGTCCTATATGTTTCATGTGCCTAATATCCATTTAACTGACCTGCAGGCGGAAGCCATTGGAATTCCTCTACTTGAGGCCAGAACCAAAGGAATAAAGGAAGAGGAGCTGGACGATCTGCTTGATGCCTTCAAGAAATTGAAGGATTTGGGAGTTGAAGCCATTTATACTGGAGCATTGTACTCCGAGTATCAAAAATCAAGAATTGAGCGATTGGCAGGTGAAGTCGGCATTCAGGTAATTTCCCCATACTGGCATGTTGATGTTGAGGAATACATGAATCTGGTTATTGACAGCGGTTTCACAGTAATACTTAGCGGAGTTGCAGCATACGGCCTTGATGAGAAATGGCTGGGCAGGGTCATTGACAGAAAGGCTCTTGCAGAGCTTATAAAATTAAGTGAAAAGACTTATATAAACGTAGCTTTTGAAGGTGGAGAAGCTGAAACACTTGTAATTGATGGACCCATATTTAAAAGAAGAATTGAGATTCTGGATGCTGAAATTGATTGGGATGTAAGCAGTGGAACTTACAACATACTTGACGCCTGCTTGGTTGATAAGTAATTCTAACTTTTTTTTAAATTTCATGTTTTAATCAATGGTTATTCATGGTGTTAAATAAATTTGATGATTTATAGTGTTTTTTATTAATTAATGATTTAATTGATGATTTATAGTGTTTTTTTATTAATTAAAGAGTTATAGTCTTTTTAAATAAAATTAAAGAATGTAACCTAAATGGAAAATAGTCAATAATAACTTTTTATTTCAGATTTGGTTATTACCGGCGATACATTTCTAGTATTTGAAAATGCATTTTCCATTATTCTTTTGTTTTTTCTCTTAGGATATTCCAGTTTTTTTCTCTCATCTTTTATGCTTGCCTCCAGTCTTTTTATCTCATCCTTCATAGATTCCACTTTATTCTCCTCTTTCAATAGAAAGTCATAATCCTTATTCATGATCTTATATGCTGAATATTCGGATGTTCTGTTGAATGTGTTTGTATAATTTATTTCATCATTCAAGCCTGCTAGCTTGTAAGGCATGTCATTGCATGAGTACTTGTATATCTCTGTGGCATTGAAATTGCTTAAATTATAGATTGCACTGTTTATGACTTCCAGTTCCTTTAAACTAAAATTCACATTAGGTATTTTTGTAATATAATATCTGTTGAGGGTTGTATTATAATACTCTTCTTTTCTGTGAAAAACGCAGTCCTTCTTGACCAGTTCTTCAGTTATTTCCTTGAAATGTTCAGGTTCTATTCCCTTTTTGGTTTTAAAGTATTTTTCATTGGTCAGGGACTTTTGATAAAGTTCATAGTAGTTGAAATCTATAAAATAGAGAAGATTGGAAAGCACGGTTTTTCCAATGTGCCTTTTATCACAACATGCGCATATCATGTATGCAAGAAGTTTTGTGTATTTGTCTCTTTTAAAAGTCATTTGATCCCCCAGCGGTTTATAGCTTTTTAATAATAACCAATGACTTTTATTAAAGAATTAAGAATTTTTATTTCTTACAAATTAAACCATATAAAATAAGATGATTAATTGAATTAATCATTATTTTATTATTGGATAATATGGTATTTTAAATAAAAGCAAGAGCATTTGAAAACTAATATTTTTTTTGTTTTTTTAATGAATTTTTCTAAATCAGTTATTTTTTGTTTTTTTAATGAATTTTTCTAAATCAGTTATTTTTTGTTTTTTTTAATGATTTTTTCTAAATCAGTTATTTTTTGTTTTTTTTAATGATTTTTTCTAAATCAGTTATTTTTTGTTTTTTTTAATGATTTTTTCTTAAAATGGTATTTTTTTAATGATTTTTTTCTTAAGCAGTTATTTTTTTTGTTTTTTAATGAACTTTTCTATTTTCTTGTTTAAACATATATTTGAGCCATGTTAATGTATTTATACATAATTAAAATTTGGAATATTATCCTACAAAAATATCAAAATGTATAAATATACTAAAAAACAGATTTAAGTATACCTAATAAAATTGAAAATTATTATTTTCTAAAATAATAATTCGAAAATTTTGACATAGAAATATACACATGAAGGAATTATTATGGCTAAAAAAGACTATTTTGACTTAACTGATCAAGTTGCAGTAATTACCGGAGCTTCCTCTGGTATTGGTTACCAAATCGCAAAAGCTTTAGCAAACCAAGGTGCTAAATTAGCATTATTTGCTAGAAGAGAAGAAAGATTAATCGCAAACAAAAAAGAAATCGAAGACGAATACGGCGTAGAAGTAATGTACTGCGTTACTGACGTAACCGATTACGACAATGTTGCTGCATCTGTTCAAGCAGTAGTTGACAAATTCGGAAGAATCGACATCTTATTCAACTCCGCAGGTATGGGTGGAAACATCCCTATTTTAGACCAAACTCAAGAACAATGGGACAAACACATTGCTGTTGACCTCGGTGGTATCTACAACTGTTGTAGAGAAGTAGGTAAAGTAATGATTAAACAACACTACGGAAGAATCATCAACGTAGGTTCCATTCACTCACGTGTAATCTTCCCTGGTGGAGGAATTTCCGCTTACTCCGCAGCTAAAGGTGGAGTAATGAACTTAACCAAAAACATTGCTGTAGAATGGGGAGAATACGGAATCACCTGTAACGCAATCGGTCCTGCAGTATTTGAAACCGAATTGACTGTAGATTCCATTGAAATGGATGGATTCATGGACTTAATTAACGCATACTGCCCATTACACAGATTAGGTAAACCTGGAGAACTCGACGGTATTGTTATTTACTTAGCATCCGAATGTTCCAGTTTCTGTACCGGTCAATTAATCTGTATTGACGGTGGATGGACTGCTATATAATTTTGGTCTTAGAACACATTTGAATCAAGGGGATAATTTTATTATCTCCTTTTTTTATTCTCGAAAATGATAGTTTTATTTTATACGAATTAAACTCTTTTTTTATTAGAAACTCTCTTTTTTTTAATTTAAACCATGTTTTAATAAGTGCAATTTAAATCACTGTTTTTAAAATGCATTAAAAATTCTCTTTTTATGTTTTATTGGTTTAAAATAAGTAGGATTAGAAACTCTATTTTTATGTTTTTATTGCTTTAAATAAGTAGGATTAGAAACTCTATTTTTATGTTTAATTGCTTTAAAATAAGTGATTAAGAAAAATTATAAAAAATAATAAAAAAAGAAAAGAATTAATTTAAATTCTTTAAAAGAATTTAAATAATTCCATAATTAAGCAGGAGCTCCTTTTTCAGCCCAGCTTACTACTTTTCCAGTAAATGGTTGAGCGATTACAATCCAAACCAGACTGATGAGCCAGTGGGTGATAATCATGATTGCAATTTCCCAAACAGGGAAAACAAACAGGAATGCAAGTCCGATAAATACGATGTTATCGACTAATTCACCAGTACCAATAGCTATAAGGTTCATTACATTGGAGTAGGAACCACTGCGGTTTACAATAGTAGTCAGTCTAGCATTTACCCAGTTACCCATCAAGTAGCTGATATATGAAGCAATTAATATTCTAGGGGTTTGAGTAAATACGAATTGCAGTGCTGAATCTCCAGTATAGTTTGCAGGAGATGGCAGGAACAATATCAATGTGGTCATACAAACAAATAAAACATCAACAGCAATACCTAAAATCAATGTTCTGTGTGCTGTCTTTTCACCATATACCTTGGTAATTACATTGGTTAAAACATATACCAAAGGATAAATCAATACTCCCGCAGGAGTTTCCATACCCAGGAAGTTAATATTAATGATTTTAACAGTAATCAAGTTGGCAATAGTAAAAGCCATACAGAAAAATGCTGTGATGATCACCCTTTTTTCGGTAAAATCAAAATCTAAATCCATTTTATCCATATTCCTTAATTTCAATGAATTGTTACTTTAAAATTATAATTTATAAAATTACAGTAACTTATTTGTTAATTTTAAAATAACAATTTATTTTTAATCCTTTTAATAAAATAATAAGTATTATTTAGTATTTTCTTGTTAGTTTAAATTAACAATTTAATTTTAATATTTAATGCTTAATAAACGTTTGTACGATTGTGTTGTAAAAAAGTAAAATAAATTGAATTTTTAATTTTCATAAAATTGGGAAACAGCATTATTTATAAAAATATATAAAGATTAAAAAATAAACTAGTTACAGGAAATAGTTGGTTTTTGAATTAAACAATTTAATTTATTAAATTAAATATATGATTAATTATTTTTATTTAGCACTGGATTCTTATAATTATATTGTCCAGTATTCTTATTATCTTAATTATTTAAGGGATGTTTGCATGAAAAGGTTTATTGCTGTAGATGGAGTGGATGGTTCAGGCAAGGATACACAAGCCAAGCTTATCAAGGAAAAATATGAAAAGGAAGGAACTGTTGTGGTACGTTCCCATCCGACTTCAGATAATTTCTTTGGACGAACTTCAAAGTCTTGCCTTCAAAAGGAAGGAAAGCTTAATTTCATAATAGCTACCCTGTGCTATGGCGCTGATGCAATCAGATCTGTAATAAAATATTACAACAAGGCAGATACTGTAATTCTGGTGAGGTACACATTAGCTGTCAGTTATCTCCCTCCTATTGTGGGACTGCCTCTCTACAAGCTTGTATGCTTTGCTCTTCCCGTATCAGACTACATGTTCTACCTTGACATATCTCCTGAAGAGTCACTAAGACGTGTTAAAAGCCGAGGGGAGGCGGAAGAGATGTTTGAAAACTATGAATCCTATGTGAAGGTTAGAAACAAGGCCCAGCCTGTTTTATACAATTGGAATGTGATTCAAGCCGATGGGACTGTTGAAGAGGTCTTCTCAAGAATAGAGACTGTTCTTGATGATCTAGACGGCCATCAGGAATAGTTTTTTTTAATTAAACTTTAAGCTGTTTTTTAATAATTTTAATCATTTCAAATAAAATTCAATTTCTTTTTTTCAATACCTTAAAATTTTTTAAGCGATTTTTCAGCTGTTTTTCTTTAAAAGAAGATCTTCAAATGAATTTTGTTCCATCATTGTTCATTAAAATAATGAATAACTATGTTATTGTTTAGCATTTTTAAGCATTGGCAAAATGAAATATAAAGACTTAAATAAGATAATATTAAAATATTTAATTACAAAAACACGAAGCATGCAATCAATGATTGCATTAAGTTTTTATATGAATAAAATTTTATAAAACACGTTTTGTATGTAATGTATTTACATTAAGTCTCAATCTCTTGATTGATGAATTTCTTTTTAAAAGAAGGGATTAAACTCACGAGAAAATAAAATTTTAAATACAGAAATAGTTTATTATTGTTTTTCAATAATAGTAAGCGGTTAAACATATAAAAATTTTTAAGGATGGGATTAAACCAATCTAGAATAAGATTTTATTAGCGGAAATTTGTTTATTATTGTTTATCAATAGTAATAAGCGGTTAAACATATAAAAATTTTTAAGGATGGGATTAAACCAATCTAGAATAAGATTTTATTTAATGAAAATAGATTTTTCATCTATTTGTTTATTATTGTTTTTTCAATAATAATAAGCGTAGCGAACAGATTAGGTTGGAGATAATATTCTCCAACTTAATATTCTATACTCTTTTTTTAACGATTTTATAAATAATCCTCCAGATATCTTTTTTAAAAAAATAGGTATTGGACTTTAGTCATCTTTTTTTCAAAAATGGGTTTTATACCGTAATCATCTTTAAAACGATGTTTTGACCTTTAGTCATTTTTTTAAAAATTTATAAAAATAGTTTAAATTAAATGATTCTGTTTGAAATATTAAAAAAAAGTATTGTTAAAAATATTTAAAAAAAAATAATGTTTTAAATCAAAGGCTCTGGATATCTAACATCCTCGGGAGGATAGACATTAGTACTTAAAGGCTTGCCAACCACCTTCAAACGATTATCTAGGAATATGCGGCCCATTTCACTAGCAACAACAATAGGAACCACTTTTCCAAAATAATAGCATTCATGCTCCTCTGCATAATCCCGTATATGCTTGGATGCGCAAGCTGTAATCACATCGCTGTATTTGAAAAGCATTTCAGCATCTTTTCTTGAAATGCCTGTTGTATGGGCAATGAACAAGTAAACATTAACATCCTGAGGAATATCCAATTCCCTTATCTCTTTAATGACTGGAGAAGGCACTAATGTTATTGCTATGTTCTTAAAACCCCTCTCAATAGCTAGTTTGAGTCCTTTAATCGGATCAAGCTCGGCAGTATCAGGATTTACCACATTCTCCATTCCCACCTTTTCCATAAGCTCAGGGATAGGGCTGGTAGATACAAGGGCTGAGACTCTGCCGCCTACTCCGTCAGCTATTTCTGGCTCTGTGATAAGCAATGTTCCAATTCCATCGCAGGCTCCAACCAGACAATCCAGACATCCATTTGCAAGATTTGTTGAGATTATTTCAGATAAGCCGACAGCTACAAACTGGTCTTCCAATTCAAGTTCACGCTCTTTTGTACAATAGCCGAAGGTGTCAATTCTAAATTCAATGTTTTCCTTGACAGCTTGCGGAGTTAATTCATTGATTCCTCTGACCTTTTGAAAAATAGGACATACTTTGATTTCAGGCTCTCCAACATCTGTAATCTTTCCATTTTCAATTGTCACTCTTGCTTTTCCCAAAGCTTCAATCACATGCTTGTCTTTTGTCATAATAATCTAATCCATAGAAATAGCCAATAATCAGTTTAAAAAGAGATTAGTTTACAATCCCTTTCCGAATTCATAAGCTGCTTTCATATATTCTTCCTGCTCTTTAGCAGCACCTTTTGGAAGGACTCCTCCTGCATTGATTGCTGTGGTTTCAAAACCTAGATTGGTGAATAATCCGGTTGTCATGTTTTCAGCATCAATGAGAGCTTCAGCTGGAGCTCCGCTTGTGTAGATGGCGAGAAGTTTTCCGCTGAATTCTTTTTGAGGATTTGTAAATACGCTGTAGAATCTGTCAATGACAGCCTTGGCTTGTGCGTTGATGGTTCCAAAGTAGATAGGACTTGCAAAAATCACAGCATCGCTATCAAGAATGTCCTGCAGGATATCCGCCATGTCATCATCATATACACAGTCTATTCCATCTCCACAGCTGCCGCATGCCTGGCATGGATTTACTTCCAGGTCCTGAACGAAGTACTTCTTGACTTCAGCTCCATTTTCCTCTGCACCTCTAATGGCTTCATCTGTTAAAACATCACAGTTTCCGCCAGCACGAGGGCTTGTTACAATTGCAGTTACTTTCATATTCAATCTCCTTAATTTGATGTAATTTGTTGTTATAACTATTGTTACATCTATAATATATTTTAATGATAATGTTATTTAAATTATTAGTAAAAATGAAAATGCCTTGAAAAGAGTTTTTTATAAAGATAATATTTTTTTAAAATTAATAAAAAAGAGTTTTTTATAAAATAAAGTAATACTAAGGAGTTTTTAAAGAAAAAAAGAGTTATTAGGATAAATTAATAAGCAAATATTAATTAATCCATTACTTTATTAAAGAAAGAGACCACTTCTTTCTCATATGATTCGAAATCGTCTTCGTTGATTATATAATAATCTGAAGTAGCCATAACAGTTCCTATTCCAAGATTAAGTTCCCTTTCGTCTCTTTCCTTGAAGTCTTCATATACATTGGAGTCATCTTCGCGGTTTCGAGCGGTCACTCTTTCAAATCGGGTTTTAGGACTTGCGAATACAGATACTGTTGTGAAGTTTTCAAAGCTTTCATCAAACATTTCTATTTCATAAGGACTTCTGATACCTTCGACAAGTATTGTATCGGCATCCGCGTTTTCTTCCAGGAAGGCTTTGATCTTTTGAACAGTCAATTTGGCAACGATATACTGGCCGTGTTCCTCTCTTAATTTTCTTGCAGTGGTTCCTGTATCTTCTCCTCTTTCCTTTGCTTTTTCGCGAATGATATCCCCCATATTAGCTACAATAGCTCCTTTTGATTTAGCTAAATCAAAGAAAAGGCTTTTTCCAGAACCTGGTAATCCTATAACTCCTAAAACTTTCATTGTATCCCCAATTTGTGAGTGATTTTTTAAAAAATATAATTTCTTTTAATATTAGAAATAATAATTTCCTTAAAGAGGAAACTTAATATCTCTTTTTTAATTGGTAGAAATAATAATTTCCTAAGTGGAAAATAAATATTTCTTTATTTTTTAATGATTGTAGAAATAAATATTTCTTTTTAATTATTATTATATTTTATTCCAATTTAATAGCTGCAAGGGACTTTTTTAAATTCTCTTCATTAGAGAAATCCGCTACAATGGACTCTAAAAACTCCTTATCCTTGTCTTTGCCTTCTTTTTTAAATTCAAGAGCTATTTCAGTCATCAAAGGCACGCATCTTACAACATTGTCGACGATTGTAATTGTAGACATCTTGGCGGTTCTTGACAATGGATTCAAGTCAATGGCTATGATCTTCTTGCCGTTTTGAACCAGAACTTCCGCCCTGTCCCCGTCTTCAAGAGGCACAAGCATGACATCTGCAGTATATGATCCTTCTTTGCTTGCTGTAGCCCTTGGGCTGTTGAGATTGTCGATATATTCCAGTTTTTCATCATTGCCTCCCAGAATATTGTCCCAGCCTCTTTCCTTGAACATGCGGCTTATGATTTCCACTCTTTCTTCTGTTCTATAAAAAAGATTGATTTCGATTTTGGAATCTGTGGCTTTGGCAAGTTCTATTATCTCATCGATTGCCAGAGCTGTTGTATTTCCATTTACTGACAAGACTGGATTTTCTGCAAGAAATATTGTAGCAACAGCAGCTCGGCAAGCCTCTTTAGCGGTTTCTGTAGTCTTCTCGCCGATTAGATAATCGAAGGTCTCTCCCCTTCCATGTGCTATCATTCCTGAATCTGCAAGATAACCTTCTTTGAATGCATTTTTAACCTTGTCTCTAAGAAGCAAGGATTCATAACGTGGGTGTGTTTTTGGTATCATGATTAAATATTGGTTAAGATATTTAATATAATTATCTTAAAAACATGGTTTCTTTTTATTCTTCTTATGATTTTATGAGGTCCTTAAAATTATGATTTCTTTTTATTTTTTTGTGTATTGTTTTTTTATAATTATCTAAGATATTGATTATTTTTTATTCATATGTATGATTTTTTAAAATTTTTTTTACCAGTAGTATAATTAACGTATCATAATACTTTTTAATCTATAAATATGATTTTTTTTAACTTTTATAGTTTTATTCAACTAATTATTGTAAAAAATACAAAATTTTATATATGTATACAATTAAAATTATAATTATGTCAGGCAAAAAAGAAGATTTAAGGGTTAAAATTACAAAACAACTGCTTTATGATGCGATGTTTGACCTTCTCAGAGATAATCGTTTTGAGAATATCAAGGTAACAGACATATGTGATAAAGCAGAAATTCATAGAACAACTTTTTATAAGCATTTCGATAATAAATACGAACTTTTAGAATATTGCATTCTGAAATTGTCCGAAGGTTTTGATGAGATATTGGGCAAATATCATTATGACAACCTGAATGAATTCTATGAAATTATCCGCAATGGTTATGTGACCAATATCATAGAAAAGGACAATCTTTTCATTGAAATTCTCTCAAACAACAAGAATGGAATTCTAATGGAAAAAGTCTATGATGTAATCATTAACAGAGTGACTGAAAACTTGAAAAATAATGTATCTGCTGATAAATTAAAAGGAATTCCCCCAGAATTCATTGCCCAGTACTATGTGGCTGCTACATTTGAAGTATACAGATACTGGCTGGAGCACCCTGATTTCTGTACAAAAGAAGAATTGATCAAGTATTTGGATGTTTTAATTTTCGACAGCTTTGACTGAATTAGTTATTTAATGATTGAAAACGCATTTAATGCTGGTTTTCAAGTTTTTTATCTTTTTTTATTTTTATAATATGATTTCAATTTTCTTTTTTTAAATTACTTGTTTTTGTAAAATTAGTTATTTTTAGCGATTTCAAGCATTATTCATTTAATCAATCATTATGGAAATATTCATAAACATTGGAAGCTACTTTTTCATTCATTCCCTTGACTCCTGCAAGGTCTTCTATGGAAGCCTCTCTGATATGGTCAATATCCTTGAATTCCTTGAGAAGAGCCATCTTTCGCTTTTTGCCAACTCCTGCAATATTGTCCAATGGAGACTCCTCCATCTTTTTAGCTCTCAGCTGTCTGTGATAAGTAATTGCAAACCTGTGGGATTCATCTCTGACCCTTTGCAATAGCTGCAGTCCTTCATTATCATGGGGAATAATGATTGGAAAACTGCTGTTTGGAACAAAGATCTCCTCGAATTCCTTGGCAAGGCCGATGATAGGAATATGGGTAAGTTTGTATTCCTTTAAAACATCATAAGCCATTCCAAGCTGTCCCTTTCCTCCGTCGATAACAATCAAGTCAGGCTCCTCGCCTATTTCAAGAGGCTTTATGTCAAGGTCGTTGTTTCTTTCCTTTTCCCGTTTTTCCGCATAATAATCCCTTAAAGGCTCCAGCCTTCTCTCAAGGAGCTCCTTCATCATTGCAAAATCGTTAGGTCCTGGAGTTTTCATCTTGAATCTTCTAAACTGCTTCTTGTTTCTTTTCCCATCAAGATATGAAACCTTTGATCCTACTGCAAGCTTTCCTGAAATGTTTGAAATATCATAGCCTTCAATGGTTCTTGGAAGCTTTTCAAGCTTCAAATACTTCTTGATTTCAATCATCGCATTATCCATCTTCTGCTTCTGGCCCTTGATGATTTCAGCATTCTTGCTTGCCATACGAACAAGACGGAGCTTCTTGCCCTTTTGAGGAATTTTGATTGAGACCTTGTTTCCTCTTAAATCGCTCAGCCACTCTTCAATTAATTCCTTGTCAGGAATATCCTCTTCAAGGAGAATCTCCTTTGGAACATGCCTGTTGATGCCGTAGTACTGCTTGCAGAATGCAGACAATATCTCATCAGAGGTGGTGTGCTGGGATCCATTCATCAGGAAATCGTCTTTTCCAATGATTCTTCCATCCCTTATACTCATTACCACGACAACAGCATGCCTGTTGGTGTAAGCAGTGGCAATGATGTCCTGGTCTTCCTCATGAGCGAATTCCACAAACTGCTTCTCCATTACGCTTCTGATGGATTCTATCTGATCTCTGATGACAGCCGCTTTTTCAAATTCAAAATTGGCGGATGCCTCTTTCATCTCAGCTTCAAGATCCTTTATTATCTTTGTATATTTTCCCTGGAAGAACAGGTCGATTTTTTCCATGTTTGACTGGTACTCCTCCTTGGTGATTCCCCCATCGCAAGGCGCAAGGCAGAGGTCTATCTGGCTGTTAAGGCATGGGCCATCCATGTTTCTGCAGGTTCTTATCTTGAAGAGCTGCTTTAGGAATTTAACAGTCTGTCTGACTGATGTCACATCTGTAAACGGGCCGAAGTATTTTCCAGTCTTTCCTATGTTTCTTGTAATCTGTATTCGTGGAAAGTCTTCGTCTGTCAATTTTACATAAGGATATCTCTTGTCATCTTTCAGGCTAACATTATATCGAGGCTTGTGCTTCTTTATAAGATTTGCCTCTAGAATCAGAGCTTCCTTTTCAGAGTTTGTGATGATGTATTCAAGACTGTTGAAATGACTCATCAGAACCTGGGTTTTTGGCCTGTCGAGGTTCTTTTGAAAATAAGACTTAACACGATTCTTGAGGGATTTGGATTTGCCTATGTAGATGATTTTTTCATTCTTGTCCTTCATGATGTATATTCCAGGCTTCTGTGGCAGCTCATCCGGTGATGTTACTTTTGTAGACATTTAAAACCTCCTGTCTTATTTTCAATTAATAATCATTTATCAATAATCTGAGAAAAATTTTCTTCTATATAGTTTATATAATTCGCAATTAATAAAACTAATGGTTTTTTCACTTCTCCAATCGGTATATTACTAATGGTTTTTTTCACTTCTCAAATCCGTATTTTTTTCAATCCAAAAATAATTAAACCAGCATGAAATACATGGTATATCCTATTATAAGTGCTAATGCAACCAGTATGAAAGTGTATAAAATGATTTTTAAAATGGCTTCTTTCTTTGACATGTATTTATTTATGTTTTCAATACTTATATCAGTAAGTTTTATCTTAATTGATGTACAAACTAATAGTAAAGAATTATTCAATGAGTGGTAAAATGGATGATGATTACGAATATATGACATTCGATCCTGAAATGGAGTTTGTTTTAGGTGAATACAAAGATGGAGAGTTAAGAGATAAGGAAATTACCTGTCAGGAGATTTTGGACAATCATCTTAAAGACAATTATCAGAAAAACGATATCATAGAAATAGAAAATCCCTTTGACAAGCCATTGCTTAGAAAATATATACAGGTTATCAATGTGGATGATGAGATGATTGAAATGATCTACCATCAGAATCAAATAGAATATGATCCTTTCAAATTCGTCATGCAGCAGGCTCCAATAGTCAGAGGACGTATTTTAATCAATAAATAATAATTCAATTTTTCAAGTTTTTATACTATCGAAATTTGGTTCAATAATAAATAGATTCAAGACCTTACTAGATGATAATATGACATTAAGTGATGAAATAATCGATAAAATGGTGGAAGCTGCAAGGGAGAAAGCCAATGAAATCGGAATAGACATATCTTTTGCAGTTTATGATGAGTACGGATACCAAAAATATTTTAGAAGATTTGGCAATGCGCTTCTCTTTTCCACTACTCTTGTTCCGGCAAAGGCATATACTGCCGCAATGATGGAAATGCCTACACATGTTTTAGCTAAATTATCAGCTCAAGGTGCTCCTCTTCAGGACGTTCATGTACTGGACAGCAAGATGACTCTAGTATCTGGAGGATATCCTTTATATATCGATGGCAAGATTGCTGGGGGAATAGGTGTCGGAGGAGGCAAGGGCAGCGAGGACGATGAAATAGCCAAATATGTCCTTGAAGTCTTTTCCAAACTGACTAGTGAATAAACTATTTTTATTTTATTTTTTTAAATTCTTTTTTTTAGTATATTTCAACTATTTTTTTTCTTTTCATATTTCTTATTTCAATATCCTAATCCAAGAAAAACAATTTTTCTGATTGCTAGACTTATAATTATGGCTTTTTTTCTAATTCTTTAACTATAATTATAATTTTTTATTTTTTTTTCATAATTTTTTGAAATTGAATGAGAACTATAATTATTAAATATTAGGATAAATAAAATAAGATTAATTGGAGGCATATCATGTCAATTTATGAATATACTGTTCTAGACAAGGAAGATAATGAAGTAAGCCTTGAAAAATTCAAGGATTATGTTGTGCTGATTGTTAATACAGCTACAGAATGTGGTTTTACTTCTCAATATACTGATCTTGCACGTCTTTATGATGAATTTGAAGACAAGAAGTTTACAGTTATTGAATTCCCATGCAATCAGTTCGGCGGACAGGCTCCTGGAACTGATGATGAAATTCAGGGATTCTGCAGACTTGAATTCGGTGTGAAATATCCTATTTATAAGAAAATTGATGTAAATGGTGAAAACGAAGAGCCTTTGTTTGCTTATCTCAAGAGTCAAAAGGGATTCGAAGGATTTACAGGCGAAAAGGCAGAGCTTATGGATGGGGTTTTAAAACAGGTCGATCCTGATTATGAAAACAATGATGATATCAAATGGAACTTCACCAAGTTCCTGATTGACAGAAATGGTGAAGTTGTAGCAAGATTCGAGCCTACCGAAGACATGCAGGTAGTAGAAGATGCTATAAAAGAATTATTATAATATTTTTCATAATCTTTCTTTTTTTAATTATTTTTTAAATTTTAGCTTTTTAAATCATTTTTTTATATTTTAGATTTAACTTTTTAAAATTAATATCGTTATATTTTATTTCTGATTCGTATTTTTTAAATTTATATTGTTATATTTTTTTTGATTCCTATTTTTTAATCATTTGATTAATTTTTTTGATTTACCTTTTTGATATCATCACTAATTTAATCATTATTTACTTTTTTATCAAAATTGTGTTAAAAAATGAAATTATAAAAAAATATAAATCTTACGAAAACTAAAAAATTATTGTATACATTTTAATTTTAAATATTATGGAGAATAGAAATGGATAGAGAGCAGCTTTTTGGCATTGCTTTTATAGCAATAGGATTAATACTAATGATCTTGCCTGGTTTTTCATCTTATTTGATATTAGTTATCATTGACTTATTAGTAATGGTGCTGGGTGCGAATTTAATTTATAGAGAATTTAAAAAAGGAAATAGAGACTTAATGAGTAAGAGGATTTTAGCTGGTATAATACTCATTTTAATTGCATTGATATTCTATTTTGGATTTAAACATACATCCTTATTTGCAGGAGTACAATTTATATTGATGGGAATAATCTTTATGATTCTGGGATCACTTGGATTGAAGAAATATATTCATTTGTCAAAATTAGTTTGTACAATTATTTTGATATTGGGTATTGTGATATTCATTGTTCCTTTTATAACAGGATTTGATTTAAATGCTTCCACTTTCATAGTAGGAATGACAACTGCTGTAGAAGGAATTCTTTTATTCTTGCACAAATAATTTTTTAATTTATTTTTTATTTTCAAATTTTTTATTTTCAAATTTTTTTTAATTTACAATTTTTTTATTTTCAAATTTTAATTTTTATAAAATTATTCATTTAGATATTTTAAAAAAATTATTTTATTTTTTTTCAATTTTATAATTTCTAATTTTTCTATTTTCAAATTTTCAATTTTTTTAATTTAGGATTTTTTCAATTCATTTTTAAATTTTAAATTTTTTAATTTCTGATTTTTTAAATTTATTAAATTTGCAATTTTAGATTTTTCAATTTTTAAAATTTTGTAATCTAGAAAATTTTTTTTCGATTTTTTCTAAAAAATCAATTTTTCATTTTGAAAAATTCTTCCCTGAAATTATCAAAATTATTTCGTTATACCAAGGTTTAACGAACTAGATAACTATCTTCTAAATAAAATGCTCTAAAATAGCATAAATTTTTAACTAGATGTAGATATAGTTGTTTCATTTTTGACTTTTAGAGCATTTTTTAATTTTCGACATATTTTCCCTTTTTACACTTGAAATTTATCATTAATATTTGTATATTTATTTAGTAATACTTTGGAAAAATCGAAAATTTGTTGTATGATTATCAAAATGTTTGGTAAAATAAGAATGTTTTATAATATTGAAATAGTTTATACTCTAATAAATAGTTTGTATTATACAAAATAGTTTTATATTATAAAAATAGTTGTGCTTATTATAAATAGTTTAATACTTTACAAATAGTTTTTCCCATATGAAATTAAAAATATACGTTTATCTAATAAAAATACAAAAATAATTTTTTTCTATAATATTTTTTATTTTATACTATAATATATTTAATAGATAAAAATATTTTTTTTATACAAGTGTAGATTAATATAGTTTTTAAATTTAGGTGGCTGATAAAAATTATAAGATTCATTAAATTTATAAATTTTGTTAATTTTTAAAATTATGAAATTTGATAATATCGATTTTTCGTAAAAATAAAATATTCATGGAGAAAATGGAGATTTAGAAAAATATGTTATATATTTATATGCTTATTTTTTTATATCAAAACAATTAAACTATTATTAAGCAATTAACTAAAATAACGCATCCTGTTGATAAAATGAAGAGAAGAAAACTGCCGAGCATCAAGGAAAGCGAAAATATTCCAATCGACCTGGAACCAAGCTTGTTTGGAGGATTTAATTATTCAAATGGAAATCCTGCGGATTTTACATTGAATGATATCATAAGCATAAACAAGTTGTATCATAATGGGGTTTATGACACATTAGAGCTGGCAGACAAATTCGATTTGGAAGAAAGACTTATTCGACAGATAATCTGGCGTTTTGATGCAGGTGACTTCGATAAATTTTTGAAAAATTTCAAAGATCTTGACGTTCTTGATTTGGAGGATATAGACTTCAACAGCAATAATTTTACAAATGAAAAGCTTAAGAAACTGGATTTATTTATTTTTCACAAAAACCTATATAAAAGCGATGAAAACATATGTGAATTGCTGGATTTGGATATTGAGACAATCAAAACTTACCTTGAATATGGAAAAACAGGAATCATGCCCTATTACAAGTTTTATCAGGATTACAAGGATGCTGATGAGCGTAATGCTTTAAAAGAGATTGAAGATGATTTCAGAAAAAGCGATGAATTGATTAAAGTTTTCATTTCATATACTTATCGCGGAATAAGCATGGAAAACATATCAAAACTGACTGGAATCGATTTGAAAAAGGTAAATACCTGGCTTGATTTGGGAAAAGAAGGAAAAGAGCCTTTTGATAAATTTTATGAAGATTATCTGGAGGCTGTGGAATTCAGGGATAATCTTCGTTAAGAAATATGATTTTATCAATTTTTAAAATTTCAAAAAAATTTATTCATCTTTATTAATAATAATTTTTTTTAAATGATTAAGAATTATATAATCAAAAACACAATATTTATATGATAATCTAATTAATTTTACAGGCATAACATGAGAGAACTTCCAAACACTAAAGAATATGAGCCTTATGATTT
This sequence comes from uncultured Methanobrevibacter sp., assembly GCA_900314635.1. Classification (GTDB taxonomy): domain Archaea; phylum Methanobacteriota; class Methanobacteria; order Methanobacteriales; family Methanobacteriaceae; genus Methanobrevibacter. Next base: position 45,252 of record OMVY01000012.1, read on the forward strand.
AAGTCTCACACTAGACAAGCGTTTTTTATTTAAAAATGGCAAATTTGCACCATTCACCCTGCATGATCTGATTCAAATCAACTATTCCTACCACTATGAATGCTATTCAATATCTGAATTGTCTGATGAATACGGAATTTCATTCGATGTCATTAAAAGAATTCTAAGCCGCTATCAAAAAGGAGATTTTGACAAATTCATCAATGATGAATATTTTAAAGACCTGAATGAAGGTGAACTTAAGAATCATTATTCAAGATTTGAAGATTTTTTAAAAGGAAAATCTGCAGATTTCACTTCTTTGACAATGAAAGGATACAGCATCGCTAAATCCTGTGAAATCTCTAATTTAGACATTGATGAAGTTGAATCATGGCTTTTAAAAGGCGAGAAAGGCTTGAAGCCATATGACATCTTTTATGATGCTTTTCTTGAAAGCAAAGAGCAGCTTCTTGATGAAAAGGCTCCTCTTTTAATAGAAAACATAGAATCAGGGCATTCTTTGGCAAAAGCATCACAGATGGCGGACTTATCTATTAATGAAGTGAAGATGTGGATAGAAAAGGGCCATGGGAAAATAGAACCTTATGCTGATTTTTATAAGGATTACTCTAATGCTTTAAAGGCAGTTAACAAGAAAAGAATAGAAAATTTCCTTAAACTCATCAAAGAAGGCAGGGAACTTAATGTTGCAGCCATTCAATCAGGTTTGGATGTAGGGGATGTCAAGAATTGGATTAAAAAGGGAAAAGAAGATTTAAGTCCATATAATCAGTTTTATAAGGAATATGTGCGATCACGGCAAGATCATATAAAGGACAAGCTGAATCTGTTTCTCTTGAAAACCGAAGAAGGAAAGGCAATCAATCAGTCTGCATTTGAGGCAGGTTTGGATGATGAGGATGTTAGAACATGGTTGAAATATGAGGAAGAAGGAAAAGAACCATATATTGAGTTTTATCAGGATTATAAGGAAGCACTGGATAAATAAGTAAAATAATGATGATTTTAAAATAAGAATATCTTAAATGGTAATTGAATAAAGGGGATTTTTATGCAGAATAATGATTTGGAAAAAGACCTGATTGAAAAGTCTGTTTTAATAATGAAAGGAGTAACAAGTCTTCAAGAAATCAATAGGATTCTTGGAATAGAGGATTCTACAAGCGAAAAGTGGCTGGAACTTGCCGAAGAAAATATCGAACCTTATAAACGCTATGCCGAGGAACTTAAGCTGTTTTTGGAAAAGAATGGTTTGAACTATGATAGCATTGTCGAAAACGACTTTAAAATATTCAAGGATAATGAATTGGACTTTTTATTAGAGGATAACTATCTGTTTTCCCTTGACAATACAAGAGAAGATAAGATAAGCATTTTAAAGACCAGAGTGCATCCTGAAAATCTAAGAGATTCAATAGAAAATCTCAAAAAACAGACCTCCAAGCTTGATGATGTGTTCAATCTGCTCATGCAGTTGGATGAATCTGCTTTAATAGGACTTTTAGATGATGGAAATTTTGAAAGCAAGTCAAAGGAAGAAATTGCAGATAAGATCATATCTGATCTTCGTCTTAAGAACATTGATAAGTTGATAATGAATCTTGAAAGCTATTTGTCAGATTTGAACGAGTTCAATATCACTTCACAACTTTCTGAAAATAATGTCCTAAAATCCGTTGATGGAGATAATGTCCTCGAAGCAGATGATAATAAAGTTATTGAGGATGATTTAGGCAATGATTCATTGAATGAAGGCAATTTCGAGTCATTTGTTGATGGGATGATGAATGACTTTTTAAACGCCTTGAAGGAAGGAAAATCCGAAGAGGAGGCTATGGACATATCAGGAGTTAACTCAATCACCCTCATGAGCTGGAAGATTATGGCCGAAAGCGGAGACGAGACTTTTAAGAAGTTCCATGATGAATATATGAATCTAATGAAAAACAATTGACTTGACTGATTTTTAAATACCATTTTTTTAAAAATTATAAAAAACATTTAGAAAATTTTAAGTATATATTTTATCTATATATATTAATATGAGTAGATAAAATATATTTTCTGTTTTTATTGTAGTGGATTTATTTGAATAGTAAAATTATGCTGATTTAAAGAATTCTCTCATAAAATCAAATATTTTATCCCTCTAGTTCGAATTTTGGTCTTTTATCAAAATTTATAACTTAAATGGAGAAATTAAAATGAAAGGATTGGCAAGAATTGAACAAGACGTACTTGGCTGGGTAGACATTGAACTCGATGAATGTGGACCTTACGATGCAATCTGCAGACCATTGGCTATGGCTCCATGTACTTCAGACGTGCACATCGTATGGGGTCATGCATACATGAGCGATGCTCCTAACCGTGTAGTTGGACACGAAGCTACTGCTGAAGTTGTAAAAGTAGGTGACAAGGTAAAAGACTTCAAACCTGGAGACCGCGTAATCGTGCCGGCTATCACTCCTGACTGGCTTACCGTACCTGCAGAACAGGGATTCTCTCAACACTGCTACGGAATGGGTACCGGTATGAGTTTTGTAACCTTCAAGCACGGAGTATTTGCAGAACAGTTCCATGTAAACCAAGCAGACGCTAACCTGGCTCACCTGCCTGAACATGTAAGTCTTGAACAAGCTGTTATGATATCCGACATGATGACCACAGGTTTCTATGCTGCAGAACTTGCAGACATTCAGCCTGGTGATACAGTAGCATGTTTCGGTATCGGTCCTGTAGGTCTTATGGCATTGGCTGGAGCCCAAATCAAAGGAGCTTCACATCTTATTGCTGTCGGAAGCCGTCCAGCTGCAATCAAAGTAGCTAAGGAATATGGTGCAAATGATATTGTGGACTACCACAACGGAAACACTGTGGACCAAATCATGGATCTCACCGATGGAAAAGGAGTAGACAAGGTTGTAATCGGTGGAGGAGGAAAAGACACCCTCTCTGAAGCTTTATCTGTTCTTAAAGTCGGTGGTATCATAGGTAATGTATTGCACTATGATGGTATTGAAACCATCCCTATAGATGGACTTTCCTGGGGTCAATGACTTTCTGATAAAACCATTCGCGGAGGAGTATGTCCTGGAGGACGTGCTAGAATGGAAAAACTGGCTAATCTTATTGAATACGGCCGTTTCGACTCATCCAAATTAATCACTCACAAATTCAATAAATTCGATGACATCGAAGAAGCCATGATCTTAATGAGAGACAAGCCACGTGACTTAATCAAACCTGCAGTTATCCTTGATGACTAAATGGATGATTAAATTATAAAATATATCAAGAGCTGTAATTTGATTTTTTAATCATTTTATAGCTTTTTTTATTAAATTCTCCTGTTAAACGATTGATCAAAGATTTGAGCCTGTCGACGGCGATTTTTTTTATTATAAAGTTGGATAATTGTTTTTTTCATTTTAATTTCAATTTGTTCTAAATTTATAGAAAAGTTTTTATGCATATTAAATTATAAATATAAATAAGATTTAATTTTATTAATTAAATTTTAAAAAAGTTTCAATTAACTTTTTTGTTCAATAAATATTTGTTCAAAAGTGATAATTTTATCAATTTTTTAAAAATAGGCTATTATCTAATTTTTAAAAATTTTGATTTATGTGATTTAATTAAAATATGTTTTTAAGTTATTTGGGGTAATTTGACTTAAATATATCAAAGAGCTTATAATATTTAATCCAATATTTGTTTAATGAAGATTAACACTTAATAATATATTTAATTAAATTTTTAGGATCTTTTTTCAATTATTTTGCATTATAATGTAAAATTATCATTAAGTTAATTTTTCTACAGGAGTTGTTCTTTTGCCGAAAAAATACTTAATTTCAGGACTCTGTCAACGTTTTCTTAGACTGAATAAAAGATTTTTAGAAGATGTTATTAAAAAATCAAATATTACTTATGAACAATACCATTTCTTGTACATGCTCAGCATTAATCCATCATGTAACCAAAGTTATTTATGTGAATTTTATAATGCTAAGAAAAGTCTTGTTTCAAATGTCTTGCGCTCACTAGAGGATAAGAATTATATTACCCAGACTATTGATCCGGATAACCGCAGGTCATATATCATCAATCTCACACCTGCAGGTTTTGAAGTTTTAAATGCTATTCGCGAAAAAGATATTGAGTTTGAAAACCAATTATTTAATCTTTTAGGAGTAGAAAGGGCAGAGTTTATGGAAAACATGGAAGAAATATATAATATTATATTAAAGAATCAATAATATTTTAATTCTTTAAATTTCTTTTTTTATTATTTCCTTTTTTTTAAATCTTAGATTTCCTTTTTAATAGATTAATCACTATTTTTAAAATCTTCTATTTCCTTTTTTAATTAGATTAATCACTATTTTAAAATACTATAGAAATCTTTTAGAAAAAATTTATATATGTTAAAAAATATAATAAGTTGCAATGAACAACTATTGAATATGTCAACATTTGCTACCATATATAGCAATCATTGCAGAATATTGGATGTTTATTTTTAATAATTATCAAACAATAATTTTTTATAAAATCAAAGTGAATAATTAATTAGGCATACCTAAAAGTGATATGATGACCAATGAATTGATTATTTATTTTAGCAAGTCTGGAAATACCAAAGTTATTGCTGAGGCATTGAAAGAACTGACTGGCGCGGATATCTTTGAATTAGAGCCTGTACGAAAATATTCTGCATCCTACAGCCTGACTGTAATTAGATCAAGACTGGAAGACCTGTTTAGAATGGATGTCAAGGTAAAGGAATATTTGGATTCCATAGAGGACTATGATATAATCTACATAGCTTTTCCTGTATGGGCAGCTACATTTCCAAGGATTGTAAGACAGCAGCTTGAAAAGCTCGACTTCAATGGAAAGACTGTCAGAGCTGTTATCAGTCATGGAAATGGTGGATTTGGCAAAAGCAGAAAAGACATAAGAGAAATTTGCAAAGGCGCTCAAATCGACGAGGCATTTGGAATATATGATTACAATATCAAATATGCCAAAAGAAACCTTGGCGAATGGCTAGACAATGTGAATTTTTAAAAATAGCTTCATTAAAAATAATTCGAAAAGATTAAATGAATAGTATTCATGAAAATAATAAAGATTTAATTGAGTAGTATTCATGCAAAAATAATAAAAAATTATAGAGGATTTAAAATGGTAAAACAAACAGCAGGAAGAGATTTTCTAGGGAATCTGGCTCCTAAATTCGCACAGCTTAATGATGATGTGTTATTTGGAGAAATATGGAGCAGGGAAGACAAATTATCCCTTAGAGATAGGAGCATGATAACAATAGCTGCTCTTATGGGAGCAAAAAACTTCCCACAGGTTAAAGCTCACCTGGAAATAGGCAAGGCTCATGGGATTACAAAGACAGAAGCCGTAGAAATAGTAACCCAATTGGGATTTTACACAGGATGGCCTAATGCATGGACAGTTTTCCCAATGATTGAGGAAATATATGCTGACGAGGAAGAAGACATCCATGGAGGAATCTTTGGAATGGGAGATCCTAATGACGCATATGCAGAATTCTTTGTAGGCCAGTCCTACTTGAAGCCTATAGCAATAAATGAAGATATTCCAACATTTGTGGGCAATGTGACTTTCGAACCGGGTTGTAGAAACAACTGGCACATCCATAAGGCATCCAAAGGCGGCGGACAGATTCTAATCGGCGTTGAAGGAGAAGGATGGTACCAGGAAGAAGGAAAAGAGCCTCAAAAAATGGTTCCAGGAACTGTAATTATAATCCCTCCGAATGTTAAGCACTGGCATGGAGCATCCAAAGATGAATGGTTCAGCCATCTTGCTATTGAAATTCCAGGAGAAGACAGCGAAAACCAATGGCTTGAAGCTGTAAGCGATGAGGAATACTTGAAATTATAATGTTTTTGTCATATTTATTAAATATGATTTTTTCTGATAGTAATTGTAATTGTAATTTTATAATCATTAAACATATTGAATAATAAGGAGAATAAACAATGAGCATACTGGTAGCATATTTTTCAGCATCAACTGGAAAAGTAACTGAAAAAATGGCAGAAAAGCTTGCAAAAGCAGTAGACGGAGACTTGTTTGAAATCAAACCTGAAACCATATATACTGAAGCGGACTTGGATTGGACAAATCCTGAAAGCAGATCATCAAAAGAAATGAAGGACAATCCATCATTCAGACCTCCGATTGCAGAAAAGATTGATAATATGGATGATTATGACACAATATTTGTAGGTTTCCCTATTTGGTGGTATATTGCACCAACAATCATCAATACCTTCCTGGAATCATATGATCTCAGTGGAAAAACAATCATTCCATTTGCAAGTTCAGGTTCAAGCGGCATGGGCAATACAAATGCTAATCTTGCTCCATCTTGTCCAGATTCCAAATTAATCGAAGGAAAAAGATTCCCAGCTAATGTCAGCGAGGAAGACTTTGCAGAATGGGCTGAAACTTTAGATATTTAATTTTTTAAAATAAAGATTACTGCCTTATTCTAAGCGCTTTTAAGGCATTAATAATAATTTCATATTAAAATAATTTCCTTTAAAGGCATTTCATATTTTTAAAATATGGAATCTCCTTCAAGGAATTTATGAATATTTTATTTTTTCTCTTTTTATTAATTATAGATAAAAAAATATGTCTCCACTAATTATCTTATGTGATATTTTCTTTTTTTTAACTTATACTGTATTTTCTTTTTTTGCCTTATGTGGTATTTTCTTTTTTTTGCCTTATGAGGTATTTTTTTATATTTTTTTTTTTGATTATATGCTATTACCTATTTTTTATATTATAGATATTTTATCCAAACTTTTAAAATCATTGTTTTACAAAATAAAACTAAATGTCTAAAAGTGATTTTTATGAAAAATGAAGAAATTGTATTTCACCCGATAGGATATATAAAATCCGATTATAAAACAATAGAAGAAACTCCAAAGCATGGCTTTGAAAATGAATTTGAAGCTGAAATTATCATAAAAGAAGAATTTTTGGAAGCGATGGCAGATATGAAGGAGAATCAAAAATATATGGTTTTATTCCACTTCCATAAATCTGAAGGATATGAGCTTACATCTCCGCTTCATGGAGTGGGTCCCATGATGGGATTGTTTTCCACACATTCCCCAAGAAGACCAAATCCGATAGGAGTATCCATCATCACCATAACAGGAATTGATAAAAATGTCATTAAGTTCAAGGGTGTAGACATGCTTGATGGAACACCAGTTCTGGATATAAAATCAGCTAAATAAAAATTTTAAAATTGAAAAATTTGTTTATATTTATACTTTTTATCAATTGTTTTAGATTAATAGGATTATAATTCTAAAATTACTATAAAATGCAATTTATTGAATTTTTCGAATTAACGCCTTATTAATTGTATTTTAATTATAATATATAATTAACTAATTAATTTATAAAAAATATACAAAAAATAAATATTGTGTATTTAACATACATAAGATTAATATATTAAAAGAAAAATAATAAAGATAGTTAGCAATTCAATAAATGAATAATTGTTCAAACTTTAATTTATGAAGAATTTTAATGAATCAATCTATATATTTGATATAAATAATTTTAACTTTTTTTACATATTGGTATTTTTTTATTAAAATTATTCAAAGGGACTGTCACAAATTGGTGTGATTTTAAAAAAATAGCATTTTTTTGAAAAAATCTTTTTAGTTCGTTAAATCTTTTATTTTTTAAAAATAAGGACAA
>OMVY01000011.1 GCA_900314635.1 uncultured Methanobrevibacter sp.
GGTCTCGTTTCGATCCCAGAAGTTAAGTCTTTACGCGTTTGGTTTGTGTACTATGGGTTTCGGTCTATGGGAATTTCCTTTTGCTGCCAGCCTTTTTTTATCTAAAATTTTTTAGTTTTATCATTAACGAACTATTCAATAATTTTTAATCTTAATACTCTACACTATTTTTGCAGACTATCATAACTAATTATATATACTTTTTTTAACAGAATATTTAATGTCACATCATTTTTAATGACTGGTATGATATGACTCTTTTATGATAGTGTGACTGTGATTAAAAGAACAAGTCATGCCAGATAGGCTGCCCTATTTTGAGGGTTACTCGTGGAGGAAAGGGTAAACTACCTGTGAAGCATATGAGTTAGAATAAGGGCAAAATACTTCTTTATTATATCAATATTCCTTTTGAGATATGATATAATAAGAAGTAAAAAAAGATTTATTTTAAAAAAGAATTTAATCTTTTTTAAAATGAAAAATATATATTTCTGTTTTTTATATGGTTAAAAAATAATCAATCTTTTTCTCTACAAATTTTTTAAAATTTGATTAAAAAATAATTAACTTTTTTCTACAATTTTTTAAAGATATCATAATCTATTCTGTCGGCTTAATTGGTCAATGACAATCAATATTCCCAGTATCAAGCTTATGGTGAAACCTATCAATCCAAGTATTGGAATGTCAAAAACTTCATATCCCACATCACTCATAATAACAAGGGAAGAACCGACCAGCAAAGCAGCTATGATAATTGATATGGATATTTGGTTAATTAAAAAAGTAAGATCCTTGATTTTCAACTCGATAGATATCTTGTCGTTTTGAATTTTATAAATCAAATCATTAATGTCATGAGGCAGGGTCCTCATGAAATGTTCAACTTCAACAACATTATGCTGCATATAATCAAATACGGTTTTCGGTGAGAACTTTTTGCTTATTAATTTTCTAGCCAAAGGCTGGATTTCATTGAAGACATCGAATTCAGGGTCAAGTTTCATTCCCATATCTTCAATTAATGAAAATCCTCTTGCCATTAAAACAAATTCTCTTGGAAGAGTTACTTCATATTTAACCATTAAATTCATTAAATCATCCACACCGCTGGTAAAGTTATCAAGTTCAGCTCCATAATATCTGTTAACCATTGAATTTATATCATATTTCAAATCTTTGACAGGAACTCCCCTATCGAGGATATCCATATAATTCAATTGGTTGATGATTCCATTGACATTCTTGGAAATGATGAACTGGAACAACTGGGCCAGATCATTTCTAAAATCCTCATCCATAACGCCCATGCTTCCCATATCAATGTAACAAATGACATTGTCTGGTAGAATGATTATGTTTCCCTGATGAGGATCGGCATGGAAGAATCCATTAAATAATATCTGTTTGATGTATGAATCCAATCCTCTCTTGGCAATCAGTTTAGGGTCATAGCCTTCAGGATTCTCCATGACTTCAGAGACCTTCTTACCGTTTATATATTCCATGGTCAATACCTTGGATGTGGTGTATCTGTTGTATACCTCTGGAACATATACTGTTCGGTCATTTCTAAAATCATTTTTTAAATGTGAAATATTACTTGATTCGTACTTGTAATCTATTTCCATTCTTATTGATCTTTCAAATTCGCTAATTATGGCTGGAAAATTATAAACTCTGGAACGTCTGACGAATTGGTTTATGCGTCCTGCAAAGAAATGCATGATATCAAGGTCGGTATCTATTAATTCTTCAACTCCAGGCTTCTGTACCTTGACCGCCACTTCAGTTCCATTGTGAAATTTTGCTTTGTGTACTTGGCCTATGGATGCGCTTCCTATAGGCTTTTCTTCAAATTCTGCAAACAAATTCTCCATATCGTCATCGAGTTCTGATTCAATAATCTCCTTTACGGTTTCAAAAGGAATAGGGGGAGTATCATCCTGCAATTTAGTTAATTCATGTGCCAGATCCTGACCTACTAAATCGGGTCTGGTGCTTAAAAGCTGCCCTAACTTTATAAATGTGGCTCCTAATTCTTCAAAACTTAAGCGTATGCGCATTTCGAAAGTTTCATCAAGATCCAATTCTTCCTCTTTTTTGTTTCTAAAAGGCAATCTCTTGAAAAAATTGCTCTGCTCAATGAGATATTCCACCTCATACTTTCTCAAGACATCCACTATTTCATTAACTCTTTTCATGTTCTTGCTTTGAGTTCCTAAAAATGCCATAAGATTACCTCGTATTAAATTAAAAAGGAAATTTATCTTTTTTTAAAATTATTTAATTTTACTAATACCAATAGTTACTTTATCGTTTTTTATTAAAATTATTTTTCTTTTTGAATTTTTAATTAATATCATTAGAATTTTTCCAGAATTCTCTTATACACTACCTTGAGTTCAGGGCTTGAATTTTCGTACATCCTTTTTAGAATAAGCTCCGGAGTACTTTTAGCCAAGTAATTCATCCTAGGTGTTCTGTCCACAATTAAATTGTAATTCTCATCAAGGCCTGTGGCTTCAATACCATCAACGCGAACATCTGCAAATTTCATTAATTCATTTGCCATATGGGTTACAATAATTGCATAGGAATCAGTCTCCTGAATCATTTCTATAAAACTGGATATGATTTTGACAGCCGCTTCAAGTTCTGTAATTCCTTCCAGCTCGTCAAGCAGAACCAGTTTTTCAGATTTGCTAGTTACAATAGGCATGAATACATTTAAAAATGATTCAAAAGCCCCTGCATCAAGGGACCGTTTTTTAGAGAAATGATAGATTTCATCAACCAATTTTATTTTAGCAGATTCTGCTGGGACCGGAAGTCCCATCTGTGCCATAATTGAAATCTGGCTGATTGTTTCAAGCAATGTTGTCTTACCACCACTGTTTGCTCCTGTTAGAAGTGCGACGTTTTCTTCTTTGCTTAGTTTATAATTCACTCTTTGTATTTTCTCTTCCTTGTAGAGTTCATTTTCACTATCAGTTTTGTTGCAGGCATCATCCATATTATCTGAAAGTTTTTCCATTCGTTCCAGTTGTTTTCTCTCATTCAAGCACAAATCAAGATGCAGTGCTCCTTCAAGTTCGAAAACATCTCCAAACTCAGGCAGATTTAAATTATAATAATATGCAAAGCTTCCAAGTGCAAATTCGAAATCAAATCGCACTGTTTCCATCACTTCATCTTCCGCTCTTGCTCTTATTGCCTCCAAATGCTCTGCAGCAGAGATCTTTTTATCAAAATAATTGTTCTCTGCTTTTGAAAGGACTTCCATCTTGATTCGCTCCATTTCCATATCATCTATTTCAATAGGATACTTTTTAATGAATGGGTCAAATGAAATGCCACTTTTCTCTTTGATAATTTCTTTTGATTTGGTTAAAATCTCATCAAATATCTGCTCTATCTTTGGAGGGAAGTCATTGTTTAATAGCTCGAGAATTTCATCTCCTTTAAGGTCTATATTTTCAATTCTTTCTTTAAGCTCATGGTCAATATTAGCCTTTTCATTAGTTACAATTTCATCCAAATCTATTTCCTTCTGCTTGTAATTGTCAAGTTCATCAAGGACAGTTCCCACATCTCCTAAGACAGTATCTTCCCCTAAGATTTCCCTTATTTTTGCCACTGTTTCAAAAAGAGCCCTGTTTTCTCTGAAATAATCAAGGGTGGTTTCAGGAACCAGTTGATAGGATGGAGCATCCTTGTTGATCATTATTAGGTTTGGCATGCCTCCAAAGTCCAGAAATCCTTCACTGTAGATGTAAAATATGAATTCATATCCTCTTATCTCTTCAATGAATAAAGGGGAGTCAGAGGCGGTTATTATTGTATAGTAATTGTTTAATCCAAGATCCATCAAGTAACTGGCATCCTCTGCGCTTTCGACTAGAATTGCTTTACTTGCATCGTAATTGGCTTTAGGTGTTTTAATTTCATCCAGCTTTTTCATTAAACGGCTTAATTCCTTAATATTCAACTGGCTGACCTTTTCCTTTGCCTGCATTACAAAGGATAATCTCTCGGCAATGGCAAACTCGTCTTTTATTGGAGCAAGAAGGAGGATTCGGTTTTTTGAATAGCTTGTATTGGAATATTTGAGAATTTTCTCTACAATCTCATCGTAAAGCTGATATGCCCTTTCGCTTTTTAAAAACTGCTGGGCAGGGTTTCCAATCAGTTGGTTCATAATTTCAACAGCTTTCCTCTGACTGATGCCTTCAATTGCAATTAACTTTTCCAAATCAAGATTTTCAACCATTTGATTAAGCTCTTCGGCACCTCCCAGTTCATGGAGTATCTTTTTGGACATTTTATCTCCGATTCCCTTTATATTCCTCAAGTCTGCTCCTTCCATTTGAATACCTCGTGTTTTTTAATTTATAATCTTGGATATCTTGTGCTTTTTAATTTATAATCTTGGATATCTTGTGCTTTTTAATTTATAATCTTGGATATCTTGTGCTTTTTAATTTTTGATTTTGGATACCTTTAAAGAATTTCTAATTTCAAAATTTTTTTTATTTTTTCATCCTCTATAATTGCTACTAATTTTAAATCTTATTAAAAACTTATTAATAAATTTAAACGTTTTTTATTGTTTCCCTATTTAAGCCCTGTATTGAAGTTGCCCTCACTTGCATTGTCGCTGTATTTTTTAATGATTTCCTGGGAAATGGCTAAATCAAGATGACTATCAATTGATTTTCTATAAACCATTCCAATCTCTTCAATATATTCTGCAGATTTCCACCGAGCATCTATGCTGAAGTGTTGAAGTCCTTTTGATTTTAAGAATTCAATTTCCTTAATCAGGCAGAATTCTTCGCTGTTTAAAATTATTACCTGATCTTCTATCATACTTCTTTTAATAGGGTAATATTGATTTTTTCTACTTTTTAAATAAAATTCATTATTTGCAATTATTGGCCTTGATTCTTCTTTTTCCAATTTTCTCTGCTTTTTATTGTACTTTTCAATAAGCTTCAGTTGCTTTTTGGATATGATTTCTTTTCTGCTTGTCATTGATTCAATATTTCCATGGACAAGCAGTTCAAGTTCTGGAATTTCGCATTCATTATCATTGCTTTTGAAAGTTTGGTAATCATCCAGCAGATTTACAATATCCTTGGAATACAACTCGGGTGATATGGATAATGATTCGTAATTTTTCAATTCTAAAATAGTGCTTAAATTAAATGCATTTAATGGATAATTTCCATAAAGTTTGATGCCGAACTTATCTTTTAATGAATCATCAAATCCAATTAAACTGCTCATTATGTTTATCTTCAAATCCATCTTGCTCATGATTGCAAATATTTTCACTATTGATTCCTTGACATCCTTGTGTGCAATGTCTGGAAGTTTCCAAATTAGTTCATAATTCTTGTCATGACTTATTTCAATAGCTTTTTTTAGAAAATTCACACAATAGCTTATGTTGATTTCATTTGATTTCATTGGATTGTAGTTTTCCACGTTTTCCTTTGAAATTTCTTCAAATGTTTTTTCAGGAGGTATTTCCAGATACACTCTGTCGTATAATGGTTTTCCATCATTAAGTGTGAGCCTGCTTAATTTGGAGAGTATTTTCAAATCATTGATATAAACTGCCAGGGTTCTGTTTTGAGAATCGTCAGAATCAAGTTTTTCTGAGTTTTCAATATCGGATTCCAATCCTTCATCCTTTGATTTTCCAGATTGTGACTTGATTTTCTTTATATTTTTAACTAATTTGCCAATATTGTCTTCAGCGGTTTTCAAGTCCTTCTCCTTAGGCATGTAGCTTTTTATGATTTCTTCTCTAAGTGCATCGAAAAAATTGCGTCTAAGTTCATTCACCTGGCTTATCGGTGCGAACAGATTCTTATTGTTATCTACTGTAATCTTTTCAATATAATAAGGCAGGTCACCTATTTTAAGCAGTTGCTTTCTGATTGTTTCATTTGAAATAGGCTTGTTGATTGCTTCCTGGAAAGGATTTTCTCCTTTATATGTCAAAGTAATGACCTTTCCATTGTCCAGTTTCAGATTGCCTTTGAGATGAGGGTAGTTCTCCCCGTCCACTCTGAAGTAGAGCTCCAGCAGTGATTTCTTGATGCTGTGCCTTTTCTTGTCTCCTGACAAGTCTCTCACATCATTCAATAATGAGTTTCTCTTAGTCAGATAAACCTTTGAACCTTTAAGAAGTGGAATGTCTATTCTTTTGTTTGCTCTAACCTTTTTAACAATCAGGATCCTATGGGTTACATTCTTATCCTTCTCTCTTTTAATCCAGTATTTGTCCTTCGGGTCTCTCAGCACGGGATTTGCTGAAATATCGAATCCGTAATTGTAGCTTTTTCCAATATATTTTGAAAAATCAGGCTGGTTTTTCTTATGATTATGTTTTTTCCGCCTTCTGTTGTTTTGTTTGGATTTATTGGGCCTGTCATTTTCCATATTTTTAATATTGTCCTCATTAAAATTGACTTCGATTAAAATGCCGTCGCCTTTTTCAGGAATGGTTAAAAGGTCATCTTTTAAGGCGATATGGATTTCACCGGTCTCTGCATTGTATCTGTGGATTTCTCCAATCAACAATCCGTTATGTCCCGGCTTTCGCCGGTTCATTATTTTAGGATTATTTTTTGGAATCAAATGGCCTGTTGTGAATTCCCTGTTGAAGACAAGTTCCAACTCTTCAAGGGATTTCCTATTCCTTTCCTTTTCCCTTTGCTTAAGCTCTCGGATTGCCTCTCTGTTTTGAGCTTCTTTCTTATGAGTGTTTTTGCCTTTCTTTCCTTTTTTAATTCTTGTGTTGTTTTCTATTTTCCTGTTTATTATTTTGGAGGTATTGTCATGCTTCAGGCTGTTCAATCTTTGCCGGTAATTGCTGACGACGGTTGCTACATAGTCGTTGCTTCTCATTCTTCCTTCTATTTTCAGGCTGTCGACTCCCAGATTTACTATCTCATCAAGATGTTCGTATAATGACAAATCTCTTGGGGAGAGGAGATACCCACCTTCTGTTTTCGGCAGGATATCCTTGCTTTTGTTGATATTTAATTCATAGGGCTCTCTGCAGGGCTGAGCGCAGGTTCCTCTGTTTCCGCTTCTGCCTCCTTGGAATGATGATAAAAAACAATGGCCGGAATAGGAGTAACAGAGGGCTCCATGAGTGAATATCTCAACTTCCATATTTAATGAATGGGCATGGTTCACTAGTTCCTTGAGTTCGTTTAATTTGGTCTCTCTTGGAAGGACTATTCTTTTGATTCCATGTCTGTAAGCCCAGTCGATGCCTTCTATGTTGTGTATGTTCATCTGTGTGGAAGCATGGACTGGAAGGTCTGGGATGTTTTCATGTATGATTTTCACAAGTCCGATATCCTGAACAAGAACTGCATCAACACCCATTTTATATAATTCCAGAACATATTCACTGACCTTTTTCATTTCATGTTCCTTAATCAGTATGTTTACGGTTACATACACTTTGACATTGTAGAAGTGGGCATATTTCACAGCTTCTCTTATTTCCGCTAGATTAAAGTTTTCAGCATACTTTCTAGCTCCAAATTCCTCTCCTGACAAGTAGATTGAACTTGCTCCGGAGAGTATTGCAGTTTTAAGATGTTCGCTTGAACCTACAGGCGCCAGTAATTCAGGGATATTCATGTTTTTCTCCTTGTTTGATTTGATGATTATTTTATAATTTTCAGTTTTTTGTTAATTAATGCATTTTTATTAGTTTAGAATTTATTCATATCATTGATTTTATGGTTTATCGTTTTGGTTTTATTTTTTAAATTAATGTATATCCTGTTTTATCGCTTTTGTTTTTTTATTTAATTAACGAATCTTTGTTATTAGCATTTGTTAGGCTTTTCATGGATTCTTCCGTTTATGAAGTTTCCCTTGTTGAGACGGGTCATGGTAATGCTTTCAATCTGCTCCTTCAATATTTTCAAATCCACATTATTGTCTTTTCTCAATGCCTGGGCATAAAGGGAAATGATTTGTGTTGAATATTTATATCCTGAGAATCTGCAGTCTATAATAACAGTATTTACTCCCAGGTCCTTTATGAGTTCGATTTCATCAATCAGACACAGGCAGTCCTTGTTGATGAAATGGCTGTGCCTGTTGTAGTCGAATACCACCTTGTATTTGAACTTCTTGCGTTTTTGATCTTCTAAAATCGCATAATCTGAAGAATCCTTGATAATGAAGTCCCGACCTTCATTTAAATTGGAAAAATCATCCTTGCTGCTCATTACTTCAAGATTTCCTTGAATTATGATGTTTAAATCGGTATCTTTGTCTTTTATGTATTGATATTTTGTCACGAGCTCTTTTATCTCTCCATATGAAAGTTCGGATGATAATATCAGGCTCTTGAATCCAGAATCTGATAAATTCTTCACTGAATAACTGTTCCAGACATTCAAGTTGTGGTTTCCCAGGACATCGCAGTCAAAGCTTTTTGCAATTCCAGGTGTGTCATACATTATTGAGATGAAAATACCTTCTTCTTTTAGCTCATTTACAATACTGCTTGCCTTTTCAATCTCTTCATCTGTTATGAATGAAGAGAGAACCCAGACCAACCTATCTTCATTTTCAGCATTATTGTTTTTAGCAATGATGCCATAAGCCTCTTCCAGCAGGGTCTTGACATTGTCAAAATACTCGTTCTGGCTGTTGAATGAAAATGAAGGGTCAAATAGGAATTTATGTATCGGGAAGTTTGAAATAGCCTTTATAAGTTCGAGATTGTCAACGAAAACTGATAACTTGAGATTTTCATTTCTTATCGGAAGATCTTCATAATTTTTATATTCTTTAACAAACCTTTTCACGGTTCTATTGCTTTTTTTAATCTCTTCCTGGTCCGGTTTTTTAAAATCAAGCAGCAGTTCTGTTGCTTGGTCCAGAATATTTCGTCGAATCCTGTTGATTTTACTTATTGCCATGAAACTGTTTTGAGGAAGCTCTGGAATATTCAATTCTTTTATGTAAAAAGGAGTGTCGCCGGTTTTAAGCATCTGCTTTTCAATATCCTCTTTTGTTATGGGTCTTTTAAGGGCCTCTTCAAACTTTGTCTGGCTATGATATGTGAAATTCAATTCATCTGATTTTTTCTCGTTGTTTATCGCTTTTTCTTCTATGGTGAACCTTACATCAACATTGATGCTTGAATCCTTGTTCCATTTGAAGCTGAGGCTTAATGGAATGTTAGGACTTACTGATTCATCCTTGAATTGATTTAGCCTGTCATGGGTTGATTTTGAATAGCTGATGTATACCTTGTCTCCAGGACGCACTTTCCTGGTTGTTTCGATTTTGATATAATCTTCTGTCTGCTCCTTTATATTGTCAATGTAGATTCCTTTTATCTTGTCCTTGTATTTGAATCCGATTCCATCTCCGATTTCAAGGGTTATAGGGAATTCCTTGTTGTCCTTGCTTATTGTTATGAGCTCTCCATCCTGTGCGGTTATTGTTCCGACATACACTCCTTCATGTCCTGAGCTTTTTCTTCCCAGAACCTGCCCTGGTTTTTGGTTAAGGATGTATCCATCGGTGAACTGTCTGTTGAAAACCATATGCAGGTCCCTTTCGAAATTTCCTTCATTGCCATCAATCAGATTCCTGTATGAGTTTACAATGGTTCCAACATAATCTGCAGACTTCATTCTTCCTTCAAGCTTTAGTGAGAATACTCCTGCATCCTCTATCTTATCCAATCCCTTGTAGGTTGCAAGGTCATGGGTGGATAGGAGAAATCCGTTTCCCACATTGTAGTTCTTGTATTTCAATTTGTACAGCTTTCGGCATGGCTGTGCGCAGGCTCCCCTGTTTCCGCTTCGGCCGCTGTTATATGAGGAGATATAGCAGTTTCCGCTGAAGCAGTAGCATAATGCTCCGTGTCCGAAGACTTCAAGCTCCATTTTCACATTGTCTTCTTTCATTTTAGCAGACATCGCGCTGATTTGATCCACATTTCTCTCACGGGGAAGAACGATACGGGAGATCTTGTTGTCAAAGGCCCATAGGATGCAGTTGTAATCGCTTAATGTCATCTGGGTGGATGCATGGACTTCAAGGCCAGGAATAATGTTTTCAATCAATTCGATTATTCCAATGTCCTGCACGATAACTGCATCGACTCCCATTTTGTATAATTTGAACAGGTAATTGACAACTTCTACAACTTCAAAGTTGTTGATGAGTGTGTTGACGGTTACATGAACTTTGGTGCCGTTTAGATGAGCATATTCCACAGCTTTTCCAATCTCTTCCAAGGTGAAGTTTTTTGCAAATGCTCTGGCTCCAAAGTTTTGTCCTGATATGTAAACAGCATCAGCTCCTGCATTCACTGCTACGACAAATGTTTCATAGTCTCCAGCTGGTGCTAATAATTCTGGTAAGGTCATTTTGTTATCTCCAATAAATTTTAGGAATCTTTTTTTATTTTTATTAGGTTTTAATAAAAATTTAATTCAATAATTTTTATAAAAATTTAATTCGATAGTTTTTAATAAAAATATCATTTATCTATTATTAATTTTTGTTAATTTTATTATATACATATTATTATAAAGCGAATTTTTTCAAATGCATTTCTCAAGTTTAAAAATATTTTTTTTAAAAATTATTTTTAATTCAAGATAAGGGATTTTTAAAAAACATTATATATCTCAAAAATAAATTTTATTTTATGTATATAGTTTTAGAAGGAATAGATGGTGCGGGAAAATCTACTCAGATAAGTCTTTTAAAAGACTTTCTGGAGCAGAACGGCTTGGAAGTGGAAACAGTTGTGGAGCCGACAGACAGTGAAGTCGGAAAGCTGATTAGAAAGCTTTTGACACGCCATGACGCTACAAGCGATGCCATGCAAAAGACTCTGGGTCTTCTATTTGCTGCAGACCGTCTTTTAATCATGGAGAAGTTAAACAAGCTGGAAGAAGAGGGTAAAGTCATTATCAGCGACAGGTCCTTTTATTCATCCCTTGTTTATCAGGAACCTCGTGAATGGATTCAAGAACTCAATAAATATGCCAAGATACCGGATCTTGTTCTTCTTTTAGACCTTGATGTTGAAAAGTCAGTTGCAAGAACTGATGGAACCGATGAGTTTGAAAATGTTGAGTTTTTAACTGCTGTTAAAGAGAATTATCTTAAAATTGCAGAAGAAAATGGCAATTTCAAAATAATTGATGCAAATAATGGTCCGAACAAGGTCTCATCAGATATTAAAAAAGCAGTAGCGCCATTATTTGATATTTGCGCGGATTGCATTCGCTAATTTTGAATAAGTAATATAAATAAAAAAAGTAAGATAAAGATTAATTTTCTTTATCTATTTTTCAAGTTCTTCAAGTCTTTTTTTCATTTCGCCTACAATATAATCTTGAACTTTTTCTAATTCTTCCTTGGTTCCGAGCAATTTAGGGCCGTACTCAGTTTGCTTCAGTTCAACATTGAAATCTTCATAAACATGAGCAAGCATTTGCTCTCCAACGCCATTGGGAAGCTTCATTTCATATAAGTCATCTTCCATTTTATCCCTCTGTTTTTTTGTTAATAAATGATTTTAAATTATTCGTCTTTGTAATTTTCAGCCATGAACTCTCTTGCAGGTCTGAAGAACTCAATCAGGTATTTTGCAATTGCATTTTTCAAATCCATAGGGTGCAGTTCCTCGTTATCAAACATTGTGCATAACTCGTCCTTGCTTAATTCAAGGTTTCCTCCGAATTTTTCAGGTCTTTCGATAAGCAATGTTTCATGATATGGGTAAACGAAGTGTTCTGCGATTTCTATGATTGGGTTTCCTTCGACTTCTCCCTTAGGACAGTAGCTTTTCTTGATTTTGTCCTTGATGACATCCTCTTCATCATCGATGGCTATGAAGTTGCCTTTGCTTGATGACATTTTATCATCACCGTCAAGGCCATGCAGCAATGGAGTGTGGATGCATACAGGCACTTCCTCTCCGATTTTTTCCAGGGATTCCCTTGCAAGCATGTGGATTTTTCTCTGTTCCATTCCTCCTAATGCAACATCCACTCCTAATGCAGGCATGTCCGCTGTTTGCATGAGCGGATAGATTACGCTTGCTACTTTTGGATTGTCATCGTGTCTGCTTACCTGGTCCATACTTCTCCTAGCTCTTTTCAAAGTGGTTAAAGTAGCCAGCTTGTAAACATTGTTGGTGTATTCGAGAGAGTATCTTCCTTTAATCTGGAATTCAGAACCGAGTATGTATTCGGTATCTTCAGAGAGCCCCAGAGCCTGGAAGCATTTTTTATTGTATTCTGCGGTTTTTTCAATCTCGTCAAGCTGTCCTTTTCCATTGAGAAAAGCATGGTAATCTGCAAGAAGTATTTTGATTTTAAATCCCAGGGATTGTAATTGCTTGAGTTTCATTATGGTGATTGCATGTCCTAAATGGACTTTTCCAGAAGGTTCATAACCAGTATATGCAACTGGGTGTTCTTTTTCTAATTTTGCTTTCAACTCTTCGATATCAACTATCTCAAGAGTGCCTTCTTGGATTTTTTCTAATTTCTCATCAATGTTCATATGATCACTTTATTGCTTTTATGATTAAATAAGTATGATTTTTGCGGATTTTCTATTCAAGAATTTTGTTTAGTTTCTTTTTCAATCAGATTATGAATATTTTAAACTTTTATCTTCTAATTAGATTATGAATATTTTATTTTCATATTTTAAAACTTCTATCTCGTCACCGATATTCAAATCTTTGAATTTATCATTCATTTCAAAATCAATCGGACTGTAATCCTCAGGGTCCAGGATTTGAATCCATGAAGGTGAAATTGAGCTTATCATGGCTTTTTCAACATCCTTTTCACTTGCAATCATTTCCATGGAATCATAGTCTCTCCATTTGAGGGAGATGTCCTCATGACTTTCCAAATCTTCAACTTGGATTCTGCTTCCAGTGATTGCGGTGATTCTAGCTATTTTGCTATTGAACCTAATAAAATCGCCGACGTGTATTTTTGGAAGCCTGAATGAAATCCATGTTCTGTATAATCCTTTTCCCGTGTTCTTGTCTTCGGTAATAAGTCTTGGAGATTCCTTGGTTGTTCCTCCAAGCTCTTCTTTAAGCTGGCCTGCAACCTTGCGGGCTGTTTTCAAGGATCCGATATAGTAATCCTTGCCTTCTTTTGGAGTGGCTATTTGTGGAATATACGCCAGCTTGTCCTTTCTCGCCTGCTTTTCAATGACTCTTCTAATAATCTCTTCGGCATTAGCTATTTCCTCTGAATCGAGTTCCCTTTCATCAGCACGCAATTGGATTACCGCTTCATAATAACCTGAACTTTTTTTACTGCAATCAGGACATACTGTGTGGTTTATCCTAACATTCGGGGTGTGGGCTTCACTCATCAGTTCTCCAAGCACGGTAGCTGTGGCTTCAACATAACATTCAGCTATTGTTCCCCTCATCTGGTCGATTTCCAGCTCGATTTCCTCATCTTGTGCCAGTTCATCCACTTCGATGTTGTTCTCCAAGGCCCTGTATATGATTTCTTCTTCAGGGATTTCTTCTTCCTGCCATTTTCCGCCTTCTAATTTGGCATTGCAATGCTTGCAGACAGTTACAGTAATATTTTCAGGAATCTTGAGAAACTGGTAGCCCTTCAAATAGCAATCCTTGCATACTCCTTCAAATAATTCAACATCTGTTCTTCCGCACTCTGGACAAAACATAAAAACACTCTTTAAAAATAATGGTTAAAAATCAAAATCTGGTTTAATTTAAGAATTTATAAGTAAAGGCTATGCTTAGCCTTTGTTTTTAGAAAATTTAAAATAAAAATAAAATAAAAGAAGATTATAAGGATTTAAGTGGAGCTCTTGCACCACATGCTGCGCATTTCAATATGAATATCCTGTCTTCTCTTACGATTTTTGTATCCGGCCTGTTGCATTCGTGGCAGATAACGAATTTTTCAATGTACTCGTCAATTCTCTCATTTATGAGGAAGTGATTGAATTTACCTTGCAGGATTGCTCTTACTCCCTCAAGGTTTCCAGCAGTACCTAATTCCCTGAGCAGGAATTTGAGTATGTGCTGAGGGTCTCTGTTTAAAGAGTCTGCAACATCCTTGAAGTTTTGAATAAATGTTCTGTTACCTTGAATTACTGAATATGCCTTTACCGGTTCGAATCTTTTGCTTTCAAAAACTTCCGGAGGCAATTGGTCAATAGCTCTGTTTAATAAGTTTTCATAATCATCCATGATTTCACCTTTGTGATTCATATTTTTTAAAATATCTATTAGTAAAAATCTAAGTTTTCTATTAGTAAAATTAAGTGTGAATTTTTCATATTCAACTTTTCATCATTATATAATTTACATTAATATAAGTTATGTATTTTATTACTTATTAATCTAATGTATACATCAATTCATATTAAATAAACTTTTTTGAGATAATTTCAAAATAATTGAAAAATTTCAAAATTTTTTAAAAAAATAAAAAAAGAAATTTAAATCAATCAATGAATGATTTAAATTTGAAAAAATAATCTGATTAGAAAAGAAAGAAATATCAGTCAACTCTTCTAAGGTAGCCATTGGTTGGCTCATAAATGATTCCCTTGCTTTTGAGTTGTCTAACGCTGCTTTCGACTTTTTCTTCACTCATATCATATTCATCAACCATGATGTTCTTGAGGGTTTCCATAGGAGCATTTCCATTATACTCCTCCTGAAGATTGACAATCACTTCAACAATCTTGTTGATCTTGTCCCTGTCGGATTTAGGAGTTCTTCCTTCCACTCTGTCAATATCGATTGTGTCTGTGTCAGGGTCGTAACCAACTTGTCTGAGACATGTCTGCTGTAATCTGATGGCTCTATGAGCATCTTCAGCTTCCACCTTGTCCTTCAGCTGGAGCTTTGCGCTGGCTTCAGCCAGACGGATAATAGCCTCCAATTGCCTTGCAGTAATTGGAACAGGAGCTTCATCCTCGATTCCTCCGCTTCTAACAGATACATAAAATTCTTCAAGAACCTTGTTGGCCTCGTCAGTTAGAACAGGCTGTACGTTACGTCTTGCATAAGCAATGTATTTTCTTAAAAGTTCCGGTTCGATTTCATAGTTTACAGTATTGTTCTGGTGTATTTTCAGAATGTGCTGGGCCAGTTTTCTATCGTTTTCAACATTTGGCTTGTCCTCAATGACGAATGTCAGGTCGAAACGGGACAGAATAGGTGCAGGCAGGTCGATCTGTTCGGCTATGGCCTTGTATCTGTCAAACCTTCCGAATTTAGGGTTTGCCGCTGCAAGCACTGCACAACGGGTATTCAATGTCGCCATGATTCCTGCCTTGGCTATGCTGACTGTCTGTTGTTCCAAAGCCTCGTGCAAAGCGGAACGATCTTCTGAACGCATTTTGTCCAATTCGTCGACACATACGTTTCCCTGGTCACCAAGTACCAGAGCACCTGCTTCAAGGGACCAGCCACCAAGCTCGTCTCTTACGGCAGCAGCTGTCAATCCCGCTCCTGAAGTACCTTTACCACTGGTATAAACACTTCTTGGAGCAAGTTTTGATACATATTTAAGAATCTGGGACTTACCGATACCAGGGTCTCCGACAATCAGAATGTGGATATCTCCTCTTAAACGTGTTCCGTCTTCCAATTCCTTTACAGCTCCTCCAAAGAGCTGCAATGCAATAGCTTCCTTGACTTCACGGTATCCTCTGATTGAAGGCGCGGTTGAATTGATGATCTTGTCATGGATGTGAGGGTCTTTGGAGAGTTCTATGATTTTCTCCTCATCCTCTTCAGAGAGCTTAAGCTCTTCGAATTCCTGTACAAGATGTTCTATGTGATTTACGTAAAGATAATTCTTGAACCTTCCAGTTCTTTCTTCCCTAAAGGTTTTAAGTGTTCCGGTTATCCTGACCTTGTCTCCAGGATTGAGGCAGTCCACAAGGTCGTCTTCTAAAACTAGCAGCATCTGTTTTGGCTCTGTACCCCCAGAGAGGTTTTCCAATGGCTCCTGCATTCTAGCGCTTTGGGTGTCAATGTATTTGGAATCATCAAGCAATGGCTTGAATGATCTTCCTCCGCATTCCGGACATAGAGATGGAGATACAATATTGCCTGTAGCAGGCTGTTCCTGTTCCCATTGTCTAGCACATCCTCTGCATTCGAACATTCCTACTTCAATGCGGGGGCGGATCTCATCGGTTTTACGCACGATTCCATCGGCTGCTACAAATTTGCCAATGTATTTGCTTAGCAAGTCGCTTAAGGGAATCACATTGGTGAGATTTTTGAACCTGATGTTTAATACAGCATCTTTCATAAGCGGGTCAATGTTTTTAACAGCTTTTTGTGATGCGGTTATTACTTCCTCAGGCTTGTCGATTAATAAATCCGCCAAATCAGGATCGAACATCTCCAGATTATTGTAATCGATGACGAGTGACTTTTCATCAGGATATTTTTCCAGAACTTCAAATACATCGTCCTTGTAAGTTGTTGAGAAGAATTCTTCAAACTTATCAAGTGATGTTTTTGGTTTATCATTAGAACTCATAGTATACTATTTTATAGTTTTACTCTTATAAAAACTTAATTAATTTGGCATGTTAAATGTTTATCAAGCCATATTTTTGTTAATTAATAACTATTTTCTGTCTTTTTAACTTTTTATTTAATATTTTGCTTTTATTTTGTATTTGCTTCATTCATATTAGACAGTTATTGAAAATTTTATGAAATTTAAAACCATATTGATTTTTAGGAATTTTTAATTTTCATTGGATAATTATTTTTTATAATTTAAAGCGGTTAACTTGCTTATGAAAATTTTTAAATAGATAAAACAACAAAATTTATTTAATAATCCTATTTGAGGGGTTTAGTTAATTTTTTATTTTTGGTGAATGTATGAAGAAATCAAGATTGAATTTATTTAAATCAACTTCCATGCTGATTTCAGTTCTAGGGGTTATAATGATTATCTTAATGATTGTTCTTGTAGCTTATGTGGGCTTCAATGTAGTTTCATCCAGTTTGACTGGAGGTATTTCATCCGGAACCCAGTATGACCAGCTAGCTGATTTGAATGCGAATTACACCCAGCTGGAATCTCAGTTCAATGCTACTGCTTCGAAGATTTATGCCATGGATGACATTGCCAAGGAACAGGAACTGGTTAATGCCCAAGTGGAATTGGTCCGTGCGCAAAATGACTTGGAAAGTGTTCAAAGCGCATTGGATGCGCATCAGTCATCTTCCGAAGTTGATTCACGTTTAGAAATAGCTAAGAATGACTTGAAAGTTGCATGGGATGCGTATAACAGTCTTTCAGTTAAATAATCAGGATAATTTTATCCTTTTCTTTTTTTATTTTTCTTTTTTCAAATCATCTTTTTTTCAATTTAAATAATCTATTTTCAGTTCAATGGTGATGTACATTCTAACTAATTTATTCTAAATCTTTATTTTCTCTTTTTGCCTGATTTTTAGGCCTTTTAAAACCTAATGCGACAATATACATTTCAGAACTTCTATTTCTGGAGGAAGGTGGTTTTGTTGATTTGACTTTTCTAAATCTCTTTTTAATATCATCTAAAACAGTTTTATACTCAGGGCCCTGGAATGCTTTGATGACAAGGTTTCCATCATTCTTTAAGATATTATCCGCTATGTCCAATACAGCATTGATCAAATCGATTGATCTAAGATGGTCTATTGATTTGACACCGCTTAATGAAGGTGAGGCGTCAGACATTAAGACATCCACTTTTCCATTTGTAAGCTCCATTACCTTCTCTTGAACGATATCCTTTGTAAAGTCTCCTCTAATTCCGTAGAAGTTTCCTTCAGGGAATGGCTTGATTCTGTTCAAGTCAACTCCAACGACGACTCCTTCTTCGCCTATTTTTTCCAGAGCCACTTGAGACCAGCCTCCAGGAGCAGCACCCAAGTCAACTACAGTGTTTCCTTCTTTTATTATTTTAAACCTTTTATTTAACTGTTTAAGTTTATATGATGCTCTTGAACGGTAATCTTCACTTTTTGCTCTTCTATAATAGGGATCTTTCTTTCTCTCCATTTCCCATCTGCTTCCCATAGTATAGCTCCTTATTTAAATGATTTTTAATTGATAAGTTTATTTGGTTTTTATATTTTTTTAAGACTTAATTTTATTAAATTTTTTTAATATGCTTTTATTCGCTTTTTTTAAATATGCTTGTTTTAATTGTTTTTTTAAAACTATTTTCAGACTTTAACAAATTCAATTTCAACTTTATCGCTGTTTATTTCTAAAGTAGCTACGGTTTTTTCACTTGCTCTTGGAACAGTTGGACTTCCGGGATTTATTAAAATGATGTCTTTAATCTTCTCGGCATGAGGAATGTGTGTATGGCCGCTTATAAGAATATTAACTCCCATTTCCATTGCATTATATGCCAATTGCTCCATATCTCCCCTGAGCAGGCGGTCTCCATGTAAAATGCCTATCTTTTGATTTTCCGCTTTGATTATTCTTGATTTCGGCAAATCAACTCTGCCAAATCTTCTGTCCATATTCCCTTCTACAGCAAGGACAGGAGCTATTTTTTCCAACTTTTCAATAACCTCATAATCAGTAACATCCCCGGCATGCAATATCAAATCAACTCCTTCAAATGCTTTTATGACATTTTCCGGAAGGAGGGATAATCTGTCTGGAATGTGGGTGTCTGAAATAAGTCCGATTTTCATATTTTCACGCAAGTTTTTAATAGCTGATGCTATTTTAATAAATAATCTAACAATAAAGTATATGTTTTATCTAAATAATATATCTTCGTGTTTTTTAGCTTCAAATTTTAATTTTTACATCTTCTTTTAAAATTAGTTGATTTTTATTTAATAAAACAGCTTAGAATTATTTTATCATTTTTAAAAATCTGTATTTTTTAATCGATTTTATAAAACTTTATAAGTTTGTGCATACATAATATTATTATCTAATTATTGATTATTTAGTGGAGATTAAAAATGGGAGAAGTTAAAAAAGAAAGAATCCTTGAGATTTTAGATGGGTATGATAAAGAAAACATCACTATCGCAACTTTAGGTAGTCACACATCTTTACATATTTTAAATGGTGCGAAAGAAGAAGGCTTCAGAACTGCAATTGTTTGTGAAAAAGGTCGGGAAGTTCCTTATGAACGTTTTGGAGTAGCTGATGAATTCATCATGGTCGATCAATTCAAAGACATAGTTAATGAAGAAGTGCAGGAAAAGCTCAGAGCAATGAATGCGATTGTTGTTCCTCACGGATCTTTTGTTGCTTATGCAGGTCTTGACAATGTTGAAGATAAATTCAATGTTCCTATGTTCGGAAATCGTGACATCCTTAGATGGGAGGCTGAGCGTGACCTTGAGAGAAAACTTCTCGTAAATGGAAATGTCAGGATTCCTATGAAATATGACAAGCCTGAAGACATAGACCGTGCTGTTATGGTCAAGTTCCCTGGTGCAAGAGGTGGAAGAGGATACTTCGTAGCATCTTCATTCGAGGAATTCAACAGCAAAATCGAAGCAATGAAGGCTCGTGGCTGGATTGAAGATGAAGATGTGGAACAAGCACATATTGAAGAATATGTATCCGGATGTAACTACTGCATACACTACTTCTACTCCGCTTTGGATGATGAAGTGGAACTCATGGGTATGGACAGCCGTTATGAATCAAGCATTGATGGTTTTGTAAGAATGCCTGCAAAAGACCAGCTGGATATTGACATCAGTCCATCATATGTTGTAACCGGAAACCACCCTGTAGTAATTCGTGAATCCCTGCTCACCCAGGTCTTCGATATTGGTGACAAATTGGTTAAAAGTGCTGCAGAACTCGTAAAACCTGGTTTGAACGGTCCTTTCTGTATGCAGACTCTTGTAAACGATAACCTTGAAGTTGTTGTATTTGAAACAAGTGCAAGAACTGATGGTGGTACAAACACCTTCATGGAAGGTTCCGCTTACACTTACCTTAAATACGGCTCTGGTATGAGTATGGGTAGAAGAGTAGCACGTGAGATTAAAAACGGTATAGAAAGAGATGAATTAGAAAAAATCATTACATAAATTTTTTCTAACTTTTTTATTTTTTTTATTTTTCTGTTTTGTTTCTTTTAACTTTTTTTATTTTTTCTGTTTTATCTTAACTTTTTTTATTTATTCTCATTTCTAGTTTTCATTGCTTTCTAGCTATTTTCTATTTTTATAGTTGAAAAACGTTAATTTACTGAAATGCTCGGTTCTTACCTCGCCCATTAAGTCGCAGTAAGCATTTTGATTACTATGAACATATTCAAATCCGCATTTTTCCTGAACCCTTCTGGATTTTTCATTTCCGTCATAATAACCACACCAGACCGCATTGAAATTTAATTTTTCAAAGCAGTGTCGAATTATTTCCATGCAGGCTTCTGTGGCATATCCATTGTTTTGGTATGGAACTCCAATCCAAAAACCGATTTCACATTCGTCATTTTTAAGTTTCAGATGACTATGACAGCCGGTCAGTACTCCAATGGATCCTATGGCTTCATTATTCTCTTTTAAAGTTATTGCATATGTTTCAGGCACTGCAAGCACGAATTTTATAATATCTTTGCTGTTTTCAACACTTTCATGCACTGGCCAGCCTGCTGGAGGACCTACTCTTGGATCTTTTGCAAGCTCATACAACTGTGGAGCATCGCTTTCATGCCAGCTCCTGAGAATCAGTCGTTCGGTTTTCAATATCATGGTCTGACCTTTTTAAAATAAAAAAGCAATTTAAAATTTCTTAAATCAGATAAAAATAGTTTTTTTTTTAGTTTATAGTTAACTAGCATTCTTTTTAGAATTTTTTAAAAAATAATAAGATTCAGTCTTTTTAGAATTTTTTTTTTAAAATAAAAAAAAGAAAAAGTATTTCAGTGAATACTATTGTTTTCTTCTTGGTTTAAACATGTTGATAATGTTTTGTTTAACACTTCCAGTATCTTGAAGTCTTTTCTCCTTTTTAGGAGGGATGTTTTTGGTAGTGCCGCCGGTCTGTTTGTAATACTCCTCTTTGGCTTTTGCCCTGTTCTTATAGAGGTGGGCTCCAAACCAGCTCATAACTGCGGATAATCCTAAAACTATTATTGCAGTTAGCAGGTCACTTGTTTCAGTAGCTTTATATGCTCCAAGATAACCCATGTTTGCCAGATAGAGTAAAGGTGTACCTCCGATAACACCTAAAATAATAGCTTTAATATCGCTGCGTGCTTGATATCCGATTAAAAGAGGTCCTGCTGCTCCAAAAGCTATCAATGCATCAATTCCTCTGTCATATGCGAGAATAGGGAAGAATGCATATATTGCAGCACCTACAATCAAGCTCATCATATTAATTTCAGGTAGCCAGGCAGGCTTTGTACTGATCTTACTTTCCTTACCTTTATTTCCTTTAGATTTTCCAGCATCTACCATTAAATCACCAAATACTACATTATTCCATAATATTTCTATTTTTCATATGATTTAAAGTTTTATTAAATGATTATGGAAATTTTTTCTATTTGATTTTAATAGATATTTTTAATTGTCTATAGAAATTAATTTTAATAGATATTTTTAATTGTCTATAGAAATTAATTTTAATAGTTTATTTTTAATTGTCTATAGAAATTAATTTTAATCCTTATTTAAAAGAATTATCATTTGTTTTTTCCAGCTATTGCTCCGCCTAATGCTCCAGTAATTCCCATAACAATGGCATAATAGATTATTTTATAAATCACATATGCAAGGCTGCCGACTCCGGTAAAAGTAAATCCTACAAGACCTCCAAGTAGGCCCATAAGTGAGGTTCCGCCTATTGTAATCAAAATAATGAATAAAACTGCCATGATGATGGTTCCAAAGGCCCCGGCAAGTGCGGCATTCCATAATCCTCCAAATATTCCATCTTTAGAAATATAACCTACAATAAATCCTACAATCATCAATCCGAAGAATTCGTAGTTTCCAAAGAAGAGGTAAACTACTAATGTGAGTAGAAATCCTAAGGTTACAGCACTCATTTTTGCCATATTCTCACCTCATTGCTTTAAAGCATCTGTAAATTCTTTGAGTCTGCTTTTATCGCCAACTGTTCGTTTAGTGGCGGAGTAAGTAGCTATTCCTTCCTTTCCAACCAGTTTTACCATGTTTTTCAATGTGGATTCATCTCCGCTTCCTCCACAGGTTGCAAAGAATGCGACATTGTTGAATTTGCCTTTATTCTGGCTTAAGTAAGTATAAACAGGGCTTGCCATTGTTGAAGCCCATACTGGAGTTCCAATAACCACCAGATCGTAATCTGCAGGATTGTGCTGGGCATCTTCGATTTTAGGAGTTTTCTTAGTCATTGACTCGTATCCCGCTTTTGCATATCCTGTTTTTCCATCATAATCCTTTAAAGGTTTTATTTCTTCAATATCACAATTTAATTCATTCTGTATCTCTTTAGCTATTTCTTTTGTGATATTGCTTCTAGAATAGTAAACAACTAAAGTTTTCATTTCATTCACCTTTTTTATAATATAAATTTATAGTATTTAAATATTGTTATTAGTCGGTTGACTGTATTTGAATATTGTTATTAGTCGGTTGACTGTATTTGAATATTGTTATTAGTCGGTTGACTGTATTTGAAAATTGTTATAGTCCTTGTTTGTATTTGAATATTGTTATTTGGTCAGTATTGTCTGTATTTGAAGTATTTGTCATTTTTTGCATCCAGATAAGCGAATTCCTCATCATATTCCTTGTTGATTTCTTCTTTTATGGATTCCAATTCCTCGTCTTCAATCAAGTCCAATTCATCCTCGGCCAGGTCTATGATTTCCTCTTCCTCATCTTGAAGGCTGCTGAACTCGTCGTCTTCCAGTTGGTCCATTATCTTATCGATCACGGCCTTGTGCATCCTTTTTGTAAATTCCGCCTTGTCGTTTTGATTCAACACATCCAGATAACCCTGGGAGACTAAATTAAAAGCGAAGGGGGTTGGAATCAGAGTGTTTATTGTTTTCACTTCAATTTCTCCGCTGTCAATCCATGAGAGAACCCTTTTCGCATTTTTAATATCCATATAGTCTTCTGTAACCTCTCTTTTTGACTCCTTCAAAATCGGGAAATTATCATCCATTTCCTGAACGAACTTCAGCAGGATTTTTCCTCTAACCTGCTGTCTGCCCACGGACTTTTCCTGCCCCTTGTATCTTCTGAAAGTCATCAGGCTTCTGCCTGCGCAATGCCTGAATCTGCTTGCCAAAACTTCTGTCTTGTCAAGAGAGCGAAGCAGAATGTTTTCAAAATTATCCGGGTTAAGCTTCTGAAAGGCTTCGTAAGCTCCAATCTTATCTTCTGAGCTTAAATAGAATCCATTGTCAGTAATTGATATTGTGATGTTCTTGTTGTTTCTTTTTGAAGCAAGGTAGGCTGTTGCTCTTGCAATTGCCTCATTGGTTTTCCTTCCATATAAATTATGGAATATTACAAATCTTCGCCCTCCAAAGCCTTTGTAGTGTTCAATTAATAGTTTCTGCCTATGCGGGACTTGGGCATACTGGTATTGCTCGTTGAAGTATTCATAAATCGAATTTGCCGCAAAATCATCAATATATAGATAATCATGCATGAATTGAATGATTTCCTTCTTGCTTTCTCCCGCTTGGAATCTGCTGTCGAGAATATATCGGAACCTTTGTATGTCTACAGCCAGGTCAAATGCTAGAGGCAGCTGCTCTGAATACCATGAGGGAATGGTAGGAGGTCCGGATGCCGGAGACACGTTTATTGTCATTCCCTTTCCATAATTAAAGCGATAAACTCTTCCACCGAGAACGAAAGTGTCTCCTTTCTTGAGTTTTTCCATGAAATCCTCTTCAACCTTTCCGATTACATCTCCATCACATTTTACAAGCACTGCAGAGTGATCAGGTATTGTTCCAATGTTGGTTGAATAATAAACCCTTGCAAGCTTTCCTCTTTTTCCAAAGATTCCCTCGTCATAATCAACCCATATCTTTGCATATACATAACGGTCTTCAAGTCCGACGTATTCTCCTGCAAGATAGCTTAAAACATCCTCATAATCATCTTTTTCTAAATCTTTAAAGCAATAGCTCTTTCTAATCACATCATAGGCATAGCCGATGTCCCATTTGTTTTCAATTGACATTCCGTAGATATGCTGTGACAGGACATCCAGGCAGTTTTTCGGGATTTTTATCTCATCTATCTTTCCTTCTTTTGCATTTTTAAGCAGAACAGAACACTCCACCAGCTCGTCTCTGTCCGTTACGATTATCCTGCCCTTTGATTTTTCATGAAGTTTGTGTCCGCTTCTTCCAATTCTCTGCAGGGCTCTGGATACGGATTTTGGTGAGTTTATAAGTATGACAAGGTCGATGTATCCTATGTCTATTCCAAGCTCGAGGGAGGTGGAGGATACGACAACCTTGAGTTTGCCCTCTTTCAATTTGTTTTCGGCTTCAAGACGCATCTCCTTTGAAAGGGAGGAATGGTGTGCCATGATATTGGAATTGTTGAAATGTTCGGGATATAGTTTCTTGAGGTTGTAGACATATCTTTCAGTTGCACTTCGAGTATTAGTGAAAATCAAGGTGGTTTCATGTTCCATTACCAAGTCGTCGATCATTGCATAGGTTGCAAGCCTTGTATCCTCGCTTTCAGCAAGCACTATGTCATCTACTGGAGATACCACCTGAATGTCCAGTTCTTTTAGATAATTCACATCAACGATTTTACAGTCCCTTTCAACGCCGTATTCATAACCGACCAGGAATCTTGCTATTTCCTCAAGGGGAGAAACGGTTGCTGATAAGCCTATTCTTGTAAATGAGCCGATTAAATGCTGCAGTCTTTCAAGGGACAGGCTTAAGTGGACTCCTCTTTTGTTTTCAGCAAGAGAATGGATCTCATCCACTATGACATACTTTACATGGGATAGTTTCTCTCTGAATTTCGGTGCTACAAGCAAAATAGACAGGGTTTCAGGAGTTGTGATTAAGATATGCGGAGGATATTTCAACATCTTGTTTCGCTTGTACTGGCTGGTATCTCCGGTTCTAACAGCCTGCCTTATGCCAAGGGGTTTTCCAGCTATTTCCTCCATTTCCTCTAATGGCTTTCTCAAGTTTCTCTCTATATCGTTGTCCAATGCCTTGAGGGGAGAGATGTAAATGCAGTAAACTTTGTCTTCAAGTTTTCCATCATCTGCAAGGGAAGTTAGTTCATTGATGATTGATAGGAAGGCAGTCAGGGTTTTTCCAGAACCTGTAGGTGATGAAACCAGAATGTTTCGGCCTTTATGGATTTCAGGAATCGCCTGCTTTTGCGCTGGTGTGAAATCATCAAAATTTTTATCAAACCAAGTTTTAACGTATGGGTGAAGGTTTTTATATATTTCCTTCTTTGTGTAACTTTTAGTTTGTCTTTTTATCATGTTATCTTTTAAATTATAAAATCAGGATATTTTAAATTCACTTTTAAATTTTAAATATTAGTTTAAACTAATTATAATTAATACTTATTTGCAGGTTAATAAGAATATTGCTTATTAATTATTTGGATTATTTTGATTTATAATCTACTTATATAATTAAGTTTATTATTGAATTTAAATTTTTATGGTGTTTTCTATGGTGGAAAAATTATCTGTTGATGAAGCTATCGAATACTTGAAAGATGAAGATGTGGAAAAGAGAAAGCTTGCCATTAAAAGCCTTCAAAGGGTTAGCGATGAAGCTGTTATCGAGCCATTGATTGAAGCAACAAAAGATGAGAATCCGAAGGTTAGATTTGGAGCAGCTGAAATTCTCGGAGATATTGGAGATTCAGCTGTTGATAAGCTGATTGATGAATTCAAATCAGAAACTGGGGCCAATAAACGTTTCTTGGCAGTAGCACTTCAAAAAACTGGAAGCGAAAAAGTAATCGAGCCTTTTGCTGAAGCCTCATCTGACGATGATTTCGGTGTTCGAAAAGTAGCTATTAGGACCCTTGGAGAACTTAGAGCTACTGATAAGATTGATTGCATTGCTCAAGGACTTGAAGATGCAGATAATGGAGTGAAAGTTGCAGCTATTTTTGCATTAGGCGATTTGGCTACTCCTGAAGCAGTTGATATTCTTAAAAAAGCAAGACGTGATGAAAAGGACAAGGACTTGAAGAAAAATTACAACAAGTCAATCAAAAAGGCGGACAAGATTGCCAAATCAGGTGGAAAGATAAAGAGATCCAAAGGGCAGCCATTAAGCACTATCAAGGAAATGGAAAAAATAGATATTGATGCCGCTATCAAGGCGTATGAAGTTCACTTGAAAGATGAATCAAGCAAGGACACTCCTTATAAGCGTTTAGCAACCCTTTATAGAAAGCAAAATGATTACGATAATGAGGTCAGGGTCTTGAACAAGGCTATTGAGATTTTATCTGAGGAGAATCCTAAAAAAGTAGGTTGGTTTGAGAAAAGATTGGAAAAAATGCAATAATTTTTAATTTTCTAATCTTTATTGCTTTTTTATTTTATTTTTATTTTTTTAATTATGCTCGTTTATTTTTTCTATTTTTCTATTTTTTTTTAATTATATTCACTTATTTTTTCTATTTATTTCATATAAATCGCTTCGTCTGTTTTTTAAGATAGGCAATTCATTTCTTATTCTCCTTATCTCATTCAAATCGACAGCAATGATTTTCATGTCTTCTTCAAATCCTGCCTGTTCAATCACTTCGCCCCATGGATTTACAGCTATTGAGTGGCCGTAGGAGTGGTAATTTGCTTCTTTATTGAGTGCAGGGGCCACGCCGATTGCATATGTCTGATTGTCCAAAGCTCGAGATCTAAACAATAGCTCCCAATGTGCAGGGCCGGTTGTAAGATTGAATGCGCCTGGGAAAATCAGTATCTCAGCTCCTTCAAGTGCCATTATGCGGGATAATTCTACAAATCGCACATCGTAGCATATTCCTATTCCAATTGTTGCAAGTTCTGTTTTTATGATTGTAAAATCATTTCCAGGTTCTAATGTGTCTGATTCCTTGAAATATATCTCTCCTTTAACATCAATGTCGAAAAGATGCATTTTTCTATGCTTTCCAAGGATTTTTCCCTCATTGTCAAAGAAGATTGAGGTGTTATATAATGATTCCCCTTCCTCTTTTATTTCCCTTTCTGGAATGGAACCTGCTAAAACATGAATTTCCAATTTCTTGGCTGTTTTTGATATTGCATTCAATGTTTCACTGTTTGTAAAGGATTCTCCGTATTCAATAAATTTATCATTTTCATACGGGCAGTTAAACATCTCTGGCAAAACAGCCATGTCTGCTCCTTGTTTTTTAGCATTTTCAATCATTTCTATTGCTTTTTGAATATTTTGTGACTTGTTGTCCACCACATTCATCTGACAAAGAGCTATTTTGATTGCATTCATGTTTCAACCTCTAAAATTATTGGATTAAAAAAGTTATAATTTAATAAAAAACAGTAAAAAAGGAATAAAAAAAGAAAAAAGAAAAATGTTTAGTAGCTTTCTTCATCAGGAACATAATTTGAAAGATGTATGCTACTAAGCATGTATTGAATTTCAGTAGTATTTAAAGCACTGAGATCCTTGTTATCGGATTTTCCATTGTTTATTACAAAGCTGTAGTAAACACCATCCTCTAAAAGGCATATGTATCTTGAATAACCTTGGTTGCTTGTATTTATAATATAGTCTGCTCCGGTTATGTTCTGATCGCCTAAATCAATGTTGTTTGCTTGGATGATGCTTCCATTTAATGATTGGGCTGTTGCATTGATGTCATCGCCAATCATTTCATAGGTAATCTCATCGCTTTGAATGGTTGAAAATCCAATCAGTGTGTTGTCTCTTGTTTTAAATGCCAGGTCTGTGGAAGCTGCATCATCATTTTTATTATTGTATTCTGACCAGTTTCCAGAGTAATTGAAGCTCATAGCTCCACTTGTGTAATTCTTAATTTCATCAGTTGGCTGACTCTGCATATTGCTGATACCAATTCCTGCAATTGCTAATATTATGAGTGCAATCACTACAATTATGGCTATATGCTTGAAGTTCAGATTTCCAAAACGAGATTCTTTAGAGGTTTCTTTTGGTTTTTTGATATTAGGTTTAATCTCGGTCTTTTTTTCTTCCTTGGCTTTGGTTTTCACTTCTTTTTTAGGGATTTCCTTATCTGATTCCTCTATTGAGGTATCATATTTCTTAGCAGGATTTTTAGTTCCCTTGTCCTTTTCCTTAAAGCCTATGGTTGCTGTTTGACTAAAGCTTGGTTTTGAGCTTGTTTGTCTTTCAATAACTTTTTCTTCTTCAACTCTTTTCTTATCTTTAATTTCTTCTTTAGAGTCGAATTTGTCAATGGCATTTCCTAATTTATTGCTGAAACGATTAAGTGCGCCGCCAATGTTGGAATCTTCACTTTTTGGGGAGACAGTTTTTTCAGTTTT
Source organism: uncultured Methanobrevibacter sp. (assembly GCA_900314635.1). Taxonomy (GTDB): domain Archaea; phylum Methanobacteriota; class Methanobacteria; order Methanobacteriales; family Methanobacteriaceae; genus Methanobrevibacter. The sequence continues at coordinate 28,584 of OMVY01000011.1, forward strand.
AACTTCTCCAAATATGGATATGCTTTGTATAGGTCCTTGTGCTTTCTTTTTGGAACTTGGCGGTGTGGCATTGGCTTCAGATTTTGGAGGAAGCTTAGCGCCACAGTTTCCACAAATCGGAGCACTGTCATAACTGGCATTTCCACATTCTTGACAATATTTTACCAAAGTTTAACCTCCTGTTAAATACTAATAATTATCTTTTTAGTCTAACTAATATTTAAATACTTTTAATATTTTTTAAAATAAGCACATTGGAGTCTATCAAAACTTTTATTAATGTTTATGATAAATAATAAAATTATTAAAAAACCTTATATTTTAAGTAGTGATATCATGGTAAAGGCTAACAAGGGAATCAAATGCAAGGATAGAAATTATGCAATTTATAGAATAGGCAATTGGAAAAATGACTATAAGATAAATGTTATTGGAACTTCTACAGAAATTCCTATCACTTCTCCAACAAAACACCATGTTGAACTTAATATGGAACAAATCAGAAGTTCTTCATTTGAATTTAATGGCAAAGAAGTAAATGGGATGGTTGGATTAGCTATTCAATTGAATCCTAGCCTTATTGATGAAAATATAGATGATCTTGTGGAACTGGAAGAAAAGGAATTCAATTTAATAAGCGAAGAATTGAATAATCTGGAATTGAAGGCGGATAATGAGGAAATCGATCCTAATTCATTCGAGTATCTGATTTATCATTTGGTTTATGAAGGACATAACCTCACTTCAAAGCCTGCCAATGATTTTACCCGCGAGTACCATATTACCGAAATAAAAAGATTGAAGGAATTAAGCGGTAATTAAATAGGGGTTTTGAAGTAATAAAAAATAGAATTAAATGGGTTAAATATTCTTAAACTTTTTAAATTTGTTATTTAACCCGAATTATGTTTTTAATCTTTGATTTTCCATAAATGGAATAAATAGTATATTTTCCAAGTTTTAAATTCTTAAGAGTCAGAGTTGCAAGTCCTTTACTGTTTGTTTTTATTTTATAAGTCCTGCCTTTGAATTTAAAACTAATCTTTTTCCCCTTAAGCGCTTTTCCTTTTGTATTTACAAGCTTGGCGGAGAATCTGATTTTTTTAGATTTTTTCTTTGAAATATTCTCAGCTGTTAAAACAGGTTTTACAACAATCTTATTTGAAAGTTTAAAGCCTTTGTAAGTTGCATAAATAGTATATTTTCCAGCTTTCTGGCTTATTTTTAATTTTGCATAGCCATTTTTGTCTGTTTTTACTTTTACTGTTTTCTTATTAATTTTAAATGTCACAACTTTGTTTTTTCCTGCCGGAGTTCCATCATCATTGCATACTCTCACTGTATAGTATTTGCCTGCACCGAAATACATTGTCATTGCACTGCCTGTGATTCTTGGAACCACTTTGAAAATGAAGCTTTCCACTTCCTTTGTTGCAGGATTGGTGAATTTAAGAGTATAAGTTCCTGCTGCAAGCTTTTGTGAGCATGTTAAAATTCCTTTTGCATCAGTTGTGGCGGAATAGCTTTTTGAATTGATTTTAAAGCTTATTTTTGTATTTGCCAAAACCTTGCCGCTGCTTTGATAAAATCTGACTTTGAAGGTGTAATCGCTATTATAAGCCCTAAGATTATTTGTTAAAACAATGCTTTCCAAAACTCTTGCTGTGAAATTTGAGCTTGTTTCAATATGGAAGTCTTTTCCAGCAAAGGAGGCGGTTAGCTTGTAAGTACCTGGAGCAAGGTTTAGGGAGAATTTTGCAACTCCATTGCTGTCTGTTAGGCTGTTCTTGCCTAGAATGCTTATAATGGCATTTTCAATTGGTTTATCTTGGTAGTCTTTTAATGAGACATTGAAATTCACAGTATTTCCATATACTGTAATATCTGAGATGTTTAAAGAGGAATCATGATAATAAACGCTTTCAATATCTACAGTCTGATTCAATTCCAAAGATTTGAATCCTGTTCTGTTAAACTTGAAGCTAATGAAATGGCTTCCAGTTGTATTGAAATAAAAAGTGAAATTTGCGATTGAATTTTTAATCGCAGCAGAATATGTTTTATTATCAATAGTGAATGCCACGTTTCCATTTTGAATTATGTGGTTGTTCTCATCAAGAACACGGACAATATAATTCAATTTGTTGCTGTCGATTTCAAAGCTTGATTGGATTGTGGTATTGATTTCATCAAATATTGTAAATGCCTTGATGCAGGCCACCTGTGATTGATAGGTGTGTTCAGGATATGTTGTTTTATAATCAAACAAATCTGTCCAGTCTTTTCCATTAAAGCTGAAATATGAAAATCCTCTCTTGTATATCTGCTCATTCAAGGAGATCTTCTCGGAGATTGGAATTCCAATATCTTCACTGGTCCTTATCTTGAATTCTATTGTGAATGCATCTCCAACATTCAGATGTATGAATTCATTCAATTCTATAGTACGATATCCTGCTTTTGAAAAACCACTTTGAGCAAGCTTCAATGCATTATTCACATATATTTTCAAATCCCAGTTTGTACTTTTTTCAAAATATGTTGAAACGGCTGAGAGATACTCATCATTAGTTGAATTGAAAACATTCTTATACCATGCAGTGTTTGTGCTGAGCTTCAGGTAGTCGGTCTTTCCCCCAATGTCATATTGATAGTTCCTGTCAAATCTGATGGTGTCATTCAAGATGAAAGTATATGATGGAGTGTTGGAATTAGGTTTTGCTATTCCATCATCATAATAGGAAACATAGAAATATCCATCGTCTCCTATGTTGGTTCCCCAGCTGTTTTTAATTATCCATGCTCCATTTCCTGCAGGGGTTTGCCTGAAATTGTATTTTGAATAATTGTCATCCCATCCAATGATTACAACGGCATGGTTTTCATTTTTAACTGATGGACAGTAATAGCTTGAGCCGTTTTTGTATCCGGAATTCCAGTATATTCCTGTTGAAACACCTCCGTATTTCATAATCGCCTCTTTAATTGCATTATTATCTGTATAATTGGACCTTTGGAGGAATTCGATATTTTGAATGTGGAACAAGCTGTTTAAAAGAGGAGATAATGTTGAATGGTCGTCATATTCATCGTCACTTTCATTTATAGGGCCTAGCCAGCTGGTGAGATAGCCTATGGCCATTCCATCGTAGCCTCCATTATTAGTGTCTTCGCTCCAGCCGTAAATGGAATAATAGCTCATCAGGTTCTTCATGTTTTCTTCGGATAAGTCATATTCAATCCCTGTCGCCTTCAAAATGCATGATTCGAGACTTGCAATAGCTGCAAATGCCCAGCAATTGCCTCCATTAGACTGATCTTTTACAGGGGTATCCTTTAATATGTAATATGAGGGGATGATTCCATCGAATGTTGAATTGTTTAGAATCATTGTGTAATTGGAGCTTCCTAAAATTAGCTCAGGATGGCCTAGAGTGTAAATATCAGAGCTGTTGTAAGTATTATTTCCATTTTCCAGGGATAATGTGCCGTACATGTAATACACTGATGCGCCTGCATATTCCGCATTGTTTGATTCAAAGTAGGAATTTGTCAGTTTCAATGTGGATTTTAGTGAGGTTATAGCACCTCCAAAGAGGGCATGGCAGCTTGTGATATTCAAGCAATCTCCTGTTAAACTGGAAGATTTCAAATAAATAGCTCCTCCAGCATCATTTTGAGAAAAGCACCCATTGAAGGAGGTGTTTTTAATGATTATTTCTGCGTTATTCTCTCCTGAAATAGCTCCGCCGTAGTTGTACGCCTGATTTTCAATGAACTTTGAATTGCGGATGTCCAGCTTGGCGTTTTCAATATATATTGCGCCTCCATATTCTCCTGTATTGTTTATGAATGTGCAGTTGTTTATATTGACTTGTGCGGTGGAGTAAATTGCTCCTCCAAAGTCTTTGCTGCTTTTGGAAGAATTTATGAAAACAGTGTTTTCAGCATTGAGGATTCCGCTGTTGCTGATGTGTGATATCAGAACCAATGTGATATTTTTAAAAGATACCCTGTTCAATGTCTTTATTGATGAATTAAAGTATAAAAAGGTTCCTTCAGCGCTTTGGCCTATGAATGAAACATTATCTAATTTTAAAGAAGAACTTGTGTAGCGCTGATTCAAATAATATTCTCCATTTGATATGTGGTAATTGGAATTGTTTTTGATGCTTGAAGAATTCAAGCTGTTGTACGGTGAATTGATGGATCCGTCACCATCCTTGCTGAGAGAGGCATTAACATAATAATCTGAAGAATCTCTCAAGATATTTTCACTATTGCTTGAGGCGACATATCCATTGGTGTTGCTGTTTAAAACATCATTTTCATTGGAGGCGGTTGAAGTAATTGTGTCATTATAATGATTAGTTGAAATTAGTATGTTGTCATTTTGACTGGTTGAAGTTAGTATGTTGTCATCTGGATTGGTTAAAGCTACAGCATCATCTGTGTTGTCTAATTCCAATACATGAGCTTCGCTATTAATGGCAAAGCTGGATGGCATTAAAACCAGTAGAATCAGTAAAGTTAATGACAGCACTATGACTTTTTTCATTCAGACCCTCCACTATATATAAATTTCTTATTTTTATAGTATTTTATTTTTGTCTTTTTAAATTTGGCGAGTCTTCTTATTTTAAAAGTGAAAATTTTTTAAAAATAGTTTTATTTGTAAAAACGTGTAAATTATCAAGTTTTTAAAAAAAGATATTGGATTTTTTATTAATTTCAAAAAAATCCAGTTAGAAATTTATAATCCTCAAAAAATCTAGTTAGAAATTTATAATTCCCAAACCATTCAGCAGGATTCTTATGCCTAAGAGGATAAGAACAACTCCTCCAAGAATTTCAAACTTGTCGCCGAAGTAGTCTCCAATCTTTTTGCCAAGGTATATTCCAATAAGGGTAAAAATAAATGCTACAACTCCTATTATGATGATTGGGATTAGCACTTCCTCTTTTAAGACTGCATAAGTGACTCCAACAGCAAATGCATCTATGCTTGTAGCTATTGCAAGCAGTATCAGCTCTTTAAATGAAAATTTATCGCTTTCCTCATCGTCGTCACTGAAGCTTTCCCTTATCATGTTTGTTCCGATAAGTGCAAGGAGTATGAATGCCGCCCATGGTGCGAAAGTTGAAATGAGCCATTCCAATTGCATACCTGCAAGGTATCCTATGGCGGGCATTAAGGATTGGAATCCTCCGAAGAATATTGCAAACCATAATATCTGCATTTTGCTTATCTTTGGCATTGTGAATCCCTTGGTAAGTGATACGCTGAAGGCATCCATAGCCAATGCAACGGCAATCAGTAATGTTGATACAATATCCATATTCAATCTCCAAAAAGATAGCTTTTTTTTTAACTGCTTATGCGCTCATTTTTTGTATTTTTTCTATTCAAATTGTGTCTCATTTAGAAAAAAGTATCCAGTGTTACTTTTTTGTCCTGTTTAAGCTCTTTTGGAGGTTCGACAGCTACAAATTCGATTCCTTCTTCTTCAAGAAGTTCCAAAGCATCGTCGCCTATTGATGGCGCAACCAGCAGGCCTCTGATTTTCTGCTTTTCGCTGTTATGTCCTTTGAGCTCCTTGTTTTCAGTATTTTCAAAGTCGGTTAAATAACGTCTGATCTGTTTTACAGCACTCACTCCTGCTTTGCGGCATTTAAGCTCCAGAATCATCAGATTTCCTTCGCTGTCTTTTCCCAAAATGTCAATGAATCCATGTTCTGTGCTATATTCTCGTGCTGTCGGCTTGAATCCATCTTCAATCATATGCGGATGGTCCCAGATCATATCTCCCATGTCTTTTTCATATCCGGCTATTTCAAGCTCTTCATAGTCTTCGATAAGTGAGTAAGTGGCAAAATTGGTTTTTTTGATTTTAACCTCCAGCCTTTCCTGAGGTGAGCGTCTGTAGCTTTCCAGAAACAATGTTTCATTTTTAATATATGCTCTTGGCTTAGATTTTGGAGGCTGCCAATTGACTGGAGCCACCTTGTTGTCCTGATGGATCAAGAAGCATCCATCAGGCTTCATCATTATGATTCTGTCTCCATAATCAAGCTCGCTCATTGCACGTCCTTCATAGCTTACCTTACAACAGGCATTGATTATGATTGTGCCTTTTCGTCTCAATCCCTCTTCAACCAATTCGTATGTCTCTTCATAGTTTGGGTTTTCAATAATTTTATATTTCATCCTATCAATATTTGTTTTTGTTTTTTATAAATTTAATTATTTTTTATCTATTCTTAAGATTTTTATTACTTTTTTATTGGCTTTTTGGATTTTTTATTATTTTTGGCACGGGTTTTCAGGGATTTTTACCATTATTATCATTTCATAGGATTTTTATTATTTTCACTATTTTCGTAGGATTTTTAATTTTTTCAACGCTATAATTCGATTCTCTTGTTTAATTTTAAATATTTTGAAGGTTAATATAATAATAGTTAACAATCAATAGGATGGGAGTCGAAATCGTGTTGGAAAAAGATGAAATGGTGTCTGAGATTTTTACCTTGAAGGATTTCAAGTTTAATAATGGAGAAGTCTTAAAAGAAGCGGATGTTGAATTCATGACCTTGGGAACTCCTCGCTATGATGAAAATGGTGTTATAGATAATGCCATTCTCTATTTCCACGGGTCCGATGGAAATTTCACATCTGTCAGGCGCATATCCGAAGTTACAGGTCCAGGCATGGTTTTTGATACCGACAAGTTTTTCATAATATCACTCAGTGCTCTTGGCTCTCCTGATTCAGCTTCACCATCCACAACTGGTTTGAAAAACAAGTTTCCCCATTATGATGTTGAAGACATGGTCAATTTCCAAAAGGAATTCTTAAAGGCTAAATTTAATATTGAACACCTTAAAGGCCTGATTGGAAATTCTATGGGAGGTTTTGAGGCATTGGCATGGGCGTGCATGTATCCTGATTCCGTCGACTTTGTCGTATCTCTTGTCAGCAGTTACAAAGTAGGAGGACATAACTATGCCCTGTCACGCATAATGAATAACATTCTTGAATCTGATCCTGATTATAATGGAGGAGATTATGAGCTTCCGATTTCCGATTCCCTGAAGAGAAGCCTGAAATTATCCTCTGATGTCTGTTATCCTTATGGATTGTCATGGGAGGAATACCGAAATAACATGACAAATGAGGAGATTGGTGAGGCAATGGCTGAATTTGCTGAGGAAAGCCTGGTTCAGGATGTAAATGATGTGGTTTATAGAAATAATTCCTCTCTGGACTTTGATTTAACTGATGATCTCTCAAACATCACAGCCAAGGTTTTGATAATAGCTATTAATCAGGACAGGTATTTCCCGCCATATTTGGATGCAGTTCCAATGTCCAAGTTGATAAAAGACAATAAGCTGGTTATTTTTGACTCTTTAATGGGTCATGTGGGATCTTATGAATTGAATAAGATAGAAGGCGAGCTGGAAGAGTTCATATGTGAATTCAGGGATTAAAAATTAATATTACAAGTTTGATATTTAAAAAACAAGGAGTTGATAGGATGTGGAATGTTAATATTTGCGATTATGGTTTAAATGATGAAGAAGAATATTATGTGACTTATAGGATTTATGATTTGGATGATAAAACCAAGGATTATTTGGTAAACACTTTAGAAGGCAAGATCACTGTAGAGGATAATTCAATTCTTTTTGATGTTGTTTTTCCTGAAAAAATATTCCCATTTAAAACAGAAGAGGCTAAGCTTAAGCCGGACGACTTTATTGCAAGGGAAGAAATTGAAATGGGCTTTTTCATTACCGGTCTTTTAGAAGACATGAAATAATTTTTAAATTTTGTAAAAAAGATTAATTTTTGATTATTTTATAAAATAACATTTTTAATAGTTTTTTCTAAAATAAGTGTTTTATTAATTTTTTTAGTAGAATAATGTTTTTTGATTTTTTTTGAAAAATAGTGTTTTATTAAATTTTTTAGTAAAATAAAGGTTTTAATTTATTTGTAAAAAAAAGAAAGTAAAAGATAATATTTAAAATATTATCTATCTATTTTTATTATTTGGAAGCTTCAAGCATTCTTTCAACAGCATTGATTGACTTTTCAGCTATGTCTTGGGGAACTGTGACTACAGGCTCCTCATTTACAAGACAATCTCTGAGCTTTTCAAGTGTATGAAGCTTCATGGTTCCACAAATCGCACCTTCAAGCAATGGGTAATATGTTTTATCAGGGATTTCCGCTTTAAGTCTTGTGATGAGATCCACTTCGGTTCCTATTACAAACTCTTTTTTGTCGCTGTTTTTAATGTGGGACAACATTCCTCCAGTGCTTAAAACATAATCCGCCAGGTCCTGAACTTCCTTGTTGGATTCTGGGTGGATGATTATTTCAGCATTAGGGTGCTTTGCTCTTGCATCTTCAATATCTTCAATGTGGAAGAGCTTGTGAACATAACAGTGGCCGTCTCCAGGAATAGGTATAATCTTCTTGTCAGTATGGGGCTCGACGAATTTTCCAAGGTTTGTATCTGGTCCGAAGAGAATTGTGTCCTCTTCAATGCTTTCCACAACTTTTAAAACATTTCCTGAAGTGCAGAGTATGTCTGATTCAGCTTTTGCCTCTCCAAGGCTGTTGACATACAAGCAGACTGCGGCATCGGGATATTTCTCTTTTGCCGCTCTAACCTGTTCTCCAGTGAGCATATGGGCCATAGGACATTCGGCAGCAATGTCAGGTATCAAGACCTTCTTTTCAGGATTCAACATGTATGCGGTTTCCGCCATGAAGTCCACTCCGCAGAAGACTATGACGTCCTTGTCTTCAATCTCTTTAGCTTTAATACATAATTCCAAAGAATCTCCAAGAAAATCAGCTATCTCCTGGATTTCCTTTGGTTGATAATTATGAGCGAGGATAATTGCATTTTTCTCCTCTTTCAATTTAATAATCTCTTCTTGTAATTCGGTTGTCATTTTTTTCTCCCCGATTTTTTATTTTTGATTAATTTATTTTCATATTTTTAATCAAATAATTGAATTAACATAATTTATTACTAATTTAATTTTTATTTTTAATAAATTTTATTCTTTTTATGATTTTTGTAGATTTTATTAACAAATATGAATGTTTAATTAATTTTCTATAATATCATCAATGGTGTCTGAACTTACATTGATTAAATTCATATTTGTGTAGATGTTCTCCTCTTTATGTTTGGATATGAGTTCATTCATTTCATTTAGAATAATTGCTTTTGTAGGCATTATATCCTTGAATTCATTAACCCAGAAGTTTATTTCCACTTTTGGACCTGAATCTGTAAATTCAAGAGGCCTGATGAATATCTTTTTAGTTTTATCCACTTGCTCGTACTGCATGATTATGTCGTTGAATTCCTTTTCAAATTCTAAAAGGTCTAAATAGTTTGGCAATGTGGAAACAACTCTCAGCCTATGGTCTTCATTTGGTTTGTAAATCTTATATGGTTTTGTAGACAATACAGAGTTTGGAACGATTATTCTGTGCTGGTCTTGATTAATAAGATATGTATTTCTAAATCCGACTTTTCTAATAGTTCCCTTCTGCCCATCAACCTCTATGACCTTTCCAACTTCTATCTGTTTGTCTGTAATGACGAATAGTCCGGATATGAAGTTGGATACGATGTCTTTTGAAGCAAAACCTACTGCAATACCTACGATTCCCAAACTGATGACGATATTCTGTATATTGATTCCAATAAGCTGCAGGATCCAAGTGATGGCCAGTATGATTACCAGATATTTGAATAGGTCCTTGAATAGATAATGGGCTGTTAGATTCAAGTCATATCTTTTCTCAAGGATGCTTAAAACATATTCTCCAATTTTTATGACGATTAGAGAGCTTATTATAATCAGGATTATTGAAATAAATGTGCTTAAGTCAAAAAAGTTTAAGATTATCTCGAGTATCTGGTTTTCATAGTTCATTTTCTCACCATTTGAAAACAGTATTATCATTTATGGGTTTTGAATTTTATTTAAAAGTTAGAAGATTATCTTTAATTTATAAGTCTATTTTCATATAGTCCCTGGCTACTTTTGTATTCTTGAATACTTTCTGCGCTTCTGATTTTATATTTTTATCGCTAGTGTATCTGGTGCTTATGTGGGTCAGTACCAATTCATTCACATTCGCTTCTCTAGCTATTTCCGCAGCTTCAACTGATGTGGAGTGGGCATTATCAACAGCTCTTTGATAATCCTCTGCTTCATAAGTTGATTCATGAATCAGTATATCGCTGTCTCTTGCTAGCCTTATCATCGCCTCACAAGGCCTTGTATCTCCGGAATAGCTGATTTTCTTTCCTTTTTTCGCTTCACCAAGCACTTGTTCCGGTTTTATTATTCTGCCTTCAAATTCAACTTCCTCTCCATTGTGAAGCTTTCCGTATAGGGGACCTGGTGGAATGCCCAGTTCTTCTGCCTTTTCTCTTAAAAAGAGGGGCTTTTTCTTTTCCCTTATGGAATATGCATAGCTTGGGATATTGTGTTCCACTTTAGCGCATTCTACAACATAGTCTTCAGTTTCAATGACTGTTCCATCTTGAATTTCATGAATGTTTAAATTATAATTTATCTGGAAGTATCCGAAGCTGCTGATTGCATTGATTATTTTATGCAGTCCTTTTGGACCGTAGATGTCCAGATCCTTTTCCCGTCCTCTAAATCCAAGGGATTGGATAAGGCCGCCCAGGCCTAATATATGATCTCCATGGAAATGGCTTATGAATATTTTTGTAATCTTCATAGGGCTTATTTTAGCTTCAATCAATTGCCTCTGGGTTCCTTCTCCGCAATCAAAAAGCATGACTTCGGCAAATGCTCTAAGTGCAATTGAAGGGTGATTGCGCTCCAAAGTAGGCACGGCTGATGATGTTCCTAAAAATATAATTTCCATAAAATCACTTGATTTTTGTATTATTCAATATTTTGTCTGCTCCAGTTCTGTTATATAGAACGTTATCCTTTTTAAAAATAATTTTGAATTTTAACAATCTTAATTTTGTTAATCTAAATATATAAACTATGATGACAAATATCTAATTAAATATAATATTCTTATTACTTAGACTTGGTGTAAACATGGATGATATTATAAAATACATACTTGAGGAGGATATCGGATTTGGAGACATCACTTCCAATACCTTGATTCCAGAAGACAAGTGCTTTGATGCTCGCATTGTCTCCCGTGAGGAAGGGATTCTCGCAGGGGTTGAAATCATCAAATCATTATTCCAGGAATATGGCATCGAGGTCATCTCATCAATGAATGATGGGGATGGAATAGCTGAAGGCGATGTCATATTGGAATTGTCCGGGAATGCAAGGACAATATTGACACTTGAGAGAACCGCCTTGAATCTTTTGATGAGAATGTGTGGAGTAGCTACTGCAACCAATCGTGTTGCAGGCAAGGTGAGGGAAGTCAACCCTAAAATAAGAATTGCCGGAACTCGAAAGACAATGCCTGCCCTTAAAAGATTCGATAAGCTGGCAATAGCTATTGGCGGAGGAGATACTCACAGATACTCCCTCGATGACATGGTCATGATCAAGGACAACCATATTGCAGTAGTCGGTTCTGTGAAAGAGGCATTGGCTATTGCAAAGGAAAATATAAGCTTTTCCAAAAAGATAGAAATCGAAGTGGAGACAAAGGAGGATGCAATCATTGCTGCCGAAGGAGGAGCGGATATCGTCATGTTTGATAACATGGGCTTTGAAGAGTCACAAGAGACTTTGAAGCTCCTTGAAGAGAAGAATCTGCGAGATAGGGTTCTAATTGAATTCTCAGGTGATGTCAACGAGGACAATATTCTTGATTATGCTCTTCTTGATGTGGATATTATTTCATTAGGCGCTTTGACCCATTCAAGCAGAAGTTTGAATCTCGGTTTGGACATGGATTGATCTCTAACCGTTTAGTTCTATAACTTTCAAACTAAAAAAGTTTTTATGCTATTAGTTTCAATATATTATTAATCATAAGAGGTGTTATCATGGTAAAACTTGAAGATAAATCCTATGAGAAGATATCCGGTTTATTGAAGGATTACTTTGAAAATCCGGATTTTGAATTGAACTATTTGATTAATGAAAGCACTATCGTGTTTTTCATCAATTTGAGTGTTAGCAAGGAACTTTCTCCAGATATCATTGAAATCATAGCCAGCGAGCTTGATGGTATTTTCAAAGGTTCCAACATAGTTAACCAGGAATACAGATACGTCTTTGACATTGATACCTGCTATGTTGAAGAAACCGCTCCAAACAGGGAAGAGCAATTAAAGGATGTTGAAGCAATCTTGAAAGACTTTTTCGATGATGACTTTATTTTCAACTACCTGTTGAGTGATGATACAATCACCTTCTTCTATAGCGTCAACAAGGCAAAAGACATACCAGATGATGTAATTGCTAAAATTGCAGATTGCATCGGTGGAGTTTATGAAAATACTCAAATCATTAATCAGGAATACAGAGTTAAATTCAAATTATAATATTTAACTCATTTTTTCTTTTTTTTTAGTTTTTCATTTTTATACTAACTTTTTTATTTTTTCTAATATTCTTCAAATCCTAATTTTTGATAAAAAATTTTAAATGATGAAATTTTTATTTTAGTCAACTTTTTTTACTACCCTTTTAATGAATTTTCGCATTAATATTTTTTATACTTTTCACTATTTTTGCTATTTTTAAAAAAGGATTTTTTCATTTTTATTTGCCTATTGAATTATTAACTTTAGCTATTATAATTCGTATATATTTGCCAATATCTATATGAAATATTAATCGTAAATGTCATAATTTTAGATACATTTATATATTCCTTTAAACAAATATCTAATTACACCTAGATAAGCAAATGAAATTTATAGATTTTTTACAGTTTTTTCAAGTAAAACACTTAGTAAAATAATCTTGTTTTTATTTTTGCTTCTCTGTTATGAGTTTTAAAAAATATGGATAAATTTTATGAAAATCAGCTTTTATGAATTAAAATTTATATTGCATTAGTTGTTTTAATTATTTTTCAGTGAATAATTCATAAAATTTATCTTAAATCTATGGAGGATTTATATGGCAGAAGAAGAATACACTGATGAGCAAATTGATGCTATGGAAGATGAAAAAGAAGATTTACCTTTTGCTAAGGCGGAAGTTGTCCGTTTAATGAAAGAGAATCTTGATGATGACAAAATGATTAGAGAACGTGTAAAAGTGGAAATGAACAAATTCCTGGGAGATGTTCTTAAAAATGTTTGTCAACAATTAAACGAGTATCCATACACAACCATCGAATATGAAATGCTCAAAGAGTCTATTTATCCATATACCAACATTAAAAGAATCAATCAGGAAAAAGAGAGAATCTTATTACACTTGGAAGCTATTAAAGCAGATTGTAATGCTTTATCCATGGATGTTCAAAAGACCCTTAAATTAAAAGATGTTATTGAAGAAGACGAATTCACTCCTTTCATGTCAGCTCCTTCTGACGATGAGGACGAATTAGAGGAATAATTCCTCTATCTCTTTTTATTTTTCTATTTTTTGAATCTATTTTTTTAATTACTATCAAACTTTTTCTCGTGAATCTTTTTTTATTTTTCTATTTTTTGAATCTATTTTTTTAATTACTATCAAATTTTTTCTCGTGAATGCATATGTATATTCTTATTGTAGAACTAACAGAACTAAGAACAATCAAGAATGCACCTATTTTTCAGCCGAAAATCTAAAATTTTGAACAAAACTTATATAATCTTTATGTCTAAATTATTTTTAGGTATGATTATGTTGGAATGGACCATTTCCACAAACTGCGGAAAAATTTTGGATAATTCAAAAAACATTTGTCCAGCATGCAATGAAAAAACAGAAAAGTTAGGCATCGATTTTTTAAAAAATCGTCTGGCAAATTTAACCTTTGTAACTAAAACATTGGATATTCCATTGATTAAGGATTATTGTCCTCAAATTAAATCACAGAATACAACCATTGAGATTATCATTCTAGATGATCTATTCAGATACTTTAGTTTTTTAAGTCTAAGCGACGGGGTAATAACTGACAGGGAACTGGAATTTATAAATGAGCTGCTTGAGAGAAACTATTCACAAGATGACATATCTCTCATGGGAGAGGATAAGCTCCTTGATGTTCCTTTGTCATTCGAATGTCTCCATGAGCTTGACACCTTTGCCCAGAACTTTGACATGACAAGTGTTAAGTCCTGCAATGATTTGTTTGAGGCTTATAAATTCCTTGGCAAGTTTTTCATAACCGTTGATGAAAAGCTCGATGACGATGTCCTTGAAAAGTACGGGGATTATATAAATGACCTTGAAAATGCATTGGGGGACTATTTGGCTGACGATTATGAAATGCCGGTTTTCAATCCAAAAGAAATCGGACAGTATGTTCCTGAAGAAGATGGTCTTTCAAAAGAAGTCAATCAGCAGATTCCTGGAGAAGGGCATGATCTTTCAAATGAAATCGGATATCCTGATTCTGAAGAAGAACACAGTCTTGAGGAATATCTGGATAAATTAAACAAGCTTGTCGGACTTGAAAAGGTGAAAAAAGATGTAAATTCCTTAATCAATCTGGTTCAGATTAGAAAATTGAGAAAGGAGCGAGGCATAACTCAGCCTCCGATGAGTCTGCATCTAGTATTCAGCGGAAATCCCGGAACAGGTAAAACCACAGTTGCAAGATTATTGTCAAAGATCTACCATGAAATAGGCCTTTTGTCAAAAGGACATCTCATAGAAACAGACAGGTCCGGATTGGTGGGTGGCTATGTTGGTCAAACTGCAATAAAGACAAAAGAAGTGATAACACAGGCAATGGGAGGCATATTGTTCATCGACGAGGCATACTCTCTTTGCTCAGCATCTCAAAATGACTACGGTCAGGAGGCCATAAACACAATCCTAAAAGCAATGGAAGACAACCGTGACGATTTGATAGTGATAGTTGCAGGATATCCTGAATTGATGGAGAGGTTCCTCCATTCAAATCCAGGTTTGGAATCAAGATTTAACAAATTCATATACTTTGATGATTACAATGCAGAGGAGCTCTATGAGATATTCTGGAAGATGTGTGATGATGCAAATCTGACAATCGATGGGCCTGGCGATGAATATGTGAAACAGTACTTTGCAAAACTCTATGAACGCAAGCCTCAAAACTTTGCAAATGGAAGGGCGGTAAGGAACTTTTTTGAAGAGGTAATAACAGCTCAGGCAAACAGACTGGCTCCTAAAGAAAGCATAACTGATGAAGAATTAAATACTTTAACCTATGAAGACTTTTTGGTTGAGGATTAAAAATTCAAATGAGGATATGGTTGAAAACCCCTAATTTTGAGGAATTGATAAATCCTATTAATGATTTTCAAAAATGAAAAATGTAATCCATATAAAAATTAAAAATAATTAGATATTTAAATGATAAATATTAAAATAATATTACTTAAAAATAAGGTGATAAAATGGCAAAACCAATTGCAAAAACTCCTGTTTTCGAAGGTGAGGATGCTATTGCTGTATTAAAAAAGATGAAGGAACCACCTACAAAAAAAGATAAAGAATTTGCTAAAAAAATCAGATCTCAAAGAAGAGTTTTGTTTTGATTCCTCAAATAATCATTTGAAAATTAATCTTTAGAACAATTAATGTCTTTTAAATCTAAATAAAGAATAAAACTTCTATTAGGGTTCTGTTTTTTAATTTTATCTATTTTTTTTAAAGTTTCTGTATCACTTTTGCGGCTTGAAAAATTATTTTTCTTAACATAAAAATTCAATGATGTTGCATAAGCATCCACAGTTACAAATCTTAATCCAACTTTAGTTTTAGATAAGTTTAATATGCTGAGCAATATATTCCTTAAAATATGAGACCCAAGACCTTTTTTTGAATACTTTTTATCTATGGCAAGACGTCCTATTTTTATTGCTGGTATTTCATTATTCTCGCTAATATCTAACTCTAATTTAATTTCTTTTTTTAAATTATTATTTTCTAGAGTTTTCAATTTTAAAGTATCAGTTAATAAAGAAAAGAATCCAACAATCTCATTATCACAAATAACCAGTTGTGTTAAATTTAAATTCATATCTTGCTGTTTTAAAGCATCATTCTTTAAGAAATTTGTTAAATCATTGGAATCACATTCAAAGTTTGATAAATCATGTTTTTCATTTAAGATTTCAAAGTAATAATTTTCTTTAATGTATTCAATATCCATGAATATATTGTATTTTTGCTTATAAATAAAATTAACTAATTATTTTACAAAATAAAGTTAATTTAATACTTTAAAATCAATTTAACAAGATTATATCAATTTTTTAAAATCAAATCAATATAATATTTAATTATTTTATAAAAATAACCGGTGGAAGATTCATTCATCTTCCATTTCGTCCAGGTCTTCGTCATCATCATCGATTATTACAAAACCTGTTCTCAAGTGCTTTAATTCTTCTTGGGTCAATGGTTCGGTCTTTGCATTGACATCCATTATCTGGCTTTGTCCGAAAGGATCTTCTATGAGCAGAAGTGTTTCGTCTTCTCCGCTTAATAATCCTTCCAGCTTTTCAAGTACTGCATTTGCATTCTTTTGAGACTCGTCATCTGTAAATAATTTCAAAGCCTTCAATGTTGCGTCTATGAATCTTGTGATGACTCCTTCAATATTGGAAACATATCCTTCGGATTTTGGGCCAGGCTCCACTTTGATTCCGATTTCAGGAAGTGATACGGTTGCTGTTTGGGATCTTACCACTCTTGATGAGAGATTCTTTCCGGAAATCATCAGGCTGTGCTTTGCAGGTTCCTTCTGCTCAAGAGCCATTATGTCGTTGTGCTTGAATCCGCATTTCTCACATTCGATTGTGGATTCCATGACCTCTCCAAAATAAGCTATCTTATGAGTGATTGTAGTGTAATTTGCTGTTCCTTTTCCTCCGCATACTGGGCAGTCTGTTTTCATGCTTCCGCTTTCAAGAGTTTCATCTTTCTTAACCATTGCGATTCTCCAAAATTTGTTAATAAACTGTGTAAAATTAATTATTCATGCCAAATGGCAGGATTATTTTATTCTAAATAATAAACACTATTTTTAGTTTTATTTATACAAACTGTTAGTACTTAAATTTATTCCATATTTTTAAAACTTAATTCCAAACATAATAGTTTAAATAATTATTTAAATGAATTAATTCCAAACATAATAGTTTAAATAATTATTTAAATGAATTAATTTCAAACATAATAGTTTAATAATAATAAAAAATATATAAATATAATAAGTTATATTATCTTTTGTTGACTCATAATTTTATTGAAAGTTCCATAACAATTATGGCTTGACTTAGAGGTATAATCAATTTAATTAAAAATTCTTATGGAATTGTTTATTCATTTTTCATGAAATCCATTATTTCATGATTTTTTATTTACACTGCCTTAAAGGCTATTATTTATTATAAACTAGGAGTGATTACTTGTATTCTGTAACTTGTGTTGAAGATCTTCAGGATCTCAACCCTTATGTGATAGTTGGTGCTGGAGGGGGTGGAGAAAAATTCTCCAACCTTGAGGGCATAGAAACAGTAGGTTTTTTAGATGACAATCCTCAAAAACAGGGAAAACCTTTCTGCGGCCTTGAAGTGGCATCAAATTTAGATGAACTTTTTGAAACAACCGATGCTAAAACTGTTGCTATAATGCTTCCGATTGGTGCTGAAGGCGCTGCTTTAAAATATGCCGTTCAGGCATTGGCTAGCGGTAAAAATGTTATTGTATCATTTAGATCATTATCCTTATCAGATAATGAATCATTATTGAAATTAGCTGACCAAAATGATGTTGTAATTAAGGAAATCAGTTCAAGACTGGATGTTGTTCGTGAAATCGCAGGTATTGCACCTGAGAAATGCTGCGAAGTGCTGCCAAAGATTTCATACACACCAAAAGCATCTGTCATTTTCTGCGGCGGAACTTCCCAGGAATGTGGAAAAAGAACCACAACCAAATCCTTAGGTAAGGAAGCAACTAAAAGAGGCATTAAGAATGCGGTTATTTCCACTGATGAGATGGGTTTGGAACAGCCTACCTACTTCAATTTCAGAGCAGGCAGTTTGTCTGCAATGGATATTCCATCTGCAATCTTATCTGCAATCAAATATGTTGAAGAGCGCGAAGATGTTGAACTGATCTTTGTTGAAGGTCAGTCCAGTTTGACTGAAATGGGAAATCCACACCCAAGAGGTTTATCAGCAGCAATCTTAATCGGTGCTCATCCTGATGCAGTTGTTGTCGGACACAGACCAAATCACCCTTACCGTGAACCTAGAGGAATTGCTGAAGAGATAAAAGCTATTGAAGCTGTTGAGCCAACCAAGGTTGTCGGCTTGTCAATCAACCTTAGAAACGCTCCTGATGAAACTGTAGAAGATTATGAAAAAGAATTCGGTCTGCCTGCAGCAGATATGTACCATGATGGAGCAGCTAAAATCTTGGATGCGATTTTAGAACATTTGGGTAAAAATTAATTTTTTACCTTTTATACAATCAAAATTAAAATTTATGTTTATCAAAAAATAAAGGAAGAGTAAAAATGAGTTTTACAGATAATTTAAAAAAGAGCCTGGGTTTTGAAGAGGACCCTTATGGAATACCTTATTCTGATGATGGTTTTGATGATAGTTTTTTAGATGATGATTTTACAATCTCTCCGGAACAATCATTTTATGAGATTATTTTAATCAAGCCACAATCCATTGATGATATGGATTATGTGTTTGACCAAGTGGTTGAAGAGAACAATCCTGTGATACTTGATTTAATCCATTTGGAGAAACAAGGAGTAGCAGAATTCAGAAAAGCTGGAGAAAGACTTAAAGTCTTAAGGGAACAATATAATGCACAAGCTATTCTGCTTGCACAATCATCTGAAAAGAACTTGATTATTGTTACTCCATCAAGAGTTAAATTAGTTAGAAAAGACTAGTTTTAATTTTTAGTCTTTTACTATTCCTTTTTTTTATTTATTTAACTCTATTTTATTTTATTAGTTAATTTTTTAGCTTTTTAGTATTTTTTATTTTATTAGTCAGTTTTTTAGCTTTTTAGTATTTTTTATTTTATTAGTCAGTTTTTTAGCTTTTTAGCATTTTTTATTTTATTAATCAGTTTTCTATATTCTTAGCATTTTGCTGATACTGTTTTTTTAAGTTTCATTAATTATCATAAATGGTTTTTAAATATCGAAGAACTTTTCAGCATTTCTGTGAGATACTTTTTCAATATCTTTTTCATTGTATCCAAGTCTTTTTAAAGTTCTAACTGTGCGTGGAACAGATAATGGATCGGATGGCTTGTTGCTGATATCGCTGTTCAAGAGAAATTTGTCAAAACCGTATTGGTCCATAATATCCACTGCCTCGCTCACTTCCATCTTTTGAGGCTGGACAGTCAGTCCTATTGTAAATTTCTCATCAATCACATCTTCAATGGTGTTTTTGTTAATATGGTCTATTACAACAAGCTTTGGGTCTATAGAATTGAGAGCTATTCTTTTAATATCCTTCAGGACTTCCGCTTTGTTTTTGCGAGGAGTATGTATTATGACTTTGGATTTAGTCTCATCTGCAAGTTCCAATTGCTTTTTAAATAATTTTTGCTCTTCGGAAGTATTCTCATCCAAGCCGATTTCTCCAATAGCAATTATCTCCTTGTTTTCAATCAATTCCTCCAGCTTTTGAAAAACGGCTTCTGAATTGCTTATTGCATTGGTTGGATGAATACCAAGGGCTACTTTCAAATCAAGGCCGTATTCTCCCGCTCTTTTCGGTTCAAAATTTAAAATTCTATCGAAATGGTTTATAAGCACATCAGGATTATTATTTAATTTGTAAGGATAGTATGAACAGGTTATTGCAGTGTCTATGCCACTTATAAACATTTTATCAAAGTCTTCGCTGCTTCTGGAATCTGCATGCATGTGGGTGTCAATCATGATCTCACTTCTTTTTTAATATGTTTCTATTGGGTTCACTTCTTTTTTAATATGTTTCTATTGGGTTCACTTCTTTTTTTCATATGTTTTTTTATTGGTTTTACATCTTTTTTTAATACTATTTTTATTTTATATGCTTTTATTCTTTTTTAAATTTAAATTTGACTAGGTGTTAAATTCATGTTTTTCTTTTAAATTTAAATCAGATATAGTTTGATATTGGTTTTTCTAAGATCAATTTAAAACTTTAAAATAATTATCCTGGAATTGGTATTGGCTTGTTAAATTAGCATCAACTTGTAAAAGTGTCCTCACTCGTTCTAATATCTTTATATATTTAAAAATTAAATTTATTTTTGTAAAAATATGTTTTAATATGTTTTTAGATGTTTTTCAAGATTTTTTTTCTCATGCGGAAAATGGCTGAGATTTACTATTTTGTGGATATAGTAAATTTAAGCATAAAAATTTGAGAGTCTAAAAATGTTTTTTTCACTTACTATTTTGTGGATATAGTAAATTTTGAGCATAAAAATTTGAGAATCTAAAAATGTTTTTTCACCTTAATTACTAAAAATCTTAAATTTTCAATCAATTTATTGATAATTGGCGATGAAAACAATTGGAGAAGATAAAAAATGAATTTTCAAAACTTTAATGAATTTATTGAAGAAAATCATGAGTTTTCCCGCGATATTCAATTTCTTGTAAATTCCAACATAAGATTTCAAGTTTTCACTAATCTTGTAAATGGTCCTTTGGAAATGAGATGGCTCAATCAATCTACTTTTTTAAGCTATAGCTCAATTTCCAACAACATTCATAGATTGATGGACAAGGGCTATGTCACAAAAAAGGGTAATAAATTCTACCCCACAACAAAAGGAATTATTCATTTTTCCATGCTTTTGGATTTTTCAGAGTCTATCGGCATTGTAAATGATTTTTCGATGTTCTGGCAGGAACATGACATAAAGCCTCTTCTTGTAGAGTCCTTAATGGAACTGCATGTGCTTGAAAATTGTGAATTGGTTGAAAGCGTGCCTTTGGACATATACCGACCCCATAATGAGTTGAAGAACTTGATAAACTCTTCCAGGAATTTAAAGCTTTTATTTCCCTACCTGCATCCAGAGCATCCATCTATCATAAAGGATTTGATTAATAACGGAGCCAATCTAGAGATTTTAGTCCCTGAGGATATCCTGATTAACTTGATTTATGGAGTGGGTCGTGAAACGATTCAAAAAGGACTGGACAACAAGACACTTTCAATCAGATATTTTAAAAAGGATGTTCGTCTCACGTTGGCTATTGGGGATGATGCCGCTGCAATCGGCTTGTTCAAGTGTGACGGGGCATATGATCAAAACAGGCTTTTAATATCAAATGATAGTGAAGCTATAAAATGGACTTTGAATATTTTTAAACATTATAAATCCCAAGGATTGAATTTTAATTTCAATGATTTTAATTTAAATTTGTGAAATGAGGTGTAGAATAATGAATTTAACTAATATCAAAGAGGATGAAATTAATTTTGAGGATTTGAAATTCCTGCTTAAATCTAATATTCGCTTGAATATCCTGGTGAATTTATATTTCGGCAAGAAGAATTTATCAGGCTTGCGTGAGGAATTGGGCAAGTCTTCCGCATCTTTGCTTCATGTTTTAAGTGAATTGTCTTCAAGAAAAATGGTTCTTAAAAGCGAGAGAAATTATTACCTGTCTTCAAAAGGTTATTTATTTGCCTTGAATCTGATTAAATTATTCATGAATTGGAATTCATTCACCAGATTGGAATCATTTTGGATAAAGCATGATTTGAACATGATTCCAATAGAATTTTTCCAATCATCCTACCTCCTTGTAAACTCCGAAATTGTCAAATCCGAAGAAGTTGATTTCGCCAAACCTTTGAAAGCTTATTTGGAATTGCTGCCTAAATCCAAGATTCTGAATGTGACTTTACCAATATTTTCAGATATTCATTTAAATGCATTGTTTAAAGAGGTTGAGAATGGTTGTAAATTAAATCTGATTACTACTCCCTATGTTCTCGAATCCTTCCGCCAAAAAGGCTTCATGAAAAGATTATTGGAGCTTTCTCAGGATTATGATGTTACTCTGTGGAGATGTGATGATTTGAACTTCTTCATGACCTGCAGTGAGAATTTCATGTCTTTAAATCTGTTTTTTATGGATAATCATTATGATGATTCTGCAATGCTTTTAAACAAGGATGAAAAAGGCATTATCTGGGGAAAATACTTGTTTGATTATTTGCTGAACAAATCTGTAAAAATAATTTTGTAAAAATTAATTGTTAATTTGCAGGTTAAGTTTAATAAAAATTAGGGCTTATTTAGGCTTAAGTTTAATAAAATTTAGGGCTTATTTAAGGCTTAAGTTTAATAAAAATTAAATTAACTTATTTAATGCTAAAATTAGTTTGTTTAAGACCAAAGTTTAATAAAAAAAGTTAAAGGTGGTGATATTTTAGTGTATGGTGAATTGATTAAATCTTTTTAAATTTTAGATTGAAAGGAGGTTTTAAAGAGATAAATTTAATTTTTCTTTAATAACTTCCTTTAATGCCCCTATTTCCACTCTTTCCTGTTCTTCAGTATCTCTGTCTCTAATGGTTACTGTATTGTCTTCTTTTGTATCAAAATCAACAGTGATAGCTATTGGAACACCTACTTCATCAGCACGGGCATATCTTTTTCCAATGGTTCCTGAAGTGTCGTTGTCTACTGTAAATCCTGCTTCACGCAAGTCGTGGGTGATTTCTACAGCTATTTCTCCGAGGCCGTCCTTGTTCATAAGAGGGAAGACGCTTACTTGAATAGGAGCTATCTCCTTTGCAAACTGGAAGTAATCCTTCTCTTCAGTCTCTTTGAATGAATGCAATAAAGTGCAGTAAAGAATACGGTCAATACCGAATGATGGTTCAATTACATGAGGAACGATTTTCTCGCCTTTGATTTCCTCTTCAATGTCTTCAAATATGAGATGCTCTTCAAGGATTTCATAGCTTCCATCAAGTTCCAAGGTGAATTTTCCATCTGCTTCGATAGCAGCTTTGATTTCGGATACTTCATCTTCAGAGAGGTTTTCAATAAAAGTCTTGATCTTTGGTGAGTCTCCTTTGAATGCAGGGCCGAATTTCTTGAGATTTGGCTTGATGACAGTCTTCTTTATCAGTTTTGGTTCATCGAATTCCTTGTAGATGTCCAGTTCCTCATTGCTGAATTTGCTGTGGGCTGTCAGGTCGTAATCTCCCCTGTCGGCAATACCTATGATTTCAACCCATCCGTATTTGTCGGTGAGGCATTCAACATCCCAGCAGTCAAGGGCATAGTGGGCCATTTCACCAGGCAAGTGCTGTCTGAATCTTAATACATCATCATTGATTCCGATTTCATTCAGGAACTTTTTAGCAAGGTATAATTGGTAGATGAGGGTTTCGGAACTTACAATTCCCTGATCCAAGGCTTCTTGAGCAGTCAGTTCCAATGTTTCCTTCTCATTCAGCTGCACATCCTGGGATGCAAGGTATAAAGTCTCATCCGCTATTTTTGAAAATTTAGGATGTGTCTTGTCTTCAGGATCCAGGAAAATCTCTGCTTCAGCCTGTGTGAATTCCCTCAGTCTGATGACTCCTTGTCTAGGTGAGATTTCATTTCTGTAGGATTTTCCAAGCTGTACAGCAGCAAAAGGAAGCTTGTTTTTAAAGAATCTTGAGAGGCGCTTGAAGAGGATGAATATTCCTTGTGCGGTTTCAGGTCTCATATAACCTGTTTTATCTCCTTTAGCACCGATTTGGGTTTTAAACATCAGGTTGTAGTTCCAGATATTTGCCAGGCTTCCGCCGCATCTTGGGCATTTGATGTTGTTATCTTCAACTATCTTGTCCATTTCCTCGTTAGGAAGGCTTTCCACATCTATTCCAATAGCTTCTTCGATGATGTGGTCTGCTCTGAACACTTCTCCGCAGTCATTGCACTTTGTCATAGGGTCTGTGAAGTTGTCGACATGTCCGGATGCCTTTAAAACTTCCATAGGCATTACAGTAGGCCCTTCTATTTCATGGAAACCTTCTCCTGCAATGTATTGCTTTCTCCATTTCTGCATGATGTTGTTTTTCAAGCTTGCTCCAAGAGGGCCGTAATCGGTAAATCCGGATACTCCGGAATAAATCTCAAAAGAAGGCCATAAGAAACCTCTTTTACGTGCGATATTCATCATTTTGTCATGATTCATAAAATAAACTCCATAATAAAATTTTAATAATATAAGAGAACATTATTTTTAATTATTTTCAAATATTCTTTTTTAAAATAAAAACATTTTTGATATTAAATTTTAATTTAACAATATATTATATCTTAATTATGATTATTAAATTTAATTAATTAAGGTGAAATGTGGTTTTATATTTATTTTATTGAGATGAGAATTAGTTTTGAATTTATGATGGGAATTAGTTTTGAATTTATGATGGGAATTAGTTTTGAATTTATGATGGGAATTAGTTTTGAATTTATGATGGGAATTGAATTTATGATGGGAATTAGTTTTGAATTTATGATGGGAATTAGTTTTTAATTTATGATGAAAAGTAGTTTTAATTTATAATATAGAAAAAATAGTTTAAAATAGAATGTTTAAATTCTAAAACAGCTCAAAAAATCTAAGAAATTTTAAAAATAGAAAATCCCAATTTGGATTTATCTATAATCAATTAAAGCATCCATTCTATCAAGAATGTAATCCAGTGAGTCTTGAGTGTATGATAGGTCGAATACACCTTTAGGACAAACATGTGTGCAGTGTCCGCATCCCACGCATTTTTCCTGGTCTATTTTGATCTTGTTTTCGCTCTCATCAAGATAAATGGCTCCACCAAAACAAACATCATCCCCTAAGCATTTCCTGCATAATACACAGTCTTCGTTTTTGGTTTTGACACTTACTCCATTGATTCTCATGACCTTGTCGCTTATGTCTGTGTGGATGTCTGGAAGTACTTTCCATAAGCAGCAGCATGGACAGCAATGGCAGATTGTAAGCAATTGCTCTTTCGGTCCGATATTCATCCAGACTGTGTCGATCTTATTTCTGCCCATCACATGGCTTAATCCAAGGGATTCTGCATAATCAATCTGAGAGAGAGCTTCTTCAACAGTTGCTTCATGGCCTATTTTTTCTGAAATGTTTCTTGCTGCAGGACCTAGGAAAATGCATCCCAAATCTTGAGGATAGTCCTGACAGTTGTTGGATATTCTGCATAGGCACTGATCCATTACTACAATGTAGGATGCGCGTCTTACAGCTTCTTTTAACAGGTCTACAGGTAAAAACAGGCTATCATCTTTTTGAAAGCTTTGATTAACTTCAATATTTGCAGAAACAGTGGTTGTGATTGGTTCGGCATCCTTTTTATAAGTGCCGTCTTTGGACTCTTCATTTAGAAAATTATTATTCGGCAAAACAAAAATTTCGTCATCTTGGAAAAGGAGTCTTTCGATGAATCTTTTAAAAAGATTAGATTTTCTAGTTAATCTTGATAAAAAAAATCTTAAATGGAAGCTATGCTTCACTAAAAATACACTAACATCTTCGTAATATCCTTTTCTCATGGTATGACCTGTAACCTTAAATTGTTTCTATTATACCTTTGAAATTAATCTAATATAATTGTTTGTATTTATTTGGATAATTGTGAAGTGTTTGAATGTTTATTTTTTTAAGAAATGGGATTTTTTATTTATTTTGGATAATTGTGATGTATTAAAATGATTATTTTTGAAAAATATTTTAAGCTGTTTTTTAGAAGCTATTTTCAATTATAAAACTAACTTAATTCTCATCTATCTTATTTTTAAGCCTTCTTAAAATGCCTTTTAAAGTGTGGGCTTCACGGCCTGTAATGAATGCTCGGTTTACAATATTCTTAAAAGTCTTAAGGCCGTTTCTTTTCTTATGCTCTGGAATCGGCAAGGTATCGATAAGATCTTCCATATCCTTGATTAAATATTCCTTCTCAAGGGCAGTGCTTTCCTCGAGCCCTTCAACTGAAAATTTATTTCTGTTTTTAAAGACTTCGTATAAGATGATTGCAGCTGCATGGGATATGTTCATGATTGGATAAGAGGGGTCTGTTGGAATGCTTACAATGACATCGCACATGTCCACTTCCTTATTGGACAGCCCATCTCCTTCCCTTCCAAACAGGATGGCTATCTTATTGTCGTAGTTCATCTTGTCTGCAAGCTCGTCTGGTCTGATTGGAATTCTAGATAGGTTATAGCTTCCTCCAGGTGCTCCGGTAGAACCTACAATGAAATCAATCTTCTTATCATCCAGAAATTCCTGAAGAGTATCATAAATTTCTGCATTTTCAACGGTTTTTCTTGCATGCATTGCCTGGTAATATGCTTCATCCTTAAGTTCGCAGGGGTTTATAAGAACCAGATTATGCAATCCGAAGTTTCCCATGGTTCTTGCTAAAAAACCAACATTTCCAGGGGATTCGCACTCAACAAAAACAACATAAATGTTTTTTTGAAGTTTTATTGTGCCTTCATCTCTTTCAAGTTCATTGAGTCTTGATTTTCCTCTTTTAGCTGGTTTATTTTTAGGTTTCATGGTATCATTCTTAGATTATTATTAAATTATAAAAAAATATAAAAAAGTGTTCAATTAATTATTTTTTCATTAGTTTTCGTCTTAATTAAACAAAATAAGATAAAAAATTTGAGCTTATTATTCATAAGCTCTTGCCAATAATTCAATCAGGTTTATGACTTCAATATCATCGAGCCCTTCCTCTTTAAGGCCGTCAGTAATGTTTGTCTGGCAGAATGGGCAGATTGTGGTAACTATTTCCGCTCCGGTTTTCTCAATCAGCTTGGCTCTTTCGCTTGCCAGCTTCAAGGCCTTTTTCGGTTTGGCGGATTTTATTCCTCCTCCTGCTCCACAGCATACCGCAGGCTCTTCCATTTCTTCAAACTCGACTCCAGGGATCATGTTCAATATTTTTCTAGGCTCTTCTACAATTCCCTGTCCTCTGCATAAATGGCATGGATCATGCCATGTGACTTTGGCATTGATCTCCTTCATCTTCTCACCATCAAGCTTATCAATCAGAAATTCGCTGATGTCTTGAACATTTAGCTTGTTTCCAAAGTTGGGATGGTCGTTCTTTAATGTTGCTCCGCATCCTGCACAGATGGTCAAAACGGTATCGTAGTCTTTAAAGACCTCCTTGTTGATGTCGGCAAGTTCCTGAACAACATCTCTCTGACCTGTTCTAAGAAGCGGTGAGCCGCAGCAGACCTGGCCTTCAGGAACATCGATATCAATATCCAAAGCATCCAGGACTTTCAATAAGTCGTATCCTACTTTTTGGACTCTGTAATCGACCATGCATCCGGTAAATAATGCAACCTTAGGTTTTTGCCTATCAGGGTCGTTGATTTTATCCGCCCTTTCCTTGTTTGCATTTTCAATAAACGGCTTTTCAGGTTTTGATACGGAACGCTTGGTTTCTGTTATTATGTCCTTGAATTTCTTATGTGCGTCAAGAGGCCCCAGGTCTTTCTGGTATGCAACTGCTCTTAGTTTTTCAATAGCATCTCCAAAACTGTTTATGTTTTTAGGACAGACTTCTCCGCATTTTCCACAGCTTGTGCATTCATATAATCCGCTGTCCAATGCTTCTATGATTCTATCGGATTCCTCTCTTGGGTCGAAATCAAATTTGGAGATGTATCTCATATAATATGGTCCGAGGAAGTCTTCCTTGAAGTTTTTAACAACAGGGCATGAAGAAAGGCATGAATAGCACTCGATGCAGCTTCTGACCTTCTTGGTATCCTTGATGTCTGCAGGATTTATGTTTTCCCTAGCTGTAACCGGGTCTGTCTGCAGATGCAATTGAAGGTTTCTCACTTTCTCGTCAGCTTCGCTTCTATCTACAATCAAATCCTTGATGACAGGGAAATCCAATGGTTCGATAAGCATTTCATCTTCTATTTCCGCTCTGCAAGCCAGTGCTCCATTTCCATTGATTTTTACACTACATGATCCGCATTGACCGGCCTTGCATGAGCTTCTAAAGCTTATATCGGCGTCATATTTATTGTTGATTTCTTCCAATGCATCCAAGACTTTCATTCCAGAGCTTTTTTCAATTTCATAAGTTTCGATATGTGGTTCGCTATCCTTTTCACTATCAAAACGTTTTACATGAATTGTAATCATAATAATCCCCAATATTTGTTTAATTATTTGAAAAAATCATTTTAATTGTTCTTTTTAAGTTTTTAACTATTTTTTAAGTTTTTAACAAATTTTTTTAAATATTTGTTTTTTCAACTATTCTTTAATTTTATTCTTTGATTTTTCAATTATCAATCCAATCATTTATTATTAATTTTATAACTGTATTGTATTTATATACATTTTATTATATAGATTTTAGTATTATTCTTATTAATTTGTGCTGGCTTTTATTAATATTTGATTATTTTATCATTTGAAAAATAGTTTTTATTAATAATTTGGTTTTTTTTTCCAATCATGGCAACATATTAAATATTTAAAAAATTAATATTATATTATGTTGAATTTATTTGAATTTTAAATTTTTGAAACTTAATTTTTTAATATTTTCAATTCTGTTTAATGTCGAATGGATTGATTTGGCATTTTTCTAATTATTTAATGTTGAATGCTTATTCGGCATTTTTACTAATTATTTAATTTGAATGCTTTTATTTGGCATTTCTACTAATTATTTAATGACTTTGATAAAAAAATTTATGGAGATTTATAATGGGTTATGATCAGTTAGTAAACTCAAAGATGGGAGAAAAGCTTTTCCTTCTGGGAAATGAGGCAGTTGTCAGAGGGGCTGTTGAGGCAGGATGTTCCGTTGCAGCCACTTATCCTGGAACCCCGTCTTCAGAGATAGGAAATATATTGTCTGTCATTGCAAAGGATGCGGGAATGTATTTCGAATTTTCAGCTAATGAGAAAGTGGCTATGGAAGTAGCAGCTACAGCAGCTGTAAGTGGTCTTAGATCATTCACATTCATGAAGCATGTAGGTTTGAATGTGGCTGCGGATTCCTTTATGACAACCGCTTATTCAGGTGTCAAGGGAGGAATGGTTGTCCTTTGTGCAGATGATCCTTCACTCTTCTCATCCCAGAACGAGCAGGATACAAGACACTATGCAAGATTATCCTCCATTCCAGTTTTAGAACCTTCAAATCCACAGGAAGCAAAGGATTTCATGGTTTATGCTTTTGATTTGTCTGAACACTTTGGAATTCCGGTAATTGTTAGAACAACCACTCGTGTATCTCATATGAGGGGAATCGTAAGCTTCGGCGAGATTAGCGAACATACCTGCGTTACAAAGGATGTTGAATCCGACAGGCACTGGAAGAAAGGGTTCTTTGTTAAGAATCCTAGCGAATTTGTTCCGGTTCCTGCAAATTCACTGAATATGCACACAGTTCTTGCAGAGAAGGTCGAAAAATTAAAATCCCATGCAAATGAATCAGAGCTTAATGAGGTTTATTCATTTGAATCAGGCTCTTTGCAGGGTCGTTATGGTGTGATTGCTTCAAGCAGTGCCTTTAATTATGCTTATGATGTTGTAAATCAGAATGGTCTTGGAATGGATATATTGAAGCTCGGATTTTCCTATCCAGTACCTGAAGACTTGATATTTGACTTCTGCAATAATCTGGAGGGAGTTTTCATAGTCGAGGAAGTGGATCCGATTATCGAAGGTGATGTTCTCGCTGTCCTTGGAGCCAATGCTCTTGACTGTCCGGTTTACGGCAAGTTGGACAAGACATTCCCTATGGTTCATGAATATAACTGCGATATTGTCAAAGAATCATTCAGCAAGGTGCTTTCCGATTTGGATGATGTTTCCATTGAAATCGAAGAAGCTATGAAATTGTCAGAAAGTTTGGAGAAAACTATTGCAAACGTGCCGTCCAGGGCTCCGACACTTTGTGCTGGATGTTCTCACAGGTCTGCCTACTATGCAGCTGTCAGGGCATACAATGAACTTGGATATGCCAAGGAGGACATGATTTTCGCTTCAGACATAGGCTGTTACACACTTGGAATCAGCCCTCCATATGAAACTGCGGATTATCTGCTTGCAATGGGTTCCAGTGTTGGAGACGGATGCGGTTTTTCAATAGCCACCAACCAGCATGTCATGAGTTTCATTGGAGATTCCACATTCTTCCACAGCGGAATAGCACCATTGATAAATGCTATTCACAATAAAAACAAGTTCGTGCTTACCATTCTGGATAATAGAATCACTGCAATGACAGGAGGCCAGCCAAACCCTGGAATTCCTGTTGATGGAATGGGGGACGAAGCTCCTGCAATGAATATTGAAAAGATTGTGGAAGCTGTCGGCGTTGAATTCCTGAAAGTTGTAAATCCTCACCAGATAGGCAAGACTGTAAAGGTATACAAGGAAGCTCTTGAATATGATGGAGTTGCTGTTATCATTGCAAGATATCCATGCACACTCATCAAGGGCCAGAAGAAGAGGCCGGTTATGGAAATCAAGGAAAACTGTACCAAATGCCTTGACTGCGTAGTAGACCTTGCATGTCCTGCAATTTCATACATTGGTGGAGATGTTAAGATAGACGATGCTCTATGCAAGGGATGCACTGTCTGTATCCAGGTTTGTCCGAACAAGGCTATCGGAGTGAAGAGGTGATTTTAATGAGTGATGTGAATTATAACATTTATATTTCCGGAGTAGGCGGACAAGGTATCATTAAAACCTCTGTGATTATTGGGGAAGCTGCCATGAGAGACGGCTATGACTGTGTGATGAGCGAGATTCACGGCATGTCCCAGAGAGGAGGTTCAGTATCCACAGAGCTTAAGATAGGTAATTTCAAATCATCCATTGTTGAGAAGGGCAAGGCAGACATGATATTAAGCTTTGAACCTATTGAAGTCTTGAGAGCTGTTGAAAAGGCGAATGAGAATACTGCAATAATTTTCAATACTGCTCCTATGGTTCCGTCAACCTTGACTCAAACAGGAGAGACTTATCCAAGCATTGATGGTGAGATCATTCCTAATTTGAAGGAAAACTTCAATTTTGTATATCCTATTGAAGGAAACGGACTTGCAAAGGATGCTGGAAGCATCTTGTCATTGAACATGGTTTTGCTTGGAGCTGCTGTAGCTAATGACACATTCCCACTTTCCAAGGAATCAGTCATACTTGCAATGAAGCATAATCTGGCTCCTAAGTTCCATGAAATGAATGAGAAAGCTATTGAAAATGGATTTAATGCAATTAAAGATTCTTTATAATCTTTAATTCTTTTTTTTATTTGCATAAAATAATGTATATAATTATTTTTTGAGTTTTTGCGTATTTGATTCTGCCAATGCTCCTTTTTTTTTGATTTACCCCAATAAATTATGAAAATCTTTATGATTTTTAATGTATATTATTTATTTAAAGTAAAAATCTTTTTTGGTGATTAGAATGAATAATCGCATTGAAATTGCTCGTGAGTTTGATAATCTGTTAAATCGGATAATATAATACAGATTATTCTTTTTGGTTCTGTAGCCCGTGGAGATGATACTGAAAAGTCTGATATTGATATTTTGATTGTTTCTCCAGTTGCAGATGAAATCAGGCATGATATTCTCAAAAAGCTATTGATATTATTTTTGAAATATTATTGAAGAAAAATATTTCTCCAAAGATTCATCAGGAACTTTAAGACAATTTGCTAAAGAATATGTGAAGACAGGTTTATTTAGCAAGGAAAACTAAGACAAAAGATCCATGAGATATACATCTAGACAAATCCAAAAAGGTTGAAAGAGATTTTTATGAGTGCAATGCACGATGATTTTTCAATGTTTATATGTAAAATTAAAAGTATAAATTAAATGGGTGGAAAGTATAAATAAATAATGTCTAAAATTTTACCTTACCTTATTATGTCATCCTCTTTGAAGACATCTATGGCATCATACATTATTTGTATCTCATTCATGTCAAGGTCTTTAAAGTGTTGGCAGTATTCTTCTGCTCTTTTTCTGCTTTTGAAATAGGCAATTACATTTTCCTTATCTTTGATTTCGTATAGTATCATATTATTGTCTGTTCATCATATAATTGTTGGTTAAAATTTTTCCTTTTTTCTGTTTTCATATGTTTTATTGGATATTAAAGCTATTTTTTTAGTTAAATTTCGGAAATTCCAATGATTTGTGCTTTTTTCTTAATGATATTTTTAGAATCTTTTGAAAAGTAAAAAAATGTTAATATGTGGTTAACTATTTGTTAAATGAATTAAATTTGTTTTTTTCTAATTTAAATCTTTATAAGCTCATCATCTAAATATCTTGTAATATATTTCATAGCACTGACTCTGTTTAACTATTTATTGGTTATTTATTTTACTATTTTTAGTATTTTATTTTACTATTTTTAGTATTTTATTTTACTATTTTTAGTATTTTATTTTACTATTTTTAGTATTTTATTTTACTTATTTTATTTTACTATTTTTTCAAATTTTATTTAATGGTTAATAATTTTTTATCAGGAAATTATTTATATTGTAGTTAAAAATCTGAAATTCCATTTATATATTGTTTTTTATTTAATATATAATTTTAGAGAGTGTTTGAGAGGTAATGGTTAATGTATAGTTTACTATTTATGAAAATAACCTCATTTTATCCTATTTCATTTCTCATTTAGAATATTTTTATCATGATGATGTCTGAAGAATTATTGAAAAGATTTTGTTCAAATAGAAACATTAAGTATTCCACGCTTAAGTCCTACAGGTCTGCAATTGCCAAGTATGAGTTCTTTCAGGATATGGATATGGGTTCCCTTATGGATGAGGCAATTGTTGAGGAAGATGAAGGAATTTCGCTTAAGAACAGGAAAATTAAAAGCAGATTGTTGGATTTCAGGTCTTTTTTATTGGATTCAGGTTTGGCTATCAGCACTGTCAGAACCTATTTTTCCAGAATCAAGACATTCTATAGGCATTTTGAAATTGAATTGCCCTATTTGAATGAGATCAAGTTTGATGAGGAGTATCTCTCATCATATTTTGACTTGCCTACAAGGGGTGATATCAGGAATGTCTGTTCCATTTCATCTAATGCTTTTAGGGCGCTTGTTCTTTTCATTTCAAGCAGTGGCTGTGCCAAGGCAGAAACCCTTTCCCTTACTGTTGGTGATTTTGTTAAGGCAAGTGATGATTATCATGATGGAGGTTCCATTGATGATGTTTTGAATTGCTTGATTGGTAGGAGGGATATTGTTCCTGCATTTTATCTTAAGAGGATAAAGACCAATAAGTTCTATTATGCGTTTTGCTCTCCTGAAGCAAGCCATCATATTGTGAAGTATCTGATTTCAAGAAAGGGATTGTCATTGGATGATAGGCTTTTTGACTTTACTGACAGTTCATTGATCTATAGTTTCAAGAAGGTGAATGATAAGCTGAATATGGGATTCGTAGGGCATTATAGGTTTTTTAGGTCTCATGCTCTGCGTAAGTTTCATGCAAGCAATATAGGACTCAGTGCTGATATTGTTGATGAGCTGCAGGGAAGAGGAAAGACAAGGGTTCGTGAGGCGTATATGAAGACAAATCCCATCAAGCTGAAGGAGATTTATATGGGTGCTATGCATAATGTGATGGTCTTTGATGATTGGATTGAAGAGTGTGAAAAAGAGGATGATTGTGTGTTTATTGAGAATCAGGTGATAAATGTGATTATTAATTTCACTTTGGATGGAATGGATTATAGGGTGGAATAATTGGCGTATGTGTTTCCATGAAAAAAACATAATATTTTCATTGTGGGGTGATCTTTTTTTAGTAAAATGGTGCTATTTTTCATGTTTAATTGGATTAATTTTAAATTAGGTTAAAAATTATTTAATTAAGTTTATATAGTTTTATTGACACACATATATTATATAAAATATATTTTATGAGTAGTAAATCTAGTTTGATAAGATTATTATTTTACCAATACTATTCTGATTTATTTTATAGGAATTCAATTTTTTAAGGCATTGATTTTATGTTTCTTTCATGGAAACCTATAATTTTTCATGCCTTAAGCAAAAGATTGGATTTTATATTTTTCTTTCTCTCCTTTTTTAAAAAAAGGAGTTTATTTATTATAAAACGAGGTGACTAATATAATGAAATTGAAATATGTTGCGATATTTTTAGTTCTTCTATGCTGTCTCATGGGGGCTGCAAGCGCAGCGGATGATGTCTCAATAGATGCAGTCGATGCGTCTGTTGATGATGCCGTTGCTGTAGATGCAGTCTCCGAGGACATAGGTGATTTTTCTGAAGTAGAAGAAACTCCTATTTCTGATGATACAAATATAGGAGATGTTCTTAAAGATATGCAGCCTCATGATATTATTTATGTTAATGGGAGTCTCGAAGACAATGATCCTGAAGAAGATGATATAACAGGTCAAAGTTGGGAGAATGCATATGGTGATGGAGGATGGGGTTTTATATATGCCTTATCTGATATTACTGATGGAGGTACTATTTATTTAGCTGATGATACTTACAGCAAAGAAATAGATAATGTTGGAAAAAGTTATACTTTAGTTGGATTTAGTATTGAAAATACAATTTTTAATTCTCTTGAAACTCGTATAACTGCATATAATTGTAATAGTAGTGTATTGACATTTATTAATATGACTTTAGTCAATGCAAAAGATCTTACAATGACTTCTAATTTTATTAATTGTACCTTTATTAATCCTACAATGACTATGTCAAAGGGTATTGCTGAAATTGAACATTTGGATGAAAAGGCTTATGCTGTAACTTCTTATTTGAATTTTGAAAATTGTATTTTTAAAGATATAACTAAAGAATCTTCATTAATAACTCTTTATAAGTATGGTCAAGTAAAATTTACCAATTGTACTTTTGAAAACATAGTTGCGGATTCCATTGTTGGTAAAAATGGAGACTTCATTGATCAAGACGGAATTTACTTATATGATTGTAAATTCACCAACTGTAACATTAAGGGTGTTGCAGACATTCCCGGCAATATTGAGATTTTAGACTATTGCGCTATTGAAAACTGTGATTATGACTTTGATGCCACCACTGCTATTGATAAAGTAGGTGATTATGAGCACAATTACTTGAACGCAACCAAGCTTAAGGTTGTTGCTGTTGACTCTGTTGTTGACATCAGTTCCAGTGAAAAGGGCACTGTTGTAGTCACCTTGACTGACAATAGTACCAACCCTATTGCTGGTGCTACCGTAAAATACACTGTTAACGGTGGGGAAGAGCAAACAGCAACCACTGGTGATGACGGTAAGGCTACAATCACTGGATTGACCGGTGAAGTCACTATAGTTGTAAACTATGAAGGAAACGAATCTTTCAATCCGATCAGTGACAGCAAGTTCTTCAATTTTACTGAAGAGCCTTCCAATGATACCAACGGTTCCAATAGCACTCCTGTAACTCCAACTAAAGTTGCTACCAAGCTTACTGCTCCTAAGGTGACTGCTACTTACAATGTTGCTAAAAAATTGGTCATAACCCTTATGGCAAACGGAAAGGCTTTGGCTAACAAGAAAGTGACTGTTAAAGTTGGCACTATCAGCAAGACCTTGACCACTAATGCTAAAGGTCAGGTAAGCCTTAATGTCGCTACTTTGGTTCCTAAGACTTACACTGCAACTGTTAAGTTTGCTGGTGACGAGGGTTATCTTGCTTCCAGTTTAAGCCCTAAGGTTGTTGTAAGCAAAGCAAAGCCTCAAATCGTTGCAAAAGCTAAAACCTTTAAGGTTAAAGTCAAAACCAAAAAGTATACTGTTACCCTTAAAAACAATAAAGGTAAAGTAATGAAAAAGGTCAAACTTACCTTAAAAGTAGGCAAAAAAACCTACAAAGCTACTACCAACAGCAAAGGTAAAGCAACCTTTAAAATTACCAAATTAACCAAAAAAGGCAAATACACTGCAACTATTAAATTTGCAGGAAGCAAATACTACAAAGCA
>OMVY01000013.1 GCA_900314635.1 uncultured Methanobrevibacter sp.
TTTGTCCTTATTTTTAAAAAATAAAAGATTTAACGAACTAAAAAGATTTTTTCAAAAAAATGCTATTTTTTTAAAATCACACCAATTTGTGACAGTCCCATAATTAAAAACTTAAACCATAATTCATAGATTAAAAATGCATTAAAATCATCATTGCAGTGTTTTAACTCCATTAAATCCAATTGAATTCAATATGTTTTTGGATAACTATAAATAGTTTTTTTAAAAAATATACAAGGGCCTATTAATTAAAATTAATAGGAGTATTAAAATATGGGTCTCAAAAACAAAACAAAAAAAATAGGAAAAGAATTTCTCATTTTAATGAAGAGCATATTGATCTTACAATAGTGATTAAACAGCAGATGCTGATTGCTATCGGATATCCGAGAACAGCTATGATAAAACCTACTATGAATATGGCAAATGGAATATATAAAGCCTCTTTAACATTCAAAGCACTTTTTAGATAATCTTCGTTTTTCTTGTTGATTTTTAATAATGACTGTGCCATGAAATACAAGATGATATCCACTATGATGAAGTCCAATCCATATAAGGCCTGTGGAATAAATGAATTAGGATTATTGGCTACAAAAGTAGTTAGATATGGAATCAATGAGAAGACAAACATCAATAAAATATTCTGCCAGATGATTTTTGTATTGATCTTATCCACATGATTGTAGATTATATGGTGGTATTGCCATAGATTTGCGCATACTAGAAAACTTATAACATAAGCAAAATAAGATGTTTTCAAAGCCCATAAAGAAGCAAGAGATGCAGTTGCAGGCTGGGGTAGCTCCAAAACAAGCACGGTTACTATGATTGCAATAATCGCATCATAAAATGCTTCAAGCCTGCCGGTTTCCATAAAATTTTCAGTATCCATATGTAAATATTTCTTTAAATTAACTATTTATAATTTTATAAATTGAAAAAATTGATGGTTTTAAATGTAAAATCAAAGAAGGATTATCAAAATGAACTTATTATTGTTTAAATTGTTTTTTAAAAGCTTAAAAAAAGTTTAAAAATAGAAATAAAATTAAAAGATTTAAAAATAGAAATGAAACAAAATATCTAAATAAAACTTTTAAAAAAAAAGGTGCTTAGAATTCTCCAAGCACAATTTAAATGGACTGACCGGGATTTGAACCCGGGGCCTCCGCCATGCCAAGGCGACGATCTCCCATCTGAGCTACCAGCCCTAAAATCAAATAAAAATATGTATAATTATATTCACTTCTTTCTCATTAATAACTATTTCTATTCTTTAGGCAAAAAGTTCAAAAATTTGAATTTAAAATTTTTTAAAATTCTAAAAAATTAGTGGAATTCACTAAAAAAATATCATTTCAAATCATTTGAGAAATCGTTTAAATCCACCATAGATAAAAATACAAAACTCACAAGTAAAAAAATATATTATATAAATATAAAATTATAACCATGAAAGTTAATCAAAAACCAAGAACAATGATGTTTCCAGCTCCTGCCGTGGTTGCATCAGCATATGATGAAGATGGAAAAGCCGACTGCTGCACTCTGGCCTTTGCAACAATGTGCTCTCATCGCCCTCCAGCAGTAATGATAGCCATCAACACTACTTTAAAGAGAAAAACGCTGAAAAGCATTTTGCATTCGAAGGAATTCGCAGTTGCATTCCCAAGTGTTGAACATGTAGCTGAAACGGATTACATAGGAACCGCTTCAGGATATGATACAGACAAGCTTGCAGATGTTGGATTTACTTTTAAAAATGCGGAAATGGTAAATGCTCCAATCATTAATGAGTACAAGGTATCCCTTGAATGCAAGGTCATGCATATTGCTGAAGTAGGATCACACACCCAGATAACTGGAGAAATCGTCAATGTTCAAGCAGAAGAGGATGTCTTGAATGAAAAAGGCAGGATTTCATTTGAAAAATTAAACCCCCTTGGATATGATGATGTAAGCCATACCTACTTTGAAATTGGAGAACCTACTGAGAGAGCATTCAAAATAGGGCTGAAATTTAAAAAATAGCTAAAAAAAATATCTTGGAAAATAAAAAAATACATTTAATTAGCATTAACATCAATAATATAACAGGAAAACATTATCTCTAATTCGATAATGTCTTATGATTATAATTATTAAACGGCTTTTTTAAAAGAAAAGAGATGAAAACATGGCAGATGAAAAATCCAACAATAATGTAAACCGAATGAGCAAGAATGAATATTATCTTGGAATCGCCCTTGCAGTATCAAAAAGAAGCACATGCTTGAAAAGACGCTATGGTGCGGTTATAGTGAATAACGATGAAATAGTCAGCACTGGTTACAATGGAAATCCAAGAGGTGAGGAGAACTGCTGTGACAGAGGGGACTGTCAGAGAATGAACCTTCCATCAAACTCAGGCAACTATAACGACTGCTTTTCAGTCCATGCTGAACAGAATGCAATGATCAGCGCAAGCAGAAATGAAATGCTCGGTTCAACAATTTACCTTGCTGGAGAAAAGTATGATGACGGAGCTTGGGTGGAAATAGAAGATGCTGAACCATGTCCGATATGCTTTAGAATGGTAAAGAACTCAGGAGTCGACAAGATTGTCAGCAAGAAGGGAATTATGAAACTGCATGATTGAGACTAAAATGATTTAATTTTTCAAAATAATATTAAATTTTCCTTTGAATCTTTTTAGAAAAATAATTCTATTAAAACTATTCAAAGAATGATTAAAAAATAAAAAAATAGTAAAAAAGCTATAAAATAACTAAAATAACTAAAAAAATAGTAAAAAAAAGATATAAAATAACTAAAATAACTAAAAAAATAGTAAAAAAAAGATATAAAATAACTAATAGCTAAAAAAAGTAAAAAAATAATAACTAAAAAATGGATTAATCCATTAGAGCATCCATGAACTCGCGGACTTGCTCTTGGAAATCCTCAAGAGAATCTTCATTTACAAGCAGATAGTCTGCAGTTGCAATTACTTCACCAAGACCGAATCCCAATTCTCTCTTGTCTCTGACCAAGAAGTCATCATAATTTTCAGGATCGTCAGCTCTGCCTCTAAGGACAAGCCTTTCAAATCTTGTTTTAGCACATGCAAATACTGAAACTGATGAAAAGTTGTCAAAATTTTCCTTAAACATTTCTATTTCATAAGGACTTCTGATGCCATCCACTAAAATAAAGTTGGCTCCTGTATCCTCTTTCAAGATTTCCTTGATTCTCTCAACAGTCAGTTCGGAAACGATATACTGGCCGAATTCCTCTCTTATTTTTCTTGCAGTTGTACCTGTATCTTCTCCTCTTTCTTTAGCCTTTTCACGGATTATATCTCCCATGCTGACCACAATAGCTGATTTTTCAATTGCAGTGTCTAAAAAAATGCTTTTTCCAGAACCCGGCATTCCGGTAACTCCTAAAACCTTCATAATAATCACTATTCATATAAATTTTAGTTTTCTAAAAATTCATGATAATATTAAATCTTCAAATTCATTGAAAAATATATTTATATTTTTAATTTCTATTATAGTTAACTTATTATTTCCATTTTAGTTAACTTATTTTTTCTATTTTAGTTAGCTTATTCAGACTTGAATTTATAAAAAACATTTAATAAAAATTTTTCAATTACAGTTTTCCAACAACTGAATTTATTATAAAAATTGTTTTTAAATATTTCCATTCTTAAAAGCAGCTAATTTTAAAAAAAAAGCATTAATAATCAATAAAAATACAATAAGAACTCAATTGAAAGAACTAAAAAAAGATTTAAAAAAAATAAAAAAGATAAAAAATTAATTTTAAAAAAATTATTTTTTACCTCTTAAAGAAACACAAGATAGTAAAATCAAAGAACAGAATAAAACAAACAATGGATTACCAGCTGCTGGTAAAGAAACAGCTTTTTGAACAGCACTTACAGGCTCTTCAACTGGTTCTTCTTGAGGTTCATCAGGAGTCTCAGGCTCGTCAGGAGTCTCCGGTTCATCAGGAGTCTCAGGCTCATCAGGTTCCTCTACTAAAACATCATCTGTACTGTTTACAGTATCATTAGTCAGATTAGTTCCAGCAACAGCTGTATTATTCTTTTCACCTGCGGTAGTTGCTTGGAATGTTAGCTCTAAAATTGCAGATTCACCAGGTGCAAGTTCAGAGTTATAATACCAAGTATCTGTACCGTCAAATGTCCATAATTCCTTATCTGAATAATCCTTATATACAAGGCCATTAGTGTATTCATTATCCTTAATGTAAACACCAGGTAAACTGAATTTTCCGGTATTTGTATAATTAAGGGTAAATGTTACCATATCTCCAACTTGAACTGTATCATTGTTTGAGGTTTTCACAAGAGTGAATTCAGGAGTTCCTACATAAACAGAGCTGTTACCCCATGGTTCAACATGTCTGTGGATTTCCGCATCCCCATACCATTTCCATTTCCAAAACATATGAACACTATTATTTAGTTGTCCTTCTTTTTTAGCTATGAAATGGGTTGTGAAATTAAGGGAGTAACCAGGTAGCCACATACCTTGTGTAGCATATAGAATGATTATATGATGATTGTCCCCTTGATCTAAACCAGCAGAAATATAATTCTGAGGATATGCATTAGGAGTTAAATCAATAAACTCTAATCCACTTGAATCAAACCAATCATCAATCCACATAAAGTCATAATTTTTTGGGTAACTCTCATGAAGCCACCAGTTAGTAACTGGTAGTGTACCTGTATTTTCAATGAATACATCGAAGTAAACATCATCTCCAACTTGATAAATAAGTTGATGTGGAGTTTTGGTTATTGTTAACTCAGGTTCTCCTGCAAGAACATAAGCGCTAGACTCATAGTCACCCCATAAAGTCTCAATTTTGGCAGTGTTATTTAGTTGCCCATCTTTTTTAGTCTTGAAATGAAGGGTGAAATTAAGAGTATTATACGGTTGCCAGTTACGATATGTATCATATTTTATTTCAATAAGACCAGTAGAATTGTTTACATGATACAAATTACCCCAAGGAGTATCAGTAGACCAACCTATATACTCTAACTCATCAGGATTAAATGAATCCTTTATTACAAGTTGCCAATCAGTAAAGGAACTTGGTCCTATGTTCTGAACAAAAATATCAAAGGAAACATCTTCCCCAACTTTTACTGCAGGGGTTGATGTTGTTTTATTGATAAGGAAATTATTTGATCCTACCTTAACAGGAGTGTAACTCCAGTACTGTTGCCATGGGGTCCAAATTTGAGTACCAGTTTGTATTTGCCCTGGTTTTTTGGCCCTGTAGTGAACAGTGAAATTAAGAGTGGAGCCACTTGGCCAATTTCCATAAGTCAAATAGTTTACTTCGAAATGAGGACCATAATCATAACTAACATATCCTCCCTGATAATTTTGTCCCCAAGCATTTGGATGCCAATCGACATATTCAAATTCGTCAGGGTTAAAGAAATCCTTCAAGTTAATTTGCCAGTTAGTAACTGGTTCAGGCCCTACGTTCTGAACAAAAATATCAAAGTAAACATCATCCCCAACTACTACAACAGGGGTTGTTGTTGTTTTGATAATACTGAAATCATAAGGATTATCTGTTAAAATATCTTCGTTACTATCTTTTGCACCGATAGTAGTTTGTTCTTCACTAGAAACCACTACTTCCGAATTCATATAATTTAAATTGTCATCAATAGTTTCGTCATCATTTGTTGCTTGACTTGAAACCTTGTCATCTAAATCTGAAATTGATCCATCATCATTAATAGACAAATCAACTGAATCAATAGAAGCTTCTAAGTTTTCATCTAATTCGACCGCATTTTCTGCACTTACAGATCCAATCATCAATAACAAGGTAGCTGCAACAAATAACAAGACAAAAGTTCGTTTAATCTTATTATCCATAATTTACCTCTTTAAATTTAAAAAAAATTTAAATCATGCTTTCGCATATGCTATTAAATTTTACATTTAAACTAGGAAATAAGAATAAAAATTCAATCAAAAAAAAAAACTTCCTATTAGGATGGATATAAAATTTCATCAATCAAATTTTTTTATTCAATTCATATTTAAACCATAAAATTTCAACAACTAAATCTAGTATAAGAACATACTATATAACCATATAAAGATATTTGAATCATTTTGATTTTCAAGATAATTCAAAAAATCTTCAGGCACATCCAAAATACCAAACAAATTATATAAGCATATTCTGGAATTAAACAGTAAAACTATTATTTAATAAAACTGTTTAATATATATACATATGTATCTTATGCTTTATAAAACTATTTGATAATCATAGAAAAAATATTGAAAAAGTCCTAATTAATTACAATTAAAAAATTAGAATCAAAAATAATTTTTTTAAAAGTTCTGAAAGATTATTATTTAAATTCAAAACTATTTTTAATGATAAAAAAAGAATGAGTGACTAAAAAAAAGAAAAAAATAAAAAAAATTAAAAAAGCTAGAACTGCTTGCCTAATTCATAAGCTTCTTTTAATTTGTCTTCCTGCTCTTCTTTGACTATTCCTGCAGGACCTGCGCTTCCAGCATCAACATGGCCGATTACATCATATCCCATGAATGTGAATGGAGAGAATTTGGTTAGTTCTATGTAGTCCTTGTAGGTTCCTTCAGGCTGGTTTTCAGTAAAGATAAGAGCTGCCTTGCCGCTCAAGCTTTTATCTGGGTTCTGGCCGATTGCATAGAAACGGTCAATGATTGTCTTTGCCTGTGCGGTCATCTGTCCATAGTAGATAGGAGTTGCGAATATCACGCCATCTGCTGCAACCAGTTCGTCGATTATCTTGTTACCATCGTCGCCACGTACGCATTCGCCATGTTCAGCACAGTACATGCATGCCTTGCATGCTGCGATGTCCTGCTTTTCAAGGTAGTATTTCACTACTTCATGACCGTTTTCCTCTGCGCCTTTAATCATTTCATCCATCAATACGTCACAGTTTCCGCCAACACGCGGACTTCCTTGTAATGCTATAATTTTCATCTTCTGCCTCCAAATCATTAATTTCAACATTTTTTTATAGTTAAAATTAGATAGATAATCATTTAATTGATAATTCCTAAAAATCGGCAATTATGCAATAAAATGAATTACAAATATCATTAAATTA
Source organism: uncultured Methanobrevibacter sp. (assembly GCA_900314635.1). Lineage (GTDB taxonomy): Archaea > Methanobacteriota > Methanobacteria > Methanobacteriales > Methanobacteriaceae > Methanobrevibacter. The sequence goes on from OMVY01000013.1 coordinate 7,169, forward strand.
TCTATTTTATCAATTATTTAAATTTTTTTTAACAATTGATTAAAAAGTCATTATTAAATTTTTGAACCTCGATTAGCCGAATGATGTTTAGAATTTTTCATTTTAGAAAGAATAAAATATAAAAAATGACAATAGTTATTTAGGTATAATTATGATAGGTAGAAAATTCTTAATATTTCCAGTCCTGCTTTTGATTATTTTAGCGATTGGATCTGCATCAGCAACAGATGAAATTGCTTTAGAAGATGTCACAATTAATCATGACATTGTCGAAACTCCATTAATCGAGGAAATCGAAGGGGATGAAACACCAAATGCAGAAGATGCACAAACAAGTAAAACAACAGAAAACAATGAACCAACACATGCAGAAGACACACAAGCAAATAAAACAACAGAAAACAATGAATCAGCATCTGTTGCTGAAGATATGCAAAGCTTGACAGACACCACAATAAAAACCAAAAACATCAATACTTATTATAAGGAAAAATGTGAATGGACAGCCTATCTTAAAGACTTCAACAATAAGCCAATATCAAACAAAATGGTATCCATTTCAATCAATGAAAAAACATATGATAAGATTACAGACAAGACTGGAAAAATTGTTTTAAAGCTCAATTTAAAACCTGGAACATATGCTGCAACAATTAGATTCCATGGAGATGAAAACTTCGGCGAAAGCACTGCTCATGCACTGATTAAGGTTAAGAAATCAACATTGAAAATCATTGCCAAAAACTACAAGACCTATTTCGAATCTGGATTCTACTTTAAAGCAAAAGTTATAAACAAGGTTACAGGAAACCCTGTTGAAAACGTGAAAGTGGCATTCAAAGTCTATGATTCCAATAAGAAATTCAAGACTTATCATGCAAAAACCAATGCAAAGGGCATTGCAGAACTGAGAAAAAATCTGAAAGTCGGCTCATACAAGGTTGTTGCCAAAATCAGCAAAAACAAGTATCTCAATGGGGATAAATCCGAGGCTACTTTGAAAATCAAGGAAACAGCCGAAATGGGCTGCTCCTCATTATATGTTCAAGTAAGCAATACAGAAGCAGTCATAGGATTTAGAAGGGATGCTACAAACGCCAAGAACCTGCATATTGTCAAATACGAGCTTAATGGAATACCTGCAGTCAAGCAATACAAGACAAACAGCTATTTCTTCCATGCCATATGCGCAGCCAACGGCTGGATGGCAGGAACTGGCGGCTGGGACAATCCGACTATCAACCACAAAATCGAAAAGCTGGCAGGCAAGATGTTTAAATCCGGAAAGATAAACAAATCCTATTTAAGAATCATTCAAGGCTATGAAAGACAACTGCGAATCGGCCACTTTTCCATCAAGGCTCCAAATGGAAGATATGCCATCGTATGGGGAAGCGGCATCAAGACAGGCAAATTGAAACCCGGCGAATACATAGATGTTCCAAATGCGCGTTCAATGTTCCGCCATGGAAACTACACACAATATAATAAGAACCCTGCAAAAGCAGCGATAAAAATAGCAGCTACCGACAGATTCGGTGTGAACCGCCGCGATGCTACAGCATTCCATTGGAAAGCAACAACAGAAAAGGGCAAAACAAAAGCTGTTGTTAAAGTTCGAGCAGCAAACGATAACGGACGCCTGGCTGGAAGAAGCACAGGACATCTTAAGGACAATATATACTTCAAAGGCAAGTTCATTTCAAAAAACAGCCTCCCAAAAACCCCGTCAAGCAAGCTGCTTGGAAACTACTCACTTGGAAACATCGACAATCTTATAAAAATCAAGACAGTTGTCAATGCTCAAAATCTTACAACAAGCATTAATGAATCAGAAAGCTTCAAGATTACTGTTAAAAACAAGAAGACAGGCAAGCCTGTGAAAGGATTGATTATAAAAGCTGAAATCGATGGAAAAACCTACACCCTCAAAACTGATAAGAACGGCGTTGCTCAACTGAAAACCAATTCATTAAGTACAGGCACTCATAAGGTGCTTTTATATACAAACAATATCAAATATCTTCTTAGAGCAAAGAACACCATTACAATTATCGAATAGATCAGTAAGGATTAATTAAATACATCAATATTTTTTAATATTGATTTTTTACTTTTTTTATTAAACACCAATTAAAAATCCAAAAATTCAAAAGTCAATTAAGAATGCAAATTCAAAAATCAATTAAAAAATCCAACAAGCTTATATGCCTTATACCATGCATGGATTTATCATCTTCATCAGCACTTACAACATATTTTGGATAATTATCCTTTAATTTCAATAATGAACCGAATTCCCTGTCAATATTCCCCTCATGAATCCTTTCAGCAACTTGAACATAAAATATCTCATTATTTTTCCTGCATAAAAAATCTATTTCAAATCCATTCAGTTTTCCTATTGTAACAGAATATCCCCTTTTGATAAGTTCCAGAAAAACAATGTTCTCTATGACACGTCCTCTATTGTCATAGCGATTTTTTCCCCGTATTGCCTGTATGAAACCAGTATCCACCACATAATATTTCTCATTTGTTTTCAGTAATTCCTTACCTTTAATGTCTTCTCTTGGAACCCTATTGAACAGGCATGTGTTTTCAATATATTTCAAATAGTTTTGTATGGTAACCGCAGAGACTGAAACATTCTCACTCTTTAAAAAATTGCTTATTGAATTAGATGAGAAAACATTTCCAACATTATCCAATAAAAATGATATGAGTTTGTTTAAAATATTAATATCTCGAATTGAATATCTTTCAATTAAATCATTATAAAGTATTGAATTGAAAATATCTTGAAGATAATCAAATCGATCCTCGCTGGAAATGGATAATGAAAATGGGAATGATCCTTGCCATATAAATTCATCCAGCCATTGGCGCTTGTAATACCTCAAGAGGTTTTCATCAGACTCATCCAAATCAAGACTTTCCAATTTATAATCACAGAATTCATTGAAAGAAAAAGGGTACATTCTAATTTCCATATACCTGCCAGTCAAATGGGTAGACAGCTCACCTGACAGTAAATTGGAATTAGATCCTGTTATGTAAATATCGCAGTCCAAATCAGTATAATATGACACAATGCTTTTTTCCCAAAATTTAACATTTTGTATTTCATCAAAGAATAGATACATATGGCCTTGAATATTATTTATTAAATCAAGCACAAGTTCATCCAACTCATCTTGACGACGAATATTTTTATATTTTATTGAGTCAAAGTTAATTAAAATGATGTTTTCTTCGCTTATTCCACTATCTATTAATTCATCAATAAATAGCTGTAAAAGATATGACTTTCCACAACGCCTAACACCAGTTATTACTTTTATTACATCCTTGTCTTTTAGACGCCTTAACTTTTCCATATATAATTCCCTTTGAACCATTACATCAACCCAATAGTTTTTTTATTTATATTATATTTTAACTAGTATATAAATTTAAAAGTTTTTTTAGTATACTGAAAAAAATTTAAAAAAATAAAAAAATTATTAGTATACTAAAAAAAAATTAAAAAAATAAAAAAATTATTAGTATACTAAAAAAAATTAAAAAAAATAAAAAAGATGAAAATAAAAAATATTATTTTCTAGCAATCACACAAATCCAACCTGTTACCAATTCCCTATCCAGACTATCAGGACCTTCATTTGAGAAACAAATGATGTCTGAAAATCCGGCTTCGCGCAAATATCTCTCGAATTCATCTTCAGAAAATATTTTCATATCCAGAAGATCAATTAATTCCTTTTGACGCTCGTCCTCTTCATTTGGAATCGCTTCATTACAGATAAACAATATTCCATCTTCTTTTAAAACCCTTCTAACCTCTTTGCAATCATTTACAAAGTCAGGCCAGAAATAAACAGTTTCAAACCCTGTTGCAATATCAAATGAATTATCTTCAAATGGCAATTGAGAAACAGAGCCCTGAATTATCTCACATCTTCCCTCATCGATGGCATTCTGATTGAGTTTTTTAGATTTATCAACAGCTATTTGAGAATAATCAAGCCCGTAAACCTTGTTCTCAGTCATTTCAAGGAACCTTTCAACATTGACTCCTCCACCGCATCCGATATCCAGAATAATATCATCTGCAGCAATATCCAAATGAGACACTCCCCATTGGGCAAGACTTTCATGACTTTCATTCATGCGGTCCAAGAGCTTATCGCCTAATTCCCCCTCAGGCTTGCGTGCATTGATGAGCAATTCTTTCTCTTCAGCGCTTCTAATACTTTTTTTATCACTCATTTCATAACTTCCCGAAAAAATGGCTACTCAATAACAACATCCATGAATTCAAAATTATCTCCATCAAAGAGTCCCTTGTCAGATATTTTAATTGATGGAATAACCAAGAGTGCCATGAATGCCATAGTCATGAATGGTGCTTCTACCTGACAACCAAGTGATGATGCCATTTTATGGAGAACTCCCAGTTTATCCGCAATTTCGTACACATCCTCATTAGACATCAGCCCAGCAATCGGAAGTGGCAGTGAATCTGAAAAGTCCTCGCTGACAACGGCAATTCCTCCTTTATCATCAATAATCTGGTTTACAGCATCCGCCATCATCTGAGAGTTGTAGCCGATGACTATTATATTATGAGAGTCATGAGCGATTGATGATGCAATTGCTCCTTTTTTAAGACCGAATCCTTTAATGAATGCATTAGCAATAGTGTTTCCACCGTAGCGTTCAACAACTGCGATCTTCAAAACATCCTGATAAATATCCGGCTGAATGACTCCGTCTTTCACAGACAGCTTTGCAGTAGCTTTCTTAGTTAAAAGTTCGCCATCGAAACATTCTATGACATTGACCTCGCATTCATCACCGTCATAATGTATGTCAAAATCTTCAGGAGTCTTTTTGCTTGCTTTGACTGTATTTTTAGTAATCATTTTCGGAGCATCAAAGAGAACATTTTCACCATCGAATACACATTCACCGCCGACATATGTTTGCAGGATGTTCAAATCATGTATGCTGTCAACAATTATAAAATCTGCCTGCGCACCAGGTATGATGGCTCCGCAATTCAGTCTATAATGGTATGAAGGATTGATTGTCACCATGTTGATTGCTTTGAGAAGATCGATTCCCAAATCAAATGCCTTCCGGACAGACAAGTTCAAATGGCCCTTGATTAAATCGTTTGGATGCTTGTCATCGCTGACTATGAAATCAAAGAGCGGTGAGTAGATTCCATTCTCGAATATGTCTCTTAAAAGCATATTGTTGTATTTTGAGAAATCTATGCTCTTAGAACCTTCCTCTATATCAAAAAGGCCCTCCATATTCAATGCTGATGAGCCGTCACGAACCATGATCTTCATGCCCTTAACCTTTTTTTCAAGAGCTTCAAGAACATTGCTGCACTCATGGTCTGTGCTGATGCCAGTGGCAAGGTATTTGTCCAAATCTCCCCCTGTAACTAATGGAGCATGACCATCAATCGGTTTTCCATATGCTCTTGCCAGCTCCAGCTTCCTATGAACCTCTTCGTCGCCGTTGATGACCCCTGGGAAATTCATCATTTCTCCCAATGCAACTATTTCATCTTTTTTAAGCAGATATTTTATGGCATCTGAATCTAAAACCGCACCTGAAGTCTCAAAGACAGTAGCAGGCACGCAGGAAGGAGCGGTGAAATAGAAATTGAAAGGAACCTTGCTTGCATTTTCAATCATTGCTTCAACCCCTTCGATTCCTAAAACATTAGCTATTTCATGAGGATCGCAGACAACGGAGGTAGTTCCGTGACGCACTGCAACTCTTGCAAACTGTGCTGGTGAAACCATGCTGCTTTCGATATGAATATGAGAATCAATGAATCCAGGCATCATCAATCCAGGAAAATCCACAGAAAATGATTCATTGATTGTTATCGGAGTTACTTCTTTAAAAATACCGTTTTCTATTGTAATTCTGGCGGGATAAATAGTATTAGCTATTACATCCAATATAAATGCTGTAAATAACATGTTATTCCTCTTTTAGTAAGATATGATAAAAAAATCATAATTACCCATAGTTATATTTAAGTTTAGATAAACTTGTTTATAATATCTACGGTAATTTATTTTTTATTTGTTTGCATAAGCATACTTACTAAATCAATCTTTTACACATATTTAAACTAAAAGACAGTAGTTGATAAGAAAAATTAAAAAAAGATATAGCAATTGATAAGAAAAATTAAAAAAAAGTCCAAGTTAAAAAAAATAATTAATTAATATCAATCATCCTCATCATCGCCGATGAATGGATCAATAGGGCCGATTTTTCTCCAATAACCACAATTCCAACAACGTCCCTCAATGCTTAAAGGATATCCGCAAATAGGACAATACAACATCATATCACCTCATTTATTATATAATTTTTGATAATATTAATAAAAATTATCATTTAAAAAGTTTTCTGTTTTTAAAAAAAAATTAATGAATTAATTTAGTTACTTTAAAGTAGGTAGTCTGATTTTCCTATACTAACCGTTTTTCCGTTGGACAATTCGTAAAATAAACTATTTTTTCATCAATTATAAATCTTTTTCATGTTCGTGCATGATGAAACAAATTGAATTTCATATAGTAACCGAAAAAAACTAACACCACTTAAAATCATATAGTAACCCTAAATAACTAATTATTAAAAAATTTAGCTGATTATGGAAAGGTTATACATATGGATCTCTTCTTTTTTGCATTATTTTTATTGTTTCCAATTTATCAAAAGTTTATTATGTAGTTTATATAAATAATATAATAAATTATATAATAAAATTATTTGGAAATGATAATTATGGGATTTGCTTCTTTTATTAAAACAAGGTTATTGAATAATCGTGTTGAGCAGTATAACACTAACGTAGCTATTGGGGTGAGGATGAAAGACAGCCTAGAACTGATGGAATCAATACTGGCCTTGACTTGCCTGATGCACTGCCACCAGTAATCAATAAGACAATAGCTAATGCTCGTTATGCTGTTAAACTTGACGGCTATACTTCTGGAGTTTTGAAAAACAGAATTGATAAAGCTAATGTTAATATGGTTCTGGTGGATAAGGAAAACAACTTATCTGCTGAACAGAAACTAACTTTAATCTTGTGAGCAAGGAAAATTGACATCAGCCAGGTTGCTAAAAATATTCTGCAAGGTGGAATGGTTGACGGTGAAGGACTTATTAAACCTATCAAGAGATGGGATAAATCTATTGGCAAATACATTAAACCGGTATTCCTTGAAATAGGTGCTCATGGATATGGATTAAAGAAAGAATTCAATGATGATAATGAAGTGCAGATGTACTTGCATGAGATGCCTAAGGATATTGTAAACGGATCTCCGGAAGAGTTCGATAATTATGTTAGTGTTGAAGAGGGAACATTAACAGTTAAGTATGAACCTGATGAGGTCATTAACTTCATGTACAATGAAATCTACTGTGAAGCTCAAAGCATTATCCTAAATTGTCTTGATGATATATACCACAAATGCAATTTGGAACGCAACCAAGTGGAACGTATTAATAAGGACAATATCATTGAAGTAAAACCATCACTAGATTCAAACGGCCAACCTATTGTTACAGAACTTTCAGCTACTGCAAAAGAAAACTTGTATGCAGATTATGGAACAACTGCTGACAGTAATGTAGCTATTGTACCTCCCGGAATTGAATCTAAAATCTTAGGAGGTAACAACTACCAGCCAGACTATACTAGACAGACTGAAATCTTCAGGAACAATATCTTAAGGACTTTTGTTACTCCTCAGTCTCAGGCAGGTAATGAAAAATCCAACCAGAACGTTGCAGAGTACATTAACGATTCGGCCATTACAGGTTTTATTGTTAATGTGGCCAATGACCAGAAATGGGTGTTAAAGTACTGCAATGAATTATTAAATAGGCAGTTAGAGTTAATGGGCATTAGTGAAACTTTAGATATTTATTTCAGCTATTCAAGAGATGATGTGTTAAGATACATTATGGAACTTTCGGCTGAAGGTGACGAAATCTATAAGAATTACCTAAGTAACTTCGAAGATGAACAACCTGTAGGTGAGAGGATTGTAACCGATGCGGGCGTTGAAGTATAATTTAAGAAATGAAATGACCAACGTATTATTAATTATATTTATCTAAGAAAGTTGGTCCATCATTATTTATTTGTGAAAAAGGAAGAATATCTATAGGTGTTTCCTTTAAATAAATTATGGGTAACTCTTGAGATACAATAAAAAATGAAAAAACTTTATAATCTGTTAAATCATACCCCATTTTATTGCCTAATTTATCTAGATTATTTTTTATCCAAATATCTCTTCTTTGATGTTTTTTTATCCATTCTTTATTATCGAAAAATTTTTCTATTTCGTGAAAAATCTCACGAGGATTTCGTGCACCTTCAATATCTTTGCATTCAATTGAAAATAAATGTTTTTCATTGTTATCTAACAATAAAATATCAATATCTCCATATTTTGGATTGGCTTTCACTATTTTATCTATCTTTACATTTTGTTTTAAATAAAATTTTTCAGAGGCATCTAAATTATCTTCAAGCCATTTAAAAACTCTTTCATTAAATTCTTTTCCTTTTATATCTCCCATTTTACCAATAAATGATTTGAATTTTTTTGAAGAATTATCAGTTTTATATAATCCTTTAAAAATTAAATGTAATAAATTTAAACAAGAATGGAGAGCATTTCTAAAACCATAAATCACAGTTGCATCTTCATCATTTTTAATAATTAATGGTTTTAAATGATAAGATAATGGTCTTCTAAAAACCCATGGATTGATATCGTTTTTAGTATAGCCTTCAGGAGGTGTATCCCAATTTTCGCGATGACTAAATGAAAAATTTTCAATGGCTTGTGCTGATTTTTCATATTCCCAATCTAACTCTCTTTTCAATATATCTATTAAGTTAGATTTAGAGATAACAACAACATCTTTTTCGTCATCTACAGCTAACTTTATTAGTATAGAAATAAAATCAGTATAATCTGTTAAATTAATCCCAAATTCTGATTTGAATGCCTCTTCTTCTTCATCACTTGGGGTTTCTCCACCATCATTATAATGAAAAATATTTATAGAAAGATTATTCATATGTTCTAATGTTCGTTTAGTTCTAAAAGTATCAAAAATATCCTCTAAATTAGTTTCAGTTCCAAAACGGCCAGATTCTAAAGGAGTAATTTCGAAATCCACATGTTTAGATTTTATATAATCGCTACTAAATGCCCATTCAATATAATTATAGGATAAAGCCATTAACTGGTCAAAGCTGTCATTCGATATTTTTACTTCACTATTAAATTTTTGTTCAGCAGATAAAAGTTCTATTAAAAACCTTGTTGGCAATCCCATTTTATCTAACTCATGCTCTTCATAGACAATTTCTTCCAAAATGCCGGAATCTTTATCATAATTATTAAAATAGTATACATTATTAAATGATGATCTGGCAAATAGAATATTTTCATAATTTAAAATTAACTTTTGGATAAGGTCATCCCAATCATATTTTGTAATTTCTTTTTTAATACAATCTAAGTAATATCCAACAATTCTATGACTTAGTTCGATAGATTGGTCTTTAGTTAACTTCTGATTATAATCATACTCACATTGGACTTTATTAACTAATCCATCCATTGCTGATTGAACATTATGTTCTTGCAATAATCTTATTTTATTTTTTACAGGAATATTATTGATATCTTCAGAAGTATAAATTAAAATGTGTTTCTTTAAGTCTGAATGTGATTTTTTATTGATAATTTCACGTCTACGTTCTTCTGTTAATGTATTTTCTAAGCTATTTTTTTCTAATAAATTTCCAATTAGTTTTAAAATGTTATCCATTAAAAGCAGATCTGCTTCATTATTTTTTTGATTTGCAATAGGTATCAAATATTTACTAATTTTAAAATTAATTTCTACCTCAGATATATTGCTAGAAATAATTAAATTTTCTTTAATGTAATTTGTTATTTCAATATTCAAATCTAAATCCTTATCTTCTTCAAGGCTAAATGAAATTAAAATAGACTTGTCATTTAATGGTTTCAAAACTTTATAAAGTTCGTCACTAAACTGCCAAATCCAAAAACCCATAGCTTTAGCAATGAATGTTTCATTGTCTTTTTCAAATTTAATCCAAATATTTTGATTAAGTAATTTGATTAAAAATAAATGAGAGTTTGCAGCATACATAAAATCATTAATTTTATTAACAAAAATCGAAACGTCATTATAAATTTCCAAATGAGGGTCTTTATCTTTAATTGCTTTTTTTCTTAATTTTTTTGTGTATTCTGATGTTTCTTCAAAAGATAACAATAGTACATCCATTTTTTCATCAGTGACATAAAATGAATGATTTTTTTCAATATAAAAACTGAATTTATCTAAAAAACTAATCCCCTCAATATTCTTGTTTTCTAATAAAGTTGCAAATTTAAAAAGAGTCAAACTATCATAATTGCCCGAATTGATGAGTATTTCAAATTCTTCACAATTGATTATTAATAAGTTGGTGAATTTTGGTATTTCTGTATAATACTGCCGTCCACTTATGCCACTGAATAAAATTATAAGAATATCATTAATTGATTCATCAGAATACAAATTATTTATAACAAAGTTCATCCTATTTTTTAGAATAGAACCATATTTTAAGTCAATTCTTTCACATGGTCCATTTTTACCATAATCCTTTAAATTGTCGTTAACAAGAACACAATAAGCTAACTTATCAGTATCAATTTTAAAAACCTTATCTTTAAATAAAGTATTTTCCCATTCAGGCAATTCATAATCAAAATCTTCAAAATGTAATTTATTTTTTAAATTAAATAAAATATTAGACCATAAATCTTTCTGATAATTTTTTATAAAATTCTCTTTTTCATTAAATTTTAAAAGAGATGATAAAATATCATGTCTAAGAGAAATAGATAATGCTCTAGGAAATATTATATATGTGTTTTCAATTTTTATTAAAGGTGATATTAATATCGGATTTTTGTCAGAAAATTCAGAATACATATTCATCTTGAAAAAATCATAGGGAATGTTACTTTCTTTTAAATCTTCTATAAATTCCTTTTCAATTGATAGAACACTATTAAATCTGTCATCACCTACTTCAATAATAAAGTCATCAGCTGTATCTTTATTATTTAAAAAACCCTTAAATTTTATCATTTCGTTATCACTGAGGGCAACACTATTTTTAAGATAATCTAATTCATCAATATCTGGAAAAAATATTTCTTGCCTAAATCGATTATTAATATCTTCATAACGTCTGTGCCCTGATTTTTTAGCAATGTAATCACTTAAAAATAAAATAAACATTGAAGTTTGATAGAAATGCTCCAAAAATTCATTAGAAAAACTTGAAGAGTTTAAATGAATACAATTGAGTATTTTTTGTAAAACATAATAGTCAGAAGTAGAAGGCCCATTAAATATCACATGATTTTTAAAGAATAATATATTATTTGTAAATAATGTATCTAAAGAATCCTCTAACAGACCTATTGGTCCTTTTGAAGGGAGGTATTTTAAAAATAGTTCATTTAAATCGCGTATTGTAATTAGTTTATTTCCACAGTTAGTATTTGAGCATGCTATTTGAGTTGCTATTTCAAGTCGAATATATTGGGACTGATTTTTAGGACATATTGATAATGCTGCCAAAGTTTTAATTAAATCTTTCTGATTATATTTGGAAAATTCTTTTTTTAATCTTATTAATGCATCATGGGGAAGATTTCTTAAATAATTGTCTTTTTTAAAGCAACAATTTTTATATTTTTTACCACTACCACAGGGACATGGTTCATTTCTACCAATTTTTTTCATATAATCCACCTAACGAAAAGATTATTGACATTGCAATTATGTATTAGAATTACAATTAATTAAATTTTTTCAGAGTATTGAAAAATAAGTATTGGATTATGAAATTTTAAGTAATGCTTATTTAAATATAATAAAGATTTATATAAAATAAATAATAAAATATATAATAATTAATATAATAAAATGTGATAAATTATGAGGCATGAACTTTTTGAAGTAGGAACATATGATTATTCCGACTTGGATGATCGCCTGACAAAACCGGTGAACTGGACTGAAGATGATTTAAAACTAATAGCTGAAAACTATCGTGGAGGAATTCCTTTAACTTCCGAACATGACAATATCTATGTTGGAATCGGAAACAATATTGAATACGAGGAAGGAAAACTATTCATTGAAATTCCAGATGAACTGGACATGGAAGGAAAAGGACTGTCACCTAAAGTTGATGTCTTGTTAAAGGATAAAGGAGATTCATTTGGAATTGATACTATGAGTTTAATAGACGTAGGAGTTACCAAACACCCAAGAAAGATTAGACTGTTGAATTCTGAAATAACTGGTGAAACTGGAAATCCTGAAGTTAGAAAAGGTAGATTATATAGATTGACTGATAAAGGTAACGACTTAGTTAAAAATTTAAATGAAATTTAGTCTCACTAATTTTTTTTAATTATTTCATTTATTTATTTTATAATCAAACCCTATTTTTATAAATAACAACCAACATAATTAATAGTATATTATGTGAATAAGGTGTTTCCATATGAGTGAGTTTGAAAACAGTAAAAAGCAAATTGAAGAACTTGTTCAAATGTTTAAAACAAATGAACATATTTATACAGCTGCCGAATTTGATGAAGAAAATACTAAATCAAATTTTATTAATAAATTTTTTATTGCATTAGGATGGGATGTTAATAATGATTTACATGTCGCCCCACAATATAGGGACGTAGTATTTGAAGATAAGGTTGTCATCAATGGAAAAACCAAAGCTCCAGATTATTCATTTGGAATTGGTGCAGATAAAAGTTTTTTCGTTGAAGCTAAAGCACCACATGAAAATATAGAAAATAATAAAGAACATGCATTTCAACTAAAAAGATATACCTGGAGTGCAAAGTTACCGGTAGGATTATTAACTGATTTTGAAGAATTAGCAATTTACGTGCCAAAAACAACACCTAAAAAAACACACCATCCAAATATCGATAGAATAAAATATTACCATTATTCTGAATATGTTGAAAAGTGGGAAGAGATTTATAATATTTACAGTAGAGATGCAGTATTAAGTGGAAAATTTGATAATTATTTTAGTGAAAGAGATACAGACGGAAATAATCCAACTACCACTGTCGATGACGATTTTTTAAAAACAATAGAAAATTGGAGATTAGAACTAGCCAAAAATATTGCACTACGAAACATGGAATTAACAGTAGATGAATTAAACTTTGCAGTGCAATTAATAATTGACCGTATAATCTTTTTACGAATAGCTGAAGATAGAGGTATTGAGAAATATGGACAATTAAAAAAATTAACTGAATTAGCTAGAAATGAAAGAGATAAGTATCCTGTTTATGAAGCGTTCATTGAATTATGTAGGGATGCTGATGATAAATATAATAGTGGTTTATTCCATTTTAGTGAGGAAAAGGATATCAGTTTAAGTGCAGATACATTAACTCCAAATTTAAAAGTTGATGATAGTAAATTAAAAAAGATTATTGATGGGCTATATTATCCTGATTGTCCATACGAATTTAGTATGATTTCCACAGAAATTTTAGGAAACATATACGAACAATTCCTAGGAAAAGTCATTAGATTAACTGAGGGTCATCAAGCTAAAGTAGAAGATAAACCTTTAGTTAAGAAAGCAGGCGGAGTGTATTACACACCTCAATATATTGTTGAATATATTGTTGATAATACTATTGAGAAACTTTTAAACGGAAAAACACCAAATAAGGTTACTAAATTAAAATTTGTTGATCCTGCTTGTGGTTCAGGAAGTTTTTTATTAGGAATTTATCAAAAATTATTAGATTGGCATCTTGAGTATTATTCTAATCTAGACCAACCGCCTAAAAATGTAATTTACTCCGGAAAAGATGGTATCCCTAGATTAACAATTCAAGAAAAGAAAAGAATCTTATTAAATAATATTTATGGAGTTGATATTGACTCTCAAGCAGTAGAAGTGACAAAATTAAGTTTGCTTTTAAAAGTACTTGAGGATGAAAATAAAGATTTACTTGAAGCTCAACAAAAATTAATTAAAGAAAGAGCATTACCTTATTTGGGAGATAATATAAAATGTGGAAATAGTTTAATAAGTCCAAATGATTTAGATTTTGGTGAATTATCTTCAGAAGAAATATTTGAAATTAATCCATTTGATTGGAAAGAGCAATTTTCAGAAATTTTTGAAAATGGCGGATTCGATGCAATTATTGGAAATCCTCCATATGTTAATATTAGTAAAATACCTTCTAATCAAAAGGAAATTCTTAAATCTAATTATGAATCAGACGGTCGTTTTGATTTATATGTATTATTCATGGAAAAATCTATTAAATTATTAAAACATGGGGGATTACATAGTTTCATTGTTCCCGATAAATTATGTAATCAGAAATATGGAACTAATATTAGAAACATGATGTTAAATTTAAATATTGAGAAAATTGTTGATTTAAGACCTGTAAAAGTATTTAAAGGAGCTTCTGTGAAGAATGTTATATATATTCTTAAAAATAATAATGTGTCACGAAAATTAGAAATTTTTAAACCTTCTGCTAAAGAAATTAATAATAACATTTTGGAAAGTAATAGTTTTACATTAAAGCAAGAATTTTATAGCAATATCCCTCAATTTATGTTTAGATTAGATTATAAGGCGAAATATAACTCAATTATTACTAAAATTAATAATAATTCAATTAAACTAAAAGAAATTTGTTATTGTGCATTCGGATTTCAACCAGGTAATTTAGCCAAGTTCACTTTCAATGTTAATGAAAATCCTGAAAGAAAGAATGAACATCCTGATGAAGTAATTAAGAAATTTATTAGAGGTAGGAACATTAAGCCATATTATATTGATTTTTCTGATGACTATGTTTTTTATTTACCTGATAAACTTCATAGACCTGCATTTAGAGAATTATTTGAATATCCAAAAATTGTTATTTCAGAAATATCTAAAAATATAGAGGCTACTTTAGATGAAAATAAATTTTATGGTAATGAAAAAGTAATTCATGTATTACCTTGGAAATACATGAGTCTTGTTGATGAAAAAATTATTAGGAGACGAGGAATACAATTTGATGAAAATAATATTAGTAATTCAGAGGAATATTGTTTGAAATTTATTTTGCCTTTGTTGAATTCAAAACTAATGCAATTTTATTTTAAAATTACTTTATCTGATGATTTGAATGTTTATCCTGATAATGTAAAAGAACTACCAATTTTAATTGCTGACAATTCTACCAAAAAGACTTTCATAAATTATTGTGATAAACTGTTGGCATTAACTGAAAGTTTAGTTAGTTGCAAAACCCCTAATCAAAAAGACATATTTGAAATGCAAGTTAAAAAAATTAATGATGACATAAATCAATTAATTTATGAATTATATGATTTAAATGATGAAGAAATTGAAATTGTTGAAAATGAAGTGGGGGTAGATAGTTAATCCCTTCTTCCAATCAAATATATTTTTAAAAGAGTAATAAATTAAATAAAATTTACAAATAGTTTTATATTAATCTTGTTTGATAACTTTTTTTAGTTATTTTTCCATTTAAAGCATCCTTAATATTTTTAGCTATTTTTTGCATGATAATTGGGGGTACGGCTTCTCCAATACACTGGCGAATATTTATTTCATTATCTTTAAGAAATTCTTCCTTTTTTTCTATAGGTAATTTATTCAACTCATCTTCATCAATATCTGTCCATTTAAATTCATTTGGAATGTTCATCAATGCCATTAACTCTCTAATGCTAAAAACTCTATCGTCTGTTGGATGTACAGTATTTTGACTTGATAAAGTATCATTTCTAGTATGGATTGTAAGTGCGACACTGTCCCATGGTTGTCTATTATACTTTCTAAATTTTTTATCAATATGATGGACAATTTCACCATTAACAATCTTATGGGGCCTTTTTAACGGATCTTCATTATCAAATGCAGATTCTCCCTCTTTAATGTCATGTATCCAAGATCGCATTTCAGGCTTATATTTTCTAAACCCATGATAAATATCATTTTCAGAAATTTCCCCCATTATTTCGAGACTTGGCAAATTTCCGATTACATCTCTTATTGTTTTTTCTTTTTCTTCAGATGGGAATAATAAAGCAGGATCAATTTTTTTTGAAAGATCTTTTCTAACACCAATGCATAAACTTCTAGTTCGACTACTATTGGCTCCATAATCTTTAAAGTTTAAAATTCTTTCTTCGTAAATATAATCTTCTGATAACCAATCTTTAAACGCATCTCTAATTTTTTTATTTATGTCATGATCAATACATTTAGTATTCATAAATGCTTTAACATTTTCAGATACAAAAAATTTAGGTTTTATTTTATTAACAATTTCTAAAGCTTCTACGACCAATGAATTCTTTACAATTGTACCATCATTCTTTTTTAGATTTGCAAGACTCATTCCTTGACAAGGAGGAGTAAAAATAATCACATCTACTTCATCATTGTTTTCTTTTTCATTATATAACTTTATTGCATCAAATAATTGTTGTTTGGTAGTATCTTGGGTTATATCACCTAATATGTAACCTTCATCATATTTAATTTTTTCATTATACTTTTGAATATTTAATCTACGTTCAATTAACTCTGAAGTAGCAATTCCTTCAAAACCCTCTTGTTTAAAACCAAAGCATCCGACTCCACCTGCACTAAATAAACTAACATAATTCATATAATCACGATACATAAATAAATAATAAAAAAATTATAGATTCCATATTTTTAAAGTTTATCAAATAACTCTGTAGGATTTACTTTAAATTGGAGCATATTGGCAGTTTTTCCTGTTTATTATTATCTATACTAAATAAACAGTTAGCTCCAAAAGATTCTAATGCTAATCTAAAACCTCCAATTCCACAAAATAAATCAATAAAAGGGATACTTTTTAATTTTGATTTATATTCTTCTTTAATATCTATCATTTTCAAAACCTTTTGTTATCAAATATGTTACTAGATATTATATATGTTAATGTTACTATAAATTAATATCGTCTGATACTTTATATGTAGCATCATTTCTATCTTTAAATTCAACTAAATAATCATTTGGTAATTTTTCAACAATTTCTTTTAAGGTTTCAATAGTTAACTCTGACATGTTTGATAATTTTATTTAAACTAATATTTTAACATTAACATTGAGGTTAAGCTATTTGAAATTTACTTTCTGAATCTCTTGCATATATATCCCAATTTAAAATCAGATTTGATTTTACAAAACCTTGACGTTAAAGTAAAATCCAATTCATTAAATTAAAACAAATGCGTCACCATTATTTTTTTTATCATTAGTATCTTGTTGGAAAGGAGTCCTAAAATTAATTGTAATTTTCAAATTAATTATTCGGAATTGATTTATCAAGATGATTATGAATCTACAATGATAATGGTTTTCTTTCATATATTCTATTTAAAGTATAATCTATAAATTCCTTATCAAAATTTAATTCATTTAAAATGCATAATTCTATAAGTAATTTTAAATTAAATGAAAGGTCAATAACATTGTAAATGTCTGGATTATCATCTTTACTATAATGGGTATAATAATTTCGAAGACCAACAACATTATCAATGAATTCATCACGATTATCATTTATTATTTTTTGAGTAATGTTAAAATCACTTAAATATCTAATTAAATCTTTTAAACGTCTTCTAAGAGAAACTTCATTCCCATATTTGATTTTATTTTCCCAACTATCCTTTTGGCCGCTGTCCATGATTGAATTTTTAACATATTCATTTAACTCATTTTTAACAATTTCATATTTTTCAGATTCCATAAAATTATCTTTAAAACTTTCATTTTTTCTCATATAGGCTTCTAATGCTTGAGTGTAAGATAAAAACTGATATTCTATGGTGATGTCACCTGAAAAATTAGTGAAATAAATATCGAATAAAGGTTTGTATTTATCATAAATATTAAACCACCTTTCAAAAATATTGCTTTTTGATTCAATAGCTGAAAAATAAAGTAAACTTTTATATCTGCGGAATTCTGTAGGGGTAAAGTCCAATAATTTAGAATAAATATTAATTTTATTGTGTTTGTGAGGAGAACGTATATTGCAACTAATGGTTCTGAAGTTAGTTGGGTTATACATAGCTAATGTTAAAAAATTTCTCAATGATCTTATATTTCTTAAAATTTGATCAAATGGGGTAGGTAGTTCATACTCAAGTTGAATATAATAGTTATTTTTAATTGTAATCGAATTGGATTTTATGGATGTTGAATAATCTATAATAAAATTCACATCTCCTTTTCTATAACTAAATGATATTTCGTCTTTTGTTGGATTTATAATGGGGGTATTATTATCAAAATCAACATTAAATGAATCTTTTTCAATCCATTGTTCTAAATTATGGAATTGTATATTAATATTGTTAAAATTTAAGTTTGAATCATTGTTATAATTTTCAATTATGTATCTAACTAAAAATGTTTTTTTATAGGGGTCATTAGTTAAAGAGCATTTATATAATGTTAAATCTTGATTTCCAATTTTGCCGATTATGTTAAAATGTTCTTGTGGGATATTAAAATTTTTTGTCATATCTGTTTTTAAGAGAAATGTATTTGTTTCTTCAGTAATTCTCCCACAAAATTTGTTTTCTTCATCATTTTCAAACCAAAATTCGCCTTGTTTATCAATAAAGTATTTCATCTTTCTTTACACCTATTAAATAATTGAACATCATACATACTTAATAGTTCCTAATTAAATGACCTGTTTATGTTAATCTGTTTAAAACCACTTTTTGGAACTCTTGCATATATATCCCAATTTAAAATCAGATTTGATTATACCAAACCTTGCCGTTAAAGTAAAATGCAATTCATTAAATTAAACAAAATAAAATTCATATCAATTAAATTAATCATATATTAATATAAATTATAGTTTTGAATCTATCCACTTTCAAGACAAAATTTGTAGAAATAGGTTAATGATAAATTTATATAATTTAAATAATAAAATATTATATTAATTATTATATACAGGTTGTAATAGCTATGGCCAATGTTAATAATACCTCATCCTACATGGATGAAGATAAAAAGCAAATTATCAAAGAGTCTAACTATACCTATAGAGATGCTCTTGAAGTTTCAGCTTATCTCATTGAAGCAGGAAAGTTCGAAAGGTTCTATAAAGAAATGCAAATAGCTGACTTGCAAAAAGAACTTGAAGAGATGGGTGACGAAGAATAACTTCAAAAAACATATCTCCCGTATAAACTCTTAAAAGAAACTATTTTTGATTTCAAAGGTAATAATAAAAATTATTATTACTCTTATATTTTTTAAATAATATAATTTTATATATAATACATAATAAATTAATATATTATGATACCAGAAAAAACCAACATCAGCGCAAGAGTGGATTTAACACTTAAAAAAATAGTAGAAGAAAAAATACCGTTTTCTATTGTAATTCTGGCGGGATAAATAGTATTAGCTATTACATCCAATATAAATGCAGTAAATAACATGTTATTCCTCTTTTAGTAAAATATGATAAAAAATTAATTATTCATAGTTATATTTAAGTTTAGATAAACTTGTTTATAATATCTACGGTAATTTATTTTTTATTTGTTTGTATAACCACACTTTCACATATTAAAAAAAAGAAATAATCATTGAGAAAAATTAGAAAAATAATCGCTGATAATAAAAATTAAAAAAAGTCTAATTAAAAAAATAATTTATTAATATCAATCATCATCCTCATCACCGAGGAATGGATCAATAGGGCCGGTTTTTCTCCAATAACCGCATTTCCAACAACGTCCATCCCTGCTTAAAGGATATCCGCAAATAGGACAATACAACATAATATCACCTAAATTAGAAAGAATAGAAAAAGTGTGAAAATTTGAAATATTAATTATCAAATTTCCAAAGCAAAAAATTAATTATTCTTTAATGATTTCCGGCTTGTAATACTCCCCTGGATTGAAGATGACAACCTCAATCTTTGGATTGAGCTGTTTTACAAAATTAGAGAAAACCACAGGGTCTTGTGCTATTACAGGGAAAGTATTGTAATGCATAGGAATGACAATTTGAGGATTCAGCCACATTGCAGCTAAAGCGCCTTCAAAAGGACCCATTGTAAACTTGTCTCCTATTGGAACAATTGCAATGTCAGGCTTGTAGATTTTTCCAATAATATTCTCCATATCTCCGAATAAGGCGGTATCCCCTGCATGGAATATCTTGGTGCCGTCTTCCAAAGTAAGGAGGAAACTTGCAGGACATCCTCCAGGACGAATTTCCTCGGTAAAGTCAATTGAAGATGAGTGCCTTGCATCAAGCATTGTTATTTGAATTCCCTTGAGAGCAATTGTGCCTCCGATATTCATGCTGACACAGTCAAAGCCCTGTTCAGATAGGAACAATGATATTTCATGGTTTGCAACCAGAACAGCATTTGTGTTGTTAGCTATTTCCATGGCATCACCAAAGTGGTCGCTGTGACCATGGGTTATGCAGATGATATCAGCATCTATCTCTTCAACCGGCACATTGCATGCTGGATTATTGCTTATGAAAGGGTCTATTACAATTTTTACATTCTCATCTGTGATTACTTGAAAGCCTGAATGGGACAACCATCTTATTTCCATGTTTACACCTCTAAAATATACCTAAACTAAGATAATTAAAATGATTAAATAAATTTCTTAAAAGCCAATAAATAATTTAAGTTTCATCTTTCTCGTTTAATTCTATGCTTTTAGCTATTTGCCATGAAGATTCAAACAAGCTTTTGATATTGCTTATTGAATCAGCATCATTATAAACAGCACCGTATTCAACGCTGTCTTCATCAACAGCATTGGAAATCAATAATGCATAGGAATCATCACTGATTAAATTGAATGAGTCTATTGAAGACAAGGTTCTTATATCGACGCCCTTTTCCATCAAGGAAGATAACAGGTCTTTGTAGTTTGAATCATCCAGATCCACATCTTGAATGATGACTCTGGATTTCACATTAGTCAGACTGGAGAGGAATGAATCTGTCAGGTCATTAATTGACTGAACTTCAAGAAGCAATTCTTCCTTAGAATGCTTGGCAACTTCTTCAAAAGCTTCCTGAGAGGTGAGAATTCCCCTGTCGCAAATCACATAGCTGTTTAATAATTTTGGAATAGGCAGTGATTCTGGATCGTTTGGATCAATTTGAATAGGTTTTTTAGATTCCTCTTCCACTGCAGCATCTTTAGAATCCTTAGCATCGGCAACTGAGGAAACTGATGTAGGTCTAGGCAAGGTTTTTCTAAATGATTCTATATTATCCAAACCAAGAGTGTCCTTGGCCTTAGACTGATGTTCTTTAGATGATTCCTCCACATCGGTTTTCTTGGTTTCCTGAGGAGCAATGCCCTTGTCAACATCATTTAAAATCTCAACTGAACTTTCATAAGGATCAAAAGTGCCCTCTAAGGAGTCCTCAACCTCATCTGATACTGCTTCCTCTTCATTATGAATAGGAGTGATATAATCTTCGAATTCAAAATCGCTCTCTTCAACTTCCTCCTCGTCAAAAATCACATTGTTGTAAACTGTATTTTCTGATTGGGAGAGATTGTATGTAGGCTCCAGATACTCATCATCATGGATAGGGATGATTATATCCTCATCAAGAATATTTGGAGTGATGCTGTACTTGTCTTCATCAAGTGGGGCTTCCGGCTCGGAATATTCTTCAAGGCTTGAATTAGCCAGGGCCTGTGATATTTCGCGAGATCTTCTTGGGACAGCGGCCAGGTTCAATTCATCTTCAGATTTTCTTTTTGGCCTTCGGGTGACTCTCATAGGCTTTTCATAATTTGGAGTGAAATATACCTGGTTTGTATTTCCTGAATTGCGACTGTCTGAGAAGTATGCAAACTGTCTTCTTCTTGAAGGAGTTATATTTGGTTTTGGATTATAAAGATCAGTGGAATTATGAGAATCTTTGAAATCATTTTTTTCATATGAGTCAAAGGTCTTATTGATAGACTCTGCATAGTTTCTTTTTGGAGTGTTTAATACAGTTTTGGAGTCTATTTCCTTTTTAGAATCCTGTAAACGATTGCTTAAATTTTTAGCACCTTGCTTAATTTGGTCTCTATTTCTGGAATTTTTAGAATTTGAAACCTGCAATTGGGTTTGAATGCTTTTCGGTCCGGATTTTCTGGAAAGGCTTCCTGAAAATCCTTTCAATAATACAGGAAGCAGTTTGTATAATCCAAACAAGGTCACTAAAAGACCAACAATCAAAATCAAATCTATTAAACGATAAGCCAAACTTGCATAAACAAGCACTATACCTACAGCTGTTATTAAAACTCCAGTTAAGACATCTGTATCTGCCACTTATAATCACCCATAAATAAAAAATTATAATCCATATCTTAATAAACGGCAAAAAATTTGCATATTAAAGCGAAATTTGATAAATAAACAGTTTAAGCCATTTATTAAATTAACCATTATTAATATTTATTTATACCATAACTTATTTATATAATTTTGTTTTTTTAAGTTCTTAAAATAAGCTATTTTTATGAAAAATTTAGTAATTCTAACTAAAAATAGTAAATAAAAATATTTAATTAAGATATAAAAAATTAAGTAAAAAAAAGCATAAGAAAATTAAAAAATAAGTTTTATTTATAAAATTTTTTTATAAAATTGATTTCTATTTGTAAAATATTTTAGATTGGAAAAAAGTTTGAACTTGAAGAAATATTCCAAAATGATAAAAATAATTATACACTTGAAAAATATTCCAAACTGAAAAATAATTATACACTTGAAAAATATTCCAAAATGATAAAAAATTTCAAATTATAAAATTAGTTTAAACTTAAAAAAATGCTTTAAATTTTAAAATATATTTCAAATTTGATTAAATTTTTTAAATCAATGATAATATTGATTTAAATTAGAAATATTGCATTTAAAAAAAGTTATATTTAAATATAATCAATTTAAAAGTATTAATACAAAAAATGAGGTTAAAATAATGTTAATTAAAAAATATAACAACAAGAAATCAAATTTGGAAAGCCTTTTTGCTGGAGCAAAAAGAACATTTGAAAAAGCAGTCAAGGAAAATTCAGCTCAAGGAGCTGCTGAATACATACTTCTCTTTGGAGGAGTCATTGTCATTGCCCTTGCAGGATTATTGATTTACAGATCTTATTTTGCAAGCTCAGCAAGTGGATTGAATGCTACAAAGGATATCAATTCCATTAGAGACAATATGACTAGCCTTCAAATCTAGGTTTTGATATGAAAATTGAATATCCCCTATTAGAATCCTTTGAATCGAGCTATGCTTTAAGAAGGTTTTTTAGGGAAGACAATGGCCAGACAAGTGTTGAAGTGATTCTATTGATTGGCGCTGTTCTTGTTTTAACAATAATCAGCGGAACATATATCTATAGAATTAATTCAAGCATAAATAATCAATTCAACGAGACAATAACAAAATCTCGTGACTTTATGCTTGGCAAAATATGACCTATTAAAATTAAAAACTGCAAGGTAGAGCCAAATATTTAACAGTGATTATTAGTTAATTTTAAGAAATAGCTAATAATTACTGGTTAAATTAAAAAATATTGAAATAAATAGTCTCTTTCTAAAAAAATAAAAAATTAGAAACTATAAGAAAAAATAATAAAATCAATAATCATTATAAAAAAAACTAGAAACTATAAGAAAAAATAATAAAATCAATAATCATTATAAAAAAAACTAGAAATTAAAGAAAAAATAATAAAAAAAGAGAAATTAAATAAAATTAATTATTTAATTAAGAATCTTATCAAATGCTGCTTTCCAGGAAGCGGATGCAACATTTTCCAATTTCATTGAAGTTCTGTTGACATTGATTCTCTCAGTAGGACATACTTTAGCACAAGCCCCACATAACATGCAGGTATTAGCATCG
Source organism: uncultured Methanobrevibacter sp. (assembly GCA_900314635.1). GTDB lineage: Archaea > Methanobacteriota > Methanobacteria > Methanobacteriales > Methanobacteriaceae > Methanobrevibacter. The sequence goes on from OMVY01000013.1 coordinate 31,372, forward strand.
AAGTTTGATACATTATCCACAAGTTTAACGGATTCACAAGCGCAGATGTCCACACATGAAGCGCATCCGACACAATCAATATCATCAGCAACAGTCAAAGCGCCTTCAAATGGTTTAGTGACTTTTGCAGCATCAACAGGACAGACTTCCTCACACCATCCACAGTTAATGCACTCGCTGCCTATGAAAATATCACCGGTAATTTCAGCCTTTTCAAAGGTGTCGCTGTACATGCATCCACTGCAGACTGCTTTAATAGCTTCCTGAGGGCAGGATCTTTTACATACAAGACAATAGACACATTTGTCCTCATCAACGCTGATGGAATCAAGTAGCTTGCCGTTGCTTGCTTCAAGGCTGATAGCCTCAGCAGGACACATCTCAGCACATACTTGACAATATATGCACTTGTCTTCATCTATTGATATTTCACCTTTAAGCAATGCGCTTCTCTCAGGCAGAATCCTTTTGTAGAAAATAGTATCCTGAGGACATACCTCATGGCATCTTCCACATAATTCACATAAATCTTCATCAATATTAGAATCATGAGTCCAATTAGGGTAGTTAGCTAATTCCTTGGTGTCTTTTCCATCAATTTCAAAGGTTAAAGCACCGAATGCACAGGATGATGCGCATAATCCGCATAATACACAAGTTTCATCATCTATGCGGAGATAATCTCCATCAGCTTTACCTCTCCTAATAGCTAAAACATCATTCAAACTTAAAGAATCAGTAGGACAGCAGTCTGTACAGATTCCACAAGCCACACACATATCATTGCTGTGAGTCAATTTTCTTGACTCCACTCCATCTCTTTGAACAAAAACCATAATAATCCCAACATGTAATATTACATATTTATATATTTTTACATCATTATTAATAACTTTATCGAAGTGTATATATAAACATATCGATTTTAAATTTAGTTATACCTAAAAATATGGAAGTTTTACAAGATTTTTTTAAAAATAATTAGTAAAATATGATAAAATATAAAAAAAGTATTAAAATATCTTAAAAATTGAAAAATAAAGCCCTAGACAACTCTAAAAAATTAAAAAAACAAGCACCAAAAACTCCAGAAATTAGAAAAATAAAACCAGAAACAAGTTCAAAATTAATAGAAAAAATAAAACTAGAAACAAGTTCAAAATTAATAGAAAAAATAAAACTAGAAACAAGTTCAAAATTAATAGAAAAAAACTAGAAATAATCGAAAAAAAGATTAGAAAAATAAAACTAGAAACAACTTAATAGAAAAAATATTAAATCAATTCGCCTTTTTTATTTATTTCTCCTTTTCTAATTCGTGTAGAAGAAATAGGAATGCCGTCATCCGCCAGAACAAATTTAACAACAACAATATCCAAAGGCTTCATGCCTTTCTCAACTCGGATATCATTAATTTTCAAGGCATTTGGTTCTGTCTCTTCGCTGACAACAATGGCATCAAAATCAGGATCTACAACAGTGGGCCCGTAGGCATCATCCAAACGGGAAATATGGAAATTTTCATGGTCGCCTTGCAGGAAATTGTTCAAATTAGTCATACGAACCTCGCAAGGGTCGATGTCCCCTTCCTTCAATCCTGCAAAAGCATTTGAAGTAACACCAATCTCCACGCTTTTACCTATCTCAAAAGCCTTTGCAATCAGACTTCTATGACCATAGTGAAACTTGTCGAAAGTTCCCCCAACAGCCACACGGTTATATTTCTCCATAATATCAAATCACTAGTTAAATGCCCAAATTAATACCTAAATTAAATTTAAATTTTAAATTATTTAAACTATTTGCTTAGTTTGTTAAATTATCTGTTAAATTGATAAAAAAATCAAATCCACATAATAAAAAGTTAATAAGTGGTAATTAATTAAATAGAAAAAATTCGAAATAAAGCCTAAAAAATTAGAAAAATACTTAGAATAAATAAAATTATAAAAGTAGAATATAAAATTAATTAAAAATTTAAAAAATAATTTAAAGAATAATTCAATAGAATTATTCTAAAAAATTCAAATTCATATTTAAAATGGCACAAGCACATAGTTAACAGCTTTGCTGTATGAATTGGTATTCCAGTTGTTCACACATCCCAGATTGTTTCTGCGACTTGTAGGGTCAGCAACATACCATGTCTGTGTAGCAGGGTCATATATTTGAGCCCATACGTGACCGGTATACAAACCGCTGTCAAATTTACATCCTTGAGCATGTGAATATCTTGCATAAATACCTTGAGATCTGCAAAGAGCAACAACAAGGCTTGCCTGATCTACACAGTTACTAGAACCTGCACTTAAAGTTCCTGAAGCTCCTTTCTTACTGTTTGCATAATAGCTGTATGCAATACCGCTTCTTACGAACTCATAAATAGCATTAGCTTTCTCAATGTTTGTCTTTAAATCCTTAGTCAAACTGGCTGCTTTTTTCTTTAAAGCAGAATTAAGCTTGGAATAACCACCGGTTTTCAAATACTTTGCAAATTCATCTGCATCGAATTTTTCCTTCACATTCAGCAATATCTTGTACTGTTTGGAACTTACTCCACCATAAATGGCTTTACATGCTCCAGAAGAACTGATTTTAACATTCAAAGTTTTAGACAACTTGGCGCTTTGATAACCCTCGGTTCCTCCAAATTTAATGGTTATTGGATATTTTCCTATAGGATTGTTAATTGCAAAGCTTGCCTTGCCTTTTGAATTTGTTTTCTTGGTATATGTCTTGCCGTCAATTGTCAAGCTTACCTTTTGACCTGATAGGACTTTCTTATTAGAGTCCTTCAAGGTAACTGTAATTGAATTTCCTGATTGAACTGAAGTTGCTGATAAAGACAAGCTGGTTTTCAATTTAGCCACAGTAACATCATAATGATTTGTTTCCTTGTTGTATTTGCTGTCTCCAGCATAACTGGCTGTGACATCATATTTGCCCAATTCACCCAGCTTGATGCTAGCTACTCCATTGGAGTTTGTTTGAACTTTATGGGTGGTTCCATTCACCTTGAATGTTACAGTTCTGTTAGCCAAAGCCTTTCCTGTTGAGGAATGCTTTAAAGTAACAGAGAATGAACTTCCATAAGGAACAGTACTTCCTGAACTGCTCATGTCAACATTAGCCTTTACCGGACTTAATTCAAAGGTTTTGCTGGATTTCTTAGCATATTTGTCACCTGCATAGCTTACCTTTACAGTCACAGGATTCAGGGAATTTATATTAACGCTGGCTTGTCCTTTTGAATTGGTAGTGCGTGTATAAGTCTTTCCTGTTGTATTAAGTGCAAAAGTGACTTTTTTACCGGATATGGCCTTGTCTGTACCCACATTCTTTAAAGTGATTGTGAAAGGACTGTCGACAGCAATTGAAGTATCGCCTGAAATTTCAGATTTAGGCTTGTAAATGCTTACAGTGTAAGATTTGCTAATTGCTCCGTAGTTAATGCTTCCTTTATAAATCGCTTTAACCTTCAGGGTCTTATAGGATTTTATTTTAAAGCTTGCAACTCCATTCTTATTGGTTCTAGCAGTATAAGTCTTATTCAAATTGCTTACTTTAAATTTAATCTTCTTGTTATTCAACAACCTTCCGGTCTTTGAATTTTTCAAAGTGATTTTAAAATAACCATTGTAAGGAGCGGAACTGGATCCTGTCATAGAGGATTTGGATATCTTATGTGCCAGTTTTGCTGAAACAGAACTGCTTTTGGCACTGCTGTCACCTGCAAAGCTTACCTTGATTTTGACAGTCTTATTATAGAAAAGGTCTTTGCTTGCATATCCTTTGGAATCTGTGGTTCTGGTATAGGTTTTACCATTGATGGTAATTTTCACCTTTTTGCCGCTTAAAGCCTTGCCTGTATCCTGATTTAATAATCGTACCTTAAAAGTGCCTCCTCTGTAATATATTTTTGTTGAGGAAGTAATTTTAAGCTGGGTAGCACATTTAGTAGTCTTTGTGTCATTAGTGCTTGAACTGGCATTGGAGCTTAAAGTGGTAGAATCTGTAGAAGATATGGTATTTTCACTTGTAGAAGCCACGACATCATGATTTGATGATGAACTTAAGGCTTCGGAATTTTCTTCATCGGATTCTGTTGAACCAACAGCGTTATCTTCCGCCTGACTTGAACTGTCTAAACTCTCAATTGAGTTGGTATCTAATGCAATATTATCATAATCACTGGTTCCAAGAGAATTTGAATTATTTGACACATCCTCGACATTACTTGCTGAAACTGTGGAAACACCTGCCAATAATACTAGCAAGCATAACACAAGAAGTAATGCTTTATTCTCTAACGAAATGATTTCACCTCAATACACTAAAAAAATATTAAAAATATTCTAAAAGTCTGGGAAAAAAAGAACCAATTCCTCAAATTATGAAGAATTATCCAAAAAAATTTATTTCAAGAAATGAAATTTAGAAAAAATAATTTAAAAAATATCTAGAATACATTTTCAACTATCCTTAAATCAATGCCTTTCTAGAATTAATTTTTCACAAATTAAATTTCTAAAAAAATTGAAATAACTATAATTTTTTCACCTAAAGCTAGATAATACTTTTTTAATGTTATTAGTTAATATCGTTCTTTAGGTATATAAAGGTTTTCCATGGATTTTTAATTAAATAAGGATTAATTAAACTTCAAATTAGCTAAAAAAATCAATATGCATATTTTTTTAAAACTTACGAACTTATAAAGTGTAAATTTTTAATTGAATAGTAATTAAGAGTTTAAAGTTAATTTAAACAACATAAAATGAATAAAATTAAAAAACTATTGATTAATCTCATTTAGTCTAAAAACTAGCTAAAAATCATTATTTTATAAAAATTTAATTGAATATGAATAAAATAATAAAAATATAAACAAATATAAGGAATTTAAGTAAAAAAAGAACAAAAATCCATCAAAATATTTTCAATATTTTTGTTTTAATTAATCCAAATAAAAAATTGACTATGGAAATAAAATTTTTAAATTAAATTATTGATTAAAATGGTTTTTAGCTAATTAAAAGGATTAAATAAATCTTTTATAAAAAATAAAGCGATTTACTGCATTTTTAAAAAAACTATAAATATTGTCAAAATAATACTTAAAAATTAGGAATTTACTTAAAAAAACAATGTTAAATTGAATAGATTTTAAGTATGAAAATTATAAAAAAAACAAGAAAAAAAATTATAAAAAACCCACAGGAAAAACCAAGAAAAAAATAGTAAAAAAACCCACAGGAAAAACCAAGAAAAAAATAGTAAAAAAACCCAAAGGAAAAACCAAGAAAAAAATAGTAAAAAAACCCACAGGAAAAACCAAGAAAAAAAAGAAGTGAAAAAATAAATCATGAATTAAAATCTATTGTTGATCAAGTTGCTGAGTGTGGTCATATTTTATTCCAACAGGACATGTATGAACAGTCACTCCATGAATGATATCTATATCGCTTATCACTTCATCCTGCACCTCATGGGAAATCTCATGAGCTTCCACAATATTCAAGTCTTGAGGGACTTCAATATGCATGGTTACTGTAGCATAGGATCCGAAATAATTAATTCTGATATCATGTGCGCCGCATACATTATCAACAGACAATGCCGCTTTTTTTATTTGTTCCACAAGCTCTTCAGAAGGAATCTTTCCCATGATATTATCCAGATTATCCTTTGCAACTTCAAAAGCTGTTTTAAAAATCATCAAGCTTATTATCAGACCGATTATCGGGTCCAATTTAGGATAACCCATATTTGCAACCACAACACCTACCAGGATGCTGATTGATGATATGATGTCCACCCTTTGATGCTGACCATCAGCAACAATCGCAGGACTTTTTATCTGCCGTCCAAGATTGATGATATACTGGCTCATTGCAAAGTTCACGATAATTCCAACAAAGGCCATGCCTGCAGCCAAATAACTGGGAGTGGTGATTGGAGCGCCAAAGAAGATCTTTTCAATAGCTCCGCTGAAAATTTCAAAACCTACAATTGACAGGAAAACCACAATTATCAATCCTGCAACAGCTTCGGCTCTGCCATGTCCTAAAGGATGCTCCCTGTCTGCAGGCTTGCTACCAACAACAAAACCTGCATATGAAATAACCGATGTGGTTATATCAGATATGGTATGAGCACCTTCGGAAATAAGAGCATAACTTCCAGAATAAAAACCGACAGCAAAGTTGAAAACTGTTAAAAAAATATTTCCCACAATTCCCACAGTCGCCGCTTTCTTTCCAGCTTTTTCTCTTGCTTTCTTACCCATTTTATCACAGACATTTCAATACATGATTAATTTGCTTTTAAAAAATCCCAGATATTTAATTTTACTAATGAATTTCAAGCATCTAAATTTTGGTAAAACTAAATATTTTAAAATTTAATCAAACCAAATTGCTATTTTTTTGGCATAACTAAATAATAATTCTCAAAAATTAATTTATTAATAGATTATTAAGTTTTTCTAGTAAATAAATGTTTTTAATAAAAAAAAGCAAAATTGAAAAAAATAGTAATACTTTTTGAAATATAAAAAAATAAGAAATATTGAACCTGATAGTCAGGAGATAAATTTACTTGGAATTAAAAAAGAAAAAAATATTTTAGTTGGAATTAAAAAAAGAAAAAAATATTTTAGTTGGAATTAAAAAAAGAAAAAATTTTAGTCCAGGTTTTAAATTGCCGAAGGCAATTTAAAAAGTGGGTTTAATATTCCAAACCATCTAAAATATCCATTGCCTTCTCAATGTTTTCATATGAAGTCGCATAGGACATTCTAACATTATCCTTACCCAGACTGCCGAATGCTTCTCCTAAAACAGCTATCACACCAGCATCAGCTGCCGCTTTTACGAAATCATGAGGCCTTTCCACTTTAGGGAATACATAGAATGCTCCTCCGCAGTCAGGACACTCGTGACTCATTTCATTCAGTCTTGATACAATCAGGTTCTTTCGTTTTTCAAATTCACCAACCATCATCTTTACACTATCCTGAGGACCTGTAAGTGCTTCCAATGCGGCTCTTTGAGAAATGGAGCTTGCACATGCTGTGCAGTATTGGTGAACCTTGAGGAATTCATCATTGATGTTTTCATTAGCTACAAGATATCCTATTCTAAGGCCGGTCATTGCATATGTTTTTGAAAATCCATTGATTGTAATCACATTATCGCTGTACTGGGCAGGAGAATAATTCTTGTTGTTTCCATAAACAATCTTTTCATAGATCTCATCGGCGATAATGAAAAAGCCATGGTCTGTTGCAAGATCTGCTATTCCCTTGATGTCTTCCTTGTCTATAACAGCACCGGTAGGGTTTGACGGGGAATTTATAATCAATGCCTTTGTGTTTTTGCTTAATTTCTCCTGAACATCATCGACCTTCAACTTGAATCCGTTTTCTATTGGGGTTGAAACTTCAACCGGATTAGCTTCAGCAAGGTTTACTACAGCCGCATAAGAGAGGAATCCCGGATTAGGAATAAGCACGTCATCGCCTTTGTCGAATAATGCCTGAGCACAGGCATATAATGATTCGCTTGCACCGCAGGTGACGATTACATCATCAGGTGTGGCTTTGATGCTGTTGTCCTTGTCTAGCTTTTCAACAATAGCTTCCCTCAATTCAATGTCTCCCTTGTTTGAAGTATAATGGGAAAAATTATCATCAACAGCCTGCTTGATGGCCATTTTGATATTTTCAGGCAAATCAAAGTCCGGCTCTCCAAGACCCAGGCTGATTGCATCTGGATTTGCAACTTCAAACATTTTTCTAATCTGTGATAATTCTATTGATTCGACTCTTTTTGCAGGATTTAACATTTTATCGCCTTATAATGAATTCAAATAATTTAAGTGAAAATTTTTCAAATAAGTTTTTAATAATTGAAATGAAAATTTTTCAAAATAATTTTTAAAAAATAAAACATGATTATTAATTCTATAATTATTTTGTAACTCTTAAAATTTATATTTATTTAAGAATTTAACACTAAAAATAGTTTGCACCTATTAAAATCCCATTTATTTAAGAATTTTAAACCAAAAACTAGTTTGCACCCATTAAATTTCATTATTAAATTTTAAAAAATAATTGAGGACGTGTCACAAATTAAGAATTTGTGAAAAAAATTCCTAAAAAAAAGATCAATTTTTTTCCAGAAAAAAATTTATCAGTTTTTTAAAAATCTACTTTTTTTATTTTTTTTATGTGTTTTCTTTTTTATTTATTTCATTATAAATCCGTTTAAAGTTCTGACCAGTCGCTAAAAGCTTAATTTCATTACTACAACGTTCTAAACCTGTTGTAGTGAACTCATTAAACATTAAATTATGTTTCAAGTCTGCAAACGGCAATTCAACTACCTGTGAACGCAAACTATAAATTTCCTGAGCCCACTCAGATTCCATCTTTCGCTGCATACGAATCTTAGACGGGACACCATAATCCGTAATTGTCCTATAACGATATTTTCCAACACATTCAAGCTGTTTCGGACAATTTTTACAGTTATTTGACCAATAAACGATTTTTCGCTTGTTTTTCTTAGTCACATAGTCCTTTTGATTTTCCAATATTTGTCCTAACGGACAAATATAAGTCCCTTTTTCAACATCATAGGTAAAATTATCCTTAGAATAAGGATTCCCAGATTTTATGAGATTTTTATCTTTTCTAGCCACTTTTCTACTTGCTATATACCCATCCAAGTTTTTATCTTCAAGATAATCTGTGGCCTCATCGGTCGAATAACCATTGTCCGCCAAAATTTGAGTATTTTCTTCCAATGGTCCAACAATTGATTCTAATGTGTCAATTTGTGGTTGAAGCTCATTAAAATCAGTTGGATTCTGAGATAAAGCAGTAGAGATTATAATTCCTTTGTAGGAGTCCACTGCGATTTGATAATTGTAACAAAATTCCCAGCGCCCTTTTTTGTTTATCATCATGCGGGCGTCTGGATCAGAAATGCTGACGATATCTTTGCCTGATTCCTCTAATTTTCCTTCAAGATAGTCTATTTGCTTTAATACTTTTTCTGCATCTTCTTTGTTAGTGCTTGCTTTTTTTAGCAGGTTTTTGCTGCTTGATCGTAGCTTTTCTTGGTTTCGGTCATTTTCTGATTTTTGCTCTATTTTTTCGGAAATTTTTTGGAATTCTTTTTTGCTTATTAAGGATTATGGGACTGAATTTCCAGATTCATCACCAAATAATTCATCTTCTTCCTTATCCAGTTCCATGCTTCTTTCTATGTTTTCTCTGAGTGTTTTAAGTTGTTTTTTGTTGGTTATGTTGTTGAGAGATGATTTTGCTTTGATCTTTGTTCCATCGAATCCGATTTGGTGTAATTTTATTAAACCTTCTTCTTTTGCGATTTCAACGCTTTTTTTAAATGCTTGGTCGATTAATTCTCTGTTTTGTTCTTTGAATCTTGCGAAAGTTCTGAAATCTGGCTTTTGCATCCCTGCGAGGTACATGTAAGCGATATTTGTGTTGACTTGTTCTTCTAGTTGTCTGCTGGATAATCCGCCATCATATGCTCCCATTAGGACCACTCTGAGGAGCATTGCTCTTGAATAAGCTGATTCGCCAGGTTTTCCTTGGAATTTTTTATGGACTTCTGTGAAATCCATTGTGTCGACGACGTTTTTTATAAAATAACAAGGATGGTCTTTTGGAATCAGGTTTCTCAAGTCGAGAGGAACTAAAAGTTGTTGATTAATTGTATCATCTCTTAAAACCATAAAATATACAACCTAAATTATTTGTTTCTATAATAATAGATTGTACTTCATCGTATATAAATTTAAAGGAAAATTAGTTAAGAAAAAAAGTGAAAATGGTCACATTCGTGACACACCCTCTAATTTAAAAAAAAAGAATAAATAAAAAATTAATGACAAGCTCCGCAGTCATAACATCCAAATTCCTCGCACCATGGAGTCTGATCCTTGGTTTCCATTTTCTCATGCTCACTGATTAAAAACTCCTTGCTGACACTTACATCAATAAGATCCCAAGGCAATTCGTCGCCTAAACTGTAATTCGGAGCATTTTCCTTCCATTCCTTCATTGAAATCTTTCGAGTGAGAGATTTTTCAAGCAGTTCTCCAATATCCCTGTCACCGCAGGAGAGGACATACTGAATCAAGCCCATCTTTGCGCTATCGAATTTGATGTCGACGCCTTTGAGGTTTTTCTTAAGATATCTTATCTTAGACTTTATGTCCTTCATGTCATAGGCATTCCATTGCATTGGAGTATGGGGCTTTGGAATAAGTGGATTAACACTAAATTTAATTGAAACTTTGGCTTTTCTGCTTGAAGATTTGGAATTTGAATCAATATCATACTTCATTGAATCAATAATTTTAATGAAGTCCTTCAATTCCACAATATCTTCATCGCTTGAACTAGATAAACCTATAATAAAATATAATTTTATGTTAAAACCCAGATCCACAGCATCTCTTACCACTTCGAAAATCTTTTCATCCGGAATATCCTTGTTTATCTTTTTCCTAATAGATTCTATTGATTCAGGAGCTATTGTCAGGGTTTTCAATCCGCTTTTTCTTAAAGATACCAGAATATCCCTTGTGATGGATTCAATACGCATGGATGGAGTGGAAACTACAAAACCTTTTTCTCTTAGTGTTTCTATAAGATAATCAATATGCGAATAATCTGAAACCGCAGCGCCTATAAGATTGATCTTTTTAAGTCCAGTGTTCTCGCTAATCTTTAAAGCCGTATCCACCAGCAAATCAGCTTCAACTTCTCTTTGAGGGCGATATAAATAGCTGGACATGCAGAACCTGCATCCTCTGGTGCATGCTCTGGACACATTTAGAAAAATGGAATTTGAGAAAACAGGCATCAAGTCCTCGTCATCGGTTTGAGTGATAATCGGCCGGGTCAGCTGGTAGGCATTATTCATATCATCAAGAACGGCTATTTTTGCATTATTTTTAAATTCTGAAATATACAAGCTTTCAATATCCAGGAAAGGACTTAAATCATTCCTATTAAATCGGCCATCCTTCTTCAAATCAAGATAAAGGTCTAAAAAGTCATCAAGAACCACTTCAGCCTCCCCTATTACAAAAACATCTATGAAATCTGAGAGAGGGAGTGGATTTGCAGTGGCGCAAGGTCCACCAGCAATGATTAAAGGATCATTGTCTGTCCGGTCCTTTCTTCTCAGTGGAATTTCAGCTTTTCTTAATATTTCCAAAACATTGAAATAGTCCTGTTCATACTGGATTGTGAATGAAATGATATCAAAATCTCTCAAGGGACTGTTGGTTTCCAAGCTTCTAACAGATGGATAAACAACCCTTTCACAATAAGAGTCCTCTCTTTCATTCACCAAGCCGTATATTATCTGATAGCCTAAAGAGCTCATCGCTGTTTTATAAACATTAGGATAGACAGATGCAAACCTGATATCCTCCCTTAATGGATTCTTCTCACACTTGTTTAATTCATAAAACATAAAATCAACTCTTTAGACAAATTACAATATAAATTTTATTGAAACAGATTAATAAGTTTATATAATATATTTTTTGAAGTTTAAAAATTTAAAATCATGCATAAAGTTAAAAACAAATATGTCAAACCATATATAAAAATCAGCTCATTTTAGAAAAAACAATATAAATAAAATTTCAAATAAAATTTTAAAGAGATAAAAATGTTTTAAGTTAATAATACTCGACAAATATTCTTTTTATACATATATTACAAATCATAAAATAATATTTTCGCATTTTGACTAAATTTATAAGGTTTAATCAGTAAAAGAAAAGATTATCTAATCTTTAATTTTAGAAAATTTTGATAAGCTTCATCAATCGAAAGGTTATCCACAGATTTTTAAAAATTGAAAAGATTTAGGATTTATCTCCAGATAATTTTTAAAAATTGAAAAGATTTAGGATTTATCTCCAGATAATTTTTAAAAATTGAAAAGATTTGGAATATTTTAGAAAATTAAACCAAATTGAAAAGCTTGTCTAATGATTTGAAAACAGGCCATTTTCAAGTCTCGAATTAAAGAATAGATCAAACTATTTTAAATGAGGTGTTAGTATTAATAAGAAAACGGCTTTTCTAATAGTGATAGCATTGGTCTGCATTTGCTTGAATACGGCATATGCTGCAAATGTGGATAATGCAGGATTAGAAAAACAAGCAATGAATGATAATTCAGTTGATAATGAGTTATTGAATACTGCCTTGGACAATAGTGATGTAACAGCAAAAGAGGTTAGATTATCAAGCACAAACAATAATGCAAATGGATTATCAAGTGTGAGCAATAGTGAAAATAAAAACTTAAGTGCATCCGGCACAACAAGCGTGAAGTCAAGCAGCACAACAAATGTAAAAAGCACTACAAGCAGTACAAGCACAAAAACTACCACAAGCACTGCAAATAATGTGAATTCCAAATACATAAAGGCTAGCAGTATTATCAAGGGATCTTCAACATTTGTCAAATATGTGGAAACAAACGGCAAGCTTCCAAGTTCCATAACAATAAACAATAAGAACTACACTTCTCCACAGTTTTTATACCTGATGTGCAAGGCATTGAATGATACCGGCTCAAGCAAGATCATGGCAAAAAGCGTTAAAAACCCTACTAGCTTGAAATATTCGCTTAAAACAGGAAGCATTAAAAAATCCGAGTATAAGAAGCTATCCGCAAATGTCATCAAATACATAGACAGATACAAAAAAGCTCCAAACACTATCAATTCAAGCAAAGGAAAAATTCCCTATACCCAGTTTATTCTTGCAATAGCTAGAAACCTGGCATATCACAACAGCAATAAAAAACTGGCAAGTTCCATTGCGCTAGAGAATATTTCCAACTATGATAATAACGGAGTTCCTATCAGTAAAATCATCTCACAGGCTTCTATTGTCAAAAACCATATCGAGAAAAATGGAGAATTGCCTAAATCTGTAACTATTGATAAAAAGAGCTATAAAACTTCCCAGTATTTATATCTGGCAGCTTATGCTTTAAAAAAGATTAATGAAAACAAAAATGTCAATAATTTTAAAATTAAATCCATAACTGTCAATGAACCGTCAAATTTAAATTACGCTGCAGCAACAGGAACTTTGAAAAAGTCAGAATACCTGAAGCTTGCAAATTCAACCATAAAATATATGGAGAAAAATAAAAAGGCTCAGACCTGGATTAAATCATCCAATTTAAGAATACCTTATGGCGAATTGGTATATGCATTTTCAAAAAGCCTGGATTATTACAATAAGAATAAAAAGCTCTCAAGTCAGGTGAGCATTCAAAATTTAAGCAAATTCAAACCGAATACTGCGAATAAAACTAGTTCCAGCTCCAAAATCAATAGCTCCAGCATACAAGCGAACTTATCACTTTCTTACGAAGACCAAACCACAAAGATCAACTTCAATATAAATGCAAAATTAAGTGATATAAACAGCAAGATCAATAGTCTGCTTAAGCTTAATCTAAATGGTGTAAGCGCTGCAACCAGTAATAGTACCAGCAAAACTACTGCAAGCACTAACAAGAGTACAGCTGCTAAAACAACAGCAAAAACCACAAACAAGACAGCTGCAAAAAATACTGCAACTAAAACAACAAAAACCACAAGCAAAACAACTGTAAAAACCGTGAAAATCAACAAAGCAATTATAAAATTGATTCCAAAAAGCATATTGAACTCAAAATACAAAGGAGAGCCTTTAAAGGAATATCTAAGTTCCTCCACCAATTGCCAAGTGAAGAATGCAAATATTAAGAAACTAGCTGAATCATTAACAAAAAACTGCAAAAACAATCTGCAGAAAGCTAAAAAAATCTTCAACTGGGTTCGTGATAATATAGCTTATGAAAAATATCCGAATACCCGCAAAGGAGCCGCTAAACTATTAGTTAGCAAAAAAGGAAATTGCGTTGACCAAGCCCACTTGACAGTTGCCCTGGCAAGGTCTGCTGGAATTCCTGCAAGATATGTGAATGCGAATAACTGCAAATTTTCTACAGGATACACATCAGGACATGTCTGGGCGGAATTCCTAATCGAGGACACATGGGTTGCAGGAGATACAACCAGCTACAGAAACTCTTTTGGAGTTGTTAAAAACTGGAATATAAAAAACTACAAGCTCTTAGGCAAATACAGTTCCATAAGCTTTTAAATTAAAATTTGTTTATTTTGTTTTAAATTGTAACTCAATTTAAAACTTTATTTTTTTGGTTAAAAATAAGATTAATTCGTGAAAAACTTCATTTAACTCTTTTTTAAAAATAAAAAACTATGCAAAAAATAGCAGAATTCATTTTAATAAAGTTTTAAAAAAAAGAAAAATTGAAAATATAAAAAGCGCCGGGACGGGGATTTGAACCCCGGAGGTCTATTGACCATCGGATTAGCAGTCCGACGCCGTACCAGGCTGGGCCATCCCGACTAATGCAAAAAAAGTTAACATTTACTGCCAACACACAATCATATGTTAAAACAAATATAAAAAGTTTTCTTTTTTAATAGTCAAAACTTGAGATGAAACTAAAAAATTGCTCAAAACTTAGTTGATTACTAAAAAATGGCACATAAAGGAGTGGACACACTTCATTAATAACAGTTATCTGCAAAACTAACTCCACCTCGCGGTTCTACAAGCATCAGCTGTAATTGGTAGAGCTGCTCCTTTCCAGGCCTGACACGTTCCCAAAACTAAGACAATTGAGAATTACCCTCCAGTAAGACTTTTGTCACCATTGATCCTGCAGGACGAAGTTTCAGCATTAATTTTACAGGCCGCAATTAAATCCACATGCCGCCTCCTAAATTTCGACTACACCAAAGGAGATTTGTGTTTACAGAGGACTCCTAACCCTCCAGTCTAGCCAATAATATATTTTATATTAATATTATTTAAACTTATGTAAAATATTAAAAAAAGTCTCTCAAACCATTGAAAAATAAAAAAACATAGAAATAGTGAAAACAATAAAAAAAGTAAAAAACATAGAATGAAAGTAGTGAAAAAAGGATAATAAAATAAATTAAAAGAAGAGCAAATAACAAAAAAAAGATCCAAGCAATGAAAATCAAATAAAAGAATTATTAAAAATTAAAATTCGTTTTTAATTGCTTTGATAATATCTCCATCAGATAAAATACCTATTAACTTTCCATCTTCAACTACTGGAAGCTGGTTTATGATATTTTCCCCAGGAGCCTTGTCAAACATTACACAGACAGCTTCTTTTAAAGTGTTTTCAGGTGAAACACAAGCAACATCAGTTACCATTACGCTTTTAACCTTGGTTCCAAATTGATAATTGTCTAAAATCAAATTGTGTCCCAAATCAGTAGCGGTAACAATACCGACCATTTTTTCACCATCTAAAACAGGCATTGCACTAATCTTGTTTTTCATCAGTTCTTCGAATGCGAATACAGTTTCCACTTCCTTATCAACTGTAAGAACATCCTTGGTCATTAAATCTTTTACAAGCAACTTATCCAACATAGTCTTCCTCCAAATACAATAGTTTATTAAGATATGATTAATATTTTTTATTTTACCTTTAATAAAGTTTTATATTTTATTCTTGGGGACTGTCAATTTGTTAGTTGATTTTTTTGATTTTCAATCCAGCCCTTTATTCGGTGTCTGATGTGGTTGAAAAATCCCAATTTTGTTCTGAATTT
>OMVY01000015.1 GCA_900314635.1 uncultured Methanobrevibacter sp.
TCTATCCTTATTTTCAAAAAATAAACAATTTAACGAAGAAAAAAAGTTTTAACAAAAAAATACTATTTTTTAAAATCACTCAAGTTTGATACAGTCCCAGGATTTTCAATATGATTTTTAAAATATTGGAATTAAATTTTTTTTAGTTTGGATTACATTTTTCAGTCGTTTTAATGGAGTCGGATTTTCAATCTCTATTCGGATTTTTCCAAAGGGGCTACTTGATTCCGACTTCAATAACATCCAATTCAGCACAGATTGCCTGAGTGCCCAGAACTTCGCTAACGCTTGGTTTGGACCTGCCTTCGTCGCTTGAAATCAGCTCCTTGATGTACAATCCCCCTTCTGTTTTTATAATCATCTCAAAGCTGTGTGGATTGATGTATTTGCAGCTCAGCTCTTTCACTTCCTTTTCTCTAATCTTGTCTGCTCTTCTGTGGGATACTCTTATAGGTGTTCTCTGCTGGATGGTGTGCAGTGACTGCAGCTTGTCCAGGTCTTCTTCCCTTATCTCGTCTTCACATTCCACAAGCGCCCTGTAGACCTTGTAGGTATCTGGAGAGGAAGTCTTGATTTCAGCTTTCCTTTTTCTGACTGTATACTTCAAGTTGTGATAGGCTGTTTTTCCAAGGGCTGCTTCATTTGCCTCTCTTTCTATTTTCTCCAGGTCGAGCTTTCTGATTCTCGGCTCCTTTATCTCGAGGACGAATGGACGGCCGTCTCCAAGCATTCTCACATCGATATCCTCTCTGCCTGCGCCATGGAATTTTGCCTCATAGCCTTTGGAGTATTTCAATGCGGTCTGGGACAAGAGCTCTTCAACAGATTCAGGATACTGCTTTCCTGTGAAGTTGCAGGCCTCGCATCCCCTGCCTTTGCATTTCCTGCATGGCCATTTGGTCTGGGGAATGTTTCTCACAAGCTTGTTGTATCGTCCTTCTATGAAAATAGGATTGATTTGTATTCTTACCTGGACCGGATTCTCCACATCTTCTTTAAGCATTCTTCTAAAGTCCGCCATTATGATGACATCCTCCTTGTCGAAGTCCACCTCCTGAGGGAGGTTTTTCTCAAGAAGCTTTCCCATTTCTCGATTTACTTCCCTTTTCAGGATTTCCACATCAAGTCCGAGCTTTTCACTTATTAGAGCATCCTTCTCAACTATCTCCTTCGGCAGTTTGCATCCAACAACGAAAGTGTCGAATTCAACTTCCAGAAAGTCGATTTTTTCACATACCAAATCGAGGAGGCTTGAATCTATTTCCTTGAAAATGTCGCTGCAGATGTCGCATTTAGTATCTTCATCATATTCTGGAAGTTCAAGGGCCTTTCGAATCTTCTCCCCCCTTTCCACGTTTCCATTTCCTTTCACAACATCTGAAAATTTACGTCCGAGGCAGTGATTGCAGATATTTCCATTTGTAAGTTCTATTAAGCTTGAAGCTTTAGCAAGTATTTCCTTATCCAATTAAATTCCTCAATTTGTATTTTTAAAAATAGAATAAATAAATCAATAGCTTGATAGCTATTTAGAAAACAAGTTCAGTGATTTAAGAATCGATTCATTTTTTTTATTGATTAATTAAATCAGTTTTTGTAGTTTTTGGGATTTAATTAGTAAATCCATTGTCTAATTAAATCCACTTAAAGAATATAAATTTTAAATAATCATGGAGATCATCGGTTCATGAATTGGCCCATAAGCCTGTTCATGGCTCCTCCACCCATTCCCCTGCGGCTGATTCCTTTCATGGCCTTCTTGGTGTTGTTGTAGTATTTCAAAAGATCCTTCACATCGCTTTCACTAACACCTGCGCCGCGGGAGATTCTTTGTATGCGTGAGTGCTTGATAATCTTTGGATTCTCCATCTCCTCATCAGTCATTGAAGACATTATGACCTTGAAATGTTCGATTGTGTCTTCGGTCATCTGACTGGCTTCCTTAGGGATTTTTCCGCTGAGTCCTGGAATCATGTTCATCACCTTGTTCATAGGCCCCATGCTGTTCATCATTTCAAACTGATTCTGCATGTCCTTTAAGGTGAATTTGCCGCTGAGCATGGCATTCATGGTTTCGGTTGCTATATCCTCATCAATAACCTCTTCCGCCTTTTCAATCAGGCTTCTGATGTCTCCCATACCAAGCAGTCTTGATATGAATCTTTCTGGGTCGAATGCCTCGAATTCATCGATTCTCTCACCAGTACCTATGAATTTAATCGGAGCGCCGGTTTCAGCAACTGCGGATAATGCGCCTCCTCCTTTTGCAGTACCATCGAGTTTTGTGATAATGATTGAACCGATATCTGTAGCTTCTGAAAATGCTTTTGCCTGTTCTCCAGCCTGCTGGCCTATTGTTCCATCAATGACAAGAATGGATTCGTTAGGTTCGATTATCTTGTCCAGTCTGTTCATCTCTTCAATCAGGTCAGCTTCATTGCTGTGCCTTCCCGCAGTATCGAAAATGATGATTTTTTGATTTTTGAACTTTTTAAGACCTTTCTCGGCCAAATCCAGAGCATCCTTGTTCTCAGGGTCTCCGTAAAGCTGAATCTGCATTTCATCAGTCAATTGTTTCAATTGCTCGTATGCAGCCGGCCTCCATGTGTCTGTACACACAATTGCTGGAGAGAATCCTTTTTTCTGAAGGTAATAGCATAGTTTTCCAATGGTGGTGGTCTTACCACTACCTTGAAGACCAAGGAATAAGATTTTGAATGGCTTGGCATCGATTTTAAGCTCTTGAGCTTCAGAACCTAGCAATTCCACCATTTCTTCATAGATGATTCTGATAACATGTTCTCTTGGTGTGATTCCCTTTGGAGGTTCCTCATTAAGAGCACGATCTTCAATTTTCTTAGATAATTTCAAAACAAGCTGGATGTTCACATCTGATTGTATCAAAGCTCTTTGAATGTCCTTAACGACTTCTTTTACAACCTTTTTATCGATAACACTCATTCCAGCCAGTTTCTTCATAGTGTTTGTAAGGTTTTCACCTAGATTGCCTAGCATAATATCTCCTCGATATTCCGTAAAATTTGATAATTCTGATTTAATAGTCTGTCTGACTTATTTGTATTCAATCTAACTGTTTGCCGACTTATTTCGGATTTAAATCGGATTATTATGTCGATTGACTTGTTCATATTTGAATAGGGCCGTGATTTTGCTTCATGAAATTTGATTAGCCCTGATTTTATTAATCTTTATTAACTATATTGTATAAAATTAATAGTATATAAAAATTTATTCATCTTTTGATATAAAATTATTGAAAATGAAATTTTTTATGGTTTTATTCCAATTAGTTTGAGGTTTAAGAATGCTTGAAAAATTAGTTGAGTCTTTGGAAAAAGCACCTGTGGTTAAAAAGGGCGATTATGATTATTTTGTACATGGTTTAAGCGATGGAGTGCCTGCACTTGATCCTGAGGTCTTGAAGGAAATCTCCATTTATCTTAAGGAAAAACTGGATTTCAGTAAAATCGATAAGATCGTAGGGGTTGAAGCAATGGGAATTCACCTTGCTACTGCATTATCACTTGAAACAGGAGTTCCTTTTGTAGTCATCCGTAAAAGGGAGTACGGACTTCCTGGAGAGCATGTAATTACAAAATCAACAGGCTACGGCACATCAAAATTATATATCAACGATTTAAACGAAGGAGACAACATAATATTGATTGACGATGTTGTAAGTACCGGAGGCACATTGACTTCTGTAATCAATGAATTGAAGCTCATCGGAGTTAATCTGCTTGATGTCATTGTCGCGGTTGCAAAAGGCGAAGGCAAGCAGATTGTTGAAACCAATACGGGAGTTGAGCTTTTAACACTTGTTTCCCTGCATGTTGAAGAAGGAAAAGTTGTTGTAGACTCTGTAGATGTTTAATATTTTTGAATTATTTAACCAGTTGTTGACTTAATTTGAGTTAAATGGTATCTTAAAATATATGCTTGAAATCTTTTAAAAAACTTTTTTGAGGTTTAGGCTTATTAAACAAGATATTATTAACTTTCTATTTTTTTATTCTGTTTTGATAAAATGTCTTTATATGATATGGAACTTGACAAGGTCATAGCTAGAATCAAGGCTGTGGATGCTAGAAATGTAGGCTTGCAGTTTCCTGAAGGCCTCAAGATGCAGGCTGTAGCTATTGCTCGTGAAATCGAGGATAAGACCGACGCTACTGTCATCATATCAGGTGATCCCTGCTTTGGAGCCTGCGACGTATCCGACCGCAAGATGAAGGGCATAGTGGATTTCATAGTTCATTACGGCCACACTCCCCTTCCTCTCAAGTACTCCATCCCGACAATGTTCCTGCCGGCCAAGGCGCAGATCAATATTAAAAAGCATTTGGAAAATGCACTTGAATATCTGGAAGACTATTCAAAGGTTGCTGTTGCCACAACAGCCCAGCATCTTCATCTTCTGGATGAAATGGTTGATTTCTTAGAGGATAATGGAAAGGAGGTTGTTGTAGGCTCATCCCGCAGCACCAAGAAGGGCCAGGTCTTAGGATGCAATTTCTCATCAATCAAGAATCTTGATGCTGAAGTTTATCTCTTTATTGGAAGCGGCAATTTCCACCCTTTAGGCATTAGGTTGTTCACCAAATCCGTTGTGCTTGCCATAGACCCTTACAGCGGTGAGATAAGAAAAATGGACGAATATGCCGATAGGATTCTAAGGATACGATTTGCAAGAATCATCAAGGCCCAGACAGTTCAAAAATGGGGGATAATTGTCTCATCCAAGGAAGGTCAATACAGGATGAAGCTTGCCAAGGAGCTGAAGAAGATTCTCAAAGAGGAGGGCATGGAAGCTTATATAATCGTATTGGACCATGTCAACCCTGATGTTCTCCTTCCATATATGGAACTGCAGGGTTTTGTTGTCACAGCATGTCCTAGAATAGCTATTGATGACTCTCAAATGTATGAAAAACCGGTTATCACTCCTCAAGAACTTGAAATAGTTTTAAACAAGAGGGAATGGGAAAAATACCAATTGGATGAGATTTCCTTTGAGGACAGGTATTATCAATAGCTTATAATTTTTCACACTTTTATTTTGATAGTTTATTTGATTTTTGGGTGATGTTTTAGTAAATTTGAATGAGTTTATTTTGATTTTTTGGTGATGTTTTAGTAAATTTGAATGAGTTGATTTTTTTGTGATGTTTTAGTAAATTTGAATGAGTTGATTTTTTTGTGATGTTTTAGTAAATTTGAATGAGTTTATTTTGATTTTTTGGTGATGCTATGAAAAATTTAAATAAATATAATAATTGTTTAACAAATGTGCCTAATGTGATCGAATCAACATTCAATCAAATAATTTTAAATTTTGATAGGGAAGTTGATGAATCTTTTTTTATTTCAGCAATGATTATTTATTTATCCAGAATAAATCAGTCTGAGGGAATAATTTTTAAAATTTACAGAAATAATTATGAAATTCCTCTAAAACTTGATTATAATGAGAACATTTCAGTTAATTCATTATTGTTAGAAGTGGATGATTTGATAAGTAATATCCAAGTGAAGGAGCATGTTTTTGATAATGAATTATTGCATGCATATTCTTTTTTTAACAAAAAGATTAATGATGAGTTCGTTCCTCATGAAAAATCTATTTTAAACTGTTTGTTTGATGGAAAATCCATTGAATTCGTTTATAATGACAGTATTTTTTCACAGATTCAGATGGAATTTTTAATTGATAGTATTAAGGACATAATTAAACGCATGGATGAAAATCAGGATACTCTTTTAAAAGATTTAAATATTGTTTCAGATAATGAAATGGAAATCTTGAAAAGGTTTTCAAAAACAGACACTCTGGATTTCGATAATAATAATGAAACAATAATGGATTATATTCATAAAAATGCTTTAAAATCACCAAACCAAATAGCAATTTCTGATACAATCACTAATGTAACTTATGGGGAATTTGATAAATATATTAATGCTTTATCTGCAATATTGCATAATCTGGGTGTTGAAAAAGGGGAATGTGTTGGCGTCTTGCTTCCAAGAATTCCAATGTATATTGTCTCATGTATGGGAATTACAAGAAACGCATCTGTTTTTGTTCCTCTTGATTTAACCTATCCGAAGGATCGGATTGATTATATTATCGAAGAGAGTGGAATGAATTATATCATATCCTCCAAAACAGTTGATTATGCCTCACAGTTTGAAGACAAAAATATTTTATATATTGAGGAGTTAGATTGGGGCACCGATGAGGTATCTCCAAATAATGTTGTTGCTAGTGATTTGGCTGCAATATATTTCACATCAGGTTCAACAGGTAATCCTAAAGGGGTTAAGACCTCCCATTACACTTTTTTACTTGAAGCATTATACTCTTCAAAATACCTGACATCCGGATCGGACATTGCATGTTATGTTAACTTAACTTTTTCATTTTCTGTTGTATCGTATTCTGCTTTTGTTAAAGGAGCTAACTGCATTATAATTAATGAATATCTTAAAGAGAATGTCCCAGAACTAATAGAATTTCTGCAGGTCACTCCTCTTGATGCTCTGATTTTACCTACAATTCTTGGAGCAACAATATTGGAGCGAACAGAAATTAAAACAAAGAATATGATTATAGCGGGGGAACGATTAAAAGAGGCAACTCCAACAATTTTAAGTCGTAAAACAGATTTAATAAATTGTTATGGGTCTACTGAAGCTTTAGTAATGGCCTATCAGGATGTAAAGAAAGCATCACAATTGGATGAAATCCCCGTTGGTTATCCTGCTGGAAATACATGGATTTATATCTTGGATAAAAATAACATGCCTCTTCCAATAGGAGTTCCTGGTGAAATTGTTGCCTCCAGTTTGAAATTAGCTCTCGGATATCACAATAATGAGGCGCAAACCAATGAGACCTTTGTCGAAAATCCATTTTCTGACTGTTGGGAAAATAAAAGAATGCTTCACACTCGAGATCAAGGATATTTTACTTTTGACGGAGAATTAGTGGTTAAGGGAAGGATTGACCGACAAATTAAACTTAGAGGTTTAAGAATCGAGCCGGGTGAAATTGAAAATGTCGTTTTGAATTATTCTCCATCAATCACCAATGTTGTTGTTGAACTTAGAAATGATAACCTCGTATGTTATTATATTAGTGATGATGAAATTGATGAAGATGACTTAAATGAATTTATAAAGGGAAAGGTAACACCTTATATGGTTCCTTCATTTTATATGAAAATGGATGAGTTCCCTCTTAATTTAAATGGAAAAGTGGATGTCAAGGAACTTCCAACACCTGAATTCGCCATTGAGGAAATCGTTGAGCCGAAAACAGATATTGAAATTAAATTATTCGAAATCATCTCTAACATACTAAAAACAGACAAATTCGGTATCACTACAGATTTAGTCAGGTTAGGTTTAAATTCACTGTCATCAATAAAAATAGCTTATGAAATAGCATCCAATTGGGGAGTTCAACTCAGTATCAAGGAACTCAATGATGCAAAGGACATTCAGAACTTGGCATCTCTAATCGATGCTCCAAGCGAATTGACAGAGGTAGTCCATGAAAAGCAAGAATTATATCCTTTAAGCCAAAATCAATTGGGAGTTTACTTCGAATCCATAAAACATCCGGACAAGCTGATTTACAACACCACATCCGCTGTTGATTTGGGGGCAGGTATTGATGTTGAAAAGCTTAAAAGCTCAATTGTTAACCTGGTTGATAAATACACATACCTGAAAAGCATATTATTTGAAGAAAACGGAAAAACATATCTTAAGAGGCAGGACGATGAGCCTGTTAATGTTGACGTGTTTGAAAATCCGGCAACAGATGAGATTAAAAACAGTTTTGCACGCCCATTCGATTTGTTCAAAGGGCCATTGTATCGTTTTGAAATTTATCATACTGTGGATAAAACAATCCTGCTCATGGATGTTCATCACATTTTGTTTGATGGAACTTCAGTCAATCTATTCATTAATGAGCTATTGGATGAATATGATGACATTAATGATGCAGAGGAAGTTAGCTCCGGATTTGACTTTATTTTAGATGAAAAAGAACTTGAAGGAAGTGAAAAATACCTGAAATCCAAAGAGTTCTTTGAAGATAGGCTGGCGGATATTGAAAATGTGACTTCAATCAATCCGGATAAGGCTGGTGAAAAAGAATCAGGTTCTCTTAAGGAGGTTTCAGTTCAAATCAACAAGGAGAATATTTTCGAATTCTCTAAAGTAAATGGAATAACTCCTAACAGCTTGTTTTTAGCGTCATCCCTTTTAACATTATCAAAATTCTCATACACTAAGGACATGTTATTAACCACAATTTCCAATGGAAGAATCAATCCAAAGTATTTCAAGACATTGGCAATGATTGTAAGGTCACTTCCGATTGCAATGACAATTGACACCAACCAAAGTGTCTTGGATTACATTAATTCCGTTAATGAAACCTTTGTCGACACAATCGATAACGAATCATATCCATTCACTAAAATATTTGAGGAACATAATTTTATTCCGGAAATCTATTATGCTTACCAAGTAGGCCTGTTTGATGAAAAGATATTGAAAAACGGAAATAAGGTTAATGTCGAACCGCTGGAACTTGATTATCCAAAATTCAACATTTGCATATATGTGGAAGAGGATTTGGAAAACATAAATCTTATAATACGCTATAATGACCAGTTATATTCACATGGATTGATGGAATCATTAGTTGAAAGCATTAATGTGGTATTGAACAAATTTATGAATTCCTTAAATGAAAATGCTTCAGATATTTCACTTTTAACTGACTTTGAAGAAAATGAAATAGCTAAAAAAGAAGCGGAATTAACATTAAATATAAACGAACCGTTATTGAAAGATAAATTTGAATATGTTGCTTCTAAAAAACCAGATGAGATTGTAGTGTATGCAGTTGATGCTAATCTGACTTTTGAAGAACTTAACGCTAAAGCAAATGTATTTGCAAATTCATTAATTGACAGTGGTTTTAAAACAAATGATAAAATCATATTGAAATTGAAAAGGACTTCTAAATTAATGATAGCACTCATCGGTTCCCTAAAAGCCGGTGTTTCTTTCATTCCGGTTGACCCTAAGTATCCTCAAGAGAGAATTACTCATATTCAGGAGGATAGCGGATGTAAGATGATTATATCAGACGATCCGCTTACAGGTGAAGTAGGCATTGATAATTTGCTTAATGGCTCAAACACTACAAATCCAAAATTGGATTTGAAAAATGATGACATTGCATTCTTAATTTACACATCCGGTTCAACAGGTCTTCCAAAAGGAGTAATGATAAAACAGGATAGCATTACAAATTACATCAAACCTACTCCAAAAAACTCTCCAATAAATGCAATAGCGAGGGATGTTTCTAAAATGCTGTCCATTACAACCGCATCTTTCATTGCATTTTTACGTGAAGCCTTCGCATCAGTAATGAATGGAGTTCCAATGGTGCTTGCAGATGAGGAAGCATCAATGAATCCAATTAGGCTGGCAAACTTAATCAAGGAGCATGGAATTGATGGAATGTCCGCAACACCATCCAGATTGCAGCAATATTTAACAATCGAGGATTTCAAAAGGGTTTTAAATGACATCAAGGTAATCACAATTGGTGGTGAAAAGTTCATAGAGTCATTGTACCCTACATTAGTCAAATATACCAATGCAGACATTTACAACTCATATGGTCCAACAGAAGTCACCATTGCATCCCATGCAAAACTTATGAAGGACAGTAATGTATCTGAAGGAAAACCTATCCACAACACTATCGATTTAATTGTGGATCTTGACAATAATCCATTGCCTGACCATATTGTGGGAAATATTGCAATTGGAGGTGTTGGAGTTTCTTCAGGGTATTGGAACAAACCTGAGTTAACCGAGAAGGCATTCTATATCAAGAATGGTATTCCTTATTATAACACTGGAGATTTGGGTTATAAACGTGATGATGGAGAGCTTGTGGTTGTCGGAAGGGCAGATTCACAAATTAAGCTTAGAGGTTTGAGAATAGAAACCGGTGAAATCGAGAATGTCATACTGAAAAATAGTGGGATTGATTTGGTGTTTGTTAATGTTCAAGTCATCAATGATACCGAATACTTATGTGCATACTATGTTGCAGACTCTGAAATTGACACCAATAAATTAAAAGAGGACATTTCACAGGAATTAACAGATTATATGATTCCAACATTCTTCATTCAATTAGAAGAGTTACCTCTGAACCCTAACGGTAAATTGGATAGGAAAAAATTGCCGCTTCCATCAATTGATGATGAGATAACTGAAGTTGTTGAGGCTTCAAACGAATTGGAACAAATTGTATTGGACATGTGCAGGGACATTATCTCAAAAGACGATTTCGGAGTCACAACCAATCTGTTCAACATTGGTTTCACTTCATTAACTGTTATTCAGCTACTTGCAAGGATTTCCGAAGAGCTTAAAGTCGATGTAAGCATCATGGACATGATGAAATCCAAAAATGTTCTGGATATTGTCGAGTTGATTGATGCTGCGGATATGGTATCTGAAACTGAAGAAGCGGAATTGAGGGAATATTATCCTTTAACTCACAACCAATTGGGAGTTTACTTTGACTGCATTAAAAATCCTGATAAGATAGGATATAATCTGCCGAAGATCATCAGGTTTGATAAGAGTGTGGATTCAGCAAAATTAAGGAAAGCAATCATTGATGCTATTGATTTGCACTCCTATTTGAAAATGGAGCTTGTCCAAAAAGACGGGCAGATATTGCAAAAGCGAAATGATGAACTCGACATTTCAGATTTGGTGACAATCACAACACAGGATGTGGAAGTAACTAAAGAGGATATTGATGCGTTCATACGCCCATTCTCATTATATGATGACTTATTATTCAGGTTTGAAATCATTGAAACACCTTCAGAAGTGGTATTGCTCAATGATTTCCACCATTTGATATTAGACGGAACATCAGCTAACCTCTTCTTCAGAGACATTACCCTGTTCTATGATGGCAAAATCGATGATATCCCAGAGGAGACAGTGGATGCATTTGAATACAGCCTGATTGAAAATGATTTGGAGAACTCAAACAAGTACAAGCAGGCTGAAGCATTCTTTGACAGGCAAATTTCCGATTTTGATGAATCAACTGTTGTCACACCTGACCTTGAATCCAATGATGAAGGTGTCTTATGCACTAATGAACTGTCCTTGAATGCCAGTGATGTTCATAGTTTCTGTAGAAAAGAAGGCATAACTGAAAACAACCTGTTCCTATCCGCTACAATCTTGGCATTGTCCAAGTTTAGTTTTTCAAGAGATCTATTGATTTCAACAATCTCCACAGGCAGAACCAATCCAAAATATAGGAATACCATTGGAATGCTTGTAAAAACACTTCCGTTTACATGCCACATCAAGTCAGAAAAATCCGTTAAGGATTTAATCGAGGATGTTAACGAAAACTGGCTCAACACTTTGAATTATGAGTTTTATCCATATACCAAAATCGCAAATAAATATGATCTGACTCCTGAATTCCTCTACGTCTATCAAGGAGAGATTATTGAGGATTTGAACATGAATGGCAGGACCTATGAAAGGGAAAGAATTGATTATGACTCCCTAAGGTTCAAGATATCATTCAATGTTTTAGAGGAAAAAGGTGAATTGAAATTAATCAACCAATATGACAATTCACTTTATTCAAGCCATATGATTGACCTGTTTAATGAGGCGGTTAAAAAAATCGTTGAAAAATTCATGGCTTGCGAGATATCCGAAACAATGGTTAAGGATATTGGACTTGTAGAGGAGCCTGAACTTGAAGAATTTGACTATTCATTCAATCCTTTCCTGAATGAGGTGTTCCATGAGACAGTTGAGAAAAATAAGGATAAGCTGGCTTTAATTGCTGAAGATGGTGAATTCACATATGATGAGCTCAACCGCAAGGCCAATCGTATTGCCAACGCCTTAATCAAGAAAGGAGTCAAACCTGGAGACAAGGTTTTATTCAAACTTAAACGTGACAGCAACCTGACCGCATCCATGTGGGGAATTATTAAAGCTGGAGCGGCATTCATTCCAGTTGACCCTGAATACCCTGATGAACGTATCAATTACATATATGGCGACTCTGAGGCGGATTACATCATTTCTGATTTCAGCGACAACAACACATTGAATGTATTTGACTTGTTGAAAGAAGAGAATGAAACCAATCCTGTAGTTAAATTCGATCCGGATAATCTAGCATTCATGATTTACACATCAGGCTCAACAGGCAATCCTAAGGGTGTCATGCTCACACATAGAAACATTACAAACTATTTGCTCTTAAAACCTGAAAACAACTACATTACTGATGTGGTGACAAACAGAAAACGTGTTTTAGGAATTCAAACAGTAACATTTGATATTTCAGTCTGTGATGTTCTAGTTCCGTTGACACATGGTTTGACATATGTATTTGCCAGTGATGTTGAAGCAAAAGACGTGCTTGCCCTTGCGAAACTGATCAAGCGTACAAAAGTTGATGCAATGGCTGGAACTCCTTCCAGATTATTCCAATATCTCGATTTGGAAGAGATGAAGGAGGCATTCAAAAATCTCAAATCCGTTTCCCTTGGTGGTGAACCGTTTAAACCCCAATTGTTTACCCGAATTAAATCCATCAATCCGGATGTCAACATCTACAACGGTTATGGACCTTCAGAAACTACAATCCATACAAATCACAAACTGCTTACAAGTGCTGACAATATTACAACAGGCAAGCCAAATTACAATGTGATCATGGACGTTCGTGACATTGACGGCAACTTGGTCCCGGATGGAGTGATGGGTGAAATATATATCGGTGGTCTGGGAGTAGGAAAAGGTTACCTGAACAAGGAAAAACGTACAAAAGAGTCATTCATTAAAATCAATGGAATTAATTATTACAAATCCGGTGATTATGGTACAATCGACTCTGAAGGAGAATTTGTAATTCACGGAAGGTTGGATAATCAAATTAAGCTTAATGGTTTGAGAATTGAATTGGGAGAAGTTGAGCAGTCAATCTTGAAATTCGGCAAAATCAAGGAAGTTGTTTGTGCAATCAAGAAAATCAATGAAAATGACCACTTATGTGCTTATTACACTTCCGATGAGGAAATCGACAAGGATGAACTAAAGGACTTCATTTCAAAAACATTGACAAAATACATGGTTCCATCAGTATTTGTACAACTTAATGAATTGCCTTGGACCTTGAATGGTAAAATCGAAGTTAAGAAACTGCCTATTCCGGAAATAACAAATGAATATGTAAAACCAAGCAATAATGTTGAAGCGTTCTTCGCATCTGCATTTGAAGAGATTTTAGGATTAAACAAGGTTGGAGTTACAGACAACTTCTTTGACATCGGCGGAACATCATTGCTTGTTACAAAACTCACAATCAGTGCCTTGAATGAAGGTTATGAAGTCCAATATGCGGACATATTCAATCATCCTACTCCAAGAGACCTGGCACAATTCATTTCAGGCGAGGAAATTGTTGAAAGCGAGGAAAGCCAATACGACTATTCAAGAATTGATGAGCTTTTATCTCAAAACACTATGAATAACTTCTTAAATGGCGATTTACGCGATTTAGGTAATGTCTTGCTTACTGGAGCAAGCGGATTTTTAGGAATTCACATACTTAAGGAGCTCATTGAAAATGAGGAAGGCATTATTTATTGTCTGCAGCGTGCCGGAAAAAGCATTACTGCAGAAGACAGATTGAAATCCCTGCTCTTTTACTATTTTGATGAGAATTATGAAGACCTCTTTGGAAAAAGGATTATTGTTGTTGAAGGAGACATTACCAATATTGAAGACTTTAAAAAGCTTGAAAATTACCCAATCGATACGATTATCAATGCCGCTGCTAATGTAAAACACTTTGCTGAAGGCAGTCAAATCGAGGATGTTAACATTTTCGGTGTGATGAATGGATTGGAATTTGCTAAAACCGTTGGAGCATGCTATGTTCAAGTCTCAACAACAAGTACCGCCGGTGAAAGCGTTAATAATTTCCCTCCTAGGGATACAGTATTTGACGAGCAGACATTGTATGTTGGTCAGGCATTGGACAACAAATATCTCTCAAGTAAGTTTGCTGCTGAACGTCTTGTCCTGGAGCATGTTGTTGAAGGCGGAGATGGAAAAATCGTCCGTGTAGGTAATCTGATGGCAAGGGAATCTGATGCAGAGTTCCAGATCAACTTTGAGTCAAATGGTTTCATCAACCGTATAAAAGCATATGTCACATTGCATGCGATGCCATTCGACTTGCTTGTTGCACAAACTGAATTCAGTCCGATTGATGTTGTGGCAAAATCCATCGTAACACTATCCAAGACACCAAGATTAAACACTGTGTTCAATTCATATAATAATCACTACATCACTTATGCTGATGTTTTGCATGTGCTTAAATCTCAAGGTTATGAAATGGATAAAGTGGAAATGGATGAATTCAATGAATTGCTGGATAAGGCTCGAAAGGATGAATCCAAACAGGAAGGTATTTCAGGACTTGTCACACAGGTAGGTATGGGCAAATCCAAGAACAGGAGCATTATTGATGTGTCAAATACCTTTACAATCAACATCTTGAATCATTTTGATGTGTACTGGCCTTTAACAACCTATGATTACTTGAATAACTTTATCAATTATCTTCAATCAATGGGATTTTTGGAATAGATGATTAAAATGTATGAACGTAATTATGAATTATTAAGAAGTAAATTCAGTGAATTTTTCCTGCCGACATTGTTCACTTCAATGGCGGGAAATATCTGCTTGTTTGTGGATGGTTTAATTGTAAGTTTTTTACTGGGTGCCGGCAACCTGTCTGCAATTCAAATCGTGGCTCCTGTGGCTACATTTGTCAATCTGATTTATTGGATGATAGGTCTGGGAGGCAGCGTGCTCTGTTCTGTTGCAAAAGCCGAATTCGATTCGAATAAAAGCAATTCTTACTTTACAGTTGCAATAATGTCTCTTTTCTCAATAGGGATATTGATTGCAGTTTTTGGAGTAGCGTTTTCAGGATCTATTGCAAAATTCCTATGTGCTTCACAGTCTGCTCTGATTCCGGATGTTACTAGCTATTTTGTTTTCTTAATTATCGGGATGCCATTTTTATGTTATATGATGAGTTTATCATACTTCATAAGAGCAGATGGTATTCCAACATTACCATTTAGAGCAATATTGCTGGCTAACATTATAAATATCTGCTTTGATGTTATTTAC
Source organism: uncultured Methanobrevibacter sp. (assembly GCA_900314635.1). Lineage (GTDB taxonomy): Archaea > Methanobacteriota > Methanobacteria > Methanobacteriales > Methanobacteriaceae > Methanobrevibacter. The sequence continues at coordinate 15,349 of OMVY01000015.1, forward strand.
ATCAAATTCTTCGCATTGGGTATTGGCGGTGCGGCATTAGCCTCTTCAACAGGTTTCTTAATGGGTTCCATATTCATTTCATATTACTTCTTCAAATCAGAACGCACATTGCAATTCATTAAGTTGAAAGCTGGAAAATTCTTCAATTATCTCAAAGAGATTGTCACTTCAGGATTTTCATCTTCATCAACACAATTGTACCTGACATTGAAGTTGTTCATCATAAACATTTTGCTTGGGATATATATTGGAAAATCAGGGCTTGTTGCATTTGGAATATGTTATAACAGTTTATTCATATTGTATATCTTCTTGATAGGAACCGCTCAAACCATGTCTCCAATCGTCTCAGTTTATTTTAAGGAAGAGGACTATTCAGGTGTTAGTTATGTAATACACAGATCATTGAAAATAGTTTTGGTTTCAAGTTTGGCGTTATCTGCTCTATTCATAGTCTATCCTCAATCATTGCTGATGCTGTATAGTGTTAAAAATCCTGCTGATGTTCCTGTGGTATTGAATGCTTTAAGGATATTTGCAATAAGTTATGTTGGAACTGCAATAACATTTTTATACACTTTCTATTCCCAGGCAATACAAAAAAATCAATTATCTACAATCATTTCATTGCTTGAAGGATTGGTATTGCCTATTGGATTTGCAGTTGCATTGTCCTTCGTGTTTGGTGGAAATGGAATTTGGATTTCCTTTGCATTGGCAGAAATATTTACAATAGTGTTCATATTTGTTTATTCAAAGTATATTAACAAAAAAACAGATGGAGAATATTCCGGCTTCTTTATCAATAAGCATAATGATGATAATGTATTTGAACACACTATAAAAGGCAATATTGAAGAGGCGGTTAATTTATCTCGTGAAGTTCAAGATTATTTAAAAGACAATAAATCCTCAACTCTTGTCAGTTTGGCCATTGAAGAAATGCTTGTAAATATCATTAATAGTAATGATGAGGTCGACACAATAGATGTGATTGTCAGAGATAATGGCGATGAAATATTGATTTCCATTAAGGATACTGGAATTGATTTCAACCCGGTTATTGAAAATGATAATATGGAATTTGACAATATCAGTGTTTTGAATAAAATTGCGGAAAAAATCGATTATTCTAGAGTGTTAGGTTTGAACAGTACTGTAATCACTATTAAAAATTGAATATTGCAAGCTTCATCTCGCAGAAACTAATAAAGAGTGTTTAATTTTTTTGAAAGAGTCTTTTTTAAGGCTCTTTAAAAACTTTTTGATTTATTTTTCCTTATATTTAAATTTCATGGCATGTCGACAAATTTTGAATCCGTCCTTTTTAACCTAATCGAATTTTTTATATTTAATCTAACCGAATTTTTTATATACTAATAATAAACATATTAAATTACATATGAAAAATTAGACATGTTTATGAATTTTTTGATATTTTAAAAAACTTCCAAATTTTATTAAAAACTTTATCATGTTTATAAAAGCATAAAATGCTTTATTTGTTGAAATAATAGATTTAACAGCCTTCGCTGTTAACGGATAATTTCTTAAATAACAATTGAAAGACGAAATAGTTGGAAGGTCTTGTTGTTATTATTTTTGAGGTGTAAATATGAAGATCAATACTGGAGATTTTGTAATGCCTGGTGATTTCTTAAGCGTAAGCGAACAATTCCTGCCGGGTGACGGGGCATATGAAGATGACGGCAGCGTCAAATCAGCTACTGCTGGAAATGTATCAATCGATAAAAAGGCAAAGGAAATCTCTGTAATTTCAAAATCAAACGGCCCTAATCTGTTGAAAGTGGGAGACATAGTTTATGGTGAGATCAAAGACCTTCGCGGTCAAAGAGCATTAGTCACTGTTCATGCTAAAAAAGGAGAAACAAGAGAACTTGCATTGCCTTATCTGGCGGCTATTCACATTTCTCAAATCACTCCTGGCTATATTGACAAGATTACCGATGCTTTTAGAATAGGCGATTTGATAGAAGCCCGCGTAGTAAAAATAATGAAGGACAATATTGATTTAAACACTGAAGACAGGGACTGCGGTGTTGTAAAGGCAATGTGCACTAAATGCAGAGCTGAAATGGATCCTGTCAATCAGGACGAAGTCTACTGTCCTGTATGTGACAGAAAGGAGAAAAGAAAAGTCTCTTCAAACTATGAAGAATAATTGAATTTCAATCATTTATTGAAATTAAGTTTTAGAATTATTTTAAATTAAGTTATTTCAATCATTTATTTGAAATTAAGTTTTAGAATTATTAAGTTTATAATGCGATTTTAATTTTATTTATTGGCAAGTGTGGTATTTATGGAAATAGAAGTTATTAAAGAATCTAAATTGGAACTCGAAATGACTATTCATGGAGAAAATCACTCTCTTTGTAATGTTTTAAGAAAATATCTCATGGAAGATGATGATGTTGAATATGCGGTTTATGCTATTGACCACCCTCTTACTGGTGAGCCAAACATGACCATTAAAACCAAAAGGTCTAAAAGACCTAGAAACTCTCTTCAAAAAGCAGCTGAAAGATTAAAAGCAGAAACAGCTGAATTCAGAGAGTTAATTGAATTAAATGTGGAATAAGATTATTCATTTAATCTTAATTTCTTCTTTTTTTACTATTTTTTTATAATTTTAGCTTTTGGTTTTTTCAATCATTTTTTATAATTTTAGCTTTTGGTTTTTTCAATTATTTTTTTATAATTTTTAACTTGCTTCCCTTATTTTTTTTAAAAATTTTCAATTTTTTTATTACATTCTAAATCTTTTTTTATTTAACTCAATTTTACTAATTCTTTGATTTTTTGCTTAAAAAAAGCTATTTTTTTACTAATTTTTAAATTAAGTTTAAATACTATGAAATAATAAACTTTATTTATTATATGTTAACAATGACATATTGAAATTTAATATTTATTAATTGATAAATTCATTATCATAATTTTTACTTTTATATATATTGTGTGGTGGTTAAAAAATGGAATTTTGCAAGAATTGTGGCGCTATGCTTCTTCCAAATACTGAAGTTTGTGGCAACTGTGGAGAGAAAGTAACTTCAGAAGAGATAGACAAGATCAAGGAAGAATACAAGCAGGAACTAAATGATACAGAGCTCAATTCTAAAGAAGCAGTTGTTGATAAAGGCGAAGAAATCAACACCCTTCCTACAATAAAAATAACTTGTCCCGAATGTGGATATAATACTGCAGGATGGTGGCTGCGTCAAACCCGAAGTGCCGATGAGGCAGAAACTAGATTCTACAAGTGCCTTGACTGTGGTCACACTTGGAGAGAATATGATTAATTAATCCTTTACAAATAAAGGGCATTTTTTAAGTATTTTTTAAAATTCATACTTGACAAATTAAATTTTTGTAATTCGGGGTTTGAAATTACAAAAAAAGATTATAATTTAAAGGTAGATGGAAATGTCTAATTCTAATAAAGATAATTTAGAGGATGCGGCGGAATCTGCTTCCAAGTTAAATGAGGATGTTAAACCATCCAAATTTAATAAAACCAAATCAATTTCAGAAGTTTTCAGTAAACTGGAGCTCTCTGAAGATTTAGAAGAGGATTCAGTTGGGGATATCGCCCCTGCTAATGATGATTCCGTAATCATTCCCCTTCATGATGAAGCTGAAGAGGAGGATATCGTCTTTATTCGCGATGAGGATGATGAAATCATCCCTATTCACAATGAATATGGCGCAGAAGAGGCATACTCTAATGAAATAAGCGAGGGCGGTCTTATTTTAAATCCTGTCGATGATGACCCTCTGGACGAATCAGATGTGGATGAGATTGAAAATACGGAGGATTCTCTGAATCTCAAATCTGATGAAAACGATGACAGTGATGCTATTTCCGATGAAATAGTTCCTGAACTATTTAAGAAAGATGATGATGGAGATATTTCCGACGAAAAGATTCCAGAATTATCCAATGATATTGAAGAAGAAAGTTCAAATCAGGCATTGGATGATGAGAAATTGGAAAATACCAAACCTTCTTCACAAGGAGTCATAATCAATTCGAATACCGATGAGGATGAAGATTCTAAAACCGTTGACTCATCATTCATATTTTCCGGTATTGGTTTTGTTGTCGGACTTGTAATTTTCATTTTTGGTTTAATTCATTACACTACAGCTTCTGACAGGGTTGTAGACAATGTTTTATCTGGTGAAACAGCTGGAATGGCTGTGATGATAATCATAATAGGCTTGATTATTCTTGCATTCAGTGTTATATCATTCATTTCTTCAAGAAAGTCTTCAAGGTTCATGGATGCATTCAGTGATATAAGGAGCATAGATTATGACGAAATCAAGAACGATACTTTCTCTCGTGATGATTTCGAATCTGCATTTACCAATGTCTTTAAAAGGGATAATACGGAAAATGAAGATGATGAAACTCCTGTAAAAAATGAATCTGAAGGTTCTGCTGAAGCATCAATTGGCTCTTTGATTGGAAGTCTTAGAAAAGGAAGATCTTCAAAAAGCAATGATTCAGGCCAATCAGATGAAAACACACAAAACTCTTCTTCTAGCAAATTTAAATCAGCGGATGATTTTGATTCATATATCGAGCCTATCCATATGGAATCAAGTGCTCAAGACACTATTTTTAATAATTCCGACGCCAAGGATGAACCTGTTGATGATTCAGACATAGATTTTAATGATTTAGATGATGGTTCTTCAGATGATGATTTTGGTGCTGGTAGTTCTTTAGATGCTGATTTTGGAGCTGAAGATTCTACAATTGAGCCAGTTGGGGATGCAAATGCCGAATCAATCGAGGATATCGGCATTAAATCCAGAGTCGTTGATGAAGATGCCGGTTTTGAAGTATTTGTTCCGGATTCCGACTCAGATAGTATTGATGTGGATGCTATCAAAGCAGATTCCATTCATAAATTCAAGAAATCATTAAACCTTGATGATATTTTGGATGATGGAAAAGGAAATGATATGTCTTCTGATGTTGAAAATAGCAATGAAGATAATAATTAAACTTATTGCAAGATTTTAAAAAAATTTAATTAATTTGAAAATAAATTAATTAAATGATTATTTTTTTTAAGAGATGATATGATGGCTGATTCCGATTTGGAAGATAAGTATTCTAAATACAACTTTGATGATGATGAGGAGGATTTGGAGGATAAGTACTCTAAATTTAATTTTGATGATGATGAAGAGGGGGAGGCTCCTGAAGAATCCGAATCAAAAACTTATAAAAGACCGACTTCAGAAGAATTGGAAGCTTCTAGAAATAGAATTATTGAAGGAACCGGTTTTGATATGAGATTTAGAAAAAAGAAAAAACGACGAGTTAAAAAATCTAGAAAAAAAGTTTAATTTTTTCCATTTTCTTTTTTATTTATCTGATCTTAGTTTTTTATTAAATTTTTAATCTATTTTATTCACTACTTTTCCCACTTATTTTTTATATTTTCCTCTTGTTTTTTCTATCAAATTATTTGTTTGCTAAACATAAAACAATATTTTGTATAAATTTATTAATGATGAATTACTAAAAATTAATTATAATCAAATATGTTAAAATGCTGAATCTGATTAACATATTTTTAAAAAATTATGATATAATTGATTTTTATATTATAAATTATCCTTAAATATATCAAGAGTTGATAATTAATGTTTAAAGCAGAATTAAGTAATCCAAACATCTTAAAAACCAGTTTTGATGCTATTTCTTCAATCGTTGATGAAGTGCAGATCCAAACTGATAGTGAAGGCTTTCGTTTAGATGCCTTAGATCGTAGTCACATTACTTTTGTTCATTTAGAATTAAAATCCAGTTTATTTGATGAGTTTGTCTGTGATGAACCTGAAAAGATCAATATCGATACTGATGAATTCATGAAAGTATTGAAACGTTCCAAATCCACTGACAGAGTCATAATGTCATTGGATGAGGGAAACTTCATCATCACCTTTGAAGGCGAAGCTAAGAGAACCTTTAAAATTAGATTAATCGATATTGAATACGAGTCTCCAACTCCTCCTCAATTGAACAGTCCTACAAAATTCGAGATTCCATTTAATCTCTTAAAAGATTCCATTCAGGACATGGACTTGTTTTCCGACAAGATTACCTTAATGGTTGATTCTGAAAAATTCAGAGCATCAGCTGAAGGAGAATTCGGAGATGCAAATATTGAATACATACACGGTGAAAAAATAGACACAGAAGCTAAATCAGTATTTTCACTGGAAAAAATCAGAGAAATGCTCAAAGCAGATAAATTCTCTGAAATGGCCATCATTAACCTTGGAACCGACATTCCATTATATCTGACCCTCAGAAGGGTTGATGGTGAAGGAGAGCTCAGCTTCCTGCTGGCTCCAAGAATCGAATCTGAAGATTAGATTTAGTTTATTAATAGAAATTCATTTTCTATTAATTCCTTATTTTTTTACTCAAATTTAAAGATAAATTTTATCAATTCACACCTTTGGAATTAAACATTTTTTTATAAGTTGATTATTATGGAAAGAGATTTTTATAAGACATTGCGCAAAGTTCAAAAAGCGGAACGTAATAATAAAGGCTCCCTGTCAAGAGTGGGGGACGACTTTTATAAAAAAATGTATTCCTATATTAAAGAATTGGAGCATTCCATTCAAAACAATCCTTTTTCTAATGAAGAGCATAATCTTTTAAAGAATTCCCAAATAGTAGCTGCTGAAATCTGCCAGTGGAGGGAGAAGAAGATAAGCGACAGTGCCATATCAAATATTCAAAGGTCCTACATACTCTTTTCAAAAGACAGGCCACAATTCGACATGGTTGACACTACTCCATTGAATCTCACTCCCGAAGAAGAAATACTCTATTATTCATTGATGGACACCTTGAAAGAGCACAGGTCTCGAATCTCCCTTGACAAATATGCAGAAGAACATCCTGGAGATATGTATTCCGATTCAGAAGATGAGGAGCCTATTGATTATCCTGACAGCGGAGATTCCGTTGATGATTCCGAATTATCTGATGACCAAGATGATGATATTACCATATTCTCTGCAGATGACGAGGATGACTATGACTACAGCAATGAAGACCCTTATATCTTTGCTGCTGGAGGAGATTCTTCTGCCGATGACCAGTTTGATGAGGTTTCAAAAAGGTTTAATCAAATCAAGAACGCCAAAGTGATTGATGATGAGAAATACGAGCCTATTGAGAAGCAGATAGCTGATCAAAAGATTTCCAGGGCCAAAGAGGAGGATGCTTTTAATTCACCTTTCCAAAGGAGGGGCTCTCAAGCAGATGATGCGTCAGGTCTTAATGAGGATATTGATTCCAGTTTGCCGGATGATGAAACAGGTCTTAGTCATGGTGCTGGCTCCAGTTTGCCGGATGATGAATTTGACGTTAATCTGAATGAAGAGGATTCATTTCCAAACATCGACCCGTTTTCTCAAGATGAGGAATTCAATTTCCCAAACCCTTTTGATGAGCAGTTTTCCAATCCTGATGTGGTTGCCAATGATCATGAGGATGACTATAATCAGATAAATGCGGATTTGGATAGGATCAATGCCGACTTGGACAAGCTGTCTTCAGAGATTCCAACTGGAAAAAAGGAAAAAGTTGAAAAGATAGCCGTGAAGATTAATGAAAAAATAAATTCAATCATTGGAGTTGATGAGAAGATTTACGGTCCGTTCGCTCCTGAAGATGTCGTGATTCTGCCTAAACTCAATGCAGATATTTTAATCGATAAAAATAAGGCAAAACTGGTTGATATTTAATAGATAATCTCTCAATTTTTTTAATTGTCTTTTTGATACAAAAAATTTTTTATATTTTTTTTTTACATTAGATGTTTTTAGGTTAATTGAAAATTATTTTTTCATTATAGAAAACAGCTATTTTTACAAAGATTTAAATATACCTATTAAACAAATATAATTAATGTATCTATTATTATAATATGATATTTTTCTTGTTTTTAAAATACTATTTTTAATTTTAGATTGTTTTTCATTCATTGAATCATAGCTAATGCTATGTTTTATAAATTGATTATAGTTGGAAAATATCAAATAGGTGCCTCAAGCTCGTGGGAAACTTAAACGGTTCTTATTGGTTTGTAGAATTATCCTCATGCGACTAGGAAACCTAAACAGTTCCTTGTGGTCTGTTGTAATCAATTATTATATGATCTGTCGAAATGGAGTTGGCAGATTTTAGAGGTGAAAATATGAAAATGCCTAAAGAAAAAAGAACTTACTGTCCACATTGTAAGAAACATACAATACATGAAGTGCACACTGCTAAAAGACGAAAAGCTAGTGAATTAAAATGGGGTCAAAGACAATTTAGACGTGTAACCGCTGGTTACAGAGGTTACCCAAGACCATTACCTGGTGGAAATAAACCAGTTAAGAAGTTAGACTTAAGATACAAATGCAAAGAATGTGGAAAATCCCACATCAGAAAGTCTTTCAGAGTAGGAAAACCTGAATGGGTATCATAGATAGGTGGTTTATATGGCTAGTAATGGTAGAGGAAACTTTTTAAGAGTAAAATGTTTAGATTGTGACAACGAACAAATCATCTTCGATCGTGCAGCTTCTGATGTAAAATGTATCATCTGTGGTAAAACCATTGTTAAATCCCGTGGTGGAAAAGCTAAGATCATGGCTCACATCGATGAAGTTTTAGATTAAATTTATAGCTATTAATTTAGTTGGTTTGAATTTTTAGATTCAATTAATGAATGCTTAAAAGAAAGATAAAGTTTTTTTACTATTTTTAAGTGTTTATTTTTTCATTTTAAGTTTTTTTATTAATTGAAATCTGATTTTATTTTGGTGTTTTAATTGGTAAGAAAAAGTCAAGAATGGCCAGATGAAGGAGAACTTATCGTAGGAACCGTATACAAGGTTCTTAACTATGGTGCTTTTGCCAAATTGGAAGAATATGAAGGCAAGGAAGCATTCATCCATATTTCTGAAGTTTCTTCTGGTTGGGTTAAGAATATTAGAGATTATGTAAGAGAGAATCAAAAAATCGTTGCTCGTGTTTTAAGAGTTAATCCTAAAAAAGGTCATGTTGATGCTTCTTTAAAAAGAATCAGAGAAGACCAAAGGACTAAGAAAATCCAGCAGTGGAAAATTGAGCAAAAAGCTGAAAAATTCCTTGAACTTGCGGCTAAATCTTTAGACAAGGATTTGGACACTGCTTATGATGAAGTAGGTTATGAACTGATGGATATTTTCGGAGATATCTACGGTGCATTTGAAAGTTCTGCTGAAGAAGGGGCTGAAACACTTACTGAGGAAGGAATCAGTCAGGAATGGGCTGATGCAATTACCGATGTGGCTGTTAGAAACATCCAGCCTCCTGAAGTGCATATCACTGGATATGTGGATATCAAGAATTACCTGCCTAATGGAGTGGAAGTCATCAAGGAAGCTCTCATGGCAGCTGAAGATGAGAATATTGAAGTTCAATGCGTTGGAGCACCTCGTTACAGAATCACTGTAACTTCTTCTGATTATCTTATTGCTGAAAAGCAATTGAAACAAGCAGCTGAAAAAGCTATAGGGATAGTCGTTGATGCTGGAGGAAAAGGTGAATTCTTCCGCGAAATTGAGAACTAACTCTCTTTGAAAACAATTAGTGAATTTCGATGAAAATGAAAATGCGCAAGTGTCCTGTCTGCTATATCTACACTCTTGAAGACAAATGTCCTAAATGCGGCGGGGATTTGAAGGTGATTTATCCTCCAAAGTATTCTATTGAGGACAAATACGGAAAATATCGCAGGCAATTGAAAAAAGAGATGCTTAATAAGGAATGAATCGTTTTATTAACTAGTGATTTGGAGTATTTGATTTAAATCATTTGAAGTAGATTAGAATATTGATTTTAAATCATTTTTTAGCGTTAAAGTATTGATTTTAAATCATCATTTAACTAGATTTAAGTATTCCATTTGCTAGTTGCTTTTTTTATTTATTAATTTTATGAGGTTATTTTTATGAGAACAACTCAATTTAAAGTACTGGAAGAAGTCTCTTTAAACAATCCAATTTTTATAGAAGGACTTCCTGGTGTTGGTCATGTAGGAAAGCTTGCAGTTGACCATATGGTTGATGAGCTGGAAGCTACCAAATTTGTGGAAATATACTCTTCCGCATTTCCTCCTCAGGTATATGTTGGTGAAAACGGCATAATCGAAGACATGAAAAATGAGCTCTATTACTACAAAACCGAAGATGAGGATGCTAATGACTTTATTTTCCTTGTAGGCAATTGCCAGGCATTGGATACCGACCGCCAATACGAGCTTTGCGGTTCAATTCTTGATTTGGTTGAAAGCAAGGGAGCTAGAAAAATCTTCACTGTCGGCGGATTTCCAACAGGTCAGCAAGTTGAAGGCGACCGTGTATTATCCGCGGCTACTGATGAGGAAACCATTGAAATGCTTAAGGAAGCAGATATCACTATCAGATCTGCTGATGGTGGCATAGTTGGTGCTTCAGGATTGTTCCTAGCTTTAGGAAGACTTCGCGGAATGTCCGGCGCATGCGTGATGGGCAAGACTCCAGGATATTTCATTGATGCCGAAGCTGCAGAGGAGGTTCTAGTCAAGCTCAATCAGCTCACAGGTCTTGAAGTCAGCACTGAAGAACTGGAGCAAAGGGCTGAGGAAACCCGCCAGATGATTCTCAAGGCTCAGCAGATGGAGCAGGAAATGATGAACCGCGCCATGGCTCAGCAGCAGCAATCCCAAGAAGACCTTAGATATATCGGATGATTATTTAGGCTTTTAAATAATTAATTTTTTTATAAAAATAATTTTTTCTAATTCTTTTTTAATTTTTTTAATTTTTTCTATTTTTTCTCTAATCTTTTTTTTAATTTTTTCTAATTCTTTTCTAATTTTTTTAATTTTTTCTATTTTTTCTCTAATCTTTTTTTTTAATTTTTTCTAATCTTTTCTAATTTTTTTAATTTTTCTCTAATTATTATTCTATTTTTTTCACTTTTCCCATATGAAAAATTAAATATAATAAGAAAAGGAAATACTTATGTATTGATAAAATTGTGGTATTTCACAATCAATATTAAAATATTATTTAATAATGTTTAACAAGAATAATCAATTAATTAACTTATACTTATTAGGAATGATATCATGCTTCAAATTGCAGTAACAGGTAAACCGAATGTAGGAAAATCATCATTTTTTAATTCAGCCACTGCATCCAAGGTGGAAATGGCAAATTATCCATTCACAACAATCGATGCAAACAAGGCTGTAGCTCATGTAATAACCAAATGTCCATGCAAGGAGCTGGATGTGACATGCAATCCCCACAATGCTCCATGCTTCGAAGGAACAAGACTTATTCCGATAGAACTGATCGATGTGGCAGGTCTTGTGCCGGGAGCTCACGAAGGAAAGGGTCTTGGAAACAAGTTCCTCGATGACCTCATGCAGGCCAAGGTATTCATTCATGTCATAGATGCCTCAGGTTCCACAGATGAGGAGGGAAATCCTGTAGACCTTGGATCCCATGACCCATTGGATGACATTGAATTTCTAGAGCATGAAATAGTCATGTGGATGTATGGAATAGTAAGCAGAAACTGGGTGAGACTTGTAAGAAAGGTTGAAGCAGAACATCTGGATATCTCCCGCGTCATCTTCGACCAACTCTCAGGTACTGGAATAGCTCTTGAAGATGTTATTGAAGCTTTGAGAACAGTCAGTCCAGATTTCGGCAAATGGGAAGAGGAAGACCTGCAATTGCTTGTTAAAAACCTTCTAAATATTGCAAAGCCAAGTCTGATTATTGCAAACAAGGCAGACCTCCCTGGAGCCCGGGAGAATATTGAAAGGATCAAAGAGAAGTATCCTAATGTGATTGCAACCTCTGCAGAGTCCGAGCTTGCCCTTGTCAATGCTGCAAGAGTTGGTTTGATTTCATACAAGTCTGGAGATTCCAGTTTCGAAATCCTTGAGGGGGACAAGCTTAATGATAATCAGAAAAAGGCACTAGAATACATCCAGACCAATATCCTGGATGTTTATGGAAGCACTGGAATCCAAAAAGCTTTAAACGAGGCCATCTTCGATTTGCTTAACATGATTGTAGTCTATCCTGTAAGTGATGAGCACAAATTCACAGACCAGAAGGGCAATGTATTGCCTGATGCTTTCCTGGTTCCAAAAGGATCCACTCCAAGGGAATTTGCATATATCATTCACACAGATATAGGCGACAAGTTCATGCATGCGGTGGATGCGAGGAAAAACATGAGGATTTCCAGCGACTACGAGCTGTGCGATGGAGATATAATACGCATTGTAACCCACGGATAGATGGGTTATGACCATTAACAGTTGAAATTTATTATTTTATTCATGGAATTTTATTATTTTATTTACTAGGTGATTAATTATGATGCATCCACGTCCAAGTCCAATAGCTGCTTCATTATACACTCTCAGAGATTTAAATGCAGACGTGATTGTCATGCATGGTCCTCATGGCTGCTGTTTTAGAACAGGAAGGCTGCTTGAAAGTGATGGAGTTCGAGTTGTCACAACTGCCATGGCTGAAAACGATTTTATTTTAGGTGCAGGTGAAAAGCTGGAGGAAACATTGCAGGAAGCTTATGATACATTCCATCCAAAACTGATGGGAATTGTAGGCACTTGTGCAAGCATGATCATCGGTGAGGATTTGAAGGAGCCTATTGCAAATCTGGGTCTTGATTGCGTTATCCTGCCGGTTGAATCTCATGGCGGTTTTGGAGAAGGAGATAATACTGAAGGAGCTATAGCAGTGCTTAATGCGGCTGTGGAATATGGTGTTATTCCTCAAGAAGAGGCAGACAGGCAGAATGAAATGCTGAGGCTTGCTACAGAAGTGGAAAAAACCCGTGGAATGGCTCAAGGCAAATACATCAAGCCAAATTTCGGAGATAACAAGGAAAAAGTTGCAAGAATAGTTGTAAAAGCTATCAAGGAAGGCAAAAAGGTAGCATTTGTATTGAATGCAAAAAAGGAGACTTCATATCTCTTTGCAGATATTCTAAACTGCGACTTTTCAAAGCTTGTGGATGGTGCCGATTCCAATAGGGACATTGAAAATCTTCGCTTCATTGCAAATCTGGATGAAAACATAGGCCTTCCAAGAATCAGGCAGCATGCAGTAAACATTACAAAAGAGCTTGGTGAAACAGGCATCGATATTGCATGCATCACCGGCGGACTGGATGAATACCCTGTCACTCCAAGAAAAGCCGAGGAATATTTGAAAGAATGGGAGCCTGATTTGGTGATTGTTGCAGGGGTTCCACATGCATTGTATGTAGAAGAGCTCGACTGCGAGACCATAGCCGTTACAGACGGTCCAAGGCTTGTCCAGCCACTTAATGAACTGGGATATTCTCATGTGATTGCAGAACTGGATGCACATTCAAAGACATTAGGTGTAGATGAGATAGTTGATTCCGACTTTGGAATGATGATACGTTCAGCTATTGAATGGGAGCTTGAAGAAGATTAATAGTAGTTGGATTAACTATTATTTTAATTAATCGTTATTTTAATTTAAATTATGGTTTGTGTTGTTTGAAAAAATAATGTATTTTTTTGAAAACGGACATATTATTTGAAAAATCGTTAATGTATTTTTTTGAAAACGGACATATTATTTGAAAAAATTTAATATAAAAACTCTGCAGGTAATTTTCATGATCACAATTATTGATTATAAAAGTGGAAATCTTAGAAGCATTTCCAACAGCTTTAAAAAAATAGGCTCAGAGGCCATCATCACAGATGATCCATCTGAAATAGCAAATGCAAAGCATCTTGTTCTCCCAGGTGTCGGCGCTTTTGGAACTGCAATGGAAAACATCGAGCCATTCAAGGATGTGATATATGAGCACATCGATGATGGAAAGCCTTTTTTAGGAATCTGCCTTGGTCTTCAGGTTCTATTGTCTTCAAGTGACGAGGCTCCAGGAGTCAAGGGTCTTGACATTTTCAAGGGGCATGTCGCAAGGATTCCTGAAGGAAGAAAGATACCCCACATGGGATGGAATCAAATCAGACTAACAAAGGACTGTCCGATATTGGAAGGTGTTGACGGCAGGGACTTTTACTTTGTGCATTCATATCATGCAGTGCTTGATGATGCTGAGAATCTTTCAGCAACAGTTGATTATGGCTTTGATGTAACTGCCGCTGTATCAAGGGACAATGTATTTGCAACTCAGTTCCACCCTGAAAAAAGCGGGGAATACGGTTTGAGAATACTTAAGAATTTCATTGAGTTGTAGTTGGTTTTTTTCTCATTTTTTTAAAAAAAACTTATTTTTTATTCATTTTTTCACTATTTTTAAATATCTGATTTTTGTTATTTTTTAATAAAAATCAGTTTTTGTAATTGTTTTTTTATATAGTAAACTATACATGAATATTACGTATCATACGCTCTCATAAATTATTTATTTTATAAAATACTACTGTTATATAAGCATATTTAAAAAAAAGTATATTTTTTGGAATAAAAAAAGAATTAAAGTATTTTTAAAAATATTTATATATCATGAAATTATATTTATAATTAACAGTACTTAGGGTATTGTTACAACTTACTCGTAAGTTTGTTAAGGAATGAAAAAGGATAATGTCACATTTTTATATCCTTTTTCTTTTGACTATTTTTAATTTTTTCAATTCCAAAATTTGAGTCCTGATTTTTTTTAAATATCATTAAAGCAATCTCTTTGTAATAAAACAGAAACTTTCTTAACAAACAGAGAGATTAAAAGAATGATAAGCATAACATTTTATTATTTGCGGCCTCTGTTTTATTCAATGGAGGAGGTTTGAATGTGGAAATTCATAGTATTTCTAGCTTACCTGATATTATGCATTAACGCATTCATAAACATTTTTTAGTCCAGAGTAGTTGAATAAAAAAGGTTTTTTCTTTTCATTATTGTTGGAATAGTGACATGTTTCATCAGTATAGTTTCTGTTTTTCCCTTTTTCATAATTTGATTTTTTCAAGAGTTCCCTTTTTTATTTCAAAAATCATTTAAATCATTTTATATACTGATTTCAATAAATATAATATTATAAATTCATTAATTATTCTGATTTTTGGAGAGGCGAAAATGATTTATTCAAAGGAAATTGAAAATATGTGTCCCGTTCACAAGGGGGCAGACCATGGGCCTGCACCAATACCTGAAGAGGGAAAATGGGTCAAATCCAAGGAAATAAGCGACATTTCAGGTTTGACTCATGGAATAGGTTGGTGTGCGCCTCAGCAAGGATGCTGCAAATTAACTTTAAATGTTAAGGAAGGAATCATCGAGGAAGCATTAGTTGAAACCATAGGATGCTCTGGAATGACTCATTCCGCAGCCATGGCTGGAGAGATCTTAGTTGGAAAGACAATTCTTGAAGCATTGAACACAGACCTTGTATGCGATGCAATCAATACTGCAATGAGGGAATTGTTCCTCCAGATCGTCTACGGCAGAACCCAGTCTGCATTTTCAGAAGATGGTCTTCCAATAGGAGCCGGACTTGAAGATTTAGGAAAAGGACACAGGTCCCAGGTTGGAACAATATACTCAACAAAACTTAAAGGTCCAAGATACCTGGAGCTTACAGAAGGCTATATTACTGAAATAGCACTTGATGAAGATGATGAAATAATCGGATACAAGTACATCAACGTAGGGGTCATGCTTGACCTCATAAAGGATGGAACAGATCCAATGGAAGCTATTGAAAAGGCAAGCGGCCAGTATGGCAGATTTGATGACGCGGTCAAGACAATCGACCCGAGGAAGGAATAGGAGGAATTATTATGAGTTTATTTGAAAGTTATGAAAGAAGAATAGATCAGATAGTTCCTGTTTTGGAAAAATACGGCATCAAGGATTTGGAGGATGCCAAAGCAATCTGTAATGAAAAAGGCTTCGACCCTTACGAGATTGTGAAATCCGTTCAGCCTATCTGTTTTGAAAATGCCTGCTGGGCTTATACCGTAGGTGCTGCAATAGCTGTGAAAAAGGGTTGCGACAAGGCTTCAGATGCGGCAAAAGCTATTGGAGAAGGACTGCAATCATTCTGCATTCCTGGAAGTGTAGCTGATGATAGAAAAGTAGGGCTTGGTCATGGAAACCTTGCATCCATGCTTTTAAGCGAGGAATCAACCTGTTTTGCATTTTTAGCTGGTCATGAAAGCTTTGCTGCTGCAGAAGGGGCCATAGGTATTGCAAACTCTGCAAACAAGGTAAGAAAAGAGCCATTAAGAGTTATTTTAAATGGGCTTGGAAAAGATGCTGCTCTCATCATTTCAAGAATCAATGGATTCACTTATGTTCAAACCCAGTTCGATTACTTCACAGGTGAAGTTGAAGTAGTTAGGGAAAAAGCATACTCCGACGGCGAAAGAGCCAAGGTAAGATGTTATGGTGCAGATGATGTAAGAGAAGGTGTGGCCATTATGCACCTGGAAGGAGTTGATGTCTCAATCACAGGAAACTCAACAAACCCTACAAGATTCCAGCACCCTGTAGCTGCTACTTACAAGAAGGAATGCGTGCTCCAAGGCAAGAAATACTTCTCAGTTGCATCAGGAGGAGGAACTGGCAGAACACTGCACCCAGACAACATGGCGGCAGGTCCTGCTTCCTATGGTATGACTGATACCATGGGCAGAATGCACTCAGACGCTCAGTTTGCAGGTTCCTCATCCGTACCGGCTCACGTGGAGATGATGGGACTGATAGGCATGGGCAACAACCCTATGGTTGGAGCCAGCGTTGCTGTTGCAGTAGCTGTTGAAGAAGCTATGAAAAAATAATTTTATTTTTTCATTTTTTTTACTTTTTTTAACCTATTTTTCTTATTTTTTCAATCTATAATTTTTCTATTTATTTTTTTCATTAGTTTTCAATAGTTTTTCTTATTTTTTCAATTTATAGGTTTTAATTCATTTTTTTCATTAGTTTTCAATTGTTTTTCTTATTTTTTCAATCTATAATTTTTCTATTTATTTTTTTCATTAGTTTTCAATTGTTTTTCTAATGAAATATATTAAAACTTATTAATCATAATTAGAAAATATAATCTTATGGGATTAGGTTCATTTTTTAAAAGGGATAAGAAAGAAGATACTCCGGCGGAAGAAGAAAACACCATATCAATCGATCAAAGCAAATGTCTGAATTTGGAATGTCAGAAATGCATTTCAATTTGTCCAAGTGGCGTCTTCTTTTCAGATGATGGCATAACTGTTGTCGGGGATGCTTCAAGATGCAACCGCTGTTTCAGATGCCAGGCAGTCTGCCCTTCAGAAGCTATTTCGCTTCAATGATTCTTTTTTTATTTTTAAGATTTTTGGTAAACTTTTTATGAAATTTTTTAGTAAACTTTTTTTTTAAGATTTTTTAGCAAATGATTTCTGTTTCATTTTTTAGACTTTTTTATAATTATAATCTTATTTTTCCTCTATTTGTTAATTATTTGCACATTCATTCTTTATTTCAACCAATATCCGCCGGGACTGTCACAAATTGGTGTGATTTTAAAAAAATAGCATTTTTTTGAAAAAATCTTTTTAGTTCGTTAAATCTTTTATTTTTTTAAAAATAAGGACAAAAAACTTAATAAATGAGTGGAGCCAATATAATAATATGTATAACTTAAAAATAAAGGCTCCAATTGATATATTGGACGA
>OMVY01000016.1 GCA_900314635.1 uncultured Methanobrevibacter sp.
GAACTTTTGAGGGAGTATTGACACGATTTGGTCTTAAATTAAGATTTTGGGATGGAAAACTGATTTGTTGAAAAATCACCCAAATTTGTGACAGTCCCTTGATTTTATATGTTAAGGTTTATATTTATCTTTAAATATATATTATTGTATTAGTGATTATTTCATAAAATAAATTATGATTACAATTTCATCAAGATAAAGGAAGGTTATAAATGAAAGGTGGAGAAGCGATAATAAAAGCTTTAAAAGACCAAGGCACCGACGTCATATTCGGATACCCTGGAGGAACGGTTATCCAGTTTTATGACATGCTGTATGACTCTGATATGAGGCATATCCTTGTAAGGCATGAGCAATGTGCGGCTCATGCTGCTGAAGGTTATGCAAGGGCATCAGGCAAAGTGGGGGTCTGCCTTGCAACATCAGGTCCTGGAGCAACCAATCTGGTTACCGGAATAGCCAATGCATATATGGATTCATCACCGATTCTAGCTATTACCGGACAGGTTAAAAGCTCAGTCATAGGAAATGATGCGTTCCAGGAAGCGGATATCATGGGCATCACAATGCCTATTACAAAGCATTCATCTCAAGTGAAAAATGTCGATGACATTCCAAAAATAATCAGCACATCATTTAAAATAGCATCTACAGGTAGGCCGGGTCCTGTTCTTATGGATGTTCCAAATGAGATATTCACCGAGGATTTAAATGAATATGTCAATGAACTGCTTGAAACTCCAGGATACAATCCCACAATCAAGGGAAACATCAAGCAGATTAGAAAAGCTGTAAAAATGATTCAAAAAGCTGAAAGGCCTATGATTTTAGCTGGAGGCGGAGTAATAAGCGCCAATGCATCAGAGGAGCTTCAGGAATTTGCAAAATTAATCAATGCTCCTGTCGCTACAAGTCTGATGGGAAAGGGATCAATTCCTGAAGATGACGAGTCAGCTATTGGAATGCTTGGAATGCATGGAAGGGAAGTAGCCAATCAGTCAGTCAACAAATCAGATGTTTTAATAGCAATCGGATGCAGATTCTCCGATAGGACAACCGGACAAATGGAAAGCTTTGTTCCTGACGCAAAAGTTATTCATATTGACATAGACCCTGCTGAAATAGGCAAGAACATTGAAGTCGACCTGCCTATTGTGGGAGATGCAAAGATAATCCTGTCTTCATTGATAGAGGAGATCAAGAGTTCCAACTATAAATCAAACTCTCTTGAATGGCTTGAAGGCATAAAGGCATATAAGAAATCAGCTGTTCCAAGAGTATCATATGATGATATTCCATTAAAGCCTCAGCAGGTCATCAAGGAGATAGCTAATTCAATTACAGATGATACCATCGTTACAACAGATGTTGGAGTTCATCAGATGTGGGCGGCTCATTTCCTAGATATTGCAAAGCCTCGCAAGTTCATATCCTCTGGAGGACTTGGAACCATGGGATTCGGTTTCCCTGCAGCTATTGGGGCAAAAATCGCATGTCCTGACGAAGCGGTTCTTGCAATTGTTGGAGATGCAGGATTCCTGATGGTCAACCAGGAGCTAGCTACCATCAAGGAGTATGACATTCCTGTTGTTGTAGCTATTTTAAACAATAGAAAACTTGGAATGGTATACCAATGGCAGCACTTGATGTATAATCAAAGATATGCTGAAACAGACATGGGTAATTCTCCAGACTTTGTAAAGCTTGCTGAAAGTTATGGAATCAATGCAGAGAGAGTTACAGATGTTGGAGAGACTCAAAAAGTACTTTCCAAGGCATTGAAGGATAATGAAGCTCTTGTAGTCGATATTGAAATAGAAAAGAATGAATTCATTCCGATGTTTCCTGCAGGAGAGCCTGTTGATTTCGTACTCGGTGAGTATAAATATGAATCTGATGCTAAAGGAGGCAAGTAAATGGGCGAAGAAATATATTCTCACATTATCAGCATTCTGGTTGAAAACAAGTCTGGTGTTATTCAAAGAGTCACTGGTTTGTTCACCAGACGTGGATTCAATATCGACAGCATTGCTGTGGGGGCATCCGAGGTTGAAGGCCTTGCAAGAATGGTTTTTGTTGTAAAAGGAGACCAGAAGATTCTTGAGCAGGTCATCAAGCAGACAAACAAGCTTGTGGATGTGGTCAAGGTAAAGGACCTGGATCCAAACAACAGTGTAAAAAGAGAGCTTTGTCTGGTTAAGGTTAAAACTTCTGACGACAAGGTGCGTTCTGAAATCATGCAGTATTCTGATGTCTTCAGAGCACAGATTGTGGATGTCTGTGATAACAATCTGACTGTTGAGATTACAGGCAGTCCGTCCAAGATAGACTCATTTATCAGTCTGCTCAAGCCATTTGGAATCAAACGCATAGCTAGAACCGGAATGACTGCAGTACCTCGCGGTCGAGGATAATCAAATTTTCAAGAGTTTTTAACTCTTTTTTTCTTTTTTTAATTTAATTAAACTATTATTTTATCTTTTTTAGCTTAAATTAGCTATTACTTCCTTTTTTAGTTAATAAATCATATTTTTTTTAGTTTAAATTAACTAATATCTCTTTTTTTAGTTAAAATTAACTACAATTTTCTTTAATTTAAAAATAGCTTCTTTAAAATAGTAAATAATGATTTAAATAATTAAATAATATATAAAAAAAGTAAAAATAGTAGGATTTTATCCTAACTATTCGTTTTTTAAGTTCTGATTCATTTCAAAGGATTTCAAACTGATTTTCTTTAAAACATCATGGGTTATTTCCTTTTCTTCAGCGGTAATGTCCTTGTAGACTTCACTTTCCCAGTTGTCAAGGATTATTAGGGCCTGTTCCAGTGTTTCATAGCCTTTCTCGGTTAAGGAAAGCATGTTCTGTCTTCTATTGTTCTCATCCACTTCCCTTTTGACTAATCCCTGCTCTTCCAGTTTTCTTAAAGCTCTAGCTACCGCTCCCTTGTCTATGCTGCAGTTTGTAGACAGGTCGTGCTGGTTGATGTTCTTTCTGCATTTGATTTCAATCAGAAAGGACAACTGGTTGGGGTTGATGTTAAGATTTCTAAACTTGCTGTTGAGATAGTTGTAGTGAGACCTGCTGATCATTCCAACCAGTCTTCCAAGGGGCAAATCGCCAGCTTCAGTCTCTTTGAATTTTTTGAATGACATGGTATCATCTTATGAATCATTACTATTTTTCTTTAATCCTCTAATGTAGAGCTTGCACCAGATGTAAGCTATTACGCTTCCAATCGCTGCAGCCAATACCATACCTGAATAGATACCCGCTTCTCCAAAACCGAGAACCAGTCCGAGGAAGTATGCAAGCAGAAGCTCGATGATCAATGCTCTGAATACGGTGATTGCAAGGGATGTGAATCCTTTTCCAACTCCCTGGAACACCATTGCTGACATAATTCCAGCTGGAATGGCGAGAAGGAAGAAGCATAATATCTTCAAGACGCTTGAAATCATCGGAGCCAGGGAGGCACTCTGGTCTGAATATGCAAACAGAAGGGCGATATAATCTGATCCAAAGAACATGATGAATATCAGCACGATTGATATCATATATCCGAATTTGATGGAATAGCTGTGGGCTTCCTCCAGCTTGTGATAATCCCTTTGTCCGAATGCTGCTCCTGCAACTGTGAGCATTGCTGTTCCGATTCCCATCAGAGGAATCATCGCCAGTTGGTTTATTCTTGCCGCTGAGGTATAGACAGCTACTGCGGTTGTTCCTGCAGCAATTGTAAGCATCATGTTTATGAATATGATCATTACTGAAAATGTGATTCCTTCGGTCATGTTTGGAACGGCGACAACAGCAATTTCCTTCAGGATATGATTCTTGTATTCAAAGGCTTTTCTTGTAACTGTAAGATAGGTATCCTTCTTGCCCCATATCCACCAGCCCATGATTACGCAGGATACTGCTACTGAAAGAACGGTTGCCCATGCGGCACCGGATACTCCCCATCCTGTTGGATAAATGAAGATAGGGTCGAGGACGATGTTGAGAACGGATGTGACTATTGTTACATTCATTGCTCTTTTTACATCTCCTTCCGCTCTTAAGAGTGATTGCAATACTCCTGAAAGCACAAAGAAGAATGTGAATCCAAACATAATCTGGCCGTATTCTATTCCCAGCTGTGTTGAGCTGCCGGCTCCCATGAGGTTGAGCAATGGTCCCATGAATGGAATCAGTATTATAGGAACAATGATTGACAGGATTATTGACAGCAGCAATGTGTGAACTGCAGCATTGTCTGCAAGCTCCTTGTTTTCAGCTCCTATCGCACGTGCGATAAGTGAGTTTGCTCCTGCTCCGATACCATTTCCCACGTTTATGATTATGAAAAAGACAGGTGTGATGAAACCGACTGCTGCAAGTGCGTCGGCTCCTAGTCCTGCCACCCAGAGGCTGTCTGCCAGGTTATAGATCATAAGTATCAGCATGGACATCATTGTCGGTACTGACAGTTTTCTTATGGCCCTTTTAGGGTCTCCGCGTATTAATTCAATGTTTTCATCTGTTCTATTATTATTTGCCATGTATTTTCTCCTTAATTTGTTTCGTTTTTTGGCAATATTTTTTTAGTAA
This sequence comes from uncultured Methanobrevibacter sp., assembly GCA_900314635.1. Taxonomy (GTDB): domain Archaea; phylum Methanobacteriota; class Methanobacteria; order Methanobacteriales; family Methanobacteriaceae; genus Methanobrevibacter. Next base: position 4,597 of record OMVY01000016.1, read on the forward strand.
TAATAAAAAATATTTTTTTTAGTTGTAATTGTTAACTCATATTATTATGTATTTGGCGATATATAAATGTTGCTTATGCAACAATTGTTTTAACAACTAAAATTTGTTTATCATTTTCTAAATAAATCAATTATTGTTTAAAAATATTTATATTTTTTATTTATTTGTCCATAAATTTTAATTTAGAGTAAAATGTTTTAATTAAATAAAATAGACTATTTATAGTTAATCAAAATTTATTTTGCTTAATGTTTGCAGATTTTAATTTTTTTAAATTTATTTCTGCTTGAGTAGGGAATTTTAATTTTTTGCAAAGTCCTAGGAGATTGTAATAATGGTAATAGATGAAGTTTTAAAAGCAAATGAAGAGTTTGTAGCAAATTATGAAGGTAGTCCAATGAGCCACCTTCCTCAAAAGAAACTAGCTATTCTGACTTGCATGGATACACGACTTACCTGCTTCCTTCCTGAAGCTTTGGGAATCGGCAGAGGAGATGTCAAATTAATCAGAAATGCTGGAAACACAATTGTGGGCGAGGATGCTATCAGATCAATTGCGGCAGCTATCTACTCCCTTGGATGCGAGGAAGTAATGGTAATCGGCCATACAGACTGCGGAATGGCAGGTGCTGATGCCAACAAGGTAAAAGCTAAAATGATCGAATACGGTATCGATGAAGCTGAAATCGACAAGGTCGACCTGACTGAATGGATTGGAGCTATTCCTGACGAGGAACAAAATGTCATTGAAACAGTAGAAAAGATTAAAACCCATCCTTTAATCACTGACAAGGTTCCTATTCATGGTTTGATTATTGATATTGTAAGTGGAAAGCTGGACGTTTTAGTTGATGGAAGGGAAAATTAATTTTTCTCTTTAATTTTTTTTAAATATTCATTTTTCAAGTTGATTTTATTTTTTTGATGATTATTTCTATTTTTATAGTTTAGGTGGTATATCATTGTTTGAAAGTCTTTTTAACAGAAGCAAATCTGAAGCGAGCAATTTCAAACGCTTTGACGAGTATCTTGATATTTCTGGAATGGAAGAGATAAGGGATGTTCTTGCGGGTTTGAAGGCAGATGATAAATACGCCTATCTGTCCAATCATGAGGGAATACTTGACGGCGAGTTCAAGTCCATTACTACAAAACACCCATATTCATCCATTATCGCCAATGTTAAAACAGGATTGAGCGATGCGATGTTTTCAAGCGATTTGATTCAATTCATGAACTTCAGAGCGGTTTATGAGCTTATATGGTTGAGCATAGAATCCGAGGAGAAACGGGGATTGTCTAGTGAGGAAATCAATAGGATTATTGAATCAGATCTTCCTTTTAAACTCACAATAGGCTTGGACGAGTATCCGATGGTGAATGATTTTGATATCCTGGATGTGTGGTTTTTTAAAAGAATGGCGGGTTTAAGCTTTGATAAAAGAGCGATGAGGCTCAACAGTCTTTTATGCAAGGAATGTTTGAATGATTTAAACGACGAGCTTGGAATCTACTTCATGACCTTCAATTCACTTGCATTCGCCGCCGAATACTTTACAGCATGCTTCGCACTTAGAGACGATAGGGATGAAATGAACTGTGATGATGTTGTAAAAGCATGGCTGCTTATGCTCAACTTGTTTTTATCCGATATAAAACCTCTGATTTTTTAAATAAGTTATTTTTAGCTTTTTTTATTTCAATTTTTGCACAATTCCCCTTTTTCAATGACATTAACAAATTTTATAAAGTATGAAAAGTAGATATAATACCATTATATTTAATATAAGATTGAACAAATTAAATAAAACTTAGCAATTGCCTTAAAGTTTATTTTATTAAATATAATCAATTTTATTCTAAAAATTATTAAAAAAAAATAATAGGAGTAATTTAATATGAAAATGTATTATGAAGACGATGTAGACGCTTCAATCGTCGCAGATAAAACCATTGCTGTAATGGGTTACGGAAGTCAAGGCAGAGGCCAATCCAGAAACATGGCTGACAGCGGACTTAATGTAATTATCGGACTTAGAAAAGACGGTTCATCCTGGCAGAAAGCTGTTGATGACGGCATGAATGTAATGACTGTAGAGGAAGCTGCAGAAAAAGCAGACATCATCCACATATTATTGCCTGATGAAACCCAAGAAAAAGTTTATGCTGAACAAATCGCTCCTTATGTCGAATCCGGAAACACAATTTCATTCTCTCACGGATACAACATCCACTTCGGTTTAATCGAACCTCCTGAAGATGTAAACATCATCATGTTCGCACCAAAAGGACCTGGTTCCAGAGTAAGACAAACCTACAAAGAGGGCTTCGGTATTCCTGGTTTAGTAGCTATTGAAAGAGATGCTACAGGAGATGCTTTGCAAATTGCATTAGGTCTTGCAAAAGCTGTAGGACTTACCAGAGCTGGAGTTATTGAAACTACATTTAAAGAAGAGACTGAAACTGACTTATTTGGTGAGCAGGCTGTATTATGCGGAGGACTCACTGGATTAATCAAAGCTGGTTTCGAAACCTTGGTTGAAGCGGGATACCAGCCTGAAATCGCTTACTTTGAGACATGCCACGAGGTAAAGCTCATTGTAGATGATATTTACGAAAATGGTTTCGGTGGAATGTGGAAGGATGTAAGTAATACTGCTGAATACGGTGGATTAACCAGAAGAGACATGGTTATCACTGAAGAAGCTAAAAAAGGTATGAAAGAAATCTTAGGCCAGATCCAAGACGGAACCTTCAAAAAACAGTTTGCCGATGAAAACGCTACCGATGCTGCTAACTTGAAAGAAATGAGAGCAGCTGAAGAAAAAGAAGATATTGAAGTAGTCGGTAAGAGATTAAGAATCGCTTGTGGATTACAAGACGAAGAATAAGTAAGCTTTTAAAAAGTTAATCAAAATTTATTTTTGATTTGCTTTTTATTTTTCTATTTTTTTAGAATTTTTTATTTTTTTTCAGGTATTTTTTTCACTTTTTTATGGATTTTTATTTTTCTGTTTTTTTAATAATTACCTAAAAACTTTTAAGCAATGCTTTATAAAGTAGTTATGTTTATATTTATTTTATTTTAGGTGTTATTTATGGTATATGTTGGAATGGATCATGGAACCACTGGTATTTCCTTTGCTATTCTGGAAGAAAACGGGGATGTGAGGGAAGTATTTAAGATTTCCCGTGAAGATAGCAAGAAGGGTCTGGTGTCAGCTATTGAAGAGATAGAAAAAAGAGTTTCATTATCCGATATCAAATTAATGATGGTTACTTATGCAATGGGGGATGGGTTCAACACCATCAAGCCTATGAGCGAAGTAAAAGACCGAGGCATATTGTCAATCGGTGGAGCAGGAAAAGTAACAGGTGGGGGAACCTCTGTATATTCAGAAATTGAAAACAGCGATATTTCGGTGCTTATGATTCCAGGCCTCCATAAGGACAGCGAATGCCTGGACCCATTATTCAGAGCAGCTTATTCTCATCACGCAAGTCCTGAAAAGGTCAGCATCTCATATAATGCATATCTTGAGACAGGCTGGGAAAACATGATAGTTGCAGACTTGAGCTCCAACAGCGTTGACCTGCTTATTGAAAATGGATGCATTAAAGGAGCTGTTGATGCCTGCTGCGGTGCAATGGGCATAGTCCATGGCCCTCTTGATTTGGAAATGATTCGCGATATTGATGAAGGTCGCAGGACTGCAAATGAATGCTTTTCACATGCTGGAGCTATTAAAATTGCAGGAGTCGATAATAAAGTGGCTTTCATGAAACAGGATCTTCTGGATTTGTATGAAAAAGGAGATGAAAAAGCTGTTTTAGCTATTGATACAATGATCATGACAGTTTCCATGGAGATAGCTGGATTGATTGCTGTGTCTCATGAGGAAATAGAAGGCATTGTTTTAACAGGTTCCATGGGTTCAATGAAAAAGCCTGTTGACTTTGAAGCTGGATTGAACAGGTATTTGAAAAACAAGTATCCGATTAGGATTATTTCATCTGAATCCGGAGCTATTGGCGCTGCTCAAATAGCCAAGGACATTTCTGAGGGAAAAAGAGAAATCATGGGTATTAAAGTCGAATTATAGCAAGTAATTTTTTCTATTTTAGGAGGAATGGTTCTTTTAAGGGGTTATAGTTTGGTCCTTATGGAACTTCATTCTATCTTTTTTATGGAAATTTTGTCCTTTTTTAAGGAATTTTATTCTAAATTTCATCTTTTTATGGAACTTATTCTTTTTTTAAATGAAACTAATCTGTTTCTAAAAAGGGAATAACTGTTATTTTCACAGTAGTTTCTCCTACTTTATCTAAATTTTTAGAGTCCAATACGGAAACTTTTAATTTATGTTCCATCATTTCATCTCCATATTTTTCGGATAATTCACGAAGCAGGTTTATATATTTGCCATCATTCACTTTCTCATATTTGTAATTTATATAGTTCATATTGTTTGTTTCGATATACTGATCTATAAGTTTACCATCCTGTTCAATTGAGATTAATTTTGTAGGTATGTCGTCATTAACATTCAATTCCTCAGGGGCATTCCTTAGAATCTCTTTTGCTTCATTTCTGATTTTCTGCTCTAAGATTTTATTTACTAATTTTAACATTTTTCGCTCCTATTGATTTTCCATACATTTTCAACTCAATTATCAATTTTAATGCTATTTTTAGCTGCTTAAGTTTCTTCAAGACATTTTATCATGATTTCATCCCTTTGGGTTGGAATTATTGAAATGATGATTTCGGCATCTTTTTCTATTGTTTTTCTTATTTTTTCATTCACGTGTTCTGAAATGGGAACAGTGTATTCCTTCCTTACGTAATTGATATTTTCATGGTATACGATTTCCAACTCGTCAAATGGTGTTTGAATTCCGTCGCTTATGTAGGAGAAATGTATTACCAAAAGTCCAACCAATCCTTTGGGAAGCATAGGCTCCGCCACTTCGTTGTCAATGTATGCCATCTTTTTTGTTTCTAAAAATATGTCTGTGGTTGTGTCGTTTACTTCAACCATGATTATTTTGTTGATGCCGTCATCTTCATCCTCTAAAAAGTCCAAATCGGGGTAGCCTTCATAATTTTCATTTTCATCTTTCATTTTATCACCTATTTTTTTTAAAATAAAATTGTATTTAAAGTTTTTATTTTAATTATTTAAATATTTTTGCTTTTATTTTTAAAAAATAAGTAATTTAAAGTCAATTTAATAAATTTAAAGCAATTTAACAAGTTATTATCAAAATTGCTTCAATTTTAAAATATTTTATTATCTTGTAAAAATAGTTTAAGTTTGGAATTTTTTCTTGAGTTGTAAAAATATTCCAAGTATGAAATTTTTTACTAGCTTGTAACAAAATTCCAAAGATACTAATAAAAAAAAGTTTACAAAAACTGAAAATTAAATAGGTGTTTAAAACACTTAATTTAAAAAAAGAATAAAAAAGAAAAGTTTGATTAAAGAATCAAACTTCCAACAAGAATAACTGCTCCGACTATCCAGCAGTAGTAGGCGAAAATATCCAGGCTTTTTTCTCTAATCAACTTAAGCAGTACGCTTATAGCCAGGTATCCGGAAATAACCGCAACGATAAATCCTGCAATGCAGGCTTCGATTTCCACGTTTCCTCCAGATAAATCCTTAAGTTGGAATACCCCCGCACCAAATATTGCTGGAATTGACAATATGAAGCTGAATTTTGCTGCAAATTCCTTGTCGAGTCCTGAGAATAATCCTGCAGCAATTGTGGTTCCTGAACGGGAAAGACCAGGCATAACTGCCAAAGCCTGTCCGCATCCCATTATGAGGGCTTCTTTTAAAGTAATATTGGACAGGTCTATGCCTCCTGAGTTCATTCTTTGAGAAACATATAATAAACATCCAGTTATAAGCAAGAAGAATGCAGGAACTGTGATTCCTGTAAATAATGATTCCACCAGGTCATTGAAGAGTACTCCGACTATTCCGACAGGAATTGTTGCAATGATTGTAAGCCATGCCAGTTTTTTATAAGGGTCTCTTCTGACTTCCTCCATGAACTTTCCATCTTTCAAGTCTATCAGGCTTAGGAAAAATCCCTTGATCATACTTATGATATCTGAGAAGAAGTATGCGACAACCGCCACAAGTGTTCCAACATGCAGTAAAACATCAAAAGCCAATCCCACATCACTTAATCCCAGAGCCTGCTGGGTAAAGATTAAATGAGCGGAACTGCTTACTGGTAAAAACTCTGTCAGTCCTTGGACAAGTCCAATGATAATAGCTTGTAAAATATCCATATATTCACCTTCTAAATCATCTTAGATGTTTATTAATAACATGTAATTCGATGATTATTCCATTTATCAATAAATAATTCTGCAATGTTATTAATCAATGCAGGTTCTTATTGATAAATAAAATAAAAGTTGGTGATTGAATCACCAAAAAAAGAATTTAGTCTACGTAAGTCAACCAGCCGAATTTGTCTTCGACTTTTCCTTCAACAATGTTGAAGAAGGTTTCCTGCAATTCTTTTGCAACAGGTCCTCTTCTGCCTTCACCAATTTTTCTGTTGTCTACCGCTCTGATTGGAGTGATTTCAGCAGCGGTTCCAGTGAAGAACACTTCATCAGCAAGGTATAATCTTTCTCTTGAGATATTGTCTTCCTTGACTTCATATCCTAAGTCTGCTGCAATTTTCATGACGCTGTCTCTGGTTATTCCGGAGAGAATTGAATTGCCGAGTCCAGGGGTGATGAGCTTGCCGTCTTCTACAATAAAGAGGTTTTCTCCGCTTCCTTCTGCAACATGGCCTTCAACATCGAGCATGATTGCTTCATCGTATCCGTGTTCACCTGCTTCCAGGTTTGCAAGCTGGGAGTTCATGTAGTTTGCTCCGGCTTTTGCAAGAACAGGCAGTGTAGCAGGTGCTGGTTTTCTCCAGGTGGAGATTCCGATGTTCGCACCGTTTTCCATTTCCTCTTCGCCTATGTAGGATCCCCATTCCCAAGCAGCTATTGCGGTTTCAACAGGACAGTTCAATGGGTTGACTCCTAATTCTCCAAATCCTCTGTAGGTAATTGGGCGAATGTAGCATCCTTTTAAGTTGTTTTCCCTGACAGTGTCTTTACATGCTTCTACTAATTCATCAAGGGTGTAAGGAATTTCCATCTTGTAGATTTTTGCAGAGTTGATCAGTCTTTGCATGTGTTCCCTTACACGGAAGATTGCAGGTCCGTTAGGGGTGTCATAACATCTAATTCCCTCGAATACTGCGCTTCCGTAGTGTACTACGTGAGCAAGGATGCTAATGTTTGCATCTTTAAGTTCTTTAAATTCTCCATCCATCCAGATTTTCATATTTTCATCAAATGCCATTTTATCACCTAATTTTTGCACTTAGATATAAATTAATTGTTATAATTTTAAGAATTCGCATTAATGATAATTGATTAAAACTAATTATAATAATTAATTTTGATAAGAAATAACTTCTCTGTTAATAGTTTATATATCTTATTTTAAATAAGTTTCTTTAATTTTTCATTAATTTGGGCTTTTTTATAAAGTTTTTTTCATTTTGTTTAGAAAAGATATTTTTTCGATTTAATCGAAACTTTTAAATAAGAGGGTAGCTAATATATTTATGTTGTATGGTTCCGTGGTCTAGAGGTATGATACCTCGCTTACAACGAGGGGATCACGAGTTCGAATCTCGTCGGAACCACTCAATTAAGTTTTTAATTCATTTTAAAAACTTATTTTTCTTTTTAAACTTTTTTAATCATTTTTTATGGTTCCGTGGTCTAGAGGTATGATACCTCGCTTACAACGAGGGGATCACGAGTTCGAATCTCGTCGGAACCACTTATTTTTACTTTTTTAATTATTTTTAGCTATTTTTATTGAAATTTTTTGTTCTATTTTTCTATAAAAAACTCATTTTTAAAAACCAAACAAGAATTATTTTAATAATATGAAAAAGAGCATGCAGTAAATATGGTTTATGGTGATAAACTGGTTTTTTATAAATCGAAAAATCATTTTAAAAAAAGATTAAGCATGTAAGGGTAAACCTTACAATGCTACCATAGCTATCATGAGGATAACTAATGAAATAAAGAATATTATAGTTCCCTTAACCAGAATATCAGAACTTCTCTCGGCATATAATGCAAGTGCATAGGATAATAAGAATGCAACTATGAGTTCTACTAATCCTAAATATCCTGCAGGGACTTTGGCAAAGTTACCAAGAACATATGCTATTAGATATGTCACTAAAACCACAATGGCTATTATGACTATCGTATTTGAAAGGATTGGCTTTAAGATAACTCCAATAGGAGCTCTTTCCTTTTGCACAGGCCTTCTTACCCTGGACAAGACGTCATCTGACCGTGAACTGAATCTTGAAGTGTGTCCTTGAGGGTTGTTTCTTCTATGAGAATTGCCTGAGCTTAAATCATTATGGGATGATCTTCTGAATCTTGATCTGCTTTCCTGCTGATGATGGGAATTTCTTGAGACAAGGGTTTGTCTTGGCTGTTCATAATAGCTCTTAGGCTGTGTTTTATTGAGGAACGCAGCCCTGTATAATTCGTCATCGTATTCGCTGTATCCACTGAGGTCTATTCCTCCGACTTGTGATTCGTAGTATTCCATGTCTGATTCGTAGTCATCGTAATCATCATAAGGGTTGTATGCAGGCTCGTATTCAGGGGACTGATAAGGATTTTCTATGTCCTCTGCATTGATTTCATAACTTTTTGGAGCCTCTTCCACTTTACGATCCAGTCTTGCAGGTTCTTTTTCGTTTTGAATCTTTTCTGAATATCTTTTAGCAAGTGCGACAAGATTTGTCCTATCCACCAGCTTCATCTTTTTCTCCTCCCCATAGCGCTGAGCCTGAGATGAGAAACTTGAACTGGTTATGATAGCAACCTTAGATGCCTTCAGCTGTTTTCCAATTATTTCCATTTCCTTCAAGACATCTATTCCAACTTCCCATTCCTTGTCATAGTTCTTGCATGCACAAACCACACCGAAATCCCCTATTGATGTTGGAAGTATTGCATATATGTCTATGACCTGCTGTGATGTCTTGAAATTCTTGTAAACTCTAAAGCCGGCATCTTCAAGCACTTTAGCTATAAAATTTACTAATTGTGGCTTTTCCACGTTTTCACCCAATCCTTTTTTTATATTATTTTATTTTATTTTTTAGAGTATATAATTTTTTATGATTGTTGTTAAATTTTCAAATTGGAAATGTTGATTTTTTTAACTGCTTTAACTATAAGTAATGTATTTTGCATCCAAAACAAATTTTTTAAACCTTGAGACTATTTTTTTACAAAATCATTGGTTGAAATTTGTATTGATTTCAGTTTGTAAAATTGTTATAAGCTTGTAAAATTGATTTTAATTTGTTAAATTGCTTTTATTTTCAACAAAAACTATATTTACTTCTTATTTTAATATATTACTACTTAATTATCTTTAATTAAGTGAAAGATGTAAAATATGAAAGAAAATTATCATATGAATCTGGCCAACCTTACGAAAATTTCGTAAGGTTGAACTTAGCCTATGGTAAAAAAAGAGGTAAAAATATGAAAGAAGAATATGCAATCAAATTATTTGATGAATATAAGATAAGAACCAAATGGGATTTAGAAATAGGGGATTACTACTATTCAGTAATTGATGTCATTGCGGTTCTTACAGAAAGTAAAAATCCTAGAAATTATTGGAAAGTATTGAAAAAGAGGTTGAAAGATGAAGGCAATGAACTGGTTACAAATTGTAACCGTTTGAAAATGCCGGCTAAAGATGGCAAGATGCGTTTAACAGATGTTGCAACAACCAAGCAGTTATTACGTATCATTCAATCAGTTCCATCACCAAAAGCGGAACCATTCAAGCAATGGCTGGCTCAAATGGGCAAGGAAAGACTAGAAGAAATAGCAGATCCCGAAATCGCCATGCAAAGATCAATCAATACTTATCGAAGAAAAGGATATTCTGAAGAATGGATAACTCAAAGAATGAGAAGCATTGAAACCAGGAGAGAACTGACTGCAGAATGGGACAGGGTGGGTGTTAATGAAGGAATTGAATATGCAATATTGACTGATGACATTTCAAAAGCATGGTCTGGAATGTCCACAAAAGAATACAAGCAATACAAAGGACTTAGGAAAGAAGGATTGAGGGACAATATGACAAACATGGAACTGATATTAAGCATGCTGGCTGAAGGATCTACAACTGAAATTAGCAAAGTTGAAAATCCTGATGGCTTTGTAGAAAGCCGTAGCGTGGCAAAGCGAGGGGGAAACATTGCGGGCAATGCAAGAAGGGAACTTGAATCAACAACCCGCCGCAAAGTCATAAGCAGAAGGAATTCCAAGACTCCTAACTTTCTGGATGAATAGTTTTAAAATTTGGGATGTATAGTTTAAATCCAGTTCAATAGTTTTTTTAAAGAAAAATATTAATAAAGTTAAAATTAATCTATGTATATGAAAATTTTATTATCTAACGATGACGGTGTAGATGCTTCCGGAATTCTGGCTTTGAAGCAGGCTGTTGAAGAATTCGGTGAAGTCTATGTTGTGGCGCCATCCAATCAGCAAAGCGGCATTGGCCATGCGCTGACTCTTTATGAGCCATTGAGAATCAATAAAACCATATTGAGGGATGGAAGCCTGGCATATTCAGTTTCAGGAACTCCAACGGATGCTGTGACTCTCGGAGTATATGAAATCATGGATGAAAAGCCGGATCTTGTCATATCAGGCATAAATACTGGTCAAAATACTGGAAAGGGAGAGCTTACCACTTCCGGAACTTTGGGAGCGGCGATGGAAGCTGCTTCACTTGGAATTCCAGCTATTGCAGTATCCCAGCATATCGACAAGGATGAGGTGAAATTCGATGAGGGTGCAGTGGAGATAGATTTCAGCTCTACTCAAAGGGTTGTTAAAAATCTTGTTAAAAAAATAAGGGACAATGGGATGCCTGGAGACATCAAGCTATTGAACTTGAATGTTCCATCCAATCCTGATTCCTATGAGCCAGTCATTGCAGGACTTGCAAACAGAATGTACTTGCCTGGAGTTGAAAAGCGTCTTGATCCCCGTGGAAAGCCTTATTACTGGATAACTGGAGAGCTCCATACTGATAATCCTGTAGACACCGATGGCTACATACTGCAGAATAAGAATCTTCCTACTTTAACACCGTTGAGCCTTGACATGACTTATGGTTTGGACATATTGAAAGACTGGATTTAATGCAGTCAATAAATTGCAATCATAAAAACGAAGTAAATTAATTGCAGTCATAAAAAAGAGTAAATAAATGCAGTATAAAAAGAAGTGTTTATTTAATAAGTTTTAAAAAAGTATTTATCGAGTTTTAGTTAATTCAAAAAAAATAGTTTAAATTTTAAATAGCTATTGGAAGAAAGTTTAATAGCTATTTAATCATTAAATTAATTCAGATTTAATTCATCTAAAATTCTATCTCTTTCTTTTCTAAGCTCTTTCAACATTTTTTCATCATCGCAGCCTTCTTTTTCCAATTTTGCGATGGTGTGGGTAATTGCCTGCAGGGTAGCTTCAAGTTGATTTATTGCCATGTTTTGCCTCCATTTTTTTTTAAAATCTATCATTATCAAGATTTTCAATACTATTTTATATCTCTTTTTCATATTATATATAGTTTGTATATTATGGAATAATTTCCATTTAAATCGTGAAAAAAGTTCATTTTGTGCCTTTTTTTAGTTGAAAATATCTATATGGATTTTTTAGACAGTTTAATCCTTTGTAACTGATTTTCTTAAATGTGTTATTTTAAAAAATAAAAGATTAAATAAATAACTTTATTATAGATTAAAACTAAAATAATTAGTGTAGCATTTTGTAGTTATTAAATTAGATTTATCTAATTGATTACAAATTTTTTTTATAATTTTAATTGAGGAAAAATAATGAGTAATGATAACTTCCAAGTAAACAAACAATTCGCTAATTTCAAAGGTAAAAATGTTCTTATCGGTTTAAAAAATTGGGAAGAACTTGAAGGAAAAATAATAGCTATAGATAACTTTTTAAATGTTGTTTTAGATGATGGTAATGGTTTAAAAGTTATCAAAGGTGGAAAAATAGCTTTTATTTCCATTAAAGAAGATGAATAATTTTTATCTTTAAATTTTTTGTTTACTATTTTTATTAATTAATTTTTTATTTATTGTATTTTGCTAACTACTTCTTTTTATACTTATTACAATAAAAAAATAAAAAAAGGTATTGCAGCTATTTGCTGCAGTATTTTAGTTTGTATTTGTAGCTATTTGCTGCAGTATTTTTTTTAGTTTAGTTTTTGCTTTATTTACTGCAATATTCATCAATAGCTTCTCTGACTTCATCAATGTCGTGGCCCATCATGAGAGCTAAAAACATTGCTCCTCCAGCTCCAGCTCCTTCTTTTACAAAACCGTCAAGGTAGTTTTTAAGGCCGCCGTATCTGGCCTTTTCAAAGCAAGGGTTTACCGCATTCACGGTAATGTCTCCAATTTGGCTTACAATATCAAGAAGGTCTGCTGTTTCGTCTTTCACTACAAATGATGTTGTGGCAAGGCAGATGTTGGAGAAATCAAATTCCGGATCCAATGCCTTGATTATCGCACATGCGGATGCAAGCTGGGTTCCTCCAGCAAGCACTACAGGCACTTCCGCTCCCATTGCAACTCCTGCAACTGCAGGAAGCATAGGGTCTCCAACAGCAGCTATGACATCGAATGGATCGTTGTCCTTGCTTGGTGTAATGCCTGCCTTTTCAAGGCCCGCCTTCACGGTTTCGTTTTTCAAGTCATGAGGGTTTGTAGGCATGCTTCCACTTACTTTTCCCCATGCATCGTAGCCTAATCCTATCAAAACACCAAGTGCGGTGGTTGTTCCAGCTGCAATTGTCTCTCCTATTACAATGTAGTCCTGTGTGTCGGATAAGGTTCTTCCAAGGTCAAATGCCTTTTGGAAGATGTCTTCAGCATCGCAGACAGCCTTTCCAGTTGCAATGTTCTTTCCATGATGTTCTGAGAGGGTTAATTTGTCAGTTTGAGGTTTGATTTCAGTACCTGCATCTAGAATAAGCAAAGCAGGCTTGCAGAGGTCAACTGAAGCTTTTGTAAGCATGGATGGAGTTGGTGCGGCATCTCCTTCGACAACTGTTTCCGGAATGCTTTCCATGCATTTCACTTCGCCGTCTAGAATAAGTTCCGCATCAGCTGCTGGTGTGAATTTGGTTAGTTCAGGACTTGCTCCAGCACCGCTTATTCCTGGAATATTGGATGTTTCAGTTGTCGCTGTTGTGCAGATAAAAATAGGATTTTCCAATTCCTGCAGTCTCTTGTTGATTTCATCTGATCCGTAAGTAGTTAAGCCTTTCATAATTCTGCCTTCTAATTTGAATGATTATATAAGTTTTAATTCTAATTTAAGCTCTTATTTTCTTTACTTTGCTTTTTTAAAGTATGTTTTAGTTTTATAAACTTAAATTAATCTAAATTAAAATTTATTTTATAATTTAATATTTTTAACATTCAGTATATAAAATTATGTAATTATTTTTTAGAAAAAAATTTATTTTACTTAAAAAGTATTCTTAGAAAGATTTAATTATTTTATCAAACTAACTTATTAATTGAATTTAATTCATAAATTTCTATTTTTATAATTTTAAGGAGCATTCAGATTGATATCTTTAGGAATTGAGGGAACTGCGGAAAAGACAGGTGTTGGAATTGTTGACAGTGATGGAAATGTCCTTGCTATTGCTGGAGAGCAATTGTACCCGAAAGAGGGAGGCATACACCCAAGGGAAGCTGCCGAACATCATGCCAAATGGATTCCTCAGCTCATTCCACAGGCACTTGATGAAGCAGGCCTTGGATACAAGGATATAGATCTTGTTTCATTCTCCCAGGGGCCGGGACTTGGTCCTGCCCTTAGAATAGTGGCTACCGCAGCAAGAACTCTTGCAGGCTCATTGAATATTCCAATCGTCGGCGTCAACCACTGCATAGGCCATGTGGAGATTGGAAAGCTCGACACAGGTGCTAAAAACCCTGTAACTCTTTATGTAAGCGGAGGAAACAGCCAGGTGATTGCATACGAATCCGGAAGATACAGAATCTTCGGTGAGACTCTGGATATTGCTATCGGCAATTGCCTTGATCATTTCGGACGTGAAAGTGGACTTGGACATCCTGGAGGTCCGGTTATTGAAAAGCTGGCCCTTGAAGGTTCCTATATTGACCTTCCATATGTGGTGAAAGGAATGGACTTTTCCTTCTCAGGACTCTTGAGCGCAGCACTCAGAGCTTATAAGAGAGGAGAGAAAATAGAGGATGTCTGCTACAGCCTTCAGGAAACAGCTTTTGCAATGCTTGTCGAAGTTACTGAACGTGCTCTTGCCCATACTGGAAAAAATGAGGTAATGCTTTGCGGAGGGGTTTCCGCCAACTCACATCTTAGAGAGATGATGAAAACCATGGCTGACGAGCATTTCGCCGAATTCTATTGTCCTGAAATGAAGTTTTCAGGGGACAATGGCGTGATGATTGCATGGCTCGGCCATTTGATGTATGAAACCTACGGTCCTTTGAAACTGGAGGATACCCATATCATTCAAAGATTCAGAACCGATGAGGTTGATGCTCCATGGGTGGATAACACCATCAATAAAATAAATCTGCCTGACGAGTTGCTTGCAAAGGGAGCGGAAAGCGATATCTACAGGGCTAAATGGCTTGGAATGCCAGCTATTGTAAAGCACAGGCTTCCAAAGTCATACAGGATCGGGGAAATCGATGAAAAAATAAGGAAGCACAGGACAAAGTCTGAAGCTAAAATACTCTCTGATGTTAAAAGAGCCGGTGTGAGAGCTCCTGTCTTATATGATGTTGACTTGAAGAGGAAGGATATCATCATGGAGGATATTCCGGGACCTATGATTAAGGATATAATGCCGGATTTAGCTCATGAAAAACGAAAGGAGCTTGCAGTTGCAATCGGCGAGACAATAAGGGCATTCCATGATGTGGATATCATCCACGGCGATTTGACAGGCTCCAACATGATTCTTGTAGATGATAATGTGGATGACATCAAGAACAATCTTGCTGTTTTCGATTTTGGGCTTGGCAGATATTCAGATCTGCTCGAAGACAAGGCTGTGGACCTGCTTGTCTTGAAGAAGTCATTCCAAAGCGTAGATTATGATATAGCCAGCGAAACATTCGACTGGATTTTGGATGCTTATGACAGCGACTCAAGCAAAATGAGAGACAAGATTTCTGAAATCCAATCCAGAGGCCGTTATACTCATTAGATATTATTATTATTTTAAAAATGTAAATGAGGAATTGATTTTACAAAATGGAGTATAGTCTGTAATTACTTGATCTTTTAATTATATCCAATATATAAATTTCATTTTTTTCTTTATCAACATAAAATATTATTCTCAGATTCCCTACGCGAGCTCGTTGACATTGAGGGCATCTTTTAGATTTAATAAATTTATATTTTGGATGAAATGGCCTTTGTGTAATGTTTTTAATTTCTTCATAGATTCTTTTTGTTGTAACAGTATCTTTTTTATTTTTTTTAAGGAATTTTTCAGGATTTTCCTCTATAAAGTATCGGTAATGCATGGAATCACTATTTTCAGTTGCTTAATTCTCTGATTTTTTCATCTAAATCTTCATCATTAAACTCTTTAAACCCTTTTCTATTCCCCTTTTTGATTTCGTTTATCATAGATTCGTATTTTGCTTCTTGTTCTGGTGTTAAATGATCATCAGAATCATAATTTTTAATTAATCTATTAATAATGTCATCGTATGTTTCTTTTTTAAAACCCAAATCTGTTAATTTCTTATGGGTTTCTTCACTAATTTTAATTGTTTTTGTCAAACTCATGATAACACCACTTAGTATTATTTACTATTAGGTATACTGAGTATATTATATATATTTTTCTGTTATTTTTTCAATATTTGATGAGTTTTGAGATTTAAATTAAAAAATAAGATATGGAATTTTAATCTTTTTATTTAAAAACTTTTGTTTAATGAAATATTTGTTTTTATTACTTAAATACTTTAAAAAAGAGTATTTGAAAACTAATATTAAAAATAAACTATTTATAATGTATAGTTTACTATTTAGAGAATTAATTTTAACTCATTATGAATTTTTTCTTACAAAAAATGATAAATTTTCATTAAGCCATTTTTTTCATATATTTTTAGATAAATATATAAAAAATTTCATATAATAAATACTTTTATGATAACATTTATAACTGGGAACGAACATAAAGTAATAGAAGCAGAGAATATTTTTTCAAATCACGGCATTGAATTGGAGCATATTGATTTAGGCTACATGGAACCTCAGGATACTCTTGAGAATGTGGCCAGATTTGGTGCAAGGTATGCCAGCCGTGAATTAAATAAATCTGTGATTGTAGAAGATGCTGGTTTATTCATAAGAGCTTTGAATGATTTTCCAGGAGTATACAGCCATTATGTGCAGGATACATTGGGAAATCAGAACGTATTGAAACTTATGGATGGAATAGATGACCGATACGCTGAATTCAGGTCAGTTATTGGGTATTGCACTCCCAATTCTGAGCCCAAGGTCTTTTTAGGGCGTGTCGTTGGTCAGATAGCTCATGAAGAAAGAGGCGATCTGGGTTTTGCCTTTGATCCGATTTTTTATGTCGAGGAAGAGGGAAAAACATTCGGAGAGCTTACTACTGAAGAGAAAAACCAGTTTTCTCATAGAAGAAATTCTTTGGAGAAATTCGTTGCATGGTATGTAAGCCACGGCGGTGAATGATTTAATTTAATTTTAAATGGAAATTCGGGCTTAAAATACTCACCCCTATCTATTATCCTAATTAGAATTTATTTGATAGATCCCGATTGAATATGATGATTGTCAAAATTGAATTTTATAGGATGAATCTTTTCAATTAATACTGTCTGATTTCTTGTTTAAGTCAAAAATTAATCATCAAAGAATTTCTTAAACTGAATTGAATAAGTTTGATCATATGGTTAAACCTTATTTTTAAAGACCTTACTGTAAATAATCAATTAACTAAATGGAGAAGATATTTATGGCAAGACCAGAATGGATCGCATATTCCGACGAGGAAATCGAAGAATTTATTGTAAAATTCAAAAGAGAAGGTAACTCAGCAAGTAAAATAGGTGTAATTTTAAGAGACCAATATGGTATTCCTAGTGTAAAGGAAGTAACCGGCAAGAAAATCACTGAAATCTTGAAAGAACACGATCAAGCTGATGAATATCCTGAAGATTTAATGAACTTGTTCAAAAGAGCAGTAAACATCAGAGATCACTTAGCTGAAAACCCTAAAGACCTTCACAGCAGAAGAGGATTAGTTGTCATCGAATCCAGAATTCGTAGATTAGGCAGATACTACTCCAAATCTGGAAAGTTACCTGAAGGATGGAGATACGATCCAGTCCAAGCAGCACTCCTTGTTAAATAGAGCTGGAGAAGCTTGTGATGTGCTCAAGAAGCACATTGAAAAGGATAACATTATAAGATTGATTTCTCATAATGATGCTGATGGATTATCAGCAGCGGGTGTTATAGCGAACGCTATAAAGGAAGAAGGGGGACAATTCCATACTACTATTGTTCCTCGATTGAAAAAAGATGTGATAAGAAGTCTTTCTCATGAAAAGTATGAGCTCTATGTTTTCTGTGACATGGGCAGTGCATGCATAAAACCATTAAACTCCCTTAAAGGGGATATAATTGTTGCAGATCATCACCAGCCCAGCAAAACAGTTGCCAAGGAGCATATTTCTCATGTGAATCCCCATCTCTTTGGAATCGATGGAAGCCGTGACATAAGCGGAGCGGGCTCCAGTTATCTGGTAGTTCGCAACATGGATAAAAAGCATCTGGCCTATATGGCTCTTGTTGGAGCCTTTGGCGATATGCAGTATTCCAATGGCTTCAATGGTGTTAATCAATTGATTCTCAATGATGCATTGGAGTCAAAAACTTTGGATGTTCATGAAGGTTTGAAAATCGTATCCAAAGCTACTGAACCTCTATACAAGTCAATGGCATATACATTGAATCCTCCCCTTCCAGGATATACTGGAAACCTGGAGGCTAGCCAGGAGCTCCTTGAGAGAATGGGAGTCTCTTATGGTATTCCATTTGCTGAATTTGAAGAAGAGGAAAAGGACGTTATCAAGAGAGAACTTGAAAAGATAAATCCGGAAATATTTGGAAATGTCTATTCACTCCCTCATGAAGTTCCAGCCCTTCGCGATTTAGAGGAGTATTCAGCTATTCTCGATGCATGTGGAAAGAACAAGGAATACGGATTGGCTTTAAGCATAGTTCTTGGCGAGAGAGACAAATCATTGGAAAAGGCTCTTGAACTTCAAAAGACCTATAGGAATGAACTGATGAAGGGATTCGAATGGATCGCCCGTGAGGGTGCGGTTCAGTTGAATTCAATCCAGTATCTTTATAGTGAAGACAAGGTTTTAAAGTCCATCATGGGCACTTTGGCTGGAGTAGGCATGTCTGCAAAGATTCTATCAGACGACAAGCCTGTAATAGGCCTGTCCAGACTGCATAAGGATATTAAGGTTTCAGGCAGAGCCACCAGACCTTTAGTGGAACTTGGTGTGGACTTAGGCAAGGCCTTGAGTGATGCTTCAGTTAATTTTGGAGGTCAAGGCGGCGGTCATGACATAGCAGCCGGTGCGATGATTCCATACGAAGCAAAGGATAAGTTTTTGCATCTTGTTGATGAAATAATTGAAGAGCAGATGAATAGTTAAAACTTTTCTTTAACAGTTCAGCTTAATATTTCTTTTAGGATGCAAGTTTATTTTGAGTTTTACTCAATTAAACCAACTTATCTTTTTATATTTTTTTAACTCATTTTTTGGACTCTTTTTAATTTTAAATACTGATTTCATTTATAATTGTGAATATGTGACTTCATTAAGTTTCAACAACTGATTTATTTCTATTTCTAGTTCAATTATTAATTAATCAAAATAGTTCTTATTTTATCCAATTTCTCTAAAAAAAGCATTTTAATTGTAGATGTATACTATTTCAATTAATAAAAAAATCTATTGTATACTTTTAATTTATTCGTCTATTTTTGCAATTTAACATTTTTTGTTTTCATAGTTCTTTGGTGCTTTAACTATTTTTCATTTCTATTCTTGGTTTGGCTAATTCAAGTCGGTCATGGATTTTGCTTGTTTTAAAGGAAAGATTTATTATTTTTAAAAATAAATTAAATCCTAAGCAATCATTATTTTTATCAACTAAATTATCAAAAAAATTTTTTATTTGAGGAGTTTTATGTTTTTAACTAAGGAAGAAGAGAAGATGGCTGATGGCGAGTATGGAGAGACCATCAGAAAAAGCATGGATATTCTAATCGCACTTGGAGATATCTATGGTGCTGAGAAATTTGTTGACATCAAGTCCGCTCAGGTTTCAGGCGTTTCATACAAGACTATCGGAGAAGCAGGCCTGGAATACCTTCAGGATTTGGCTGCAGGAGCTGAAATCATCTACAATGAAAACGGAACAATCAGCGATAAAAGTGGAATCGCAACAATATCCGCTACATTGAATCCTGCAGGAACCGATCTGGACAACTGGAGGGAGTTTGGCTTTCCAATTGATTTTGCAAAAAAGCAGGTTGAAATCTGTGATGCCTACGGGGCCCTTGGAATAAGCACCACATGCACATGCACTCCTTATCTGATTGGAAATGTTCCACGTTTTGGAGACCATGTCTCATGGTCAGAGTCCTCCGCTGTTGCCTATGTCAATTCAGTAATAGGAGCACGCACCAATCGTGAAGGAGGTCCTGGAGCATTAGCTGCAGCTATTATAGGCAAAACTCCATTATATGGTTATCATTTCGATGAAAACAGAAAGGCAACATTATCCGTTGATGTGGAATGCAAGCTGGAAAGAGCTGACTTCGGCGCACTTGGATACTATGTAGGCCAGATTGTCAAGGATGGTGTTCCATACTTCAAGATGCAGAACAAGACTCATGAAATCGCAAGCGGAAACCTTAAGGCTCTTGGAGCGGCTCTTGCATCATCAGGGGCTGTTGCATTGTATCATGTTGAAGACATCACTCCAGAGTATGGAAATGCAGGTCTTGAAGAAGTCGATGAAAAAATAACCGTTACAAAAGATGATATTCTAGAAACCCGTGAGAAATTATCCACTGCCGAAGGATATGCTGATCTTGTATGTCTGGGATGCCCTCATGCATCTCTTGAGGAAATCCAGGAGGTTGCAGAGATTGTCAAGGGCAGAAAAATCAAGAATGAGCTTTGGGTATGCTCATCCATCAGCGTAAAGGCGGCTGCTGACAGAATGGGATATACAAAGCAAATCGAGGATGCCGGAGGACATATAGTCCTTGATACCTGCATGGTGGTTGCTCCTATCGAGCAGATGGGATATGAAGTGATTGGAGTAAACTCTGGAAAAGCAGCCAATTACGTGCCTTCAATGTGCGGATTGAAAGTCATTTTCGATGACATCGAGAATCTGCTTGATTTTGAATAAATCTTGAATCGAATGCCCAATGCATTAATTGAAATGCAGTGACCTGATAGAAGTTTTGTGATTATAGATTTGCTGTAATTTTCATAGAAGATTATCTTAATATGGATAATCTCCTTTTTCTTTATGTTCTGTTTTTAGCCATGTTTTAAAAATTTGATCATATATTTTAAAACCATCTTTGTCTAATTCTATTAAAGTTTTGTTCTGCAAGGATTTCAGGGAAGCTCCTATGGCTCCGCTGGTTACTCCAAGTTTATTTGCTATTTCAATTCTTTTCAGTGGTTTTTCAACAAGAGCAGTTATGATTCTCTTTTCTTGATTATTTAGTTTATACCATTCATTGGTTAAATGAATTAACAAGTAAGGAAGTGTTTTCTTAAATTCGTAAATTATTTTTTCTTCATTCAACTCTTCGTTAGGAGGCAACAATCTAGCAAAACTATTAACATAGTATGGAATTCCATTTGTGCATTTATAAAACCTTTCAAAACCTTCATCTGTGAATTTAAGATAATCTGCTTTTTCCATTAAATAATTTTTTGTTGTATCAAAAGAAAATGTTTTTAATTCATAATTTAATATTCTGCCTCCAAAAGCACCTTTTTGGCCTGCAATATCTGCTATCAGTTCATCTTTAATGCTCATGCTTCCAGAAAAGATATATCCAATGTGGTTTTGGGATTGTATGACACTTCTAATATACCACAAGAATCCATTAACATCTTCATCAAGTTGTTTTAAGATTTGAAATTCATCTAAGAATATTAATACTCCATCAATGTCCTCTTTGCAATCATCATATATCTGCTGAGGCAAGTCCATTGCAAAAGTAGCAAATTTCGCATAATCCTCTTGTGAGTTTAGAATTGGAATTGGAATATTATCAATTGATTCTAGTTTGTCTAATTTGAAGTTGCGGGTTTTAAAATATTTTAAAATATGTTTATCTATAGTTTTGATATTTGATTGTCTGCATGCTTTTATAATTGACTCGTAAAATAATTTCATAAAGCTAAAACGGGTTAGTTTTTCGGTTTTGAATTTATCCATTGCGGATAAATCCATGTAAACAACCAAATAATCATTTTGGAAATCCTTTTTCAATTTTTTCATTAAGGCAGTTTTGCCCACTCCCCTAATTCCTGTGAGCAATATTGTTGGTGTTGATCCCTTTTTGGTTATTTCCAGATTATCCCGGATAAATGAAATTTCATCAATTCTGTTATAGAACTGTGCGTCATTTAAATCATTATCATTTCCTAATGGCAAGCTTGTCATATTTACACCTTTGTTTATTATGTTTGGAAACATTTTATATAAATATAATGGAAATTCCATTATAATGGGAAAAACACACATTGCATTATGTAATGGATTTTGCATTATAATGGGGAAAACACACATTGCATTATGCTGCTTCAAAAACTCTCATAACATATTTAGTTTAATATTTAAGTACTTTTAAGGATTTTAATGTTGAAAAATACTATTTTCGATTTTTCCCAGGAATTAAAATAAATATTTCCATATTTTTTTTATCATCCGCTTATTTTTTCTTTTTTGTTTTTAAATCAAATTTAAACTTACATTTCTTTTAATCTGCAAAAATCTTTGTTTTAAATCGTTAAAACATTTATTTTAAGAAAAATTCCTTATTTTAATAAACTTTATTATAGATAAAAAGCAAATCTAATATCATAATACTTTATAATCATATTCTATGATTTAAAAAGAAACATCTTTAATTAAAAAACCTTTAGGAGTGCTATAATGAATGTTATTGTTGTAGGAGCAGGAAATGCAGGTCGTCCTGTTGCAAGATTATTAAACTATGCCGGCCACAAGGTCAAGATAACCGATCCTAAGAATATTGAAGATTTCCATATGGATGTTCAAAAAACACTTACCCTTATGGAAAAAGAAGGAGTGGAATTGGATTTAGGAGTATTCGAGCCTAGCCTCGATGGAATTGATACAGTTTACTTGTCTCCAACAGTTCCTGAAAACTCTCCAGCTTACAAAATCATAGCTGGTGCTGATTTGGATGTATTTTCCAATGAAGACTTTGGAAGACTGGCGGATAGTTTCATCAAACCAGATATAATAGGCATTACAGGTAGTGTAGGTAAAACCAGTACCACCCACATGGTAAGCGAGATATTCCGTGCTGCAGGCTACAAGGTCTGGCTCTGCTCTTCAATGACTCAGAATCTGGTCAGCGAAGTCATAGTCGATGGAATAATCAAAGGCCTTCCGGATAAGGCGGACATTGCTGTTTTAGAGCTTCCTCATGGTACTGCCGGATTGATGGGCGAGCTCAGACTGAAGGTTGGAGCTTTGCTTAACATTTATGAAGAGCATTTATCCGAGTTTGGCGGATCAATGGAAAAGTATACAGAACGTAAAATGTTCATAACCAAGCACAGCGAGAATTTCATAACAAGCATTCATTGTAAGGACACAGTAAAAGAAGCAAGACCTGATGCAATCTTTTACGCCATGGTAAAGGATTTGCCTGGATATGACGATGAAAAGAAGCAGAGATACTTCGATAAGATAGCTAATTTCGAAGAGATAGCCATCGGCGAAAACCAGGTATGCAATTTCATTGGAGACAGTGCTAAAGGCGCTATAGAGATTGGCTATAAATTCAGAAATAAAAACGATGAACTTTTAAAGGGAAGCTTCACATCCGAATTCCATATGATGAGTTATTATTATGAAAATGCCGTAGCTGCAACAGCTATTGCCATGGCTTATGGACTGGACCTTCCAATAATTAAAAAAGGATTATCCAACTTCAAGGGACTGGCTGTCCATATGGAATACATAGGCGATTACAACGGTCGGGAGGTATTTGTGGATGCATCTTATCTTATTGAAGGAATTACCGCAGCTCTTGACTTTTTAGGCGACAGAGACCTTGTATTGCTGCTTGACAACTTTGATACTTCAACAAAGCGTGACAAGAAGGAAACTGGAAGACTCATGGGCAAGTATGCCGATGTCATGATTGCCACAGGTTTCAATGAAGTCTATCAGAGAGTTGACCTCGAACCTGCCCAGGAGCTGCTTGATGCCGCAGTTGACTCAAAGGCATGCAAGGTAATTGCAGGAACCATGGAAGAAGGTGCTGAGCTTGCAATCAAATATTCAAAGCCTGGAGATACCATATTGCACCTTGGACCTCAATTGATGCAGGATCCTGAAGGCATAATGGCCAAGATAGTTTCCGGTCTGGAAGAAGGTTGTAAAAAGTACGAATAGTTACAGCTCATGATTGTAAAAGGACGAATAATTCCAGTCATTGACTGAATTAGGAATAATTCGTTTAGATATTGGCTAAAGTACAGATAATAAGTTTAAATTTTTATTTAAACTTTTAATTTTTCTTTTTTTTATTTTAATAAAATCTAATAGTGTCTCATTGGAAGAAATAAAGATTAAATCTACTGTTTAATTTAATATTCATTCAATTATTGGTTTACTTTTGTGTTGGTGTTTAAAATGAATAGTTTAGAGCTTTCCAGTATGTCAGATGAGAAATTGAACTCTCTTGAACTTGACGGCAAGACATTTGGTGTTATTGGGGTATGCGGCATAGTCGGAAATCTTGTTGCTAGAATCCTCATGGACAGAGGATACAAGGTTATAGGTACCGACATGTCTTCCAAAGAGAATTGTCGCTTTGACAGTTCATTTGAAGGCTATGATATTAAGATATATTATGGCGGACACCCAAAGGCCTTCTTTAAGGAAATCGATTATGTCTTCGTCCCTCCAAGCCTGCCGAAAAAAGCCAAGGTCTTTGATTTCATCGAAGAAGCAGACATATGCATCCTGGAGCTTGGAGACATATTCAAACTGTTCAAACCAGATAAGAAGGTCATCTGCATAAGCGGAACAAACGGTAAAACCACAACAACACAGCTGCTTAAAAAAATAGCTTATTCTGCAGGCTTGAAACCCTGTGAACATAATTTGGAAGGCATGCAGGGCAATAATGAATTCATTCCATCCCTGCAGGACAGATTGAACGGCGACATTGCCATACTTGAAACAGGAACCGATGGAACTCCTGGAGGATTGAAATCAGTTGTCGATTTGACCCATCCTAATTTCGCTATACTTACAAACATCACACCTGACCATCTAGTGGATCCGGAAAATACTGACAAGCACAAAGGCTTCCTTGATTATGCCAAAGTAAAGGGAGAGCTGATTCAAGGCATAGAAGAAAATGAAGGAACATTGATCTACAACAGCGACGACCCTACAGTGGTTGGACTTTTACAAGAGTTGGACTACCAGGGTAAATCTATAAGCTTCGGCCTCGATTATGATAATGAATCATCTTCTACTAAGCCATGCTGGTGCGGCAGGGAAATAGAGATTGATGAGGTTATCTATGGCTGTGGAGTTTATGACTGCGAATGCGGCATAAGATATGAAAAACCTGATTATATTGCAAGCAATATTTCATTGGAAAATAGAAGCTTCACTCTTGAAGGCCCTGATGGAGTTTATGGTTTCAAATTAGCCATGGATGGTCTTCATAACATCTACAATGCAGTCGGGGCGATTATCGCTTCTCGCATATTCCTGGACCTATCAGATGATGAGATACAGAATGGATTGTCTCAATTCACTGGAGCACTTGGCAGAATGGAAGTCATGGGAGAGGTCGAAGGCAAGACAATAATGGTCGACTATGCACATAATCCTGCAGGTGTCAAATCAGTATTGCAGGCTGTGGATGAGATTTATGACAAGGTTGCAGTTGTAATTACCGTCACCTCCGAATCTGGAGAGGAAGGGGATATTGAAATTCTTAAAAATGCGATTGGAAATGTGGATTATATCATTCCGGCATCATATGACTGCAAGGCTGCTGCAGATAAGCTTCTCTCCATTGCAAGTGAAGGAGAGGGTGATTATGACTTAAATCTGCTTTCATCAATCTTCGTCTTCACTGAAGGAGAAATGGAGCAGAAGGGAGTTCGCACTTTAGGAGCCAGCCAGGAGCAGGTTCTGAATGGCCTTGAAACTGCATTGAAAACCGATGCAGACCTTGTATTATGTCTCGGCGAGGCGGCTTTCAAATTCGATCCTGCAATCAAGGACTTTTGTAAAAATCAGTAAAAGCCAATTTTTATGAAAATCCCATATTTTAAGACTTTATATTGATTTCTATATTTTTTCAATTTTTTTCATTTATTTAATCTTTAAATTTTTCTATTATCAAATTTTTATAAAAATGATTTTTCAAGGTTTAACATGATACTTAATGCAAGCGGCAGAACTGATATAGTGGCATTCTACACCCCATGGTTCATGAACCGCTACCACGAAGGATTTCTCGATGTTCGAAATCCCTTCAATCGCGACATGGTGAGCAGAATAAATTTTGATGATGTCGATCTCATATCCTTCTGCACCAAAAATCCCACTCCAATCGTTAAAAGGATTGGGGAGATTGAAAAACCCATTCAATTTCAGGTGACCTTGACAGCCTACGGCAGGGATATCGAACCTCAGGTTCCCCTCAAAGCCCGAACAATCAAATATATTAAGAAAATAGCGCCAATCATAGGCAAGGAGAATATTACAATCAGATATGATCCTATCCTGTTTAATGACAAGTATGACCTTGAATATCATATCGACAAATTTGACAAGTACTGCAAGTCATTAAACGGCTATGCAGACAGGCTCACCATTCATTTTGTGGATGACTACAAGAATGCAAGGAGAAACAGGGATGTTTTAAGCTACAGGGAAGTGACAGACAATGACTACAAGGTCATTGGAGAAAACTTTGCAAGAAGCGCCAAGGAAAACGACATGACTGTCTTTGCCTGTTTTGAAGACAGGAATCTCTGTGAATACGGATTTTCCCATGATGAATGCCTTTCACCAGCCCTTGCATACAAGCTCACCGGCAAGGAATATCCAAGATGGACTGCCCGAGAAGGCAACAAGTGTCATTGTGTTCAAATGGCTGATGTCGGAGAATATAATACCTGCCGTCACTTCTGCAAGTACTGCTATGCAAATTATGATGAAAAAAGAGTCAGAAGCAACTGCAAGGTTCATTACGAGGATTCTTCACTTTTAATAGGTCGTTTGAAGAAAAATGATGTAATCAAGCTTCGAAAAAACTGATTTTCTTAAAATTTATCATATTCAAAAAGACCTTCTTTCATTTCATCATTTTTCAAATTTTTTCTTCTTTTTTAAAACTCCATTTTTGTTTCATTGGATATTTTGCATTTTTTTATTTCTGTTTTATTTATATACTCTTAAACCTAATATTATAATAGATTAAAAAATATTAAAGGTAATTTAAGATATGGTGGTATAATGGAAAACATCGATGCTTTAATTGAATACTTGATAAATGACAATCCCCGTTATCATGTAAGCGAGGAGCCGGAGACCTTTGAAGACAAGTTCAGAATATACCGCAGCCTGGTGAATATCAGGAATCCGAATCCTGTTGATGATGATTATGTGGAAATGGAAAATGAAATGCTTCAGGAGCTGCTTTTAAAAAAAGAGATAAGCTCTTTTGAAGATATTGAAACAATAGGAGTCAAATATCCTCAAACAAAGCTTAATCATAAGGATATCCTGGCTCTCTGGCAGGGAGACATATGTACTCTTGAAATAGATACTATTGTAAATGCTGCAAATTCACAGGGGCTGGGATGCTTCATACCATGCCATGACTGCATCGACAATAAGATTCACACTAATGCCGGAGTCAAGTTAAGACTTGAATGCTATCAGGAGATGCAGAAGTACGATTATACCCTGCCTTCAGGAACATGCCTCTTTACCGATGCCTATAACCTTCCTTCAAAACATGTCATCCATACTGTCGGTCCTGTTGTAACTGGACATCTCACCGATAGAAAGCGTGATGACCTTGCCAAATGTTATAGAAACTGTCTTGAAATATGCATCGAACATGGAATAAGGTCTATTGCATTCTGCAGCATTTCAACAGGAGTGTTCAGATTTCCAAAAGACGAGGCATGCAGAATCGCAGTCACTACAGTTGAAGAAGTGCTTGATGAAAATCCTGATGCCTTTGACAAAGTGGTTTTCAATGTATTTTCAGACGAGCAGCTATCTATTTATGAGGATTTTATTAAGAATAGGGGTTAGTCGATTTCTTTAAATTTCATTAACTATAGGGTTGAGAGTATGGAAAGTTTGAACGAACGTATTGAAAAATTAAGGAATCTAATTGAAACATCTGACCACATCATCATAGGTGCAGGTGCGGGATTATCCACTGCAGCAGGAATTGAATATGGAGGGGAGCGTTTCAAAAAGCATTTTGCAGACTTCATCAAGAAGTATGATTTCACAGACATGTATACTTCAGGATTCTATCCCTTTAAAAGCGAGGAGGAGAAATGGGCCTACTGGGCTCGTCATATCAGCGTGAACAATGTGGACATGCCGGCAACCAGCCTTTATGGAAAACTGCTTGATCTCGTTGAAGACAAGGATTATTTTGTAATAACCACAAACGTGGACGACCAGTTCTTCAAAACAGGATTTGA
>OMVY01000036.1 GCA_900314635.1 uncultured Methanobrevibacter sp.
ATTAACCGAAAAAACATTCTATGAATGTCTTTTAAATAATAAATTATGCGACTTATGGCTAGAAACATTTATAACAAAAGTTTGGTAATATACTATAAATAAAAAAAATAGGGTTTTGGAAAATAGCTTAAAATAATAAATCATTATTAAAATAAAAAAAGTTTTAAAAAAGGAATGATTATCCATTGCCAATTCCTAAAAAGAAATAATCGAAAGTATTTTCTAATGTTTCATTAGCCATCCAAGGATATGTTTTTGCCAGATATTCTTTAATATCATCGCTTCGAGTGATAACATCCGCCTTGTTTGCAAACTTCTGAGATCTGAAATAATCATTCAAATCATCATTTATCTGCCTTGCTTCATCGTATAGTTCAGCTAATTCATATTGGGAAACATTAGGCAATGCTTCCTGAAGAATCGGAACAGGAATGGCTTCAAAATGATGAATGATTCCTATGTTGAAAACCATATTCAAAAATATGTTATGGGAATTCAATACTACTTTTTTTGGGATTTGCTTAGCCTGTTCTTCGGTAATCACGCCATCAGCTAAAGCTTTTTCAACATTGGTTTCAAGAATTATTTGAGTTTGAGGACGGATAATTCCTCTCTTTATCTGAATCATGAACAGAATCATGAATATCACTGAAAGGACCGCAAGAGCAATAGCGAGATAAGATATGGATTTATTGTGAAAATTAAAGTTTCCAATGTAAAGTATGATAGCTAGAAAAATCAATATTCTTGATATAAATGAAAAATCCACACGCGGCAGTTTCATATTATCACCTCTAAAATTCTTAAGACCAAACTCTTTAATTAAAGTACTGTTTTTAAATAAATGTTAAAAATAATGAATGATTCTCTGTTTAAATAATTATTTTAATAATATTTAAAATTTTATAATTAAAATGAATTTAAAAATTATTTATATAAAAAACTATTTTATAACGATTTACTCATATTCACGGCCGTTTTCAAGATAATCACGAATCATGGTATTGGCCACTTCCCTGATTTCAGTTAAAGGAATATCCTGCTCCACTGCAATTCTGCGCAGATCCTCATATTCCGCCCTATGGGAAATGATGTCATCGCCAATCAAGCCTATCTTAAAGTTTATTGTATAAACATGGCCCCCCACCTCGATGTCTATAGGAATAAATTGCCTTTCAGCAACACCTCTGTGTGTATTTTCACTAACACGAATGCCCAGAGTGCCTGTTTCCTTAAAGAGAATATCCACAAGGTGATTTACCATGCTAGGCTTTGAAATAATCTTGATTAAATGACCCGGCCTGTTTTTCTTCATTGTAATCGGAACCATGGAAACATCTGATGCTCCTTCAATAAGCAGTATGTCAAATAAGTATCCCAATTCCTCGCCGGACATATGGTCTATATTTGTTTCTATGACGCATATCCTGTGTTTCTCATTTGTGACTTTTGATTTGACCACTCTCAAGACATTTGGAAAATCAAATTCCTTGGAGCCACACCCATATGAAACCTCTTCAGGAGACATCATAGGAGCAAATTCAAGATATTCATCACACAATTCCATATACAAGGCGCAGCCTGTTGGAGTTGCAAGTTCGCTGAGGACTGGGCCTCCCTTGAATTGAGCCTGTCCCTTGACCGCATCAGCATATTCATTATCATTCAAGCCCTTGAGAATATCAATGCTTGCAGGAGCTGGAATTGGAATAATGCCATGAGCGGTTTTTGCTGTTCCCCCTCCAATTGCAATTGGAAGACCTACAACTTTGTCCTTGTCCATTCCAAGGTCATAATAAGCATAAATTGAGCCAAATACATCAGCAACAGCATCAGCAGCACCAACTTCATGGAAATGAACATCTTCCAGGCTTTTTCCATGGACGCGGGATTCTGATATGGCGATTCTTTTAAAAACCCTTTTAGCTTTATCAACCATTTCATCTGTTAGATTTTCAATATCCTCACTTTTCAGACTTTCAATTTTTTCATAAAAGTCAATGAAATGCATGTGATGATTGTTTTCATTTTCGCTATCAATTGTTCTAACATGACAAAATGTGGCTGCTATGCCATTCTTATCTACTTTATCTAAAGATACTTCAACTTCTCCAAAGTCGCGTGCCACAGCCTCCATCAGATTTTTAATACTTTTTTTATCAGCACCCATGTCCACAAGAGCACCTATGATCATATTTCCAGAAATCCCAGCACTTTGAGGGTCTATTACAAAAACCATTTTAATCCCTGCGCAATTTTTAAAAAATTTTTCCAATAACCTAATAATCCCAAATAACATTTAAAAAAAAATTTTTCCAATAACCTAATAATCCCAAATAACATTTAAAAAAAATTTTTCCAATAACTTAATAATTCTAGATTAACATTTAAAAATTTTATTATATTAATTACTTATTAAATATGTTGTGAAATATATATAACGATTGGTTAAATAATATTATATTTTTCTTTATATTTAAAATTAAAGGACTTGAATCTCTTAAAATTATAAATAAGAGTTTATTGTCCTTTATATTTATTTAAATGGATTATAAATTCTTTTTTGATAAAAAATTGAATCAATGCCAATTCTTAAATTAGCACTTTTCATGAATACTACAAGATTTGTAATATAGTTAAATATTTTCTTTTCTTATTATATTTAATTTTCTTATTGAAAATTTTTATAAAATTAAAAATAAGTGAAACAGTATAAATGATTAACTAAATTAACAAAATAGTTGATATTATTAAGCATATGAAAAATAAAAAAATAGTTAGATTATAAAATTCTTTCAACTTCAGCTATAAACTTTTCCGCTTGAATAATCCTTTCAAAGGCAATTTCCTTGGAAATTGTGTCTATGGCATCGTAATCAGCATTGTCCCTTAAAGATTGAGTTCCTGAAAGATATTTGGCAATATCATTGTCAAAATCACCATTCTTTACATATTCTCTGCCGAAAATGCCGATTAAAGATTTATGAGAACTTACATCATAGCCATCCCTAACCAATAATGCTTTGGCGGATAAGAACATTGCATAATATGACCTTCCCACTGAATCACCATATTGTCCTATTTCATACAGTGCCTTGCTGGAGACAAGTTTGCTTTTTGCCTTGTTCATGAAGGCTTCAATTTCATCCAATTACAACACCATCCTCTAGAACATGGGTGAGGAAATTGAAATTCCTTGTTTCATTGAATTGCTTTTCAGAGAGAACATATGGTGAGATAAGCTCTTCCTTGTCTAGAACTACTTTAAAAACAGCATCAGTGATTAAGGAATCAATCTGTTCCCAATGATTGGAAATAATCAAAATGTCTATATCTGACTCTTCAGTATCATCTCCACGAGCTACAGAACCAAACAATATAATTTTAATGATTTTGTCTGATTTAATGGATTTTGCAAACTCACGGGCAATTTCAATACGGTCATTCATTCTAATCACCAAAAAGATTTTTTGACACTTTTACAATAGATAATATAAATTTCATAAATTATAAAGATTTTCATAATGCAAGGATGGGGACTGTCAATTTGTTAGTTGATTTTTTTGATTTTCAATCCAGCCCTTTATTCGGTGTCTGATGTGGTTGAAAAATCCCAATTTTGTTCTGAATTT
>OMVY01000014.1 GCA_900314635.1 uncultured Methanobrevibacter sp.
ATACATATTATTATATTGGCTCCACTCATTTATTAAGTTTTTTGTCCTTATTTTTAAAAAATAAAAGATTTAACGAACTAAAAAGATTTTTTCAAAAAATGCTATTTTTTTAAAATCACACCAATTTGTGACAGTCCCATCATCGTATTAGTTATACTGAATAAAAAAAACTAAAAATTTTAGTAAGAATGATTAAAGATTTTAAATCCGAAAATCAAAGATAATATAAGATAGTGAAAAAATTAAACCTAGAACTGAAAAACTGTTAAAAATGGATGATAACATGAAGATTGTAGGAATTTGTGGAAGTCCCAGAGACGGAGCAAGCGAATATCTGTTAAGGCTTGCAATAGCAAAGCTGGATGAAGAAGAGGAATTTGAAAGCGAGCTCTTTACAGTTCGAGAGAAATCAATATCCCCCTGCACTCACTGCAACCATTGCGTGGAAAATCCTGGAAAGTGCTCAATCGACGATGACATGAATGAGATATACGACGCTCTAAGACAGGCAGATGGAATCATCATGGCAAGCCCTGTCCATTTTGGAAGCATATCCGCCCAATTGAAAGCCGTGATTGACAGATGCCAGGCATTGATAATGGAAGACACTGACATATTCAAATACAAGGCGGGAATGTCAATCGTAGTGGGCGGAGACCGTTCAGGAGGCCAGGAATTAGCTATTCAGCAGATAAACGCATTTTACATGTTGAATAAGATCATCCCAATAAGCGGAGGATCATTCGGCGCAAATCTTGGAGCATGCCTCTGGTCACAAGACAGCGATGCAGAAGGAGTAAAATCAGATGAATACGGCCTTGAAACCTTGGATATGACAATCAACAACTTCAAGGAATTTCTGCTTGAATTCCATAAAATGGTTTAATTTTATGAAATAAGCCGATATAATCATTTAAATACATGATTAAATTTATATAATAATAACAATGTATATTAAATAAGAAAGTATTATAAATGAACTTTGAATTATATAAAAACTTCTATTTCCAATTGAATGGAGTTTTTAAATCTATTTCCAAATAGAACAAAACATGATAATTCCCATTCGAATAGAAAAACTAGATAATTTCCATTCCAAATAGAATGAAACTATTAATTTCTTAATTCAAACTATGACCAAACTTTCATTATTATAAAACGGTGCTAAAATGGCTTCTAAACTAGTAAAAGGCAGTGCAATAATCCTGATTGGAAACATAATCTTCCGTATCGGAGGATATGTACAGCGTTTTATCATGGCAACCCTCCTTGGACCGGCTGCATATGGTATCTGGGGACTGACCACTCCTTTTCAAGGAATCTTCCAGACATTGTCAGCAGCAGGACTTCCTCCTGCAATAGCTAAATACATTTCCGAGTATACTGCTTTGGAAGAAGAAGACCTTGCACGGCAGACTATTTTTACCGCACTCAAGATAATGCTCTTTCTAGGCATATTCTTCGGATTTGTAATGGTATTCATTGCAGCTCCAATATTCACCGACTTCTTTAGAAAGCCTGAAGCATTGCTTCCTCTTCGTGCGGTTGGATTGATGACTCCTTTCAGCGTAATCGTGGGAGCTTTCAGAGGCGCATTCCAGGGAGTATATAAGATGGAATATATCTTATATACCAGAGCAATAGAGCAAATCGTCATGATATTGGCAGGTACAGCTCTTGTACTACTTGGACTCTCCACATTAGGTGCTGTCCTAGGTACTGTGCTTGGATTTGCAGTCGCTGCAGTATCTGCGATTTACATATTCAAAAGATACATGAACAAATATATCGCTCCAAAGAATCCCAACTTCGACTTCCCTCTAAAAGCCGAATTGAAACTTGCAGGACGTCTAGTTAAATTCGCAATACCTGTTTCCATTACAGGACTTGCTGAAATGGGAATCTACAGCATCTGCACATTCATAATGGGAGCATTCCTGACTGCTGCGGCTGTCGGATACTTCACTGCGGCAGATCCTATTGCAAGACTTCCTTTAATCGTGTCCATTTCACTAGCTACAACAATTCTTCCAGCTGTTTCCGAAGCATATGCATTAGAAGACAGAAAACAACTTCAAAAATATGTCAACGACGCATACAAATATGGAATGGTGCTTGTGATTCCAATGTGTGTTGGAATAGCCGTCTTTGCAAAGGAGATACTTGGCCTTGTATACTTTACCAACGGAGCATACATGAACGGAGGAACAGCTCTTTCCATTCTGGTAATTGGAATGACATTCTATTCAATCTATTCAATCAGCGGAAGCATACTGCAGGGAATTGGAAACCCTAGAATTCCAATGTACATTCTTCTCCTCGGCTGTGTCGCCACAGCATTTCTAGGATATTACTTCATCCCTATCTATGGAATCGCCGGAGGGGCATTGGCCACTACAATAACCTCACTGGGCATGATGATTCCTATGGTAATCATAACACACAGAATCACCAAGACCCATGCTCCATACATGTTCCTGTTAAAAATCACAATCGCATCCATAATCATGGGACTGCCTGCTCTTGTATTGCCTGACAATTTACTGGGATTAATCGCAGGCCTTATAATCTGTCCTATTATCTATGTCATATTCATAGTGCTATTGAGAACATTGTCCCACGAAGATATTGAAGGATTCAGAGGACTTGCTGGAAAATTCGGCCCAATGAAGAAATATGCCAACAAATTCCTTGATGTTCTGGATAAATACAGCTACAATTAAATTACTAATTTAAAATCGGCAATTTCTAAAATAATGAAAAAATTATAAAGAATATTTTTTTTATTTAAAATTTTCAAGTTTTTTTTAATTAATCCACCACTATTTTATCAGTTGAAAATTTTAAGATTTTTCGATGTGAAAATAATTTTAAAATCGAAAATGATATTTTAAACTACAATTTATCTTATTTTAGCGATTAAAAGAAATATAATTATTTTTTTAGAGCAAAAATGCTTTTTTATGCTAAATATAAAAAATAAAACTTATTTTTAAGGATATAGATAAAAATATCTTAATAAAAAGGTTTAATTAATAAAAAAGACATATTATAAATCAATATAAATTTAGGTTAATTTATATATAATATGGGTAAAAAAATAAAAAAGGGACGATTTGAATGACAGACGTAACTGCGGGTGTTGAATATAATATCAATGTCGATGGAAACTCATTTTTATTAAATGAAAAGAAATTCAAACTCTTGACATACATCAATGAAACAGAATCCATAACAGAAGCTGCAAAGCTTACAAAAATTTCATATAGAACAGCGCTCAATTATATTGACAAAATGGAGACCTCTCTGGACATAGCTGTTGTAAGCACTAGAAAAGGAGGAAGCGGCGGTGGAGGGGGCACCAAGCTCACTGCCGAAGGATTGCAGATATTGAAGGAATGCAAAAAGATCAATGCCATCATGGAGCTTCATAGGGAAACCAATGAGCTAGAAGCTGAAATCATTAACATAGATGCAGAAAAGGGAGACATGACCCTTAAAATCAAGGATCTGGAACTGACCATTCCTTTAAACAAGCAATATGCCGTAGGAGATAAGATTCTGGCATTAATCAGCTATGACAATATTTCCATCACATTAAGACCTCATAAATCCAGCCTTTACAAGGCACTGCAACCTCAAAACTCAAGCATAAGAAATGTCCTGGAAGGAACAGTCACCGAATTGAAATTAAAGGATGAAACCGTTAGAGTCAGGATAAATGTCAGCGGAGTAGACATATACGCAGACATTACATTGTCAGCTTTGAAGGACTTGAATCTTGAACTTGGAAAAGAAGTGTTCATATCATTCAAAGCACTGTCAATAGCTACCTTGAAATTATGATTTTCAAATCTTGAATGATTTTTTATTGAAATTGCAATTAAAGTTATAAGGCTTTAATGCAATATCTAATATCATAAGCTTACAGGTGATATTATTCATTTGACTATTGATGTTGATGAGGAAAAATGCATAGGCTGCGGAAAATGCAAGGAAATATGTCCAAAGGGAGGATATATTTGGAAAGTCGATGACGTCGCCCACGTGATAGGTCTGGAATTCTGCCATGCCTGCACTCTATGCGTGATGAAATGCCCTACTGATGCAATAATTTTCCTGAGACGTCCTGGAGATTATGAAAAATACTATGGACAAAAAGATTAATGATAAATTTATAAAAGTGATTCATGATGAGAACCGCTGAACTTACAAGAAAAACATCTGAAACAGATATTGAGATAGAACTTGATATCGATGGAACTGGAAAGTATGAAATCGACACCGGTGTCAATTTCTTCAATCACATGCTGGAATCCTTTTCAAGACACAGCTTTATTGATTTGAAAGTCAAGGCTGTCGGAGACATTGAAATAGATGACCACCATACAATCGAGGATACAGGAATCCTTCTAGGAGAAGCCTTCCTCAAAGCTATTGGTGATAAAAAGGGAATAAGGCGCATGGGTCATGCAATCGTTCCAATGGATGATTCCGTAGCTACTGTGGCTATTGACATCAGCGGCCGTAGCTATTGCAATATGAATCTCGAATTCAAAAATGATAAAATCGGAGACATGACAGCAGATATCCTAGTTCACTTCTTTGAATCCTTTGCAAGCAGTGCCAAGATAAACATTTATGGAACTGTTGAAGGGTCAAATGATCACCACAAGGCGGAAGCTGTCTTCAAGGCATTTGCAAAATCAATCTATGATGCCTGCAAAATCGAACACGATGAAATTTTAAGTACAAAAGGAGTTTTATAGTCCCTAAACTCTTTTCTTTTTTTATTTTTTAAAAAAATCTATAATTTTTAAGCCTGCACTATTTTTAAATTAAAAAAATCTAATTTTTTAAAGTTGCTCTATTTTTAAATTTTTTCTTTCAAAATGAGAAAAATAATTGTTTTTAATAAAGTAACCCTTCTTTTTAATTAAAAATAGTTTGAATTATAACGAATTAAAAATATGATATCTGAAAAATGAGAAGTGGATAAATTAAAATAAAAAAATAGAAAATAAATTTTGTTGATTTGAGATTTGATTTAATTTGATTTGATTTGAAATTTGTTTAAAAAAGAAAAGAAAAAGTAGCTGAAAAGCTACTTTTTAGTAATAATCAGCAAACTTATTCTGGTTTGCAGATTAAGTCAGTCTTACGTCCAGGGTTACCTTCTTTCATGTGAGGGGTTCTTAAAACAGTATCGTTTGCTTTCTCAATGTCTCTTGCTTCTTGTGCTAATTTAGCAGCAGCGCCAGCAATTTCGTGAGCAGCAGCAACTAATGGGATAAAGTTTTCGAATCCTTTGGTCATGAAACAACCTTTCATGTCTAAACCTGCAACAGATCCAGCCATTTCATATGCAGCAATAGCTTTTGCTTTTGCGTATGGGTTGGAGAATTCACCAGCTTCTGCAGCTTTTTCTGCAGTAATGATGAGTTTAGGTAACTCGATTTCTTCTCCTGCGTCAGCAGCAGCAATAACAGCGTCAAGAGTTTGTTGTACTAATCTTAAAGCTCCGGTTTCAGCTAAAACTTGGAGAATGTTTGCGTTGAAAATAGCCATTTCAGTTGGGTCTAACCATTCTCTTTTAGCACCGATCATTGGGTCGGACATTACAATGATGTAACCTAAGCCTTGTTCATCCATTTCATCTTTCTTACCTTTACCAGGTGCGTCACCAATGATAATAGCAGGAATGTCTTTTTCAGATAATAATTCTCTTGCTCTAGCTGGTCCAGGTGCACCAGGGTTTGGGCTGATGAAGATAGCGAAATCAGGATCGAATTGATCTAATTTAGGAACAACATCTTCAACTTGTTCTGGGTTCATTTTAGCTCCAGATCCAAATACTCTTACGTCGATGTTTGGTCTGTCTGCTCTTTCGTCTAATAATAAGTCTAATACTGGTGAAGTACCAATATTTCCGCTTTTTACAATACCAATTTTAACTACCATAGTATCACAAGTATATGTTTAGTATTTAGTTAATAAGTATTTTTGTTTTAAAATCAAATCAAAAGATTTATATAATATAAAAAAATTTTCTTAAAACAAGTGATTAAAGAATGTTTTAAATAAAAAAACAAATGAAAAAAGCTTTATTATTAAAAATAGTAATTAAAACAAGAAATTTTTGATTTTAAATAGATATTATAAATTTAAAAATTGAAAAATTAGGGTAAAAACCCATAAAAAATAGTAAAAATTAGAGAGAAAAATCTTAAAAAAATTTAAAAATTAGGGTAAATTTCAAGAAAAAATAATAAAAAATTTGAAAAAAAAGAGAAGAGATTTAAAAAAACTTCTGGAGATAAAAAAATTAGTTAAAATTTTCCAAATAATTATCGATTTTATAACCGAAAGAATCCTGGTAGAATTTCATAATCAGACCTACCAAAATAGCTGCAGCTACAGTTCCTTCACGAACACCCCGAAGATAACCAAAGAAGTACAAGGACAATAATACAGCGATGATAACCAGACTACTGTCAAATAGGGGCTTGAATTTGCCGTATTCCATATTAATCGCTTCGGATAAGACACTTATTGCAGCATCCCCAGGAAGCATGGTAATATCCGATTTGATTTCGATTATTATTCCAAAAGCAAGTACAAAACAGCTGAGAAGACATACAATCCATTTAGCCAAATAAGAAACCGGGCTTAAAAAGTTGATGGCCCAGACCATGAAGTCGATGAAGTAGCCGAATATGAAACATACCACCATCTGGGAAAACAATTTGATTTCAAACTTCCTTAAAACTACAAACTGAAGGACTACAAGAAGCAGATTGAAAATAATTGTATATCCTCCAACAGTTAAATAAGGAATGCCCAGACTCAGGACATAGGGAATAGAAGAGATGGAAGAAGTTCCCAAATCGCTTTTGATTGATAACGCTATGCCCAGAGACATTATGGCAACACCAATCATCATCATTGAATATCTTAGAATTATCTCTTTAGTTTTCATGAATACACCAAAAAATCAAATTAAAAAAATAAAAAGTCTAGCATGAGCTAAAAAAAACTAGTTACTCCAAAAGCAATAAAAATTAATCTCAAGATTAAAGCAAAAAAGACTACCTGAAAGCCTTCCTTTGATTCCAAATCCTTCGGGCAGAAGACAATCCGCTTCTTTTGGAATTGTAATCAAAGTTGTTGATGAGTTCCACTATCTTATCAATGGCTATCTCGCTGTTTTTAATCAAATCCCCACTGTTCAATCCCTTCAAATGCTCAAATGTTTCTGGAATGTCTTGAATCTTGACAATCGGCATGTTCAACTCATTTGCAAGGTCGACGCTTCCATGGGTCTTGTGAAATCCTTCGATTTTGATGGAAGGAACATTCAAGACTCCGGCTTCAATAGTTATGCCCATTCCAGCAGCAAATATGAGGGAGGATGAGGCATTTAAAAAACTTACAAGATCCACATGCTCCTCAAGAACCTTCACATTTGGAGAGATTACAAAGCTTTCCACAAATTCCTTTTTAAACCTGTAAGGTGCGATGAGCACTTGAAGATTAAGGGCTTCCAGAGCTTCAACCAAAGGCGGGATATCCTCGTCCTTCAAGTCCCCTCCTAAAACAGCAAGGACAAAATCGCGAACGGCAAATTCATCATATATGTCTTCCCTGATTATGAGATTTCCATCAAGGTAGTCTTCAACATATTTGGCCATCGGATATCCTTTAATGTTTACAACATTTCTCAATTGGTACTTCTCTTTTACAAGGCTTTCGTATTTCTCGCTTGGAACTGTGACAATATTCGCCTGAGATATTACTTCAATTGGATTGTAGATGTCCTGTTCGATATGCAGTATAGGAATTCCCAGCAGGTTTGCAGCTATTATGGATTTTCTAACATCCCCTGCATTTCCTGCGGTTATGAGGAGATCTATCTTCCTGCCTCTAAGGGCATTGAATGCCTTTAAAATATCACGGGAAATAAGATAAGCAAGCTTTGGAGTTGAGTTTCTGGCACCTCTTCGACCTTCCCCTATGGATAACAGCTCATCACAGTAAGGTTCTAAAAAGGTCTTTGCTGACTCTCCATGATAAAGTCCGATGATCTTATCTATTTTGAAGTTGAGCTTATCCTCTTCATCAAGATTTCGAAGCTTTTTAACAACAGGAATAATTGTTTTTGCCGGAGTGATCTCCCCTGCGATAGCTATTGTCATGGAGTCCATGGTTACACCTTGAATTTTTTAGAAAGTTTTTATTAGTAAAATTTTAATTGTGTAGATATAGATTAGTGATTTTCAAATATTTGAAAATTATCATCGAATTAAAATAATCGATTTTTCGATTCATTAAATTAGCGTTTTTTAAATCATCCGTTAAAATAATTGATTGGATATTTAAGCAATTAATATGAAAATTTGAAGTAAAAAATCGATATTTATCTAAATCTAGTTTTCTGACTAATTAGAATTTTATCTTTTTACAATATAAATCTTATTAGTGTGAATGTTTATTAGTGCTGAATGAAAAAAATTTGGATTTTTTAATGAAAGTGAAAAAAGAATCACTTAAAAAATTTCTAGTTTTAAAAAAAGAACAATTTTTTTCTCCTGTGAAAAATTAGAAATTTTCTAGAGATGAAAATTTTGTTAAAAAAATATGGATTTTTTTACAATATAGTAAAAAATTCTATTATCTACAAAAATTTGATGATAAAAATATCAAAAGTAATACTAATTTAAGCCAAAATAGATGATAATATCATTTTTGTATCAAAAAATTACCAAAAAACCTTGATATTGCAAAGTATATACAATGACATTAAACTGAAGATAACATGCCGACGAATGATAATAACATTAAAAGATCAAAAAATAAAAATCTTAAAAATTTTACACTTGAAATATATGTTAAACATTATCGTTGAGTTACAAGAATTTTAAAATGCAATGTCATGACAACTCGATTTACACTTGAAATATACGTCTAAGAGTTGTAAATTAAAAAATAAGTACTTTTACAACTATTTGTATATGAAATGTATAGTAAAT
The DNA here is from genome assembly GCA_900314635.1 of uncultured Methanobrevibacter sp. GTDB lineage: Archaea > Methanobacteriota > Methanobacteria > Methanobacteriales > Methanobacteriaceae > Methanobrevibacter. Next base: position 9,030 of record OMVY01000014.1, read on the forward strand.
GAGTTTTTTTACAACTCATGAAAAATAAATGGAATCCAAAGCCATATGAGAATTGTAAAAAAATAGTTCCCGGCATGTTTAAAAATAATGTCGACTAAAAATAGCACAGAGCTATTTAAAAAATAATATTCATTAAAAATAGTTCTAGGAATATCTAAAAAATAATATCCGCAAAAAATAACTCAATAAAAAAAATTATACAAAAATTAAAAATGCAATTTAAAAAAAATAAAAATTAGAAGAAATTTATTCTTCCTTAGATTGATCCAGGACATAAGTATCCTTAATCATATCAGGTCTTAAATCATTTTCATCAGGCTGTCTGTTGAATAAACGATCAATGAAGCTCATGTTTTTATATCTTTCTACAAGAAGCCTGTATGCAGTGATGATATTATTCTTCTCCATGGTCTCCTTGAGATTTTCAGACAGCTGCTTGTTGATAGCTGAAAGTTCGATATCCTTGGCATTGACTATCTCATCATGCCTTTTTCTTTCCTTGAGGATATCATCCTGAGCTTTGGCCTTTGCAGCATCAGTTTTTTCACGCTCGATTCTAATCTCTTCATTGGCTTGCTTTAAGAGTTTGTCCTTCTCATCGATGGTATCATAACATTTTTGAAGAGAAGCCTTGTTTTCCTCAATCAAATCAATGATCTCCTGATTCTTTTGAGCGATTTTCTGATTATGCTCTTCTGTGATGTCATTTATATTAGAATTAGCTTCACTACGTTTTTCCTTAAGCTCATTGATAGCATTGTTCTGATTATCAATTTCAGCTTTAAGATCTTCTATTTCATCCTGGAGAGATTCATATTCGCTTAATCTAAGAATCATAACTTTCTCTCCACCTTCAAACTCATCCTTTTTAGACAAGTCTATACGGTAAGTGAAACTATTCCCTCTTTTATATTGTTTTACCTCTTTTTCCAACATATGAATCCCATTGAGAAATAATTCTTATATAATATTATATATGATAACTCATTTTATATAAACTTATTTTAATGATAACTCAAATGATATCAAAAATATGGAAAAATAAAGATGAAATAATTGGATAATAAAAAAAATATCCTCTTAAAAAATGCTTGAGTTTTTATGAGTTACAAACTTAGATTTGGTGAAATTTTTGAGTTAACATTCAATAATTTAACAATGAAAAATAAATAAAAGTTTACAGTACCGTTTCAAGTGTAAAACTATGAGTTACAAATTAAAATTTAGATCCTGAAAAGAAGATGCCTTGATAATAACATTTGAGAAATTATAAAAAGTGATGCGGCCCATATAGATGATAGCGGTAATAAATTAAAAAATAAATTGAAAAAAATATGCTGTAATATATACATTAATGTATAAAAATACATCATGTAATATCATTGAGTTACTTTGTAATGTAAAATAGTCACAAAACATCTACAAATAGTTATCATAAAATAAGGATAATAAAAACATATTAAATAAAAATAAGAAAAAATAGAGATTTATAGAAAAAATAAACAAAAAAACTCAAAAATTAGAAAAAATAAATGAAAATAAGAAGTTTAAAAAAATTGAAAAAAATTAATAAAAAAATCTGCAAAAAAACTTCACAAGGAAAAAATTCTTTTTGAAAAATAGAAAGATCTAAAAAAATTAAAAAAATAAAAAATTTATTGTAGAAAAAATGACAATTTTTTTATATCTTATATAAAATTTTAAAATCAAGGAGAAAAAAATTAATATATTGGATATCCTAAAAATTATGAAAAATTTAGAAAAAAATTAATATATTGGATATCTCAATATTTAGAAAAAATTAGATAAAAAATTAAATAAATATTTTGTTATTAAATAAAAAAATTTAATGAATAATTAAAAAAAATCAAAAAAAGAGATTAAAAAAATTTAATCCAATTCTGAAATATTGCGGGTAAAGTTGTATGCAAAATTAGGATGGGAACAAGCATGTATATGAATATAATTAGCCAACGTATTAGCTACAGCAATACCATCCAATCCATTGCCCTGACCTCTGCCTCTTAGCACATCAAAGGCATAAACTGAATCTTTATCTATATCCAGCTTTGTATAATGGAACTCATGAGCTCTGAATATATCTCCTTCATTTGAAATCAGATTATCTCTGCTGGCTCTTGCAACCACATAATTCAAGCCCTGGACCTTTGGAGTCATATGGGATGGATATGGAATCGCATCTACCATATTATGGCCGTCAATGGATTTTGAAAGATAAATCAAACCTCCGCATTCTGCATAAATAGGTCTGTCCTCATTATGGAATGTTCTTAGAGATTCTATCATTGACTTATTTTCGGATAAATCTTTAGCAAATACTTCAGGATAACCTCCGCCTATATACAATGCATCCACATCAGGAATCTCGTTGTCCTTATATGGAGAGAATGGGATGATTTTGGCACCATTATCTTCAAGAGCCTCCAAAGTCTCCTTGTAATAAAAAGTAAAGATCTCATCCAATGCAACACCAATTTTTAAAGGCATCTTATTGCCAGTCTTCCATAAGTCATCTTTAGATGAATCATCAGTAACCTTCAAATTTATTGCATCATTGGTATGCTTGTTGAAATCATCATCATGGGGATTGATAAATGAATTGACATTACCTCCTGTATTTTCCTTAGCAATCTTATAGTGCTCCTCCATGTTTGTAGGCAAACTAGCTATATCCAAAAGAGCATCCAAATCTATATATTCCTCGGCAATTTTACCCCAGTGTTCTATGTTTTGCTGGATCCTATCACGTTCCAAAGCCGGTACCAGTCCGAGATGCCTTTGCTCTACTGCAATCTCATCGTTTCTAGGAATTCCTCCTATGACTGGAACGCCTGCAAGTTTTTCAACGGATTCCTTGGCTTTTCTAAAATGCCTGTCACCTTTGACTTTGTTTAAAATGACACCTTCAATACGGACATCCTCATCAAGAGCCTTGAATCCTAGAACCACTGCTGCAGCACTTTTAACCAAACTGCGTGCATCCATGATCAAGACTACCGGCGCATCCAGAGCCTTGGCGATTGAAGCTGTATTGCCTATATCGCTGATAGGACTGATTCCTTCATAAAGACCTCTTACACCTTCTATGATGCCTATCTTGGATTTAGATATCTTCATGCCTCTTTTATAGCATCCTATTACCTGCTTTTCATTCATGAAAAAGGAATCCAGATTCCTAGAATCGTTTCCTGTAGCCATGGTATGATAGGAAGGGTCTATAAAGTCCGGACCTACTTTGAAAGCTTGGACGTTTTTATCTGAAAGCGCCTTCATGATTCCTGTGGAAATAGTTGTCTTTCCTACTGCGCTTCCAGTTCCAGCGAGAACAATATTCATAATTTATAATTATATGGTATTTTATATAAATCTACCTAAATAAATCCTAAAAAATATAATATTCATAAAAAAACTAAATATACAATAGAAAAAATAGAATTTTCTAAATAAAAAATCTAAAAATATACAATAGAATAGATGAGAATACTTATATCAAATCCAAAATATCGAATATTAATAAAATACTTTTCAAATGGGGATAAAAAAATTATATAATATATAAAATACATAATAAAACCAATTGAAAAAAAGAATAGGAGGATTGACATGAGCACAATGGAAAAGATGCAGGTTTTAAGTGATATGGCACAATATGACTTATGCGACAAGGTCAGCGATTTCAAGAAGTCTCAAGTAAATCTTCCTGGAATCTACCATGCATGCGGAGCAAACGGCTGCCAGGTTCCAATATTCAAGACACTGATGTCAAATAAATGCAAAAACGACTGCAAATATTGCATAAACCAAAGCAAAAATAACTTTACAAGAATGGAGCTTTCTCCTGAAGAATTGGCTAAAGTATTCCTGCACTACTACAACAATGGATATGTTGACGGACTTTTTCTAAGTTCTGGAATATCCAATAACATCGACGATACAATGGAAAAGACCATTGAGACAACAAGACTGCTTAGAAAGGAATACGGATATCAGGATTATATACACCTTAAAATCATCCCTGGAGCAAGCAAGGACTCAATTAAAAGAGCCATGAGTCTTGCCGACAGGGTAAGCATAAACATAGAAGCGGCAACCAAATCCGGCCTTGATGAAATCAGCTCTACAAAAGATTACAACAAGGACATACTGAAGAGAATAGATTGGATAAACGAAATCAAAAGAAAGAATCCCTCCTACATAAAATCAGGTCATACCACTCAATTGATAATTGGAGCAAATGATGAAACAGATTTTGAAGTATTGAAGAGAGTGGATGAGTTATATAAAAAAGTTAATCTACAGACAAGCTATTTCAGTCCATTCACACCTATTGAAGGAACAGATCTGGAAGGCCATGAAGCCTGCAGCAACAGGAGAACAGCACAATTATACCATGCAAATGCTCTTGTAAATGACTATCATTTCAAAATGGATGAGATGGTCTTTGATGAGAATGACCTTTTGTATCTGAATGAAGACCCAAAGATACTTGCAGCAAAGGAAATGGATATCTTCCCTGTAGAAATCAATTCTGCACCGTATACAGAACTTATAAGAGTTCCTGGAATAGGTCCGAAATCTGCAAGAAGAATCATGAACATACGAAAGAAAATGCCGTTTAAAAAGCTTTCAGAGCTTCAAAAGCTGGGTGTTGTAATTAAAAGAGCAGAACCTTATATAAAATTAGACGGAAACTATCAAACCGCTTTGGATTTATATTAAATATCTTGTATATTTTTCAATATATAAAATAAAATTAGTTAAAAATTTCAATATAAAAAAAGAAGATAACTATAAAAATTTATTTAAAATAAAAATATAAAAAATAATAACAAATCTCATAGAAATAAGAGGGCTTAATATGGAAAAAGTATTTGAAACAATAAATATCGAAGATTTAAAGAGCAACATGAACATGCCGAAAACAGTAAAGATCTTTGATACCACATTGAGAGATGGAGAACAAGCCCCTGGAATATCCTTGACCGTAGATGACAAAATCAATATAGCAAAAAGGCTGGACACTCTTGGAGTGGATACAATAGAAATAGGTTTCCCAGTATCTTCCGAAGGAGAAAAGGAAGCAGCAAGAAGAGCTGCTGATCTCGGATTCAATGCAACATTATGCGGTCTTGCCAGAACTAAAGAAAAGGATATCAATGCAGTTATAAACTGCAATCTGCCTTATGTTCACACATTCATAGCAACCTCCCCTCTGCACAGGCAGTATAAATTAAAAAAATCTCGGGAGGAGGTCATAAGCACTGCAGTAGGAGCAGTTGAATATGCAAAAGACCATGGACTAAAGGTGGAATTTTCAGCAGAAGATGCAACCAGAACAGAATTGGATTTTCTACTGGAACTATACAAGGAAGTGGAAAACGCAGGAGCGGATGTAATCAATGTTCCAGATACTGTTGGAATTCTGGTGCCTCCTACAACAGAAAAACTTATTCAGGAAATAAAATCAAATATCAATGTCCCTGTAAGCCTTCATTTCCATAATGATTTCGGCCTTGCTGTGGCAAATTCCATCGTAGGCATAGAGCAGGGGGCAAGCCAGGTCCACTGCACTATAAACGGAATAGGTGAAAGAGGAGGAAACGCATCCCTTGAAGAGCTTGCGGTTTCTCTTAAAGTTGCATACAACATGGACTTATCCATAGACACCACACAGCTCTATGACATATGCAACTTTGTCGGATATCTCACTGGAATAAAAATACCTCCAAACAAGCCGGTTATTGGAGAAAATGCCTTTGCCCATGAAGCGGGAATACATGTAGACGGCATATTGAAAAACGCCATGACTTATGAACCTATAAGTCCTGAAGTTGTAGGGCATAAGAGAAGAATCGCACTTGGAAAGCATACAGGACATGCAGCTATAAAATCCAAGCTGGACAAGCTTGATATAGAACTTACAGAAAAGCAGCTTTGCGATGTTTACAATCAAGTCAAGGCTCTTGGAGACAAAGGGAAAAAAGTATCCGATATAGAACTGCAGTCCATTGCAATTTCAGAATTAAGCACTGGAGAAAAGGAATACATCAAGCTTCTCGGTCTCAATGTGATTACAGGAGAAAGCGTTTCAGCAACAGCTACAGTAAAACTTGAGATTGAAGGAGAGGAGTATGAAACCGCTGAAATCGGAGTAGGTCCTGTAGATGCCGCAGTGAATGCGATAAAGGAACTGGTCAATGAGATTGTTGAGATAAAATTAGAAGAATACCGTCTTGAAGCGGTTACCGGTGGAACAGATGCATTGGCAGAAACATTTGTTATGATATCCGATGATGACGGAAACCAAGCAACAGGTAGATACACCAATGACGACGTAATCATTTCAAGTGTTGTTGCAGTATTGAATTCAATAAACAAGATTCTTGCAATTAGAGAACTTGAATCAAAACATGAAAATTAATTTGATATTTTATTGTAAAGTTTAGATAAGAAAAATTTCTTCTAAGATTTACAATAAAAAATTTCTATTTTTCCAAATCCTAGAAAAAATTCTAAAAAAAATTTCTATTTTTGCAGTACTAGAAAATATTTACAAAAATTTCTATATTTTCAATTTCCGGATAAAATTTTAATTTCTATTTTTTTCATTTTCTATCAAAAAAAATACAAAAATATATTTTAATCATATTTTTATTTTATTCATAAAAATCAGTGAATTATGTAGCTATTGCAAGGGTTAGAAAGTTTCTCATTCCAGGTGCCAAACCTAATACAAATACCGCTAATTTTAATAAACCTTTAGCTGTTTCGTCTTCAATATATTGATCGATTATGTAAATTACTGCAACTATTACAATAATTTTTAAAATATACATGCTAAGAGCTGTATCAGTTAGTGAATATATTGCATTTGATAAAATATGCTGTTCTGAATAATTGAAAAAATCTACAGCTATGAAAGTTGAAGAAGCATCAAACATATGGGCGGAAATTATGGCAAGATTGATCTTGTCCTTGAATAAATCCCATGCAAATCCTACCGCAATAAAAATGCATGTGAAAATCAGCCATGCAATGAAAACATAAATCATTGCTTGAATATTCAAGTGTGGAATCAATATCAAATTGGGAATTGCCAAAATCGCTCCAATTAAAAACAATGAATATCTGTAATCAATGTTTTTTCTATTGTATAGATATATGCAGAAGAGCAGAGACGCAATAGTTGTCAAACCTACAAGGATGTAAAGGCCAGGAGTTATCAAAAAGACAGTTTTTGGGTAGATGCCGTTGTCCACCAATGCACGTGTGGAAGAACCCCATATGATAAATGGTATCAATGAGAAAATAATGGATTCAGGATCTATTTCAATCTTCTTAAACATCCTTATTATTGCAATGATAAATAAAACAAGTATTAGAGAGTAGACAACTGTGTTGAAAATAGTATATCCTGAGAAAAATGTGCTTTGAATTATTTCAGGTAAAAAAGTATCAACTGTCGGCATTTTATCACACGTTATGATTAAAAATGGATAAAAGAAAAATTTTAAAAAAAATTCTACTCGTTACGTTTTGGATATTTGTGCAAGACTTTCTTATACAAGACTTCGCGAGCTATGAGCCAATTGGATGTTCTATGGCCGAATGCCTTGCAGCGGCCGTGCTTGATGGCTTTCAAGATTCCATCTACGGAATCGTCCCCTCTTGTGTTGACTTCTGTATAACAGTCTCCAATAGAATCTAGAAAGTGTGAATCGCTTGCGCCTATGGTAGGCAGATTGCGCTGTTCGGCGAGATTTTTAGCCTGCTTGTTTGAATATCCGAAAATATATCTGGCATTTTTAATCTCGACGCCATCAACCCCCAGGTTCTTATCAACTTTGCAAAACAGGCCGTGCCTGTAATATGAAAATGGATGGGGAACGATTGCAAGACCTCCAGCATCATGTATCCTGTCAATTGTTTCAACTGCTGACAAGCCTTTAGGAATAATCTCATCGCATCCAAGACCTAGTATATGGCCTTTTGCTGATGAAATTTCTATGGAAGGAACAACAATCATGTTTCCTCCATATGAACGGGCAACTCTGGAACCTTCAATAACATTGTGGTCGCTAATGGCTATTGCTCCAAAACCCTTCTTCTCAGCTTGAATGAGAATGTCTAGTGGATCACTTCGAGCATCTCCTGAATAAACACTATGTATATGTGGATCAAATTTCATTATAGTTCCTCTAGTTATAAGCATCGTTTTTTATAAATTTTTGATAGCCTAAATTATTATAAACAAATATAATTTAGATTTAATATTTAATAAACTTTTTTTATTATTTTTAAAAAAAATAATTTAAAAAACTCCAATAGGGAATAAAAAAATAATTAAAAAAAACCTAATATGTGATAAAAAAAATAATTTGAAAGAATATCTTAATATAGGAAAAAAAATAATTTGAAAGAATATCTTAATAATGAAAAAAAATAATTTGAAAGAATACCCTATTCGATAAAAAAAAATACTAAAAAAATTAAAAGATAAAATATATTAAAAAAATTCTACAATTGCAAAAATTTTGTCAAATAACAGAAAATAGAGGGATTTAGAATAAAAAAATATTTTCAAAATAAGCTAGATAAAGGCTTAATTTGGAAAAATAAGCCCTCATATTTTATATTAGATAAAAATTTTTTTAACTTAGAAAAAATTAAAGAAATAGATGATGAATTAAAAAAATTAATTTCAAATTTTATCACCATCATAAAAAAATTTCATAAACAATAGAAAAAAAGAAGTATCTAGAAAAATTATCTTCTTAAATACTCCATGGATTTGACAAGACCAACAGTTCCTGTCATCATAACATCTCCAGCAGGAGTAGCATAATAATAATCCATATTTGTATCTTCAATAATTCCTCTTCTAGGACCTGCAACAATTACTTTTTCTATTTTGGAAATCGGATTGAGAGCAAAAGCTCCATGTCCTCCTTCACAGTAGACATCTTCATGCTTGATAGTGCCGTCTGCAAGCAGATTGACCAATTCCTCGAATCTTTCAGGAGTCAGGCTTGATGTGTGATGCTCGAAAACCCCTTGAATCAAGCCATCTTCAATAGATGCAACAGTTGTGTGTCCATTTCCTATATCCATGACAATAAAACTCTTTAAATCAGCCACATAATCATCATAGCACATGCCCACTATGGATGCGAATTTTGTATCCATGACAACCGGCTTGATATCTGTTTGATTTTCCAGTGATTTGATAACAGATTGCATGCGGGTAAAGTATTCAGGAACCTCATTATATTCCATTGCAAATACTTCCGGGACCTTTGGGCTGTCTAGCTTTTCTCTTATTTTTTCAAATCTGAAGTCCCTGTCTCCCATGTCCTCGCTGTATCCATGATCTTGAACGGCTACTGCAATCTCATCCACTTCCAAATCAAGTTCGAATTGTGAGAATATGTCAATGATTTGATTCACATCAACATCCTTAAGTGGAATTAAATCATAATCCTTGAATTCATCTGAATAGTCAGAAATTTCAAAACCATATGATTTCACCTGGTTTAAATCATCACGTATTGTCTTTGCAGCCAATTCATTAAAAACTATTTTATATCCTTTTTCAAGATGTTTCTGGCAGCTTTGCTTTATATGGCCCCCTCCCATGATAACTCCATCAAAATATATGTCGTTATCGCACTTTTCTATCAATTTAGATATTTTCAAGTGAGGAGATGGTATGACCATCTTTAGAGAGTTTTCTATCTCCTTTTCTGTATCATACAGCAGTATGTCTTCAGTGCCTGTTCCAACATCGATTGCTAAAATTTTCATATTCTTCTATTTGTCATGAAGATATATAAATTATTTTAATTCAGAGAATTTCCAATAATAATCCAAAATCATGCAAAAAACTCAATAAATAAAATTATAATATACTGTAAAAAAGTAAAAAATTAGCTTTTTTATAAGAAAATTTAAGGAAAATTCTACTTATAACTTATAACTTATAACTAAAAAAGAGAGAAAAACCATTAAAAATATGAACTAAAAAATAGCCCAATGTATAAATTTGTACTACAAAGGTTTAAATAGTACATTGAAGATATAAAATAGTGTGCCTAAAAATAATAAAAAAATTCAGGCACTTGAATAAAAAATTGAAATATGAAATCTTATTTAAATTCCATATTAAACTTATAAAATCATTAAATTAGGAGAATCAAATATGTACAAAATACAATTATCAAGTGATGACGTACCAACCAAATGGTATAATATTAATGCTGACTTACCTGTAGAACTTCCTGCACCTAAAAACAGTAAAGGAAGAGACCAAATTTCCACACTTCCTGATATATTCGTAGGAGAATGTCTCAATCAGGAATTCTCGACGGACCGATACATTTCAATCCCTAAAGAGGTAAGAGAAATCTATCAGCAGATAGGAAGACCTACACCTCTCTATAGAGCTACAAAGCTTGAAGAGAAGCTGAACACTCCTGCCAAAATATACTATAAGAGAGAAGACACCTCTCCAACAGGAAGCCACAAGCTGAACAGTGCATTGGCACAGGCATACTATGCAAGAGAACAGGGAATTGAAAGAGTAACTACAGAAACCGGAGCAGGCCAATGGGGTAGCGCATTAGCACTTGCATGTTCCATGATGGGAATCGACTGTACAGTATACATGGTTAGAGTATCATATGATCAAAAGCCATTCAGAAAAGGAGTCATGCAGCTTTACAACTCTACAATACACGCATCTCCAAGTACTAATACAGAAGTTGGAAGAAAAGTACTTGAAGAGACTCCGGACACCCCAGGTTCTCTTGGAATAGCTATTTCAGAAGCAGTTGAAGACGCTTTATCCGATGACAATGTCAGATACACTTTAGGAAGCGTATTGAACCACGTAATCCTTCACCAGACAGTAATCGGACAGGAAATCAAGACACAGCTTGAAATCGCAGAGGAAGAGCCTGATACAATGATTGCCTGTGTCGGAGGAGGAAGTAACTTCGGTGGAGCAATGTTCCCATTCATGAAGGACAAGATAGACGGAAACAGCGATACAGAATTCATTGCTGTTGAGCCTTCAGCATGTCCAACACTTACCCAGGGAAGCTATGATTATGACTTCGGAGACAATGTAGGATTCACCCCATTATTAAAGATGTACACATTAGGACACGAATTTGTAGCACCTTCCGTGCATGCCGGAGGACTCAGATACCATGGAATGAACACACAAGTATCCCTCCTGACTCATGAGGGCTACATAACTCCTAAGGCTGTCCATCAAAGAGATGTATTCACAGCTGGCCAGATGTTTGCAAACTGCGAAGGCATCATTCCAGCTCCTGAGACCTGTCACGCTATTGCAGCTACTATTGACGAAGCTCGCAGATGCAAGGAAACCGGCGAGGAGAAAACCATTGTCATGAACTTCTCAGGACATGGATTAATGGATCTTAAAGGTTACGAAAGCTTCATAGATGGAAGCCTTGAAAACAGCAAATAGATATATTTTAGAGAACTTTAAGTTCTCTTTTTAACTTTTCCTCAAAATCACAATAGGATAATTGAAAAATTATCTTATTGCCTCTTTTTTTACTAAAAACCCTATTATAATAAACTCTTTTTTTATAAAAAACTATCTTTAACATTAGCAAAACCCCATTTTATCCAGAGAAATTAAATATATTTTTTAAAAATTTTATTGAAAATTATTACTTATAACTTATAACTAATAACTTAAAAGTAAAAACTTAAAACTTATAAATTAAAAGTTATAAAGTAAAAGATATAACTTAAAAGATATAAGTTAAAACATATAACTTAAAACTTATATAGTATAAGTTATAAATTATAATATATAACTTAAAAGTTTTAACTTAAAAGAAATAAGTTATAAATTAAAAGTTTTTAGTAAAAAGATCTAAATTAACAGATATAACTTAAAAAGTAAAAGTTATAACTTAAGAAAAATGAGTAAAAATCTTAATTTTATTAAAACTTTTAAATCAGACTAATTTAATAATCAATGGGTACAAAAATCAGGAGAATTTAGATGGCGGAAACAATAGCTGTAATGAACCAAAAAGGAGGCTGTGGAAAGACAACAACTGTTGTCAACCTTGCTACCTCATTGGCTTTGATGGGAAAGGCCGTGCTTGTTGTAGACATGGATCCACAGGCAAATACAACAACCAGCTTTGGAATAAACAAGACAGAAATAAAAAATACTGTATATTCAGCACTTGTAAAAGACTGCAGCGTGCAGAAGGCAACTATACAAACAAAAGTTGAAAATCTTTTCATACTTCCAAGCAACATTGATTTAAGTGGAATAGAAGTGGAATTATCACAGAAAGAAAACTATCATATAGCTTTGAAAAATCTGCTTGAGCCTATCAAAGGAATATTCGATTACATAATCATAGACCTGCCTCCATCATTAGGAGTAATCACTATCAACTCATTAATAGCTGCAGATAGCGTTTTAATACCTATACAAGCGGAATACTTCGCTCTTGAGGGACTGGCTGATTTAATGAACACAATCAAACTTGTAGAGACACGTCTTAGAAGTCCGACTCCAATAAAAGGCATCTTATTAACACTCTATGATGCGAGAACCAGATTGGGAAGGGAAGTCTACTCAGAGCTTAAAAAATACTTCAAAGACGAGGAATACATCTTCAAGACAGTTATTCCTAGAAACATACGATTGGCTGAGGCTCCTAGTTATGGAAAGCCATGCATATTGTATGATCCAGAAAGCAAAGGTTCCCAAAGTTATTTGAGACTGGCAAAGGAACTTTTAGAACTAGAACAATAAAAAAACATTTCGATATGCATAATAAAATTGAAAAGACTGAAAATAAATTTCATAATTAGAATTCAATATTTGATTAGAACTGTAAATAAACATTTACAGACTAAGCCAATAGCTAAAAATTAAAAAAAATACAAAAAGGGTTTGGTATTATGGCAAAAAAAGAAAGAAATTCAGGTTTAGGAAGAGGCTTGGACTCTTTGATTCCTAATATAGCTGAGGAAAAAGAAGTCGAAGAAGGAATATCATTAGAAGATCTCATGAAAGATTCCGAAGAGGAAATAGAAGAAGTTGAAGAAACTGAAGCTATTCAAGAAGAAACAGCAGCTGAATCTGAAACTATTCAGGAAAAAACAGAAACAGAAGAAATTCAAGAAAATACTTCTGAAGAGGAAAATGAAATTGAAGAGACCGAAGAATCATCACAAAATTTCACAAATGTTCTAGGAAACGATGATGAAATAGTAGAAGAAAAATCTGAAACAGCAAAAGTTGATTACAAGGAAGAATTATCAACAAGAACAGTGGACAGACTCAAGGAAAAATCAGCTCAAGAAGAAGCATCAAAAATTCAAGAGAAAGATTCAATTAAAGACATACTTGATGATGAAAACATACCAAATATTGAAGACTCATTGAATATAAATGAAGATGAAAGCTTTTTATCAAAAGAAGATGAAAAGAATATATCTGAAATCATTGAAACTGTTGAAAAGAATCCAAGAATTACCTTGTGGTCAGCAAAATCAGCAGCCGTATTAAGGTATTTGAGAAAAACTCAGCCGGAATTCAGCATATCCAAAGAGGCTTCAAGACTCATTGATGAGGCAATAGCTGAGGAATACCCTGAAATCTGGACTTTATTTAATCATTTATAATTAAAAGCCGTAATGCCAAGTATTAAATTTAAGTAAGATGCTGTTTACTCATACAAAAACAGGAAAGAAATAATAGTTAAGTTAATCCCCATAAAAAAACAAATAAATGAGTGAAGTTTATTCTTTCACTCATTTAACTAGTTGATAGAATATATCTGTTTTTTATAGAAAAATATTTTATGTAATTAAAATACCCTTTCATTATCCTCTTTTTTCTCAATTACAACAGCGGTTCCATAAGCAAGAACTTCCTGCATGTTCTGGGAAATGCTGTCTGAATCCATCCTGAGTGAGATGATTGCATTGGCTCCCAGATCCTTTGCATGTTCAATGCAGCGCTGGACGGACTCATCTCTTGAATCCTCCATCATGGTAACATACTGCTTGATTTCTCCACCTAAAATACCTTTGAGGCCTGCGCCTATATCTCCGCCTAAGCCTCTTGCACGTACGGTAAGACCATATACAAAACCTTTGACTTCCACTACCTTGTATCCAGGGACATAATTGGAAGTTGAAATTGGAAATTCTTCAAAACTAACCATTTTTAACACCTTTGTAAACTTTAAGTAATTATATGTGCTTGTTCATTATAAATATCTCTTTTAAATAATCGATGAATCATTTATTAAGAATGAATAAATATTGAATATTAGCTAATGATTCAACAAGCTCTCCACTTCTTTTTTATGTTCAAACAACACACATCCTCCATCATGGTCTTCAGTCAGGATGCCATCTTCTCGAAGGGACTTGAAAAATCCAGACTCCAGAACCTCCAAAATGGTGGCGTCCCTGACATTGATATCAGAATATGGTGAGGCAGGACAAGGTTCTGCACCGCCATGATAATTGATATGGAAAAATCCTCTCCCAGCAGCCAGACAGCCTCCAGTTGACTTTTCATCTCCTGGAAAAGACATGAAGAGCATTTCAGGATGCTTTTCCCGCAAATCAGCAATCTCCTCCATTAGTAACTCCCTCTCCTCATCACTTGGAGCAAGATTTGCATTGCCGTCGACAGGAACAAATTCTATAAAGAACAATACCTTGCAGCCAGAGCTTTTCAAAAGATTTATAAATTCTTCAGAAACTGCATAATTCAAATTATCTTTTGTAACGGTTACTGATGCACCGAAAATCAAATCATTATCCTTCATCAGCTGCATTGAATCTGTAACCTGGCTGTAGACCCCTTCACCTCTTCTGGAATCAGTAACATCCCTGTCTCCTTCTATGGAAAATACAGGAATGAGATTTCTATTACCATCAAAGAGCTCCAGATAATTGCCATTCAATAGGGTTCCATTAGTAAATACAGGGAATAGTATTTCTGGAAAATTGCTTGCCTTGAGCAGAACATCCTCCCTCATCATAGGCTCGCCTCCTGCAAGAACTATGAAGCTTATTCCCAGATTTCTTGATTGCCTGAAGATATCCTCCCACTGGCTATCAGAGAGAGGGATCTGATGATGGTCGTTGTTAGTTCTAGAGTAGCATCCGACACAGTTGAGATTGCAATCGGCAGTTATGCTTGCAATTAGAAAAGCTGGAATGTTGATATCCTGTTTGAGATATTCCTCCCTTGTTTTTGTAGCATTTCTTGTTGATTTTGCAAAACCCGCTAGAAACAAGGCTTCCTTTGGATTTTTCAAAGTTGCTTTTATGGAATCTTTTACTATGTTTTCCACGCTTCTCGCCAAATATTCCTGAATATTGAAATCTTCCTGCACCTTTAATCTCCTTAAATCTTAATCATTTATTCGAATTACTAGCTATCCAATTTAAAATAATACAGATTAACAATTTAACCAATAAATTAATCATTAAATGAATTATCTATAACAATTTTTAAATCATCCTGTACAATATTGTTGCTCGAATACATATAAAAGTTTTTTGAATAATTAAATAGGTTTAATAACTATAAAACATATATTTAGGTATACCTAAAAACTTAAGATATGGTGAATATGATGAAAACTGACAAGGAATACAAGGAATTATCCATCAAGGAATTTAACAAGGCGGCGGAAAAATATGAAAGTGGAAATGCAGGAATATATGAAATGTGCAAGAGGGACTATCCTCCAATTCTAGAAGAAATAAGAAAAACAGAATTTGAAACACTTCTCGATGCAGGATGCGGAACCGCTCCAATGATAAGCCTGCTCCAGGAGGAATACAGCAATAAGAAATATACTGGAATAGACCTCTCACCCAAGATGATAGAAAAGGCAAAAATGAAAAACCTGCCCAATACCGAATTTATTGTGGGAGACTGCGAAAACCTGCCTTTTGAAGAAAACTCATTCGACATAGTAATCAATTCACAAAGCTTTCATCACTATCCAAATCCACAGGACTTTTTCAACAGCGTTTACAAAGTGCTCAAACCAGGCGGCAAGCTCATATTAAGGGACAATGCAGCCAACAAGCTGTTTACATGGTTTGCAAATAAGGTTGAACTGCCTCTTGCAAATCTTACAGGCCATGGAGATGTCAAGATGCATACTCTTGAAGAGGTAAGAGGATATTGTAAAAAAGCTAATTTAAAAGTAGAAAAATTGGAACAGCAGTCCAGGTTCAGAATGCATCTGGTAGCTGTAAAGGAATAATTTTTGATTCTGTACAATGGAATGATTTATAGTTAAACCCCTCTAAAAGCATTGAAAAAACATGTAATAATAACTAAACACCATCTAAAAGCATTGTGGAAACAAGTTCAAGCTCCCCATCGCATTTAGGACACTTGTCAAAGGGATTTATCATTCTGGGAATTTCCCTTCCGCATTCAGGGCATTTTATTTGCCTGTCCTCATAGTCTGTGCCTAATTCCACAACATAAATATATTCAGGATCTGTCTTCAAATCATCAATGTCATAATTCGCCATATCCTCAATCAATTCTTTAAAATCAAATCTGGCAGTTTCAATAGCTTCTTCTTTTGATTCAAAGTCATTGACATCATATTTTTTGATTGTTTTATTCTCAACAATGTCTTTTATCTCAACTTCATATATGGTGGATAAGAAATATCTGTGTTTTTGACGAGAGCTCAGCTTTATATTGTTCGGCCTTCTTTTCAATGCATCCAAAACCATTTGCATGGCTTCTTCTGAATCAAGATTTGAAAATTCCCTGATGGAATACAGCTTCACATTCTTATCACAATGAGAGCAATAGCTTTCAAAAGTATCTCCCTTTATCAAGGCCTTCTCTGAAGGGTCTTCTTCGCGAAGCATCACCCTGTGGTCGAAGATCTCTCTTGTATCTGGATCGATATAGAACAAATCGGTCCCATCATTTTCAAATTCAAAACCGCATTCATCGCAAACCAGTTTCATCGCCAGACTCATGTAAATCACCCTAAAAAAATTATTGATATTTTAAAAAATATATGGAAAATTTAAATCCTCAAAAAAAATTATGGATATTTTAAAAAATATATGGAAAATTTAAATCCTCAAAAAAAATTATGGATATTTTAAAAAATATAAGGAAAGTTAATGACGGAAATCATATCAAAACCTAAAAATCAATATCCAAAACCTGGGAGATATCATTTATCACATGATCTGCCTTGGATTTCAGACTGTCCGGAGCATTTCCAGTTTGCTCCAAAGTCAAAACGGCTACATCGGCATGGGAAAATGCAAGAACATCATTAGGGCCGTCGCCAACCATCATTACCTCATATCCTTTGTCCTTGAGGCTTTTGACAACACCTGCCTTTCCTTCCGTGGTTACTGAACCGTATCCATGGCTTGCCGGAACATCTAAAAAAGCGGCAAGCATCTTGATTGCTCCCTTCCTGTCACCTGATGCGATATAGACTTCAATTCCATTGCCCTGAAGTTTGGATACGGTATCTGCAGCATTTTCAAATAGCTGTCCCGCAGTTGTGATTGTATATGCAACTCTTTTCTCAGCAACATTCAAAATAAGAGCGGAACCTATGCACAATTCCATTCTTGGTACCTCTTCCATTAAAATAGGAAGGCCTTCGGTAATGTCTGCTATGATTGTATCGTCGTTTCTTAAGATCTCATCGACTTCATCATCACTGACAGGCATGGAAGAATAGCTGACATCATAGCCAATGTCATAATCCACAATAAGGTCCCAGACACGCATGTCCTGATTGATTTTTTTCAAGCAGTCTATGTTGAACTGCAGTACGACAAGAGCAGCTGTTTCCATCTTGTCAATCAGGTCGAGAGAGTTGATATTTGTGATGAACTCCCCTGAAGAGAGGTCTTTTATGATTCTGTATCTGTGTACCAATGTTCCTGAATTATCAAATACTACGGCTTTCATTTCAATCCTCCCTTAACTTGACTATTAAAATCGTTATTAAATAGAATTTTTATCTTTGCTATGTTTTTCATAACTTAAAAATTTTGTTAAAAAAATAAATTAAAAAAATTCTCTGATATTGAATATATAAAAAAAATAATTAAAAAATCTCTCGGAATATTGAATAATTAAAAAACCTTCCTTGATATTGAATAATTAAAAAAAATAAAAACTGATTGAAAAATACCAAACATTATAAACCTTGACAAATATAACTATATTATTATATCAA
Organism: uncultured Methanobrevibacter sp.; assembly: GCA_900314635.1. Taxonomy (GTDB): domain Archaea; phylum Methanobacteriota; class Methanobacteria; order Methanobacteriales; family Methanobacteriaceae; genus Methanobrevibacter. The sequence goes on from OMVY01000014.1 coordinate 27,335, forward strand.
AATTATAATTATCAAAAAATTAGATTATGAATCTTATCTAGTTATTTAAAAATAAAAAGGTGTTTTAATGACAGTCCTTGAAAAATTAAATTCCATTAAAAATCAGGAAATTACTGCAAAGGAAAATGTGGAGAACTACATTAAGGTAATTGAAGAAAAAAACGATGATATTAACTCATTCTTAGAAATCAACAAGGAAGAAGCTTTGGCAAAGGCTGAAGATATTGATGCAAGAATCAAGGCTGGAGAAGAAGTCGGAGCTCTTGCAGGCCTGGTATTCGGTATCAAGGCGAATATCAATGTGGAGGATTTCATCATATCCGCAGCTTCCAAAACCCTGGAGGACTACATAGGAAGCTATGATGCAACTGTCATCAAAAGAATAAAAGCCGAAGACGGAATCATCATCGGAATCAACAACATGGATGAATTCGCAGCAGGAAGCTCATGTGAAACCTCATACTACGGTCCTGTAAACAACCCTGCAGCACCTGGAAGAATCCCTGGAGGCTCTTCTGGAGGAAGCGCGGCAGCTGTAGCAGCAGAGATGTGCGACATTGCAATCGGATCAGACACCGGAGGTTCAATCAGAAACCCATCCTCCCACTGTGGAGTGCTTGGATTCAAGCCTACTTATGGAGCTGTTTCAAGACAGGGACTTCTCGACTTGTCAATGAGTCTCGACCAAATTGGTCCGATGGCAAATGACATCACTGGAATCACACTTGCATTGGACACCATTGTCGGATATGACAGAACAGAATGCACAACATTGAAATGGGAGGCTCCGAACTTTACAGAAGTGGCTTTAAGCATTGAAGGGGAAAAGCCTCTTGAAGGCATGAAAATAGCTACTGTAAAGGAATTCAGAGAAGTCACCGACGACACAATCAATGAAAAGATTGATGAAGCCATAGCAAAGCTCGAAGCCCTTGGTGCTGAAGTCGTGGAACTCGAGTTCGGATACATAGATATCTGTCTTCCTACATACTACCTCATCAACTATGTGGAATTCTTCTCAGCTACAAGAAAATATGATGGAAGAAAATACGGTTCCAGAATTGAAGAGGTATGCGGAGACGAGGTATTGAGAAGAATCAAAATGGGCTCATACATTTCACAAAAGGAATTCAGCGGCAAGTATTACCAGAAAGCTCTTGAATCCCGTTCCCTCATCAGACAGGAAATCAACAAGATGCTTGAAGGGGTGGACCTGATTGTGGGACCTACAGTTCCTAAGCTGCCTCACGAAATCGGTGCAGAGCTTGACACCATGGAAATGTATGCCTACGATGTTTTAACTGTAATTGCAAACCTTGCAGGTATTCCGGCAGCAAGCATAAAGGCTGGAGAAGTAGATGGAATTCCAGTAGGTCTTCAACTGCAGGCAAAACCTCAGGATGATGCAAAAATCATAAAAGCGATGGCTGCTTTTGAAAAGGCATAAAACTCAAAACTTTTGAAAAAGCATGATGAATTAGTTTTTATAATAGCTGAAATAGCTATTTTCTTTTTTTATTTTATTTTAATTTAATCCTATTTTCTATTTTTAAAATTTCAAGAGGTCTCGAAATGACACAAAACAATTCTGATAATAATGGCAAATCTTCAAAAAATAAAAATCCGTGTAAAAATCAGATAAGAAAATTCAAAAAGCAGATAACCGAGCTTGAGGAAAGACTCGAAATCGAAGACATCAAAAGGCAGGAAGCCGAATGGAGTCTTGAAGAGAAGAAAGATGAAATCAAAGACTTGAAAAGCCAGATAGACCTTAAAAATGTTGAAATAGATGAATTAAACCAGGATGCAAAGGAAAAGGATGAAAAGATAAGCAAATACAAGAACACTCTTCTTAAATCCAAATATGAAAAAGAGCAGCTCGAATGGAAGATCAAGAACGAAATCAACAATGAGAAGTCAAAGTTGAAAGAGCTTGATGAACTGGATAAGAAGATAAAGGAAAAAGAAGCGATAATTGAAGACAAGCAGGACCAGATAAAGTATTTGAGAACTTTAATAGACGACTACAAGGAGCAGATAAGAAACAATACCGACTCACTGGAACTGCAGCTTAAGAAGATTTCCAAAACCTATGAGAGCCTGATAGCACAGAAGGACATGATTATTGAAAAGCAGGACAAGTTAATTGAAGACTTGTCTTCTTCCAGCAAGCAGGCGGCAAAAGCCAGTCAGGATACCATTACAAGTCTTGAACTTCAGATAGGCAATTATCGCGAAATGATTAAAAAAATGGAATGAATTAATAAAAAATGTTTCAAAAAAGATGAAAAAGAATAGAATAATAGTGAATTTTAAAAATAAGAATAATTAGCATCGATACAATAATTTTAAAAAAATGACAATCCACCTATAAGTCAATAGTCAATTTGACTTCATCACCATCTTCGAAACCATACTTATCCCTCAGCTTGTACTTGGCAATGAATTCAAGATAATGTTCTTCATGAGTTGTCTTGGCGGGAAATACTATGGCTCCGGCAATATCCTCATTCAAATAAGCTTTGATGTATTTGACTGCTCCGAACCCCTCATCCGGCTGGATGACATTATTACAACTGTTTTTCATGAGTTGAATATCCTCAAGCTTTCCCTCATCCACAATAATATTCAAAGTTCCTGGAAATGGAGTGAATCCGCATTTTTCCATGAATTGATTCTTGTAAAAATCCTGGCCTAAAAAGTAGGCGGCTTTTCCCAAACCAGTTGTAACAGTACCTGTAATTTCCATCATATATCCTCATAAAACTATAATACCAAGCAAAAGCTTTTAAAATAAATTAAACAATCATTTTTCATAAACTATACAAATGAACAAAGGAATCTCTGTCTGATGTCATGAAATGCCTTATTGATGTATTGTTCCTGTCCTTGAATTCAATTGTACCATTATGGACTCCATTATCGAACTCGTAGGTTCCGTTTTCAATATCTTCATGATTGAAGCTGCATACTACCTCATCGTCAAGAGATATTGAATAAGAGGAATCATTATCGAATATTCCAACAGATGACAATACTGATTCATTATCCATGGTGAGATTGAAGAAAGTAGCATTTTCCGCTATTTGATTTACACTGAATTCCACATTTCCTTCCAGTTTTTCTTTGAGTTCAGTGAATTTAATATTGTGAATTACAACGACTTTTTCAAATATTGAAGTGATCCGGCTGTTTGCGATCACATCACCTACTGTAACATCCAATGAGTCAATCACCTCATCAGGCAGTCTGAATGTATCTCCTTCTCCATCCCTTGATGTATTTACAAGATATTTCTCTCCTCCAATAATCATGGTATCATTTGCAGTCATCTCCATCGTTCTAAGAGCATCTTGAGGAATTCTCACAACATCGGTTTCATTATCCGGAGATGCTTCGATGGTATATGGACCTCTCACGGAAATTGTATCATGATAATTGTCTGATGAGTAGACAAGATTTCTTGAAGTGAGTTCGACTGAAACACGGCCGTCTGAAAATGTGGTGGCTGAGAGAAATGTTGAAAGCATCAATACAAGAATCAAACCGGATATGATAACAGGAAAATGCATGTTGATAAATGACCTGAGTGAAATCCTTGCATCGCTCTTTCTTAAGATAGGTACTGATTTTCTTATGATTTGAATTATGTAGTAAATAGTCAATACCGCACCTATGGCGACTACAAGTCCGGCAACAATCAAAGGAATGGCTGGGACAAAGAAAAGCATGAAGAGACCTAGAATTACCAGAGACAATGACATGATTGCCATTCTAATATAATTGCCCAATGTATCCATCATTGTGACACGGCCGTAATTGACAGCGCGGTCAATGATTGTCCTGACCACTTCATTAGCCATCTTATTCAAATTGGCTAGAGGAGACATGTCATGATTTATCTCGCCGATGTCGACTTCGACTATCTTGATTCCATGAACATCAGCATCAAGGACGATTCCTACATCGACTCCGTAGTCCTCCTCGAATTTGATCTTGTTCAATGCGGAACGTTTTCCTGCAAACTGGCCGCTTAAAGGCTGTTCGAAGTTGAGTTCCGGGAAAAAGAAGCTTAAAAGAGGTTTTGCTGTAAGTTCGGTGACACGGCCGCTTTCACGGGCGAATTTGGTTTTTGTAATATCCGCCTCGCCTTCGAGAATCGGACGGATCATGGTATCTATCTTGTTGGTGGACAGATTTGAAATATCCGCATCGATGAAAACGAGTATGTCCCCTTTGGAGTGCTTTACTCCTGTTTTGATAGCGGAACCTTTGCCTTGGTTGGTTATGTGTCCGATAACAGTAGCTCCAGCCTTTTCAGCCTCTTCAGTAGTTCTATCTGTTGAACCGTCGTCAACAACAATGACTTCGTCCACATAGGACAATTTAAGTGCTGTTGATACGACCTGACCTACTGTAGGCTCTTCATTGTATGCAGGAATGATAACTGATACAGACTGCTTCTTAGGACTTGTATTTTTAAATGAAGCAAACAATAATACCATGAGCACTATTAACCAAGACAAATTTTCACCTCTTGAACTAGATTATAAAAAATGATTATCCTTATAATATATTATCTATGTTTGTAAAGGTATATAATCATTAAGTTTTTAAACTACAGTTTCAAGGTGAGAATCTAGTTTTATTTTTCGAAAAATCATTAATTGAAATCGACTTAAGCTTCAAATTCACGCCATAGTAAAAAACATCACAATCATTTATCGGACTTACCCTGCCATAATTATAATAAAGTTTTATGGAATTTCAGAAAGAAAATTCTTTAATTAATAAACTATATGAAAAATAATCAATGGCAGAATAAACCATGAAACTTATTTGGCCTATTTTAATTTATTTAATGCATTGAAAACAAATAAAGAATCATCTTGGGATTCCAGGGCTGTTCTTTTAAAATTTTTACTTGGACTTTCGTAATCAACTTTATTACGATTTTTTCTTAAAGCTTCTAAAGCATTGCCTATGTCTAAACCAATAGTTTCATTGTTTAGTTCAATTGCATTTCTAAAAATATTTTTAGTTGCAGAATGAACCTTTCCAGACCCTGAACGTAACATCTTTTCAAATTTATCATTATAAAAAATTTTATTTTTTATCAAATAATCTCTAGCCTCGCAAAAAGCACTAAAATAAAACCTGTTGATAGCTGTCCTTAAATAAGCTTCATCATCACTTGATAGCAGAAGAGATCCTAATTCATGCAGCCAATACCAATTAAAATCATCAGACGCACTCATAACAACCCTCCCGATAGATAATTGTTTTATATAAAACATCATATTCATGTCTTTTAGCTAATTTGCGTTTGAATGGATAAAACCTGCTTGAAGAATCCCAATCAAAACATTTAATATAAATTCCTAAAAAATTTTCATATGTAAAATCATCTTCAACTACTTTAAGGCATATTTCAACATCTTCAGACATTATGGATTTGGATAGGGAATAAACATCAAATAATAAATCCATCAAATCGTTGTGATTACTATATTTGTATAAAAAATAATTAACTTCCAATATATCTCCATCTGCAATATTGAAATACGGCTTTAAAGGGCCGATATAATTATGATTTTTATAAATTTCCAAATAAAAATATTCCAAGCTTCCAGAGCCATAATGGAGAATGTATTTTAAATCTTCCTTACTATTGAAATTCCTAATAAAGCTTTTTATTTCATGAAATACTTTCTCCATTTTCCCATCTTCCAATTGTTCTATTTCAATGCAATGGTTAAAACCACTTATATTGTTTAAACTAATTTTATGCATTAAGCCATCATAATCATTTCCAAAGGAATTCATTTTACTCTTTAAATTATAAAATTCATTATTCAAATTTTCTTCATTCATCAAACCGACAAAATCATTGCCAAAATTCAAATCCATTTCATTTGTTAAATCATCTTTATTTATCATATCATCACTTTTTTATCACCACTGAACTTGTATAAAAACAAAAGCAAAATTTCGAATTAAATAATCCTTAGCCTCGCAAAAGGCGCTAAAATAAAACCTGTTGATAGCTGTCCTTAAATAAGCTTCATCATCACTGTCAAGCAGAACAGACCACAAATTCATGAAGCCAATACCAATTGAAATTATCAGAAGTCATGAAATCACCACATAAACACATAAATTTTATATAAGACTCCAAGTTCGTGCCTTTGAAACAGTTCTTTTCTAAATGGGAAAAAGTTATCTACATCCTCGATATCAAGTTGGATATAAATTCCTAAAAGGTTTTCATAGTACATGTCCCCATCTACTAATCTAAGACATATGACAACATCATCAGAAATCATAGATCTAGACAAGTGATAAACATCAAGCAAAAAGTCCATCAAGTCATTGTCCTCAATGTTTTCATATATAAAGTAATTAATCATCTGTCTGTCTTCATCTCGGATGTTGAAATAGGAATCCAGGGAATTAACATAATTGTGATTTTGATAAACATCCGTACTGTCCTGCGAACACATAAATTCACCTTAAAAATATGATTATAATTTTCTTAAAGTATTAAAAACAAAAGACGAAAGGTTTTCAGACTTAAGAGCGGAATATTTACTCTTCTTTTAGAACGGAATTCCTTAGAAAGTTTATAAATTTCTCTAGTAGCAGAATGAACCTCACCTGAGTTTGATTTGAGCTCATCTTTTAATTTTTTATTGTAATAAATATTATTTCGTATTAAATAATCTCTAGCCTCGCAAAAGGCACTGAAATAAAACCTGTTGATAGCTGTCCTCAAATAAGCTTCATCATCACTTGAGAGCAGAAGAGATCCTAATTCATGCAGCCAATACCAATTGAAATTATCAGAAGCCATGGTATCACCTCATAAATATGGAAGTCTTATAAAAAACACTACGAGCATGCCTTTCATGTAGCTTGCATTCGAATACTTCAAAATCATCCAAGCCGCAGATATCTATTTGAATATAAATTCCTAAAAGATTTTCATATAACAGGTCGCCTTCAACGAGTCTAAGGCATAATACAACATCACCGGATATCTCTAATTTAGACAATCGGCAAATATCAAACAAGAAGTCCATCAAATCGTTGCCCTCAATGTTTTCATATATAAAATAATTAATCGCCAGCCTGTCTTCATCCCGGATGTTGAAATAGGAATCAAGGGCATCAATATAATTGTGTTTTTTATAAATCTCCAAATAAAGATCCTCCAAGTTCATGGGATCATAATCCATAGCATAATGCCTCTTATATTCCATAAATGCCTTATTAATAGACTTTATTAAATCCTGAAAGAACTTATCCATATTTTCATCCTTGAAAGACTTGATTTTTTCAAATTTTATATCGTCATTGTTGCTCAAATTCATTTCATATACTAAATTTTCCTTGTTTAACATATCATCACTTTTTTTATCACCATAAAAACTTGTATAAAAACAAAAGCAAATTTTCGAATCAAATAAGTAAAACTACTTTGTTTCTTTTTATTTAAATAATTTTGCTTTAAAATTAAATTTTAAGAAATATTAAGGTTTAATATAGTTAATAAATAGTAAACTAATTATAAAATTAAAAATAAAGGCTTTTTAGTTAATATATAGTTTTACATAGTAAACCCAAAAGTAGTGCGATAAAATAAGAAAAATAAGTTTAAATAGACAAATTTGAAAAAATAGTCAATTTAGAAATTAAAAAATAAAAAATAACCCTATTTGAAGTTAAAAAAATAAAAAAAGAATAAAAAGGTGAAAAACCTTTTTATAAAAACTTTTCTCCATGTGAAAAAAAATCAAAGGCTCAAACTTTTCCGCTTGCGGAAAAGTTTGCAACTCCCCCAAGCCGTTCACACAGCAAAGGAGTTAAAAACCTTTTGATCAAACTTTTGGCCGAAGGCCAAAAAGTTTGGCCGAAGCCCCGAAAAGTTTGGTTTATAAACCGAAGAAAAGATAAATTGCAAATATAATGATGAGTACCCATACGAGAGGGTGCATCTCTTTTGCCTTTCCGTCTGCAATAGCTGCAACAGCATAGGTTACGAAACCGAATGCGATACCTAATGTGATTGAGTATGTTAAAAGCATCATCACAATGGTTGCAAATACAGCTGCAACAGAGACGAGGTTGTCCCATTCGACTTCCTTCAATTGGCCCATCATCAATATACCTACCATTACAAGAGCACATGCTGTAACAGGAGAGGTAAACAGGGAAAGGATGAGAGGTGAGAAGACGATAGCTATGAGGAAGAATATACCAGTGAATACTGCGGTAAGTCCGGTTCTACCACCGACACCGATACCGGTTGAGCTTTCCACATAAGCGGTCTGAGGGGAGGTACCTAAGATTACACCGATGAGTCCGCCTACTGCATCTCCGATAAATGCGTTTTTGATTCCTTTGAATTCACCGTTTTCATCTTCAGGGAATCCTGCTGATTGAGCCAGACTGATTAAAGTACCGGTTGTATCAAAGAATATGAAGAAGAGGAATGAGAAGAGAATCATGATTAAATCCAGAGGATTGGTTGAGAAGAGCTCTCCAAATCCTGATGCGAATCCGAAAAGAACAGTGGTGTCAAAGCTGAATGAGATTATTTCCTTTGGAATTGCAGGCATGAAGATGTCTCCGCCGACACCGAATCCAGCTGCTGTGAAAATGACACCGATGATTGCGGTAATAATTAAACCAATGAATACTGATGCAGGAACTTTCTTGATGTATAAGACAATGGTAATGAGAATACCGATCAGTGCTAAAAGCGCAGGAGCGGAAGTAAGTGCTCCAAGGCCTACGAGGTTTGCAGGATCAGCAACGATTATTCCAGCACCTTTCAAACCGATGAATGCTAAAAAGAGACCAATACCGGCACCGATAGCCAGTTTTAAATCTTTAGGGATTATGCGCACGATGGTTTCCCTTAAACCAGTGATTGTAATCAAGAAAAAGATCAAAGTTGATATAAATACTGCAGCAAGAGCTGCGTTCCAGCTTAAACCCATACCGAGAACTACAGTATAGGTGAATAATGCGTTCATACCCATTCCTGGAGCAAGTCCTACCGGATATTTGGAAATAAGTCCCATTACAATACAGGCGATACCTGCTGCAAGGGCTGTGGAGAAGAATACGCTTGTTGCAGGCATTCCAGCATCTGCAAGCATGGTTGGGTTTACTCCAAGCACATAGGACATAGCTAAAAAGGTAGTAAGTCCAGCAATGAATTCAGTTTTAATATCTAATTTTTCATCACTCATATTGAATAGATTATCTAACATAAAACACCTCAAAAAACTACAGTGTAGTAGAATGAAAAAACTTAAATTTAATGATATTCACTCATGACAATATTTTTATAAAATTTATTAAATAAAGCCCATAAAAAACGAATGATTTTATAAAAAAAGGAATGTTCATTAAATATATTAAGTTTTCATAATTTTATTTTAAGTTAAATTATATAATAAGTTTTTCTATAATTATCTAATCATTGAAATAAATTTAAAGATTTTCTTGATTTGAAGTTTGAAATAGATTAAATATTGGATTTTACTTTGATTGGTTTGTATTATTTGAATTTGAAATCCAAGCTTTTTAAGGAATTTAAAGTAAAATCTAAAAGTATTACTTTTCATTAGTTCGAATAGGGGTTTTAAAATTAGTTAAAAATTGATTTTTATCATAATGAAAAATTATTAAATAGGAGGTTTGATAAAGAATAAAAAAGTTAAGAATTTTAAAAATTACAAGAATGGAAAAATTGCAGAAGAAAATGCCAACTTGAAAAATCCTTCTGTAATGGAATTATTAAACCAGGAGCTAATAACGTGCTTATTTCTGAAGAATTGTCTAAAGAGCTGAATATAAAAAAATCACAAGCCGAAAGCGTGATAAGACTTATAGATGAGGGAAACACCATTCCCTTCATTGCAAGATACAGGAAGGAGGCCACAGGCTCCCTTGACGATGAGGTATTGAGAAGATTTGATGAGAGATTGAAATACCTCAGAAACCTTGAAGACAAGAAGAACACCGTCCTTGAAAGCATATCCTCCCAGGGAAAACTGACCCATGAATTGGAGAAGTCCATCGCCGAAGCCATGACCCTGGTTGAAGTAGATGATTTGTACAGGCCCTACAAGCCCAAAAGAAGGACACGTGCAACCATAGCCCGTGAAAAAGGATTAGAAGGGCTTGCTGACACCATTCTAGCACAGGAAATCGAGGTCCCGGTAGAGGAAGTCGCAATGGACTACATCACCGCAGAGGATGATGACATTGAAGATGAAAAGAGAGTGCTAAGTATAGAAGATGCAATAGAAGGCGCCCAGGACATCATAGCAGAAGAGATATCAGACAATGCGAACTTCCGCTCATTAATCAGGGAGCTGAGCTTTGAAGATGGAAAGCTCGTCTCTCAGGCAAAGGACAGTCAATCCGAGTCAGTCTATGACATGTACTACGACTATAGCGAGGACATATCAAAAATAGCAAGCCACAGGGTTCTTGCAATCAACAGGGGAGAGAAGGAGAAGTTCCTCAAAATCAAGATAAGCGCGCCTGAGGAAGATATTCTAAGCTATCTCGCAAGGCATGTTCTTATAAACAAAGGCAGCAAGCCGACACAGCCTGTTTACAATGAATATACTGAAGAAGTCATCAGGGAGGCGATAGCAGATTCCTACAAGAGACTGATAGCACCCGCCATTGAAAGGGAGCTTAGAAGCCAGCTGATGGAGGAGGCTGAGGACAAGTCCATAAAAGTATTTTCCAAAAATCTGGAGCAGCTGCTGATGCAGGCTCCTATCATCAATAAAGTAGTTCTTGGATGGGATCCGGCATTTAGAACAGGCTGCAAGCTGGCTGTTGTGGATGAGTATGGAAAGGTGCTTGACACCTCCCTAGTATTTCCAACAGAGCCTCAAAACAAAATAGCCGAGGCAAGGTCCGTTGTCCGGGATTTGATTTTCAAATACGACATCAATCTTATAGCAATTGGAAACGGAACAGCATCAAGGGAGTCCGAACAGATAGTAGCTGATATCATAAAGGATCTGGATGTCCAGTATGTGATAGTGAACGAAGCTGGGGCAAGCGTATATTCTGCAAGCAAACTGGCTACAGAAGAGTTTCCGGACTACAATGTAGGAGAGAGAAGCGCTATTTCAATAGCCAGGCGGCTTCAAGATCCTCTTGCAGAGCTTGTGAAAATAGACCCGAAATCCATCGGAGTTGGCCAGTACCAGCACGACATGAACCAGAAGAAGCTGTCCGAGTCACTGGACCATGTTGTTGAAAAATCAGTCAACGAAGTGGGAGTTGATGTGAATACTGCTTCAGTCTCACTTATGGAGCATGTTTCAGGAATTTCAAAGTCAATTGCAAAGAATATTGTATCCTACAGGGAGGAGAATGGAAGGTTCTCTTCCAGAAAAGAACTTCTTAAAGTCAAAAAGCTGGGGCCGAAGGCATACGAGCAGTGTGCTGGATTCATGAAGGTAAGCGATTCCGAAAACCCGCTGGACAATACAACTGTCCACCCTGAATCATATGAGGCAACTGAAAAGCTATTGAAAACACTTGGATATTCAATCCATGATGTTGGAAGCATAAGGGAATCCGACCTTGATTTAAGCGATGCCCAGTATGAGGAGCTTTCTAATAAATTAGAGATTGGAGAGATAACACTCAGGGATATTGTAAAGGAATTGAAAAAGCCTGGAAGGGATCCTAGAGAAGAAATGCCGCAGCCTATCTTAAGAAAGGATGTTCTGACCATGGAGGACCTTGAAGAGGGAATGGTCATCAGCGGAACTGTGAGAAATGTGGTTGACTTTGGAGCATTTGTTGATATCGGCGTGCACCAGGACGGCCTTGTCCATATCTCACAGCTTGTGGAGAACAGGTTTGTAAAGCATCCCCTCGATATTGTAAGCGTTGGAGACATTGTTGACGTCAAGGTCCTGGATGTTGATGTGGCAAGGCATAGGATACAGCTGTCCATGATTCTTTAATTGATGTTTAAACATTAATTCTTATTTTTTTTTGAAAAAATCATAAAATTATTGTCCATATACTGAAAAAATAAAAATAGTACTCATATACTGAAAAAAATACAATCTTAAAATTAAAATAGGATTAATTGTATAAATATTATAAAGTAATGTAAATATTTTTTTAATATTTGCTAAAATACGAAAATAAAAATTTATTAGATTAATTAAAAAATGGGGAATTAATATGTGTACAGCAGCAAGCTATTTAAGCAGGGATTTTTACTTTGGACGCAACTTCGATTATGAAATATCATACAATGAAACTATCAGGATAACACCAAGAAACTATCCTCTCTCATTTAAAACACAGGATACAATAGAAAGCCACTATGCCTTCATTGGAGTGACTGCTGGAATCGACGCATATCCATTATACTATGATGCGACAAATGAAAAGGGCCTTTCAATCGCAGGACTCAACTTTGCAGGAAATGCCTATTATCATGAAATGGATGATGAAAAGACAAACATTGCTCCTTTTGAAATAATTCCATGGATTCTGTCACAATGTGCAAGCGTATCCGAGGCATTGGAACTTTTAAAAGACATGAATGTCGTAAACATTGCATTTTCAGACCAGCTTCCTAATTCAGACCTTCACTGGATGATAGCAGATAGAAAGAGCTGCATAGTAGTGGAATCAGTAAGAGAAGGATTGAAAATCTATGACAATCCTGTTGGAGTCATGACAAACAATCCTCCTTTCGACAAGCAGCTCTTTACCTTGAACAACTACAGGCACTTGTCAGCAAAAAATCCTGAAAACACATTCTCTGCAGACTTGAATCTGGATGAATACAGTCGTGGAATGGGAGGCATAGGACTTCCAGGAGACTTGTCATCCTCAAGCAGATTTGCAAAAGTCGCATTTACAAAAATGAATTCAAAGTCATCTGAGGACGAGGATTCAAGCGTGAGCCAGTTCTTCCACATATTAGGATCAGTTGAACAGCAGAGAGGACTGACATTCATTGAGGAGCCTGACAAGTATGAGATTACAATATACTCTTCATGCGTGAATGCTGATAAGGGAATCTACTACTACAGGACATATGACAACAGCCAGATCAATGCAGTGGACATGCACAGGGAGGATCTTGATTCAAGTGAATTGATTTCCTATCCTATGATTGAAAAGCAGAATGTGAATTATCAGAATTGAAAAATTAATATGATAGGAATTAGTTAGATAATTCCTATATCCTTTTTTTATTTAGATATGTTAAAAATAGATAGATTATTCATTTCTTTTTTTTATAAGAGTCTATTGCAAGAAAACCTTATATTACCACATCAATGAACATCAAAGTTCTGATTTACAATAGAATCTAAATGAAATTTTAATTAAAAAAAACTTTATAATTTAAAAGATTAATATTAATATGGAGAATAGTTATCACATCTCATTATTAATCGACTATTCTCCATTTATTTAAAGCAATTTACTTATTTTAAAACTCAATAATGAGAATTCTGGAGTTTGATTATGGATTTGACAAAAGAACTGATAGCATATGTTTTCTTTGGAGTCTTGACAACAATAGTCAACTTCATAACCTACTTCTTATTCGAAGGAGTTTTTGGCATATTATCGCCTGGTTTGTCTCTGTATTATTCGCATATATCACTAACAGGATTTGGGTATTTGAAAGCAAAGATGACAATATAATCAAGGAAATATTCCTTTTTTATGGAGGAAGAGTTTTTTCAGGAGCAATTGACACCGCGCTTATGTATGTATTCATCAGCATTTTGATGACTGGTGACTTATTTGCAAAAATAGTGGTTCAAGTTGTGGTTACAATTTTAAATTATGTCTTCAGCAAATTTCTTGTATTTAAATAAAATAATTTAATTCCACAAGTTTATATTTTTCAATAAACAACCCTATTAATAATAAACAATATAAACAACAATAAACATAAAATAACACATCTATTAAAAACTTAGGGATAATAATGAAAACAGCCATTCTAATACCATGTTATAATGAATCAATGACTATTAAAAAGGCCATAAACGACTTCCAAAAGGTATTGCCTGATGCAGATATCTATGTATATGACAACAATTCAACCGATGGCACCGATGAAATAGCTAAAGAAGAAGGTGCTATTGTTAGATACGAATACAGGCAGGGCAAAGGAAATGTAGTAAGGTCAATGTTTAGAGACATAGACGCCGACTGTTATATAATGGTAGATGGTGATGACACATATCCCGCAGAGGCAGCAGTTGAAATGGAAAAGCTTGTTCTCGAAGGAAAAGCCGACATGGTCATTGGCGATAGGCTTTCATCAACTTATTTTACAGAAAACAAAAGGCCCTTCCATAATACTGGAAACAAATTCATGAGAAAAGCAATCAACACTATTTTTAGAAGTGATTTACATGACATTCTAACTGGAATGAGAGGATTCAGCTATGACTTTGTAAAATCCTATCCTGTCATTTCAAAAGGATTCGAGCTGGAAACTGAAATGAGCATCTTCGCACTTGACCACAACTTCAAGATTGAGGAAATCCCAATAGACTACAGAGACAGAATTGAAGGAAGCGAATCAAAGCTCAACACCTATTCAGATGGCTATAAAGTAATAAAAGTAATTATAACATTATTTAGAGACACCAAACCATTGGCATTCTTTTCTATCATAACAGGAATTCTTGTAATCATTGCTTTATATTATTTCATACCTATTCTTATAAACTATTTATACACAGGCTATGTTTTGAGAATTCCAACACTTATCGTAGCGGCCGTGACATTCCTGACAGCTGTGATGATATTTTTAAGTGGACTTATCCTTCAAGTGCTTAAAAAACAGCACGACCAAAACTTTGAGCATCAGCTAACATTAATTAGATTAAACAAGCAAAACAGAGATGAATTTTAATATCTGAAATATTTAAAAGGGTTTAATCCTAAAAAAGGAGATAACATGGATTTTAACATCAACAAAATGGAGTTATTAAAGACAACCGTCATTTCTTTAATGCTTACTTTTCTTGCAGAATTGTATGTTTCGATTATAGAAAATACAACTCGACTTTCACAAGTAGGCAAACTAGTAAGTTTAAGAAAACTAATTGAATTTTTCACTTTGGAACAGTGCATAATTTTCTTCATAATCATTTTCATGGCTATTTATCTCTATTACAATCCCGATTTAAGGAATAAAATCGGTGAATTCATATATAAATATCGTTACCCTCTGGCTTTAGCTCTTCTAGTAGTTTTAGTTTTATTTGAAATAAACGGATCATCTATCGGAGCCTGGGACCAGCCAATTATCAACAGCACCCACCAATCACTTTTGGGAAGTGCTAGATCAACACAATCTGATGAATGGCGTATCTTTACTCCTTTTACACTCTCCCAGTATCTGAATGACTTTTCATACTTTTCATCCATTCCAAGAGCCAGCCCCACAGACATGTTTGCAATTTATGGCGCTCCTATCTGGACAATTTTGATGATTTTCAGACCCTTCCAAATAGGCTATCTGTTCTTATCTCCTGCAAAAGGATTGTCATTTTACTGGATTAGCAGATTAATTGCCTTGCTCCTGGTTTCATTTGAAATGGGAATGCTGATTACCAATAGAAATAAAACTCTTTCATTGGCATATGCAATCATGATAACATTTTCTCCAGTTGTCCAGTGGTGGATTTCAGTAAATGCTTTGGTTGAAATGTTGATATTTGGCCAGCTTGCTGTTTTATTGCTTTATCACTATATGAAAACGAAAGATTACAAGAAAAGGTTGATTATTGCTTTGGGATTTGCAATAAGCCTTGGCGGATATATATTTACAATATATCCAGCATGGCAGATTCCATTGGGCTATGTATTTTTATTTTTAGCAATCTGGGTATTCTTAGACAATTACAAGGACTTTGAATTTAACAAATTGGATATTGGATTTGCATTATTATCCCTAGCCATAGTGGGTGCGGGAGGTTTATATTTCCTCCATACATCCGGCGATACAATTGAAATCGTTAGAAACAGTTTATATCCTGGAGGAAGACATTTTATCGGAGGGCTTGATTCAAGCCAGTTCAAAGGGGAAACAGGATTTTTACAATCATTATGCAATTATATCAATTCAATATTCTACCCATTGAATCTCGATTCAGCTTTCTCTTCAGCAGCAGGAATTTCAAGACTGGATTCATTTTTCTATGATTTCTTCCCGGTTCCTTTGATATTATACATATTCATTACTTTTGTTGAAAAAAACAGGGACAAGCTTTTAAATTGCCTAATAATTGTTTACGTTCTACTTGCAGTATTATCCATATTTGTTTTCCCTGAATATGTGTATAAAATTACTTTTATCAGCAATACTATTCAAAGGAGACTAATTCTGGCATTAAGTCTATTGAACGTGTTGATCTTATTCAGGTCTCTTAGCCTCTTAAGGACAGATTCGATCAACAGGCATGTCAATAATATAAAAAACAACAACCTAATACTGGCAGTCATTTCCATAGCAATAGCTGGAGCAGTATTTTTCCTAAGCACTTCAAGTGGTTTTGGAATAATAGGAAAAGCACTATTCATTCCAGTTTTAATTGTTTCAATATTCATTCTTGGAATTACACTCTTCATTATCTTCAAATCATCTGATAAGAAATATGCTAACATGTTCCTGGTGATGTGCATACTCATTAGCGCCATGGGCGGAGGATTGGTGAATCCAATCGAGTCAGGAATAGGCTATTATGACCTTGAACCAGTGCAGTTTGTTGAAGGTCTAGTTCAAGAAAATCCAAATGCGAATTGGATTGTTGTTGGAGAAAGAGAAATGCAGGACATGTTTATTGCTGCAGGCGCCCATACTATTACCAGTGTGAATACATATCCTGATTTTGAAGAATGGGAGAAAATAGATCCTGATCATAAATTTGAAGACGTTTATAACAGATATGCTCACATGAATGTCAATCTCAGCGCAAATGAATCAAGCAAATTTGAACGTGTGCCTGGAAGAGAGGATATCATAAGCCTGACTTTGAATGTGAATGACTTGGAAAAATTAAATGTGACTTATATTGAAAGCGAACAGGATTTAAGCGAGTATTCTAATGACAATGTTGAATTTGAAAAGATTTATTCCTATAGAAATTTGAAGATTTTTAAAGTCAATTATTTAGATAATAATTATTAATTTATCATCACACAAAATGCGAGAGAATAAATTAAATGCTTATGTTCCCTATAAATTCCATTAAAGTAGTGAAAAACAACCATCACAATTGCTTAAATGAAATTTTTACTAAAAAAATTTAATAATCTGAAAGGTTAATATTAATATGGAGAATAGTTTATCACATCTCACATTAATACTATTCTCCGTTATTAAAAACAATTTTCTTTTTCTAAAACCCTAATTTTCATAATTTTACATTTTTCTGAGAAAATCATCGATATAATATTAAACTATTTAAAATACACAATCATTTTTAATATAACTACACTAGAAATTATCAAATACTTTCTTCATCCACTAGTTTTAAAGCTTCCTCAATGACTTTCCACATATCAAAATATTGATACATTCCAAGTCTTCCACCAAATATTACATTTTCTTCCTTTTCTGCCACTTCCTTATATTTCTCGTAGAGTGCGGAATTCTTCTCATCATTTACTGGATAATACGCTTCTTGGCCTTTTTCCCATTGTTTTGGATATTCTCGAGTAATAATTGTTTTATCTGAATCCTTATCTGTTCCCAGTTCATTTGCCGGAATTTCAAAATGCTTGTGTTCAATAATTCGAGTGAAAGGAGTCTCTGCATCTGTATAATTAATGACGGCATTTCCCTGATAGTTGTTGGTGTCCAGAGTTTCTGATTCAAATTTCAATCCCCTGTATTCAAGCTCTCCAAAGCAGTAGTCAAAGTACTGATCTATCATTCCAGTAAATAGGATCTTGTCTGCCATTTCCATGTATTCTTCTTTTTTGTCAAAGAAATCAGTATTCAATCTGACTTCTATACCTTCTAAAAGTTTTTCTATGATTTTAGTATATCCTCCAATAGGTATTCCCTGATAGGAATCATTGAAGTAGTTGTTGTCATAGGTAAATCTTACAGGCAGTCGTTTGATAATGAAAGAAGGTAATTCTGTACATTCCTTGCCCCATTGCTTCTGGGTATAGCCTTTAACAAGCTTTTCATAGATATCATTTCCAATCAATGAAATAGCTTGCTCTTCAAGGTTCTTAGGTTCCTTAATACCAGATTCTTTTTTCTGCTCTTCAATTTTTGCTTTGGCTTCCTCTGGAGTTCTGACTCCCCACATCTGGTAAAAGGTGTTCATATTGAAAGGAAGGTTGTATAATTCGCCCTTATAATTAGCAACAGGTGAGTTTGTGTAACGGTTGAATTCAGCAAATTGATTGATGTAATTCCAGACTTCCTTATTTGAAGTGTGGAATATATGTGCACCATATTTATGGACATTTATTCCCTCTTTTTCTTCTGTGTATACATTTCCACCAATATGGTCACGTCTTTCGATTATCAGACATTTTTTACCTTTTTTAGTCATTTCATGTGCAAATACTGAGCCGAACAGGCCGGAACCTACTATTAAATAATCATATTTCATTTTTACATCTCGAAGTATAATTCTTAAAAAAAATCAGATTAAATATTTTACCTTAGGTCAAATATAAACACGATTTTATATTGCAATTAAAACCAAGAAACAAACCTATATCCACTGGAGCAAATCACATACTGTTCTTTAAGGCCAGTGCTTTTGAAATTGTAAAATTCAATTTTCTTCTCTCTTAATAATTCTTCTACACGAGCCATGGTATTCTTCTCGCCTTGCCTATCATAATCATCAATTATAATTACAAATTCATCTGCCAGATTATTATCAATTAAAGACCAAACATTTGATCTTGAATACTCCAGTTCATGAAATTCGGGCTCTGAAATAAATCCCTGAGGCCCATCGATAATTATTAAATCAAATTTATTATCTCCAGTCGCTTCATCAAAATCTTTAAATCTTAAATTTTCTGTGTCATTATAAGTAAAAGTTTCCACATCTCTTTGTACTATATCCACATTGCTTTCAATATTTAATTTGTTTGAAAAATTATCAATCCAAAGCTGGTCGCCTTCAATAATTAATAAATGTGAATCATTGTAGTATTTAGCATATTGAGTAGTCATTTTAGAAGTCTGACCTAATCCCAACTCCAAAATATTCTTGGGCTGAACTTCATCCAGTATCCTATACAAAGTGTACATAAATGAATAGTTTGAAGCAGAATTATTTAAAGAGAAATTCTTTTTACTTAACCAGACTGATTCCTTTACAGTGTCATTGAAAATTTGAGCATAATTTATTTCCTTAACCCTATAGGTTATTTCCTTAATTCTTTTTAATTCTTCATTATGATTTACATCATTTTTAACCACGCCTTTTTTAATCAAATCAGCTGAGATTAAAAGGTCATTGATTTTAGATTCATATTTTTTATGAGATTCTTTCAATTCTTCAGATTTGAATGACAATTCATTTTTGACTTCTTCAAGCTCTTTTTTAGAATCTTTTAATTCCTTATTCAATTTTTTTTCTCTTTTTGTAGATTTTTTAAGTTCTTTAGTCAATTTATTATGCTCTTTTTTATAAAAAGTATAACTACCACTTTTATTTAACAATCTTTCTTTTAATGACATTCTTCCAGCACCTTTAGTCATTCTTAAGGGTTTAGTGATTTTCCAACTTTTGGAATTTTTCATAGCATTATTTTCTTTTTCTAATTTTTTGATTTTTTTCTTCAACCTTTTTTTATCTTTTTTAAGAGATTTATTTTTCTTATTTAACTCAAATAAGTCCATTGATAAATCAAATTCTTTTAAATTATCAGATTTTAATACATTAATTAATAAATGTTTATTTTTAAACCATAACATGTCCATATATCTATTTAGTAATTTTTCATCATCCTCAATTAGTTTAAAATTCTCTTTAATCTTATAAAAGAAATCTTCCCTATATTCATCTTCAACTTTCTCAAACCAATGAAAAATAGAGTGAATCTTAAAATTATACAAACGTTCTTCAAATATATCGAATAAATCATAGCTCTTGAAAACATCAATCACTTGATCTGCTACTTGAATAGTATCTGAATATTTTTCATAGTGAGAAGCAGTTGTAGAGCCTTCTCTACGTCTCCTTTTATAATAATGTTTTCTAATGAAATACACTCTTTTTGCAGCTAAAAAAACTTTAAAGAAGAAAACATTGTCTTCAAATTTCAATCCTTCAGGGAATCTAGCATCTATTCTTGAAAGGAATTTTCTATTAAATAATTTATTGCATGGGCTTACTGCAACAGAAATTGTTTTACTGGATAAATCATTATAATTAAACACCTTGTCTCCAACCATTTCAGTTATAAAGTCCATATTATAATAATCAATTTCAGAATATACCTTGGTTACATCATCATAATTTATTAACTGAAACATAACAAAATCCAAATATTTCTCTTCACAACAATTATATGTTTCTTCTAAAGTATTTAAGTCTAAAAAGTCATCAGAATCCATGAAATAGACATATTCCCCTCTAGCCAATTCTATCGCCCTGTTTCGAGCAGCACCCTGACCTTTATTGGATTGAGTTAATACTTGAATCCTATTGTCTTTTTCTGCATAAGATTCTAAAATATTCAATGAATTATCTGTAGATCCATCATCAATGCAAATGAGTTCAATTTCTTTAAGTGTTTGATTTAAAACGCTATCCAAACATTGTGGTAAATATTTTTCTGTGTTGTAAACTGGAAGAATAACTGATATTTTAAGTTTTGAGTCTTTTTCTTTTTCTGGAATCGGTTCTGCTCCTTGAGTTAATCTATAATAATTATAGGAAGTTGACTCTAAAACCGAATTGTATTTTTTTAAAGTATTAGGTTTAATTTCAATACTGTTTAAGTCCATTTTAGAAAATTCATCTTTAGCAAGCTCATAATATTCTTCGAAATTACATGAAATAATATAGTTTGTAATTTGAGTAATTTTAAAGTTGTAGAATTCATTTATAAACTCCTCAAAATACCCTTCATCTTTTAAAAACTCTTCAATTAAGTCACAAATCCTAAAAATGTCTATTTGGTTGGATTTAGTATTATTTACAGAATTAGGGTTAGACAGTCTATAATGATAAAAATACTCAGGTACAAAAGATATTTTTTTAGCTCGAATCATTGATTTAACGTGGAATGGAGTGTCATCAAAAGCAACGTCCAAATCAAAACGGAAATTATCATATCGATCTAAAAATTCTTTTTTATAAAGCTTTGACCAAGGAGCAAAGGAAGCATTTAAAACATAATGTTTGACATCATGATAATCAAAAGTAAAATTATCAAAATCTGCTCCTTTAAATACTTTATCAAAATCAAATCCGGGGTTGCTGTAATCTACAGGTTCACCATCTCTAAATCGAGCAATTTTAAAAATCACCAAGTCAGAATCATTATTTACAGCATTTTTATATAATTTTTCGAATGCATTAGGCAAAATGTAGTCATCCGGATCAAAGAAATATATGTAATCCCCTTTTGCATTATCTAAAGCCATATTTCTTGCAGAACCACATCCTCCATTAGGTTTGGAAATAACTTTAACACGTTCATCATTACTTGCAAAAACATTTAACATCTCAAGAGAATTGTCTGTTGAGCCATCATTCACACAAACCATTTCAAAATTAGCAAAAGTTTGATTCAATACACTTTCCATTGCTTCTTTAAGGAAAGGTTCAGCATTATAAACAGGAACGACAACAGATATTTTAGGGGACTGTCACAAATTTGGGTGATTTTTCAACAAATCAGTTTTCCATCCCAAAATCTTAATTTAAGACCAAATCGTGTCAATACTCCCTCAAAAGTTCT
>OMVY01000017.1 GCA_900314635.1 uncultured Methanobrevibacter sp.
TCTATCCTTATTTTCAAAAAATAAACAATTTAACGAAGAAAAAAAAGTTTTAACAAAAAATACTATTTTTTAAAATCACTCAAGTTTGATACAGTCCCTCGTATGAAAACTAGTCTTTAAAAAACCATGATATAATTTTTTATTAATATGTGAATTAAAATTCCATAGTTAAACAATGCTTTGAATCTGAATGCTCTTTAAACTTGTTATTTATCTATCTTTCATTATAAAATTAAATTTCATGGTTTATCAAAAGTTTTTTAAATCTGGCGATTTTATAATAATTAAATATTATGAGAAACAAATAGAAAAATAATATAAATAAATACTTTAATCCGTAAAAATAGCAAAGAATTTATTTTTACGGCAAGATTGATTTAAAAATTCGTGATAAAATGAGAATAGCTATTGTAAGTGGAAATGCGGAAGGCCCTACTGAGTTAAATGCTTTTGATAATGCTTTATATGAAGCGGAAATAGGTGATGTTAACCTGATTAAGGTTTCAAGCATGTTGGAAGCGAATACCAAAGTTGAAAGACTGCCAAAATTGAAAGCCGGATCTATGGTGAATTGTGTATTGTCCAGCATAACATCAGATAAACCAAATGACAAGCTGATTGCTTGCATAGCAGTAGCTATTGGCGATGAATTAGGATGTGTTATTGAAAAAAGCGCTATCAATGAAGATATTGAAAAAGTCAAGGAAGAAGCAGTAAAAATGGTAAGATACATGATGGACAAGCGCAATGTGGAAATTAAAGAACTCATAGTTGAAGAAGCTCATCATACCGTTGAGGAAAAGGGTTCTGCAATAGCTGCAGTTGTTTACATCAGGGATGACATCATTTCCAATAGAAATTAGAAAAAAGCCATTTTTAAATTAAAAAAAATAATTAATTAAAAAAATATCTTAAAAAAGCCATTTTGAATAAAAATTTTAATAAAAAAATTCTTTAAATAACATTTTTCGAGCAAAAAAATAATTATTATTAACTTATCAAATTAAAAAGGGATCAAAATGAAACGAGAGGACATAGATACTTGCAGGGATATAGCCACCACAGTATTCAAAAATGTGGAGAAATTGCTTGTTGATTTGGTAGGAAATGCAAAAGCAGGGGAATTCGTTAAAATAGGAGCAGATGGAACCCCTACCTCATATATTGATGTAGTGGCTGAAGATGAAGTCATTAAACTCCTTAAGGAAGCTGATTTTGTTTCTTATTTAATCAGTGAAGAAATCGGAGAAGTAAGATTAGGCAGAGGAAAACAAGAATCAATCCAATTAAGTGAGGAATTACTTAAAACAAGTGAAAACGAGCAAGACGATTATTTCGATGAAATCATGGAAGAGGAAAATCCCGATGACCCTAAATTCATATTCTTAATCGACCCTCTCGATGGAACAAGCAATGCAGTTAAGAATATTCCAGCATATGGAATGTCAATTGCAGTAGCTACTGTTCCAAAAGGAAGGCTTGCCACATTGGATGATGTTGAAGTGGGTTTTGTAAAGGATTATGCAAGCGGAACATTTTATGAAGCGGTAAAAGGTCATGGAGCAAGAAGAAACGGCCAGGAAATGACACCAAGTCAGCAGACAGACCTTGCACGATTGAGTCTGGGGGGCTTTACAAAAAGCAAAACAGTTTCCGCATCCAAATTGGTTGATACAGCAAGAAGAATGAGGGTTTTAGGTTCTGTTGTATTGGAGCTCTCTTATATTGCAAGTGGCAAGTATGATGCATTCCTTGATTTGAGAGGAAGCAGAATCATCGACATTGCAGCTGCAAAACTCATAGTGGAGGAATCCGGAGCCATTGTAACCAATAAATATGGAGAGGAGCTTCACAATAAGCTGAGCATTTATGAAAAGGAAGTTGTAGTAGCAGCTGGAAACAAGGAACTCCACAGGAAAATCATAAGAATCATAAACAACGATGAGGTAGATGAAATCAAAAGAGTTGCAATTGTCAGCAGAATCGACGAAAACCGATCAATTCTATTCTCTCTTAAAATATTCGAAACTCTTATCGAAAAGGGCATAGATACTGTAATAGATTATGCTCTTGCTAAAAAGCTTGTTGAGATTAAAAACAACCAAAACAGACACAATATTATTGCAAAAACAATGAATCAGGCTCCAGAGATTGCCAAATATCTTGAAAACTTAAATTTCGATTATGATTTCATAAAATATGCCGAGCAGCTTCCAAATTTAAACACCGACATGGCGATTATTTTAGGAGGAGACGGCACATTGCTTAGAACACAAAACTTAATCACCAGGGAGATTCCTATTTTCGGAATCAACATGGGAACCGTAGGATTCCTAACCGAAATCGATGTTGAAAACACATTTTTAGCACTTGACCACATTCTAGCTGGAGATTCATATAAGGAAAAAAGAACACAGCTTATAGTATCCCATGAGAATCAAACCTACCGCGCATTGAATGAAGTGGTCATCATGACAGCAAAACCTGCAAAGATGCTCCATTATGAGATTTCAGTTGATGGGGAAGTTGTAGAGGAGTTAAGGGCTGACGGATTGATTATTTCAACCCCTAGCGGTTCAACAGCTTATTCAATGTCTGCAGGAGGACCAATTGTGGATCCTAAGGTAGGGGCAATCATAATAGTGCCTATTTGCCCTTATAAATTGGGAGTTAGGCCGTTTGTAGTCTCAGATACCAGCGAAATCAAGATAAAATTCCTCAAGCGAGGTAAAAAAGCAGTATTTGTAATGGATGGTCAGACAAACAAGGAAGTGAACTATATGGAAGAGATTTTCATTAAAAAATCTGAGAAAGATGTTTACTTCATCAGGCTGAATAATAAATATTTCTACAAAAAAGTTACTGACAAGTTAACTGAAGGTGGAATAGACAGCATAAACAGAGTTTTATAAATTCAATTTTTAAATAAATAAGTTATTGCTTATTTATTTTTTATCTATTTTTATCAACCAAAAAGAACTGATTTTGAGAAGTGAAAAAATGAACGCTTTCCTTGTTGATTTAACTCATGGTGGAGTAAAAATATCATCCGAGCTTGCAAAAAGCGGGAAATATGAAAATATCTTTGCTTATGACCTGTATGGCACCTTGAAAGAAGAAGATGAAACTTTTTTGAAAACATGTGGCGTGAGAGTCATAAAAGACCTGGATGATTTTAAAGAAGCAATTGAAACATATTCAAATTTCTTAAGTAATGAGAAAAATAAATCAGACAAGCACAATTTGAACATTAGCGAAGAATTTTCAGAAAATCTTCCAAACAAAAAAGAAAAAGATTCAAACTATCCAAGAAAGGACTTAATAATAAATCCAATTCATTCCCCTTTGAATATTTCAAATTTACTGGATGAGACATCTGATGATTTAAAATTAAGTATTGATGAAAAAAATCAGTTTTCAAACAGTTTTGAAATTTTAAATCACCACACCGCAACAAAACTCGTTTTATCTTCCTGGCGAGAAAAAGCAATGAAAGAAAATGTGGCCTGCATTGAAATAACAGGAGTTAAAGGAAAAACAAGCGTTGCTTACATGCTCAATGAAATTATGCTTGAAAATGAAAAGAACACCTTACTGCTATCCAGTCTGGGAGCTCATTTGTTTAGAAACAATCAGAATGGAAGAGAGAGTGAAGATATCGTGCTGATGAAGAATATCAGCATAACCCCTGCGAATATCATAAACACCATCCAGTATTCAAACAAGATTGTTAATCCGAAATACGGCCATGAAGAGAATTTTGAAGATTTCCTGAATTATGATGTCTCCATATTTGAAAACTCCCTTGGAGTCTGCGGACTTGGGGATGTCGGGGTCTTGACAAATATCGTTGAGAACTATACGATAGCCAGAGGCTCATCAAATGCAAGAGAGGCTAAAAAACAGGTTTTTAATTGTCCGATGGTAGTCATTGAAGAGGAAACATTAAAAGAGCATTATCCAAAAGAATCTGAAAATTTCTGCGACAGGATCAATACTTTTTCAATATATGACAATTCTTCAAATGTTTTTGCTCAAAGCATTGATTATGACCTGAATCAAAGTGAAATAAAAGTCAGATATCATGATTTGAAGGTTTTAGGCAGCGAAAAATCAAAAAATGGGGAAATATGCATAAAAACCTTCGCTCCTGGCAGACACCATGTTTTAAATACTTTAACTGCTTTGACTGTTGCATTAACACTTGGAATTGATGGTGAAGCAATCCAAAAAGGTTTGAAAAATTTCAATGGAATCGAAGGGCGCACACATTTAACTAAAGTGGGAGATTCACTAATTATTGAAGAGATAAACCCTGGAATTAATACCAAAGCCATTGAAAGCTCAATAGGAATGATAAGAAACATTGAAGATTATCACATCATAATAGGAGGCAGATACGGAATAACCTGTGAGGAAATTGATGAGGATAAATTATCTGATTTTCTGAACTCCTACATTATGGAAAATCCTGATGTGGATCTTATCTTAACCGATGAGCTCGGATTAAGTATTAAAAAGAAATTGGACAAATTAAATGATGCCAATAGCAAAAATCATGAGATAAAATATATTGAAAGTTATGAAGAGGCCCAAAATAAAGCAATAATGGAAAATAAAAACATATTATTCATTTACAGATCCAATTATTCTCAAATATCAAAGAGATAAATCTAAAAAAATTCCAATGAAGATTATTCGAAAAAATAGGAACTTATTATTTAAAAAAAAATCAAAAAAAACCTATAAGAAAATATCATTCAAAAAAAAATCAAAAAACCAAAAAAGAAAATATCATTCAAAAAGTCAAAAAACCAAAGAAAAATATTATTTAAAAAAGTCAAAGACTTAAATCAGATAGTTATAAATCATCAAATAAACATATTAAAAAGAAAATAGAAATATGATATTATCAATTGAATGTCATCAAAAAAATGAATTGAAGATTTTTATAAAAAAATGTTTTTGATATTTCAAATATATTATCAAGAAAAATTTAATTTTCTATAATTTTAAAAATGTTAATAACATTACATTATCAAATTTAACAAGGCGAAACTATGATTGTTGGAACTAGAGGAAGCAAACTTGCACTTGTACAAACAGATTATATTAGAAAATGCTTATATGATATTACAGGCGAAGAAGTTGAGAAGAATATTATTAAAACAAAAGGAGATAAAATCACTAACTCCCAGTTATATAATATGGACTCTAAAGGCCTTTTTACAAGAGAATTAGATAAATCCGTGCTTGAAGAGGAAGTGGATTTTGCTGTTCACAGCTTGAAGGATGTTCCAACAGATTTGGATGAAGACCTTGAAATCGTGGCTGTTCCGCCTAGAGAAAAGCCTAATGAAGTTCTCGTTTCCAATTACAGCTGGAAGGAGCTTGAAGAAGGCTCCACACTCGGTACAAGCAGTTTAAGAAGAGAAGCTTTCTGCAAATTCCATGACAGGGAATTTGAACTAAAGCCTATCAGAGGCAATATTGAAACCCGGATAAAAAAGGTTACAGATGAAGAACTGGATGCTACAATCATGGCTGAAGCCGGTTTGAATAGATTAGGACTGCAGAAATATATCAAAACCGAATTTCCAACAGATTATTTCATGCCAGCGGCAGGTCAAGGGGCTTTAGCAGTCATTACAAGACGAGACAGCGAAGTAAAGGAAACTATTAAGAAACTTGACGACTATTTCTCCCATCAAAGAGTCTTGTCTGAGAAAGTTATTCTTCAAGAAATGGGTGTTGGATGCCAATGGCCTATTGGAGCAATAGCTAATATAAAAGACAATAAATTTGAGATCAATTCCATTTTACTCGACAAAAATGGAGAGGTATTATATAAGGAAAAATTAATCGGCAGCATTAGAGAAGCAGAAACCATGGGCCGTAAAATAGGAAAGGAAATGCTTGACTATATTTAAAATTCCATTTTTCCTTTAAATTCTTTTATTTTTTAAAAAAAACATTATTTTTATTTATTAATCATTTTCAATTAAAAAAAACCTTATTTCTATTTTTAATTATTTAAAGCTTTTTTAACTAGAAAAAAAAGCTTATTATCTCTTTTTAATTATTCGAATATTTTTAAATCAAAAAAGAAGTTCCTTAAAATTTTTCGATATTAAAAAAATATTGAATAAAAAAAATTTGAGTTGAAAAATAACTCAAAAAAATCATTACATGAAAAAATTAAATTTACATGTAATGAAAAAAAAATCAAAAATAGCAAAAATCGCTTAAAATTATAAATTAAGTAAATTAAAATCAATAATTAGAAATTAAAGTTTTAAAAATCCTTAAATTATAAAATAAGTCAAGCATATGACTTTTTAAAGAAAGAATAATAAAAATTTAGTAAAAAAATTATAAAAATTTGATAATCTTTATTAATCATAACAAATAAAGATATTAATGAAAATTTGGAGGAATATCTTTGAGAACTATAAATGTTGGAGTTATAGGTGTAGGAGCAATGGGATATAACCATGCTCGAGTATATTCAAAATTAGAAAATGCCAATCTGGTGGCTGTTGCAGATGTTGATGAGGAAACCTGCAATAAAGTATGCAAGAAATACAATACAAAAGGATACTCCGTGATTGAGGATTTATTAAAAGACCCTGAAATAGAAGCTGTCAGCGTATGCGTGCCTACAACTTTCCACCACGAAGTTGTAATGCAGGCTCTTGAATACGGCAAGCATGTTTTAGTGGAAAAGCCAATTGCCTTCACTTCCGAAGAAGCTGAATCAATGATCAAAGCTGCAGAGGAAAAAGGCTTGAAACTTGCAACCGGGCATGTGGAAAGATTCAATCCTGCTGTTCAGAAAGCCAAGGAATTAATTGACAATGATGTTATCGGAGACATCGTTGCAATATCCGCAAAAAGAGTAGGTCCTTTCCCACCTAGAATAAAAGATGTGGGAGTTGCTATTGATTTGGCAATTCATGACTTGGATGTAATGAATTTCTTAATCGACCAGCCTGTAAGCCAGATTTATGCTACAATGAGCAGCATTCTCGACAAATCCGATTTTGAAGACCATGCTGAAATCATGATAAGCTTCGAGGATGAAACCACAGGAATTCTTGAAGTGAATTGGCTGACTCCATACAAACGTCGACAAATTGAAATCACAGGTACTGCAGGCATAATCACTGTGGATTACATCAACCAAAGCCTTGAAGTATACGGAAAATTCGCTCAGGATATTCAAATCAAACCAATCGAACCTTTAATTGCAGAACTAGGCTCCTTCCTTGAAAAAGTGGAAAATGATGAAGAACCTGAAATTACTGGAGAAGACGGCCTTAAAGCTTTAAAAATGGTTCTCGCAGCAAACAAGTCATCTAGAGAACACAAACCTGTTATCTGCAAATAAATAATAGTTATTCAAATTTTTACTACACTTTTCAACCAACTTGAAGAAAAAACTCTAACCAATAAATATTATTAATAAAAAGAATTGAGGATAAAAAATGAATCAAGAACTTATCAATAGAGCTCATGAACTTAGAGACCACGGATTCACTACCGGGGAAATAGCAGATGAGCTCAACGTATCAATGGAAACAGCAAGATGGCTGAGCTTGCAAAGACCTGAAGAGAAAGCAGTTGAGCAGGCACCTGCAGATATTGCCATCAACTGGGAGAAAGTGGGCGGAAGCTCTCAAAGACTTAGGTTTATCTCAATGGCGTTAGCTGATGTTGCCCTCGAACATGGAGATGTTGACATAGTGCTTGGAATTGCAGCAAGCGGAATTCCATTTGCTACATTAATGGCGGATTTCATTGATGACTTAACTGAAACTCCTACTTCATTGGGTGTATTGCACCCTAACAAGCGTAGAGCAGGCAATGATAATGTTGAAGGAACCATAAGCAACAATTTCGGATCCGTTGAAGGAAAAAGAGCAGTTATTGTTGATGATGTAACCACAAGTGGAAAAACCGTCAAGGAAGCTATTGAAATTGTTAAAAACAATGGCGGAACCCCTGTAGCAGTAGCTGTGCTAATCGACAAGTCAGGCATTGATGAAATCGACGGCATTCCTATTGAATCTTTAATCAAAGTAAGTCAATTAAATTAAATACTTACTTCTTTTTTTTCTTTTTTAAATCTATTTAAATAACTATTTTTTAATTAAAGAATCCTTATTCTGAAAACATTTAAAAACTTTTTTAAATATGCCTATTTTTTCTTAATTAAAGAGCCATTATTCTGAAAACATTTAAAAACTTTTTTCTAAAATTTCTAGGATTTCCTGTCCAATTTTGAATCAGCGCTTTTCACCATTATTTTCAATCAAGCTTTTAATATACCTGTCAGCCCAAATCATAGTAATCGTATTTACCACAAGCTCGCCAGTGATAATTCCAAACCATGCCCCATACTCTCCATAACCTAGGAAAACTGCGAAGAAATATGCGAATGCCAATGAGAAAACAGTTTCTCTTAAAATTGTTTGAAACATTGCAGTAATTCCCCTGCCTGTACCCTGGAAAACATAAGTTGATGTAGCTCCATATCCCATTGTAGGCAGAAACAACACAATAACGGATAGGAATGCAACTAAGCTTGGAGTCAGCCTTGAGCTGGTTCCGGCATATGTGAAAACCCCTGCAATCTGAGGAGCGAAAACAAATATCAGACAAGCTATGGCTATTCCAAAAATAGTTGAAATCTTAATTGAATATCTATGAGCTGTTTTAATATCTTCATATCTCCTAGCACCATAATTCGCACCTACTACTGAAATCAATGCGGTAGCTATGGCAAGCATTGGAGTGGTTCCAATGGTGACAACCCTCCATCCTGTAGAATAAACAGCCACAGCATCAGTTGAAGCTACTGTTGCAAGCAAAAGAGAGAAAATCCCTGCAAATAAAGCATTGTTGATCAGTTCCAGGCTTGCAGGCAGCCCTACTTTCAAAATATCAAAAGAAATGTTCCAGTTAAATTTGAAATTGGATAAAAAGGGCTTTAGATAAGTGTTTTTCTTAATATAAAACCAATAAAGAAGAATCAGATTAACCAGCAAAAGAGAAATGACTGTTGCAGCCGCAGCACCTTTAACTCCAAGATTCAAGCCATAAATAAAAACAGGATCCATAATCATGTTTAAAATTGAAGAGAAAAGCATTGCATACATGGACCTGTTTGCATCTCCTTCACCTCTCAACACACCGTATAAGGAGTTGGAGAGAATAATCAGGATGGAACCAAGTGATATTATAGTACCATACTCCAAAGCATAGCTGATTGTTCCACCAACACCCATTGCAATGAGAATCGGCTTTAAAAAAATCATTAGGAATATTGTAGTCAAAATGGAAATTAAAACAGTAATTATTATTGAATGAATTGAACCATTGTCCGCTTTTTTCTTTCTGCCTTCACCTACATACTTGCTTAAAGCTGAAGCAGATCCCGCTCCAAGGCCGTTTCCAATACCCATCAATGCTATGAAGATGGGAGTTACGAATCCAACTCCTGCAAGAGCATCGGCACCTAGTCCGGCTACCCATATTGCATCAATCAGATTATAAAGGCTTGTAATGAATAATGAGATAATCAATGGAATTGACATCCTCCACAATGCCTTTTCAGGATTCCCCAATAGTGAATCAACATTGTCTGTATTTCTTATCCCTTCATCATTCATAAATATCCCCATTATATTAACAAACTAAATAATTCAATGAAAACTGCGCAAATATTCAATGAAAAAGCACCACTATCAAATGAAAACTGCGCAAATATTCAATGAAAAAAGTAAAATTATTCAATTTAACTGAAATTTTTTAAACAGTCATCATTAAAAAATCATTAATTAATAATATTGGTTTTTTTAGTTATTAAGTATTTTATTTGGCAAATTTTTTAAAAAAATAATTTTACAAAACCATAAAATAAAAGATAAAAATTTGTGAAATATTATACAAAGTTAAGAAAATTAATATAATAAATTAAAAATATTTAAAATATAATAATTGAAATAATTCAAACATATAAAATGGGATGCTAGAAATTGAACAATATATTAAGATTTTCATTAGAAAGTATTAAAAAAATAAACCAAATTATTAAAAAATTAAAAAAATATTCATTTTATTCAAAATTAAATGTAAATAAATATATAGGTAAAAAAATAAAAAATATAATATCATATTAATTTTAAGAAATGAAATCGTTTGTAAAAATTAGAATTAACTAATTTATTCAAATATTTCATTGATTAAAATAATTGGAGATTTAATATGAAAAAACTAGCGATTATATTAGGAGCGATATTAGTTGTTCTATGTTTAATGGGCAGTGCATCCGCATTTGACTTAAACGACATAGGCAGTGCAATTGGACTTGGAGACAATTCCGGTTCTAACGACGATTCAAAATTCATAGTTGGATTCGACGCAGAATTCCCACCATATGGTTTCAAAAACGATACCACTGGAGAATATGTTGGATTCGACCTTGACCTTGCGCAAGAAGTATGTGACAGAAACAACTGGACATTGGTCAAACAGCCAATAAACTGGGATGCAAAAGACACTGAATTAGATTCAGGCTCCATCGACTGTATCTGGAACGGTTTCACAATCAACGGAAGAGAGGATGATTACACCTGGTCCGAACCTTACATTGACAACAAACAAGTAGTCATCGTAAAAAGCGATTCTAACATCAACTCACTTGAGGATTTAGCTGGCAAGAAAGTAGAAGTTCAAGCTGACTCTTCAGCACTTGCTGCTCTTGAAGAAGACCAAAAATCCCTTGCTGACACATTTGAAGTCTTAACTCAGGTAGCTGACTACAACACCGCATTCATGGATTTAGAATCCGGTGCTTGTGACGCTGTAGCAATGGATATCGGTGTAGCTCAATACAAAGTATCCTCAGCAAGCAACCCTGACGACTACAAGATTTTAGACAAGGAGATTTCATCCGAACAGTACGGTGTCGGATTCAAGAAAGGCAACACTGAACTTAAAGACCAAGTACAGAAAACCCTTGATGAAATGAAAGAAGATGGAACCATCGATGAAATAGCAGCTAAATACGAAAGCTACGGTGTTCCAGGCTCACTTATCTAATTTTAGGATTTAAACATTTGAAATTGTAAAATTTGTTATAGGGGAATAATTAATGTATCTATTTAGCACCATGATTTCCGAATTGTCATTCGGTCTGATTACTTCAATAGAGATATTTCTATTAACCATTCTTTTCTCAATGCCTCTCGGCCTTGCCGTGGCGCTTGGAAGAATGAGCAAGATCAGACCTATTCAATGGATTATGAAAGCATACATTTCAATCATGAGAGGTACTCCATTGATGCTGCAATTAATCGTGATATTTTTTGCACCGTATTATGTATTTGGAATAGGCCTGTCAAGCGATTACAGAATGATAGCAGTCATTTTAGCATTCTCCATCAACTATGCCGCATACTTTGCTGAAATCTACAGGGGAGGATTCGAATCAATCCCGAAAGGCCAGACCGAAGCAGCTCAGGTTCTGGGCTATTCAAAATTCCAGACATTCTATATGATCAGACTGCCTCAAATGTTTAAAATTGTTCTCCCTTCAATAACAAATGAATTAATCACACTTGTCAAGGACACTTCACTTTCCTTTGTTATTGCAATTCCGGAAATGTTTACAGTAGCCAAGCAGATCGCAGCTGCAGACTCATCAATCATGGCTCTGCTAGTTGCCGGCGTATTCTACTACATATTCAACATCATTGTTGCATGGTTTATGGAATATGTTGAAAAAAGAATGGACTACTACTAGGAGGAATATCATGAGTTTATTTGAAATGAAAAACATTAAAAAAAGTTTTGATGGAAAAGAAGTCTTGAAGGATATTTCTTTTAGCGTAGAGAAGGGTCAGGTTCTGGCAATAATCGGACCATCAGGATCAGGCAAGTCCACAATACTTAGAATTGCAACAGGTCTTGAAACCAAGGATGCCGGAGACATACTCTTTGATGGAACTTTCGGACTTGTTTTCCAGGACTTTAATCTCTTCCCTCATCACAGCGTAATGAAAAATATTACCAATGCACCTGTAAAAGTGCAGAAAAGGGATAAGAAAGAAGTTAATAATGTTGCAAAAGACCTTCTTAAGAAGATGGGACTCGAAGACAAGGAAAACAATTATCCATCCCAGCTTTCAGGAGGAGAAAAACAGAGGGTTTCCATTGCAAGAGCCCTTGCAATGAATCCTGACATGCTGTTCTTTGACGAACCTACATCCGCACTTGACCCTGAGATAACCGGAGAGGTTTTAAAAGTCATTCAGGATTTGGCAAAAGAGCATATGACCATGGTAATCGTTACCCACGAAATGAACTTTGCTAAAAATGTCGCAGATCATATAATATTTATGGATGATGGATATATAGTTGAAGAAGGAACACCTGAAGAAGTATTCGGTTCAGATAATCAAAGAATGAAGGAATTTTTAGGTAAGTTCCAAGACTAAGTGTCTGTTTAATCAATTCTATACAAAAGATAAATGAATTAATTTATCTCTTGTTTTTTTCTTTTTTTATTTATTTTCTAATCTGTAAAAAAACTATTTTTTAAAAATGATAATTACGACCAAATTGAAAAAATTTTGAGAATTTAAAAAAAGAGAATTATCAACCTAATAGAAAAAATTTTTAGGAATTTAAAAAAGAGAATTAGAAATATTATAATATTTCTTTTACTTTATCATTTAAAGCATCTTTAACTATTTTTACACATTCTTCTCCTTCATCGTCAAGTCTGAAAGGATCTTTAGAGGATTTTCCTGTACCTTCTAGCACTTCATAAACCAAGACTGTATCTCTAACTTCGATTCCTTTTGCAGCAAGTATCTTATTGACGCAACCTCCACTGCAGCCATTTACAGCAATGATAGGATATTTTCTAAGCATTTCATTATTATTTCCTTCAATGTCCGCGGATGTGGAGCCCATGCATATGGATATCACATTTTCATTTTCCGCTCTGCAATCCCCACAGGCAACTCTGCCCACAAGGCCATTTGCACTCATGCCATTGCATGGTGCAAGAGCTATTTTTTCCACCATAAAACTACCTCATATTATAAAAAATTTAAAAAAATACAAAAATTTTAAAAAAATGACAATCTGATAGATCATTTATGAATCCGGCTTAAGGCTATTCTTCGAACTTCTCTATTGGATTCATTCTTTGCAATATCCTCAAGGACATTCCCATCACTAATGCGATTAATAGCTGCAATTCGAACATCCTTGCGGGAATCCCTGGCAAGTGTGATGAAAACCTTTTCTTCTTTCAAATTTAAATTATTTAAAGCGGCAATTCTGAGATTTGAATTTGGGTTGTTAAAGGCAATTTCTTTTAGAATATCCTCATCATCAATCAAGCAAACCGCTTTTTTTCGAACTTCAATATTGGAATCATTAAGTGCAAAATCCAATAGGGCATCATTATCCTTAATTTTAGAAATAGCTTTCACTCTTACATCTTCATCAGGACTGTATAAATCAAAATCCTCCTGATTTTGATGAATCCTGATTATCTCTTGTTTTTTATCAAGTGATTTTCTAAATTTCTTAAAAAGACCCATTAACTCACCGAAATAAATTTAAAAAAGGCATCAATATCCAAATTTATAGAAATCATGATTTTTTAGCCCATAACACCAGTCTTTTAGTGAATGGTTCTGCAACCACATTCCAAGCCATGAGAATCAATTGATTGCATACAATCATGATCATTATCTCTTTTATAGGCACTGAGAAGATGAAAATTGCAAATATGAAGAATGCATTATCTACAAATTCTCCGATTGCAATGGCTGCAAGGTTCTTAAATGCTGAGTATGACTCAACATTCCTGTTGAATACTACTGTAAGCCTTGCATTTGTCAGATTGCCCAATAGATAACTTATGTATGCTGCTATCAATATCTTTGGAGTCTGGGTGAATACGAATGCCAGGCTTGAATCTCCTGTATACCACACTGGTGAAGGCAGGAACAATATGAGAGTAGTCATTAAAACAAAAAGGACATCGGTAGCAAGCCCCAGAATCATTGTCCTATGTGCTGCGTTTTCACCGTAGACCTCAGTAACCACATTGATTAAAATATAAACCAATGGATAGATCAATACACCTGCAGTAACTTCCATTCCATAAAAATTCAAATTAACCACCTTGATTGTAATCAAGTTGGATATTATGAATGCAGTACAGAAAAAGGCATTTATAATTATTCTCTTTTCAACATAATCTAAACTGAAATTCATCTTATCATTTTCCAGGCCTACGATTGTTGAAAAATCATAAGCTATTGTATATTATTATATTATTAATGTACTATTTAAATGTTTAGTGAACAAATTCATACATTACAAATCACATTACAAAAATTTGATAAAAAGGAATGGAAATTATAAAAAATAGTCCAAAATAAGCATCAGAGCCAAATATAAAAAATTATCGTAAAAATTAAAAAAAGAAAAGAAGATATGGTCTAAAACCATATCATTTGAATTTATACAATTCCTTGAGCGTTCATTGCATCGACTACTTTCTCAAATCCTGCAATGTTTGCTCCGACTACGTAATTCTTATCGAATCCGTATTCCTTAGCTGCTCTGTCAACATTTGCAAAGATGTTTTCCATGATTCCTTGGAGTTTTGAGTCAACTTCTTCAAAGGTCCAGGATAATCTTTGGGAGTTTTGAGACATTTCTAATGCGGAAGTAGCTACACCACCAGCATTGGAAGCCTTACCTGGTGCGAATAATACATCATTGTCAATGAGGTAGTTGGTTGCATCCAAAGTAGTAGGCATGTTTGCTCCTTCTACAACAGCAATGACCCCGTTTTCAACCAATGCTTTTGCATCGTCGATGTCTAATTCGTTTTGAGTAGCACATGGGAAGGCAACGTCACCTTTGATAGTCCATACGCCTTTTCCTTCATGGTATTCAGCAGATGGTCTTGCTTCAGCATAAGCTGTTAATCTTTCACGTTTTACTTCCTTGATCTCCTTCAATAATTCAACATCGATTCCTTCAGGGTCATAAATCCATCCGGTTGAATCTGAACAGGTTACTGGCTTAGCTCCTAATTGGAAAGCCTTTTCAATAGCGTAAATAGCTACATTACCTGCACCTGATACAATAGCGGTCTTGCCTTCTAAAGTTTCACCATTTGCTTTGAGCATAGCGTTTGCAAAGTATAAAACACCGTATCCAGTTGCTTCAGTTCTTGCAAGTGAACCACCGAAAGATAATCCCTTACCAGTTAATACACCTTCGGATAATCCTCTGATTCTCTTGTATTGGCCGTACATGTAACCTACTTCTCTACCGCCTACACCAATGTCTCCTGCTGGAACATCAGTATCTGCTCCGATGTATTTGCAGAGTTCAGTCATGAATGATTGGCAGAATGCCATGACTTCCCTGTCGGATTTTCCTTTAGGGTCGAAGTCTGATCCTCCTTTACCTCCGCCGATTGGAAGGCCGGTCAAGGAGTTTTTAAAGATCTGTTCAAATCCAAGGAACTTGATGATTCCAATGTATACGGAAGGGTGGAAACGAAGTCCGCCTTTGTAAGGTCCAATAGCACTGTTGAATTGTACTCTGTAACCAGTGTTTACTTGAACTTGACCGTTGTCGTCTACCCAAGGGACTCTGAATTTGATTTGTCTTTCAGGGTTGACTAATCTTTCTAAAAGTGCATCTTTTCTGTATTGCTCTTCGTTTTGGTCAATAACAGGTCTTAAAGATTCCAATACTTCTTTTACTGCTTGGTGAAACTCTGGCTCACCAGGATTTTGTTTTACGACTAAATCGATTACTTCATCAACATATGACATATTTTTAACTCCAATATTTAAGAAACCAGATTCTTCATTAATCCAAAGATAAAATCCGGTTTTTGAATATATATCAAAAAATGAATATTACGTGTGGGACAGCAATTTAATAATTAGCTAAACTAATATTAATAAAATTCGACAAATGCGATTATCACAATTCAACTATATTTCAACTAACTATACTTAACTACAAAAGATATTTTTATTCATCACATTAATCGAAGAGTATGAATACTAGTTTAGAAAAATTATTAAAAATCAATTATCAATCAATCCGAATTCTTATCCGCTGATTTTTTCACAGATTAGAAATCCAAATCAATCATATCTCACAATGCGCGACAAGAAAAAAAAGTAGTCTAGCTATGAATCTTAAAAATAATGAGTTAAGAAGGCTTATTACAAACGAAGGTTATTAAAGATTGTCATAATCAAACTTTATTTAAAAAATTCACAGCAAGGAAAACTACTTCCGATTTTTGATGTCTAATTATAAATTGAACAATATTCAATATAAAGGTAACCATTTTTATGATTTCAACATAAACAATTCAACCTTAAATATTGACAAATTATATTACCTTAAAAAATTATTTTTTTGAAAATTTAAAAAACATCTTTAAAACCAATTAATTCCTAAAAATAAGGAATTTAAACAAAACTCAAATAATTTACAATTCAACCTTAAAGGTTGACAAAATAGAAAAACTTTATTATCAATAAGTTATAATAACAAATATTATAGAAAATACAAATAAAATTTCATATTTTTTTACCGGCAAAAGATAATTTTTAAACAAAAATATAAAAAATACAGAATTTCTTAAAATAAAGAATTAACTGAATTTTATTTGGAATTATTTTAAAATAAAAGATTTATGGACTTTATTTTAAATATAAGTCTGAAATTTTAATTAAAACATTAAATAAATATTAAATACCAATTAAAATTATTAAGTTACAAATTAGCAAAAAACAAGCCAGTAGGAAAACAAAGTGCCAGCGAAAAATGAACAGAATTATAGTAAAAATTCAATAATTTATATCATATAACCAATATTTATAAAAAATTATTGAACATTGAAAAATAGTTGAATTTTGACAAAAGTTAAAAGCTTCTAAGAAAATAGTACAAAAACCATTTTAAAAAAAAAAAGCACTGAAAAAATTATCTTTAAAAAAAAACTAAAAATAATATTCATAAATAAGTCAAAAACAAAATTAATCTGGGAAAAGTTTGAAATACAATACGAAAAGTGATAAAATGAGGATTCTGATATCAAATCTAAAGGGAAAGGCATTGCTCAACATAGCAATGAAAAATGGAGTGGACAAACTGATTTCAGTTTATTCCACATACAATGAAACAAGCCTTCTGGACCAGTACATTACAAAGGAGAACATTAAGCTTGAGACAACAAATGCCATTGAAGCCTGCCAGAGGCTGAGTGAAATTACAAGAAGAGCCATAAATGAAGCTGACGAAGTTTACGTTGCAACAGACGGCGAATTCATAGGATCAATTTTGAATTTTGTAGCAAACAAGGAGGATGTAAACAGCATATATTATTATTTCAACAATCAAATCATCCATATGCCCAAACTCAGCTTGAACGTGTCCAAGACCAAGCTCAAGATATTGAAAACATTGCAAGACGGCGATCAGACAGCAATTCTTATTGGAAAAAATGTTTCCATATCCAGGTCTATGGTTTACAAACACATCAACAGCCTTATGGAAGAAGGATTAGTTGCTCAGAGAAAACAATACGAGAAATTCTACCTCACCGACGCCGGAAGAATGCTCATAATTTAATTATGCCGGAAGAATGCTCATAATTTAATTACGCCCGAAGAATGATTATAATTTAATTTTTTAAAAGAGATGAAACTTTAAAAAACTTATAAAAATAAAGACAAGTTTTATTAATAATCGAATAAATAGTATAAATTAGTAAGACTGAAGAAATTTGTTTTTTATCACAAATCCAAAGGTTGAAATTATGCCAGATGCTGATAACAAAGAGACATTGAATCCAATTGAGGAGATAAAAAAGGAATATCTTGAAAAAATAGATTATTTCGGAAACAGAGTGGATAAATATTATCTTTATAAGAAATACTCCAAGAAGTATAATTTAAATAGAAGGATTTTTTTATACATTCTCAATCAGGCCCATGCCGAGGTTGGAAGTCCTAAAAGGTATGATCTGAACCGTCCTAAAAAAAATAGGTAATCATTTTAATTTTTCATTTTGATATTTACCATAATAATTTTACAAACCACCAAAAAATATCCCATAATATTCATGGAACCATAATAACACCACCAAAGCATAATAAATCAAAATGAGTATAAAACCCAATAAATATTTTTTCCATTATTCAAAATATTATCTCTATTTTTAAAACATTGATATTAAAATATTTTCATGTCAATTAAATTTAACTTTAAAAGTAAAAATAAGGATATATAAATAAAAAAAAGCCTTAAAAAATATTTTTAGCAAAATAAATAATATCTTCTATCTAAAGTCCCAATTATAATAATATTACAGAATAAAATAGAAAATTTTATATGTTATCAATACATACTATTATACGATGTGTAAAAAAATACATATCATAAAAATGAAATTACAACCATTTTATAATCTCCAATATAAAAATTTAATTTCATTATCACAAGATATTTGGAATTATCCTATTGATAAAGCCCTATAAAATTACCTTAAAACTTTACTTTGTTTCTTATAAATATGTTAAATTACCTTAAAACTTCTTATTTATACCAAAATATAAATAACCCTAAATTACCTAAATATATAAAACTTGATTATCAATTGATAATTCCCAAATATCTTTAACTTTTTTTAAAATGATCCTAATCACACAATTATTTAAAAAAAAACCACACCAACACCACAAAAAACCAGCAAAAAACTATTAAAAAAAAAATTATAATTTTTTCCAATATTTCCTTATTTTGAAAAAAAGAAACTTGAAAAAATGTAAATTCATCAACAAAAACCAACAAAGAATGAAAAAAAGTACAAATTTAAAAATAGAAACTAAATTGAGACCTATTCCAACAAGTAATAATTTTTAGCTGATTTTTTAATATAATAGTAATATTTATTAATATAAAAAATGTAAAGTAATAATAAGGATTAACATCCATTGGATTTTATGAACCGAATTTAAATTATTAAATTTTTTCATATTTAGAACATAGTTGGGTCTTTTATAATTAAATTATAAAGGATTGGATGACAAATTTTATCAAAAAAAGTAGAAACTAACAACAAACACGCTATGTTCTAAAATCCAATCTTTTTTTAAAAATTTTATTTCATACCCTAAACTATTTTTAAGAATTCTGTTTCAGAAAAACATTAACCTTCCCTTGGCTAATTTTTAAATGAAGTAAAAAAAGAATTTAAAAAAAATAATTTACAAATCATCCAGAATCTCTCTAGGAGCTCCAGCCACTTCCACCAAATACTCTGCTTCAACAATATGAAGTTCTGATGGAATGACTATGCAATGAAGGGGTCCTCCAAAATCAAAATCAATCAAATCTCTGATATAACCTGCTTTTACAATATTGTCCACGGATCCAACTCTTGCAATTCCAACAGCCAATGTATCTTCCTGAATCATGCCCTCATAATCCAGATTGTCCTTTATTGTCATGAGGTTTTCAAGACCCTCGTTGATGGTCATGTACTTGTCTTTATGGGCTTGAATGTCCAGAAGGACCAGGGTATGCATGTTCATTTTCAGATTCTCTTCAATGGCAATATACGGAGACTTCGGGAAATAATTGTATTCCAAATCAGGAAACGGAATTGTTGTAACCTTTCCAAACTTGTATGCCTGAAGACCTGAAATAGCCGGAGCTGATGATATGATTGAAGATCCATGAATCACCTGGAAGTCAATGCCTCTTTTCGCACATTCCACTAGGAAGTCTGAATGGGTTGTGGCAATCAACGGATCGCCGCCGGTGATAAGGGCGACATCCTCATCTTTTGCCTCTTCCAGAAATACTGATTCCTCCTCCACCTGAGTCCTGTCCAGGATAGTAATTTCTTTGCCGATCAGCTCTTCTATTGATTCAAAGCTGGAACCAAAGAGGCGGGAAGTAAAGAATTCCGCATAAACCTTATCCACATTCTTCAAGGTTTCCAAACCTTTTAAGGAAATGTCCTTGCTGTCAAATAATCCAAGTCCGACTAAATAAAACATAATATCAACTAATAATTTTTAAAATGAGAAAATAACTAATAAAAAAAAGGACGCCTACCTAACACAGGCCCACCATAAACCTGCTCATCACGTTAGGAGCATCCTTTTTACACCATACATCACCACTTTATTTTAAAAAAAAAGTGTGCTACTTAAAGTAGCAATTAATATTTTTAATTTTATCATATTTAAGTTTAATCTGTCTCCTTTATAAATGATTATTTAAAGATAAAAATTTAAAAAAATAATTAAAAATCAATATTAAGATAAATAAAAAATTTTAAGAATGGTTTTTACTTTTAATAGCCTTTAACAAGAAAAAAAATATAATAATACACATCCCTTTTCAAAACCCTAAAAAAGAAAAAAATATAATAATACACATCCCTTTTCAAAACCCTAAAAAAGAAAAAAATATAATAATACACATCCCTTTTCAAAACATTATCAAAAAAAATAGCAAGACCCAATATTATAAAAACAGGAAATATCTAAAAAATATAATAATAAAAAAGCACATATTAATTATAGAAATATCCTAAAAATAAATTCATAATTTTAATGAAAATAAAGCTTGAATAAAACAATTTAAATCAAAACAAATGCTTTTTACTAATCCACAAAATCAATCATATTAAAGATAACA
Organism: uncultured Methanobrevibacter sp.; assembly: GCA_900314635.1. Taxonomy (GTDB): domain Archaea; phylum Methanobacteriota; class Methanobacteria; order Methanobacteriales; family Methanobacteriaceae; genus Methanobrevibacter. Next base: position 20,788 of record OMVY01000017.1, read on the forward strand.
TGTTAACAATAAAAATTAAAGTAAGAAATATAGAGTCTGCAAGGCAGATTATCGAATCTCATAAATTTATCAATCACGACTACAGAATCAAGGTTGAAGATGGATTCGGCTATATCCCAATCAAGGACGACATAGCTCAAGAGGAACTGGATTCTGTAATCAATGAAGTGAAAGATGCCCATGGCGAGGATTTCACCATTGAGCTTGTTGATAACGACAGCGAATTCGATTCAATAAAAATCTATCCAAGAAGCATGATGGACTTATTGAAGGACAAGCTCAGCGAAGATGAAATAGCTGATTTGAATTCAGCATATGACGTCATCGGAGATGTGGTCATTGTTGAGATTCCTGAAGAGCTTCAGATCCATAAAAAAGAGATTGGAGAAGCATTGCTCGCCTTTACCAAACGCAGAACAATATATATGAAGAAAAGCAAGGTTAAAGGAGTTACAAGGGTTAGAGACCTTGAATTGCTTGCAGGCGAAGACAATCCAATTACAATCCACAAGGAACACGGCACCCGGTTGAAGCTGGATGTCAAGAATGTCTATTTCTCACCTCGCCTGGCAACTGAAAGAAAAAGAGTGGCTGATCTTGTAAGGGACGGCGAAGAGATACTTGACATGTTTGCTGGAGTCGGACCATTCCCATTCGTAATAGCCAAGGAGAAATCCGTCGACATTACCGCTATAGATATCAATGAAGTGGCTATCCAGTATTTAAATGAAAACATAAAAATCAATAAGGTGAAAGATGGATGCACTATAAGAGCCATTTGCGGAGACACCAACATTGTAGCTCAAAATGAACTGAAGGGCAGGAAATTCGACAGGTTGATAATGAACCTTCCAGGCCTAGCACCTGAATTTCTAGACCTTGCGGTAAGCCTTGCCAAAGACGGCGGAGTCATACATTATTATGAATTTTCCAATGGATTCTCACAGGGAATTGAAGAAGCCCAAATAGCATGCGAAAAGCAGAACAAGGATGTTGAGATATTGAATACCCGCAAAGTCAAATCAACAAGCCCTGGAATGTGGCATGTTGTAATAGATTGTAAGATCAAAGACAAGAATTAATTATTTTCACCTAATGAGAAAAGATTAATCAAAATCTTAATTAAATGAATTTCACCAAATGAGAAAAAATAATAATCAAAAACCATATTGAAAAAGATATTTCTTTTTTTGTTAAAAAAATAGATAAATATTTAAAACAGTGCTTATAAATTATATTTGAGTTAAGTTTTATTTAAATGAATTTTAATTCATTAAAATTTAAAATAAAAAAAACTCTAAAAATTTGTGAGGCCAAAAATATGGAAAGTGGAATCATACCTGCAATCATATCCTTTTTCTTACCAGGAATTGGGCAAGCATTAACAGATGGAAAACCAACAGGCAAATGGATTGCAGTATTCATCATCGTATTGATTGTTGAAATCCTATTAAGTTTCCTTTTAGGATTAATCGGCAGCGTTATTAATGTAATAATTAGCATCATATTCGCTTATGACGCATATGCGAACTTAATTGAAATCTAAGTTCAAAAAAATTTAAATAATTTTTAATTCTTTTTCTTTTTTTTCTTTTTTTATAACTAGCAAATGTTTTTAATTAATTTAAAAAACTCTTCCAAAACTAATCTTTAAAGCTATTTTTAATTAGCAAAGTCCAGAATATCATTAGGAGAATCAATAGCTCTCAATGGATATGGATTTGCATAGTCATTATCATTTCCCTGACCCCATTTGACAACAACCATATCGATACCAGCATTTTCTGCTGCAAGGATATCCACATCCTTGTCTCCAAAATAAATCACTTCATCCTTTGATATTCCCTCTTTTTCCACAATCTCATTAAGCCTGTAAGGATCTGGCTTGTCTGGAATGCCCTGCCTGTAGCCAGAAATATATTTAAAATCAATTTCAGGAAACACTCTCATCACATCATCCTTTATATTCTCCTCTTCACGATTAGAGCATATCGCAAGAGTCATGCCCTTATTGAGAAGAGTTTCCAGGACTTCATGGATTCCTTCATAAGCCTCGCTGTCTTCAGGAACGCTAGCATAGATTTCCACAAACTTGTCCAGGACCCCTTGGTCTGAGAAGTCTATATTGTTTCTTAAAAACTCTCTGAAATCATCATAATCCAAATCAGACAAGTCCTTGTCATATGTAGGCAGACCATAGTATTCAAAAAGCAGATTAAAGCATCTGATGGAATAGATAACACTGTCAATGAGCATGCCATCCAAATCAAAAATAAATAAGTTTTTCATAGGATTATATTGTATTTAAGAGTTAATAAATTTTTAAAAAAAAAGAAGTATATTCATAAAATCCAATAAGATCTTATAAATAAATGATAAAAAAAGAAAATGTGTAAATCAATTAAATATCTAGAATGTCATAAGGACTTTCCAGAAGCTTGAATACATAGGGATTATTGAAATCCTCCTCTTTTCCCTGTCCCCATTTTGCAAATGCAATATCAATGCCTGCATTTCTTGCAGCCATAATGTCATTGTCCTTGTCTCCAAAGAAGATGACCTTGTCCCTGCTTATATTCTCCTTTTCAATGATTTCATTGATTCTGTAGGCATCAGGCTTGTCGGGAACTCCCTTTCTGTAGCCTGAAATATACTTGAAGTCAATGCCTTTGAAAAATCCCTCGATACGAACCCTCAAATCCAACTCGGTGCGATTGGTGCATATTGCTAGAATTTTCCCCTGATTTTGAAGCTCTTCAAGAACATCCATCACGCCTTCGAATGGAATGCTAGGTTCTAACATCTCTTCATGATATATTTCCAGAAACCTTTTTACATGAACATCATCATTAAAATCAAGATATTCAAATAAATGCTTTCTGAATTCTATATAATCATACTCTGATTCATCCTTGTCATATGTTGGAAGGTTCAAATCACGCAATAACTTGTTGAAAAGTGTTATTGTGAAGGACAGACTGTCCAGCAAGGTTCCATCAAGGTCAAAGATATACAATTCCTTCATAGAAATACTTGTCTTTTAGAATTTATAAAATTATTGAAAAAATGAATTTAAAAAAAAGACCAATACTTGTCTTTTGGAATTTTTAAAATTAATTGAAAAAATGAATTTAAAAAAAGGCCAATACTTGTTTTTTTAGAATATATAAAATTAATTGAGAAAATAAATTTAAAAAAAAAGGTAATAATTAATACAGTTAAAATTAATAACTAATAATCCTTTGTTTTAAATTTAAACAACATTTAAATAGTTAAAAACCAAAATAATAATCCATGGCAAGTCAAAAAAGTCTGCGTATCATATTACACTACCTGGGATATATCATGCAGGGACTGGGGATTGTACTTCTCTCCCCGATTATCGTAGAGCTGATTTATGGAGATTATTTTAACTGCATATACTTCATAATCCCCTGCATGATTTCATTTGCACTAGGCACCCTTTTTGTAAGATCCTACAAAAATAATGAAATGCTGAAATTGAAATATGCCATGGTTGTTTCATCTCTTGCCTGGCTTTGGGCATCACTAATCAGCGCAGTTATCATGGTGTTCTATGTGAATGCACCATTCATAGATGCATTCTTTGAAAACATGTCCGCATGGACAGGAAGCGGACTTACTCTTTTTGCGGATGTTGAAATCCTGCCATACTCAATTTTATTTTTAAGAAGCCTGGAACAATGGATTGGAGGCTTGGGAGTGGTTGTCATCTTTGTAACCGTTCTCATAAGGTCTGGAACTTCAGCAGCCCGGCTGTACAAGTCTGAAGCCAGGGAAGAAAAATTATCCCCGAATATCAGAAACACCCTCAGGAAATCACTACAAATATACCTGCTTTTCACAGGACTTGGGCTGGCTCTTTACATACTCGCGGGGCTTCCTGTTTTTGATGCGATAAACCTTACATTCACAACTATCTCCACAGGAGGAATGAGCATTAAAAATGCGAATGTGGGATTTTATCATGACAACATAGTCTATGCAATAACCATGTTTCTGATGATTCTAGGCGCTACAAGCTTTACAGTGCACTACAAGATAATCAAGACAAGGGGAAAATCATTTTTCAAGGACATACAGGTCCAGGTCATGCTGTCCCTTATCATTCTAGCAACACTAGGCGTCATATTCCTAACAAGAAACGAACCTGTTGAAACATTGTTCCATGTGATTTCCGCAATCACTACAACTGGAGCCAATATCTCTTCACCTGCATACATGACAACATGGCCCAGTCTGTCACTGATGGTATTGATGGTGTTGATGATGATTGGAGGTTCTTCCGGTTCGACTGTAGGAGCCATGAAAATCATTCGTGTGATAACCGCCATCAAGGGAATAAATCTAACATTGACCAAGCTGATATCACCTCAAGGCAGGGTTTTAAGCGTGAAGATTGCCGGCAAGAAGCTGAAGGAAACTGAAATAAGGGAAGCTACCGCTTATATCTTTTTATATCTTGTGTTCCTGCTCTTTGGATGGGGAGTGTTCCTGTATTTTGGATATGATCCGTTTCAGTCACTCTTTGATATCATTTCAACACAGGGTAATGTGGGACTAAGCCTTGGCGTTATCGGTCCGGGATTACCTGATGCCATCAAAATTGTATTGACCTTTTTAATGTGGATTGGAAGACTGGAAATCATACCTGTTTTAATACTGATTCGAGCATTCGCACTGGCTTTAAAGGATTCCATAAGATAAAAATACAAAGAATCAAGAACACAAAAAGCTAAAAAATATAAAAACTAAAAAAACAAGAAAAAACCAAATAAAAAAACATAAACACGAAAAAATCTAAACTGGAAAAAAATAATAAAAATTAAAAGAAATAATTAAAACTCAATATCCAGTATTTCAATGGGATCATCTATGAGAGTGAAAATATAAGAATCCCTGTAATCCATTTCATTGCCCTGACCATATGTTGCCATAACCATCTTAACGCCTGCATTGCGTGCAGCGATTATATCAACGTCCTTATCGCCGAAATATAAAACATTTTCCTTTTCTATGCCCTCTTTTTCAATTATTTCATTCAACCGGAATGGATCAGGTTTGTCAGGAACGCCTTTTCTAAAACCTGAAATATATTTAAATCTTATTCCTGGTAAAAATCTTTCGCTAAAGTCTTCCAGCACATTCTGCTCACGATTGGAACATATCGCCAGGGAGATGCCACTATCCTCCAATTCATTTAAAACATCAATCATTCCATCATAAGCCTTTGTTGTTCTGAAATCAGACTCATTGCAGAGTTCTATATATCTTGGATAAACAGGAGTGTCCTTGCTTGAGGAATTATCCCTTAGAAATTGTCTTAAATCTTCATAAACAAATGAATCAAGGTCTTCATCGAATGAAGGCTTGCCAAATTCTCTTAAAGCTTGATTGAGACAAGCTATTGAATCATGAATAGTATCTACAAGCATTCCATCAAAATCAAAAATATATAATTTATTCATAAAGATTAATATGGGTTTTAAGGCTTATAAAACTTGTTTTCGAATTAAATATGGAAACTTAATTGAATATCACATTAAGTGATTTCAAACCAAACATGCGATAAATTTAAAAAGATTTTTATATCATTTTTATCAAAATAAGATTATATAATTAATAAAAAGCAAGAATACGATTAAAAATCGCTTTATTTTAAAATAAAAAAAAAAGTGAAAAAAATGAATGCCAATAAACAGGAATCATGGCTGCCCCTTGTTCTAGTAGCTTTTGCTTCTTTTATAATAACCCTTGATGCGACTTTTATGAATGTGAGTATTTCCCAGCTTATTCTCGATTTAAATACTTCATTAAGCACAATTCATCTCATCATTAGTTTTTATACCCTTACAACTGCTTCATTAATGCTGATAGCTTCGAAACTTCAGGATATAATAGGAAAGAAAAAAATATTCATGCTTGGAGCATTAATCTACGGAATCGGAGCCATCATAGCCGCTTTGAGCCAGAACTCCGCAATGCTGTTTATAGGATGGTCCCTATTAGAGGGAATTGGAGGAGCACTAATGACTCCTGCGATAATATCCATCATAATCGGGACTTATGATAAAAACAGAAGAACCTTCGCTCTTGCATTTGCAAGTGCAATTGGAGGAATTGCAGCAGCAATCGGACCAATGTTTGGAGGATTTGTAACTACTTTTCTATCATGGAGATTTGGATTCGCATTCGAGCTTGCAGTAATCATCATCATATTCGCTTTTTCTAAAAATATCAAAAATTTCAAGCCCCAGTCCGGAAAAACAAATTTTGATATAATTGGGGGAATTTTTTCAATCTTCACTCTTGTCCTGCTTGTCTTAGGGGTTTTGGAACTGAAGAAAAACGTACTGCTAAGCATAGTCTTATTCATCATATCCATTATAATGCTCAGATTATTCATATCATATGAAATGAAATTGAAGGCCAGTGGAGCCATCCCTCTTGTGGATATGGGCATCTTTAAAAACAATAACCTGCTTGCAGGCATGGCAATAAGATTCATCGCCATGATTGCAATGATGGGATGTCTGTTTGCAGTAAGCGTATTTCTACAGGGAGCATTGAAGTTCAACGCATTTGATACTGGAATCAACCTGATTCCCGCAACAGGAGGAGTTCTAATATCCGCACTGCTTGCAGAAAGGCTTTCCAGGATATACAGTCACAAGATTCTGATGTCTGTCGGATTCGTGCTGGCCATTATCGGAGCAATAATTCTAAGATTCCAGTTCGGATTGCATGTCAGCTTCCTTGACATAGCTCCAGGACTATTTCTCCTAGGCATTGGATTAGGCCTGGTGATTGCTCTTGGAATTGACATATCCATTAAAGGAATGGATGAGGAATCTCAAAGCACTGCATCAGGACTATTAACAACAAGCCAGACACTGGGAAGCTCAATAGGCACTGCAGTCATCGGATGCATTCTCATTATCGGAGCAACTGCAGGAATAGCCGATGCAGTAGATATTTATGTGCCTGATGCCAACCAGACACAATTCGAAGTCGGAACAGGAAATTATTTGGAAAAACTAGGAAATTTAAATGAAAGCAGCATCCTGTCCCAAGATGTAAAAGCTAAAATCGCCAACATAGTTCTGGCAGATGCCATGAAGATGGTGATGGACTTTACAGCCATTCTGCTTCTAATCGGACTGATTCTGACCCATGCAATAGACAACAGAAGAGTGATAGGCCGAAGGATAAGGCGGTTGAGAACTGAGAGATTGAATGGGCCTAAAGTGAGATTAGATAGACAAAAACTATCAAAAGACCGCAAATAAAAAAAAAACAAGACAGCAGAATTTTTAACTGCTTTAAGCTTTTTAAAATAGACAAGAGCCATCAAAATACTGCAAATAAAAAAAAACAAGACAGCAGTATTATTAACTGCTTAACCTTTTTTTAAAGAAGTATCAAATGACCATTTTGTCATTGAATACAAAAACAAAGTCTTTGTAATACATTGGAATGGCAGAGTTATTGAATGTTTGAAATTCCAATTTTCTACGCCTTAAAACATAATCCACCACTACATTAAGCTCCATTCTAACCTCAACATACTTTCGAGTGATTGAGATGTTGAATCTGATTTTTTCTATGTCCTCGTGATGAATCTGATCTGTTCTAAAGACTTTGGATATGTTGAAAAATTCAAACATGCATGGAAGCTTCTCGCTGTCAAAATAAGCTATGGCATCCTTGTCCAGTTTAACTGAAAAATCATGATCATGAGCATCTTTTCTAAATAGAACCAATGAATCACTTTCACTATCAAAAGTCCAGTTAACAACAGTAATATCAACCATAATATCCTCCCATGCACAACAATTCTTAAAAAAACTAAATTCTTTAAAAAAACTTAATTCCACCATCACATAGTTTATTTGAAAGGCCTTATAAAGTTTGTAAATTCTTTTTCTTCTAAAACAGGCTTAGGTTCGTTTTCTATAGCCTTCAACATCCAAGCCATGTTTCGAGCCAAGGTTCTCATGGTATGGAGACCTTCCTTGTCCTGCCTAACTTCCTCTGGAGTGTTTCCATGAACTGCATTCCAGTATGTGCTTGATACAACAGGCATTCCGGATATAGTGAAATATTTATTCAGCCTGTCAAAGCTTGCAGTAGAACCTGAACGCCTGCAGCTTATTACCGCTGCTCCAGGCTTGTGAGAGAACCTGCCTCCATTTTGATAAAACACACGGTCTAAAAGTGCACATAACGCACCATTAGGACCTGCATAATAAACAGGAGAGCCGACAATGACAGCATCGCTATCGATGATCTTTTGAATCATTTCATTAGCTGGATCATCGTCAAATACACAGAAACCATCTTCAACACATTTTCCACATGCTATGCATCCCCTAACAGGTTTGGTACCTATCCAAAAAATCTCACTGTCGACATCGCACTTTTCAAGCTCGTTTTTGATTTCAGTCAATGCCTCATTTGTACATCCGTTTTTATGAGGACTTCCATTAATAAGAAGTACTTTCATTAAATCACCAAAATATTTTTAATTATCATTATTTATTGTTTTTATAATATTTAAATTAAAATATTATATATGTACATGTATATGATACTAGACTAAATCAGGATATGCAAAAATGATTAAATTAAAAATACGAACTATTAAATTATAAAAAAAGTAGGAATTATTTAATTTAATAAATCGTTGGATTAATTAAAAAAACTTTATTGCTATAGGGAAAAAATCAATTAAATATGAATAAAAAATTCACAGCCTTTAAAAATAATAAAAAAAATAAAAAGTGTAAATTAAAAACTATTTTAAATTTAAAACATCATCCCATGTCTTATCGAAAGGTCCTTCGGTTTCCAGTTTCAAAGCAGCTACTTTAGATGCAAAATCAGCACATTCTGCAGCATCTTCGTTTTCCATATGCTTGATTACATATGCTGCCATGTAAGTATCTCCAGCACCTGTTGGAGAAATCTTTTCCTTTACTTCATATGCATCAATATCATACAATTTATCCTCATCATTTCTATAAATTAAAGATCCTTCCTTATTTTGAGTGATGATAACTTCATTTGGACCCAGTGATGCCAATTCCCTTGCAGCGTCACCTGCGGATAAATCTGGATATAAAAACTGCGCCTCATATACATCCAAAAATAAAACATCAACATAATCCAATATGTCTTCTAGAACATTAGGTTTTACCTGCCTTACCCTGCCGCCTTCAGACTTTTCCCTGAGCAATCCCTGAAGGGATAGAAAAACCGGCAAGCCTGATTCATTAAGATATCTGAGCAAATCCATATCCAGGTCGGTTAAAACAAGAGGATTTAACAAAATCGCATCAAATTCATCAATATCCACATTTACCGCATTGAAGTTTGAAAGGGTAATTGGAATATTAGCAAAATTGGATTTTTGAATCCTTTGGCTGTCATTCAGGTATTCATTTTCAAATATCAATGTTTCATCCTTGATGACTGCTAAAACATTGTCCTTGTTTGGGAAATCATTTAATAAATTCCAATCCTCCATATTCAAGGTGGTTAGAATGACATGATCGACATTCAAGTTTTCAAATACAAAAGACTCGTAATAAACAGCTCCGCCAACTGCGGATTCAGTTATTCCATTATAAATATTAACATCCTTGGTAATAGGCCCGATGATTAAAAACTTCGCCATTATATCACATTAAATAAAATTAAAATTTTTAGTCCAGATGGTAGATGCTGTCCTGACCTTCGTCCCAGTGACCTATCTCGCCAACAGCCAAGTGGAAGTGAAGCTTCGCAATTCCAAAATCAACAGCTTCCCATCGTCCAACAGACTCATCGAAATGAGCCCTCAAAACACCATCCTTGTAAGAGAAGCTTACAGGCTGTAGATTAATAGCGCTTGGCCCATCTATAACTGCATCCAAACCCTTTTTTATCCAGTCAGGAATGTCATTGAAATCCACATCACTGTCAATAAGCTTTTTCGGCTTTTTATTGCGGCTGACAAGTGTCCTTCTGATTGTTCTTTGCTTTAATGGCACTTTTTCCATTTCATAACCAATTGGAATGATCGCATCATTTCTTTGACCTTCCAAAGCGGTATCTGCGACTAATTCCTTCTTGTAAGTGCCTGCAACCCAGCATGTTCCAAGTCCTAAGTGCGCAGCAAGCAGAATGATCTCTTCAGCATACCATCCATAGTATTCCTGAGCCAAATAGTTAACTTCGCTGGAGATTGTCACATAGTAATGAAATGTTCCTGCAAACATGCTTGATGAAATTCCAACTTCCTTGCCTGCATCTTCACAAGGGCCGTGGAGTTCAAGATAAAACTTTTCATTGTTCTTGTTGATTTCATCAATAGCTTCCTTGAGTGCATCTATTTTTTCTTCTTCGATTTCCTGATCTAAATAAGCCCTGCTAGAAATGCGCCTATCCATTGCAGCCATCTTATCTTCATAAGAGAGGTTTGACAATGTCATGACATCCATAAAAACACCTTAAAAATTATTAATTATTAATTGAAATCTATTCTTCAAATATAATTTCTATGCGATACTATATAAATTTTAAAAAATATTAAAAATTTTACTTTTACTTATATAAGTGAAAACAAGTTAATTTTTCCCTTATCTTATTAAACAACTGAAGTTAATTTTTCCCTTATCTTATTAAACAACTGAAGTTAATTTTTCCCTTATCTTATTAAACAAAGTTAATTTTTCCCTTATTTTATTAAACAACTGAAGTTAATTTTTCCCTTATTTTATTAAACAGCCGAAGTTAAGCTTGCCCATATTTTATTAAACGGCCTACATACCAGTTGGACCATGCAAATGTCAGCATGCATGCAAAGAGGGATCCTGCAATTATTCCCCACCATGCACCATGTTCTCCAAGTCCTAAAGTAATAGCAAAGAGATATGAAAAGATTATTGAAAAAATCAACTGCCTGAAAACTGTTTGAACCATTGCTGTAAGTCCCTTGCCCAATCCTTGAAATGTCAGTGTTGCTGGAGCCCCTATGGCGGAGAAAATGAAATATGGAATCATTGTCACCAGAAATGCAGCCATTGGAGCAGCCAAATGAGCGCTGTTGTCTGAATAGCTGAATACATAAACTATTTGAGGAGCAAAGAGATAAATCAGAACTCCGACAACAACTGCACAGGCTACTGCAAGAAGAATGCTGTATCTTTGAGCTATGCGAATATTTTCATATCTTCGTGCTCCGAAATTAGCCCCTACAACAGATACAAGTGCTGTTGAAATTGCAACTGTCGGCATCATGCCTATGTTAACCACTCTCCAGCCTGTTGAATAAACGGCAACAGCATCAGTGCCTGCCACAATAGCTAGAATAGCTGAAAAAAACGCGGCGAAAGTGGCTGTCATAATCATCTCCAAACTTGCTGGAATCCCCACTCCAAGAATGTCCAAGCTGATTCGTCTGCTGAACTTGAAATTGAAAAGGTAGGGATTGAGATAAGTGTCCTTTTTTACAAACATCCAATAATAAAGAACCAGAAGCACGGAGCCTGTTGAAATTAATGTTGCCAAAGCAGCCCCTGCTACTCCAAGGCCCAGCACGTAAATTAAAATAGGATCAAGAATAATATTCAAAACGGCTGATAAAATCATGGCATACATTGTTCTCTTTACATCACCTTCCGCCCGGAGTATGCCGTACATTGCATTTGGAAGCACGAAAAGGATGGTGCCCATAAACATTATCACGCCATACTCATGAGCATATGGCAGTGTGTGAGCAGCACCCATGATTGTCAAAACAGGATCCAAAACCAAAAGCAGGAGGACAGTTACAATTATGGAAATGATGATGGTTAGAATTATTGAATGGACTGCACCATTATCCGCCTTGGCTTTGTTGCCTTCGCCTATATAGCGGGAAATAGCTGCTGTGGCTCCTCCTCCAAGGCCGTTTCCAAGTCCGATGAGCACTAAAAATAAAGGAATGACAAATCCAACACCTGCAAGTGCATCTGCACCTAAGCCTGCAACCCATATTCCATCTACAAGATTATAAATGCTTGTAATAAGCATGGAGACAACCAACGGTCCTGACAAGCTTCTTATTGCTGCTTTAGGGTCTCCAAGCAGGATTTCCACTCCTTTTGTACTGTCTTCGCTAATAATTCTGCCCCCAATTCCATATAAACTTTTAAATAGAATAAATCATTTTTCCAAACTATGATGAAAACATCATTCTTTTTCAAGGAAGTATTTGAAGTCTTCCCACTCATTATTTAATAAGAACACTCCTTTTTCAGTAATCACTCCACTAATCAAGTCACATGGAACAATATCAAATGCAGGATTGATTACTTCAGTGCCTTCAGGACATATCCTGCAGCTTCCATAATGAGTCACCTCATCTGCGGAACGCTCCTCGATTTCAGTATCGAAAATTGAAATCTGGTCGTCGAATGTGCTTGTCGGAGCTGCCACATAAAATGGAATGCCATATCTTTTTGCGGCAAGAGCAACCATCAGAGAGCCTATTTTATTTGCAATTCCATCATAAGCCACCCTGTCAGCGCCTATGACTACCTTGTCCACCTTGCCTATGCTCATCAGGTAGCCGCTTGCAACATCGGGAATCAATTTTACAGGAATGTTCTCCTGCTGCATTTCCCAAACACTCAAGCGGGCGCCCTGTCCCCTAGGACGTGTCTCATCACACAAGACGTTTATGTTCTTTCCTTCATCATGTGCAGCCCTGAAAACACCTAAAGCGGTTCCATAATCCACACAGGCAAGAGCTCCCGCATTGCAGTGAGTCAAAACAGTATCTCCATAGTCGATAAGCTCGGCGCCATATTTGCCAATGGCTCTGCACATTGCCATGTCCTCTTCAGCCATCTTATGGGCTTCCTCAAGTATGTCATCGGATGCCATGACCCTGTCTACAGCCCACATGAGATTGACTGCAGTAGGGCGAGCCGCCCTCATTTCCTTTGCAGCTTTCTCCATATCCTCTCCTGAGAGGTCTGCAAGAGCAAGCCCGTAGGCAGCTGAAACTCCAATAGCTGGAGCTCCCCTCACAATCATGTCCTTGATAGCCACTATTACCTCCTGATATGTCTCACAGTAGATATATGTCAGTTCATCAGGCAATTTGGTTTGATCAATAAGCTTTAATTTGTTATCTTCCCATTCCAGTGTTTTCATAGTATCATCTTTAAAAAAACAACTCAATAATTTCTATTTGATAGCAATTATTGGAAAAAATTTATATTATTATTTTATTTTTTAAATTAAAAATAGTTATTTATTAAAATAAGATTCATCATATAATATTTTTAATTTTGCAAAATTTTTCAGCCAATAAAATGAATAAATTGCATTTATTCTCTAAAATCAAATAAGTTTTGAAAACAATATTATTTTACAAAATTAGATTAAAAAGATGTGAATATGATAAAACTAAAATATAAAAAAGATAATAAAAAATTAGAACAAATAACTCTAAAAAAATGAAAATAGAGAATTTAAAAAAAAGATAATGAAAAATTAGAAAAAATAAATCTAAAAAAATGAAAATAGAGAATTTTAAAAAAAAGATAATGAAAAATTAGAAAAAATAAATCTAAAAAAAATGAAAAAAGAAAAATATAAAAAAACTAATCTTCAAGCAAGATGATGTTTTTAGGATTTACACTTAGATATTTCGGAATTTCAAATTCGTGCTCGTAGATTCCCTTGTCGTATTTCCACCACAAGCCATTTTCAAGTGTTATCTCCCATTCAAAAGGCTTTTCCACCATTATTGAATTTTCAGTATTGAAAACATTGATATCCTCCCTGTTGCAGGCATGGAAATCATGAGCCCTTATTCCAATATGGGTTATATTATCAGAAACCTCTTCTGCAGTTTCGAATGTAACCCCCCAGTTCAGGGATCTGACATGATGGTCATCAATTATTTCAATTTCGGAAATGTTCTTGCACCCTGTCAGCCTTGCAACTTGAACCTTTCTCGGATTTTCAAATATGTCGTAGGTATCCCCCTTTGCAATGATCTTGCCCTTGTCCAGTACGATGAGCTCATCACAGAACTGGAACGCCTCGTCACGGTTGTGGGTGACCATGATGGAAAATCCTTCAAAATCCCTCAGCAAATTAAGAAGCTCGATACGCAACTGGTCTTTTAAGAAAGTATCCATGGCGCTGAATGGCTCATCCAGCAATATGACATCCGGACTGTATGCCAGTATTCTAGCTAAAGCCACCCTTTGCTGCTGGCCTCCTGACAATTGCCTAGGATATCTTTTCTCCAATCCCTCAAGGTGAAAGCGCTTGATCATTTCAGATACTTTCTTGCCGTCATCCTCCTTGGATAATCCACAGGCAACGTTTTCCTCAACAGTCATATTAGGGAAAAGAGCATAATTCTGAAAGAGATATCCTACATTTCTCTTCTGGGGCTTTAAATTAATTTTATTGCTTGAATCAAAATAAGTGGTTTCTTCTTCACCAGTCAAGCTTATAAATCCATTATCCGGGTCGACAATTCCTGCAATGGATTTAAGGGTCATGCTTTTTCCGCAGCCTGATGGCCCTAGAATACCCAAACGCTTGTTTTTCAATTCGAAATCAACATTCAAGTCAAATTCATTAAGCTCCTTTTGGATATTTACTTTCAATAGTTTGTTGCTCATAGTCCCTCTCCTTAAATAAAAAAAGATTTTTTAGTTATAATACCCCTCTCATAACAAATATTATAAGTAAAAAATCTCTTTATAAAATAAAAATCAAAATAATGTTTTAATTCAAATATATCAAAATATTAATATAATGCAATAATTATTTCCACTGCCTGTCCTGACGTATGGCAATATAATCCATAATGGAAATAGCTATGAATGCTATGACGACAATGACAACCACATAATTGAATGCACTTCCCATATTTCCTGCAGCCACATCAGAATAAACCGCCATAGGAAGTGTTCTAGTTTGTCCAGCAATATTTCCCGCCAGCATTGCAGTTGCTCCGAATTCACCTAGACCTCTAGCATAGGCAAGTATCCCTCCGCTGATTATTCCCGGCAGGGCATTTGCAAAGAGCACTTT
The DNA here is from genome assembly GCA_900314635.1 of uncultured Methanobrevibacter sp. GTDB lineage: Archaea > Methanobacteriota > Methanobacteria > Methanobacteriales > Methanobacteriaceae > Methanobrevibacter. The sequence continues at coordinate 35,899 of OMVY01000017.1, forward strand.
CCAGAAAATTTTCCATTCAGACATTCCCAGAGTACGTCCAGCATCCAAGAGGTTTGTATCCACTTGTTCAAATGCTCCTCTGGCGGAACGGTACATCAAAGGAAAAGACATGACGACAGCGGCTATGACAGTCGCATACCATGAAAAAGCTATTTTTACAGCAAAGAAGTCTATGAAAAACCGCCCTATTGGCCCTCTAACACCGAATATCCATAAGAGGAAGAAACCCACTACTGTAGGAGGCAGTACAAGAGGCAATGTGAAAACACTGTCCAACGCTATTTTTATTTTGTCGTTCTTCATCTTGACAATGCCCCAAGCAACAATCAAACCTATGAAGAATGTTACAAGGATTGACAAGCTTGCGGTTTTCATTGAAATAAAAATAGGGGACCAGTCCATCATATAAAAAACTCCACAATATAAATATTTACAAATAGCTTATTAAATCTATTTATTTTTATGATTGATAAATGAAAATTTTTAAAGTAATTGGGAATATTGAATTAATTTATTAACTTGATGAAATATAAAAAATGAATTTATAATCTTAAAATTTTAAAAAATAGAACATCTTTAAGCAGGAAAATAAAATATAAAATCTCAAAGCATAATTAATATGATATGAATAGATATGAAATCTATCCATCCTATTAATTATTTATTGAAAAATCCCGAATTATTCTTCGTGAATGGTGAAACCATATTCTTTAAATACGTCTTGAGCTTCTTGGGTTTGTAAGAAGTCCATGAATTTCTTTGCTGCATCTGCGTTTTTAGAGTCTTTGACTACAGCTACAGGGTAAATTACAGGAGTATCTAAAGCATCTTCAGGAGCTTCACAAATTACTTTTACATCTTCGTTGGATTTAGCATCAGTAGCATATACAATACCGCAGTCAGCAGATCCTTGAGCTACTTGGTTTAATACAGCTGTAACATCAGTACCTAATGATAATTTGGATTCAACAGAGTCCCAGATTCCGAGATTGGTTAATACTTCTTTAGCATATTGACCAGCAGGTACGGATTCAGGGTCACCGATAGCGATGGTTCCTTCAACATCTTTTAAATCTTCAAATGAAGTTATGTTGGAATCTGAATCTTTAGGAACAATTAAGACAACTTTGTTTTCTAAAGTTTGAACATTGGTACTGTTGTCAATTAAATCCTCATCTGCTAAAGCGTTCATCTGCTTGTTGGATGCTGACATGAATATATCTGCTTCCAGACCGTTTTCGATTTGGGTTTGCAGGTCTCCGCTTGAAGCGTAGGTAGGAGTTACTTTTATATTAGGATATTTTTCATTAAACATTGGGATTAATTTTTCATCATAAACATTTTTTAAACTAGCTGCAGCAGCTAAGTTAACCTCTCCTTCTGAGTCATCTCCAGCATTAGGGCTTAAGAAGTCAAAGAAGCCGGCACTTACTACAGAACTAGTGCAGACAACAGCTATTAAAGCTATAACAGCAACAAGTAATATTTTTTTCATATTTTTCATATTGTTCTCCTCTTTAATATTTTAGGAATCTTACTACAAGTAAATCAATAATTAAAAATTTGAAAATCAATCGAAAATTTATTTTTACATATCAACTAATAATTTTTTAAATTTTTAATTAATATTCAATGCAATTATGCAGTATAAAGAAATTGTGCCAATAATATAAAATTGAATAACCTTAAAAAAATATTAGCTAATACTTAACAATTTTTCAATATTTTTTTCCAATATGAATATATTTAATTATCGAGTAGTAATTATAGTTTATACTTTCATTAATATAAAGTTTTTTATATTAATTTGATATTTTTTACATTAAGAAATTAATTAAATATCGCAAATAAAACAGTTTCTATACCCATACATGCAATGAGTATTTGAAGTTATAAAAAAGAAAAAATTCCAATAAAATCTTATGAAAACTAAAAAGAAATAGCATGCTTTGAAATAAGCAAAAAATAAAAAAAAGACTTTAAAAATAGAAAAATCAAAAAAGAGAAAAAACACTTAAAAAAAAACAAGTGAAAATAAAATACCCTAAAAAAAAAACAAGTGAAAATAAAAAATAGCAAAAAATAGGAATAAAAAATCCTATTTTAAAAAAATAATGAAAATCACTTAAAAGTGACTTTGAGGAGCTGTCCCATGACCTAAGTTATGATCATGCTTCTTATTCCCGGGAATTCCATAAGCGTCTGCCCTGCATTGAGTGCAGGCTCTAAATACTGGCAGAATCTCTTCTACAGAATCACGGGCGTCTTCCATCATTGCACAGTCAGGTCTTGGAGTGTCCTTGAATTTGTTCAATGGAATAAGCGGCAGAACATTCATCAGGCTTGCTCCGCAATCCTTGACGGTTTGGGCAATTTCCACGATGTGCTGGTCGTTTACACCAGGAATCAAAACAGTATTGACCTTTACAACAACTCCAAGGTCTGTAACCTTCTTGATTCCTTCCAATTGATTACGTAAAAGGATTTCAGCACCTTCTCTGCCTTTATATACTTCTCCTTCATATATTACAAATCCATAAATGTCTTTGCCTATTTCAGGATCAACAGCATTTACAGTAACAGTAAGAGTATCTATGCCAAGTTCTGCTATTCTCTCAGCATACTTTGGAAGAAGCAATCCATTTGTGCTCATGCATTTAATCATTTCCGGCTTTTCTTCAGTGATTTTTTCAAAGAATTCAAATGTTGCATCATTTGCCAGGGAATCTCCAGGGCCAGCCACACCTACAACTGAAATAGGCAAATCCTCTGAAGTTACATTTTCAACATGTGCTACAGCTTCATCAGCACTTAATATCTCACCTGCAACGCCAGGCCTGTTTTCATCCCCATTGATTGATCTGATACAGAAATTGCATCCTATATTGCATTTCGGAGCAATAGGAACATGAACTCTACCTACCTTGTCGTGCAATTTCTCATTATAACAAGGGTGCACTTTTGTAATATGAGCAAATTTAGGACTCATTGCATGTTTCTTTTTTTCACTCCATCCAGCATCCTTGTCATGAAGGTTAATATGATTTCTCTGGGCAATATCCTCTGCTTCGCTGAATCCACCGGATTTCTCATTCACCCATTTGTATTTTTTTGTCTCTGTCATTTTTATATCCCCGTAGTCTTAATAAATTGATTTTATGGTTTAATAATTATATTTTAATCAAAATTACCTTAATCTAGATTTCAACATCAAATGAATAATGAAAAATTAACATCCAAAAGAAAAATCATTATTCGTACATCCGAAAACTAATAACTATAGTTATATGAGTCAACTTATTATTTAAATGTTTCTATACCATAAAACAATCTTAAGTTCAATGAAATTCTATTAAATTATAATTAATAATCAAAAAATAGAATATTGAAGCACTAAGGCTTCATATTGCTTAAATATAAAATTTATCAACTTTCAATTCTTCAATATAACCGCGGGCTTGTTCAACCCAGCGGTCTTGAATAAGCTCGTCAGTTGCGACAACAGCAACAATGTCACCTTCAGACATGTCCTTGATAATCTTGAATCCTTCAGGAATTATTCTAAATACCGCATCGTAGATTCTTCTTTTAAGATTCTCATAAGGATTTTCAACCACCAGATTCTCAAGGTCCAACATTCCTTGCATCACAAGCACATATCTGCTTGGCTGGTGGACATTTTCACGTCCAAGCTCATACCAAAGCTTCTTCAAGATGTTTGGAAGGAAGGTTTCATTATTGATCAACACAGTTGTTGTATCTTCATCCTTGTCGTATTTAACATCAGCAACATGCTTCAAGAGAGTTTCCGCTGAAGTCTTTCTCATTTTGATTGCAAGAATGATGAAGACCTCTTCAGGATTGACATAGGCTTTCATGTCTGCAATGGAAGGAGGCAGTGCCAGGTCTTGAAAAATCTGTTTGATGATCATGTCGTAGACTTCTGCTCCATCCGGATCGTTTGATTCTATATACATAAAAATCACTTCTTAAAAACTAAAGTTAAAGAAACTTATTGTTCATTCCTATGTCCCATACCAGATACAAGAAGTGCGGAACCTACAGCACCAATGTGTTGTGAGTATTCTGGAACAATTACTTCGATTCCACCTAAAGTTTCACTTACAGCCTGGACAAGACCTGAAATCAAACTGGTTCCTCCTACCTGGATTAAAGGTTCGCGTATATCGATTTCCTGAAGCTGCTGCTCATATACCTGCTCGGATACTGAGTGGCATGCTGCCATAGCCACATCCGCTTTGCTTCCGCCAGCTGCAAGAGTGGTTACCAGGTCTTGAATACCGAATACAATACAGTAACTGTTTAAGGAAGCTTTTCTCCAGTCCCCTTGAACCGCAAGAGGTCCGAGTTCGGTGATGTCGACATCCAGACGACGGCTGGTCATGTCTAAAAATCTTCCGGATGCACCTGCACAGATACCTCCCATGGTAAAGTTGTCAGGTATTCCGTTATTTACAGTGATAACCTTGTTGTCCATACCGCCGATATCCAGAACAGTGGCTTCTCCTTTTTGACAATCTGCCAGATATACTGCTCCTTTAGCGTTGACAGACAATTCCTCCTGCACGAGCTCTGCCTTGAATTCCTGGCCCATGGTGAACCTTCCATAACCAGTGGTTCCGATTCCATCCAGATCACCCCATGAGTAATTGGTGTTTGAAAAGGCCTCGTCAGCTGCTATTTTAGCTGATTCAATAATATCCTTTGTTGATGTCCATCCGGTACCGATTACCTTGTTGTTTTCCATCAATACAGCTTTTGTAGTAGTGGAACCAGAGTCAAGACCAAGGGTGAGACCCTCCTGCTTTTCTCTAGCCAGAATGCTTCTGCGTGTTACAGTGGTTGCCAGCGCTTCCATACGAATGAACAATTCATCAGCTTTTGTTCTTTCAGTAAATGAATATGTGACAACAGGAATGCGTGTGTTGTTTTGAATGAAACGTCTTACTTCATTTCTTACAAGTGCTCCTTCAGCACATCTGAAACAAGTTGCAATGAATACTGCATCAGGCTTGCATTTTCCTTCAACAATAGACATCGCCCTTGCAATCATTAATTTCAAACTTGAAGATTGAGCTGAGAAACCGAATTTCTCATATGCCTCGTTGATAAAATCGAGGTCTATTTCAGGGAGTATGATTTCAGCGCCGAATTTTAAAGCCGCTTTTTCAATCTCCTTTTGGATACCGCTGTATTCAGTACCGCATGAAACGAGTGCAATCTTTACCATCTAATCATCCCCTTCCTCTTCAGCAAATTCGCCTGCTTCTTCCATCTCGGTCAGCTTGTCTAAAAATGCATGCAAATCATTGATCATTTCCATTGTTTCATCCTGATTGGTTGGATATGTCAATTCCACTTGTGGAATGTCTCTTTTACGCAAGCAGAATATGGATAATTCGTTTGTTCTCGCACAGCCCACACATCCAAAGCCGAATGGGGCGTTATCAACAATAATAGCGGCTTGCGCTTCATCTATGATAGGTCCGATAATTGACATTCTTCCCCTTACTCCTGAAGGTACCTCAATAGCTGCATATTTCAATCCTTTAATAGGATCATCTTCAGTAATGTTCATAGGAGGAGAATCAATCTCTGGATCTTTAATCTTTTGTCTTATCTGTTTTTGAAGAGCTAAAGGCTGATGTCCCTTCCTTTCAACCAAATCCGCAATTACTAATGAATTTGGTGGATAAATAGCTACTTTTACCATAATATCATCTCATAATCATAATTTTAGAAAACATAATTTCAAGTAAAACCATTAAAATAAAAAATCAATTCAAATTAATCTTAAAAGAGAATTTCAAATCACATGTTTTCTATTATTTTCCCTCTTGTTTTTTCTCTTCCTTGAAAGAGTTTTCAAGGACTTCCTTAAATAAATCTAATGAAACAGGTTCCTTTTTCTCAATATGAACCTCTTTAGGATGTTTTAAAGCTTCGCCAACATAATCGAGAATCAAGAATTCCTTCTCCATCTGGTGGAATCCCTCTCTTGGCCCGTGTCTGTGACCCCTGCATTTTCTAGGGTCTCCAGGAGCAAAACCTCTCTCCTTAGTGAAAATTCCATAAGGGTCAAGCTTTCTAAGCTCTTCAACAGCTTGGCGAACATATTCGTCTTTTCCACTAACCATCGCACCATAGCAAGTCCATTTAATGGTGAGTGGCAAATCAAGAAGGTGCAGGAAGTTAACAACTTCGCTTTCACTTACATTAGCTTTTGGTCCTAAAATAATCATCCTGGTTGATACATCAGGATCCATGTCTTCAGAACCAACTTCCGGAGTAATACATAAATTATTTCCTACAGGCCTGGCCATTTAGCTCTCCTCCTCTTCATAAACTTCATAAACATAAACAGTATCTCCATCCTCGATGGATTTCAGGTCTTCCAAATCGGAAATAACCCTGCCCACAACATTAGTGGCATTGAACGGTTCTCCGGTAGGTCCGAATTCATCGCTGTCGACTGTTCTGATACCTACCAAACCAACATTCTTACGGGACATGTTGGTAATTCCGATAGTGCCTGCTATGTATGAATCGTCAATTACGTTTTCAGGAACAAGTCCCTTGGATTCATCCTTGTCTCCGTCAAACATGTAGATATTCATGTCAGGAACTGCAAAGTAGACCTTCAAACTTCCAACAGGTTTTTCAGCAAGTCCTGTGAGTTTTTCAAAGTACCATCTGGATCTAGGAGCGTCATCTGTCAATTCGACTTTGATCAGCTTGTTTGCTGGTATGCCGAAGGTTTCCACCTTCTTGTTTTCCAGAATTGCAATGGTGTTTTCAGGTTCCTGGACAACAACGATTGCATCATCATCAGTTGTGCCTGTGCGCACATGTTCAATACCCAGACTTTTGAGTTTCTCTTCTGACTCCTTTTGAGTCATCATCATAAGCATGATGCGCTCAGGATTGCTTCTAACTGTAATGAAATCTCCTTCTCGAGCAATATCGAATAATTCCATTCCGCTTTCGACAGTTGCTATTGTGGTATGGGATTTCACATTCACACGGTCTTCCCTGTAGACGAAAACCTTTCCTTTTCCATGACCTTCACTTCTCAAGGTGACAGTTCCTCTCCTGCGCTCTGTAACATCTTCAACGTCTTTTCCCAATCCTTGAAGCTCATAGAACCCTACAAAGGAGTTGGATTCAAAGCTGACCTCAATCTTATTGTTTCTGATTAAAGAGAAAAGATGTTCGACGGATGCCGGAGATTTAGGATTAGGCTTGAACAGGACATAGGTGAACAGCTGGTTTCCCTCCTCGAGAACAACATCCAAGTCAGAACCGCCAGCACTATCACGTACAGTGCTTCGCTCAATTACCGGCTCTATATCAAGGATCTCATCGGATGAGGTTAATGAAAACAATGTCTTGCGTCCACCGATAACCTTGGCAAAGACACCGTTGTCACTATATTTAGGAACACCATAAACATTGGACACATCATCTTTGATAAAGATTATATGAGTGGCTTCATTGGAAAATCCTGACAAGCTGATTAGAACATCATTGTCATGATATTGGAATTCATCATGAGAAGGCTCAAAATTAGATTGAACTGGACCCATAGCTACTTCAGTGGAAGAATCCCAGCGAATGGTGCTGCTTATGAATTTCTTGTAATTGTCTTTAAAGAAACCAACCAGCGGCTGAAGTTTATCATCGGAAGATAATTCGATGAGGACGCTTCCCTTGGGAGTCTTTATCTTATATTTCAGGATATTGCTTTGTATTTCGCTTTCTCCCTTTATAAGACAAACAATGCTTCCCTTGCTGTAAGGAGCTTTAGAAATCTCAATAGCTTCTCTAATAGTAGAACCCTCTGGAATTTCTGTCATATCTCCATTAATTTTAATTAGCATGAAATTGCCTCTTTTTAAATACTAATAAATTTATAATCTTTAAATCTTATAAAATAATTAAAAAATTCATTATTTTATATTGATATTATTTATGAAATTTATAATATAAAATAGTTATTACTTGCATTTGTCAGGCAGATTCTAAAACTTTGTTGATATTCCATGAAAGTTAAATATTATATATAAAATAAGAAATAAATCAACAAAGTTTTTTAAAGATCCATTTGTTATGATTTAATGTATCTGTAAAAAGTTTTAAAAAAAATTTAATTTTCAAACTTCTTTTAAAAAGGACCTCAATCATGATTTTAAAACAGAATAAACAGATTATCTTAAAACACCTATTGGCAATACTTTTACACCATCCTCACGAGTATATGCATATTTTGTTCCAGTAACTACTGCTAGGAATTTTGGCTCTTTCATTTTTAAATTTTTTTCACGGATGTTCCTTTTAATCAGCCCTTCAAGCTTCAATAAATTTTCCGCACCCTCATCTATCTTGTTGCTGCCTAGTTTAAATTCTATCAATGCATAATCCTCATTTTTCAAGTGTATGATGCAGTCTGCTTCCAGCCCATGCTTGTCACGATAATACGAAATGGTTCCTCCTTCATCATATGTGTAAATACTTAAATCCCTAATACATAATGTTTCAAAAATAAATCCAAAGGTATTCAAATCAAATAGCAGTCCTTCCGGATTTAAATTCATTGCAGCAACTGCAATTGATGGGTCTATGAATTCTCTTTTTGGTCCTGACCTCATTGCAGATGCTGAGCGTATGTTCGGATTCCAAGAATCTATATCATCAATAACAAACAATCTTGTCAAGGCATTATGATAACTAACAAAAGTGTTTTCACTGAAATCCACATATTTTTCTTTAATATCTTTTATGATGGTTGTATTTGAGGCAAGTGTTGAAATATTTCTCGCATATGATTTTATGAACCTATCAACTTTTTTTGAATCCCTTTTAACATTATCTATTGCAGATACATCTATTTCACATATATTCTGCAGATAGTTCTCCACTACAAACAATTGAGCCTTTTCAGTTTTTTTATTTAAAGATTCAGGCCATCCGCCTCTGCATGCTGCAAAAATCAAATCTTCGATGCTTAAATCTGATTCAATTCCATCAATATCCATTTCTGGATTCTTAAAAAGATCAGTTAATTTTATTTTACCATTTGACTCCCTGCTTTCATATAAACTCATAGGTTTCATCAATATTCTGGAAATGCGTCCTGTTCCACTATGCATTATATTTTCATCATCAATAACTGTTGAACCTGTTAATAAATACAATCCATCTTCTCCGATTTCATCAACACTTGTTCTTACAGCATCCCATAATACAGGTATGTTCTGCCATTCATCAATCAAGCGGGGCTTTTCACCTTCCAAAAGCTTTGAAGGCTTAAAAGAAGACAATTCCATATATGAATCAATATTATCAGGGTCTTGCAATTGCAGCACGCTTTTTGCAAATTTCTTGGCAGTTGTAGTTTTACCACACCATTTTGGACCAACAATTACTATTGCACCAATCATATTCAAACGTTCTTCGATGATATTATCAAGATATCTTGGCAAATAATCTTTCATTAAAATAACTCCCATTAGATGCATTAATCAATTAATTTTCTTAATATATCTCTAAATCCATTAAGGTAATTTTCCCTATTTCATTAACAGATTTTTCCCACTTTCATCAATATATTTTTCCCATTTTCATTAAGGTAATTTTCCATATTTCATTAACAGATTTTTCCCACTTTCATTAATATATTTTTCCCATTTTCATTAAGGTAATTTTCCATATTTCATTAACAGATTTTTCCCACTTTCATTAATATATTTTTCCCATTTTCATTAATATATTTTTCCTAGTTTCATTAAGGTAATTTTCCCTAACCATTAACATATTTTTCACAAAAAAACCATTGAAATTTTGTAAAAATAGCTAAAACCCCAATAAATAAAAAAAAGAAAGGATTTCAACAGATTTCAAAAAAGCAGAAAAAAGTTTTATTTTTAGAAAAATTTCAAAAAATAATTAAAAAAAAAGAAGAAAATTTAAAAAAATAATAAATCACAAAAGAAGATAAGTTTAAAAAAATAATAAATCCCCAAAGAAGATAAGTTTAAAAAAAATTAAAAAAAAGGAAATTATTTAGCAAATTCCCCAAGGAAGTTAATATCCTCACCATTATTCATTCTTTCCTTATACTCCGCAGTTGAAGTCAGTATCGCGTCTCCTGCAGAATTCAAGGCAGTTTCAAATGAATCCTGAACTACACCAATAATGAATCCAATAGCTACAACGTGCATGGAAATGTCCTGTGAGATTCCGAATAATGAACATGCCATTGGAATCAAGAGCAGAGACCCTCCAGCTATTCCTGAAGCTCCGCAAGCTGCAAGAACAGTTATTATGCATAATATGACAGTTGTCGGGAAATTAATCGCAATGCCCATTGAATGGCAGGTTGCAAGTGTCATTATTGTAATGGTGATTGCTGCACCTTCCATATTGATTGTGGAACCTAAAGGAATACTTATACCATAGAAATTCTCATCCAATCCAAGTCTGCGGCAGAGCTCCAGATTAACCGGAATGTTTGCAGCAGAACTTCTTGTGAAGAAGGCAGTGATTCCGCTTTCCTTGATGCATGTCAAGACCAAAGGATATGGATTGCGCCTTAATGTGATTGCAGAGAGGAATGGATCGGTCACCAATGCAACAATGAGCACGCATCCGACAATCAATGCCAGAAGCTGGCCATAGCTTATGAATATATCAAGCCCGTTTTCAGTAATTGTTTTAAAAATAATACCCATGATACCAAAAGGAGCCAGCTGGATAATCATCCTCACACAATGGGAAATCATATCTGCCAAATCTCCTAAAAGCTCCAGTGTTTTTTCGTTTCCTACTTTTTTAAATGACAGTCCAAACACTATCGCCCAAAATAGAATACTGATATATTTTCCTTCTATTAATGCGGTGACAGGATTTGAAATCATATCAGTCAGGATTTTTGAAAAAACACTTCCAATTGCAAGTGGCGCCCCTGATGTAGATGGATCAACAGAAGCTGTCAGAGGCACTGATACAGGGAACAAAAAGCTTGCAGTTACAGATACAATCGCTGCCAGCATCATACTCAACAGATATAATGTGATAACCAGCTTGAAACGTGAACCTAGATTGCTGCTGGTTTTTGGAATTACAGACATTATGATAAAGAACACTAAAAATGGAGCTATTGCCTTCAATATTCCAACAAACAAATCTCCAAGTATTCCTATGCCTGATAACTGAGGAACTGTAAGCGCAAGTATGGTACCCACTATCAAACCTAGAATAATTCTTAAAATCAAACTTGTCTCAGACCATTTTTTTATATATTTCATCATAATAATCACAAATCAAAACAATGTATATTTATTTAATTGTTATAATTATTAAATATTATGAATTTTTAAAAAAAAAGAGAAAATAAGTAAAAAAATTAAAAAAGGCAATCATTTAATAATGAATTTAAAAAAACAGAAAAATAAATAAAAAAATTAAAAAAGGCAATCAGACAATATTAAAAACCCTTTTGAATGTTGAGAGATTCTTAGATTCACCTTGAGAGCTATAGATTGCAAATTCAATTGTCTCAAATGAATGAACATACTCTTGAATAATCTCATATGCCGCCTCGGCAACTACTTCCGGAGGATTTTTAAACGCTCCACATCCGAATGCTCCCAAAATCAAGACTTCTGCCTTCTCCCTAAGTGCCACATTGAATATCTGACGGAATCTATTGATATGGAGTTCCTTAAGCTCTTCAGCTTTTATCTTAGGAGATCCGTCTCCAAAATAGGATTTCTTTCTGTACAGATTGGGAGCTGCACAGGTAATTATGTCAACGCAATACCACTTGTCTTCATCCATCAGTTGTGGAGATAAAGTATCTGATTTGAAAACATGGATATTTGGAGTGTATATGCAGTCATCATTGTAATTGTTATCCATCAATCCGCTTCTCTTTTTCTCCTGATGTATTAAATAGAAGTTCTCAATGAGGTATTCGTCTACAAGACATGGCAGAAGAGTACTGCACCTGCAAATTGATTCCTCCTGTGCGTGAGCGCCATACATAACTCCTCCTCCAGGATCAATAGGGTTAGCGAAGTTAAGAGCAGCTACTTTCCTATCCCCATATCCCCCAGCCGCTTCAAGTGTTCTTTTGGTGGAAAATACGATTTCCGCAGGCTTGTCAAACCGGTTTATTGAGTCTATTTCAATATCCTCTCCTTCCAGGTACAAATGCTGGTTTTCTATGGAATAATCAATTGACTGTCTTAACTTTTCATTATTCTCACACATGTTCAAAGTATCACTGATGATTCTTACATTTTCTTCATGAGACATTTTATCACCCTTCCTTAAAAAGTTTTAATAAATCATTATACAATAGGATATATAATTTTTCATATATAATAACTACTTTTATAAGAAAAGAATTTAAAACTGCTTTTTGGATAAGTTTCAAGAGGATAACATTTAGTTTATAATAAACTATCTAGAGTACTATTCCTATAAACATGTGAAAAATTATAATAAACATTATAAGATGTGCCAATAAAAATAATATATATTATAATTTTTGGGGTGAAAAATTGACCAACATAAGTGAAATTTCAGGATTTATATGGGGAATAGCAGATTCTGTATTGAGAGGAACATACAGAAGAAATGAATATCAAAAAGTAATTTTACCTTTCACAGTTCTTAAAAGATTTGACAGTGTATTGGAATACTCTAAAAAAGATATAGTTGATACATATGAAGCTAACAAAAGCAGAACAGGAGTTTTAGCACCGATATTAATGTCAAAAGCTGTTGATGAAAATGGTCGAGAATTAGGATTTTATAACTACTCACGCTTTGATTTTGAAACATTGCTGCAAGACCCTGATAATATAGAAGAAAATATTAAATTCTATATTAACAGTTACAGCAACAATGTAAAAAATATTCTCGAAAACTTTGATATTGAAAGACAAATAGAAAAATTATCTAGAGCAAACTTATTATATTTGCTAATAAAAAAATTCAACGAAACAACACTTGATTTATCACCTAAAAATATCTCCAATCATGACATGGGGACAATATTCGAAGAGTTAATACGCAAGTTCTCTGAAACATCAAATGAAGAAGCGGGAGAGCACTTTACCCCAAGAGATGTGGTAAAACTAATGACTGAACTTTTATTTGCAGAAGAAGGAGAAAGTTCTGGAAGTATTAAATTAGTTTATGATCCCGCTTGTGGAACTGGTGGAATGTTAACCAGCTGTCAAGAATTTATAAGTAAAAGTAATCCTGATATTGATGTTGTTTTATACGGTCAAGAAATAAATGATGAGATTTATGCAATATGTAAAGCCGACATGCTTATGAAAGGAGAAAATGCGGAAAACATCAAAGGACCATCAAGCACATTATCTGATGATCAATTAAAAGATAATAAATTTGATTATATTATTTCCAATCCGCCATATGGTCGGGACTGGGAACAAGACAAAGAAGTTGTAGATGCTGAAGCAGAAAAAGGATTTGATGGAAGATTTGGTGCAGGACTTCCTCGTAAAAGTGATGGTCAATTATTATTCATTCAGCATATGATTTCCAAGATGAAAGACAATGGCAAATCAAGAATTGCAGTAATTACAAACGGTTCACCATTATTCACAGGAGATGCAGGTTCTGGAGAAAGCAATATACGCAAATGGATATTTGAAAATGATTATCTTGAAGCATTAATTGCATTACCTGATCAATTATTCTTCAACACAGGAATTGGAACATATGTATGGGTATTAACCAATGAAAAAACTCCACAAAGAGAAGGTAAAGTGCAGTTAATAGATGCACGTGAAGAATATGTTGGAATGAGAAAATCACTTGGAAATAAAAGACACACACTTCCAGAAGAATCAATCAATAAAATAATAGATACTTATCAAGACTTCACAGAATCTGATAAAGTGAAAATATTTGATAATGGGGATTTTGGATATACTAAAATCACCGTTGAAAGACCAATGCAGCTAAACTATCAAGTAACACCTGAAAGACTTGAAAACTTATACTCTTATAATCAATTTAAAAAATTAGCTGAAAGTAAAAGTGAAGATCCTGAAATAAAAATGGCTGAGGAAGAAGAAGGTAAAAAACAACAAGAAGCTATTAAAGAAGAATTACTTACAATTGGTGATGAATTATATACTGACTGGGATACCTTTGAAACAAAAGTTAAAAATGCTCTTAAAAGTTTTGATTTAAAACCTGCATTCATAAAAAATGTTATTGAAAAATTATCTGAACACGATGATACTGCAGAATATGTAACAGATAGAAGTGGCAAACCAAAAGCAGACAGTAATTTAAGAGATACTGAGAAAATACCTCTTGTTCAAAATATTGATGATTACTTTGAAGATGAAGTGTTAAAATATTATTCAGATGCTTGGTATGATGAAAGTAAGAATAAAATAGGTTATGAAATTAACTTTACGCAATACTTCTATGTTTATGAACCTCCAAGACCTCTTGAAGAAATTGAAGCAGATATAGCTAAAGTAACTGCAGAAATACAAGAGTTACTCAAGGATTGATTTAAAATGAGTTATAAAACTTATGAGGAATATAAAGATTCAAATATTGATTGGATTAAGAAAATACCCATTCATTGGATGCCGTATAAATTAAAGCATGTTATTAATGAATTTGTTGCTGGTGGAACACCAGAATCATCAAACGACTCATATTGGGATGAAAACAATGATGGAATTCCTTGGGTCGCTATTGGAGATATGAATGATAATGATTATATTAATTCAACTGCGAAGAGCATTACAATAGAAGGATTGGCCAGTAAAAACTTAAGAATATTGAAAAAAGGGACATTAATTTACTCCATATTTGCATCACTTGGAAAAACATCAATTTTGAATATTGATGCTACAACTAATCAAGCAATATTGGGTTTAATACTATCTAATAAGATTGATACTATTTATTTAAAATTTTATTTAGAAGCATTGAAAAGTACAATATCTGGTTTCTCTAATGAAAACACTCAAGAGAACTTAAATTCCAATATCGTAAAAAATATGGAAATTGCTATGCCTAAATCATTAGAAGAACAAAAACAAATAGCGAACTACTTAGACAAAAAAACTGCAAAAATCGATGAAACAATTTGCAAAAACAAGCAATTAATCAAATTACTTGAAGAAAAAAGAACTGCATTAATTAATCAAGTTGTTACCAAAGGTTTAAATCCAAATGTTCCAATGAAAGATTCAAGTGTTGAATGGATTGGTGAGGTTCCTGAACATTATCTAATAATGAAAATATCAAATATGTTTAATAATATTGGTAGTGGTACAACACCAAAGTCATCTAATGAAGAATATTATACAGATGGAACAGTAAATTGGCTAATTACTGGAGATTTAAATGATAATTATATTTATGAAACATCCACACAAATAACAACAAAAGCATTACATGATACTTCTTCATTGAAAATATATCCTCAAGATTCATTAGTTATTGCAATGTATGGTGCAACAATTGGTAAATTAGGTATATTAAAAATTAAAACATGCACTAATCAAGCTTGTTGTGTTCTCTCAAAAGGTAACAATCAAAATATTAAATATACCTATTATTGGTTCTTAGGTTATAGGAATGAAATCATCTCTTTAAGTTATGGTGGGGGGCAACCGAATATAAGTCAAGATGTTATAAAAAATTTAAGAATTATTGTGCCTCCATTAAATGAACAAAACCAAATTGTTAACTATTTAGATATTGAAACTACAAAAATAAATAAGTCAATATCAAAAATCCGAGAAAATATCAATCTTTTAGAAGAATACAAAACTTCTTTAATTCATCATGTTGTTACTGGTAAAATTGATGTGAGAGGTGAGGAAATATGAGTTCAGATACTTCTGAAAAAGGTTTTCAAAATGACATAATAAATTATCTTACAAGTACAGGTTATGAGAAAAGAACAACTAAAAATTTTAATGTTAGTTCATGCTTAGATGTTGAATTAGTTTTAAGATTCATTAAAACTACACAACCTAAAGCTTGGAATAAATTTGCCAAGCATAATAAATCTAACCCTGAAACTAATTTTATCAAATCACTAGTCAGACAGATCAACAGGAATGGAACAATACATGTTTTGAGAAATGGTTTTAGTGATATTGCTAATTTTAATTTGTTTTATCCAATACCTAACAATAATTTAAATCCTGAATTAAAAGTTAAATTCAATCAAAATATATTTTCAGTTGTTGATGAATTAGAATACGAAGATAAAGAAAAAGGTAACAGATTGGATTTGGTTATATTTATCAATGGTATTCCAATTTCCACTATTGAACTTAAAAATACTTTCACTCAAGGTGTAACGAATGCTATCAACCAATACAAAAACGATAGGGATCCAAGAGAGGCAATATTTAGAAATTCTTTGGTACACTTTGCTATGAGCAATGAGAAGGTTTATATGACTACTAAACTTGCCGGTCTTAAAACAAGATTCTTACCATTCAATAAAGGTATTGAAAATCCTGATGTTAAAAATGATTATAAAACTTCTTACATGTACACTGAGATACTTCAGAAGAATCAGCTATCAAAGTTAATTAATAATTTTATTTTTGAAGAGGATGATATTGTAATCTTCCCTCGTTTCCATCAATTAGATTGTGTCAATCTTTTATTAAATGACCCCCAACCAGGACATAACTATCTTATTCAGCACAGTGCAGGTTCTGGAAAAACTAAAACAATAGCTTGGCTGGCACACGGATTGTTAAATAAATTTGATAACAATGACAAACGAATTTATGACATGGTTATAGTAGTATCAGATAGAAAAGTCATTGATAAACAATTACAGGACCAAGTTAAAGCTATTGAGAGAAAACAAGGTGTTGTTGAAAAAATTGACCAGGACTCAAGACAATTAGCCGAAGCCATTAAATCCGGAACAAATATTGTTGTTACTACATTACATAAGTTTTCTTATATTTTAAATGAAATTAATGATGTACAAGACCGTAATTACGCCATTATTGTTGATGAAGCCCATTCCTCACAAACAGGGGCACACGCAAAACATTTGCGTGAAGGATTAACTAGTGCTGAAGTAGACTCTGACACTTTAGATGAAGCTGAAGATGAATTTGATGAAGAATTATTACAGCAGATGGAAAAAAGCAGAAACACACCTAACTTATCATTCTTTGCTTTTACTGCAACTCCTAAAGCAAAAACATTAGAACTGTTCGGTAAAAAAGACCCTGATTTTGGAGACTTCAGACCACATCATTTATACAGCATGAAACAAGCTATTAAAGAAGGTTTCATTCTTGATGTTCTAGAGAATTATCTAACTTATCCAACATATTTCAAATTAGTTAAAACTGTTGAAGATGACCCTGAATTCAATGAAGAGAAAGCCAAAAAGGTTTTAAGAAAATTTGTAGAAATGCATCCTCATGCCATCAACAAAAAAACAGACATCATGCTAGATCACTTCATGAATTCTACTAAAAATAAAATCCAGGGAAAAGCAAAAGCAATGCTTGTTACAAGTTCAAGAAAAGAAGCAGTATTATATAAATTGGAATTTGATAAACAAATCAAAGAAAAGAATTTAGGTATTAAAACACTGGCTGCTTTCACAGGAACTATTAAACATGATACTGTTGATTATACTGAAGCAAATATCAATGACACATCAAAGGATATCAAAGAAGCATTCAAAGAAGATGTTTATAAAATACTTATTGTAGCTAATAAGTTCCAAACTGGTTTTGATGAGCCTTTGCTTCAAACAATGTATGTTGATAAGAAATTAAATGGTGTTGCAGCAGTACAAACATTATCACGCTTAAACCGTATTGCTCCACATAAAAATGATACATTAGTGCTTGATTTTGCAAATGATACTGATGTAATCAGAAAAGCATTTGAACCGTACTATGGTGAAACATCACTTGAAGAAGAAACCGATTATCATAAGCTCTATGATTTAATGGAAAACCTTTATGATTTCTATTTATTTGATCAAGAGGAAGTTGAAGAATTTGTTAAAGCATATTTGAAAGGTGTTTCTCAAGCAGAGTTATATTATCTATTATCAGAACCGAAAATAAGATTTGAGGGAAGCGATAAGGAAGATCAGGTCGAATTCAAGAAAAAAATCAGAAGATATCAGAGCATATATTCCTTCATGTCACAGTTATTGCCATTCAGTGATTTGAACTTGGAAAAATTATATATTTATCTTAAATTCTTATCTAAAGTACTTCCTACAATTAATAATCCTTTACCATTCAATGTGCTGGAAGATGTGGACATGGATTCATATAAAATAGATACTCGTGATGAAGGCACATCAATAATACTCGGTGAAGGAGAAGGTAGTCTAAAACCATTATCTCCATCTGATCCTGGATACAGACCAGAAGAACAAACTAAATTATCTCAAATCTTAGAAAGCCTTAATGAAGCATTTGCTACAGACTTTTCTGAATCAGATAGAATAATTGTAACACAAATAACTAGCCGCATGCTATCTGATGAAGAATTGATGAATAAAGTTCGCAATAATCCAAAAGAAAGTGTTGCAGCAATATTTGACCGGTTCTTCACTAATGAACTAGTCCATATATTTAAGAGTAATAAAAGTTTCTATGAAAAGATTTTTTCTAATGAACAACTAAAGGACAAATTAAAAAATGATTTATTAGACTTTGTTTACGAGGAACAAAACAAGCAGATAGAGGCATGAATAAATTTTTAATGTTTGGAGATAACATGGAGATTTCAGTCTTAGATATGAAAAAGGAAATTGAAGAAATCTATGAAAGATTGGAAAAGGTCACACCAGTTGATTTCGATTGCGGAAGCCTTTGCGGCGAGGCGTGCTGCGTTTATGATTTGAAAAACCCTGAGGAAGAGCTTGCCCTTTATCTCCTGCCTGGAGAAGAGCTGATGTATGAAGACAGCGACAGCTTTGACTTATACTACTTTGACAGAGATGAAATAGAATATCCCCCATCATGGGATGATGTGGTATATCTTGTCAAATGCAGAAATCCTCCAAAATGCGATCGAAGCATAAGACCTATCCAATGCAGAACATTTCCCTTGGTTCCCCACATAGATGAAAATGGAGATTTCCATCTTGTTTTAGATGAAACCGAATTCCCATACGAATGTCCAATAGCAAGTCAGCATATGAAGTTCAATGATGATTTCTTAACCGTGACATTTGATGTATGGAAAAAACTCATTTCAAATCCTCTCATTTATGATTTTGTAGAAATGGATTCAAGATTAAGGGATGAGAGAACAAGGGATTATGAGATTGTGATTTAAAAATAATGAAATATTATAAAAGTAGCTGATTTTAAAAATAAAGAAATTCTAATAAAAATAGTTTATTTAGAAAATGAATCCTGAAAAAATCCAATTTGAAATAATTAAAAAATAAAAAAGAGTAGTGAAAGCAAGTTTCACTTATAATAACTGATTTTAAAGCAATGGAGAGTTCCTCCCACCATAACAACAGATTTAAAGCAATGGAGAGTTCCTCCCACCATAACAACAGATTTAAAGCAATGGAGAGTTCCTCCCACCATAACAACAGATTTAAAGCAATGGAGAGTTTCTCCTATTGGAGTTGACTATCTCAAAGCCTTCTTTGAGCATGTTCAAGTCCTTGTCAAAGTGACCTGTAAGGGCAGAGCTTATTCCGCTCTCAATGATATAAAACATTGTGCTGTACTTGGCATAATCTGAATAAACCCTGTTTTCTTCAATTATAGGTCTTTCATAGACAAAATTGTCTCCAAAGTCCTTTTTGAACTGAACAGCTATTTTTTCAATTAATTCTTCATCAATGAAAGGATTTAAAATCATGAAAATATCTTCAGCAAAAGTATTTCCCAATGTGAATAAATATTCCACATCCTCATTGTTCTCAATAAGATTCTTGAATAGGAAATTAAGCTTGCTTACATCCAGATACTCCTTTGGAATGAATTTCCTGCAAACTGAATATGCGCATACCTCGTTAATCAGCATGGCATCTATGGAGCCTAGCGTATATGCTACGAATGCCTCAAGAGAATCATCTTTTTCCATATCAAGGGAATTTGAAAGAAGCTCTTCAAAAATTTCAGCAAACAAATGATTGGACAGCTGATGAATATAGCTAGTTATTTGCTCGGATTCCAAGAGACTCTGGTCAATATTTATTAAATTGAAATAGTAATTTCCCAGTTTTGAAACATCTGGATCGAAATTGACATCACAAAAGCTTACAGCAATAAGGGACAATTCCAAAAGGGCACTCATATCCTCTTTATTGTCTTCACATTTTTCCAAAAGATTTAAATGATTCATATTTGCCTTTTGCGCGATATTGATTAAAAAATCAAGATATCTATGATAATCTTCAAGCAGATATTCCTGATAAGCATTGAAGCTTGCAAAATTAGCTGTATTTATTATCTTGTCAAAGCTGTCTGATTTAACATCCGCCTCAACTTCCTTACCGCATTTCATACAGAATCTTGCACCGTCGAAAATAACTGCACCACAGTTTTCACAATATTTTGTAATAATAACAACTCCTTAAAGAATTATTAAATAATTTAAAATATATTCCGTTCACTACCAATTATTGTTGATTCATAACAAGTACTGGATTTGAATTCTGGTCGAATAAAACAAGTTTTTCATCACCAGATGATAAATAAAGTTTTTTCTCTTCTATAACATCACCAATGACAGCAACTTCAAATGAATAAGGACTTAAAGCATCTATTATAGCTTGAGCATTCTCTTCTGGCGCTGTCATGACAAATGCTGCTCCAGGATAAGCCCTTAGCCACATATCCCAGTCCACGTTTTCATTTCGCGGAATCTTCTCAAGCTCAACGCTTGCACCGACGCCTGAGGATTCAAGAAGCATCTCCAAGGTTCCAAGTGTTCCCGGATTGCTTATGTCCTTTCCAGCACTTGGCAAATGTTCTTCAGCTATTTTTTGCATGACCTTGATCTGGTCTTGCACAAGCTTTGCATCCTTTTCATAAGTGGTGTCCCAATTCAAAGGAATTCCAGGATATTGTCTGCCGTCTGTGTCAATAGCTACAAGAACCTTGTCTCCAACTTTTGCACCGGAAGAAGTGATTAATGAGTCCTTGGAGGCAATTCCAGCAATAGCCACATCCAGTGAATTATATTCCGCATCAGGATGGAGGTGTCCTCCAACCATCGGAACATTGAATTTGCGACAGCCATCTACAATTCCGGATAATATCTCGTCATATATCTCATCATTGTCCACAGCCATGATATTAACCATGGCTATCGGCTTTCCCCCCATGGCTGCAATATCATTCACATTGACAAGCACGGCGCAGTAGCCCGCCCAGTATGGGTCGACATTCATCAAATCGCCCCAGATACCATCAGCAGCCAGCAAAACGACTTGATTATCACCTATGTCAATAGCTGAAGCATCATCTCCAAAATCAAGAAGAACATCACCGGTAATATTATAAACATCCCCCAGGGTTTTGGTAACATTTTCAATTGAGTTTTTTCTGCTTACACCTTTAAAGCTTTGCAGTGATTTCACAAGTTCGCTTAATTCCATTATAACACCTTATTCACATAAAATCGCATAAAAAAAATAATTTTATCTATTTCTCTTAAAATAAAAGATTCAATTAATCAATCATTCATAAAAATCAATTAACTATCATTCTAAAAATAAATTAATTATAAAAAAAACCAATTTATCAATCATCTCTTAAAATAAATTATTTTAATTATTTTCACCATCTTCCAAGTCATCATCAGACTTTACAAAACTGGCTTTTTCATAAATTATTCCATCATCATCAAAATCTTCATCTTTAGATTTTTTAGAAGAATCTTCTGAAGCGTCCGGAAGACTTACTGCTTCATAATCAAGCCCATCATCAAATTCCGGCTCTTTTCCTACACTTGATCCTTCATAATCAATATAAGACTCCCCATTATCAGAACTTTCATAACTGAATTGCTCTGCAGCAATGGAATCCTCTTCCATAGGTTCTGGATCGATATAAACCTCTTCAATTGATTCAGGAGGCAGTTCTGCAAAGAAATCATCTACAAAGTCATCATGGGAGTAATCATCCTCAATCTCTTGTTCTTCCACAAAGATTTCCTCGACAGGCACGCTCTCAACATAAACTTCATCGGGACTGTTTTCAATAAAGACTTCATGAGGAAGCTCAGACTCTTCATACTCGTACACAGACTCCTGCTCAACATAAACAGCATCAGAATTATCATCCATATAAACTACATCAGAATTGTCATCTACATAAACTGCATCCGGGTCTTCTTCAACATAAATCTCACTAGGAACTTCAGACTCTGCAAAATCGTCAACAGATTCATGTTCAACATAAATGGCATCAGGATCTTCTTCTACAAAAAGCTCTTCATAATATGCAGGATCTTCCAAATCCTCACCGCTTTCTTCCAATTCCTCATAATAAGCAGGATCTTCCAAATCCTCACCGCTTTCTTCCAATTCCTCATAATAAGCGGGATCCTCCAAATCTTCTATTGGCTCTTCACCATAAGACCTGCCTTCTGCAAACTCATCCTGAGGAACATCTTCAACAAAGACTTCATGAGGAATCTCTCCCCCGGCAAAATCATCCTGAGGAACCTCCTCAACATAGACCTCATGAGGAATTTCTTCTTCAAATTGCTCTTCATGCACGCCTTCATCAAAATTGTCAATAAACTCATCCAGACCGTCATCGAATTCATCAACATAAGTCTCTTCAGCACCTAGGGAATCATCCAGATTACTGGTAACCAAAGTCTCTTCTAAATCAGCCCCTTTTTTAAATATGAAACTTGGGACTACTGATTTGACAACATCCTCAACATGGGATTGGAAAACATCAAAAGAAGCCTTTTTAAAATCATCCACATTATTGAAATCCTCTTCATAAGGAATTTCAAGAACAGAATTGGATGAAAAAAGTCTTTCATGAATATTATGGCCCACGATATCATCAAAATCAGGAGCTACTTCCAATATGATTGATTTGTCATTGACAAAACCTTTCTCAACCACCTTGTCAAGATCCCCATCGGTAATTCCTATTATCGGAATGTCGAATCTGTAAAGAATATCTGATGCGACAAGAGTGGTGTCGTCCCCTACTGTGACGACAAGGTCAAAATTCTTAAATCGGTAGATATCATAAGCCGCATGGTCCACATAAGCTATTTTAAAGGAATTTTCCTTGTTTTCCAAACCATTGGAGCTTGAATTCATCTCTACATCATTAATACTTACAAAATCACTATCCAAAACACGTGGAATAACTTCCTTGGACTTTCTAAGAAGTCCTGTTTTAACAATGGCATTGCTTAAATTAACAGGACCTAATTTTTCAACGCCATGCTCCTTGACAACTCCTCCGATGATATCAACTATAATATCATCACGTGCAAGCAGAATAGGAGCATCAGACTCGGAGTAGCCGATTACAAAACCGTTTACCAGGATATTCTCACCAGGGCTTGCCCCATGAATCCTGCGGTATGAAAACTGGGAGCCGTCATCCGGAAAATCAGCTATTCTCTCCCTGACTGTTTCTTCATCCGCAGCCTGGCTTATCTCTGAGAAATAGTTGTTTAAAACATCCTCTGGAGTATGCTTGGTTAAATTAAATTCTTCAATCAGATCATTGAACATACCTACAAAATCAAATGAATCTTCATCGCTATCATCAGATCTTGAAAAGAGACCTTTTTTCTTCTGCTTGATTTTACGATTCACATCAACATTCCAGCTGATTATTGAACCATCCTCTTCCCCAGGCCTTTCTATTTGAACTACTGGTATGTCAGAGTCATAAAAAGACTTGTGATTAGTGGACAGGTAGTCTTCATTGGATATCTTCTTAAAGTAATGATTAAATGCAGTATATCCAAAAACATGCCCTGTTTCCTGACTTTTTCCATAATCCAGCAGGAAAATGACATCCACATTTTCAGTATTAAAAATTTCAAGGGACTCACTAGGCAGAAGTTTCATTGAAATATTAATTATATTTTCCAAGCCTGCGTCAATAACAGCAGTCCTACCCATGGTTCCGCCCAAACGACAACGAACATTTCCATAATTTGACAAGTAGTCAATAATCTTCATCGCCCACCCGGAATCTATTATTCCAGGTCCATGTACAACAACACCAATTTCCATTAATACCACTCTGAATGGATATAATTATAAATCTTAATATAAGTCGACTCAAACCATAATGCAATCTCACTAAAAGCAAACCTACAAGTTTGATTATTAGTTTTTTATTCTTCTTTTAAATATCTTTGAGCCGCAAATTTCACAATCATCAAAAGGATAATCTGCCGGATAATCCTTTTTGCAACCTTCACAAGTCTTTGTCCAATTATATACTCCTTTTATTCCTTCAGTAATTATGCTGCCATATGGAATGCCGATAATCTTCAAAACATTCTGCATGGAATAGTCATCAGTCATGACCTTGACATTATATCCTGAATCCGCTAAATCCAATGCAAGAGCCAGAAGCTTTTTATCAGGCCCTGAAAGTCTTAAATCATCTCCTGAATCGGCAATTATCCCATCCAATTCTTGAACAAATTCTATTTCAGGTTCTCTTATAATAATTCTTTCTTCTTCTATAGCTTGATTCAATACCAGTCTTGATTTCAAGTCCTTGACTTCTTCGGTAATTTCTGAAACAGTGAAATTATTGGGATTTTGAAGTTCAAAGCCATTTATAAATGCTGAAGCATCCAAGACATAATATAAATCATACATGATTAATATATTTAGCTTTTGAATTAATATATTTAATTATTTTAGGGACTGTCACAAATTTGAGTGATTTTTTAACAAACCATTTTCCTATCCCAAAATCTTAATTTAAGACCAAAACGTGCCAATACTCCATTAAAAGTTC
>OMVY01000030.1 GCA_900314635.1 uncultured Methanobrevibacter sp.
TTGTCCTTATTTTTAAAAAATAAAAAATTTAACGAACTAAAAAGATTTTTTCAAAAAAATGCTATTTTTTTAAAATCACACCAATTTGTGACAGTCCCACGATTGAAATCAAAAGGTAAAAAAGAAATTAAATTTTAAATATACTTTATGTGAAAAAAAGATTGAATCAAAAAGTAAAAAAATGTAAATTAAAATTAAAAAAAAGAAAAAATAGTAAATTAATAAAAAGCAAAAAGTAAAAAAAATGTAAATTAAAATTAAAAAAAATAAAAAATAATCAATTAATAAAAAGAAATGGCCTCAGATCGCCCATCATTCATCACGTATCAGAGCTCATAGGGTTCATCACAGGCCATATGATTCTAATTTAAGAAAAAATTTCTCTCAAAATTTAATGAAAAAATATTAAAAAAGAGTTAAAACTCTTTTTATATGAGATATTCGAGATTATTGGAACAAAACAGGAACTTCTAAAAAACATTTCGCAGTTATCCGAACATGACTCCTGCTTCTTTTTCAAAGTCCACTTCATGCTTGGTTCCGCGGGTCTTGTCAATAGCATCCATAAAGTCCGCATTGGTGATTGTGTCTCTTTCCTCACGAATGGCGAACATTCCAGCTTCAGTACAGATTGCTTTTAAGTCAGCACCTGAGCAGCCTTCGCTTAAGGATACAATCAAGTCCATGTCAATATCCTTGGACAAGTTCATTTTTCTTGTGTGGATTTTCAAAATCTCTCGTCTGCCGTCTTCATTTGGAGCAGGCACTTCAATGAATCTGTCGAATCTTCCAGGTCTGAGAAGTGCAGGATCTAATATATCCGCACGGTTGGTTGCACCGATAATTCCGATATCTCCACGAGCTTCAAATCCGTCAAGTTCTGCAAGCAATTGCATGAGTGTTCTTTGAACCTCTCTGTCACCGCTGGTTGAGCTTTTAAGCCTTTGAGCAGCTACTGCATCAAGCTCGTCAATGAAGATAATGCTTGGAGCCTTCTCCTTTGCAAGCTCGAATACTTCCCTTACCATTCTTGCTCCTTCTCCAATGTATTTCTTGACAAATTCAGAAGCAACCACTTTTATGAAAGTAGCATTGGTCTCATTGGCCACAGCTTTTGCAAGCAAGGTCTTTCCTGTTCCAGGAGGACCGTAAAGCAGAATTCCCTTAGGAGGGTCGATACCTACTTTTTCAAAGAGTTCAGGATGTTTCAAAGGCAGTTCAACGGTTTCCTTTACCTCTACAATCTGCTCTTCCAAACCACCAATCTGCTCATAAGAAACATCAGGCTTGGCTTCGATTTCCATTCCTGAAACATTGGCATCCTTCTCTGAAGGCAGTACTTCCACAACGCCAAAGGTCTGCTGGTTCAATGCAACTCTGGCACCTGGAACCAATGATTTTTCATCAATGAATTTTGAATAATGAATGAGGAAGCTAGGTCCTGTACTTGCTTTGACAGTCATTCTGCTGTCATCGATAACATCGATAATATTAGCGATTAATAATGGAGGTGCTCTGAATCTTTCAACTTCACCTCTTAATGATTTTAATTCTCTTTCCAAACGTATCTTTTCATTTTCTGTTAAAATCTTATCTTTTTCTAATTTTCTAACCTTCCACATCAGATTACGTTTAGTCTTTGAATTTTCTTCTCTTAGAGAATCTATTTCTCTTTTTAATTCTTCAATATCTTGAAGGTCATTTGGAGAATTTTCCATAATATACTCCTCCTTTTAATTTTAAATAAATTTCTTCCAACTACATAAAAAACCTGATTTCAAAAAAACAAAAACCATCGGAACCAGGTTAAAAATTTTAAATCTAAAAATTTCAACTAAAATAAATTTTAATTCAAATATTCGTAGATTATAGAATAATATTAAGTTTATCATATATAACTTTATCTAATTTTTTCTAAAATAGAAAAAAATTAATCTTCTTAAAAATTGAATAAATTAAAAATAAAGCCAATATATCAATTATTAAAAGAATAAACAAATATTG
Organism: uncultured Methanobrevibacter sp.; assembly: GCA_900314635.1. Taxonomy (GTDB): domain Archaea; phylum Methanobacteriota; class Methanobacteria; order Methanobacteriales; family Methanobacteriaceae; genus Methanobrevibacter. The sequence goes on from OMVY01000030.1 coordinate 2,005, forward strand.
AATAGATATTATCAAAAATTACTAAAAAATATTAAAAAAATAATAAAAATAGATTTAGAAAATTTTAATAACCAAAATTTAATAAATTAAAAAAAAGAAAATTAAATGAAATCTACTTTCTCTTGATTTTTACAATGCTTCCAAGAGTATTTGGACCGGAAGCCATGCTTTTAAATGATTCTAAATCCATTTCATCGTATTTTTCAATTAATTTAATGTTTAATGTCTTTTCAAGCTTTTTAGCTAATTTCAAATCAGGTTCCATTTTGCCTGTTTCAATCCTTGTAATGACTGAAACTTTTTCATAAATCTTAGCGCCTAATTCCTCGCGGGTCCAGCCTTTAGATTCACGGCCTTTTCTAACAATCTGACTGAAGTCGTCAACCAGCTCTTCATCACTTTCTGTATTTCGAGTATAAACTCTGCTACTTACAGAATTCCTGTTTTTATTGCCTTGCTGTTTTTTAGCTTGTTTTTTATTGGAGACTAGATTGCGGGATCTAGGAGCTTCCTTTTGAATGCTTCCCAATTTAGCGCAATCACGACAAACTGTTAAAACAGACCCCTCTATTTTTGATTTTAAAGGCTTGCCTGGAATAGGCTTACCACATATTTCACAATCCATATATAATAGTACTATTTTTTACTATTTATTATTTTTTATCAAGAAAAGTTAGAATTTGGAATAAAAATCTAAAAAATTAATGAGAAATTATAGGATAAAAATATGAAAAAGTCATAAGAAAAAAGAATAATTCTAAAAAAAGTTTTAAAAAGAAAAAATCTAAAAAAAAGTTAATGAAAAAAAGATAATGAAAAACTAAAAAAAAAGTTTTAAAAAGAAAAAATCTAAAAGAAGTTTAAAAAGGCTGTAAATTAATCAGCCTACATGTAATTATTCATATTGGAACTGCTAGACTTGCTGCCGACTTTATAGTCTTTTAATTGAGTTCCTTTGGATTTGTTTGAATAGTATCCCTTAAAGTTTCTGGAATCATCCAATTTTGCATTCAACTCATCATAAACATCATATTCATCACTGATAACAACAATATGAGCTGGAGGATGGATCTTTTTAATCTGTAAAATAGATACTGTAATATCTTCCTTTACACGGAATGCTGTAGCTACTTTTGATTTGGTTCTAAGTGGTGAGTTTAAAATTTTCTCAACGATCTTGTCAGCATAATCAGCATCAATCACCTTGGGTTTTGTGATTATATTTAAGTTAGCATGTCTTTCCACATCAGCAATTGCATTTAGCAGTTTTGAATTGTTTTCTCCTCTAATCAATATTAAAGCCATATTATACCTCGTGTTTTAAAAAGTAATAATAATTAAAATTTTAAAAAATTTGAAATTATCTGAAATTAAAAATAAGTGATTAATATCCTTAATTTGCCTACATTAATATTAAGATTTCCTTATTTAAAAAGATTACTATTAATAATAAGTCTTAATGATAAAAAATAAAAAAATTTAGAAATAAATCAAAAATAATAGTAAAAATAAAATATTATTTGAATTAAAAGGAAAAAATAGAAAAAATAATAAAAAAACCAATTTCTGATGAATAAAATAAAAAAATATTCAAATAAAGCTATAAAAAATCACAAAGCATTTAAAAAAAGAAGAAAGTTAAAAAAATAATTTTTAACTAAATCTTTCCTTTGAATGAATCCAAAAGTCTTGTTCTAAATACAACAAGCGCTACAAGAACAAAACCGATAGCAGTTTGAATTGTTCCGATAATTGTAAGTATTATCGGATTTACAGGCAGATTCCAAGCAGGAGAACTTCTGCCTCCAGATAATGGATTATAATATACACCTACAGCACGGGTATTGGCCTTTACATTCAAATCGCTAGGCTCGACATAATCCACACCTACAATCAAACCATTATTGATTCCTCTATTAATCGAACCGGCTATCGAGGATGCATTATAACCATATTTCTTAACTGAAGCCTTGACCACTTCTGAAGTGATTTCAGCAAGTCCTTCCTTATCACTTCCATAAACAGATACTGCAACGGTATCTTGTGAAACAGTTATTGAATTGATCAAAACATCGGTTGCTGAATTGATTTTCAACTCGGTTCCGTCATAAGGACAGTGGGAGTAATGCTCGGCTTCAGGATATGGAACAGCCCATCCACAGCTGTCGCATGATTTGGAATAGTTCTCATCCATCGGCTCACCTGTGGTGTTCAATACCCTAGGTGTGAATAAATCTCCAGTACTGATACCAGATACTAGGTTGATTCCACCACCACCATATTTCTCACCGGAATCGACAGCTACTTCCTCCATAGCTTTTCCAACAATATAAGTAGCTGGATAACCATCTCTTATCATTTTTCCAATGTTGATTGCAGTCTGCTGACGGACACGGTCTGCAGTTCCGCCCATAGGGTTTCCGTGACTGTTTCTCAAGTGGATAATAGCTCCTCTGGTTCCAGGAGGCAATTGAACAACTCCTCCAGAGTGCAATGTAATCTTGATATTGTCCTCGTCATCTACCGTAATAAGATATGCCTTATAGTCTCCGCCGATAGCAGCTCCAACTGTAGGACCTCCAATCAGCAAACGAATACCTTTATATCCTCCTGCAAGGCTTACAGCAGTTGCTGGTGTTGCTCCATGTTGCATAGCCGCCAGAGCATCGATAATAGCATAGTTCCTCTCTGTACCATTACCTTCACCCCCTGAAAGAACAGCATAATTATCATTCTTTGATAATATGAATGAAGATTGGAACATGTTTTGAGCAAATGACATGCTTCCAGCAGCAGCTCCGTTAGGGTCTTCGCCTGTAGGATCGGTTATAACAAGAACGTTGCAAGTAGCAGATACGCTTGCAATGACTGAAAAGAGCATTAAAATTAAAAATATCAAGCCAATTATTCTAAATCTTTTAAATTCCAAATTTTAACCTCCTATCCAGCGATACTGTAATTATAAACGCTATTTGAACTGGAATAACCAGAGTTGAAATTAGCAGTGGTTGTTGAATTAGCAGTAGTATTTATAGTTGAGAAATCTTCAATAACAGTTACAGTTACCAGTCCGGTTTTCTTATCAACATTTACATCTGCTCCTGCAATCGGAGCAATGGTAGTACCTGGAATTGTGGCTGTTTTTACAAATTTCTCTGCATTGGCTTCAGCCTCCGAAACCGGTAGCTCCCTTTTAGTTGTTTTTAGAATATCCCCGTCTATGTAACTGCCTTCTCTTAAACCGGCATTTGAAACACAATATCTAATATTATCTATTGGTATGATGTCGTTTCCTTTAACGATTACACCGGATATCGGCACACCTTCATCAATTTCGGTTGAGGACGCATATGCGGCATAAATAATTAATCTTCCACAAACAATCAAAAGAAAAGCCAGCAATAAGATTATCAAAGTATCTCGCCTAATTTTTATAAACATAACATTCCTCTTATTAAATTCTAAATCGCTTCAGCAGAAACCACCAAAGCAACATTATATCTATATAAATTTTCAATTGAAAATTATAATACAAATATTTATTTAATTCACTTATTATTAATAGTTAACTATTAAAAATAATATCAAATAAGTAAAATTAGATAGCATGCTTATATAATAGCAATTGCGAAAAATAAGTAATTTGAAAATTAAAAAAATAGATTGATTTTTTTAAAAAAATTAAATTAATAAAACTAGTTAAAAATTTTAGATAAAAAAACTACTTTAGATAAAAAAAGAAACTAGTTTAGATAAAAAATAAACTAGTTAAAAATTTTAGATAAAAAAACAAAAACCAGTTAAAACTAGTTTAATCTACATCTTTGTCATCAAATCCATTATGGAAAATGGATCTCCTTCTTTTCTTGCTTTTGGAGCACCGCCGAACATCGCCATGGCATTTTTCTTGAAGTCCTCGTTGGCTCTTCTTGAAACTTCTCCGAAAATCATCTTATAAGCCTCACATTGAGGGTCGACAGCTTTTGGAGTCTGATAAGCCACTATTCCATTATAAGGACATCCTCCTCTGCAGAATTTTATGAACTTGCAGTCAGCGCAATCCTCGTCGACGAATTCCTTGAATTCCATCAAGCGTCCCCATGCTTCTGATTTTTCTAAATCCTCCATGGAAGGCTCGTCGTAGACATTGCCCATAATGTAGTCATCCAATCCTACAAAACGATAGCATGGATAGATTGAACCATCATGACCTACTGCAAATGTGGTTCCCATACAGTTATTGAATGTGCAAAGGGTTCCAACACGCCTAATGCTGCTTTTTGCAATATGGTCCAGATCCATGATGACAAACTTGTCCAAGTCATAGAGATATTTGTCAAGCCAGTCTATAAGCAACTGGCCATGCTCCTTTTGATCCAGTGCCCAAGGGTCTGCATTATCCCCTCTAATTGAAGGAAGTGCTGCATGTATTTTCAAGTTCAAGCCGTTTTCCTTGAAGAAATCATAGATTTCATCTGAGAAATCCTTGGAATAATCTGTAAAAGTGCAGACGAAATTAATTGGAATTCCCTTTTCGCTCGCCAGCTTTACAGAATTCATGGTCTTGTCAAAGTATCCCTCCCCTCTTTGATAGTCATTGATTTCCTTTGGACCATCAATACTTGTGCTGATTGACATAGGATACTGTGAGAAGAGATCAGCATGTTTTTCATCCAGAAGCCACAGATTGCTCTGCAGTGAAAATCCTTCAGTTGCATGTGTCGGACTGTCTGCAAGAATTGGCAATGCCTCCTTATAGAAGTCATAGCCTGCAAGCAGAGGTTCTCCTCCATGGAATGTGAAATGAATATCATCATCTCTGAAATTAGCCAGCCATTTATCAATCTGGCGTATCACATCAATATCCATTATTTCCGCTTTTTTCTCTGAACCCCAGCAGTAGCTGCAATTTGAAGGGCAGGAAAGGGTTGGAATTATCATTATGTGAAATGTCATTTATCCATCTCCAAATATTTAAAAGCATGAAAACTTCAAATAATAATGCTAAAAAAACTTTAAACATGATTAAAGCTAAATAAAGCTAAAAAATTTTAAACATATTTAAATCTTAAAAAGGTTTATAAACATATTTTTGATTAATAATTAAAATATTAAATGAATTTTTTATTTAATTCGTTGAGAACTTCCTTTTTCATTTTCTCGCCTTCACCATGTTCAATTGTTTTTCCTGTTTCAAAAACATGGCCGCAGTTGTCGCATCTGAACTCTTTCAATTCAGCATGAGCGTGATGATTGTCTAAAAAACGTCTTTGAGCGGTTTTATCAGTAGATCCGCATTTAGGGCATTTTGCCATTAAATCTTCAAATTTCATTGTGTAAACTCCTATTTTTAATTATATTTAAATTTGTTTGTTATGATTAATATAATTTAACACAAATTAATAATTATCCTTTAAGTTCATTTCTTGAAATTTCTGTTTGAAAAGAGCATAAATTTATTAAAACCATCTAAATTTATTATAATTAATAAATAGGGCTCTTTCAAAAACTTTGTTGATTTGAAAAATTTTATCTGAAAAATAGGGATCTTTGAATTTTTTTGATAAATTTTAATTAAAAATAGTTAAATTTAA
>OMVY01000019.1 GCA_900314635.1 uncultured Methanobrevibacter sp.
TGCTTTGTAGTATTTGCTTCCTGCAAATTTAATAGTTGCAGTGTATTTGCCTTTTTTGGTTAATTTGGTAATTTTAAAGGTTGCTTTACCTTTGCTGTTTGTGGTAGCTTTGTAGGTTTTTTTGCCTACTTTCAAGGTAAGTTTGACCTTTTTCATTACTTTACCTTTGTTGTTTTTAAGGGTAACTGTGTATTTTTTGGTTTTGACTTTAACCTTAAAGGTTTTTGCTTTTGCAGTGATCTTAGGTTTTGCTTTGCTTACAACAACTTTAGGGCTTACGCTGGAAGCAAGGTAACCATCATCACCTGCAAACTTAACAGTTGCAGTGTAAGTCTTAGGAACCAAGGTAGCGACATTAAGGCTTACTTGACCTTTAGCATTAGTGGTCAAGGTTTTGCTGATAGTACCAACTTTTACAGTCACTTTCTTGTTTGCAAGAGCTTTACCATTAGCAGTAAGGGTAATGACTAAATTCTTTGCAACATTATAAGTAGCAGTTACTTTTGGAGCAGTGATCTTGGTAGCGACTTTAGGAGGAACTACAGGCTCTTCAGTGAAATTAAAGAACTTGGAGTCACTAATAGCATTGAATGATTCGTTTCCTTCATAGTTTACTGCAATGGTAACTTCACCGGTTAAACCGGAAACGGTAGCTTTACCATCTTCACCAGTAGTGACAGTTTGCTCTTCACCACCATTAACAGTATATTTAACAGTAGCACCAGCAATAGGAGCAGAACTGTTATCAGTTAAAGTGATAACAACAACACCTTTCTCAGATGAACTGATGTCTACAGCACTGTCAACTGCAACGACCTTAAGCTTGGTGGCATTTAGGTAATTGTGCTCATAATCACCTACTGTATCGATAGCAGTGGTGGCATCAAAGTCATAATCACAATTTTCAATAGCACAGTAATCAAGAATTTCAATATCACCTGGAATATCCGCTACTCCTTTGATATTACAGTTAGTGAATTTACAATCATAGAAATAAATGCCGTCATCAAAAAGGAAATTGCCGTTTCTATGTACCAGAGAATTCGCAGTGATATTCTCAAAACTACAATTAGTAAAATTCAATTTTCCATATCTGTAAAGATCAAATAAACTTCCATCAGTCAATACATCCTTAAAAATACAATTAGTGAAATTTAAAGTGTAGGTTCTAGGGAACTCACTTTCATCAATTTGCACTTGTGTAATGTGGCCTGCATCTAATTGGTCTTGAATCATTTTCAGTACTGTGAAAGTTGCATTGTTTATAAATGTACAGTCAATAAAACTAGAATGCCTACCTAATTTTCCTCCTTGAAGAGTTATATTGATAAATGTATAGAAATTCTCGTATCCTCCAGACCCTTTTGTGAGATCAGTATCAATTTTATCTAATATAGTATCAGGGCCTTGGCCAATAACTGAAATATTATAGTTATTTAAAGTCATATACCCATGGAATATACTATCTTCACCATTAAATACTGAATAATAATCTCCATTCGCAAAATAAAGAACTCCGTTTCCATCCTGGAAAGAGCTTACAAACATCCAGCACATTGGAGTCCCATAAGCTTTTTCCCAACTTTGGCCATCAATATCATCAGATTCGGGGTCATTATCGCTGGAAATGTTAATGTAGAAATTGTTATGTTCATTCATATCTCCTAAAGGGTTTGAACTTAAAATATTTTTAGATTTGGAATTGCTTGACAAAACCTCAATTGAATTTAAATTATTTAGGTAAATAGGGTCATTGAAGGTGTTATTTGTTCCTAAATTAGTTTGATGGCAATGATTAAATGTATTGCCTTCAAAAGTATAATTTCCACTAAGTTCAACTGTATCGGAACTATTTAAAGTATGGTTAGTGAATGTATTATTAGAAATTATTACTTTAGGTATTCCTTCACTGATATTTCCTTCAGGACTAATGTAACCTTGACTGTATGCTGCTATTGCTTGACCAAATGCAGCCACATTATGCACAAATGTAGAATCATAAACATTCAATATTCCATTATTCATTGCGGAAATTGCACCGCCAGTTCCAGTTGAAGGAGTTTCGTTAGTGTTACCACATAAGTTTGCATTTTCTTCAAAAGTACAATTTTGGATAGTGATATTATATGCAGAACCCCAGTTAGAAGATCCTATAGCTCCTCCACCTGCACTAGTATAGCATTTGTTTTCTTTAAAGATGGAATTGTATACTGCTAATTTGCTGTAGGTATACAATGCTCCTCCATTCCATCCAGCTATATTACCAGTGAAATTAGTATTGTTAATGTATGATTGAGCATTGCTGTGAGTGTGGATTGCTCCAGCCCACCAACCAGCAGAATTATTGGTAAAATCGGAATTGTTTACATATAAGATTCCGCAGTTATTAATTCCACCAGGCTCTACTGTAGCAGAATTGTTAATGAATTTACATTTTTCCACATTCATTACAACATCAGTGACACTTCCAGATTTATAATTGCTTACAACACCATATCCTGCAGAACAATTGGTGATATTGCAACCAATTAAATCCATATTGCCATCAGTATTGTAGATTACAGAATTATGACCAGTAGCCGCAACAATATTGTAAAAACTGCAGTTTTCAATAATGGTGGTTCCAGCCAATTCAAGAAGATTTTCAACATCCATATTTCTAAATTTAACGTTTATGAAAGTTATTGTCAAATTATTGTTAGTATTGAGGAAAGGAGTTATGGAATTTCCTCCAGAAATATAACTATTGCCAGTTCCTATAATTGTAGCACTATTTGCAAAAACAATTTGATTACTGTTAGCGTTATAAGTAATGCCATATAACTTTATTTGCTGATCTGTAGTGTCTTGGCAATAATTTCTTAATGAATTCCAAGTAAGAGGTCTTGCATAATTTGTTGCCCTATTTTGTTCAAGATCATCTTCCCTAGAATTTAAATATGTATCATCCTCTTCAACAACATTTATGTCATCATTTATTTCTTCTATAGTTGTATAATCAGAAACAGTTGGTTCAGTTGTTACAGTATCATCTATTGTACTGGAATCATCTATTTCTTCTTGGACTGCATCTACAACAACATCATCAACTGAATCACTAACAACATCAGTTGAGACATCTTCTGTTGCACTTGCAGCTCCCATAAGACAACATAGAAGAACTAAAAATATCGCAACATATTTTAATTTCATTATATTAGTCACCTCGTTTTATAATAAATAAACTCCTTTTTTTAAAAAGGAGAGAAAGAAAAATATAAAATCCAATCTTTTGCTTAAGGCATGAAAAAATTATATGTTTCCATGAAAGAACCATAGGATCAATACCATGAAAAATTGAATTTAAATGAAATTCTATAAAATAAATCAGAATAGTATTGATAAAACAATCGTCTTATCAAACTAGATTTACTACTCATAAAATGTATTTTATATAAAAATAATATAGAACTATAAATATATAAATTTAATTGATTTAATTTTCAACCTAATTGGATATCAATCCAATTAACCGATATGAAAAACAGCACAATATGCAAATAATTATGTTTCTTTCATGAAAAACCTATAATTTTTTCATGCATTATGTGAAAGATTGAATTTTATATTTAGCTTTCTCTCCTTTTTTTAAAAAAAGGAGTTTATTTATTATAAAAGAGGTGACTAAACTTATGAAATTAAAATATGTTGCGATATTTTTAGTTATTCTTTGTTGTCTTATGGGAGCTGCAAGTGCAACAGAAGACACATCTGCAGATGTTGTAGATGCTAGTGCTGATGATGCCGTTGTTGTAAATGCAGTTTCCCAAGATGAAAGTGATTCTATTGAATCTAATGTTTAGAACAAGATGAGGTTGTGGCTGATTCCGCATCAGATTCTGATATTCTAAAAGATTCTGAAATATATGATGGTGTGTTTAGGAACACTATGAGTGATGATGAGTTGCCTGATTGGATCAAGAATCCTGTAAGTATTGTTCCTGTTTTTTATCGTCCAGGTTCCTATGGTTCCGGTTTTACTGATGATATAGGTAATGCTACTGCTCCTTGGAATGCTAATGGCAGTTCCGACGGGGCCAATAGTGGCGAAGGTGAGAATGGCAGTGGCATATCAGGTAATGGATCAAATCCAAATAGTGATGCTGTTTTAGGCTCTGATCATGATACTGCTCCAGGTATTGGTGGAGATGCTTCTCCAAGCATTAGCGCTGCAAGTCCTAGTGATAGTGGAAGCAGTGCAGCTAATCCAAATGCCTATGAGATTGATGAGCATGACAATGTTGCAAGCAAGTCTTCAGATTACCTCCAATTGGGAATTATTTGTATTGTTGCCTTGTTATTGTTGATTATTGGCTATAAGCGTCAGAAGGATAAAGAGGAAGAAGAATAAGACAACAAATTAAAATTTTTATTTAAGACTATGTAGAAACCCTTGGTATTTAACAAAAAACTCAATCACTATGGAATAATATCAAATCCATTCGTTGATTGTATTTTTGCAAAAGCATGGATTTCTACAAGACTTTTATTATTTTTTTTATTTAGATAAAAAATCAATGATTTTCTAATTTTAATAATGTTTTTAGTTTTTTTAAATTTGCAATTTTTCTAAAAGTTTAATCTGCTTTTTTTATCAATTTTTTATTTTTTCAATATTTTATAATGAAACTCTTTAAACTAAATTTTAAAAAAATCATTATTAATAATTTTATTAAAAATAAGTGTTTTTTAACTAAGTGATGTAGACCACAGAAGTTTAAAATAATAAAATAAATATGACTTTTCATTATTTTAAAATAATGACTAATTAAATTAAATGCAATTAGTTATGAGCTACAAATTTATTAGACCTATTAAAAAATTATATAGCTTTTTGATTATTGTATAAATTTCAAGTTGAAAAAATATTTTTAATCCGTCGAAGAATTCCAAAATGGTATAAAATTCCAAACTTGAAAAAATAATCCAAAATGAAAATAAAATCACGATGCAAAAAAATACTTTCAAACTTGAAAAAATATTTCGAAATTAAATCAAAACCCATAAAAATAATTAAATTACTATAAAATTAAAATATTTTACCTATTTATAAAAATAAGAACCATTTATTAAATTATTATCGATTTTAACTGCATACTATTTATTATATGAAAAATAAATGAATATTCAAGAAGAAATAATTACATTTTTTATAAAAATCAAAGGAGATAAAAAATGATAAGTATTTCAACAATAAGAACATACATGTTCTGTCCCCTTAAATTATATTTTCAAAAGAATTTAGATGAGGAAATCAAAGAGAACTTCACTGTTTCAAAAACAATCAAGGAGCTTAGAGTAGACATTCAAGACATCATGCAAAGAAACATGCGGCATGTAAAAAAAGACATGACAGTTGATGAGATTAAAGGGAAGCTGTCTCGTCAAGTGGATAATTATATAGAAACAAACTTCACAATGCTAGAAGAAGATGAGGAACTGGCAGGCGAAAATGAAAAAATTAAAGAATTGAAGGAGGAGTTTATAGAGGAGATTTATTTAACACTCCAGATCTTATCAATCAAAGTAAAGCAGGCAATGAACAGCTATAAAAAAGATGGAAATGAAATTAGCGAGATATTTTTCCCGAATTGCATGTACAATTATCTCATAAGGGATATGAGTTTGGACCTTGCAGGCATCATAGACAAGATAGAAGTCGTGAAGGGAAACTACTTTCCTATTTGCCTGAAATCAAACAATCCCCCTATGAAAGGAGTCTGGGATGGAGATTTGATTGAAATAGCAGCCTGCGCTCTTCTTATTGAAGGAGAATTTGATACAAAAGTTCTGGTAGGTTTTATTGATTATATGAAAATCAATGAAAGACGGGCAGTTGCAATTGACATGGACCTTAGAAAAACATTCTTCAGAGTATTAAATGAGATAAATAAAATAGAAAAAGGAGAAATTCCCAAGGTGAAGACTCATTTGAAAAAGTGTGAAAACTGTGAATATAGGGAATTATGTGAAAAGAATACATAAAAATTAAAGATTTAAAACTTAAAAAATAAGAAGAAAATTTAAAAAAATTAAAACCTGAAAAGAAAGTAAAAAATTTAAAAAGAGTATGAAATTAAAAAAAATTATCAAGTAAATTTCAAAAACTTAAATAAATGCAAATAAGGCAGCAATTACTCCAAAGTATGGAATAACTGAATACAATATTATCAATGCAATCACAGTTATAATAACAATAGCTCCAAGAGGAACTTTCTTCCAAGCCAAAGCTGCCGCTACAATAGCTCCTGCAAGGCCTATATACCAAATATTCGGATCAACAGTTAGAACTCCAGGACATATCAAAGCTGCAAGAGCTGTAAAAGGAATCAGATTTAAAAACTTCTCGAATCCAGGGCCGAAATTCAACTTGTCTACAAAAACAGCGGGAATCAGACGTGGAATAAAAGTAACAAGAGCACAGCCTATAATCATGTAAGCAATATTTACATCAGCCATTAAATCACTTCCTCACAGCTTGTTCCAATCTCTCGAATACTGGCCATTAAATCACTTCCTCGCTGCTTATTTCCTGATTATCAGCACTCAAATCATCATCAGGAACAATATACATTCCAATAGCTGCTCCAATCAAAGTAGCTGCAATCACAGACCAGTTTGCTATGAAGAATTGGAGAACATAATTGAGAATTCCTGTTATTACAACCATAATACAAATTCGGCTGCTTCTTTTTACGCTTGGAACAAGAATAGCTACAAAAAGAGCATATAATGCTATGTTGAAACTGTTGGTAACTATTACAGGCAGGAAGTCAAGAAGCACAACTCCAATAGCCGCTCCAAAAACCCAGGATAGAAAAGCGATTCCTGCAAGGCCTATGTATATCCAGATTGAACTCTCCTCCAGGAGTGAAAAGATTGCAAAGCTTTCATCCACCACAAGATGAGCGCTTAAAATATTCAATGGAAGATTGCTTTCCTCAACCTTGTTATAAACAACAAAGTTCATGATGAAATATCTGAAATTAACTACAAAGCTTGTAAGCACGATAGCAATCAGGCTTGCACCACCTGCAAGCATTGAAACAGCCATGAACTGACCTGCTCCTGCAAACACGAAAAAAGACATGGAAACTGTTTCAATAGGATTTAAGCCTGCCTTGATGGCAAGTGCTGCATATCCAATTCCCATAGGAACATATCCAAAGGTGATTGGAATTCCTTTTTTAATACCATAAATCAACTTTTCCTTTCTTGTTTCGAGAATGCTTTCAACTCCAAATAAAATCAGTGAAAAATAAGATAATTAAATTTTTATAAAAAACTATAAAAACAGATAATTATTCAATAAGTTAATATTATCTAATTAGGTTTATAAACATTGCGAAATTGAAAGCAATATCTATAATAAATTATAAAAAACTGAAAAATATCTAATTGAAGATAAATAATTTGATTTGAAATGGAATTTATATAATAATAATTCAAAAATATGAAAAAATATTGAATAAACTAATTTGAAAAATAGATAGGAGATAACTAAATATAGAATGAATTAATTGAAAAATAGATAAGAGATAGGTAAATTTTGAATAAAAAGAGGATTGAAAAAAAATTTAAGCTTTGCCACAGAAAATACGGCAAATAATTAAAATTTATTATTGCCTTTAAGCCTTGCCACATCAAATACAGCAGTATCTGCTATTGCCATAACCGCCATCACACCAGCCTGGGTTGGATCTGTCACAATCAAATCCGCTTCGGATGTAACGCTTCCAGGCATATTCAAGCTAATGACAAGCAAGTCTCTTTCCTTTTTAACAGCCCTTACAGCTTCTGTAATCCTGCCTCCCATGAGGGAACCTGCAAGAACCAATGCACCAACACGGGACAGTCTGGAAATAGCTTCAACAGCATCTGCAATATTGTCCTCGCCAACCAAAGGAATTGTATCCACACTGATATGCTCTCCGCGAATATTATGCCTGTCAGCTTCAATAATAGCTCCTGCAGCCACTTTGGATACTTGAGCTCCGCCACCTATGATGATTATTCTCTTACCGAAGATATCCTTTAAAGTGGAATGCTTTTCAATATCCAAGACAAAATCGATCTTGTAGAGCTCTTCAATGAATTCATCCAGATTTTCAACATTCTCAAGCTCTATGTTTAAAACCCCTGTGTCTATGCCCACATAAAGGTTTGCATAGGAAATATTGAAACCGAATGCTGAGATAACCTTGGTTATCTCATCCAAAACTCCTACTTCTTCCTTTGTTGTAATAGTCAATGCAACATTTACCATAATAATACCTTAAAATGAAATATAATAAAATAACTTAAAATTAATAAAATGATTAAATCCAATAAATAGATTAGATAATTAATTAAATAAATTTTTCTAAATTAAATAAAATTTTCCTAAATTAACTAACTAAAAAAATTTTCCAAAAAATACAATATTAACTTAAAATGAAGCTAAATAAATAAAAACAGACATTGAATTAAAAAAAAATATTAAATAAATATGAGGAAATTAAATACTATTCAACGCCTATTTTTGCCTTATAAGCCTGCAATTCAGCATGAGCCTTCTTGTACATCTGCAGATAATTATCCTCATCCCTTACAGGAATAACTTCAAGGCCAAGTTCCTCAGTTTCTTGAAGCCAGTGCTCATGGAAAACCGGAATCTCGAATTTAATAGGTTCTGCGGTTTTATTGACAACAATAACATTCCTATATGGGAAGTCGGTTTCTACAATATAACCTCCTAGACTCATGATATGATAAGGATACATAACGAATTTCATCTAACCACCTAGTTTAAAATAATGCAGCAATTCCAATAGCTAGAACTCCAAGAAATGTGCTAAGCAATACAGTCGGATAAAACTGCCTGTTTGTAAATATTGGTGAAAATGCACTGCATACCGCCATGATTACTGGCAAGATCAATATTACAATCAAGTCCAAGATTATTCCAAGAGAGAACAATTTTGGAGGAACTCCGATGAACAATACTGCAAATAAAAGTCCGAGTGTGACAATTAGGAATCCTCTAGTTACAACTACAAATGAACGGTACTTGGAAGCGAGCTCCATATATGGTCCTTCAATAACATCGGATTTTGCTTTGATGATTGAAAACGGATATTCGTTTAAAAGAATCATGTATCCGACAAAGAATACTACTGCGCCTATTGCACCTGCAAGAGTGAAAATGACAGGTCCGTGAGCCTGCTGGTATGCAACAATATCTCCAAGATAAATGCTTCCGCTCTGGACTGCAGGTATGAATAAAGCAAGATAGAGAGGGAATGAACCAAAGATTATCATTCTAAGTGACCTGCTTGAACTGATATCCTCAAGGTAGGATACGAGCAGTCCTTGTCTTATTGCACCTTTTATATGGTCGTCGAATCTCAATCCGCCGGACATGACGGATTTGGACAGGGACCCCATTAAGACATATGCGATTTCTTCCACTTTTAAAAATCCAACAATTGCTATCAAATTAGCCAAAACCAAAAATGCATAGTTCTGAGGCATCAAGCATAAAAACACCATAAGAACTGCGACAAAACATAAAATCGGCATGGCCTTGTATAATCCGGGAGCCGGAGAGTTAGGCTTTATGTTTTCCTTGTAGAGGAACTTTACAGAAGCCCATAATCCTGAACTTGTTACAGGAGGTCCGATCCTTTGCTGGATTCTTGCTTGAACATATTTTCTTTCAATTCCAGGAATTATAAGACCAATGAATAGAGCGAGTATTAGTGTTATAATTACTTCAACAGCTGGAATCAACATTGTACTATATGACATTTCCTTTTCCTCATTTTTAATTAATATTTTATAATTTGATAAATATAAAGCGAATATAATGGTTTTTAAACAAGCTTGAAATAATCAAACAATTATGTTTTTAAACAAGCTTGAAATAATCAAACCTTAAAACAATAATGTTTTTTAAAAGCTTGAAAATCTAAAAGCGCCATTATAAGATTTTTTAATATATAATATGATTATTCAATATAGATTTGTCTAATTTGTTGTTGTTCATATCATAGACTTCCATTGCCCTGTCTGAACAGGTAAAGCAAGGATCGCATTGGACAATGCATAATTGAGCATCTGTGATATGATTGCCTATGCTGGCATACTGCATTGCACCGATGTTGGACATGGACGGAGTTCTGACAATGGATCCTCGAACTCTTCCATCTTCTATTGCATAAGAGTGATAGCAGGTTCCTCTTGGAACTTCGATATAGCTTTCGATAATATCAGTATCAATCATCTCCCATGACCTGTCGGCGATTTTACCTTCAGGCAGGTCTCGAATGGCCTGGCGAATAATCTTGATTGATTCAAATGACTCCAGAACCCTCATGATGAGCTGCGCCTTTACATCACATGTATCTTGAGTAATGATATCAAAATCAAAATTATCATACTCGTACATATCGGTTCTTAAGTCTCTCTTTACACCTGTTGCACGTAATGTAGGGCCTGATACAGCAAGTTTCAATGCCTGCTCCTGAGGGAGGTAGCCTGTTCCGGTAACTCTTGATAGAACAATGGAGTCATGCAGGAACCTGTCTGCAAAATCTGCGATTCTTTTTTCAGTCACATCCATTCCTTCGAGAATTCTTCTTATCCTATTGTCATCAAGTTCGCATCTTGGCCTTACTCCGCCGATAAGTGAACATCCGTATTGAACACGGTTTCCTCCAATCATTCCAAGGAGTTCCATGATTGTTTCTCTTATATAAAATATTCTCATTGAGAATGTCTCGTGGCCCAGAACCTCGCATCCGTGTGCAAGATAAAGAAGGTGACTGTGCAATCTTTCCAGTTCTCCCACAATTACTCTAATATAAACCGCACGCTCAGGCACCTCAACTTCCAAACCCTTCTCGGCGGTTCTGACAGAATTCCAAACGTGAGAATTTGAACAGATTCCACAGATTTTCTCGGTAAGCATATTGGCCTTTTCCACAGGAAGGCCTTCCATGATGCGCTCTATACCTCTGTGGTTGACTCCGATTGTAATTTCAGCATCCTTTACAATCTCATCTTCAACAAAAAACCTAACCCTATAAGGTTCTAAAGCAGCAGGATGCACAGTTCCCATTTGAATCTCTGTTTCTATGATTTCCTGCTTTTTAGCTTTTTTCTCTTCCATTAAACTCATCTCTTTTAAATGATAAATTTTAATTCAAATGATAAATTCTAAGGATCAAATGATATTCCTTAACTTCATGATAAATTCATAAATAAATAATTCTAAAAACCTCTTAATCAGCATTCAACAAGTGAGGCAGATTTGCAACTACTCCTGCAATAACATCCTGAGGCCTTACAGAACAGCCTGGGATTTTTGCATCCACAGGAATGACATTTTCAACAGGCCCCTCGATTTCTTCAGAAGGAATGTCTCCATGAATGTTCTTATAAACTCCTCCCATCACAGCACAGGACCCTGCAGCCACAACTAATTTAGGATTTGGAATTGCATTGTAGATATCCTCCAGAGGTTTTTTATTCCCCTTTGTAACAGGACCTGTAACTACAAGAATATCAGCTTCACGTGGATTCCAAGTTAAGAATACACCATATTGCTCCAAATCGAATCTTGGTGAAAGAACGGAGTTTACAATCTCAATATCACAACCATTGCATCCACCTGTATAAACCAGCATAATATGAATTGCTTTTGACCTTGAGTGTGTCTTAAGACCCATTTAATCATCTCCATTCTCTTTTGCACTGTCTTCGACAGCTGAATCCTCATCCACAGAAGCAATTGAATTTTCAACAGCGAAATCCTCATCCACATTGGACATTTCATGCTTGGTTATAACTGAATTGGTAGCCAGATATTGGGAAATAAATGCAAGCTTCTCCTCATCTATCTTGATTGGCTCGGACATTAAATCCTTAGGATCCAAATCGCTTTCTCCCACATCATTAGGGTGAACAGCACCTGCCTGACCATATAAAGCATAAATCGGACAGAAATCATGACACCAGTAGCAGACAACGCAGCGTTCTTCATTGAACTCGGGAACTTCCTTTTTAACCCAGTTTTCAGTTATTTTAACTGGTTTCTGCAATGGCTTCATTGTAATTGACCCTGTCGGACAAATATTCGCACATCCTGAACATCCTATGCAAAGCTCTTCATTGACCTTGCGGGTAGGTTTCACTTCACCATTAAGGATGGCATTGCGCATTTCCATATCAGTAACCCTATCTGAAGCAAAAAGAATTCTTTTAATATTATCAAAAGCTCCGTTAAGCATTATTGTTATTAAATCTTTCATATTCTCCCTCTACTGATACTTTAATCAAATTTCCTCTCAAATATAAATGCCTTGGAAGGACAGACATTTTTACAAGCTCCACAATAGGTACATTCTTCCTCGTTCACAACGAATTTCACGCCTTTATGATATGTGCCTAATGTTTTCTCATCATCAGGAATGGCTACTGTCTGGATTGCATCTTCAGGACAGATCCTCTCGCACATTCCACATTTGACACAGAGGTTTTGATCTATGAAGTTGAATCCGCCGATTACATTGCGCTTTACAATGCTTGACTTTGGAATTGCATCCTTAGGACATCTCACAGCACATGTTTCACACATTATGCACTTGTCTAAATCCACATGTATGCTTCCCCTTTTAAGGGAGATTGCTTCTTCAGGACAGAATTCCACACAGATTCCACAAGATATGCAATCATCTGAGGATTCTCCATTCCATGAAATGGTTTCAAAGTTTCTTGCCTTCTGCTCGTCGCATGCTTTAATACATCTTCCACAGGAGACGCACATTCCAGCTATTTTAGCATCTTCATTTTCGCGGAGTATTGAAACCGGACAAGATTCAATTGCAAGCAGACGTTTCTCTTTGTTTTCTATTGTATCTTCATCTTTGGAAGGATCATATCTTAAACTTGTTCTTTCTCTTTTTATAGAGCCATTATCTAAAATTTCACTGCATAATCCACAGTTGAGACAGCTTACAATGTTTCCTGCAATCTCTTCGTCCTTGGTGTTGACCATTACCTTGAAGTCTTCGACAAACAGAGCCTCGTGAGGACAGGTGTTGACACAATTGAGACAAAGGCTGCATTTGCTCTCATCTACTATTCCCTTGTCTATAGCCTCGCTAGGACAGACATCATTACAGATATGACATCCTGTGCAGTAGCCTTCCTCTTCCACTTCAACCTTGATGGCTCCAGTTGGACAGTAATAGCTGCATCTTCCACAGTGAACACATTCCTCTTGATTTGTGTTGATGCAGATTCTTGAAGCAGTCTTTTCTTGTTTTGAAGGAATGTCCATGGCTTGAATCTTAGCCGCACCGGCGCCAGAGCCGATCATGGCTGTTACTGCTTTCAAATTGTTTATTATCTTCTGCTGTTTATCTTCCACCACATCAAAAGCATCTATTCTAGCATGGTCAGGACATGCTTCCTCACACAATCCGCAGCGAGAACAGATTCCTTTGACTAGTCCGTCTTCAATATGAATGCTGTCAACAGGACATACAGATTCGCAGATTCCGCATCCATTGCACTTCGCCCTGTCTACGACATAACCTCCATATTTATTTTTGAATATAGCATGGTTCGGACAAGCATCAAAACATGCTCCACAGCATATACAGCTAAATGACCTGTTGTCTATATAGCGTATGGCTTCCGTAGGACAACTTTTTATACACTCTCCTTGTCCTCCACACTTTTTGACTGTTACAAACATGATTTTCCTTCCATTGATAAATAATAAATTTTATACTATTTCAATCTCCAAAATAGTATTTTTGATAGTTAATTTCTTAACTCGAATGATAATAATGTGATAATAATAAAACAGCTATTGAATCTCAATAGCCAATATAAATAAAATATAAAAATTTAAAATTTTAATTTTTTGACATCTATGATAAATTTAAACTCCCATTTTAAACATCATGCTGAATTTAAACCTTGCACTTAAGTCTAGAACTCCCTATTCTTGTGCGTTTTTTCCAAGCAAAGCACTGCCCAGCAATATGCCCACAATAGCTGACAGGAAAGTGGTAGCTATTGGAAGGTCATTGTAAAACGGAAATTGACCGAGATTCCAGGACATGAAAATGGCGAATATGACAAGTGCAATAATAGCGCCTAAAGTAAATTCAAAACTATGTTCAAGTTTCAAATGGATTCTGGAACCTACAACAAATCCGAATAGGACTGCTGCAATCATTGGACCTATAACTAAAGCCATTATTCATCATCCCCTAATTTCTTGAACTGGGAAAATGCGATTACCACAGTGCTTAAACCTACTAGAACTTTCAAACCGACTGCGAGGTTCAAGTAAGGAACTATGCCTGCATTAGTCACATCAGGATAGTGGAAAATAGCTGTAACATATGCAGGAACAATATTGTAGAAATCAGCACCTACATTGTACAGGAATGACCCGGCAAATAGGAGTCCCACCAGACCTAAACAGACATAAGCCAAAGCTCCGATGGATTCCAGAGCGTTAATGAACTTATGGGACAATTTAATCGGAGTGCCATCAATTCCATAAACCAGAATTGAGAATATGATTCCTCCTGCAATCATCGCACCGCCTTGGAAACCTCCTCCCGGAGTGATATGTCCACCAAGAATGGTCATGATTCCAAGTGCAATCATGATGATTGAAACCGGAAGAGCTGTAAGTTTCAAAACAGGGGTGCTTTCGGTTTGCCCCCAGTTAGGAGTTCTTTTACTGTCTTCAGCCATTATTCTTCCTCCTCAATGTTTAATTCATCGGCACCTGATTGGGCTGCCAAATCATTATTGGCAGAGTTCAGCTTGTTGTCAAGTATTTTTCCTTTTCCAAATATGAGCAGAACAACAAGAACCGCTGTTACAAGTATTAATGATTCTCCAAGAGTATCAAATCCTCTCCAGTCGAATACTACAAGAGTTACCATGTTAGGCTCTATTTGAGTCCCTACTGCATTATACACCATGCTTATTCCCGGCTGGATTAAGTTTTTAAAGCCATAAATTGCATCAAACAAAGCAGCTGAAAACAATATGGTCGCAATAGCCATCATAAATGCACGAATGCTTTCTATTTTATCAGACATATTTTAACCCCCAGTAGATTACAGCAACAAGCACGCCTAATGTTACGATGATATAAAAGCTCATCTTTTCTAAAGAATCGTCTTGTTCACGCTTAATTTTAGGAGCCAGCGGCATATTTGATATCAAGAGAACTGCAAGGATGATTACGAGAAAAACTGATGCGAACATATTGACATGGCTCATCAGCAATGCTGAAAGCAATAATGACACAATAACGGTAATCTCAGCGGCTAATGCTCCTGAAACATTATCCATAGTGGCCGGATCATTCTTGAGTTTGGATCTCATACCTTTTATGGAATCTAAAAATGAATCATATAAAGACATTTAGCTACCTCCTAAAATCAATTTATAATTTTCCAATTTCATATCTGGAGAATTGCTGACTTTATAAATACAAAGATGATTCATCATATCAATCCTCCGACGAATGAAGAGAACACATTTGTTACAATCCAAGGACATAATCCAAGAATCAGACAGACCACAAGCAGAACTCCAACAGCAAATAAGGCCTCTTTTGGAATTGTCTCATGTGCGAATTTTAAATCCTTAGGCCTAGGCTGCAGGTAAATTGTATGGAATGCCTTTACAAATGTGAAGAATATTGTAATACTTACGAATATTGCGATAAGAGCAAGTTCCGGATATCCTGCATCGAAAGCTGATTGAACAAGCATAAGCTTACTCATGAAACCGTTGAATGGAGGAACTCCAGCCATTGCAAATCCGCCGAGCAATACCATGATAGCCATAGTTGAGTTGACGGAAATCAAGCCTCCCAGCTTTCTTGTATCTGATGTTTTTGTAAGATAGTAAACAGTACCGAATCCTATGAAGAGCAAAGCGGAAATGAGTATTTCATTAGTAGCTTGGAAGAGAGCCGCTGTAAGTGACAATTCTGTTCCAATACCCATACCTAATGCGACGAAACCAAGCTCTCCAACTGCAAGGAATGCTATCATGCGCCTGAAGTCCCACTGCATGGCAGCCATTGAAACGCTTAGAACCATTGCTATAATTGCAAACAATACCAATAACTGATTGAAGTAAGGCATGTGATGGAATATCCTGATTAATGCAATACCGAATGCCAGCATGCACATTACAGAGAATCCCTGCAGAATAGCCGCGCCGTTAGGTCTTGCCTTGCTGTAGACAGCAGATTTGATTGTATGGAAAGGAGGCAGTCCTGAAACATAGAACCAGCCGAAGAGAATCAATACAAATCCTATTACAAGACCCGGTGATAAAGGATCAACCAGATTGTGATTAATCACATATGCAATATCTGTAATATTCAATGAACCAATAGTACCGAGAATG
Source organism: uncultured Methanobrevibacter sp. (assembly GCA_900314635.1). Classification (GTDB taxonomy): domain Archaea; phylum Methanobacteriota; class Methanobacteria; order Methanobacteriales; family Methanobacteriaceae; genus Methanobrevibacter. Next base: position 16,483 of record OMVY01000019.1, read on the forward strand.
AAACCAATACCTAAAAGCAGCATTGGTCCGCCAATGGAACCTATAATTAGGTATTTAAGGGCGATTTCATAATTATCATCAGTATTTGTCGCAATGATGATTCCCACCTGAGCGAGAGCGGTTATTTCAAAGAAGACATACATGTTGAATATATCGTCAGAGAGCATAAGTGCAGTGACAGCTGCAAGCCCCATGAATATCAAGTAAAGATAAGGGCCGGATATCTCTTTTTTCTCAGTGAAATAAGTCAGCACTGCAAGGAATGCAACGAGACCCATTATGAATATGAAGATTCTTTCAAAATCGGAGAATACATACACAATACCCGTATTATACATGGATGCCAGAGTTCCATTCAAGGAAGCAGGCAACATTGAGCCGATAAGGCTTGGATTGTGTCCTCCGAAGTATTGAACCCCAGGAACCGCAACAAGGGCGATGACTGGAATGGCAATTCCAACTAAAATGGAGAGCAATCTTGTAGTCCTGTTCTTCTCTCCAATCACATTCACGATCAAAGCACATAAGATAGGGATAATAACCATTAAAGGAATCAAATAATTCATTCTTCATCCCCCATAATTTCTCTTGCACTTAAAGAACCATGTTTTCTGTATAAAACCATAGCCAATGCCAGCATTACCGCAAGTGTGCTCGCACCAATAACAATACTGGTAAGCACTAACGCTTGTGGAAGCGGATAAGCAGAATTTGCAGCAAACCAGGACGCATTCATTCCAGGCATGAAAATAGGCACTACTCCACCAGCCTTATAACCTAAGGCAATGAGGAACAGGTTTGCTCCCTCCTCGATAAATGCGATACCGATGATCTTCTTGATGATATTGTCAATGAAGATAACTGCAAAAAGTCCGATAATGACCAAGGCGCCGGCACAAAACAGGGAAGCTAATTGAACATCCATAACTACCATAATTCAGCCTCCTTAATATTGCAAGCAGTAATTCTCTTGCAAAAACCTAACACACAATAATTATCTTGAGCCCACATTAGTCATCAGTCCTTTTAGTTTTTTGAATAGCTAAAGCTATGAATATCGGAGTAATTGCAGCTCCAACGATTGCCTGGGTTAAAGCTACATCCGGAGCAAGCAGGATCTCATATAAAACCGCGATACATACTCCGCTGATTCCGGTTAAAATAGCCGCCTTGAGTAGGTCTTCCTGTAATAATGCAATTATGGCACTAAAAACAGCAATTATAATTATTACATACTCAATCATTTGACTCATCCCCACTGTCTAAGTTCTCACTTGCAGTTTCATCGGCATTTCCTTCTGCTGAATCTGCATCTTCTCCAGACTCATCTTCAACCGCATCATCGTCAAGTTTGTCTGGAGCATTTAAGGCAGCATACTTGTCTTCAACCATGTCATCAGCATACAAGGTATTGTAGTCGTCTTCTCCATAGAAGTAAGCATTAGCCATTGCATGAGCAAGGAATGGAGCAAGAACCAGATACATGACAGCAAACATGTATTGCCCCAGTGCAAGGAACACGACAATGCCTGCAACATCTATCATACCAAGGACATGTATTCTCACATATACAATATTCGGCATGTCCTTATCAAAAGTTAGAATACCTATGCTTGCAATCAAGATCACAAGTCCAGAGAGTATGATTATGATTGATTGAATCAAAGAGACCATGGAAGGATTTATTATTTCCAACATCTAATCCTGCCTCCTTAAAACCATTGCAAATCCTATAGTTCCTACAACTCCAAGTAAAAGCAATGCCAAAGCTATATCCTTGAAGAATCCTAAACCTAAAACGGTACCTGCAACTACAAGGATTATAGTCACTGCCAGAGTCAAGGAGGAAGTACCTATAAGACCCATTGCAACTGATTTATATGAAATAACCCTCATAGATGAGATTAGGAAAATAACCAATGCAACTAATAAAAAATATTCTGAAATTAATAAAATTTCCATTATTATCACATTCTAAGATTAATAAGATTATACAATTGATATCAATTGATAAAATTTAATTTAAAATAAAAATTACTCATTTAAATCTTATTCGAGATTTAAACCTCTAAATTATTTAACTGCCTGCTAGCGAATATTCAACTTCGCAAGCAGCAAAGCCCTAATTATTTAACTGCCATGGCACCAGTACAAACCGATGCAGTAATTATAAACAGTTAAACAAGAACCTAGTGAAAAATCATTCCAGCATGCCCTTGATATAAGGTTCAAAAGGAATAATATCTTTAGGGTCTCTTGGAGCTATTACAGCCACTTTAATAAATTGATTCTCACTATCCAAATCAACGGATAATGTTCCTGGAGTTAAAGTGATGCTGTTTGCAAGTATTGTTTGAGATATCGGCCTGGTCAGGTCGGTTTCAATATCAATGACAACCGGTTCAATGCCTTTTGCTCTTAGAATACGTAAAGACATGTCAACTGTGGCCTTGATTATCTCCCAAATAAGAACAATCAAATAAGCAATTGCATAATAAATTCTACTTAAAAACATTAAACAATCTCCATAATTTTTCCAAATTAATTTAAATTCAAGATTAAAAAAATCCGGTGAAAAATACTTTTCTTGTTTTATATAAGTATATATAATTTTTAAATATTATAAGCATTATTATTTATCATGATTATTTATTATAAATCTTTTCCATAAAATTGGAAAATATTTCATGCAGTATTAACAATAGCAAAAATATTAATAAAAAATCCAATTTTCAGGATATAAAATATTCTAAAAAAATTTGAATCATAATAATATTATTAAGAATTATGAAAATAAAATTCATGAGAATTTTAGAGAAAAAAGCCATGAAAAAATTAAGAATTCAAGGAAAAAAAATGCTAATTTTCCATATGGAAAAAATGATAATTAATGATAAATTAAGTAAAAATTTATCATGAAAATACAAGTCATGCGCAATTTAAAAAAATTTATAAAAAGGCAGATATTGGGAAAATAAAATGAAATAACTTGCTAATAACAACGCAAATATTAAAATTCCTGCTTTTTTATGGTATTCATTCTTTATAAATGGTGAAAAAATTCTTATTCCACTTGGAGTGAATGAATCAAGGATTAAATGGCTGAACAAGCCAAGATAAATGGAAAACACCACCATGCGAATATCAAGTTTAAAAATAGGGAGAACTCCAAAATAAAGTAGAAAAATGCTTGAAATTATAAATACTGTGTTTAAAATAGCTACTTTTTTATTCAAGAAGAATATTCCAAGAACTGCAAGAAGAATAAATGCTAGCAAAAGATTTATTGGAATGTTGATATTTGATTGCGGATTAAATGACATTGCCAGATCAAGAGCGCAGAATATTAATAGGAATATCAGGACTCCCTGTATTAAAACTCCTATAATGGAGTGAGTAAAACCCCTATGTGAAGAAAACAGAAAGATTAAAGATAGCAATATCAAAATCAAGCCCAGATAAATGGGAAGATTTAAAAAATACAAAAAACAGACAGTTATGATTCCCAGAGCAAGAATAGTTAAAACCTGATTTTGCTTGAATTCATGGTCGAAGTCTGGAAAATTTGCTCCAAGAATGGCCAAGGAAATGGCTAATGGATTGTAAAACATCAGAAATGATAGCATTACAGCAAATACAGTATGACCTTTATAAGAAGACATGATAGCAAAACCAAGTTTTATTTGACAATCAAGATATCTATTTCATAGACAAGATTATATTGATTTTAGAAGCATATAAAGAAAATGAGAGCATTTGAAAACTAATCATTTCAAACTATTTATTAATTATGCTAAACCAAAAAAAGCGCTTCAGTTAAGAATGAAAAAATCTAATTTAAGTTGAAAAAAACCTGATTAAAACCCTATAAAAAATAAAAAACCAATTAAGATAAAAAAAATATGATTTGAAAATCAGGATTCTTAAACCATATACTCGTCAAAAATGCCGAAATAATGTAAAAAGCTTTTCATCTGAACAAGGGCTCTATTGCATATCCTCTCATTTGCAAAGCTTGTAGCAGACAATACCTCACAAGTTACAGAGGGAATGCCTCCTAAATTGGCTTCATCTTCAACTGCTCCCTTGAAAGGTACTCCGGCAGCAGGATAAACAATCATATTGGATCCTGCAGAACGTGAGATATAACTTGCAATGCTTACGCTTTCCACAGTCGGAGACTTTGAACAGAACACTCCTTCTTTTCCAGGATTTGTATTAGGTGCTGTTGAGTGGAAATCTCCTATGGCAGATACCCCCAATTCTCTTGCCTTGCTTAAAATAACATTGCTGATTGAATTTTGAATATGGGCAGTTCTGTTTAAATCAGTTCCCTTGAAATACCTATTGCTCATCATCGAAGCATATGGGCATGCAAATGGGATTATATAAACAGTTCCCCTTAATTTAAGCTTTAAAAGAACATCAATCAATTTCAAACTGGCAACCTGGGGAGCAAGCTCATTTCCATGAATTCCAGCTACAATCATGAGCCTTGGATAACCATTTCCAATCTTAATCATCGGAGTTCCTTTCACTGACTCTTTTAAAATTGTGCGAGCATTGTCGCTTAGGGGTTTTAGATTATTGAAAATGTTTTTATTGGCGGATATGTAGCCTCCAGCCTCCTGAGACAGCAATTCCATATCAAGAGGATTAATATGCGCATCATCATCCATTGCAGATTCAAAATCAAATTCAACCATTGAAAACCCTTCAAAAATCTTTTTAAAAATAAGTTTACTAGATATTATAAATCGTTTATTATTTTTATACCTTATCATTTAATACTTTTTATATTTGATTTTTAAATAAAAAAAACTCTGATTTTCAAAAACAAACATGAAATCAGAAACAATGGGAAATAATAAAGAAAAAACAGACATTATATTTAATAAAAATTTAAAATAAGACATTTCAATCAAAAAAATCCTATTTTAAAAAAATGTTAAGTAGAATGATAGTTTAAAAAATTAATAAAATAGCTTAAATAACTTAACATTATAAAATTAATATGGAAGGTGTGAAAAAAATGACTACTTTTGAAAGTTTGGAAGAAGCACAGGAATTTTTTAAGGCAGACAGATTTGCAGACATAAACGGCGTTCAATTGGACAAATTGGAAGATGACACCTGCGAGTGCAGCATGGAGCTTAAAGACATTCATAAAAATGCCTACGGCGGAGTTATGGGAGGAGTTATATTCACTCTCGGAGATTTCGCATTTGCAGTGATGTCCAATCATCTGCACAGACCTACAGTAGGACAGCAGGTAAGTATTAACTATTTGAATGCTCCAAAAGGAGAGAAGCTTATTGCAAAGGCTTTCATCAAGAAAAATGGCAGAACCTCCTCAATCATCAATGTTGACATAAGCGATGATACCGGAAGAGCTGTAGCCCAATTCATAGGAGTTGGATTCAAATTGGATTCAAAATAATCGCCTAACTTGATTTTAATTAACTAAACAATCAAAAGCATGATTAAACAAAAATTTAAAAACAAATAATTGAATCCTATAACGGTTAAAATTTAATATTTAACCACATTCTAATTTTAAAAAAATACACGAGGATTAAATTAAAAAATCCTCAAAAACACCACACACCATATGCCTTAAAAACATCACTTCAAAATTAAACCTAAAAATACCCTCAAAAAACTCTCCATAAAATTAAACCTAAAAATACCCTCAAAAAACTCTCCTTAAAATTAAACCTAAAAATGCTCTTAAAAACATCTTAAACATTATATATTATAAAAAATAAATCTAAATAATAGTTAAATGTGTGATACATTATTTAATCAAAATTATTTATTCAAGAGTGATAAAATGGAAAAAGTCGTTCTAGCATTTAGTGGAGGATTAGACACCACTGTATGCGTCAAATTATTAGAAGAGGAATATGATTACGAAGTTATTACCGCATGTGTTGACGTAGGTCAGCCTAGAGAGGAATTGGAAAAATCCCAAAATTCCGCAGACACTATAAATACCAGCAAGCATTACATCATCGATGCTAGAGATGAATTTGCAAACGAATACATCTCAAGAGGAATCAAAGCTAATGCGGAATATGAAGGATACCCTTTAAGCACCGCTCTTGCAAGACCTTTAATTGCACAGAAAATCATCGAAATAGCTGAAAAAGAGGGAGCAACCGCAATCGCACACGGATGTACTGGAAAAGGAAACGACCAGTTCAGATTTGAAGCAATAATCAGATCCATGTCCGACTTCAAGGTCATTGCACCTATCCGTGAATTGAATCTCACTAGAACAGAAGAAATGGATTATGCAAAAGATCACGGCCTTCCACTACCATCAGACAAGCTTTACAGTATCGATGAGAACATGTGGGGAAGATCCATTGAAGGAGACGTTCTTGAAGATCCGAAAAACATTCCTCCTGAAGACATTTACGAATGGACCAAATCCCTCCAGGATGCAAAGGACGAACCTGAACTCGTAAGTGTGGAATTCGAAGAAGGAGTTCCTATTGCCATCAACGGCGAGATGATGAAGCTCACCGACCTTATCTGGAAAGCTAATGAAATCGGTGGAGAAAACGGTATCGGAAGAGTTGACACCATTGAAAACCGTATGATCGGCCTTAAAAGCAGAGAGAACTATGAAGTTCCAGGAGCTAAATTATTGATTGCAGCTCACCAGGCTTTAGAAGAACTTGTTTTAACCAAGGACGAGCTCAGATTTGCAGAATACATGAGCACATTATATGCAGACCTTGTCTACAATGCATTATGGCAGGAGCCTTTAAGAGAAGACCTTGACCAGGCTATTGATTCCATGCAGTCAAGAGTCAGCGGAAAGGTCGTAATGAGATTATACAAGGGATCAATAATGCCGGTTAGCAGAGAATCCGATTTCAGCCTGCACAGCATCGAGCAGATTACCTTTGAAGACAAGGAAACCGACCAGAGAGAAGTCGAGGGAATGATTAAATACCACGGACTTCAAGCTGCAAACTATCAAAAATTAAACAGATAATTAAATAATTTTATTTAATTATTTTTTCTTTCTTTTTTTACTATTTTTTAAATTTCTTATCTCATAATCCCAAATTAATTTTCTTATCTCATAATCCTAGATAAATGAAACATGCAGTTTTTTATTTTATATTGTTTTAATTATGAACCTTAATATAACTAACAAAAATTTTATATAAGATTAAAAATTAAAATACACACAGAGAATAATATGTGTTAATTACATATCACCCCCTTTACATATGTTTTTTTTAAAAAATTAAACCTTTACATATTATTCTCGACTTTTTTAACTGATTATTCACGACTTTTTTTACATATTACTATTAACTTTTTTAACAGGTTATTCTCGACTTTTTTAAACCATTTTTTTAATTGTATAAAACTAAAAACATGCTTTTTTTAAGATTATTTAGTTTGAATATATAAAAACGTTTTTTTTTAAGACTTGTTTTTCATCTAAAAAAATCTAAAAATTAGAAAAATAGGTAAATTAAAAAGATATAAAAAGAATCAAATTTGAAAAAAAATAAAAATTATAAACTTAAATCAAAATCCAAGGCCTCACCAGTAACTTCAATACTCTCCAAAGTATTTTCAGTCTTATAAACAATTATTTCAACACCAGCATCATAGGCTTCATTTAATGTTTTAGAGAATTCCGGATCATTTTCCCAATTAGGTCTGAAGCTGTTTCCATTGGGATGTTCAATCAAAAAGAAGACAACTGCTCGAATTCCCCTCTTTTTTAGTCCAATGAGCTCTCTTAAATGCTTTCTGCCTCTTTCTGTTGGGGCGTCTGGAAACTGGGCTTTTCCATCCTTGATTAATGTCACCGATTTGACTTCCACATAAGTTTCGTCAACTAGAATGCCATTTTCCTCATTTGCAAGATAAATATCAATTCGGGAATTGTCGATAGTTTTTTCAGCTTCAATGACAGAGTATCCTGAAAGTTCGGCTATCTTGTTCTTCTTGATTGCATCAATGACTATCCCGCTTGCCTGCTGGGAATACATGGCAACCAAAGCACCATTGTTTTCCACCAAGAAAAGAGAATATCTGGTTTTGCGGTTTGGATTGTCGCTTGGAAGAAGATAAACTGTAGCGCCATCTATTAAAAGCTCTTTGCATCGGCCAGTATTCGGCAGATGAGCCCTTTCAAGTTTTCCATCCACTTCTACTTCTGCAATGAAACGATTGGCCCTGTTTCTAAACACGGCCTTGACTAAATCAGTGATAATAATGCCTCCAAGTAAGAAAATATTTAAAAAACAAATCAAAAGTTTATAAAACAAGCAAAACAATTGATAAAAAATACTATCCTGCTTGTTTATTTTAAAAAATCTAATTTAAATCCTTCATGAAGACCGCTAGATAATGTGTCAGGTCCTCAGCTCCAAATCCATAGCCCATTTCCTCTTTTGCGAGGTCTCCTGCCTTTCCATTAAAGTATGGAGCAAGAATAGCCGCATCAAATGGACCAAGACCCTGGGATAAAAGACTCAGACAGATTCCTGCTAAAGCATCTCCTGTTCCACCAGCAGTCATGCCTGCATTGCCTGTTCTGTTTATCTTCACCTTTGTCTGATTGAAAATATAATCATATTGTCCTTTAAGGATTACAGAACCTTTGATTGACTTGGTGATGGACCTTAAAGCATCGATCTTTTCATTTACCTTTTTAAAGTTTGAATTATCTTCTGGTCTTAATTCAACCACTTTATCCAAATCTATTCCTTTTTCCCCTATAACCCCTTTAAAGAATGTTTTGAATTCAAAAAGATGAGGAGTTATAATCAAATCCTCCTTATTTGAAATTAATTTGAAATCGATTAATTTCAAAGCATCTGCATCGACAACAAGAGGCTTGTCAAGTTTGAATGCAAGAGTGTTGAACAGTTTTGCAGTAGCTTCATCCTGACTGGATCCAGGCCCCAGCAAAACAGCATCCACTTTTTTAGACAATTCAAGAATATTATCCAAATCATCCATTGACAAGTAATCTCCTTTGGCCTCTTCAACAATAAAATCTTCAGAAATTGATTTAATCGCAAGCGCTGCATCTTTTGGAGAATATATGTATATTAAATCTGCTCCTGTTGCTATTGCAGCCTTGCCAGCAATTGCAGGAGCGCCGTAGAAATCCTTGCTGCCTCCAACAATTAAAACCCGTCCGTTATTGCCTTTATGTGAATCTGGAGAACGATTCTTAAATCTAAGCATATCCCCTCCTTCAACATAGAGTTCCGCTTCTAAAGGAATTCCTATGTCGCAGGTTATGATTCCTCCCACATCCTCTTCTCCAGCAATCCTAACACCTGTTTTAACCTTGTGGAAGCATACTGTGTAATCAGCTGCAACAGCAATGTCAGAAATCTCTCCAGTTAATGGATTAAGGCCTGATGGAACATCAATAGCCACCCTTATGCCTTTAAGCTCGTTCATCAATTCAACAGCTCTTCTAACCTTGGAGCGGAGTTTTCCCTTAATTCCTGTGCCTAAAAGACAATCAAGAATTATGTAGCTGTCATTAGAATCTATTTTCAAATTGTCTAAATCTGAAGAGTCCTTAATGAAATTAACTGACAAGCGTGAGACTCTAGGAGCCATATTCAATAGAATATTGAGATTTGCAAGCGCATCATCAGATTTAATCTCGGCTTGTGAATTAAGAGCATATACTTCAACTTCAAAGCCCCTGTTGAGCAAATGCCTTGCGGCTACAAAACCATCTCCTCCATTTCCACCGGAACCTGTAAAAATGAGAATCTTGACAGGATATGAAAATTTGAATGTGGCAAGAGTGGCCACTTCATCAGATATTGATTTGCCTGCATTTTCCATCAAGCACAAGCGGGAAAGCCCCAGATATTCACAATTATGGTCTGCAACCATCATATCAATTGGATCCATCATATCACCTAAAATTAATAATAAATTTGAAAGAAAAAAATTCATTTTAATATTTTTCAATTATAACTATATATTTTTAAATATTAAATAGTTTATAAATTATTATATAAATGAATGTTTTTCTCATATGCTGTTTATGGAAAAATAATTTGTTTACTGAAATGATTAAAAATTGGAAAATACGCAAAAAAAATATAAAATTATAAAAAAGGCATTAATATGTATGATTCTGATGATGAAATAAATTCAATGAAAGAATTCTCATTTCGAATAACCCTTTATGGAATAGTCATTCTCATCATAATATTTGCATACGGCATCTTAGGCTCCATTTTTATAATGCAGCTTGACATAGTCGATGCAATATATTTTACCTTTGAAACAATAGCTACAATAGGCTATGGGGACATTGTTCCTGTGACAAATCTGCAAAAGGCCTTTGTAACAACACTGGCATTTGCTGGAATCGGAACAATAGCAGTTATCATAAGTACGGTTATGAGGAACATCACTCTTAAATTAAACGAGGCAAGAAGTGATTCAATTATGAAAAGAAAAATAGAACACATGAACAACCATTATATCTTATGCGGATATGGGAGAGTAGGTTCTGTAGTTCTGGATGAACTTATGAAAAGAAACCAGAATGTCATTGTAATCGACAAGGACCCGAATGTAATAGAAAGCCTGCAGAATAACGATGAAATCAGCTCAGATGAAAACATAGTCATCCTCCATGGAGATGCGTCAAATCCTGAAATAATGAAGAAATTCAATATCAAAAAGGCCAATGGATTGATACTGACAACTGGAAGCGATGTCCACAACATCTATATCGCATTAAGCATTAGGGATGTGACTGAAGACACATGGATTGTGGCAAGGGCGAGCAGAAGTTCAAATGTCCACAGATTATACAATGCAGGAGCAGACAAGGTAATATCTCCAGAGGCAAGCGGAGGAAGCGAACTCTTTTTAGCATCTGTCCAGCCATATCTCATGAGAGTAACCACCAAGCACAAACCCGGAGATACTGAAAAGGAAATCGACATAATATTAGGCAACGAATGCACATTTGAGGATATTGAATACCATTTCCCAGGTGTTGAAAAGCCTTTCATTAGAAAAATAGGGGTTAAAAGCAAGGAAGAGCTGTTGAAATATTCAAAAACCAACCCTTCAGCACTTAATTCATTAAAGATCATGCAAAGATTGAATGAAGGCCTTCACTCCCACAAGATAAGCGGACCTGATCAGGAAGCTCTAAACAAGGCAGTTAAAGAGTTGAAGGAAGCAGGATTGCTTGTTGGAGTCAACATGTCTGATGATGATATTTTAAAAATAAACGATGAGAAATTCAGTCAGTTTATTGACAAACACGACATCAATATTGAGTAGAAAAACCACCATTCCCATCATCATTTTAATATTTTTTCTTTTTTTAAAATGATAATAGCTTTAAATAGAGTTAATGTATCAAAAAGAGCATAAATTATGAATAAATGATTTATCTAAAAAGAGCGAATTCGCTTCTAATAAAATCTAAAAAAATAAGAAAAATTAGTTATGAAATGAATCATAACTAAACTTGTTTAAATACCTAAAAGGCATTAATTAAAAATCTTATACTAAACTTATTTTAAATACCTAAAAGGCATTAATTAAAAATCTTATACTAAACTTATTTTAAATACCTAAAAGGTATTAATTAAAAATCTTATAAGTCTTGTAAGTGGATTTGGTAAGGACCTAAGCTTCCGCCGTAGTTACCTGCACCGATTTCAAGAACACCAGGTACTTGACAAGCAGCTTCAATACCTGCTTTCATAGCAGCTCTGACTGATTCTTCGTCAACACCGTCGATAACGATTTCCATGTTTCCGAATACGTTTTCAGGTAATTCAGTGTCTACTTGGTCTTTTAATGTTACACATTCCTTTTCGTTGGTGGATGCGCTCATGAAAGAGTATTTTGATCCGGTTTTGGAACCAGAAGCAACCATACCGCCTGAGAAAGGAGTGATTACACCAGGAACTGCGTGAATAGCATCTACAGCAGCTTCAGCAGCAACAATGGAAGCCATTTGACTGTCAGCCATAATGAAGAAGTTTCCACCAGCTACTCCGTCTTTCCAACCCATTTCATCTTCTACTAAGAAGTCACCAGACATGATTGGAATAACATGCATTTTCTTTCCGTTTACTTCTTTTTCAGTTTCGTATCCGTCACCGAAGAATTTGAGTTGTTTTCCTGTTGGGAAGGATTCTTCACTTTCAAGAGCGTTGAATGCTGCTGCAGTAGGAGCAGTTAAAACACATTG
>OMVY01000021.1 GCA_900314635.1 uncultured Methanobrevibacter sp.
TTGAATGTATTTTTAGGAGCGCTGATAGTATCTCAAGGATTTTACTCAAAAACGGCCATTCAAAAGTTATCTGAAAACTGAAATCGTCAGGCCCCTAAATATATTTTTTAACTTTTGGGGGAGTTTTTGAGCCCTTAATTTCATTAGACTGGCCTATATCCTTTTTATAATTTCTACGAGTCTTTTTTATCAACTTTTCCAACACTTTTTTATCCTCCACCAGTATGGCGGCAAGAACAAAATATTTAGATCCCTTATCTCCCAGGTCACCGCTTTCATCAATAAAAATATAAGACATGACAAACACTTTAAACTAATTAAAATAATAAAAAAATTGTATAAAATAAAATTAGTAAAAAGAAATATTTAAGTTTTTTTAAAAAAATGAGCAAAAAACAATCCCTATATCTTAAATAAAGAAAAAATAGTTTACTATTTATAAAAAATAGTAAAAATTACAGTTTAATAACAATTTAACAAATTTAAATCAATTTTTCAAATTGATAATAATATCATAATCAAACTGTAAAAAACAGCTAATGAGAAATGAAAATCATATCTGGATTCCAAAAAAGCTTAAGAAGAATCTGGCTATTGGAATAGTCAGATTGGCTTCAATGAATGCCGCAATTACTAGCAGTACTGCTGAAACCACCAGCAGGATGAAGGATTCCTTGATTTTGTCCTGATGTTTGTTTAAAGACAGCATGAACTTGTCCTTAAAAGACAAGCCAAGCTCGCCAAAATAATGATTGTAGGTCTCATCATGCTTATCTGGACGGATAATATTCCAGACAAAGAGAACAGCAAATTTTAAAAGGACCAGGCCTCCTGCGCATGCTATTATGATAGCTGGAATTTCAAATATTCCATGAGGCAGTGTCAGTGCGATATAGCTTGTCAGATCCATTTGAGCTGCGAAAAAGCCTAAAAACAGACCATTCATTGCCAGAACAGTGATTCCCATAATTCCAAGCAATGCCCCTCCAGCATATAAGATCAGTGCGACTGTGAAATTATTTACAAACAATGAATCTGTAGCCAGGGTCACGGTTCCATCAGCTATGTTCTGCTCGAACTGTTGAATCATAGGCTGCAGAACGGAAGCAAAGGAATCCGGATAATAGTAAGCAGCAATCAGAGGAATTATAAAAACCAATATTAAAAACAGCAGAATGAACATGTTGTTGGCAAATGAGGATTTAATCTCGCCAAGCACCTTGTCAGCATAATATTTAAAATCTGTCATGAAATCACGCTTTTTTTGTTAAATGTAATATTATTTTTACATATATATAAATCTTGTCCTAAAAAATATTTTTTAAAAGAAAAAACAAGCAAATTTCAAAAAAAATTATAAAAAAATTGAACAAAAAAGAAGTAAAAATAGTTAAAATCGAGTTTTAACTATTTAAATATAAAATCCAATCAATAGAGGATTTAATAAAAAATATTTTAATCAAACAAGGTTTCAGCCACTTCCAAGGAATCTTCCTGTTTAACCTTGAGCTCTTCAAACATTTCACGCATGAGCTCCGCAGTCCTCCTCTTGCAGTCTCCACAAAGGAGAGTTCCAGCACAGCATTCCTCGTGAATGCTGTCAAGCTCTTCATCGGAGTCTATCAAATGATATACAAGCATTTCATATATCACACACTCATCAGGCCTTCCGCCTAATTCCTTTTGCTCTTTGAGGGATTCCCTGCCTCCTGTCTTGGCGGATTTGACCTTCTTCTCTGCTTCTTCAGGGCTTTCATTGAGGTAAATAGCTGTCTTAGGCTTGCTGCTTGACATCTTGTCTCCTGTAAGTCCTGTTAAAAATCTATGATAAGTTGAAGAAGGTGTGATAAACCCATATTCCTCTTTAAGCTTGGCTGCTATATCTCTTGTCAGTCTTATATGAGGGTCCTGGTCGATTCCCACAGGAACTACAACATCCTTCGGACCGCCGTATTCCTCAAGCTGAGGAAGAAGAATATCTGCAACCTGTATCAATGGAGCATACAAATGAGCCATGTTTGTGCTTTGATCAAAACCATAAATTGCCTTCAGTTGATTGAAATTGGTCTTCTTGGATAATTTATAAGTCAAATCATTCAAAAGCTTGTTTTCAGACTGAAGATAGACATTCACATTGTCATCGGTTAAATCAAGCCCCAGGGCAATGTAATTAGACAGGTATTCCCTAACAGCAATGTCTCTACCTTCCTTGAAACTGATTCCCCTTGCAGCATAAGCCTCCATGTCTGCAATGGAGAGGGACAGGAATCCTCCCTTGTCGAAATACCATTTCAACTGGTCCACAACCATCTTGTGGCCTATGTGCATCTGACCGCTAGGCATCATTCCAGTCATCACAGCAAAGTCCTTTTTGCCGTTAATCAGCGGCACCATCTTGCCGAAATCCCTGTGAGAGAATACGACTCCCCTTTTCATCAGTCTTGCAGGACTTTCGATGCTGCCTAAAATATCTGAAAAATTTTCTATGCCGAACTCATTAACTATATTTTCATAATCAACAAAAGAAGTTGATACCCATGGATTTAACAAAAAATCACCTTTAATTTAATCTCTCTTTTTAAATTGAATAATTGAATAAGAATTATGTAAACATTTAAGAATATTTTTATTAAAATGAAGCTACTTTTAATTTAAACATAACAAAAAGATATTGAATAAAAAGCTTTTCAATAAAATTTTAAATTCGTCAAAAAATATTGAAAAAACTGCTTTTCAATAAAATTTTAACACCAAAAATATTGATAAAAAGCCTTTCAAATATGTTTAAAATTTATTTAATTCAAGGACGAGTCCATTCCACATTGTAATATGTTATATCCAGATCGTCATCCACGACGGCAAGCAGAAGCTTTTTATTTACTCCGTGTGATACCCTGATATAACTTGCAAAGTCAAGAACCGGAACGTCCCCTGTTTCGTATAAGACCTTTACAAGATAATCTGAGTGTCCTTTGCCCGGACCTCCTCCCCTGTCATAAAGCCTGAATTCAGAACCGTACTTGAAACCTGTCTTGATTATGTATCCTCTGTTCTTCAAGTCCTTGTACACCAGATATTTGCCGTAGATATCCCTTTCCCTGATTAAATCCAGGATATAAGAAACTTCGCATTTCTCATCGTTTTCATAAATGTCTATCCTGCCGCTTTCAAAGAGATAGCAGGCCTCGATAAGTGAAAGCTCAAGCTTGTCCTCTGACAATCTTCCAAATTGGCTTTTCTGATTAAAGGAAACAGCTCTTTGACTGTTAGCATCAATTTTTATTGTTACAATTTCATCATATAAATCTGCACGCATTTAAACACCAAATAATAAAAATAATCTTTTTTTATATTAAATTCACACTTTTAATATATTTTCATTATATAATAAAAACTTAATGAAAATTAAAGAAGCCCTAATTAAAAAAAAATTGAATATCTAAAATAATACTCAACTATGAATTGGTTATTAAAAAACAGACTAAATAAAAAAAATAAAATTGCAAAAATAGAATAAATCAAAAAAAAATACTGAAAAAAAGCTAAAAAAAGAAAATAATTACTAAAAAAAGAAAATAATTCCTAAAAAACAAAGCAAATGAAAAAAATAAAAAATAGGAAATTAGAATACCTTTACAAAGATATTGTTTGCTAATTCCTCAGGCAGTTCTACAAGAGAACCGTCAATAATTACATTATATTTATCGCCTACAGGCTCTTCAATTTTTATTTGAGAATCTTTGACAACTCCTTTTCCTATAATCTCAGTAAAGGTAACCGGATTGCCACGTATGAATGATATTACACCTTCCTCTCCATGATGCAACTCAGTTACTGATAATAAGCTGGATTCCCTTATTTTTATATCATCGATGTCTGTGTGATCTGCCATGCAGTCTTCGCAATTTGCATAGTCAAAATCACAAGCTGGAATCAAACTGTTGCCTGGACAGGTATCAGGGTGTTCAAGCATATGACAGATAGCCCTTTCAGCCTCATCTGACAATGAATGCTCCATTTCACAAGCCTGTTCGTGGATGTTTTCATCCTTAATTTTCAAAATCTCCTTTAAGAATTTCTCGAGGATTCTGTGCTTTCGTGTGATTTTTTGAGCTATTTTAATACCTTCAGTAGTCAAACTAGCTCCCTTGTATGGAGTATATTCAATATAACCCAGATCTTCCAGTTTTTTAAGCATCTGTGTCACGCTGCCCGGAGCTATGCCAAGCTCATGGGACAAAGTTGTGGTGGAAACAAAAGTGTTTTTGCCTCCGAATTTATAAAGGACTTCCAAGTATTCTTCAATATTCTCACTAATAACCTTAGCTGCCATGTGTACACCTGTTTTTTAAGTAGGATATCTTATCGATAACTTAGCTATTTTATTGCTATTTAATTTTTAATATAGACTATTAATCAGTTCAATACTATATTTAAATAAATCACTATATAAAAGTTTTGGCTAACCTAAATTAAAAATAGTTTACAGAAACAAGCATCTGGATAATTAACTAAACAATAATCAAAATAAGAAGAAAATTAGATAATCCATTTAAAAAATTAAAAAAATGAGAAAATAAATTTAAAATGGAATATAAGCATATTTATGCAAGCTATAATAAGACTTTGTATTCCAGTTGTTTACCTTGCCCAGATAATTCCTATAACTTGTTGGATCTGCAACATACCACATCTTGCCCACCTTGATTTGAGCCCATACATGGCCTGATCTAAAACCGCTATTGAAAGTGCATCCCTGGGCATGTGCATATCTTGCAGGAATCTTGGCCGCCCTGCACAAGGCAATAACCAGGCTGGCCTGGTCGCAGCAGTTTCCATATTTGGATTTCAAGGTTTTATGAGCGCCTTTCCTACTGTTTGCATAGTAGTCATAGTAAATCTGGTCGGCAACATAATGCATGATGATTCCAGCCTTGTCCAGCTTGGAGCTGTATCCCTTGGTCAGCTTTTTAGCCAGTTTCCTAATGGATGCTGTAACCTTGCATCGGCCTTTTCCAATAAGATATGCCCTGATGCTGGAGCCTTTCTGGTTGAGGCCGTTCTTTCTCTGCTTGGAAATGTCAATGACAGTCAAAGCCACTCCGCCGCTGGATTTATAATAATATGAGCTTCCAAGATAGGAGTATTTAACATCATGAAGTCCTCCAGAGACTTTTATCTTGAAATAAGCTATTCCCTTTTTATTTGTCTTGGCAGTATAAGTCTTGCCGCATATAGTCAACTGGACTATTTTATACTTTAATTTGGAGCCGTACTGGTTTTTCAAGGTAACTGCAAACTTCTTTCCCTTCAAGACGTAAAGATTGTTGTTTTTAATATTTGTCTTAACATAAACCGGCATTTTAATTGACTTCTCACATGGAAGATTATATCCAGAACCTCCAAAACTTATATTCATCACACAGTACTGCTTGTTTGGAAGAGCAAAAGTGAAAACCCCTTTTGAATCCGTACGTTTTGTATATTTTACACCATCCACAATGAAAGTGAATTTAGCATTGGCGAGATAGTCACCGGCACTTGTTTTGAATCGGATGGCGATGGAAGATCCTCTGAATGAATAACTTGGCATTACAACTGATGTCTTCTCATAAATTGAAACAGAAGCATTGAAAGATGAACCGTTATAGCCTTCATTGCCCTCAAAAACAGCTGAGATATTCCAGATTCCACCTTTGTACTTTAAAGGAAGACTAACATATCCATTTTCATCACTTATTTGTGAAACTTCATAGGAGCTTGCGCCATTGCTGATGGTGAAAATAAAATCTTGATATGGCAATGGATTTGATTCATTATCAACAAGCTGAAGAGCATAATTGTTCCCATAAATGAATGTGTGATTGGAATTCTTATCCAATATGGAAGTATTTACAGGTTCCTCTTCATCGCCAGAATCATCCCCCTCCTCTGCAGAATCGTTGCCAATCAATTCATTAGCAGCTGTAGCAAGAACATTTCCATTTGAATCTGCTGTTGGAAGAACATTGCATCCAGATTCCTGATTGTTGGATAAATCAATTGAATCCCCTTGAAGAGCTGAAGATGAATCATATATGTCAACAGCGGAAGCAAGATCATCATTCACATCAGAAGTCTCTGGTGATAAATCAGATACTGCAGAGACTGATGAAACTGACAATAAAATGATTCCAATTATTGAAAACAAAAGCAATTTCTTAAATCTTATATTCAACACCTTCTAAAACGAGAAAATTTTTATAAATCTTTTTATGATTTTAAACAAACCCAACTGTTTAAGGTTTAATAAAGGAATAATGATTAGTTTATTGATTAAAACAATTAATAAAAAGATTTTTTACAGTAGAAATTTTATTTTACATAATATTTAAAACATTCCATTATGTTAAACCTATTATCTGTTAATATATTTAGTAAAAAGAAAAAGCAATAGCTATAAGAAAAAAATTAAAAACTGAAAAAAAGGTTTAAAAACTAAAAAAAAGGTTTAAAAACTAAAAAAAAGGTTTAAAATTTAAAATTAAAAAAAATAGAAAAAAAGATTAAAAAGAGGATAAGAATCCTCTTATCTATTATTTAAAATGGAATAGTCGCATAATTCTTTAAAGAATAATATGAATTTGTATTCCAATTCTTGATATTTCCCAGGCTGTTTCTAGTACTTGTAGCATCAGCTGAGTACCATGTTCCGCCAATATATATCTGCGCCCATACATGTCCGGTTACAAGACCGCTTGAGAAGGCACATCCTTGAGCATGAGAGTATCTTGCAGGAATTCCTGCTGCTCTGCATAAAGCCACGACAAGGTTTGCCTGGTCACAACAGTTTGCAGAACCTGAACTTAAAGTACCGTCAGCACCCTTCTTACTGTTTGCATAATAACTGTAGGCAACATTGTCCCTTACATAATTGAATATTGCGGTAGCCTTTGCAGCATTAGTGGTCAGACCTTTTGTAAGGCTTGCAGCCTTGTTTTTAATAGCAGTGGTTATTGTAGCATAACCTGAACTGACCAGATACTGGTCAAGATTGCCTTCAGAGGATTTTACATTCAATCCTGCCTTGTATTGGCTTGAGTTTGCAGTTGTGACTGTTCCATTAGCAGAAGTGCTTGAACTGCTTGAACCGGAACCGCTTGAACTGGAAGCGAATACGCTGCTGTCAAAGGTACAATATTTAGGCAGATAGCCCTCGGATTTATAGAAATCCAGGATCTTTGCAAAACAGAAAGTGTACAATCCAAATCCTGCCTTGCCGGCAGATGAGCCGGAAGTGCTGTAAACAGTAGCATAGTTAGGCATGTACTTGTTGCTTGAGACAAATGTCAAGATCTCATTTGCTGTTTTGACATACTGGGCCTTGTAGATTGTAGCGCTTAAAGTGTAATTAACAGGGTTGTTGCTTGAAAGACTCTTATGAGCAATTGAAGCTGAACTTCCTTTGTTGAGTTCGCTTATAGCCTGAGCCATGAGATATGAAAACTCATCTATTGAAACTGAAGTTGAACCTACAGTAACTGTTTTAGGCAATACCTTGTTTTTGTTAACATAAGCTTCTACATTAGATGCCGCAGCTTCTATATCCTTGACGGTAAAGCTTGAACCGCTTGAACTAGAACTGCTTGAACTACTTGAACTATTTGAAGTAGAACTGCCGGAACTAGAACTGCTTGAACTACTTGAACTATTTGAAGTAGAACTGCTGGAACTAGAACTGCTTGAACTACTTGAACTATTTGAAGTAGAACTGCTGGAACTAGAACTGCTTGAGCTCAATACACTGCTGTCAAAGGTACAGTAATTAGGCAGATAGCCCTCGGATTTATAGAAATCCAGGATCTTTGCAAAACAGAAAGTGTATAATCCAAATCCTGCCTTGCCCACCGCCTGATTGGAACTGTTATGAACAGTAGCATAGTTAGGCATGTAATTGTTAGCATTTGCAAAGGATAAAATTTCCTTTGTCAGGTTTATATATTGAGCTTTGTAAACCTTGGCGTTTAAAGTATAATTCATAGGACTGTTGGCAGCAATATTATTTTTAATGGATACTGCATTCTTGTTTCCATTGTTGAGATTGCCTATAGCCTCAGCCATTAGATATGAAAACTCATCTATTGAAACACTGTAAGAACCTACAGTAACTGTTTTAGGCAATGCCTTGTTCTTGTTGACATAAGCCTTCAAACTTGAAGCAGCAGTTAGAATATTATTAATGGAATTCTTGCTTGGATCATTGATAACATTCAAAGTCTTGCTGATGCTTGCTTTGGAGTAGACTGAACTGGCTGCATAACTCGCCTTGAGGGAGTATGATTTCGCTGCCAGGCTGACATACAGGCTTGCCCTACCATTTGAATCGGTAGTTCTTGTGTAGGTCTTTCCGTTTAATGTGATTGTAAGCTTTGCACTCTTCATTGCAGCTCCTGCCCCGTCTTTCAAGTAGAAATACAAGTTGTTGTTTTTAATCAGGGTTGTATTGGAAACTGTAATCTTTGGAGTGTTTTTAAGAACGCTTACTGTAAGAGCTTTCTTTTTATAAGCATAAACACCTGATGCATAATGATAAATCTGAGTGTAATATTTTCCTGCATTCAAAGTAAACTTCAATGCAGCTCTTCCATTAGAGTTAGTGGTCTTGGTATAAGTCTTGCCATTAAATTTAAAGGTGACTTTCTGTCCGCTCAATGCCTTGCCTGCCTTGTCTTTGAGGTAAACATAAAGATATTTGCCTCTTATGACAGTTGAATCGGCTACAGTAATTGAAGGGGTGTTGGCTACTGACTTTAAAGTAACGGACTTGCTTGCATATGAATAAATTCCAGAAGCATAATGATAAATATTCATTTTATAGCTGCCTGCTGGAAGTGTGATCTTCAATGCCACTCTTCCATTGGAATTTGTAGTTTTAGTGTAAGTCTTGCCGTTAACCTTGATAGTAAGCTTCTCACCGCTTAAAGCTTTACCTGCCTTGTCCTTGAGATAAGCATAGAAGTAATATCCTCTTACTACGGAAGTGCTTCCTGTTGTAATTGCCGGAGTGTTTGCTAA
The DNA here is from genome assembly GCA_900314635.1 of uncultured Methanobrevibacter sp. Taxonomy (GTDB): domain Archaea; phylum Methanobacteriota; class Methanobacteria; order Methanobacteriales; family Methanobacteriaceae; genus Methanobrevibacter. The sequence goes on from OMVY01000021.1 coordinate 9,055, forward strand.
AACATTGATGTTTATAGTCTTGCTGGAAGCAAGATAGTCATCATCTCCTGCAAAAGCCATCTTCAGGGAGTAGGTTCCTGCAGCCAGGCTGATAGGCAATGCAGCCTTACCATTTGAATCAGTTGTAATGGTATAATTCTTACCAGATATTGTGAATGTTATGTTCTTACCTGATAAGGCTTTGTTATTGGAATCCACTAAAGCAGATGTGTAGCTGTATCCTCTGATAACAGAGCTTCCAGAGCCTGAAATAGAGCTTGACTGCTTTTCACTGCTTTGTAAAGCGGATACTGTTTCCTTTGAAGTGGAATCATTAGCACCGCTGGATTCGATAATAGTAGAAGAATTATCAGCAGTTAAAACTTCCTGCGAACTAGCATCACTTGAGACATCCTCAGATACATCACTTGAAACACTCAAAGAATCTGACTCGTCAACAGAACTTTCTGCTATCGAATCCGATTCAACACTAGAAATAGCGCTTTGAGAATCCGTTCCACTTGCATCCGCAGCTGATACTGCTGAAATCATAAAGATAAGCAACAATAGAGCAACTGCAAGCAATGATTTCTTCTTCATAAAGATATTTTCACCTCACATTTTTCAGAATCATTTAAATTTAAATTTTAAGTTTAGAAAAAAACTCCTCATTGGAAGAAAATCTAAATTTAAACTAGAAATAAAAATTATCTAAAAAGTGATAGAAAATTTATAAATCTAAGATTTTGTATATTCAAATTAAAATCCATTTCAACAGGATTTTAAATATAATGAATATTAAGTGAAAATCTATTCTGAATATTACAGATAACCTGAATTGGAAAATTCAAGTTAGCTTAGTTTATTATTAATTTCTTAACTTATATAAACGTTTCTAATACAAATTATCAAAAACAAGCCATTTAAAGAGATTAAATTAAAAATATCTCACTAAAAATTCTTTATTTAATTTAATAAGACACAAATTAAATTTAAAATATCTATAAATTAATAAAATAATAAATTAATAAAAAACAAGCAAAAAATAGAAAAAAAATTAAAAAAGAATAACTAATGCTTTAACGATTAAAAATAGGATTATAATTACTTTTTTTAATTCAAATTCAAATAATATTAGCTTAATAAATCAAAATTGATTAGATAATGATTATTTAACTAAAAAAAGAATAAATATCCATAAAACTACATCGATATAAAGAGCAAAATATTAGACATTTTGTAAAAAATAGTTTACAATATATCTAAAATAAAAAACAATGACAAAATAGCATATTTAAGCAAATTAAAAGCAAATAAAGCAAAATTTGTTAAAAACAATGAGTATAAAGCTATTTAGAAAAAATAAAAATATTAACTATTAAAACAGAACTTTTTACTGAATTTAGTTAAAAAAATTTACAATTTTTTCTAAAAAATTGAGCAGAATGAAATTAAAAAATCACAACCTAAAAAAATTTAAAAAATGATCTAATGAAAAAAGACATCAAAAAAAGTCCAATCACAATCTAAAAAATTATTAAAAAATGATTTATTAAAAAAAATAGGCGCCTAAAAAGTCAAATACGAACTAAAAAATTATTAAAAATGATTTATTAAAAAAAAAGTCCAATAATTAAAAAAATAAAAAAAGAAAAAAATGAAGAGGAAAAAAATCCTCAAAATTTAAGTACTTAAAATGGAATAAGCGCATACTGTTTCAATGTATTGTATGAATTTGTATTCCAATTGTTGATATCACCAAGCTTGTTTCTGCTGCTTGTAGCATCGGCAGCATACCAGGTATCTCCAACTAAGATCTGCGCCCATACGTGTCCTGTAACAAGACCGCTTGAGAAGGTGCATCCTTGAGCATGAGAGTATCTTGCAGGAATTCCTGCTGCTCTGCATAATGCCACGACAAGGTTTGCCTGGTCACAGCAGTTTGCAGAACCTGAACTCAATGTTCCGGAAGCATCTTTTTTACTGTCTGCATAATAACTGTATTCTATACCGTCTCTGACATAGTTGAATATCGCGTTAGCTTTTGCAGCAGTAGTGGTCAGACCTTTGGTCAGACTGGCCGCCTTGTTTTTAATAGCTTGATTGAGAGCGCAATGTCCTCCGGCTTTCAAATACTGGCTTAAATCAGATACGGTATTCTTCTCATTCAAGCCCTTTTTGAAATCACTGGAGTCCGCTGTTGTTACCTTGCCCGGACTGGTATCATTGGAAGGAATAATTGATGTATCATCAAATACATCGCTTTCAAAGGTACACCAGTTAGGCAGATAGCCATCGGTTCTATAGAAATTCAATATCTTTGCAAAGCAGTATGTGTACAAATCGAAGTTTGCATTTCCAACTTTTGCCTTGCTGGAATTATAAACCTCAATCTCTGCTGCAGGCACCTTGTTGGTATTTATATGAGATACCACGCGGTTGGCCAGGTCGAGATATTCGGCTTTGAAAACCTTGGTATTCAAACTGGTATTTGTGCTGTTGACACTGCCAATTCCACTTAAAACGGAAACTTTTCCAGTGCTTCCCTTGTTGAGTGCCGCAATAGCTTCACCCATAAGATAGGAGAACTCTTCGATTGTTACAGTTTCAGAGCCTACGGTTACAGTTTCAGGCAATTTGCCGTAATCATCCACATAATTTCTGACATTTGTTGCAGCCTTTTCAATATTCAATATTGAATTCTTATATGGATCATTTATAACTTTGATGGTCTTGGTAACTGATTTGGAAGAGTATACTGATACCGCATCGAATGAAATCTTTGTGCTGTATGATTTAGCAGCCATAGATAATTTCAATGCAGCTCTGCCGTTTGAATTGGTTGTTTTAGTATATGTCTTGCCATTGATTCTTATCTTTACTTTATGGCTTTTCATTACTGAACCTGCCTTGTCCTTCAAATATACATAAAGATATTTGTCTTTAATGACAGTGGCATTTTCAACACTAATTTTCGGAGTGTTCTTTTGAACTGTCAAAGTAGCAGATTTCTTTTTATAATCATAAACACCTGATTTGTAATGATAAATCCTTAAACGATATTTGCCAGCTGCAATTTTAACTTTCAATGCAGCTCTGCCGTTTGAATTGGTTTTCTTGACATATGACCTGCCGTTCAATGTGAAAGTCAATTTCTTGTCACTTAAAACCTTGCCGGCACCATCTTTCAAGTAGGCGTAAATGTATTTGCCCCTGATAACGCTTTTTGAAGACAAGCTTATCTTAGGAGTGTTCGCCAAGGACTTGATGGTAACGGTTTTCTTGGCATAGGAATATATTCCTGATGCGGAATGAACAATATTGACTTTGTATTTTCCCACAGGCAGTTTGATCTTCAATGCAGCCCTACCATTTGAATTGGTAGTTTTGGTATAAGTCTTGCCATTTACCTTGAAAGTAATTTTTTGTCCTTTCAATGCTTTTCCAGCAGCATCCTTCAAATATGCATAGAAGTAATATCCCCTCATGACAGATGTGGATCCTGTTGTAATTTTTGGGGTATTGGCTAAAACTTTCAAGCTGATGCTTTTTGTTGTGCCTGAATAATTGTCATCTCCAGCAAAAGCGAGCTTTAAAGTATATGTTCCAGCAGCCAGATTGATTGGAATGGTAATTTTACCATTTGAATCAGTGGTCTTATTATATGTTTTTCCGGATAAAGTGTATGTAACGACCTTATTGGATAAAGAGACATTATCTGAGTCAGTCAAAGTGGCTGAAATATCATAACCTCTGATAACAGAACTTGAATTAGTTGTTAGGGAGGTATTCTTTAAAGTCTCGGATTCTGATAGAGAATCGGTGTTATCTGTACTTAAAACTTCATTTTCTGAATTCTCGTCACTTACAGATTCTTCATTTGAAACGCTGATTTCTTCAACCGAACTTGTCGTATCTTCTTCCACGGCTGAAGAGTCTTCTCCTGTAGCATCCGCAGCTGATACTGCTGATATCATAAAGACAAGCAACAATAGAGCAGCTACAAGCAACGTGCCATTCTTCTTTGAAATTTTTTCACCTCACATTTTTCAGAAACCTTTAAATTTAAATTTTAAATTAGAAAAAACTCCCAATTAAAGACTTTTCGAGAAAAACCTAAATTAAAAAAGATTAGCAAAAAACTCCTCAGTGAGGAGAAAAATCTAATTTAAAAAAGATTTAGTAAAAAACTCCAATTAAAAGATTAGCGAGAAAATCTAAATTAAAAGATAGAAATAAAAATTCTAAAAAATGTTAAGAAATTTTTATATCTAAAAGATTTTTGCCAATAAAGTTTCTTATTTGAGAAAAATCATTTTAAAAAATCTTTTTCCTGAATTAAATTACTATTTGAATTAAAAAATTCAATATAGCTCATTTCATATTTTTTTATTTCAACTTATATAAAGATTTCTACAAAAAAAATTAAAAAACAAGCAATATTAAAGCTTTAAATTAACAAATAAAGATTAATTTAAGTTAAAAATTATAAAAAATAATGGAAGATTGTTAATATCATTAGATATTTAAGAAATAAATCTTAAATTGATTAAAAAAGAATTAAATTAAAAAAAATTAAAAAAGAATTGTTTAACCTTTAAATATGAAAATATAACCTATAATAACTTATTTTTATAAAAATTCAATTATTTTAACTTTAATAAATCAAAAATAAACAAATAAAGAGTTTTTAAGTAAAAAAAGAACAAATATAAGTTAAATAAAGTTGATATAAAAGATTAATAAAAAGACGATTTTTTAAAAATAGTTAAAAAATTGTTAAAATTAAAAAATAAGTGATTTAAGATATTTTTATGCCAAATTACAACATTTTAAGTAGAATAAGAAAAAATGAAATATTTTTATGTGATTTTTTAAAAAAAATTAAAATTATTAAAAAATAAGCGATTTTTCATAGAAAATTTGTACAAATTTATAAAAAAATTATCTAAAAAAATTGAAAAAAAATTTAAAATTTTTAAAAAAATGTGGTGAAAGAATTATAAAAAAATCTTTAAAAAAATAGTGAAAAAATTATAATAAAAAAATTAGCGATTATAATAAAAATATTATTAATATAATAATAAATTTTAAAAATATTTTATAATAAAAGTAAAAATTTAAAAATTAAAAAAAGAAAAAATGGGAAAGGCCCCATTATAATTTTAAGAAATTCCTGAATCGTTAGACTTACATCATAGGTGGCATTCCGCCCATTCCACCCATTCCGCCCATGCCTGGCATACCGCCAGTCATGTTGGAAGCATAAGTAGGGTCGTCCAGGTTTTCATCAGGATCTGGAGTGTTCAATGCTCCTGCAGCCGCTACAAGGTCGTCGATTCTTAAAATCATTTCACAAGCTTCATGAGCAGATTGAATAGCTTGCTTCTTGACTCTTTGAGGTTCAACAACACCTGCTTCCTTCATGTCGACTACTTTTCCTTCGAAAACATTGATTCCCATATTTACATTGTCTTCGTGAGCAGCTCTCAGTTCCACTAACAAGTCAATAGTATCGAGTCCTGCATTTTCAGCCAGAGTTTTTGGAACAATTTCAATAGCTTCAGCAAATTTGATGATAGCCAATTGCTCCCTTCCGCCGATTGTGTTTGCAAAAGCTCTTAATTTACGGGCGATTTCTATTTCTATTGCTCCTCCGCCTATGACTATTTTTCCTTCTTCAACAGTAGCTGCAACTACACCCAGTGCGTCGTCCATTGCTCTTTCGATTTCAGAGGAAATGTGTCTGGTACTTCCACGAATTAAAATTGAGCTTGCCTTAGGATCCTTGCATCCTTCAATGAATGTGATGAACTGGTCGAATACCTTCTCCTGGTGAACATAGTCTGCAGTACCCAGGGATTCAGGAGACAAGTCTTCAATATTGGTGATGAGCTCAGCGCCGGTTGCCATCATGATTCTTTTAATATCGGTGTTTTTAACCCTCTTAAATGCCATGACGCCAGCTCTTGAAAGGTAGTGCTGTACATAGTCATCAATTCCTTTCTGACAGAACAGCACATTTGCTCCTGAGTCGATGATCTGGTTTGCAATATCCTTAAGCATTTCCTCTTCATTGTCTAAAAATGCCTGCAATTCAAGAGGATTGGTAAGGTCGACCTTGGCATTGTTTACATCCTTGAGTTCAAGAGGATATTTCATAAGTGCGATTTTTGCATCGTGGATTTCAGCAGGCATGTCCTCCCTTGCTCTTGGCTGGTCTACAAAGATACCATCGACAAGTTCGGAATCTTCAATGGCTCCGCCGTTTATCCTGTGGATTTTAATAAGCTTCTTGTCTACTTCGCCATTGTCTTCTACTTTTTGAACAGCTTTTACAAGGAGTTCTGCAAGTTCATCCTTGGCATAATCTGATCCCTTACCAGTCATTGCAGTTCTAGCAATACCAAGAAGGGTTTCTTCATCATCAGCATCAATTGAGGTCTCAAACAGGGTTTCCAATGCCTTGTCAACAGCTAAACGATATCCGAGCAATACGGTAGGTATTGGAGTTCCATCTTCATACAATTCCTGAGCCTTCTTGAGCAGCTCGCCAGCAAGAATAACCGCAGTTGTGGTTCCGTCTCCTACAATGTGCTCCTGTTTTCTTGCAATTTCCACAAGCATTTTAGCTGCTGGGTGGGTTATATCCATTTCCTGAAGGATTGTTGCTCCGTCATTTGTAACAACAACATCACCCATCTTGTCCACCAGCATCTTGTCCATTCCTTTTGGACCAAGAGTGGTTCTTACAATGCTTGATAAGATCTGGCAGGCAAGAATATTGTATCTTAAAGCTCTGCTTCCTTCGAATCTTTCTGTATCATCACGTAAAATATACATCGGATTATTGATAGTTTTATTAACTAATGCCATATTATCTCCTTATTGATTCTTTAATGATAATTTAATTTTTATAATCTAATAAGAACTGTTTTAACAAACAGCTCTAGAATAAATCTAAAAAGAACTGATTTAACAAACAGCTCCGAAATTAATCTAAAAAAACTGTTTTAAGAATAGTTCTAAAATTCATTAAACATCTTAATATTAATAAATAATAGTTTATAATAGATAATTTTTAATATAAATCATAAATTTTTATTATTTAATTCATAAATGAAAAAATAACTATTTTTAGCCAATTTATAAGGAAAATAACCATTTTTAAATTTTTAAATTAAAAATAGAATAAAATTTCCAATAAATTATCCATATTTTAATATGGGTTTAACATAATATAAAAGTTTTTGCTATTTTTCTAATAAAAGGTTATTAAAATCAATTTTCAAAGTAATACATTTCATGATTTTTGATTTTTTGGATGAAAAATATTGAAAAACTTAAAAAATAAAAATTTATTAAATTAATTTATTTCAATAATCAAGTATAAAAATAAGGCAATATATAAATATAATTAAAAATATAGATTAATTTAGCAAATAAATGGAAATTAATTATCCATATCGAAAACAAACAAAATTGAATACTTTTAAAATCAATTTGATAAAAATATCAAAATCATCTTATAAACAAGTACAAGGAGCAGGTGCAAATGAATATCGGGCTTATAGGATACGGCCATATGGGGTCAATGATCGTAGAAAACATCTTAAAACTGGAATTATTGTTTGATGACGAGAAATTAATCGTGTCAAACAGAAACATCGAAAAAATCCAGCATCTTAAAGAGGAATACGAAGAACTGGATGTGGAAATAACAGAGGACAATACAGAACTAGCTTCAAAATGTGAAAAAATCATCATAGCAGTTGAAACCCCTCAGTTCAAGGACTTATTAAATGAAATCAAGCCTTTCTTAAAAGAAAACTGCCACATAATGTATACCTGCTCAGGATTGGAATTTGAAAATGTGGAAAAAATACATGACGGCAAGTTCAGCATGATAATCCCGACATATGCTTCAACAGTCAGCTCAAGCAATTCCATCGCATCCCAGAACAGAAGAAAGGGAGTCACACTCATAAAGCACAATTCCAAGGTTGGATTCGAGGAGCAGAAGTATATTGAAGACCTTTTCAATGAATTCAGCTATGTCAAGAAATTTGAAGAATTCAACATGGACATGGAAAATCCCTTCAATTACACCAGCGACTTGAACAACTTCTCTATGAAGAATGATATTGAAGTCAGCACCATAATAACAAGCTGCGCTCCTGCATTCATAGCTATTTTAATCGAGAAACTGGCAAGTATAGCAAGCATGAAATCCGGCATTCCAAAGAATGAAATGGAACAGATGATTACAAAAACAGTCCTTGCAACAGCAAGCCTGAAGGACGACTACAATTTATCCAATGAGGAGATAATCTCTCAGGTAGCTACCAAAGGCGGAATAACCCAGGAAGGAGTTGACTTTTTAAACAAGAACATGGACAGGATCTATGAAAAGCTGATTTACCAAAGCATAAGCAGATTCAATGAAGTAAAAATGGAATTGGATGAAGAATATTCCAAGGAATAGGCCTATAAAATATTCCAAGGGATAATCTTATAAAAAAAATCTCCAAGGAAGAAATCCAATAAAAAAAAAATTAAGTTATTGCTGATTTTAAAAAATAAGAATTAACGCTGTTTAAAACGTTAATTTAATAATTAAAACCTTATTAAACAAAAACTAAATGTTTGAAGCTTAATTCAAACCCACATTTTAAAAAATAAGTTAAGATAGCCATTAACTTATTTTCAAATTATTTTTATAAATTAAAGGCCACCACTTGTATGTGAATTTAGAATAATCCGCTATCATTTAAGCGTTCTTCAAAGTAATGGGTCCTCTTGTCAAACCTGATTTTTACAGCAACTGCAATAAGCAGGAAAACAACGCCATAAACAATCAAACTCGCCATTGCAGGCAGATAATTGGACCAGATCATTCCTAGCAAGGACTCTCTCAGCATCATGATTCCATAAGTCATAGGCAGGTAAGGATAAAGTGTTTGGAAAAATGGATGCATCAATTGAATAGGGTAAATTCCTCCGGTTCCGGAAATTTGAAGCACAAGGAAAATGATTGTGATTGCCTTTCCTACATCGCCGAGTGATGCTATAATGGAATAGATAATCACCATGAAAACAATTGAAATAATGTAAGTGGATACTATAAACATCAGAGGATTGTCAACATCGATTCCAAGCAGGAAGCAGCCTGTAATAGTAACAGTAGCCTGTAATATGGAAACCACCAGGAATAGTGCAAGCTTTCCGAAGTACAGTTCTGTTGGAGTGTATTTTGTATTGGATGCATATCCAGGCTTAAGCATCACACAGCTAATCAAAGCGCCGACCCATATTGACAGCACAATATAAAATGGAGATACCTCGCTGCCATAATTGGAAATAGGATTCAATTCATTCTCATTCAATTTGACAGGAGAGTATATGTAATCTCCAATTTTATCATCATCAACACCAGTAACATCTGACAATGAACTGGATGCAAGAGAGAGGGAACTTGCAGCGGCATATAATGCATATGCTGAATTATCCGCCAGTAATTGGGAACCTGCAGCAAGACTCAATGCCCCGTTTGCAAGTTCGACTGAACCGTCCGCCAGCTGAGTTGAGCCGTTGGCAACTTTGGATGAACCTTTTGCAAGTGCGTCTGCACCTTGGGCCAAGCCTACTGAACTGTTTGCCAGTTTTGAAGATCCTTGGGCCAGACTGCTGCTTGACCTTGCAAGGCTTGAACTGGAATTAGCCAATGATTTTGAACCCTGCACAACAGTCTGCACTTCAGCTGATGGAATCTGACTGGTATCGATTGAATCCAATTGGGCAGCACCGGATTCCACCTGGCCAGCACCCTGAGATATCTTATCTGCGCTTGATGAAACATCTTGTGAGCCTTTTGAAACTTGAGAAGCGCCGGAAGAGATTTTTGAAGAGCCGCTGGATACTTCAGATGCGCCTGATTTTACCTTGCTTGCTCCTGATTTAACATTGTCCACACCGGAGGATACCTTGGAAGAACCTGAAGAAACTTGACTTGCTCCAGACTGAATCTTTACGGCTCCTGAAGACAACTGGCCTGCACCCTGGGACAATCCGCTTTGAAGCTCGCTTAATTTATCCAAAGCCGCAAGATTGATTATTTGAACCACTTTAGCGTTAATTTTATTATAAACCGCTTTAGCACCAGAATCACTTAATTTTGAAGCTACAGGATTGGTTTTTTCATTGTGAACATATTCAAGCTCTGCTGAGTGAGGATTGTTTGTCATTATGGAGCCTATGTTTTCGCTGAAGTTCTTGGGAATAACTATACCTGCATAGTAAGTTCCATCCTCGACCCCCGTCCGCAGTTCCTCCTCGCTTACAAATTTCCAATTGAAGTCATCATTATTCTTCAATTCATCGACAACCTCGTTGCCTACATTGACATCCACCCCATCGATTGTTGAGCCATTGTCAATGTTTGCAATGGCAAAGTCCAAATCCCCAGTATTTCCATAAGGATCCCAGCAAGCCTGTATGTTTAATACTGCATATAATGAAGGCAGCACTATTATGCCAATTAAAGTAATTACAACTATGGGATTGGAAAAAACTGATTTAAAATCATTTTTATTAATTTCAAGAATGTTTTTTAATGTTGTTCTCATATTTATCCTCATTTACAATTTCTAAGCAAAAAAGGAATTTCAATTAAAGCACGAAATCAATTATTTAGAATTCATGCTTCACTTGAAATTCCATTTAAAAGAATATCTAAAAAGTCTCTAAAATACTGATTGACATCACCTTCTGGATTCAGATTATACAGTCTCCAGAGAACAGCCGCTTCAAAAATAATTCCAAAGATATTCAAGGAAAGGACATTGACATTAACATCCCTGATTTCACCTTGTTGGATTTTTAAAGTGAAAAAGCCATATAATTTCTCCATTACTGACTCAAAAATAGATTTAAAAATCTTCTCGCTTTCTAATGCTCCATGGGCTTCTTCCAAGGATAATTTAATAATATTGAAATCCTTTTCCGGAAGATTCACTAAAAATAGAAATATCTTCTCAAGATATTGTTCTATGGAATTGTTCTCATCATATGAGAAAGTTTCTTCTAAAAGAGTGATGAAATACTGGGTGTAATAATCTTTTACGGCCTTTATAATTCCTTCCTTGGATTTGAATTTGCGAAATAGGGTTACTTCGCTGAGCCCCGCTTCATCTGCAATTTGACGAGTGGTGGTTCCTGAAATGCCATTTCGTTCTATTACTCTGAATGAAGCTTCTATAATCTTTTCTTCAGTATTTTGAGTTTGTGATTCCATTATGTTAGTAAGTTCTTACATACATATAAATGTTTCGTTGAAGAAATAAAATCATGAAAAAACTGAAAAAGTGGAAAATATCAAATAAATTCAAAAAAATAAAATTCAAAAAAAACAAAAAAATTCAAAAAAATAAAATTAGAAAAAAATTATTTTCTAATGAACTGTCTAAGCACTTTTTTCTTGCCGCCTACTTCATTCAAGCATAATTTAACCTCATTTTCATCGATGAAGTAGGTATTGTAGGAATTCTTGTCCTTTCCTCTTAATTTGCAAGAAGATAGAGTGCCTGCATTTACAAACAAGGTATTCTCCAATTTCCAAACATGACAAACATGCTTGTGACCGGTTAATACAAGATTGATATTGTTTGAAATCACAGATTCCAGCATGTCTCCGGAATCAATGAGTATGTTTGCGTTTCTTCCTGTTTTTGGAATTGGGATTACATGATGGTGCAATGCCACAATTGAGAAATTACAACTATCAGACATGGCCTTTTTGATTTGATGGTCCATCCAGATCCTCTGCTCGCGGCCGATATGGCCTGAATCCAAATCAGGGGATGTGCTGTCCAAGCCTATTACAATCAGGCCGTCCTTTGTAATAACCCTCCAGCTTCTCTCGCCGATAAGCTCTTCAAAGACTTCATAACCTCTGTTTTTTGAGTCCTGATTTCCAGGAATAGCGAATAATGGAGCATTGAACATTTTCAAATAGTCTGTAGCCCTTACATACTCCCTGTAATAGCCGTTGTCTGTAACATCTCCAGTTAGAAGAATCATGTCCGGCTTCAATGCATTAATCTCTTCAACAGCTGTAAGAAATGCCTTCTCATCAAAATCAGTTCTACTTACATGTAAATCTGAAATATGTGCAATAGTTGTCATTCAATCACCTGAAAAAAGATTATAATAAAAAAATATAAAATAAGCTAATAAAATTTTAATTCAATTAACCAAATGTCAGTTAAAAGACAGCAAACGCCTTAAAACCATAGTTATTATTGGGCAAGTTTTAAAATAGCTTCCGCAAGGTCGCCTTTGGTTGAAATCAGGGCTTCTTCAGCAGCTTCCCTAGTCACTCCAGCCTGATTTGCCACCATTTCAATGTCCTCATCAGGAATAACAATCTCCACTTCCCTTTCAACCTCGTGAACTTCTCCAGAAACTTGGAATGTCTGTTGACCCATGATGTTCATCTGGTTGACTTCAGCAGGAGAGACAATAATTTCCTTGTCTTCAAGACGGATGATGACCTCTTCAACTCCCTCAAGGTCTTTCATATCCATTCCCATTTTTTTCATTTGTCTTTGCATCTGCTTCATTTGCTTTGGGTTCATGTTCATACCAGGTATCATAATAAATCCTCTTAATAATATAATTTTTAATTAATTCTCTTTTTATTTATTAAAATATTTAATAATATAATTTTAATTAATTCTCTTTTTATTTATTAAAATATTTAATAATTATTATTTAATATTGAAATTTAAAAATCAAAAACAATTAAAACACACTTAAAACTAAATTAAAATAAAAAAATAAATGAAATAATTCAATTATTTCTTAAATCCCTTTCTTGTCTTAATTGCCTGACCTACAGAAAAGTCATTCATTTCCTTTGCACCGATTAAAGCTTTTCCAAATGCTAAAAGCTCGTCTTCTTCATTTACAATTAAAACTTCGTCATTGGATCTCATGTTTTCATCGCAGTCGACAATGAACTTGGAGAAAACGCTTTTTCCATCTCTTGCAAAGGATTCCACACTATTACTAATCATGACCTTGTTCTTCATTCCCTCGCTGCAGGAATAAAGCCTTTTAGCACCGAGCTTGGATAGAATCAGAAGGCTGTCTGAGGCCCTCATGTTTACAATATTCTGCTTTTTATCGAAGATATGCCTTATCTTGCCTGTCTTCTTGCTTTTTTCAATTTCAATCTTTCCAGTAAACAAGGCTTCTCCAGCACCGTCTCCAAACTGATAGTCTGCTATGGATTTTATTTTTTCAAGGTCGTTCTTTCTAACCTTGATTCTCTCAGGATCCACATACAAGTCAATATAGTCAAGCTCGCATAAATCAACGATTCTAGGGTGAATCAGCACGTTGTCATACTTTTCAGCATATTCAACCAAAAAGTCACGGGCAAATTCCACTGCAATCTCATCATTGATTTTAGGAGCCTCGTTCTGGCTTAATGGATAAACCTCATCAAGTTCTAATGGTATGAGGCAGAATGGAATGTCAAATACCAGGTAATCAGTATTTTCATCCTTTATATTCAAATCAAAGCCTTCAGGAATTCCATCTTCAAATTTTGAAAGTTCTTCTTCAGTCAGATTATCTTCATCCAGGCTGTACAAATAGAACTTCTTGTAATCCTTGTTGATGAATTTAGAATAAGGCTTTCTGTTTCCAGCTAGAACAACAAGGTTCTTCTTGGTTTTCCTTGCCCTCATCTTGTTCAAGTGCCTTGTGACTTCAGCTCTCTTCAAGGACTCTGGTCCTGTGTAGAAGAATGCTGATTTCTTGCTTCTAGGCTCATAGACTTCTATATCATCACTGTAGTCTCCAAGACATCTAAGTGCATCTAAAAGCAGAGGATGTGCCCTGCATCGCTCTTCCACAAGCTCCATCAATGAACCTTCATAAATTGCCTGACGGATGAGCCTCAGCTCTGCAAAACTTACATGCAGATTGTGTTGTGCTATCAGATTGACTCTTTCCTCCTTGTCCATGGCTCTTAAGTCATCAGGAGTGTATTTGCAGCAGACCTCGCAGGAACATGGCATTTCATTCAGGTTTTCAAGCTTGATTGTTCCGCGGGTGGTTAGGAACCTGTCGTCTTCTGCATATAATATGTAAGCTGCTGAATCAAACAAGTCGCAGCCCATTGCAACTGCAAGTGCGAATACCATAGGATGTCCCGCACCCATGAGATGTCTTGCAGTATCATCCGGCAGATGCTTCATTGAATGCATTACAACATCCACAACATCCTTGTACTGGTACTGCTCCATCAAAGGCACTACAGCACCTATAGGATATAAGTCCGCATCCAGCTTGGACAATTCCTCCGCACATTTCTCTCTAAGGTCTAAAAAAGTGGACCCTTGGACAACAGAGTTTATCATCATATCATAATCATTGTCCTTCACATATGATATTGCTTCCCTTGCCCTTTCAAGTGTGATTTCCATATCGCCTTCAGCCTGCTCCCTTGTCACATACGGAGCTGTTGGAATGTCCAGTGAGGTTCCGATATCTGTTCCTATGGCTTCCTGGAATTCAATGACCTCTTTATTTGTGATTTCAATATCTCCATAGACTGAAAGCTGGAAGGATCCTGAATCAGTCATTACAGGTCCGTCGAAGTTAATCAAATCATGCAATCCATTTTCCAAGGCCTTTTCCTTCAGGTCTTCGTTCTTGTAAATCAGATAAGCATTTGTAATTACAATATCCGCACCATATTTTCCCACATCTATGGTTTGCTTTCTTGGATGAATGACAGGCATGAGGTTTGGTGTTTTAACATCTCCATGATTGGTTTTAAGGACGCCTACTCTTGCCTTTCCGTCTTTAGCTTTAATTTCAAACATAATTCTCACATAAATATTTTAAAAATAGATTTTAATAGTTTTATTTTGGATTTAAAAGTTTAAAAAGTTTTTTACTGAATGTATTTTAGAGATATGAAAAAATTATGCATGAGCTTAATGAGAATAAAACAGTACCTTGAAAAATTTAAAAAGCAAAGCTTGAAAATAAACGAATAAAATGAGAAAAGGAATCCAATGGAATTCCTTAATTAACAAAAATCATTAATAAGTTTAATGGAATGAATATTATTTTAAATATTAAAATAAACACATGCAACCAAAGAACCTTGTCAACTTTGTTATCAGACTTTATAAAAGGAACAGCAGACAATTTCAAATAAAGTTGTCTTAAATTAAGATAGATTAAAATTTAAAAGATTTAATTTGATTAATAGGTACTCCAGTCCATTTAGAGACTAGTTCAACACTAACACCATCCTTTACCATACAATTCATAATAATAAGTATTTTCCAAAAAGCACATAATCATCAACTCTAAAATATTATCTTAAATTAAAATTTTATTGACTGAACTCGATTAAGAGGAACTTTAGCCAATTTAGAAACCTGTTCAGCACTTAAACCACTTTCTAATAAATTTTGAATAATTTCCATTCGACCCTGTTCTCTTTCTTCCTTGCCATACAATTCATAAAAATAACTGTTTTCCGACAAACACATAATCCCCAACTCTAAAATATTATCTTAAATTAAAATTTTATTGACTGAACTCGATTGAGAGGAACTTTAGCCAATTTAGAAACCTGTTCAGCACTTAAACCACTTTCTAATAAATTTTGAATAATTTCCATTCGACCCTGTTCTACTTTTTCCTTGCCATATAATTCAAAATAATAACTGCTTTCCATATTTATCAACTCAAAAATTCTTCTTTTCCTGTTATTATTTGAGACAAACTTATCAACCAGCACAATAAGACCACACTTAAGAGCATCTAATCGGCCATCATCACTATCCTTGACCTTGTTCACCAAACTACAAACATCCCACAAAACCTTGTCAATTTTGTTATCAGACTTCATAAAAGGAAGAACAGACAATATCAAATAATCCTTGTCTTAAATTAAATAGATTAAAATTTAACAGATTTTATTTGATTAATAGGCACTCCAGTCCATTTAGAGATTAATTCAACATTAACTCCATCATTTAATAAATTTTGAATTACTTCTTGAGCTTTTTCATCACGACCTTCTTTATGTCCTTTTTCTAATCCTATTTCAATACCCTGTTCTACTTTTTCCTTGCCATACAATTCATAAAAATAACTACCTTCCATCTTTATCAACTCAAAAATTCTTCTTTTCCTGTTCTTATTTGAGACAAACTTCTCCACCAGCACAATAAGACCCCATTTAAGAGCATCCAGACGCTTGTCATCACCATCCTTGACCTTGTTCACCAAACTGCAAACATCCCATAGAACCTTGTCAATTCGCTCATCAGACCTCATAAAAGGAATAACAGACAATTTTAAATAAAGGTTGTCTTAAATTAAGATAGATTAAAATTTAAAAGATTTAATTTGATTAATAGGTACTCCAGTCCATTTAGAGACTAGTTCAACACTAACACCATCCTTTACTCCAGTCCATTTAGAGACTAGTTCAACACTAACACCATCCTTTAGTAAATTTCGAATAACTTTGTCAGCCATTTCAGCACGACCCTGTTCTCTTTCTTCCTTGCCATACAATTCATAAAAATAACTACCTTCCATCTTTATCAACTCAAAAATTCTTCTTTTCCTGTTATTATTTGTCACAAACTTCTCCACCAGCACAATAAGACCCCATTTAAGAGCATCTAATCGGCCATCATCACTATCCTTGACCTTGTTCACCAAACTACAAACATCCCACAAAACCTTGTCAATTTTGTTATCAGACCTCATAAAAGGAATAACAGATAATTTCAAATAATCCTTGTCTGAAAGTTCCTTATTTTGTTTTATTTTTAATTTAATATCATTTAAAGCTTTCTTTTCGCTGAATTCTTTAAACGATTTGACATGCATAGTAAACCAACTGTCTAAAGCGAAATTATCGCAAACGGTTTCATTTTTCTCGGCATGAGTGCTGACAACGATGGTTAAAACCTTTTTTCCATATTTTTCCCTTGCTTTTTGTGCATATTCATGAAATTGATCTATCTTCTTTTGATTGAGAGCAGTTGAGAGGAATTCAATATTTATCAATATGCCACAGCAAGTTTCCGCTAGGAAATCCATTCGAATGGACCTGGCACTGTTTACAACGATTTCACTATTCAAGATCTTTTTGATTCTATAATCATAGCCAAAGCATCAAAGCAAATCATTAATATACATTTCCGTCAGAGATTTCATATATTTGTCTTCATATTTGTTGAAATCCATATATTTTCTACCTACAATTTATCTCAATTAAGTAAATATAGATTATAACTAACTAATATTTAAAATTAACTTTTTTTAAGTCTTAAAATTTCAAATAGAAAAAATATTTCAAGTTAATATAATTTTTACAAGCAAATATTAATTTTTATAAAAATTTAGAAAATTTTATAGCTTTAAAAAAAATTTCAAAGTTGGAGCAATTTAATAAATCAAAGCAAATAATTTTAAAAAATTAGAAAAAAGATTAAAAGAACAATAAAGAAACTATATAAAAATTAGAAAAAAGTTTAAAAAGTTATGAAAAAATTTTAAAAAATAAAAGCTGAATCAAGCTTTTTTACCAGCTATTTCATCCAATCTGGACATCATCTCGAGAATTCTTGTTCTTGAATTATTATCTTCCCTGTAATCCTCGCACCAATCCTCTTCAGGCTCAATCAGATAAAAGGCCTCATCAGAGAGAACTCCAGGAATATTCATTCTTGCAAGATTCCTCTCGACCCTGCGTTTTAAAGGCTCGTCCTCCATCTCCTGGCCCAGAAATATCGGAGTCTTAACAGCAGATGATATTTTGGTATTATGTCGTGCCCTGTGGCGCTCTTCAGTCCTGTTGTCAAGTATCTCCTTTGAGTTCAGATTCAAATCAGGATCTCTGAATGGAACTCCAACATCAGACAAGGCCATTCTTATCTCGTCATTTCTAGGAAGTGATTTGGTCAAGTTGATTGTTGTCGGACTTGCAAGGGTTCCTCCTTGAAAGCGTCCGAATATCGGCCCTTGTGATACATAAAAATCCGCTTCAATAAAAGCCATCCTGACAGGTGCGGATGAAGTATATGTGGCCACTATTCCATTTTCCTTAATCACCCGTCTGAATTCATTGAAAAAGTCCAGTGACACCAATTCAGGCGCCATGTTTTGTGAGAAGGGATCAAGAAATATCGCATTATACTTGTCATCCTCAAGATTTTGTATGACACGTCTTGCATCATCGATGTAGAGGTTGATATCCACATTATCAGGAATTTTTGAATTTTCCATCCTCAATGAGGCATAGCCTTCCTTTAAAAGCTCCTCCTCTATTGCGACCTTGGTTATGTCATGAGCTTCAATCGGTGATGGAACAAGAAGTCCTGCTGCAAGGGTCGGCTTGGATATTTCAAGCATGTCAACTTGAAGAGATGCATTTCCTCTTGAATTTTTCAGGAAATCATCAACAGCAGCAGAAGTATTGTATCCAAGACCGGCACAGATATCAAGAATTGCTATGTCCTTCTCATAATCCAATTTTAAAGGCTTGATAAATTTTTCAAAGGATTCGGATATCGCACCGGTTGAAGTGTGTAGGGTTTCAACCTTGTGGTTTATCTCCCTTGACTTGATGCTGTAAGACCCGTCATCTGTTTTTACAAAGTACTCCATGTTTTCCTTGAAGATGGAGTTTCTATATTCTGGATTATTGGTTTTCCTTTCCATCTCGAAGGCCTCGTTTATCAGGCCATAGATGGTGTCATCGATTACGGTGGAATCCCTTACATAATTTGAATCTGTGTTCTCGTCCATTTAATCACGTAAAAATAAGTTTGATTTTATATTATACTATTAAGATGATTAGATATTTAATATTAATTATAAAAAAAGAATTCCAAAGAATTCCTGATTTTATCATGTACGAAAATTTAGTTTTCAATTAAATGTTAGATTTTAAATTATTTAATATTTTGCATAATCATAGCGAAAAACTTCCCAAACAGTTGCTACTTAAATAGAAAAATTAATTCCTATTTAAAATTTCATTTATAATGAACCTGTCAGTATCATCTATTGTTCCAGTCAAATATAATGAAGCCAGATAAACTACCAATCCAATTGGAATAGCAAGCCACAATGATACATTTATAACATACAAAACAATGGCTAGAATAATGCCACAGATTACTACTTTCACAACATTTTTCAATAATGACCAATCAGGGGAATATTCAGTCCTGGAAATCTCACGCATCATCAAGGCCATAATCAGGATTTCGCTTAAGACAGTAGCTGCAGATGCTCCCATGTATGACCAGACAGGAATTGCAAAGAAGTTTAAAATTATATTGAAGACAGCTGCCACAATATAAATCTTAGTTACTGAAAATTCTTTTCCGATTGAATTCAACAAGGAAGTGGCCACACCATTAATGAACAGGAAAACAACTGTCCAAATCAATATCTGCATAGGGCCTGACGCAAGAGCAAATTCATTAGTATATATCAAGTTAATAAGATATGGAGCATATAAATAGACTCCTATGATTATTGGAAGCAATATGAGCAAGGAATATTTAAATGATTGCTCAAAACTCACTTTCAATAGATTTGTATCCTCGGCATATAATTTGCTCATGAGAGGGAATACCACATACTGATAGATCACATAAAATGCAGTGAATACTGAAATGACCTTATATGCGGAATTATAAAGTCCTGTAGCATAATCTCCAGCAAGCATGGAAATCATTACAACATCTATTGAGAAGTAGATGGTATAAAAGAATGCAGTCAGACCAAATGGAAGGGATTTGATTGCGGCATCCCTCCAGAATGCAAAATCAAACTCAAACTCGGGCTTTCCATAAGTTCTAACCAGTAAACTTGATGTATAAATAAGACATATGAAGTATGCCACCGCATAAGAAACAGCTACAGCAATTATTCCCAAATCCAAAATTGATACAAGCACAGTGAGCAGAACCAATGAGATGCTGTAGATTATCTGTCCTGTAGAGCTAGGCCTTAATTCCTCGTGAGCTTGGAATACGCCGCTTACAAAACCGAACATGGTTATGAAGCTGGATTCAATGAACATAATGAATGTTAGTACAACCACCAAATGGCTGTATCCAAGAAGATATACCGCTCCACCAGTAAGAAGACATAAAATAATCGATAGGGCTATTTTAAATGGGACGATGTTGTTTACAAATTTCATTGTTTTATTTCGGTCCCTTGACAATTCACGGGTTGTATAAACAGACATTCCTATATCTGTGCCTATTCCAATGAGTACAGTGAATGAGATAACGAATGAAAGGGTTCCATAATCAGTCACACCAAGATATCTGGCTATTAGAATAGTCCAGACAAATGCACATAAATTTGTGACGACTTGTGAGAATGTAACCCAACTGAAATTTTTAAATAATGTCTTTATTTCACTCATATTAACCCAGAATAAAAGTTGTTGATCTATTTCAATAATAATACTATGAAAATCAAGTTATAGAATTTAATCAAAAAAATATATGATGTTATATATTTTTTACTTAATCATATAAAGTTATTTATAAAACATATTATGAATTTTTTCTTCTAACCATTTTCCAATGGACTTTTTAAAGAAATTAAAGTACAAGAATCTATATCCTTTTCTTAAAAATACATTGTTTGATATGGCCATTCTGAATTTCAAGTCATTTCCCAAATAATAAACTGGACATTCCTTGACTTTTAGCCTGTTTTTTTCTATCCAAACATTGAAAATAGCTTCAGATATTAATCCAAATACACGAGGATACTCTTCCACGTTTATCCTGTTTTCAACTTCTTCAAGAATAGGAAAAACCCAGGAGCAATAATCATTCACTATTTCCTTGGAAGCTATGAACATGTTGTAGTTAGAAAAGCTGGACTGATTCAACATTCTATCAAAAGTTTCCAAAAATTCTTCTGATTTATCTGCCAAGACATCTCTAGTTATTTCCAAAGCAGGATATAAATAATGACCTTCATAGGTTTCCCAGTAAGATCCCTTTATTAATTCAGTTTTTTCAGGAAGAATCATGTCATATCGCTAAGGTAATCTAGAATTTCATCTTTTTCAATTAATTTTCCATTTTTACCTTTGAAATAACGCCTGTAATGACATAATCCAATTACATCTGCATCAGAAGCTTTCCACATCCAATAAAGACCAGTCAATTCACAGTAATCTTTGTTTTTTGAAGATATGTTTCCTTCAAAACGGTCATCACTACAGAAACCTAAATTATCCTTACCATTTCTGCCTACAAACAAAGGAGTGTAGATTTCATCATTTCTAATGGTTTTAATATCTTCTTCACTTTGTGAGACAACATACAATTGAATTTTCATAATTTTTACCTATTTTTAATATTTAATTTTTGTATATACTTTTGAGCTGAAACTAGATATCTAATCATTGAATTCCTTGTCTAAAAACATGAATAATCAGACTTAGAAACTTTTTCCAATATTATGTGGTTTTGACAGATTTCCATTCTTTTTATCTGAAAATATAACTTTAATAGACTCATAAGATTAATCTATCATTTTTTGTTTTAAATAAATATAATAATAGATATATGCAAAGATTTGAGAATCATTTATCAAATTAGCCAAATTACTTGATTTAGCATCCAGAAATTTGATATAAAACTCTTTAGTTTTGAATTTAAAATGTTTAATGTAAACATATAATAAAATTTCAGCTATATAGCCTATCACACGTTTATTTTTTAAATTATTTGCATTATACAAAGCCTCTTCCAAATAAAATAAAAATTTGAATAAGAACTCACAGTAATCATCTAGCCACTCTTTTGAAGATATGAAAAGAGAATAAGCATACATCTCACGGTCATTCAAAACTTCATCATAGGTATCACTATATTCTGGATAGAATTTATGAAAGGCATCTCTAGCTATATTCATATCTTCCTTTGTAACATGAATTCTAAAATTTTCATAAAGGGTTTTAGCTAATTTCTTTTTCTTGTAAACAATGACATCATGATTTTCTAAGGCATGAAGTATTTGCTCTTTTTCTAATAGCTTCCCTCTACCCAGATATCCATTTGCAAAAACTCTTCTATAATGGTTTAAGCCAACAATATCTGCTTGACTATTTTTCCAAATCCAGTATAAACCTGTAAATTCAGAATAATCTTGGTTCTTTTCGGAAATATTATCTCCTACATCATCCCTTAAATAACCATAAGTCTCCTTATTCGCTGCACCAACAAAAAGAGGCTTATAAATGTCGTTTTGAGTAATGTCATATTGTTTATGAGTAACAACATAAATTTTAACGTCTTTTTCTATTGAATCTCCCCCTTTAATTTAAAAAATTAACGCCTCATATCCTTATGGAGCAAACCCATATAAATATGAATATAAGCCCATCTTACAATAGCTCTTTTTACAATCCACATATGAACATTAAGTCTTAATCCATTTACTTTAAGTTCACATTCTTTTACTCTTAGATTTTGCCTATCCATCCAGACATCAAAGAGACGTTCTGTTAAAAATCCATAAATTCTTTTTTGATAATCATCATATCCAGTCATGTCCACTCTCTTTTCCACTTCAGCAAGTATTGGAAATACCCAATCACAATAAGGAGCAATGACTTCCTTAGGTGCTATAAACATGTTGTAGTAATAAAGATCCTTGCCCTCAACAACTCTTTTGTAGCTGTCTAAGTATTCGGGGCATTGTTCTCCAATTACCTCTTCACATAAATCAAGGTCTTTAGCATAGTTCCAGTGGTCATAATCCTCATAAACTGAACCTAATAGGGCAGTGGTCTTTTTAGGAAGAATTATGTCATAATCCCTGAATATTTCTTCCAGGTCATCACGTTCCAGTCTTTTTCCAAGTCTCCATTTTGCAAAGTATCTTCTGTAGTGCACAAGACCTATAATGTCTGCAGGACTGTTTTTCCACATCCAGTAAAGACCAGTAAGCTCACAATAGGAAGAATTCTTATTTGATATGTTATCTCCGGTATCATCACTGAGAAAACCAAAATTATCCTTCCCATCCCTACCAACAAAAAGAGGAGTGTAAATATCGTTTGCATCTATGTCCTTTATATCATCCACACTATGAGAAACAACATAAACTTGAATATTTGAACTTTCCATGATTTAATTCCTTTAAAGTTTCAGTTTTATTCATTGAGCGCATTTAATAAATTATTCTATAAAAATAATACTACTATAAATTTTTTAAATACTACTTTATAAAATTAACTAAAAAATAAAAAATAGCTAAAAATAAAGGTTTAAAGAAAAGAAAAAGATTAAAAAAGAGATAAAAATTAAAAAAAAGGATAAATAAGATAAGAATTAAAACAATCCTATTCTAAATCCTCAACCAGTTTTAAAGCTTCATCGATGACCTGCCACATGTCAAAGTAACGGTACATTCCAAGTCTTCCACCGAAGATGACATTATCCTCTTTTTCAGCCAGTTTTCTGTATTTTGCATACAATGCGCCATTCTTGTCATCATTCATTGGATAATAAGCTTCCTCTCCTTTTATCCAGCTCTTAGGATACTCTCTTGTAATGATTGTCTTGTCTGACTCTGCACCTTCAAAGTGCTTGTGTTCTATGATTCTTGTAAAAGGTGTCTCCCTATCGGTATAATTTATTATAGCATTCCCCTGATAGTTTTCAACATCCAATGTTTCAAATTCGAATTCAAGTCCCCTGTATTCCAGCTCGCCGTAGCAGTAATCATAATACTCATCAATCATTCCTGTAAATAGAACCTTATCTGCCATGGAGGACCATTTCTCTTTATCATCAAAGAAATCTGTATTGAGTTTGACTTCTATTCCATCAAGCATCTTTTCTATAATTTTAGTATAGCCTCCAATAGGTATGCCCTGGTACATGTCATTGAAATAATTATTGTCAAATATGAATCTGACAGGCAGTCTTTTGATAATGAATGCTGGAAGATCCTTGCAGTCTCTTCCCCACTGCTTTTCAGTATATCCTTTAACAAGCTTTTCATAAATATCCATTCCAACAAGTGAAATAGCCTGCTCTTCAAGATTGGTTGGATTTGTTATATTGGCTTCAACCTTCTGCTCTTCAATTTTATCTTTTGCTTCCTGCGGAGTTTTCACTCCCCACATCTGGTAGAATGTGTTCATATTGAAAGGAAGGTTGTATAATTCGCCCTTGTAGTTGGCGACAGGGGAGTTTGTGTAACGGTTGAACTCGGCAAATTGGTTGATGTAGTTCCAAACCGCCTTATTTGAAGTGTGGAATATATGGGCACCATATTTATGCACATTTATGCCATGTTCTTCTGCAGTATAAACATTTCCTCCAACATGGTCTCTTTTTTCGATAACAAGACATTTTTTTCCTTTTTTAGTCATTTCATGCGCGAATACAGAACCAAACAGGCCGGAACCTACTATTAAATAATCATATTTCATTTTTACATCTCGAATTATAAGTAAAAAAATAGTTAATTTTAGTTATTAATATATTAAATATCATCATTTAAATATTTGATAAAATTAAAAGATTTTAAAAAAAAGATTTCAAACTATAAAAAATCAGGATTTAAACCTCAAAAGCAATCCAATAAATCCTAAAATCATCCTGTATTTGATTCCAGGCTTCTTGCCTTTTTTTAACAAACCAATTTCCTTTTTGAATTCCAAATTGTCTTTCCTGGTATTGTCCCTGCTTAAATATAAACTGATCCAATTCAAAAGATAAGGATTTAAAAAGAGATCCTTGTTCTTGATTCCATACTCATCACAAATCTCTGAAGCCATCCTATAAGCCTTTAGGGAATCATCCACAAGTCTGAAATTAATATTCTTGGTAATTGACTTCTCCTCCTCTTCAAGCCGCATGTAATAATTATAAACAACCTTGTCATTGATAAAAAGGATTCCATCGGCATTAAATGAAGCGAGAAGAAGGAAATTCAAATCTTCAGCTGAAACGAATGGAGGAAACTCAATATCATTATCCAGAATCAGACTTCTTTTATAAATCTTCGTCCAGAATGAAGGAAGTATCTTGAAAACAGCTATGTCCTCTTTATTCTCAAGCTTCAAGTCCTTTATGAATATCTCATGATTATCATCTCTTTTAATGGATCTTCCATAAAAGAAATAGCTGATGAAATATCTCCAAAGGAAACCTGATAATCCGCTAATATTGCTTCCATTTACAAGATCATCCAGATAAGGCACATCCAGAGTTTCCACATATGGAGTATATGACTTTCGAACAATATTCTTCTCAGGATAATGGCGAAGGTATCTTCCAAAGGCAATATCGCAATCGTATTCATTTATTTTATTATAAAGAATCTCACAAGCATCCTCTTCAAATGAGTCATCAGCATCAAGAAACATCAGATAATCCGCGCTTGCATGTTGAAGGGCAATGTTACGAGGTCCGTATGCCCCACCGATGTTTTCATCCAAGTGAATGGTAATGATATTGGAAGAGCAGGATTCATTAGAAACAGAATTTTCCATTTTGAATTCTTCAATAATCTCCTTGGAATTGTCACGGGAACAATCATTTACTATTATCACTTCAAGATTTTCAAATCCTATTGTCTGGTTTAAAAGAGAGTCAAGAGCATTCTTCAAATACTTTTCTCCATTATAAACAGGAATGATGACGCTTATTTTGTACTGGCTAATGGTAATCCCTCGCAATCTTGAAATTAATCATGAAAAATAATCGAATAACTTTTAATAAAAGTATGGTTCTTATTGAATTTATTTTTATTTGTATCAAATTAATAATTATTTAAATTTATATAATACTAAATTTAAAATATAGTTTATATAAAATTACATAAAAAGATTTGTAAAAAATCTTGTTTTACTTAAAAATTCTGATGATAAATATGAAAATTCTATTCTTAAACCTGCCATACAAATTCAACATAAGCCGTGCAAGCAGATGGCCGGAAAAGACAAAGTCAGGAACATTGTACTATCCATACTGGCTTGCATACTGTGTTGGAGTCTGCCAGAGGGAAGGCCATGACTGCAAATTAGTGGACTGCATAACAAAGGCATACACAACCGAGGACACAATCGAAGAAGTGAAATCATTTGCCCCTGATTACATAATGGCCGAGATAACAACCCCTACATGTGCTTATGACTATGAAGTGATAAACGCCATAAAAGCTGCTTATCCAAGTGCAAAAATCCTTATTGGAGGAACCCATGCCACAATACTGCCTGAAGAGGTATTAAGAGCATGCGAGGGAATCGATTACATTTTAAGACAGGAATACGACTACACAGTTGGGGAAATAATCGAAACAGGTGATATTTCAAAGGTCAGAGGAGTTTCCTATCGAGTAAACGATGAAGGAGAAGACATATCAAATTTAAAGGACTATGACCTTTCTCAAGGCTATGAAGTCGCACACACAGAAGACAGAGAGCCTTTGGATGACCTGGACTCCCTGCCATATGTCTCCAAGGTTTATCAGGAATTCTTGAACTTCGATGATTATGCCTATGCATTTGCCCAGAAGCCGATGATACAAATCGTATCTTCACGAGGATGCCCGAACCAGTGCAACTTCTGCAGCTATCCTTCAACAATGGGAGGAAGAATATACAGAACCCGAAGCGTGAAGGACCTGGCTGATGAATTCGAATACATCCTGAAGGAAATCCCTCAAATCAAGGAGATCTTCATTGAAGACGACACATTCACAGTAGACCAGAACAGAGTCATCGATTTCTGCGATGAAATCATCAAAAGAGGCCTCAAACCAGTATGGAGCTGCAATACAAGAGTCGACCTTAAATTCGAAACAATGCAGAAGATGAAGGATGCAGGATGCAGGCTGCTTGTCTGCGGATATGAATCCGGAAATCAGGATGTCCTCAATCAAATCAAGAAGGGAATCACCCTCGAACAGTCAAGAGCCTTTGCAGAAAACGCCAGAAAACTTGACATAAAGGTCTTCGGATGCTTCATGATAGGCCTCACTGGAGACAATCTGGATACAATCCAGGAAACATACAAGTTTGCACAAAGCGTTTATCCAGACATGTGCTTCTTCCAGCAGTCAGTTCCATTTCCTGGAACAGGATTCTACGAATGGGCCAAGAAAAATGGCTACCTGATTACAGAAGACTATTCCAAATGGCTAAATGAAGACGGCTATCTCAACTGCCTGGTTGATTATCCTTATGCAGACCACAAGGAAATTGAAAAGCTGAGGGACGACCTCATGAGCAAGTACTACTTCTCTTTTGCCTATATTGTGAAGACTTTCCTTGCAAATCTGGATTGGACGGAATTCAAGAGGGTCATGCGCGGAGGAACACAATACATCAGCTTCAGTAAACTGCATAAAGGAATGGAAAAAATGTTAAAACTATCCCTGATCAATTTCGGACCAATCGATGAGGCTGCAATAGAAATAAAGCCCCTCACCATCATAAAAGGGACCAACAACACTGGAAAAACAATGATATTGAAACTAATAAATTCATTGAACTCAGTCATAAACAACCAGCATCCAGAACTCAATAGCTCAAAATTAAGTTTTACAGCAGCCACAATTTTAAAAAACAGCATAAATCAGGAGTTCTTCAACGATTTCATGAGCGGATTCATAGAGTACATTAATACAAATCCTTCCATCGATTCAGAACCTTTCAAAATACGAATGGAAGACTTCGACATGCTATACAAGGAGGGAATACAGAATCTTGCAAACATATGCCTCTCTCAAAAGCTTGAAAACACATATCACACCAGAATTGAAGATTTGATTAAATCAGACAAGAGAGAAAAAATAGAAAACGGAACAGAAGACTTCAAATTCTCATACAGAAACACAAGCTATGAGAACACACAGATTGAAAACTTCCCCTACATAAACATCGACCTTGAAAGCGGCAATGAACCCCTCTTGTCAATCCACTTTGAAGATGAAGTTGAAGTGAGGATGAACTCCGAATACATAGACTCACTGAATGGAAGGGACTATGATTTCTATTTCATATTCTTTTACTCAAATTTCGCAAAGACCGTCCTGAACAAGATCTTTGAAACTTCAACCTCATATTTCCTGGATGAATTGAATGAAGATTTTGCCAAATTCATACTGGACAATAATATCAAATCTCCGCTTTATGAAATTGGATTAGATTTGGAAAAGGATGTTTTAAACACACACTTAGTCAAGGAAAATGATAGTCTTTACTATAAAACAGGATCTGATTTGATTAATACATCATTGGCATCAGATTCTTTGAAGAAATTATCAAATATAGTCTTCCACATCAAGCATGTGATAAATTCCGGAGATTATCTAATCATCGATGACATTGAGAATCATCTTGATAAAAAAAGCATATGCATTCTGGCCGAATATCTCTCCAAGGCAAGTGAGAATGGAGTGAATGTTGTCTTAAGCACACACAGCGATCATGTGGTGGAAGAGTTTGAAAAGCATTCAAAAGACTTGAATGCATATTACCTGTGAAATGAATGAAATATAGTTTTTTAAATAGCTGTTTAAAAATTAAAGCAATTTCAATTCCTTTAAAAAATATTTCAAAGAAGTGTTTCTCTCTACAGCTTTATCAAAATCAAAGTCCCTACATATCTGCTCCATGAATTCCAATTTAGAATTAAATTTAGTGGATTTTCTTATCATCTCCTCAAAATCCTCTTTGCTGATATCATCAGTACAATCGGGAATCTCAAATTCAGAATATATATCTTTTGCATCATCAATTCCAGATAAATACCAGCTTTCTATTTCTTCAACCACTATGAAAATCTTTTCATAATCCAAGTCAGGATATATGTCCTGACAATGCTTAATCTTTTCTTTAAATGAGGAATAATTCACAGAATCCAAATCTGCAAGAAATACATAATTCATATTGTTTGATTTAGCATATCTAACAATATTGTTTTTTATATCGGCATTTTTACGCTGCTGGTAAGGAATAACAAATATCTTACATTTGTTCCCATATTTTTCATATAATTTAGGAACAATCAAATTTTCAAAAAATCGCTTATCATCACTCCCCTCTACAAAAATATAAAATAATTTAAACATCTAATCACCAGAAAAATTTAGAAAAGTTGAAAATAATAAAGAGAGATTGATCTAAAAAGAATCAAAAAACAATGATAAAAGCTACAAAAGATAAGTAAATTTAAAAAAAATACTGAAATGGAATATGAATAAAAATTAAATTTAAAAGATGCAAAATCAATAAAAATTCAATTATTAAAAAATCAAATATTCAAGATTCCATTCAGATACAAGTCTTCAATACCCATTTCCTTTAGAAAATCCGCAATGTATTCCTCATCAGCAGGTTTTGAAACTGTGGAAAATCCCTCCATATCTCTGCAGATACAGTAAATATCATCATCATGAGACTGTCTTAAAAATTCAGCGCTGTGAGTCGCAACAAAGATCTGTTTTTTCAAGGAAACCTCCTCCATCATTTCAATAAGACTCAAAATCATATTGGGATGAATGTTTCTCTCAGGTTCCTCAATGAAAATAAAATTATTGTTTTCAAAATATAATGCTATGATTAAAGCAATCATATTGCTTGTCCCATCTGAAATAAACGAGGAAGGAAAGTGATTTTTAGAAAAATTCTCACTTAAATTAAAAGCCATGGAACTGTCTGCGAATTTTTCCACCTCAACATCACCAACAAAAGGCATCAAAACATTCAACAAGTTCATGAACTCTCTTTTTCGAGTATTTAAAATGTTTTTCAGGATTATGGCAAGATTATCACCATTTTCGCTTAAATAGGACTTATCAAAATTTTTTGTAATGCTTTTTGATTTTAAAGGGTCGAAATTATAAAAGTTAAAATCAAACAAAAGCAAAGCCCATGGAAATGGGAGATTGGCAAGTGGACTGTGCAATAGTGTGAAATAAGAATCCTTTGAAGACATTTCATTAATCAGATTCAATAATTGAAGGGGAATTATGTCTTCAACCATTATCTCATGGCTTGTTCGTAAAAAAGATTTAATCATTCCTTGAGAGTTGACAATAGTCAATACATCTTCACATAATAATGACTCCCTCTTGAAAAATCTGCAATGAAATTCCACTTTTTCACTTAGAACTTTGATATCATCATTAGAGAAATCCAATTCCAAATTGTAAATTATTGAATCTGATTCAATTGCAATCTTCTCGTTTTCATCAATCAAGCTTGAAAATCTGCCATTATAATCAAATAATAGCTTGATGCTTAAAACATCATTATCCAAATTCACATTGGTAATGTATTTGCTTCCTCCCTGCTTATAGACAGCCCTATACAAACCATTCTTGGAAATATCTTTTAAGAATCTGAATATTTCAAAAAAATTGGATTTACCTGAAGCATTAGGACCAATCATCACATTGAATCTATTGAATCTGGTTTTAAAATATTTGAAACTTTTAAAGTTCTTCACTTCCATCTCAGACAGCATGATTTATCTCCTATGTGAAATAATTTTTCTCATCATTAAAATTTTTAAAACTTTTCTTAAAACGAATTTCATCTATTTAAAAATATATAAATTCTCTCAAAATTCAATGAAATATTATTTTTATCGCAAAAATCGCAAAAATCATCAGTAACTTTTAAAGTTAAATCAAGTAATTCATCGCTAGATACTTCTTTTTTAACTCTGAAAAAATATTCCACATCAATTCCTTCAATTTTAGAAGGATTTATAAAAGTACAGGATAAAACATTTTCATATTTCAGAACTATCACATCTTGACAATATTCTAAAACAACACCATAACTATCTAAAGGCTTTGAAAATTGCCTTTTAAATAAATTTTCAGTGTCTTCCATAAAATACCCCATTAAACTTTTCTTAAAATGATTATATCCAAAATTACTTAAATATTTTTGCTTTAAATAGAAATAAAATAACAAATAAAGATTATTTTAACAAATAAATACTAATTTGACAAATAAATACAAATTTAACAATTTAAAATCAATATTGCTCTAGATTAAGAAAATAATTTCAAGTTATAAAAAATAATTTAAAGACGATTTTAATAATTTAAATTGTAAAAATAGTCTATTTTTCATTATTAATAAATATTTTCAATCAAAATCAAAAAACAATAACAAAACGAGCATATTTTCACATATAGTAAACCATACATTAAAAAAATTGAAAAAAAGGAAAAATTATCCATCAACAAAAAAATTATTTTAAAGTTCTAATAATATAATCAGAAAAATCAAACAGATCATCCAAGGAAAATTTGTAGCGGTCAGGCAAATAACTATAAAATTCATTATTCAACTCATAATCACAATAATGACGATTATTTTTAAGAGAAGTTAACCTGTCCTTAAGATTTATCTTAATATTCATTGGAAAAGATGTATGAACCATTATAAATTCTGGAACATGATAATGGTCCCCAGTACCCCTGGACTCATAATCAGTTTCCAATATTAACCATTCCCTAGCATGTAAAAATGCAGCATAATATAATCTGCTGACAATGGTTCTCTTGATGGAAGATTCATTTGAATCAAGACCGTTCATTTTCATATATAACTCTTTAGAAAGCTCAAAAAAGTTTATTGGTTCAAAAGAGTTAAAATCATCACCATACATGAAAATCACCGGTTAACAATTATATAAACTCTTGCAAAATCTATTGGAATCCTGTTTTTCTCGCAAAAATCACAGAAATCATCATGGACTTTGGTGGTTAGATCATTCAACTCTTTAGAAGATACTGTATCCATAACTTTAAAATAGTATTCAACATCAATTCCCTCAAGCGGAGACTGTTGGAAAAAAGTACAGGACAAAACATTTTCATATTTCGGAACTATCACATCTTGGCAATATTTTAAAACTAAATTATGACTATCTTGAGGACTTGATAATTGCCTTTTAAATAAATTTTCAGCTGTTTCCATAAAACGCCTCATTAAACTTTTCTTAAAACGATTATATTCAACATTACTTAAATATTTTTGCTTTAAATGAAAATAAAATAACAAATAAATATTATTTTAACAAACAAATGCTAATTTGATAAATAAAAATAAATTCAACAATTTAAAATCAATATTGCTATAGATTAAGAAAAATAATATCAAGTTATAAAAAATAATTTAAAGATGATTTTAATAATTTAAATTGTAAAAATAATCTATTTTTCATTATTAATAAATATTTTCAATCAAAATCAAAAAATAATGATAAAATAAGCGTATTTTTATATATAGTAAACTATACATTAAAAAAATTGAAAATAAGGAAAAAAAATTTAATTATTGTGCAATGAAAAAAATAAAGAAAAATTAAAATTTTCAAACTAAAAAATAATAGAGTTTATAAAAACTCTAAAATCATTCGACTGTCACACACTTTGCCAGGTTCTTAGGCTTGTCAGGATCGACTCCTTCCTTGGATATTGCCACATAATAGCTTAAAAGCTGGAGAGGCACGATGTATACAAGAGGAGCGATTATCTCATCAACCTCATCATTGATTAAAAATATATCCTTGGCATGGGTGAACTGCTCCTTGTCCTTGCGTGCTCCGATTGCAAGAACATCCGCACCGCGGGCCCTAACTTCCTCGAGATTGCTCATGGTCTTTTCAAGATTGTCTCCAGGAGGAAGCAGAACGACAACAGGAATTCCCTTGTCTATAAGAGCCAGAGGCCCATGCTTCAGCTCTCCTGCGGCATAACCTTCACCATGAATATAAGTAATCTCCTTTAATTTCAAAGCCCCTTCAAGAGCTGTCGGATATGCATATCCTCTTCCAAGATAGAAGAAGTCCTTGGCATACCTGTACTTCACGGATAATTGCTTTATGACATCGCAGTCCTTTAAGATTTCATTGATATAATCAGGAACTTTTTCCAATTTAGATAACAGCTCTTCATCTCCTGCAAGAAGACCTGCAAAGAGATAGATTGCAGTCAATTGACTTACATAGGTCTTGGTTGCCGCAACCCCTATTTCAGGACCTGCCTGGGTCTGGATTACATACTGGGCTCTGCGTGTCATTGAAGATCCTACAACATTGACGATTGCAAGAGTCTTTGAAGTCTCGTTTGCAATATCCAGCGCCTTCAGGGTGTCTGCAGTTTCTCCAGACTGGGATATGAAAATCACAAGTGTCTTCTCATCCAATGTGCGAGCTGAGTATTTGAATTCGCTTGCAAGAAGCACTTCTGTTGGAATGCCTGCCAATGGCTCAATCAAGTATTTTCCAATCAATGAAGCATGATATGAAGTTCCGCAGGCTACAAAAACCACTCTGTTGATGTCGCCTTTAAGCTCGTCAACGATTTGCTGGACATTCTCCCTTTGAGTGAGGGTGTTTTGAATGGCGGTATCCTGCTCGTTTATCTCTTTTATCATGAAGTGGTCGTATCCTCCTTTTTCAGCCATTTCAGGAGACCAGTTGATTGTGGTTACCTCCTTGTTTATCACATTGTCGTATTCATCCTTGACAGTGACTCCATCAGGATTCAAGACAACGATTTCCCCCTGTTCAGGGAAGATGATGTCACGGGCGTACTTAAGAATTGCAGGATAATCACTTGCTACAAAATACTCATCATGACCGATACCAACGATTAAAGGACTGTCCTTCCTAGTTGCAACAACCCTTCCAGGCTCGTCGACACAGATTGCAGCAATGGCATATGAACCATGAATTACATCAAGAACCTTTCTTAATGCATTTTCCAAATCAAGGCCTGTCTTCATGTATTTATCAAGAAGATGAGGGATGACTTCGGTATCTGTTTCAGATTTGAATTTATATCCTTCACCAATCAGCTCCTCCTTGATTTCAGCGCTGTTTTCAATTATTCCATTGTGAACTACTGCTATTGTCCTGTCCATGTTCAAGTGAGGGTGGGAATTGGTCTTGTTTGGATCTCCATGAGTGGCCCATCTTACATGGGCGATTCCAAAACTGCCTTCCATGTCCTTTAAATCGAGCTTTTTGTCCACTTCCTTGATTTTGCCTGCATCTTTCTTAAGGTTTATTTTCCTATCCACCGCAGTAGCTATCCCTACTGAGTCATAACCTCTGTATTCCAGTTTAGAAATTGAGTCTAATAGAATTGGAGCCGCTTTTTTCTCTTTTAATACACATCCAACAATTCCACACATGATAACCATTCCTTTTGATTTGAAATTAGCAATTGATCTTGCTATTATATAAAATTAATAATTCCAATTGATTTATGAAATACTCCAAAGTTTCCATGAACTTGTCATAATTGATTTCATGAATTTAGAGCATCCCAATTGATATAATTTAATGCTTTATAAGTCAGTTTATATTATTTTATTCTTTTATTTTATTTAAAACTTTATAGAATTGTGAAAGCGGGACTGTCACAAATTTGAGTGATTTTTTAACAAACCATTTTCCTATCCCAAAATCTTAATTTAAGACCAAAACGTGCCAATACTCCATTAAAAGTTC